>JAUHZC010000003.1 GCA_030425805.1 Alphaproteobacteria bacterium | reverse complement strand
CCATATCAATGGACTCAATGGAGTCATAGGTTTTGCCGTAAGATGTTGTCATCACTTTTCCTCCCGTGACTTCACGGGAAGTGTCTCAGGATTTCAATTCATTGTCAAAAAATGCTAATTACGAAAATAGAGTGGATTGCCGCGTCGCTGTGCTCCTCGCAATGACGAGGAAGAAAAAAGGCTCCTCGCAATGACGAGGAAGAAAAGAGGCTCCTCGCAGTGACTTTTCCTACAGTCATCGTGATCCCTGAAAGGACGTGGCGATCCATAAGATGTTTGGATTGTGCAGGGAATGGACTAGGCTGCTGTGCCCCCGCCTGTATTTTGGCCATAAAGCCAGTTAAAGGAAGCCTTCCCTTTAAATTGCCCTGTTTGCTTATCAACACCCTCGGTCGTGAGCTCAATTGCATCATAAAGAAGCATTATTTCAAGAGCCCGTTCTGAGCTTAAAGTCACCTCTCCAACCACAACTGTTGTTAAAAGAATGGTCTCAGAAACTGCAGGCTTATCCATTCCCCCTGTAATAACCATCTTTTTCAGCTTACATGTCTGCATAAAGGTATTATTATGAAGGAGCATGAGAACCACAGGGGTGTGGGGACCTGTTGGCATTGTGAGATAAAGGGCAGATCCTGCAACTTTCCCTGTAATAAACTTACTCGCCCCCCGCTGAGAATCATGGGGCTTATTCCAGCGGATCTCATATGACGTAACATCCAAACCTTGCTCAAAACTACTCTCTTCAGGAAAGTAAAAATTCTTGATATCGTTATGTTCCATCTCCAACAGATAGGCAACTGTCTGGGAGATCGGCTGTGTATCAACAGCACTCGTACCGCTATAAGTTGTGGTGGCTCGGCCTACACTCGTGTGCATTATCGATGAGGGTGCGCTCGGTGTCCGTTCTGCCATTGAAACCTCCTGGGCTTAAGGGGCTTTTGTAAAACCCATTAATTTTGATTAAAATTGTATTTATTTACTTATACCATATTCTCCAGCCGCGCCAAAATTAATTTTTTGTATAAAAAAACACCCTCACAAGGAGGGTGTTTGTATTGTGTATTTTTCTACTTGTTAGCCCACATCAACTGATGAAGCATTAATCCTTGCATCAAAGTAGAAAGAGCTTTTTCCTCCCAGTGCTCCACCTTCATCAATATTGTGAACAGTCACACCTATTGCTTTACCAACTGCAGTGATTACAACACCACCCTCACTTGATATTTTAACCTCTACGTACTGACCACTTTCTAGGGTAAATATCGCAGCAGCCTCGGGAGCATCCATCTCTCCTCCGGAGAGTACCATTTGAAAAACAGTAAGAGTATCAAACCACTTATTTCGGAAAAGACCATCTAGAAGAACAGGAACATGGGGACCCAGCTTTGTAACCATGTGAAATCCAGAAAAAGCGGCTTTTCCTGTTGGTGTTGTAATACCACCTGCCTGTGAGTCTTGTGGTTTAACACAAGTGAATTGGAATCCCTCCAAAGCAATACCAGTTGCATCACCAACTTCGCGCTCGAACTGTTGAGTATCTGGCAAGTCAAACTGAGCAATATACGTAACTGTCTGTGTCTTAGGCGTAAAATCATATGGATTTATACCTGGATCCTGCGAGGTTCCTCCCTGGACAGAAAGGTTCCCAACAGAAGCTGTGAGATTGTTTTGAAAGTTATTGTCAGCCATGATTTAGATCCTTTCTAATTACTCCATTCAGGGGGTGTGAGGATTACTCCTCACCGCCCTCTTCTTCTCCACCTTCGCCGCCTCCTTCACCTTCTTCGCCTTCTTCAGCTTCAGCTGGTGCTGGGAGGTTTGCTACCATTCGGATCGACGCTGTCATTCCTTCAAGTTGGAAATGAGGCTTGAGGTAAATAATCGCCCGATACATTCCAATTTGAGCAGGAACTTCTGTAATATCCACACGCGCCTCAGACAGTGGGAAACGTGCCTTGGTTGCGTGGGGAACGTCAGTGTTCAACAACACGTACTGGTTGATCCAGCTGTTGAGATAGTTGAACAAGCGTCCCTGATCCATGAAGGACCCTACCTTATCCCGAACCATTGCCTTCACGTAGTGAGCAAAGCGGGAGGCCGCAAGGATGTACGTCAATCGCGCAGAAAGCTGTGCGTTTGATGTCGCATCCACTTGGTCATAGACCACAGGCTTCTGAGCTGTTTGTGCCCCGAAGAAGACCGCACGATCTGTATTCTTACAGTGACAGAGGGCGATGAATCCTTGGTCGGAAAGCTCTTTTTCACGACGGTCAGTAATTGTCACCTCTGTTGGACACTTCATGATGGTTTCTCCATCCAGTGTCTTGTAAGTGTACACAGGCAAGTTCCGTACCAGACCTCCCCCTTCAACACCGCGAATCGCAGTTGTCCAGTTATAGGTCGCAGCCGCAGCTGTAATCCGGTGAGCCAGCCCGTAAGCTGCGTTTGCCCAGCAGAACTTGCTGTCGTCTTTACCATCTACAGTTTCTTCGTAGTTCACACCCCGCACTGGGTCAAACTTTGGACCATAAGGGGAGCGAGCCATCATCCGTGGCATTGTCAACGCAACGTAACGGGAATCTTCTGTATCCCGGAACCCGCGCCAGCGCGCCATTTCAGAGTTTTCGAAGATTGTTGCGATATCCCGAGGTCCTGTCAGCTCTGTGAAGGACTTCAAGTCGAACATATTTGGATCTGTTCCTGCAAGGAAAGGAGCATGGGCCGCAGCTGCAACCTTTGACAATTCCCGCAAGAGGGTGATATCCACAGGACCCCGTCCGAAGTAGTAGTCACCCACCAAACATGTGTAAGGAGCACCACCGAGGGTTCCGTATTCTTCTTCATAAACCTTCTTGAAGAGATGGCTTTGATCGAACTCTGGGGAACGCTCAAGATCCTTCAAGAGCTCATCCTTAGAAACGTTCATCACCTTCAAGCGAAGCATATTGTTTGTGTCCGTCCGGCTGACGAGGAAGTAAAGTCCTCTCCAGCGTCCTTCCAAGCGTAGAAAGTCAGGATGGTGCAGAATTTCATCTAACTGGTGAGAAATTGACTCATCCATGACGCGAATCCGGCGACTCACAAAGATATTAATATCTGTGCCACGCTCTTCTTTTGCAACATTCATCTGACGAAGAAGCTCTTTGAGGGCCTGCTTACCAGCTTCCCATTGCTCTTCTTTAATCGCCATATTGCAACCGATGAAGATCTCTTCCAGCATGCCTGTGGCGCCATCTTTTTCAAGATCGCCCGCAAGCTTCTTCTGAGCAGCATCATCAACAAGAACATTTGACAGCGTATCTTCCAGCTCTTCGTTTCCGTTCAGCTTGGAAAGCAAGTCATTCATCAACATCCGATGACGGCGAAGTTGATCAAGAGCAGGCACTTGAGAAATAATACGCTCAGGCCTGAAGTCGTCAATTTGGTTGAAGTTAAGATCAATGTTGAACTTCCCTTCTTTTCCAGGAAGCATATTATCGACCTTCAAAGACAAGCGAGGTTTCATAGAAGCCATCACATCGTCAAAGTTTGCCTTCATGATTTCAACGAAGATCCGATCCTTAAATTTAGGAAGATCCGCATTTGATTCTCCAGAGAGATCAGAGAGGATTCCCATAACGAAAGGCAGTTCCTTCGCAACCTGTGCATCCCCAATTTCAACATCATATGTAATATGAACTCTAGGGGGACGAACCCGAGATAAAATTTGTTGGGCGCTTTTAGCCATTTGAATCCTCCGATCCTTATCGAAACAGTTTTCAATAATTCTATTAAATCGGTTTTTCGTTAAAATATAGTTAAACGTTTAGACTATTTGAAATTATTTACTTATTAACAAAATCTAAACGGATTTTTTGACTAGATTTTCTTTTATATTGATCGCTAATATTGATAGACCTGAAAACCAAAGGTGAAGAGCAAAATTTATATTAGAATTCAATTGGCTCTCAAAGATGAGGCCAAGAGGAATAATCAGGGGGAAAAGAAGAAAGAGCTGCTTCAACGGAGCCTTTGCAAAAAGTTTGTAGAAGGCTTTTAAAGACAAAAAATAAATTCCCAAAAGGAAATGAGATGAGAGAAAGATCACCTCCTGTCCAATGCCAAAAGCCATCCAAACGCCAACGGCTGCAAGCGCGCTATAGATAGCATGAGGTAGAATTTCCCGCACCCACAGAGAAGGACAAAGCTGAATACGCAGCCAAGACGGGAGGTTGGGATTGAGTCCAACAGTTAGACTTAGGATGCCGATGAGAACGAGAGGACTGTAAGCCTGCGAAAAAGAAAATACACTCTTTCCTACCCACAGACCAAAACTCAGGAGGATAATCGTGAGGCAGGTTGCACCCTGAACCTGATGTATCAAGCGTCTAAGCATGGGCCCTCATTTCAATTTCATGAGGATTGAGAGGTGCAAGTGCCCCGACCTCCGGTTGGGCGATGATGAGGCGTTGGCTTCCCTTTGTTGCTGTGAGTGGCGAAGTAGAATGAAATTTCAAAGAGCCCATGGATTGCCGCGTCGCTGCGCTCCTCGCAATAACCTCCCTACAGTCATCGCGAGCCCTGAAAGGGCGTGGCGATCCACCATTTTGTAGATTTGAGGAGAATTTTGATTTGATAAATTCCACAAATACCTTCACACCCTCTTCATCCAGCCCCCCCAGGGGCTCATCCAGGCATAGCCAAGGAACTTCCAGACTTAACGCAAGACTGAGGAGGAGTCTTTTCCCTTGCCCGTGAGAAAGAGCCTGGAGAGGAACATGCTGATAAGCACGCACCCCAAAAGCCTCTAGCATCATTTCTTGGGTTTCTAGAGAGATGGGGAAAGAGGCTTTAACATGCTGGAGTAGTTCTGCAAAGCTGTAAGATTCAAGGCCATCAAAGGAAGGTGCAAGATAAAACCCCTGCTGGGGATTTGGGCCATACGCACAAGTTTCATGTGTTTCCAACCGTGGATTTAGGCGACAAAGCGCTTTGAGGAGAGAAGATTTTCCAACACCATTCATTCCCCAAACAACTGTCACGCCGAAAGGAAAAGAAAGTGCTGATAATTCAGGACTTTGTGGATATAAATCTCCCTCATTAAAGGAAAAAACCTCTTCCTTTAAAAAAGAGTTTGTTTTTAGACCAAAAGTTGCCATTTCTCCCATCGACAAAGGCTTAGAAAATTGATTATAGTATTAAAAGTCGAAAAGGATTTAGAAATGTTTTCACGGTTACTGCGCGCCCTTTCTACAGATATGGCTATCGATTTAGGTACAGCAAATACCCTTGTTTATGTCAAGGGAAAAGGCATTGTTCTTAATGAGCCTTCTGTTGTGGCTCTTGCCGAAGTCAAGGGGCGCAAGCAAGTTCTTGCCGTCGGAGATGAAGCAAAGCTCATGGTGGGACGGACGCCTGGAAACATTCAGGCCATCCGGCCTTTGAAAGAAGGGGTGATTGCAGACTTCGAAGTTGCAGAAGAGATGATCAAAAGCTTCATCCACAAAGTCCACAATCGTCGCAGTTTCCTCTCTCCCCAGATTGTTGTCTGTGTGCCTTCAGGCTCTACAGCCGTAGAGCGTCGTGCGATTCAGGAGTCTGCAGAATCTGCAGGGGCCGGGAAAGTCTTCTTGATTGAAGAGCCTATGGCTGCCGCGATTGGGGCTGGCCTTCCTGTAACTGAGCCAACAGGATCAATGGTTGTTGATATTGGCGGTGGAACCACTGAGGTGGCTGTCCTTTCTCTTGGCGGAATCGTCTTTGCACGCTCAGTCCGCGTTGGAGGGGACACAATGGATGCAGCGATCATCAACTACATCCGCCGGAATAACAACCTCCTGATTGGAGAAGCAACAGCAGAGCGGATCAAGAAAGAGATCGGATCTGCTATGCCTCCCATCAATGGCAACGGTCGCGTGATTCATGTGAAAGGTCGGGATCTTGTAAACGGCATTCCAAAGGAACTTGTTGTTACCGAAGCCCAAGTTGCAGAAAGCTTAGCAGAGCCTGTTCAAGGCATTATTGATGCCGTGAAGAATGCTCTTGAAAATACAGCACCTGAACTTTCTGCAGATATTGTTGATAAGGGCATCATCATGACTGGTGGTGGCTCCCTTCTCTCGAACTTAGATGTTGTTCTGAGAGAAGCTACTGGCCTTCCTGTTTCTATTGCAGATGAAGCTCTATCCTGTGTAGCTCTTGGAACAGGACAAGCTCTCGAGCAAATGTCATCTCTGCAGGGCGTTCTCGTTTCAGCATATTAAACCCGGGAGGCTGGAGCCGTGGGGAAGTTCTTCGTCTATCAAGGTCGAAATCGACACAACCGGCTCTTTGCTTATTACAAGGGTCTCTGGCTCCTCTTTGCAGCTCTTGCCTTTTCTGTTGTTTTTGTTTTTGTCTCCCCAAAACTTCAAGACACACGCCTCCTGACCTGGGCAAAAGACGTAACAGGCGCTGTTGGATATACCCTCACCCGACCTTATCAATGGTTGGGCGAAGGAGCACAGTGGGTAAAGCTGCTGTTCATCAACCAGCGACGTTATCAGAATCTGATGAAGGAGAACCAAGCTTTAAAAAACCTTGAGCGTGAGTATGAGGGACTCAAACTCCAATATCACGCTCTTCAAGAAACCCAGCAGTTTTCAAGTGGAGATATCTACACTGGCAAAGCTTGCGACTTTTTCATGGCAGCTGGTTACGGTGGCGGAAAGTACTATTGGATTAACAAAGGCAAAAATGATGGATTTGAGCGACATCAAACTGTTGTTAGCCAGGGAATTCTTCTAGGGCGACTCATTGATGTGGCAAACCGCCATAGCCGCATGATGCCTCTAGACAATCCTCTTTCCTATACACCTGTTCTTATTGGGAAAAAAGGCCTTCGGGGCATTGCTGTCGGGCGCTCTGACAAACTTTTAAAGCTTGAGCATATTCTCAATGTTCGAGAAATAAAGGAAGGCGATACTGTGATTACCTCAGGGGATGGCGGCGTCTTCCCCAGAGGCGTCTATGTGGGAACCATTGTCATGAAAAATCAAGATCAACCCGCAGTGAAGTGGACTCCGAATTTGGCTTTTTTGCGCCAAGTCAAAGTGCTTGATCATCAACCTATTAAGGATTTCAACCCACAATCACGCAAGGATCGGCTATGAGTCGAGGGCATTTTGACATCTCTTTCTGGGAAAAAGCACTTCCCTATGTCGTGTCATCTTTCCCTCTTCTAACGCTCATCGTTGGATTTGTTATGGAAGTTATCTCCGCACAATATCCCCTGCCGGAAGGACAGTGGTGCATGCTGATTGTCATGTGTTGGAGCCTTTTTTACCCCTCTCAATTAAAAGTCAGCTATCTCCTTATCCTAGGTTTACTCTGTGATATCAGCATTGGGGCACCCCTTGGCGTACATGGATTATCTCTTGTTCTCCTGCATCTCTTTGTTATTTTCCAAAGGCACTTCCTAGAGAATGCTCATTTCCTTCAAGTTTGGGCCCTTGCGAGTTTTATTTTGTTAGCCTGTATGTTTGTCAAAGGGGTTCTCTTTTTCTCAGCTGGCACGTTTCTTGTTTTAAAATTGATTTGGAAAAATTGGATTGTGACTGTGGGAAGCTTCCCGCTGTTTTATATCTTCCTAGGCGGAAAAATTCAGCGGTGGAGTCATGGCAAAGTTTGAGCATTTCCACAGTTTTACCCGCCGTGCCTTCATTTTAGGCCTGGGAAAATCTGTTCTAGGCCTTGCCCTTATTGGAAGACTGTACTACCTGCAATTTATTAAAGGGCGCCACTACAAAAATCTTGCCGAAGAAAATCGGCTAAAGCTCCAGTTTCTCTCGCCTCAACGGGGTCTTATCTTAGACGTTCGTGGAAAGCCTTTATGTGATAACAAGACAATTTTCAAAGCCTTCATGGTGCCAGAAGAAGCTGAAAACTGGCGAGAAACCCTTTCTCAAGCCCAGACTTATCTACATCTCTCCCCCCAAGAAGTTGAACTCACAGAAAACCAAATCTTGCGACGACCCAAATTCATGCCGATCGATCTAAAGGAATCTCTCAACTGGGAAGAAGTTTCCCGCCTCTCTCTTGCGCTGCCTGATCTTCCAGGAGTACATGTTGAACAGGGGTTGCGACGGCATTATCCCTATACGGATGAGATGGCTCATGTGATTGGATATGTCCGACGCCCTGCAAAAGGAGACCAAATTGAGCGGCCTTATCTTCAACTCTCTGACTTTCGCATGGGCAAGAGCGGTATTGAGAAAGTTCACGATACCAGCCTTAGAGGGAAGATTGGCTATGAAGAAGTCGAGGTGAATGCTGTCAATCGCCCGATTCGCACAATCTCTCAAACCCCTCCTAAAAGTGGTCGCAATCAAAAACTTACTCTGAACTATGAGCTCCAGAAATTTGTTAGTGATGAGCTTGAGGAATATAAAAGTGCGAGCTGTGTTGTCATTAATGTCAAGAATGGAGCCATTGAAGCCATTGTTTCAAAGCCTTCTTACGACTCAAACAAATTTGTAGAAGGGATTGATCACAAAAGCTGGGCTGAACTTTTGAATGATCCTCACCATCCTCTCACATTCAAACCCCTTCAGGGGCTCTATCCTCCGGCATCTACTTTTAAGATGGTGACTCTTTTAGCAGCCTTCAAAAAGCGGGCTATTGATGAAAATTACACTGTGCACTGCAATGGAAAGTTTCACTTGGGATCCCACACTTTCCACTGTTGGCGCAAGCATGGCCATGGAAATGTAAACCCTCTCAATTCTATTGCGCTTTCTTGTGATCCTTTTTTCTATACACTCGCACTTAAAATTGGAATTGATGCAATCGCTGATATGGCACGAGATTTAGGCCTTGGAAGTGTTTCTTCCCTTGGATTGCCTGGCGAAAAATCTGGACTCATTCCTGACCGAGAGTGGAAGAAAAAATATCTGGGGCAACCCTGGTATCGCGGGGAAACTGTGAACACAGGGATTGGGCAAGGGTATACCCAAGCAACACCCCTTCAGCTCGCCATCATGACAGCCCGTCTTGCCAGCGGCCGAAAAATTGAACCAACTCTTGATTTTGAAAAAGCCGCAGAGAGCTCTCTTCTCTCCTGGAACCCTATAGATTGCCCTCCTCAGCACCTTGAGCTTGTGCGCAAGGGCATGATGACAGCGGTCTATGGAGAACGGGGAACTTTGCGTCGATTCAATAAAGTCATACCCCGTATTGCTGGAAAAACAGGAACAGCCCAGGTCCGCCGCATTTCAAAAGCAGAGAGGGAAGCCGGCGTTCGTAAAACACACGAGCTCCCTTGGCATCTGAGAGATCATGCTATGTTTGTTGGATTTACCACACCAGAGAACCCTCAATATGCTGTCTCTGTGATTATTGATCATGGGGGATGGGGCAGCCAAACAGCCGCCCCTGAGGGAGTCAAAATCCTTCAAGCTGCCAGCAAAATGGGAGTGAAATACAATGCAATTTAATCTCCACCTGGACCATCATTCCAAACGCGGCCTTCGCTCTGCTTTTCAGACTTTCTGGTCCCTTCCCTGGGGAATGATTTTCATCATCTTTATCCTCATTGGCATTGGGCTCATGACACTCTATTCTGCAGCAGGTGGAAGCTGGCAGCCTTGGGCGGCCAAGCAGCTCGTCCGGTTCCTTATCGGATTTAGTATGATGCTTGTGATATCTTTGGCTTCTTTAAGATCGCTTTTTCGATGGGCTTTCTGGATCTATGGTCTGTGTTTTGTCATGCTTATCGGCGTTGAGGTAATGGGGTTTGTAGGCATGGGGGCCCGACGATGGATTAATCTTGGCTTTATCCAGCTCCAACCTTCTGAGCTGATGAAAGTAGCCATTATTCCAGCCCTTGCCCGCTATTTTCATCAGTTAAGTGACATAGAAGTGCGAACTTTCTGGGCCCCGATTATTCCTTTTTGTCTGCTTCTGATCCCTTCACTCCTGATTCTGCGTCAGCCAGACCTGGGAACAACTCTAATGATCTTAATGATTGGTGGAGCCATGATTATTGTTGCAGGCATTCATAAATTCTATTTATGGGTGGGAGGTTTAGCCATTGTAGGGCTCCCACCTCTTGCATGGCCTTTCTTACACACCTACCAGAAGAAGCGTGTTTTAACATTTCTCAATCCTGAAAATGATCCTTTGGGCTCGGGTTACCACGTGATTCAATCCAAAATTGCCCTTGGTTCAGGAGGCTTGTTTGGGAAGGGTTTTATGCAAGGGAGTCAGAGTTATCTGAATTTTCTACCTGAAAAGCAAACCGACTTTATCTTTACAATGATCGGAGAAGAATGGGGCTTTGCAGGTGCGATTTTCCTTCTGTTCCTCTTTGGTCTCTTAATTGGATACGGATATCGGGTTGCATGGCGCGTTCATCACCAATTCGGACGGCTCATCGTGTTCGGAGTCACAACGTCTCTGTTTCTCTACGTGTTTGTAAATACGGCCATGGTCATGGGAATGCTTCCCGTTGTGGGAGTTCCTCTTCCCCTCATTTCTTATGGGGGGACATCGCTTCTCACAATCATGGCCTCATTCGGGCTTCTTTTTGCCTGCGATCTTCAGGCTCACAGCCGAATCTCCAGCCAACGGCCAGGATTATTTTAATCTACCAAAGGGGGAGCTTTGGTAGATTTTTTTGGGGTTATTCTTGAATTAAAGCAAGATTAACAGCAGATGTTTTATCTCTGTTTGTTTCAAGGTCAAAACTTACTTTTTGTCCCTCGTCCAAGCCATTCATTCCTGATTTTTCAACAGCACTGATATGCACAAAAACGTCCTTAGACCCATCTTGAGGTGCAATAAATCCATACCCTTTTGTTGGATTAAACCATTTTACTGTTCCTGTCGCCATTACGTAATCTCCTTTAGCGTTTCAGTTTTATTAAGCATCCTTGTACAGAGCCAGCTATGCTGACCCTTCCCTCTCCTCTCCTTAAAATCTGAAATTAAAGCGATTTGCAAAAGCTATTTTAACAGCACTATTTAGTAAGAGTCGATCAAGAGCTGCCACACAGTTTACACTATAATTGGTTCAAAATACGAAAAATCTGACAATTTTAGCACTTTTTTCTCAACCAGGCTCTTCTTCCTAAGGAATGACCGTTGTAGGAGGCCCTGGGAAGAGGATTTTAACCTGCCCTCCCAAAGCACACATGGCCTGAGATTGCATCGTGAGTGCAGGCATGGGTCCAACATGCACAATTGGGCATCCGACGATCCACGGCGCCACAATTGCTGGCACGCAGGGCAACCCTCCGAGAACGGCACAGATCCCAAAGGGCTTAATATTGTTCATGGGAATGAAATCCATGATATTTGCAAGGGGGCCCGCTGTTCCCATCACACGGTTTTGGGGTGTTACAACGAGAGGCAAAGGCACGACTCCTTTATCACACATAATCAGAGCCCCCATACCTACAAAAGGTCCTGCCATTTTTTTCTCATCAAGCTTCCTTGTCTAGGGTATACTGTTGGGGAGAGTGAGATCAAGGTTATGGTTAAAGTCCGTATCTATCCCTATTCCAAAGTCGCCACCCAGTCTGGAAAGGCTAAAACATCTCAGTGGATTTTAGAATACATGCCCCGCGGTAATCTCTATCGGGACCCTTTGATGGGGTGGGTAGGAGAGCGTGCAACGCAGTCTCAAAAGGCCCTGACATTTCCTAATAAAGATGCTGCTGTTGCCTATGCTGAGGCTCAGGGTCTTTCCTATACCCTCGTTACTCAAGGAGATGGGAAACCAATTATAAAAAGTTATGGAGATCGTTTCAGGCCAGGCCGCTATAGAGGCAACTCATGACAGAAATTTTTAGAGCCCCTTTATTTGATCGCTTGCAAGATGATGATCCTAAGACACAGCATGAATCTGTGCCATTTCGGGGTTACGATATCCATGGGCTTTTTGAATCAATTGCAGAGGAAGTCGGCCGACTTCTCAACACACGCTCTTTTTATGCCCGGTACGATACAGATGCTATGCCAGATGAGGTCCGTTGGTCTGTGCTTGGTTATGGGTTTATGGATTTTTCAAATATCCCCTCAGAAAATATTGCAGCTTGGGAAGCCGTGAGCGAGATTTTGGCAGAAACCATTATGCGCTTTGAGCCCCGGTTTCTGAATGTTCATGTAGAAATCGAAGACTATGATCCAACCACCCAAACCCTTGTGATTACGGTCTATGGTGATGTGCTTGTGAACCAAATCGAGCAGCGTATTAAATTCCAAGCCAATCTGGAGAGCTTTGATTCTCCTAAACAAGATCTCCAGCCTCCTCAAAAGATTGGTTAGTAAGACTTATCCATTCGTCCCAGAGAGAGTATTTCCTGAGGCTTTTTCCCAGAACTGGGCAAGGAGTTTTTGCTTTTGTTTTTCAGCAGTAACTGCTTTGCCTTCTTTGATGTAACCATAGCCACGAATTTCGTCTGGAAGCCTGGCAAGCTTCACAGCAATAGCATGGTTTTCAGCCGTAAGACCTGGCAGAATCTCGGAAAGAAGGTCCTGATATTGAGCTAAAAGCTGACGCTCGTGCTTACGCTCCCCCAAGTATGAGAACGGGTCATACCACTTTCCGCGAATTGATTTGAAACGCGCTAGCAAACGGAAGACCCGCAAAGCCCAGGCTCCTACCTTGATTTTAATAGGCTTTCCAGTATGAGGATCTTTCGGCGCCAAGATTGGGGGCGAAAGATAAAGGTGCATCCGATCCCATTTCTCAAACTGAGCCTTGAGCTGTTCCTCGAGGCGGCCATCTGTGTAGAGACGCCCAACTTCATATTCGTCCTTAACCATCATAAACTTGGCCAGGTTTACAGCAACTGCCTGGGTTAAAGATTCCCGCCCTGGGCAAACTTCTGCCTCACGATACTGCACACGACGAATAAAGGCCTCAAAAGTGTGAGCAAGGTCAATGTCCTGATATGCTGAAAGATGCAGCATGCGATGAGAAATGAGCTCTTCTAATCCTTTGGGGATTGGCTCTTCCAGAGGTTTTTCTTTGAGGGCTGCTTTTTGTACAAGCTCAGGTTCGTGAGCCATTAAACGGCCCAGGTACAAAGCTTGGAGATTTTGCTCAACAGCGACATTATTCAAACGGATTGCTTCCTCAACAGCCTCAAGAGAAACAGGCACCAATCCTTTTTGAAGGCTATAACCCATCATGAAAATATTGGTCGAAATTGTATCCCCTAGAAGAGCTTTCGCTACTTCTCCTGCGGGAACTAAATCCAAATCATCAGGATCAACATAGGCTTTGAGATCCTGGAGAAGGGTTTTGGTCTTGAAGTCATAAGTCCCGCCCTTGGTAAATTCCCCCGTAATGGCCTGATTCTGATTAATAATAGCTTTAGTGGTTTTAGGAAGTAACGTCCGCAATGTATCTGGATAAGCGGAGACGACTAAGTCACACCCCAGAAGGAGACGCGTTTGTCCGGTTCCGATGCGGGCACTTTTGAGCTGCTCTGGACCTTTGCCAATGGTAAGCTGGCATACTACAGCCCCTCCCTTTTGTGCGAGACCAACTTGATCAACAACCGTACATCCCTTTCCCTCAAGGTGAGCTGCCATCCCCAACAAAGCTCCTACGGTCACAATTCCCGTCCCTCCAATGCCGGTGATGTAGATCGGATACGGCGTTTCTAAGGGGGGTTGTTTTGGTGTTGGGAGCGCATGGTCAAAAAGACTTGGCTCTGGACTAGGCGTTTTCAAAACAGCGCCCTCCAGACTCACAAAGCTTGGACAAAAACCATCTACACAGGAAAAATCCTTATTACAGCTTGATTGGTCAATGGCCCGTTTTTCTCCGAAGGCTGTTTCAACAGGAGTCACGGAAAGGCAGTGGGATTTTTCACTACAATGGCCACAACCTTCACACACATCTTTATGAATAAAGGCTCTCACAGGCGGATCTTCAGCCATTCCCCGCTTACGGCGACGCCGAAGTTCGGCTGCACAGGTTTGATCATAGATAAGCGCTGAAACTCCGGGCCATTCTCGCAAAGTTTGCTGAACCCACTCTAGTTCACTGCGATCATAGATTTTTACGTCTGAAGCAAAGCCAGCTCCTACCGGGTATTTTTCAGGATCATCTGTTACAACGACGATCTTCTTCACCCCTTCTGCTGCGACCTGTTGTGTGATTTGCGGCACAGTCAAACCACCCTCCACAGGCTGACCACCCGTCATGGCAACAGCATCGTTATAGAGAATCTTGTAGGTAATATTCACGTTCTCTGCGACACATGCCCGAATTGCCATCAGCCCTGAATGGTAGTAGGTCCCATCACCCATATTCGCAAAAATATGGGGCTCTTCCCGGAAAGGAGATTGGCCAATCCACCCGGCACCTTCACCCCCCATATGGCTGACTGTTTTTGTGCGTTCACTCTCAACCCAAGTGGCCATGTAGTGGCATCCAATTCCTGCAAGAGCTCGAGACCCTTCTATAACCCGGGTTGACGTATTGTGCGGACAACCCGAGCAATAAAAAGGAGATCTCTCTAGGCGAACATTCTTTTCTTGAAGCTCAGCTTGGCGTTGTTGCAAGGAGTTTAACTGACTTGCACTTCGTTTCTCGAGAGGAATGCCAAGCTTTTGGAAACGCTGCCCGAGAGCTGTTGCAATCTGCAAACTATCGAGCTCATAAGTCACAGGAAGCAGAGGCCGGCCCCGTTCATCAGTTTTACCAACAACCTGAGGACGCTGGCTCTCTGGATAAGCATAAAGCAATGTTTTTATCTGGTTTTCGATCAAAGGCTGTTTTTCTTCCACCACAATGATTTCTTCCAAATCCTCAGCAAACTCCTTGAGCCGTTCTGGCTCAAGGGGCCAGGTGAGAGCAACCTTATAGACACGAATGCCCAAATCCCGTCCAAGTTTGTTATCAATGCCAAGATCTGAAAGTGCCTGAAGAGTATCAATCGTCGACTTTCCTGTCACCACAATCCCTACACGGGCTTTTTTTGGTGCCCAAAGAATTTTGTCGAGCCGGTGAGCATAAGCAAAACGCTGAACCAGGGGAAGACGCTCGGTATGGAGGCGTTCTTCTTGCACAGCTGGTTGGTCTGGCCAACGAATGGAAAGACTTGCGGTCTCTCCGCCATAACGCTCTGGTGGAAGAAGGTGAAAACGCTCCGATCCCACAGTTACAGAAGCTGCTGTTTCTGCTGTATCGGAAACCATTTTGAAGCCTGTCCATAACCCACTGGCCCGAGACATTGCCCATCCGTAGAGCCCTAAATCCAGAACATCTTGTACAGAAGATGGATTCAGAATTGGGACAAAGGCCGACATCATGGCCATATCGCTTTGATGAGGCAAAGTGGAAGATTTGCAAGCATGGTCATCCCCCATGAGGGCAAGCACACCCCCAAGTCGGCTTGTCCCTGCGTGGTTTGCATGTTTAATTGCATCAAGACTACGATCTACGCCTGGGCCCTTGCCATACCACATACCGTAAACACCCTGGACAGTTGCTCCAGGAAAGAGGCTGGCTTGTTGACTTCCCCACACAGCTGTTGCCCCCAAATCTTCATTAATGGCAGGACGAAAAATTACACGATTTTCTTCTAGATATTTTGCGGCACGCCAGGCCTCAAGATCAATGCCAGCCAGGGGAGATCCCCGATAACCGGAGAGAAATCCTGCTGTATTAAATCCGTGAGATTGGTCTGCCCAGCGCTGCATGAGGAGAAGGCGCACCAAAGCCTGAAGACCTGTGAGATAGATGCGGCCCTCCTGGAGGGTATATTTATCGTCAAGCGTGACACAAAATTTTGACACGACCCCTCCCTGTCTCATTCTTTAAAAAGGACAAAAAATTTGCTTTTCATCCCCAAAGGTCTTACAAAAGTTTACAGGATTCCCTGTTAATATAAAAGAGGTCCACACATGTTTATTCAAACAGAAGAAACGCCGAATCCCCTCTCTCTCAAATTCCTCCCTGGCCAAGATGTCATGGGAGACCAGCCCCCTGTGGAATTTCGAAATAAAGAAGAGGGGGAGCGTACGATCCTCTCTAAGAAACTCTTTCAAATTCCTGGAATTCAAGCCTGCTTCTTTGGACAAGATTTTATCACAATCACAAAGAACCCTAAAGTCAGTTGGAGTGTCTTGAAGCCTGATATTTTTGGGACGCTTGTGGATTACTTTACCCTTCATACCTCTATTGATTTGCTTGAGCTGCCTGAAGGACAGGAACCCTCTGAGCGAAATCTTGATGATCTTAGTCAAATTGAAAAAGAAATTGTGGAACTCCTTGATGCGCGGATCCGCCCCGCTGTAGCTATGGATGGGGGAGATATTGTTTTTGACCATTTTGAGGATGGCATTGTTTATCTCCAGATGCGTGGTGCCTGCTCAGGCTGCCCAAGTTCCACAGCCACATTAAAATCTGGGATTGAGAACATGCTGAAGCACTACATCCCTGAAGTTGAAGAAGTCCGTGCCATGGGAACAGAAGATCCCTTTCAAATGGATGAGGAATAAATATGACCGAGCATAGCTTTAAAAGCCCTTTCCTAAAAGACGTTGCGGAACGTGGCTACATTCACCAATGCACCGATTTTGAAGCTTTGGATAACGCTCTTCAAAAGGAGCCTGTAACTGCCTACATCGGATTTGATGCCACAGCCCCTTCCTTACACGTTGGAAACCTCATTCAGATTATGTGGTTGCGCAAACTCCAGCAATATGGCCACAAACCCCTTATTATTATGGGAGGAGCAACTACCCGCATTGGAGATCCTTCTGGCCGGGATGAGAGCCGGCAGCTCCTGAGTGATGAGAAGATTGAGGAAAACATGCGGAACCTGCAAAAGGTTTTTGAAAAGTTCCTCACATTCGGGGATGGTCCCACTGATGCCAAGATCTTAAATAACTACGACTGGTTCAAGGACATCTCATATATTGATTTGCTGCGGACCTATGGTCCTCACTTTACAATCAACCGAATGCTCACGATGGACAGTGTCCGTCAACGCCTGGATCGAGAGCAACCCCTCACATTCCTCGAATTTAATTATACGATTCTCCAATCTGTAGATTTCCTTGAGCTTTACAGGCGAGAGAAGTGCACGCTCCAACTTGGTGGTTCTGAGCAATGGGGAAATATCATTAATGGTGCTGATCTGGTCCGGCGCTTCACAGGAGCCCAAGCTTTTGGGCTCACCTCCACCCTGATCACCACGGCTGATGGAAAAAAGATGGGTAAATCCATGGGTGGGGCTGTCTGGCTAGATGAAGACTTTCTTCCTCCCTTTGATTTTTGGCAATATTGGCGCAATGTGGATGACCGAGATGTTATACGTTTCCTAAAGCTCTTTACGGATATCCCTGTTGCTGAGATTGAGGCCCTCCCCATGGCAGAAGGGGCAGATATTAATGCTGCTAAAACCCTGCTTGCAGATACCATTACGCAATCGACCCATGGAGAGGACGTTCTTGCAGAAATCCATGTTGCTGTTCTCGCAAACTTCCAAGGTACAAGTGGCGATAGTGTTGATGGTTTACCCGAGAAAACCCTTCCCCGGGGTATGATCCAAGAGGGGCAAGTCCATGTCACTGATATCTTTATGGCCAGCGGATTTGCGTCTTCTAAAGGAGAAGCCCGCCGTCTGATCAAAGGTGGAGGCGCCCGCATCCAAGGAGAGACCGTCCAAGATACGGAGGCTCTCTATCCAATGTCTCTTTTTGCAGAGGGGCCTGTCAAAGTCTCCTCTGGGAAAAAGCGCCACGTTGCTCTGAAGCTTGAGGATTAGATGGCGAAGCTTTTTTCTCTTTCTTCTTCCTATGAGCCTGCTGGAGATCAGCCCCAAGCCATCCAGGAGCTTTCAGAAGAGGTGGAGAAAGGCGCCCAGGATCAAGTTTTGCTTGGTGTCACGGGATCAGGAAAAACTTTTACTATGGCTCAGGTCATTCAACGCACTGAAAAGCCTGCCCTAATCCTTGCTCCCAACAAAACCCTTGCTGCACAGTTGTATGGGGAAATGAAGGAATTCTTTCCCCATAATGCAGTGGAATACTTCGTTTCTTACTACGACTATTATCAGCCAGAAGCCTACGTCCCACGGACAGATACGTACATTGAAAAAGAAGCCTCTATCAATGAACAAATCGATCGGATGCGCCATAGTGCAACCCGTTCTTTGCTGGAGCGACGGGACGTCGTGATTGTTGCCAGTGTCTCCTGTATTTATGGCATTGGGTCACGGGAGTCTTATGGCCAAATGGTGATTCCTGTGCAGGTGGGAGAAGAATTGGACCGAGATGCTTTTCTCCAAGAACTGGTGCAGCTGCAGTATAAGCGAAACAACATGGTTCTCACCCGGGGAACTTTCCGCGTGCGGGGGGATGTGATCGAAGTCTTTCCCTCTCACTTTGAAGATTGTGCCTGGCGCATTAACCTCTTCGGGGACGAAGTTGAATCTATCATCGAGATCGATAGCCTTACGGGAGAAGTTGTTAAAGAACTAGACCAGGTCAAGATTTACGCCAATAGCCACTATGTCACACCTGGCCCCACAATGACCCAGGCTGTAAAAGGGATTAAGCTTGAGCTGAAGACGCGACTCGCAGAGCTTGAGTCCCAAAACAAGCTGCTGGAAGCCCAACGTCTACGCCAGCGGATTACCTTTGATATTGAGATGCTGGAAACAGTCGGGCACTGCAATGGGATCGAGAATTACTCCCGCTTTCTCACAGGACGCTCTCCTGGAGAGCCGCCCCCTACTCTCTTTGATTACCTTCCACAAGATGCTCTTTTGTTTGTGGATGAAAGCCACGTCACAGTGCCTCAAATCGGAGGAATGTACCGGGGAGATGCTGCCCGAAAAGCTGTTCTTTCTGAGCATGGCTTCCGCCTGCCATCATGTAAAGACAATCGTCCCCTCAAGTTTGAAGAGTGGGAAGAGCGCCGTCCTCAGACAGTGTACGTTTCTGCAACGCCTGGCCCTTGGGAGCTTGAGCAAACCCAAGGTGTGTTTGTAGAACAGATTATCCGCCCCACAGGCTTGGTTGATCCTGTCTGCGATATTCGCCCCACCAAGGATCAAGTGGATGACCTGATTCATGAGTGTAAGGATGCTGTGAAATATAATGGACGCGTTCTTGTGACCACACTGACCAAGAAAATGGCTGAAGCCCTCACGGATTATCTGAACGAAGCTGGCCTCAAAGTTCGCTACATGCATTCTGATATAGACACGCTGGAGCGGATTCAAATCATCCAAGATCTCCGCACAGGAGAATTTGATGTGCTTGTAGGGATTAACCTCCTCCGGGAAGGATTAGATATTCCCGAATGTCGTTTGGTTGCAATTTTGGATGCTGATAAGGAAGGGTTCCTTCGCTCCCGCACATCCTTGATTCAAACTATTGGCCGCGCCGCCCGGAATGTGGAAGGGCGTGTAATCTTGTATGCTGATAAAGTTACAGGCTCCATGAAAGCCGCTTTAGATGAAACAGAGCGCCGCCGTCAGAAACAAATTGATCATAACACCAAGCATGGCATTATCCCGAAAGGTGTGGAAAAATCCATCCGCCGCATTGTTGAGGATGCAGCCAAAGTTGAGGAAGCTGGGAAGAAACTTCCTAAACTCTCACCAGGTGAAATCCAGGCTAAGATCAAAGCTCTCAATAAAGATATGCTGAAAGCTGCTGAGGATCTGGAATTTGAAACAGCTGCTAAACTTCGGGATGAAGTCAAAGAGCTTGAACAACAAGCCCTGACCTTATAAGCCCCCCTCAAAAATTAATTTCTTAAAAATAGAACTTGAGCAGTAATTATTTTCCATATAAGAAAATATTATGAATAAAATATTTTTTCTTATTAGTCTTTTCGCCTCAATATCCCTGTGGGGAGCGCAGGTGGATGGTAATACCGTCGTGTGTAAATCAGCATCACTTGCAGGATCTGATGATATGCTCAATCTTAGTACTTTTTGTGATAAGCAAGCACCACCCTCTGGAGCTGCAGCAGAAGATGAAATAGCAGCCACTTTATTTCCCGGAACACCCTTCTTTAGCAAACTTGCCTTAGAGGGAACTGACGATTTGTGTAGCCCCTTTGTGTGTGCAATAGACGAGCAAATTGAAGAAGCTCTTGCGCACTGCCGATCAGGAACTCTTGACGAAAATTCATTCCGTGAGCTAACCGGAACTTTAGCTAGATTACGCAGAAAATTTTTCAAGGAAGAAGTAGCGCTTATGAACAGAATTGGCGAAAAAGAAAGAGCTGGGACAGCTCCTGAAATTCTTGAAGTTGAGTTCGGCTTTCGCCACAGACTGCTTCTTAAAAAATATATTGAAGCAATGTTAACTCCTGCAGAAAACTCCCCTGAAACATTGGACTAAAGGTAGCTATTTATTCCTAGCCTTCCCCTACAGAATACGTTAAGGTCCCTTAAATTGAACCGAAGGGTATAAGCATGACAGACAAAGCAGCTGCAAACGCAACACCAAGCATGGCTTTCCAAGTGGGAGCACAATACATTCAGGATCTTTCTTTTGAAAGCCCGAATCCTTTGAAGTATTTTACCTCCACAGAAGATAAACCCAACATCGATGTAAGTGTTGATGTTCAGGCAGATCCTGTCGGAGATAAGGCTTTTGAAGTGATGCTTGGCACAACTGTAAAAGCCACTGTCAAAGGGGAAACCGTTTTCTTACTTGAGTTAGATTATCGCGGCCTCTTTACTTTTGAAGCGGAAATGAAGCCTGAAGATCTTCGCCCTATTCTGTTAATTGAGTGTCCTCGTTTCCTTTTCCCTTTTGCGCGCCAAATTATTGCCGAGACAACGGCTCAAGGTGGCTTCCCACCGCTTTCTCTCGCACCCATTGATTTTGCTGCTCTCTATCGCCAGCAAGCAGATCAAGCGGCTTCCCAGGTTGTTGAGGAAGAGAAAGAAGCTGCAAAGGTTCACTAAGAGCCCCCTTAAAGATCGTTGCATAAAAAAGCCCGGCGTTAATCCGGGCTTTTTTGCCTTTATCATTTAATGCACTAGGTTATTCTGCAGATTCTTCTTCTTCGAGAACCTCTTCCCGAAGGCGTTTTTCTTCAGCCAATTTCTCACGATCAATCTTAGAACTATTCCGGGTAAATTTACGTACAATTCCTGGCGTGAGAACACTCATAGGGTTTGATGAGATTTTTGTCTCACTAAAGGGCCCCTCGATACTATAATTCATCCCTAAAATGCCCTCTCCTTTACCACCGGTAAGAAGACGGCCAATGATGGGAATATGACTCAGGATTGTGTTTAAAACACTGAAGGGAACAACACTTCCTTGAAGCTTGAGGTAGTCATGTTCAAAATCTACTTCTCCATCCAAAGTCATGCTGATGTTAATACCAGTTCCAAAGGTCTCCTTGAATGTGAGCAGCGCTTTGTGGAATTCAAAGTCTCCTTGAAGCTTACGGAAAACGAGGTACTCATTTTTTTG
Organism: Alphaproteobacteria bacterium; assembly: GCA_030425805.1. GTDB lineage: Bacteria > Pseudomonadota > Alphaproteobacteria > JAUHZC01 > JAUHZC01 > JAUHZC01. The sequence continues at coordinate 235,504 of JAUHZC010000003.1, read as the reverse complement.
ACTCATGACATCCATCATTGGAAAAGGTGTGAGAATGCGGAAAAGCTGAGTGATTTGGGGGATTTTCTTAATTGTTGCATCTTCTACAGTAAAGGATCCCTTCCAGGGTTTATCTTGTCCCTCTTCTAGGGGCTTATGCGCCTTTATTTCCAGAGCCTTTCCATCCAGGTCAATATCTTCCGAAAGGCTGCTGAGAATGCGACCAAAATTCTCTCCCTGTATAGAAAGTTGCCGTTCCTTATCATCCTGAGATATTGTCAATGTGAAGGCGTCTTCATGCTCCTGGCCTGATTTTGCCATCAAGCTCCCCTCAACGATTTTGCCTTCCTGAAAGGAAAAATCTCCCACAAGCTCTTTTAGGAAAGGGCGATCCCCAATTAGTGCATCTTCAAGCCTCAAACGTGCATGGCCTGTGAAGGTATCATCATCAGAAGATTTCCGGGACAGCAGAGGAGAGATATTCAAGGCTTTTCCGGACGCTGTGATATCCCAAATATTTTCTTTTTCATGACCTTCAACCTTGAATGCTTGGGCAAAACCAGGCTGGCTCTCCAGGGTAAAATGGGAAAATCCTTTCTCAGGTGCAAATGATAACTCACCCTGCACAAGAAGCTTCTCTTCTTGAGTTGCTTTCAATGACCATTTGTCTGCAGGAAGACCCTTTTTCAGCGGACCACCTCCCTCAAGAACAATAGGTTTTTCTGCAGATACCTCAATATCTTGAAAGAAAGGAATCAAAATTTTCCCACCCTTAAAGGTCACCGTCAAATCTACATTATTGTCTTTGCTGATAAATTTCAGACTCCCCTCTGGCCTGTTTACAAAGCCACCCAATTCAAGACCTTCTAGAAGCTTTCCCGTTTCAAATGTTGCTTGGGCTTGCAATGTTTGCACGATTTTCTTCTGACGATAATCTTCTGTTAATGTTAGTTCAAGCGGATCTCCTGCCACCCCTTTACCCCTCAGAGTTAACTGATGATCTTTCAAAATCAGGGAAAATTCGCCTTCGGTCAAAGGGCCAAGGCCCTTGCTTCCAGGTAGGGTGTGTAATGTAACCTTTCGCATTTTGGCAGAGGCTTCTGTCTCAACACCATCTAAAGTAAGCTTTCCGAGCAGTGGGAACTGAAACCTCACATCACACTCTGCCTCCCCTGTAGCGTCCTCTGGCTTGAAATTGAAGCGGTCAAGAAGAGCTAAACCTGGTTCATTAATTAACCAAAAAGCATCTTGCAGGGGGCCTTTGATCTGGAGGGAAACATCACCATCTTGATTTTCCTCTTGCAGACCTTTTAGAAGAATCACCCCTTTATGAATATCGAGACCTTTAATGTGTCCACTCGTGGGACGAATATCAAAATGGTCGGGAGTAAAAGTCACATCCGCATCCATGCCTTGGATTTGGGGTAAAGTTGCATGATATTTCACCTGCATATTTTTGAGTTTCATACCCCCATTCATAGAAAGAGGTTCCAAACCTTCACGCCATGAAGAGACTTCTCCCTTAACCCACAAATTTTCAATATGACCTACACTGAGGTTATTGTGGATCCAATTCCGGGCATTTTGGGCAAGACCTGCAGGCCATAAAGCGTTTAAATCCCCAAGGGAGAGGGGTGTAACCTTTCCCTCATATCCAAAAGGAGCACGTATAAAATTTGAACCAAGAGCCTTAATTGTAAAATCAAGAACACTCTTTTGCCCTAGGTCAAAATGAAGCTTTGCTTGCAATGCATCTTCTGATGAAAAGCTCAGGTTGAGTGTAAAGTCATCAATAGGTAAAGACTCCCCTGAGGCAAGCAACATACCAGAAATCTGACCTCTAGCATCTATGTGGCTTTTTTCAAACTCAGGATATAACTGTCCAGAAAGAAAAAACTTTGTCCCTTTTTTAAGCTGGAATCCAGAAGCCAAGGGCATATTTTCAAGGAGCGTGATTTGCCCCGAAAGAGGCTTTTTCCCAAAGCATAAATCTTCAATTTTGATTTTTTCTGCATACTGGCCTTCAACATTTTCAAGAGAAATTGTTTTCCACTCAATTTGCTTTAGCCATAACGGCATTGTTGTGCTCTCTTTTGAAGCACTGCTTCCATCTGGCCAATAAAAATTGGCATTCCTAAGCTTCAGTTGAGAGAGGCTTCGACCCATTAAAAATTGGAAAGGTGAGAAATGGACCCTCCCCTCTTCAAGACTGAAATACTGTTTCCCTCGCTTGTATTTCAGGTCATGAATGCGCAAACGAACCTGAAGATAGTGAGGTTGTATTTGCAATTTCTGATAAGACCAGAGAGAAGTTTCTGCAGGAGGATTCACCGTAAAGTTGACATCAAGAAAAGACAGGCCCGACCATAGACCCACTGTAACAGCGACAACCCAGAACAGAATTCGCAAAAACGCTATTAAAAAAGTTAGCAAAGATGCTGCCGCACGTCGCATGAAATGTCCACTTAACTAGTGATTCTAGAGGTTACACTCACCCCTATAAATTAGGAATGGGGATCAATATATACTCAGTATGTTGTACACCTTCAAAGCCGTAGGAACAAGTACCTTCTCTCTTTAAAGAATTTTTAAAGATATAAAATCCGGACGCAACAGCTTAATCAAACATTGCTTTGCACCTTTTCTTGAAAGGGCTCAAAGAAAATCAGCTCCATTGTCTCTGGCATTTCTTTTAGCCTAATGGTTAAACCTTCTTCCTCTGTGTTTTTCCAGGCGGCGCCTATTTTTTGCCAGTCAGTCTCTCCTGACTCTGTCTTTAGAGCGTGGAACACATCATACATTGGCGTATTATTTTGTGTATTTTCCATGTCTTTTCTCCCTAGTTTTTTTATATGAAGCCCGTTCAAATTGATAAAAGCTATAATTTTCTGCTGAAAATATTTCGAAAAACTCCTGCATTAATGCACCCATCCTCATCTCTAAAATTGACAGAATAAGCAATCTATTTCTCTTTCCCATCTGTACCTCTCCTATCTCATAAAGCAGTTTTTTGGTTGATTTCTCAGGCGATTTGTGATAGAGAATATATCATATATACGAAGATATATGATGTATATTTATACGTATATTATACAAAAAATGTGATGTCAATAGGATTCTAATATGAGTGTTCTCGCTGCCAGAATTAAATCTGGCATTGAAAAAATGGGGATTTCTATTCTTGAGTTTGAGCGCAGAGCAAACCTGAATAGGAATGCTGTACATAATATTATCAGCGGAAAATCGAAGAAACCCTCAACAAAAACCATCTATGCTATTGCGGAAGCATTTGGTTGTGAGCCCCATGAACTTATTGATGGACTTGCAGACAAGCATTTTGTGGAGAGAGTGAAGCGCACTTATCTCGACCTGGAAGTTGTGCACAAATGCACGCAAGCTCTTACCCAAGAGCTTTTGGATAAAGACATCGATCTCACTATGGATGAATATATTGCTCTATTCGAAGATATTTACAGCTACCAAGATGCCTCTGAGAACAAAATGGCTTTGGATAAAACATTTATTGAATGGATTATCAAAAAACACCTTGAGATTAGCTAGTCTCCTCTTTTTTTTAATCGCCTGTTCCAAGCAAGGGGGCCCTTCAATGAAAATTCAACAAATTTCTTCCCTGGAAAAAATCGAGAATCAATTTGATCTTTTTATCGTTGATATGGTTGGTGTCATTTACGATGAAAAAGATGCCCTTCCCGGGACACAAAAAACAATTTCCAGACTTTTAGATAGCGGAAAGAAGGTCATTCTTTTAACAAACAACCCTCGCCCAAATCACATTGCGCAAAACAAGCTTGTGAATCTTGGATTCCCAGAAAACATCTCTATCTTCACCTCTGGAGATGCAACGCGGTTTTATATTTCCAAAAATTATCCTGATGCCAAAATATTTCACTTTGGTCAGCATAAAAACAAAGATCTTTTCTTTGATAGTGAAAGCATTCTTGTGGATGACTTTAAGAAAGCAAACCTTGTTGTCCTTTCTCTTTTCACTGAAGAGTCTGAGGATAACAGTGCTTTTATGTCGGTGCTAGATGAGATTGCCAAAACAGATATACCCGTCCTTTGCTCGAACCCAGATATTACAGCCCCATTTGATGGAACAACTCGAAAAACTGCGGGTTATTATAGCGCATATCTCGAGAAAAAAGGGAAATCTGTCATATACATGGGTAAGCCCCACAAATTCATTTATGACCTTATTTGGGAAAAGTTTAATCTTAAGAGCATTGATAAAGCAAAAGCAATTATGGTTGGAGATACTGTAGGGACTGATATTCTTGGCGGCAATCAGTATGGGATTCAAACGCTCCTGGTTTTATCAGGAAACACAGGCGAAGAAATTGATACGGCTATAACTGATGCTAGTGCTTACTTGAAGACACTTCCCCAAAACTTTCAACCTGTATATTTTTCTGATCGTTTTGAGTGACTTGGAAGCTTTTAATACTGACATACCAGTCTCTTCTTCTCCCCTCTTCTTTAACTTCGATCGAGAGGGTATCGCTCTGGAGTTTTTCTACGTATTCATCAAAATCAACCTGAGCAAGTCTCCCGTCTTTTGATGATTTTTCAGTAACTTCTACATAGAAATTCCCACTTTGATCTCTACAGTAACCAGATTTGATAGAAATCTTTTTGAGACCATAACTTTCCTCCAAAATCTTGCCCAGAATTGAGATCAAGCAATGTTTCACTGAAAGCTGATCCCCTGCACATATAGGGATTTTCCTATCTAGTTTTTTCTCAATCATAATCTCATTCTCATGGAAATCTGCGGAATAATAAAAGATTGTCTCTTCTACAATTGAATTCAGACTGTAAGGGCTCCTCTCTTGCTGTGAAGGCTTTATATCTTTGATAGAATCCATCAGATCTGAGCATCGCGAAATCAATTTTGTATACCTTGTATCTTCACATATATTTTTTAAGGCGCTTAAACAGAATTCAACTTCTTCGATCTCAGAATAGACTTTGTTCATCACCTCTGCATGATGATTTTCCCTTCCATACATCGACATCTCCAGTATGCGTTTACCTCGTATTTGTTTTTCAAACTCTTTTTGGAGGTATGCTATTTTTTTATCAAAGGTCATATATCTTTCCTTAAGCGCATGGATAAGGTCGTGGAGGTCACGGAGCTTATTTACTTCATTATTATCATCATCATTTTCAATGAGCTGCATCACTGACTTTTGATATTGTTGCAGTCTACTATTCATAAAAATTAGATATCCCAAAAACATACACAGGCTTAGAAGTAGCAAAAGATTATCATAAAGCTTGTCTATCAAAATAAGGCTACGTTCTTTATAAATATGAATTTCAAAAGGATAATTCGGGACTATTTTCTTTAAAATATCCTTCTCTCTTTTTTTATAAAAAGTTTCATCATCAGTATTGAAGGTAGGGACATATTTATCATTGTGAACATCGTACACATAGAAATGATAGCCCCGCCTTACAAAACTAGGTTTAATGTAGTCATATAATTCACCTATCGTATACCCTAGGACAAGATAACCGACAAAATCCCCATTTCTTTTTATAAAACCCATTGCTGAAGGCAATACATATTTCACACTAAAAAGACTTTTCTCAGGAACAGAGAATTTATACCCCCAAGGATCTTTTTTTGCCGTCTCATAGTATTGCCGTTTTTGGATATTATTTGCATTTTTGGGCAAAATCCCAGCTTTGCCGCTTATCCTCATCACCCCGTTTTTATCAGCGATGCTAATATAAGATGTTGTCAATGAGGGGTATGATAATGAAGGCGTTTTTCGGATAAGTGTCTCAACAGCTTTTCCTTCGATATCATCATGGATGATAATCTGCTCCCCTAAATACCGAAGCAAATTTGCGTTAGAATCAAAGCCCTTTTTAAGAGCTAGGGAAACATCATTTATAACTTCCTTGGAGTGCTCATCATCCGTGCGATAAATATCCCAAGCTTCAGTACCGGCAACATACAGAATCGCAACAATAACAATAGCTTGCAAAAAGTTGTTGTTAAGATTCCCTAACATATAGCCTTTCCCTGTATTATGAGTATTCAAACAATCAAGCAAATCACTTATTGACAGTGTGATTCTGGCGTATTCTGTCACAGAATACAAATACATTTAGCATAAATTTATATTTTGACTTTAAGAACACCCGAAAATTGCAATTTTTGGATATATCTCAAAGGATTTATTTATGGAAAATATGGCGACCCCGAGAGGATTCGAACCTCCGGCCTATATATAGAGTTTTAATAGTTACTTTCTTCAGAAATGTTTAAATGAGCATTATTTTTTAGACTTGGACGATGCTAAATATAAGACTGAAGGATGAATAAGACACTAAAATCCTCACTATTCTCACAGCATAGTCAATTTAAAACTCAACATTCATAACCATAGCAGAATGATCACTTAGCTTAAGAGATCTAGTCTCGTGTGCATAGAAACACTCAACGATATAAGGTGTAATATCCTTTGAAGTAAAGAGATGATCCAACCTGAATGAGTTCATCCTCCCAGACCAGCTCCGCTCATCTTTGTGGGGATGCAGTGCCCTAAATCCATCTTGAAATCCCCATTCAGCAAACTGGTTATAGAAATACTCCCATCTGTGAAAATGTCCCAATCTAGGTGTATTCGCAGGCTCAATTACATTAAAATCACCACCGATGATGTAGTGAGAGTCTTCTTTATTATCACCCAAATAAGATGAAAAAGCACTTATGAATTGGTTTTGGAACTTCATCTTCTTGTCGTTCTTATAAGGCTCAAATTCACTATGCGTGGGAACATAAATACCCAAAACATTAATCCATCCAATATGAGAAAGAATGCGTACTGCATTTATTCGTGAATGACTGAGAAAGGAAAATGACTTTTCCTCAATAGGCAGGTTTTTGGTTGCAATAAAAACAGCATAATCATCCACTGCATCAGACTGATCTGGAATGTGTACCTTATAGCCTCTTTCACCTAATACGTTGGCAATATGGAGGCATCCTTTTGAAAACTTAGCTTCTGTCAATATCATGATATTCCAGTCAACCTTCAGCATCCAATCAAGTTGTTGATGCGCCCTATCCACCGAAGGATTTTGGATATTGAGATTCAGTATGTTCAAGATCTTGGCTGGTTGCGTTGATACGTGTATATGGGGCTGACTAAAAAGATCTAATGGCATGGCTGAGGCACAAATATTATTTTGATTCCCTACATTATTCTAGTTACTATGTCTTTTAACAAACTAAATATCTATAAATTTTTATGGTGGCATCTTCCAAGCCCTAAATATAAAAACTTTTTTGCTAAAAAAGCCCGAAAAAACAGCACAGTTGATTAAAAACCACTTATCAAAAATGAACTTTAAAATTATCAAATATTTAAATCATTGCAATTCCGCCAGAGGAGAGATTATACAATTTTTCTCCATCTTACTCAGTGGTCTCGCAACGATTATGTATAAGATATCTTTATCATATTATTCTTTTGAAAACTTCATATTATTAAACTCTCTTATCTGCACTTTTATTTGCGCGACCTTTGTTCTTTATCGAAATTTATCTAAAAAATATTGCCCTCCCATCGTTGATATTGGCCTATGTGGAAAACTAATGGTCGTAAATGCTTTTGCTCTATGTACATATTTTGGGGCCATATATTTGCTACATCCTGCAGCTTTCGTACTATTTACACGGTTTTTTGTGATTTTTTCTTTCTTATCTTCTTACTTCTACCTAAAAGAAAGTGCTTCTATGGAAGAAGCAATACTTCTCCTTATTTTACTTTGTGGAGGATTCTGCATCGCTTATGACCATGAGGTTGAATCACTTATGTTAAACTTTACAGGAGTTGGTTTTGCTGTATTTAGTAGCTTTTTTTTCTCTGTTTATTACTCACTAGTTGCAAAAAAGACGGAGTGCACCAATCGAAACTATCTTATTGCAGTTAGTCACTTATTTTCATATATAATTTTGGTTACCCTTTCACTTTTGATCAAAGTCCCTGAGACTATTGAACTCAACCTATTTTTCAAAAACATAGAATACATTTTATTAATTATATTTGCCAATATTTTTATTTTCTCCTCTCTGTTCTTGTTTTTTAGAGGGGCAGAATTTTCTACTTTTCGCTACTCGATGGCCATGCGCAGTTTAACTCCGCTCATCGTCCTTGCCCTTTCGTGGCCAATATTCCCTCTCAAACTAAATGCATTCAATATCGTGGGCTTTATCGCATCGATCCTGGTTCTCTTCAGGCTCTCTTATATACGGCACTTTAAGAAGCCATAGCTGCCAGTCAACAATATGACATGATTGGCCTTCAAGGTAGCTATTCCATTAAATTTAAATAATTTGACCATGAAGAAAAGTTCAATTTATTAAACTTATAATAAATCAATGAATCAATGATTTTTTCTGCTAACTGTACATTTGAAATAAAGCTTGTATTCGCATCAAGAGATGCTTTGCGCAGTGTACATCCCCGCTCCGACCTTGATAGATCATATTTACTTGCAAGACTTATGACGAGGTCGATCTCTCCATCTTTCATCATCTCTAATGCTTTTATTTCTTCTATGGGTTCAGCACAATACACATTATGTTCTCCCACTGTATAAAGAGCCAAACCCAGTGAAAGGAGATTAGTAATCAGCTCAGAGCTATGTATTGTATCCTCATACACATCCAGCAGCACACCCTGGGTAGGCACAACAAAACCACTAGATAAGACTGAAAGAAGTAAAGCTTCTTCAAAGCTTTGCCCCAGGCAAGCAACCTCTCCCGTAGAAGCCATTTCAACACCCAAACAGGGATCAACGCCGGGCATTCTCTCAAATGAAAATTGGGGGGACTTCACCGCAAAGTAAGGTAAGTTACTTTCAATGGAGCTAGCTTGACGAGGGATCGATTCGCCAAGCATTGCCTTAACTGCAATTTCTACAAAATTTGCGCCTGCGGATTTTGATACAAAAGGCAAACTCCTAGAAGCTCTCAAGTTACACTCTATAACCTTCACAGATTCATCTTTAATCAAAAATTGTATATTAAATGGCCCACAGACTTTTAAAGAAGCTGCAATGGAAGATGCAATACGCTGCATTCTCTTCTGTAATGCTTGGCTCAGACTAAACGTTGGCAAAACTAAAGTCGCATCGCCAGAGTGCACACCTGCGTTTTCGATATGCTCAGCAAATGCAAAGACTACTATTTCACCATTTTGTCCCACAGCATCAAATTCGATTTCTCTAGCGTTTTTTTCAAACTTTGAAAGAATTACCGGATGCTTTGGGGACACTATCTGGGCTTGACTTACAAGGTGTTGCAAATCCCCCTCGTTATAGGCAACCCCCATACGGGTACCTGATAAAACAAACGAAGGCCTTACTAAAACAGGGAAACCCCCGATTATATCGAGATTTTTCCTTATATCTTCTAGAGTATTAACAGCACACCATTGTGGCTGATCAATCTCTAGTTTATTGAGCAACGTTGAAAACCTCGAGCGATCTTCAGCAAGGTTAATTGAGTGCGGTGGGGTACCTAAAATTGGGATGCCATTTTCTTCCATATCTTTAGCAAGGTTATTTGGCACCTGCCCTCCCATCGAAACCACAACACCAATGGGGTTATAAAGCTCACATAGTTCGAGAATATTACTAACAGAGATTTCATCAAAAACAAGAACGTCGCAGTTATCGAAATCAGTCGAAACCGTTTCAGGGTTGCAGTTTAACAATATTGTCTCATACCCCATTTGTCTTAAAGCTTTAGAACAGTTCACTGCACACCAATCGAACTCAACACTTGACCCTATTCGATAACAACCAGCCCCCAAGATAAGAACACGCTCCTTTTTGTGTGGACCTGTTGAGTCATGCTGGGATGCGCCATAACTCAAGTAAGTGAAATTGGTTACTGCGGGGTATTCGGCGGCAAGGGTATCAATTTGTAGAAGATATGGCCTTACACCTAGCTCTTGCCTTCGTTTGATAACCTGTTGTACAGGTGCATTGACTAAGTCACCAATTCGTTCATCAGACACCCCTAATTTCTTGATTTTATTAAAAAACAAAGCATCAAATCTATCTAAGTTCCCTTTATCTACAATCTCTGATTCAGTGTTCACAATTACCTTCATTTCATTGAGAAAGAATTGATCAATACCCGTAGCTTCTGCGAGTACAGAACATGCCACGCCCCCTTTAAGAGCTTTAAAGATGCTTAATATTCGTGTTGGGCTCGGCACACTGTAGTCATTAACAGCTTGTAAGGCTGACGGCCCATTGTAATTCAAACCCACCATTCGAAGGGCTTTCTGGATTGCTTCCCCGAAGGAGTGACCGATAGACATTACCTCACCAATACTCCTCATTTCACTTCCAATAAGAGGAACAATATCCGGGAACTTATCAAAATCCCATCGAGGAACCTTACAAACAATATAATCCATAGCTGGCTCAAAGAATGCTGTTGTAACACCTGTCATAGCATTCTTAATTTCAGCAAGCTCGTAGCCTAGAATAACCTTCGCAGCTACGTAAGCAATCGGGTAGCCTGTAGCCTTTGATGCAAGGGCAGATGAGCGTGAAAGACGCGCATTCACCTCAATAACCTTAAATGTGCGGGACTCCTTATCAAGGGCAAACTGAATATTACACTCTCCCACAATATCCAGATGCCTCACTGTTTTCAAAGCAATATCTCTTAAGCGTTGATACTCAACATCATCAAGTGTCTGGGAGGGGGCAACAACAATTGAATCTCCTGTATGAATACCCATAGGGTCAATATTTTCCATGTTGCAGACAATGAGACAATTATCTTGTCCGTCACGCATCACTTCATACTCAAATTCTTTCCAACCCGCGAGGCACTCTTCAACAAGAACGTGAGATGAATTTTTTAGTGCTTTTTCGGCATACTTTAGGCATTCTTCTTTGTTTTTGATTATACTTGACCCTTTACCACCTAAAGTGTATGCAGTGCGAATCATAACAGGGAAGCCTATCCCTTCTGCAGCAACAAGAGCCTCTGCAACTGAGGAGGCAAACTCATACTGAGCTACAGGCACACCTATTTCCGCTAGGCTTAAAGCGAAAAGTTTACGGTCCTCGGTTAAGTCGATTGTACGAAGAGATGTCCCTAGAACTTTCACATTATATTTCTCTAATATCCCTTGCCGATCAAGTTCTAATCCACAATTCAGGGCTGTTTGCCCTCCAAAACTAAGGAGAATCGAATCAACATTCTCTTTTTGAATAACTTCTTCAATAAAGTTGGATTCCAAAGGAAGGAAATACACAGCATCAGCCATGTCCCAATCGGTTTGAACGGACGCAATATTTGGGTTAATAAGGACGGTTTCTATTCCCTCTTCCCGCAAAGCTTTTAAGGCCTGGCTACCAGAGTAATCGAACTCACCAGCTTGACCGATTTGAAGCCCTCCCGAACCCAATACAAGTACTTTTTTTGGCAGATCCTTTCTTATCATTAATTAATTGCTCTCACTTTCTTATTTCCAAATCATAAACTTGATTTTCTATAGCCTTATACTTTGAAGAAACTGAAATGGTACGACCATATGCGTTCATATCGTAAACAAATTCATCAAACAGAAAAGCTGTATCATTTGGACCTGGGGAAGCTTCGGGGTGAAACTGAACAGAGCGAATTGGTTTATACTTGTGATACATTCCCTCATTTGAATAATCATTTAAGTTTGTGAACCATGGCATCCAATCTTCCGGCAAAGTCTCTTTAACAACCATGTAGCCATGATTTTGAGATGTTATATAACACTTTCTTGTTCTCTCATCCCTTACGGGCTGGTTTACCGAGCGATGACCATACGCCATTTTCTCTATGACGGCCCCTGCTGCAAGAGAAAGGAGTTGATGACCGAGGCAGATGCCAAATATCGGCATATCTAGGGTTATTAAACCCTTCACACGCGTTATTAGCTCTACATATTGATTCGGATTACCAGGACCGTTGGAGATAACAACTCCATTACACTCCGGTATATACTGCTCCCAATCTTTCCACCATGGGATGCAAATCACTGTCACTCCTCGGCAACATAACGATCTGATAATATTTCTTTTACAGCCTATGTCAATGACAAGAACTTTCAGATCACCACTGTGAAAAACGCACTCTTCTTCACTATAAATAATCGTATCAACTTCAGCTGCCTGTGGATACTCTCCTTCTTGGCTGACAAGCAACCCTTTCATCGTTGACTTTTCCCGTAAATACTGGGTAAGAGCACGTGTATTGACCTGATGCAACGCTGGAATTTTTTGAGAATAAAGCCACTCTTGCAAAGTGTGAGCATGTTTGAAGTGTGCTGGGTACAAGGCATGATTCGCTATTAAAAGTCCACTTACCTGAATACGACGCGACTCAAATAGCGAATCAGGAACCCCATAGTTCCCCTGAAGGGGGTAAGTTAATAGCAGAATTTGACCATGATAAGAGGGATCTGTTAAAGCCTCCACATATCCACACATCAAAGTATTAAAAACAACCTCTCCAATGGCATTCTTAGGGTACCCAAATGATTCCCCCCGATATTCCTGGCCATTTTCCAATCTTATCTTCATATAGCCTCACAATATATACCTATACAATCAACCACTTCCAAGAACTGACAAGCCGTGTACAGCCTGCCCCAAAGAGATACCGCCATCATTGGTTGGGTATCTTTGGTGGTAGTAGACATGAAACCCTTCTTTTGTCAGCTGATGGATACATCCTTCAAGGAGGTACGTATTCAAGAAACATCCACCTGACAATGTGACATCATTAAGAGTGTGCTTTTGGCGTATGACTCGGCAAGCATCAACGACAATATTGATGAGCATATTATGAAATTTCTCACTGATTAGTGAGTTCGGGGTGCCAGTCTTTACATCCTCTATAATCTCGGAGAGAAACTCTTTAACAGATATCTGAAAAGGAAGCTTGCCTGCATTTGTTATAGAGTGATTGTAAAAACCATGCTGCATGCCATCAAAACTCTTACAAATTAATTGTTCTAGTTCTATCGCGGCTTGACCCTCAAAGTTAGCATGGGCGCGCAAGCCAATCAGCACGGCTACAGCATCAAATATTCTTCCCAAGCTAGAGGTTAAGGGAGAATTGATATTTTGTTTTACCATTTTTTCAAAAACTTCAAATTGCTGCATGGAAAACAATTCATTATTTAAATATAAAAGAAGGTCTTTATTTTGAAAATATGAATAATAAAGCCCAAAAAGCGTACGTGATATATCTTTATTACACTTGTCTCCACCCGGTAAGGAGAAATATTCAAAATGACCACACCTTTCAAAAGATTTATAATCTCCAACCAAGAACTCCCCACCCCAGATTTTATCATCAAGACCAAACCCCATACCATCAAAGACAACACCAATTGTTGGTCCTTCCAGACTATTCTCAGCCATACATGCATTCATGTGGGCGTGGTGGTGTTGGCAACGAAGAACAGGAATTCCTAATTTCTCTGCAAAAGTAGTGTTGATAAAATTTGGATGCAGGTCACAAACAACCGCTTCAGGTTTTTGATCAAAAAAAGTACGCATATTGTTGATAAGCTCGACAAAGCAACTATACAAACCCACACCTTTTAAATCACCCACGTGCTGACTCATAAAAATCTTATTCTTTTTCGTCAGACTGACCGTATTTTTTAACTCTGCACCAACAGCTAGCAGTGGTGGTCCTTCATGCATAAACTCAAATAAATCTGGGATATACCCTCGAGAACGGCGAATGATGTGATGTCGAGGCGAATTATCTTCAATAATACACTTCACAATACTATCATCTGAAAAATTCACGATTCCCCGATTATGAGTCAAAACATAATCACAAAGATTGGTAAGTTCCCTATAATCATCACTGTCTTCATTGTGAATAATGGGGTTATCACTGATATTTGCACTGGTGCAAATAAGATATTTAAATGACCCCTTCATTAGCAAGACATGAATGGGCGTATAGGGCAACATAACACCAAAATTCGTGTTGCCCGGGGCTACATTTTCAGGCAAGGGGTGATCTGAACGCTTAGGCAAAAGAACGATCGGCCTTTCAATGCTCTCTAACAGTTCCCGTTCATGCGTATAGCGAACAACACAGATCTCTTCGCACTCTTCTAAGCCATAGCACATTAATGCAAATGGTTTCTGGTCTCGTTTTTTCCTGAGTCGAAGCGTCTCTAGAGATGCTTCATTTAATGGATCAGCTATGAGATGGTACCCTCCAATCCCTTTGACAGCAATGATATGTCCTTGCTTTAAATATGAAACGGCTTCCGCAATAGGGTCATCACATGGAACTGTCTGGAAGTCCTTATTCAAAAGCCGTAACTCTGGCCCACATTTCCAGCAAGATATTGGTTGGGCATGGAAACGCCGATTCAAAGGGTCATTATATTCTTTCCTACAATCATCGCACATCTTAAATGATGACATGCTCGTGTTGGGCCTATCATACGGAATATCATGAATAATTGAGTAACGAGGACCACAATTTGTGCAGTTGATAAAAGGGTACAGGTAACGCCGATTCGAGGTCTCAAACATCTCTGTGAGGCATTCTTGACAAACTACAAGATCAGCTGTTACTGGAATACCTTTCTCAGATACCGTTTGGCTATCAATAATTTGAAAGTTTTCATACTGTTCCTCATTAGAAACCTGTACGTAATCAAGTTTAGAAATCGAACTTGCAGGCGGCTTCCTCTCCTTGATTGTCTCAACAAATTTATCGAGCTGCTCAGTAGCTCCTTGGGCCGTAATAACAACTGAGTTAGAGTTATTACTCACATTTCCCTTAAGATCCATTTCTGTAGCTAGAACATAGATAAAGGGCCTAAATCCTACTCCTTGAACCTTACCTTCCACAACAATTTTGTAGGTTGCACATCCTGTCATCAGCACAACCTCGGCAATTCTGCTCCTTTAAGGAAGTCAAGGATAGATAAGGTCCCATCCTCTTGCTGAAATAAAACCTTTGGATCTTCACTCTTATAGACCTTGCCACACAATGCCGCATGCTTTGTGTATTCCATGGCCTGCAAATCTTGGAGAAGGCTTTCAGTTATACGTGGATTAGCCATGATACAAATATTCCCTTCGTTAGCTAAATAAAGGGGACTGACACCCAGCATTTCTGCAGCCATCACCGTCTCATGTTGAAGTGGAATGTCAGCTTCTTTTAAGGTTATATTTTTCTGAGTATCATTAGATATTTCATTAAAAATACTCCCAAGCCCGCCACGCGTTAAGTCACGAATATAGTGTATATCATCTCCATATTTACCAAGGATTGCTTGAATCGCTTTATTCAAAGGAGCACAGTCACTCAATACACGGCTTTCAAAACCCAACCCTTCCCTCATTGAAAGAATGTGGATACCATGATTTCCTACATGACCGGAAACAATAACATCGTCATTGTCACTTATTTTAGAAAGGCTTAAAGGCGAGCGATCAGAAGAAAATGTCCCAAATCCAGTCGTATTGATATAAATCTGATCAGCCTCACCCTTACCAACTACTTTTGTATCACCCGCGATGATTGAAACAGATGCTTCCTGGCAAGTAGTAACTATTGATTCCGTTATCTTCCTCAATTTATCTATCGGGAATCCTTCCTCTAGAATATATGAAAGACTGATACATTCAGGCTTTGCCCCAGAGACAGCAATGTCATTGACTGTCCCACAAACGGACAATTTTCCTATATCTCCATTTCGAAAAAATATAGGATCAATAACAAAACTATCTGTCGTAATAGCGACTTGTGAGCCATTCAAAGAGATTATCCCTGAGTCTTCCATTTTTCCAAGATACACGGGCTCCAAAATAGGTATAATAATGTCATCAAGAAGTTTCTTGCTGAGTAAACCCCCTGCTCCATGGTCAAGTATGATTGCATTATTTTCAGTCATCTCGATCTCCTTAAATATCTTCATTTTGGGCGAACTTGCTAATAATCTCTTGGCTGGGAATAATTTTTGCACAATAGCTTTCCATCCACTCCAAGGAGCGCTTTGTATCTTCACCACGGGTAGATGTGACTGTCTCAGGTGGAACAATTACATTGTATCCGCGAAAGTGTGCGTCAGCCGCAGTCGTTTGAACACAAATCTGAGTTTGCATCCCAGAGATGATTAAGGTATCCACACCTAACTCTTTAAGCTTTTCATCCAAATCTGTTTCAAAAAACCCACTATCTTTATTTTTTACGACAATAGTATCTTTTTCATCCCACAACTCTGGAAGAATTTGCACACCCTTTGAGCCCTCCACAAGAGGTGGGAAAGGGCCATAGTTTTCTTTTGAGCGGGGATCATCATCACTGATCACTAGTTGTAAGTGAATGATAGGAATACCATGTGAACGCATTGAATTAATAAATTTCAAAAATCCTGGTAGAAAATTTTGAACAGCGTCTCTACGCTCTTCATGTTTATTGGCAAATGCAACTTGCATATCATTTGTGAGAACAGCATATTTCTTCATACTCTTTCCTTTTCTTATTTAGTGTTAATTATATCGATAAAGCCCCTGTTCAATGAGGCGCAAAGACTGAGATATTCTGGATGATCAGCCTCTATGTATCCGTGCCTTATCAAAAGATTGACAAGCACAGGGTAAGCACTGACTTTGAACAAAGCGATCTTTTCAGGTTGCTTGCATATGTCATCGAGTGCCATGGTTGAAAAAGACTCCACTGCACCATCTTTATTCACTGGCTCAAAGTCTTTATCTAATACAAGATCGTAAATAATAGGAGTAAATCGGTTTAGGAAATGGCCTGTCTGTATCCAACATGAAACCATGCCCGCAGGGGATGCCTTGATAATATCCTGTGCATTAATGTTTGCCTCCTCCTGTGCCTCTTTAATGAGGTTTTCCTGGATTGATAAACTTGAATCCAAACCACCGCAAACCATGTGATCCAGTAAACCTGGAGCTGAACGCGATTTCGCTCTCTTAGCAACCCACATGTGCCATTGCCCATTTCTCTCTGAAAGACCATTGACATGAACTCCAAAAACACGGATTCCCCAAAAACCTGCTGCAGCACGGCTTATTTTAAACAAAGGATTGGTGAAACCACTATGAACCACATTATATTCTTCACCGCCATGTGAGTTTCTAATTATGCCATTGTCTTCTAACTCTCTATTTATTTTGCTGAAAGCATCTGTTAGCTTTTGGCTATCGTGATAATCTTCCACAATATGTAGATTACCTTTATCAAGAAGAAACATTGGATTTTGAGAGACATAGTGTACAAAATCCTTGTGCACATACCCTATTGGAAAGCCTGCATAATTCACAGAAGAGAACTCTTCAAGGTTGAAGTGATTGCATTCATCCAACAAAGAAAGGAACCCTTGCTCACTGGGCTCATTTTCAACTTTATATGTTCTTGAGTTCATCACAGTTCTTCACCACTTTCTCTAATGATTTAATGTAATATTCTGTATATTGTAATCTGTCTGGCCCATACCATGTTGGCAATTTGAGAAAAACCTCACTGTATTTGTCACACGCGGGTAAGCTCTGATTTGTGGGTTGGAGATCACTATTAGGAACTTTCTGACCTGTGAAATTCACCTGGAATGCAAAAAAACGATTGAGCGGACAGGTTGTGCCTGGAATGTCAGCTTCCAGTGCCCCTTCTGCCTGTAATGCTTTTACAAAAGTTTCTTTGCTAACCCCTTTAAACTCTTTCTTATTATATTGAAGCGGGAAAGCATACCAAGAAGGGTCCATGCGAGGATCAACGGGAAGAGTCTCTAGTCCAGGAATAGATTTTATTCCCTCAATCAACATCTCCGCTGTTTCACGTCTTTCAGCAAGCTGATCACCGTAAGACTTCATCTGCTCTAGTAGTGTTGCAGCAGCATAAGGATGCATCCGCAGATTAAGCCCTGTTCCTGTCTCTGCAAAAGGAAAAAGACCTATGTCTTCTACTTGTGACAAAGCCCTTCGGTTATAATGTCCTACAAGCAATGCCCTTTCAAAGATCCCTCTATGTGGCGTTGCGAGTATGCCTCCTTGCCCACCAGTAAGAAGCTTCTTCGCTCCTAGGCTCCATGCAGCACCATCACCAAAAGAACCAACATGCCGGCCATCCATTGTTGCTCCATGCGCATGTGATGCATCCTCAAATAAAAGGAGATTATGCTCTTTAGAAATTTTCTGGATTTTGTCCATCTCACAGGGAAAACCCCAAACATGCGTGACAACTATTGCTCTGGTCCTGGGAGTTATTTTCCTAACTATATCCTCAGGATCCATATTTCCATTGGGAGTACAGTCCACAAGAACTGGTCGACATTTTAGAAGAAAGAGTGGTGTAGCTGTGGCAAAAAAAGTAAACCCAGGCACAAGCACCTCATCCCCTTCTTTCAAACCTGCTCCATAATAAAGTGCAAATAAAGCGTTTGTCCCGCTGTTGAAGGATAAAGTATTCTCTAGTGAAAAAAAGTCTGCAAACACACTTTCAAACTGTTTGGTAATCCCATTACCTTCATATGAAATCATTGTATCGCTCAGCTCTGACATGATCGATGTTTGAGAGACATCAATGCGAGGGTGTTGAAATGTGCGGTATCTGATTGGAATCACGGGTTCCCCACCAAATAAGGCAAGTTTTTTAGACATATTCTTCTTCCTTTATCTCTTGAAAAATTGAACCCCTTACCTCTGATTTGCGATAGGTTGTGCAGCCTTTACAACCCAGCTCATAAGCTTGCAAATAAACATCCTCCAATGAATTCATGCTCAGATTTTCCGGACAATTGATAGTCTTGGAAATGCTGCCATCAATATATTGCTGGGCCACAGCTTGAGTTTGTAAATGCTCCTCAACTCCAAGTTCTGTAGCAGTAACAAAAGTACTTGTTGCCCTTGGAGCTTGCTTAAAGAGTTTGTAGGCATAATCCTCTAGGATGAAGTTTTCCTCCTCACCTTGCTTCGTGAGAATTTTTCGCTCCGTCTTCAATGAATATATTGGCTCAATCCCAGAGGAGACGTTGTTTGCAAACAGAGAAATACTTCCTGTAGGTGCGATACAGTTGAGAACTCCATTCCGAATACCGTGCTGTCTAATCAGCTTTTGAATATACTGAGGAAGAGTCCTCGCAAAGCCACCTCGTAGGAACTTATCCTTATCAAATTGAGGAAATGGGCCCTTTTCAAGAGCAACTTGAGAAGAAGAAATATAGCTATAATCTCTGAGAAGTTGCATCCAATCAGCTAATAGATCCAAGGCTTGCTGTGAGCCATAACGTATATTCATCATTGCCAAAGCATCAGCCAAGCCAGTGATACCAAGTCCGATTCTTCGTGTTTTGAGCACTGCCTCTCTTTGCTTCTGTAACGGCAAGTGGGAAAGATCAACGACATTATCCAGTAACCGAACACCAATAGATATTAATTCCCTGAACCTGGTCTCATCGAAGAAAGCATTTTCCGTGAAGGGATTCTGTATGAGCTTAACAAGATTAATTGAAGCAAGTGGGCATGCACCATAGAAAGGCATGGGCTGTTCGCCACATGAATTTGTACTGACAATCTCTTCACAATAGGAAAGATTATTACGCTCATTAATGCGATCAATAAAAATAACGCCAGGTTCAGAATTGTAGTAAGTACTTTCCATTACCCGATCCCATAGCTCACGGGCTTGGATAACCTTATAGGGCTCACCTTTAAACTGTAAGATCCAAGTATCGTTTGTCTTAACCGCTTTAATAAAGGCATCAGTAATTAATACTGAGAAGTTGAAATTAGTGAATTTATCTCTTTTTTTCAGTGAAATAAAGTCAAAAATATCAGGATGGTCACACGCAAGAAGGCCCATCATTGCTCCTCGCCTTGCGCCTCCAGACATGACTGAACCACACATACTACTCCAAAGATCTAGAAATGGAAGAGGTCCAGCTGTCGTTTCTTCCAGGCCTGCAATAAAGTCTCCGTTTGGACGCAAATGACTTATGTTGATCCCTATTCCACCTCCTGAGCGCATGGTCAGTGCTGTTTCATAGAGATTTTCAAATACAGATTCAAATGAGTCAGATATTTTCCCCATGACAAATGTATTCATTAAGGTTGCTTCACGTGAAGTGCCGGCACCATAAAGAATACGTCCACCAGGTATAAGTTCAAACGAACTCATGGCGTCAAGCATGAGTTGGTACCACTCTGCACTATTGTTTTCATTTTGACTTAAGAATTTTGCCACCCTTTGTAGTGTCTGGTCTAAGGATTCTTCGCCATAACGATACTTCTGATCCCAGATATGGTGACAGATATTAAATGACTTTTCTTCCTTTAAGCTATTCATTTTTCTTATCTACTCTCCCCCTCTACACACTTGCCCACAAAACAAGCGTTTTATAATCTCATCCCAAAAGTAACGCCATTTGAAACCGGTCATAAAACACCCCATCAGCGGAGTCCCTACAACAAACCCAAAGAAAATAGGTCCAAGAAGGGATCCCACCTTTCATGGGGGTCCCAAACCCCATGAAAATTGAACCTACACTAATAAATTTCAGGATTTGGCTAAACATTCTCATCGTAACCCATTCCATCCCCCAAGCCGGGCTTTATCGTTGCCTTTTTAGAGATGTTGTAGTAAAAATTTATCACATATACGCATTATATATTTGTATAGGTATACGTATATTATACGAAATATATGATGTCAAGGAGATTTTTTATGAGCATTCTTGCATCCAGAATAAAGGCCAGCATTGAAAAAATGGGAATTTCGGTTCTCGAGTTTGAACGAAGAGCTGGTTTAAACCGAAATGCTGTGCATAACATTACAAGTGGAAAAACAAAAAAACCCACTACAAAAACCATCTTTGCTATTGCTGAAGCTTTTGGTTATGAACCTCAAGAGCTTATCGAAGGAATCGAAGACAAGCTTCTTGGGGAAAAAGTCAAACGAGCTTACCTCGATTTGGAACTTACGCAAAAATGTGCACATTCCTTAACCCAAGAACTCATGAATAGAGATATGGACCTTACAATGGATGAATATGTTAGCCTACTTGAAGATATTTATAGCTACCAAGACACCTCCGAAAGCAAAATGTCTTTGGATACAGCTTTCACTGGATGAATTATTAAAAAACATCTCAAAATTAGCTAGCCTCTAGCCACCTGTTCTAACCAAGGAAAACCTTCAATAAAAGTTCAACAATTTTCCTCTCTAAAAAAATGGAGAATCTAACTTTCCTGAAACCCTTGAAAATCATGACGCCCTCGAGAGGATTCGAGCCTCCGGCCTACAGATTAGGAATTATAGATCTTACAACAATATTATTAAGCAGCATCACTAGCTCACTAAGAAGAGGATGTTTCTTACGAGAATTGCCTTGGCATGACTGAATCTGTTCAAATAATCCGGAAAGGTTAGACTCATGGATCTCGTTCTTCCAAAGCAACTTTTGGGAACTTCACAATCCTGGTAACCATAACACCCGCCATGCTTCCCACAGAGCCCAGCATAACCGTTACAGACGCGGGGGAGGTTTTCTTCCATATTGAAAATGCACCTGAGATCTCGTATAAAGGGGATTAAAAGGTTTGTATATCTCAATGAAAATTTGCTCCAATTGTGTGATGGATACAAGTGATCCAAAAATTGTATTCGATGAGAACGGAGTTTGTGATCATTGTAATAATTTTTTGAATCACACCTTACCTCGATGGGATACAGGGGAAGAAGGGGTGAGGAAACTAGAAACTCTTGTAGCCAAAATTAAAAAAGATGGGGAAAAGCGAGATTTTGATTGTATCATAGGCATGAGTGGGGGTGTTGACAGCTCTTACCTTCTCTATCTAGCTGTAAAAAAATATGGCTTGAGGCCGCTTGTCTTTCATGTGGATGCTGGTTGGAATTCACAAATTGCTGTTAATAATATTGAAAAATTAGTTGATGGGCTGAATCTTGATCTTTTTACTGAGGTAATAGATTGGGCAGAAATGCGAGATCTGCAGCTATCTTTTTTCAAATCAGGAGTGTCGCATATTGACTCTCCTCAGGACAATGCTTTTTTTGCAACAATGTATAAATTTGCAAATAAATATGATGTAAAGTATATCCTTACGGGAGGAAATATCTCAACGGAGTGTGTTCGCAATCCCGTTGACTGGATGTATTACCAATCAGACGCTCGACAAATAAGGGATATCCATCGCCAATTTGGGAATAAGCCTCTGAAAAAATATCCTTTAACATCCATATTGTGGCATAAAATATACCTTCCATATATCAAAGGAATCCAGGTTGTAAGGCCTCTGGATTTTGTTAAATATATTAAGAAGGATGCCATCCAAACTCTTCAAAATGAATTTGGCTGGAAACCTTATCCACAGAAACACTTTGAATCTCGCTTTACACGATTTTATGAGAGTTTCTGGCTTCCTGAGAGGTTTAATTATGATGTTAGAAAGGTACAGTTCTCCAGCCTTATTCTAACCCATCAAATGACAAGAAGCGAAGCTTTAGAAGAGCTTAAATCTCCTCCATATGATAAAAAAGAGATAAAAAAAGAAATTGAGTTTGTAGCTAACAAATTAGAAATTACGACTCAAGAGCTTCTTTCATATCTAGAAATTGAGAAGAAGAGCTATGAAGATTACAAATCACAGGCCTGGATATACAAAATTGGTGCTTTCGTTTTGAAGCTATTGGGAAAAGAAGTCGGAGGAAAACGTTGATTGCGATTGTTGATTACGGCGTTGGGAATGTTCGGGCTTTTCTCAATATTTTCAAGGAGATTCATGTTGGAGCTTTCTTGGCTCAAAACAAACAAGACCTGCAAAAAGCTTCAAAAATTATTTTGCCTGGTGTGGGTGCCTTTGATTGGGCCATGGAAAAATTGGATAAATCTGGCATGCGTGACACTTTGGATGATCTTGTTTTAGACAGAAAAATTCCTGTGGTTGGCGTATGCGTTGGCATGCAAATGATGGCAAATAGTAGCGCTGAAGGGAAAAAACCAGGGTTGGGTTGGATTCCAGGAACAGTAGAGAAATTCTCAAATTTGGACAACAGTCATCCTTTACCACATATGGGCTGGAATACAATCCAGGCTCAAAAAAAGGATGATATTTTGAGGGACATTAAAAATCCTCAATTTTATTTTTTGCACTCTTACTATTTTTCTCCTGCCGATACAGACCACATACTAGGGAAGACTTATTATGATGGCGCTTTCCCCTCCATAGTTAACAAGGAAAAAATTTATGGTATCCAGTGCCATCCGGAGAAAAGCCACCACTGGGGGATTAGCCTTTTGAAAAATTTTTCAAAAATAGGGACTTAGCATGTTACGCCCAAGAATAACACCATGCCTTTTATTACACGAAGGTGGACTAACCAAAACAATTAGATTTGGTGAGGGAAAGTATGTCGGTGACCCTTTGAACGCAATCCGTATATTCAATGAAAAAGAAGCCGATGAGATTATTGTTGCAGATATTGATGCAACCCCTAGCGGATCTGAACCAAATTTTGACCTCATAGAAAGAATGTCAAATGAATGTCGCATGCCAATGTGTTATGCAGGGGGCATTACACGTGTTGATCAAATCGAGAGAATTATAAGTCTTGGCGTCGAAAAAGTTGCGGTAGGATCAAGCTACATTGATAATCCTTTACTTATTCCTGAGGCCATCAAGCGTGTGGGGAGGCAGAGTATTGTTGGGGTTGTCAATGTGAAAAAAACGGGTCTATTAAGAAAATATACCGCAATGACTCACCGTGGTCATAAAAAAATTCACCTTGATTTAATAGATTTGATCCAAGAGTTAGAAACACAGGGAGTGGGGGAGGTTTTACTGCAGTCTATTGATAATGATGGTATGATGCAGGGGTACGACCATCACTTGATCAAGCTTGTTAAGGAAAGGATACGCGTTCCCTTAACAGTATTAGGAGGAGCAGGTAACTTCCTACACATTAAAAGTCTTTTTGATGAGTTTGGAGTTGTTGGAGCAGCCGCAGGGAGTCTTTTTGTTTACAAGGGAAAATACAAAGCTGTGCTAATCAATTATCCATCTTACCAAGAAAAGAAAGGTTATGGTTTGTTACGATGAAGCAAGTCCTCCAAAATTTAAAAAATGGGGAAACAAAAGTTGCTGATGTTCCATGTCCAAAAATACGTCAAGGAACGGTTTTGATTTCTACGCAAAAGTCGATTGTCTCTGCAGGCACAGAAAGAATGCTTGTAGAGTTTGGAAAAGCAAATTTTATCCACAAGGCTAGGCAACAACCAGAAAAAGTTAAGCAGGTTCTTTCAAAAATCAAAACAGACGGGCTTCTAGCAACGTTAGATGCTGTTCGGTCAAAATTAGACCAACCTCTCCCTCTTGGGTATTGCAATGCAGGTATTGTTTTAGAAAGCAGCGCAGAAGAATTTAAGAAGGGTGATCGGATTGTTTCAAATGGTCACCATGCACAGGTTGTGCGCGTGCCGAGAAATCTTTGTGCTAAAATTCCTGATAATGTGGATGATGAGTCAGCAGCGTTTACAGTTCTAGCTTCCATAGGCTTGCAAGGTATCCGGCTTATTAACCCTACTTTGGGAGAAACAATAGTTGTTTCTGGTTTGGGTTTGATTGGGCTTTTAACAGTACAGATGTTGAAGGCAAATGGCTGTCGCGTTTTAGGAATTGATTTTGATACGGAAAGATGTGAACTTGCACGTCAATTTGGTGCAGAAACAGTTGATCTTTCCAAGGGGGAAGACCCCATTGCTGCAGCTTCCAACTTTAGCAAATGTGAAGGTGTTGACGGTGTGATCATCGCTGCAGCCACACAAAGTGATGAAGTTATTCAGCAAGCTGCACAGATGTGCCGCAAACGTGGGCGAGTTGTCTTGGTTGGGGTTGTTGGGTTAAATCTCCGACGAGATGACTTTTTCAAAAAAGAAATCACCTTCCAAGTTTCTTGCTCTTATGGGCCCGGAAGATATGATGAGTCTTATGAGGAGCAAGGAATAGATTATCCCTATGGCTATGTAAGGTGGACAGAACAGAGAAATTTTCAAGCTGTTTTAGAAATGATGTCAGCTGGAAAAATAAACACCAAGCCCCTGATTACAAGTCGCTTTTGCATCCATGAAGCGGAAAAAGCTTATCAAGAATTGGACAACAAAGCTGCATTAGGAATTATTCTTGACTATCCAAAGACAGAAGAAAAAAGTTTAAAAAGAGGAACAATTCCCCTGGGGATGAAATCAGATTTCCAGCCAGAGTATCCTGTCGTTGGGGTGATAGGTGCAGGAAATTATGCTTCCCGCACTTTAATCCCTGCCTTTAAAGCTGGAGGTGCACAGTTAAAAACTATTGCTACGAGTACAGGCATTAGTGGCGTGCACCATGGGGAAAAAGCTGGATTTATTGTTGCTTCAACTGACTTGAACGATATTTTTCAAGATCAAGAAATTAATACTGTTGTTATTGCAACACGTCACAATGTGCACGCTGCACAGGTTATTAGGGCACTTGAAGCAGGGAAAAACGTGTTTGTTGAAAAGCCTCTGGCTCTAACATTAAAAGAGCTTAATGAAATTGATCAGGCTGTTCTAAAATATGGTGATCAGAAGAAAATTATGGTTGGCTTCAACCGCAGATTTGCACCCCTTGTCAAAGAGATGAAATCCCTTCTTGAGGTTAGGAAGGATCCCAAGGTCTTTATTATGACAGTAAATGCCGGATTTATACCAGGAGAGCATTGGACACAAGATAAAGCAGTGGGGGGGGGTCGGATTATTGGTGAAGGGTGCCATTTTGTTGATCTGATGCGATATCTTGCTGGTGTCCCTATTAAAGGATACCAGGCAATGAAGCTAGGCCAGACATCTGGAAAAACTGTATCTAATGACAAAGTTTCTATTAATTTACAATTTGAGGATGGTTCTTTTGGGACAATTCATTATCTGGCGAATGGAGGGAAAGCCTTTCCTAAGGAACGCATTGAAGTTTTTTGTGGTAATGCAGTTTTGCAATTGAACAACTATCGTAATTTAACGGGTTATGGATGGCCTGGATTTTATAAGAAGAGAATGTTTTTTCAAGACAAAGGCCAGAAAACTTGTGTAAAAGAGTTTTTACAATGTATTAAGTCTGGCGATTCTGGACCCATTCCTTACCACGAAATCCAAGAAGTCAGTCGCATCTGTATCGAAATCGATAGCAGTTTGCAGTAGCCAGTCAAATGCTTTCAAAGCTCTTCCTATATTATCATACGCTTCGCTATCTTAAGGCCAAGCAAATCTTGTGGCGCCTTTGGTATTATGTATACAAGCCAAAGGTAAAGAATTTACAAGCACCTCCATTAAGAAAAAAAAACATCCAGTTAAAACCCATACATTTTTTAGAAAAAAACCAAAGTCTTTTTTCTAAGACAACTTTTGATTTCCTCAATGTAGCGCATAAATTTAAGGATGTAGGATGGAATCCTCAGAATGTTGAAAAACTTTGGTGTTATAATCTTCACTATTTTGATGATTTAAATGCTGTCAACGCGCAACGCAGAAAACGTTGGCATATTGAATTTATTCAGAGGTGGATTAAAGAAAATCCCATAGGTGTAGGCGTTGGTTGGGAACCTTATCCCACATCATTACGAGTTGTTAATTGGATAAAATGGGCCATAGCTAATTCTGAAACGAACGCATTTTTATTAGAAAGTTTAGCCACTCAAGTGCGCTGGTTATCACAGAAACTTGAGTTTCATATTTTGGGTAATCACCTTTTCTCAAATGCCAAAGCTCTTATTTTTGCAGGATGCTTTTTCAAAGGAAGTGATGCAAAAGTATGGCTTGAAACAGGCCTGGGTATCGTTAAAAATGAATTAGAAGAACAAATTCTTCCAGACGGGGGAAATTTTGAACGTTCTCCTATGTATCACAGTATCTTTCTAGAAGACCTTCTCGATCTAATTCATATTGCACGTATTTACCAAGGTTGTATACCAGTGACACATCAGGAAATGTGGGAAAAAGTAGCTTCTCAAATGTGCAGTTGGCTCCAAGCAATGTCCCATCCTGATGGTGAGATCCCACTATTTAACGATGCGGCATTTGGCATTGCACCTTGTCCAGAAAGGATTTTTTCTTATACGAAAGAATTAGATATACCTTTTACATCCCCCCCTCAGAAAAAGATAAATCTCCTTAGGGAAAGTGGCTATATTTGCCTTCAACTTGGGAAAATGAGAGCTTTTCTAGATGTTGGTCCTGTTGGTCCTGATTACCTCCCAGGCCATGCTCATGCTGACACACTCTCGTTTGAGCTTTCAATAGGTTTAAAGCGATTTATCGTGAATGGAGGGACTTCATGCTATGGTTTAAGCGCACAGAGACAAAAGGAGCGTGAAACATATTCCCATTCCACTGTAGAAATAGAAGGTCAAAGTTCAAGTCAAGTTTGGGGTGGGTTTCGCGTTGCCAAACGTGCATATCCTTTTGGTTTAGAGGTATCAGAAAATGATATTACTTGTTCACACAACGGATATAAGCTCTTGCCAGGAAATCCCGTACATACACGACATTGGGAACTAAAACAAAACTCATTGATTGTGACTGATACGGTTACAGGAAGAGTTGCCGCTATCTCTCGATTTATATTACACCCGGATGTTGTCTTTTCTGATACAAAAGAAGGGATTGTTTTGAAGAGTGGTGATCAAACTTTATTGTTTAAAGTGCTAGAAGGAGAATTTTCAATAAAAGACGGGTCCTATGCCCCTGAATTCGGAAAAGTTCTTCCAACAAAAGTAATTGTCTTACGCTTTAAAAGCAAAAATACAAAAATAATTCTGGAGTGGTGATGCATATCCTTTTTATTAGTGATAATTTTTACCCCGAAGTTAATGCGCTAGCAAGCCGGACATTTGATCATTGCAAAGAGTGGGTAAAACAAGGCCACCAGGTTACAGTAGTGACGTGTGTTCCAAATTTCCCTAAGGGCAAAATTTATCCTGGATATCGCAATAAGCTGTGGCAAGAAGAGGTAATGGACGGAATTCGTGTTGTCCGTGTTTGGAGTTACATCACAGCAAATGAAGGGATTTTTAGAAGAATATTGGACTATATAAGTTA
Organism: Alphaproteobacteria bacterium; assembly: GCA_030425805.1. Classification (GTDB taxonomy): domain Bacteria; phylum Pseudomonadota; class Alphaproteobacteria; order JAUHZC01; family JAUHZC01; genus JAUHZC01. The sequence goes on along the minus strand of JAUHZC010000003.1, from coordinate 207,344 downwards.
TATGTTTTCTGCAATCATAGCTTCAATTTTTATTAGGAAAGTTGATATTGTCATTGGCTCTTCACCACAATTTTTTAATGCATGTGGTGCTTACATCATACACCTTTTGAAACGCATTCCATGGGTATTTGAGGTTCGTGATCTTTGGCCAGAATCAATCAAGGCTGTTGGTGCTATGAAAGATGGGTGGGTAATTTCCTTACTCGAAAAAATAGAGTCTTATTTGTACCAGAATGCTAGCCTTATTGTTTGTGTTACTAATAGCTTTGAAAAATATATTTTGGAAAGAGGAGGTAAGCGCTCAAAAATAAAAATTGTTACAAATGGCATTAACAAGTTGCTGTTTTACCCCCGGAAAAAAAAGGTAAGTCTCGTCAAATCCCTAAATCTGGAGGGGAAATTTATTGTGGGATATATTGGAACACATGGTATGGCACATGCCCTTGAAACATTGCTTAGGTCCGCGGACATTCTTCATAAAGAAGGATGCAAGGATATACACTTTCTTTTTATAGGGGATGGAGCAGAAAAAGAAAAACTGAAGGAATATGCACAAAAGAAAGCCCTGTCAAATGTAACTTTTCTAGACTCTGTATCTAAGGAAGACATTCCTTCTTACTGGTCAACACTCGACGCAAGCGTTACACATCTACGCAATGAGTCTCTTTTTCGTACTGTTATTCCCTCAAAACTTTTCGAAAGTATAGGAATGGGCATTCCGGTTTTGCATGGAGTTCATGGGGAGTCTTCAGATATTGTTAAAAAACACCAAATTGGGGTTACTTTTGATTCTGAAAATCCTGAAAGCTTAGTGCAGGAAATCAAAACATTAAAAAGGCTGAATTACTTGAATTTAAAGAAAAATTGTTTGGAGGCTTCAAGGTATTTTGATAGAGTTCAACTCGCACAAAAAATGCTGAAACAAATGGAGAAAATCTTAAAGTGAAAAAAAAGATTCTTCTTACTTTTGGAACAAGGCCAGAAGCTATTAAGATGGCACCTCTGTTCCATAAGCTTACTGAAAGTGGGAACTTTGATATCAAAGTTTGTGTTACAGCACAACATCGTCAGATGTTAGATCAGGTTTTAGATGTTTTCAATATTACTCCTGATATTGATTTAGATTTAATGAAAGATGGCCAGGATTTATTTGATATAACAGCTTTTGTTCTATTAAAAATGAGAGATGTTTTGAAGGTAGAAAAACCCGATATAGTCCTTGTTCACGGAGATACAACAACTGCCTTTGCAACTGCCCTTGCTGCATTCTACCATGGAATTCTCATCGGGCATGTAGAAGCTGGGCTGCGGACTTTTGACCTTAAGGCTCCCTTCCCAGAAGAATTTAACCGTCAGCTCATTGGGAGGATAGCTAATATCCATTTTGCCCCTACAAAGCAAAGTCAGGAAAACCTGCTTTCAGAGAATGTTGATCCAAAAACGATTAGTATTACAGGAAATACAGTTATTGACGCCCTTCATTGGGTACTAAAGCGGTTAGGTCATGATTTAGAACGTTCTAAAAAGGTAAAATCGCTACTAGATGCAATGCTCTGCTTTCCATGGCAGAAAGCCAAAATAATTTTAATTACAGGGCATCGCCGGGAGAATTTTGGAGATGGTTTTTCCAGAATTTGCCATGGAGTTAAGGCACTTGCCAAAAAATTCCCAGAGGTACACTTTGTCTATCCAGTCCATTTGAATCCGGCTGTCCAGCAGCCTGTTGCGTCCATATTAGGCTGTACAGATAATGTCCATCTTATTGCACCCCTTGAGTATGAGCCATTCGTTTTATTAATGAAGCACGCTCATATCATTTTAACAGATAGTGGAGGAATTCAGGAGGAGGCTCCAAGCCTTGGAAAACCTGTTATTGTGATGCGAGAGGTCACAGAACGTCCAGAGGCTGTCCTGGCCGGAACTGTTAAACTTGTTGGGACAGATGAAAAAAAACTAGTTCAAGAAATTTCAAAACTGTTGGAAGACCAGGAGTATTATGAAAAGATGCTTTTCGCTCATAATCCCTACGGAGATGGAAATGCTTGCGATTCCATTCTATCACAACTAAAAGAGATACTATGTTAGATCGAAAAGTTACAGTTATTGGATTAGGTTATATTGGTTTACCAACATCGGCAGTTTTGGCCCAAGCTGGATATACAGTTTCTGGTATTGATATCAATGAAGATGTTGTTTCCTCTATCAATAGAGGCGAAGCTCATATTGTGGAACCTGACCTTGATCAGGCTGTTCAAAGAAGTGTAGCCTCAAAACGGCTTTTAGCATATACCTCACCACAGCCTGGCGATGTATACATTATTTGCGTTCCTACGCCATTTCACCAGGACAAATCTTGCCCTACCCCAAATTTAGATTTCGTTTTAAAAGCAGCTCAGGGTATTGCCCCTCTTTTAAAGGCTGGAGACCTTATCATTTTAGAATCCACCTCTCCAGTTGGCACAACACAAAAAATAGCAGATGTACTTAAAAAGCAAGGTGTAGATCTTTCAACAATTTATATGGCCTATTGCCCTGAACGTGTTTTGCCAGGAAAGATTATGATCGAACTGGTTGAGAATGATCGTGTGGTTGGAGGGCTACGATTGCAAGATATTGATGTAGGGAGGGAGTTTTATAAAACTTTTGTTAAAGGAAGAATTTTAACAACAACAGCTGCTACTGCTGAGATGTGCAAGCTTGTTGAAAATAGCTATCGAGATGTTAACATTGCCTTTGCAAATGAGCTTTCGATAGTTTGTGATAAAATAGGTGTTGATGTACAGGAATTAATCCAGTTAGCAAACCACCATCCTCGAGTTAATATCTTACAACCTGGCCCAGGGGTTGGAGGGCATTGTATCGCTGTGGACCCATGGTTTATAGTTACTCAAGATCCTGAGAACACTAAAATTATCAGGTGTGCCCGTGAAGTGAATTTGTACAAAACTCAGTGGGTAATAAAAAAAATTAAGGCAGAAGCTGATGCTTTTGAAAAGCAAAAGGGATACGCGCCTAAAATAGCTTGTCTCGGATTAACTTATAAGCCAGATGTAGACGATTTGCGAGAGTCCCCTGCGCTAGAAATTGCGCTGACACTTCACCAAGACGGGTATAGCATCATTGGTGTTGATCCTTATGTTGCATGCCACGATATTTTAAATGTAACCCAGGTGTATGAGCCAGGCGCTGCAGATATTGAAGTTTTGTTAGTAAAACATTCGCTTTTTTTGAAAGCTCAAAAATAACATCTACTCAGATAAGAGCGCAAGACACCATAATTGATTCTCTATTTCCTTAACCAATCTACCTAAGGATGAAAATACTGGGAATCAATTGGCCCTCAACTATCTTTCTTTCCCCAAATTCCCACATATTTTCTATACTCATTGTGAGATTCACGGGAAAACTCCCACTTGGTCAGGCTGGGCAACGATCCGGTAGCACCTTTACATGCATGAAATACAATAATTTCTGGCTCATAGAATATTTTAAAACCCTTATCAGATAACTGCTTAGACAAAAAGAACTCTTCATACATTAGAAATGTTGGGGACCATAAACTATCAAAATATCTAAAAAAAATAGGGGTAAGAATATAACATGCACCGTATCCTTGGTATATTTCCTGTGCATGTTGATGAAAACGTTCGTCTGACCGATCAGTTAGTCTCTTAGTAAGTTTAGCAAGCCATATGATTATTTTTGCGAGAAAATGTCTTGAATGATAAATATTATAAATTATTTCTCGAAAACAGCTGATTGAGTTTATGACATGAGGATTTTGATGAATACCGTCAAGTGTAACTATGTTTGGAGAAACAACAGGGTATTTCTTTAGAAAATCATATTTACTCTTCAAAGATAGTATAAAGTTATCTGGGACAGTAATATCATTGTTACCTACAAGCCAAATATCAAAAGTTTTCTTTTCTTTATCCTCAATAGAGCTAATTCCTATATTCAAACCCTTAAAATAACCCACATTTTTTTTTGAATATATAATTCTAACTCTCGAATCTTTATCAAGATTACGCAATATTTCCAACTCTTTATCACTAGAGTTATTATCTACAACCACCAATTGAAAATCTATTCCCTTCGCTTTCAGCAAAGACTCGTATAGAGAAATTGTATACTTAGAATTATTGTAGTTTGTTGCAACAACACATACTTTCATATTTTAGTCCATGATTTCTTATCTGTTCAAGCTGGCAGCAAACCCTTGATATATTTTTGGAGGCTATCAATAGCTGGTGGCATTTTGATATTAGTTTTTTGGGAAAGAAAGTGGTTTATGGCCCCTTCATTCATAGAAACTGGAGCCACTCTATTAAAACTATCAGCTGATACTGGTGATACTTTAACCCCTAACCCATAGAGGCAAACAATGTTTTTAACATACTCATACCGGGTCATCACCCCCTCATTAACACAATTAAAAACACCACTGTGTTTACAGTCAAGGAGTTTGAATAAACACAAAACCACGTCATCTACAAATGTAGGATTTCCGACCTGGTCAATATTAGAGCTAATTCCAAATGGAGAATCCTTTGCCTGTTTAATTATCCGGCCAACAAAGTTTTTTTGCAGATTTAAGGGCCCACCATATAGCCAGCCTAGCCTAAGAATTAGGTAGTGTTCACACAAAGATGAAACTACCAATTCTCCAAAATACTTTGAAAGGTGGTGAGTAGTGCAGGGACAGGGTTTTTGAGTTTCAATGTGCGGCATTTTGGTTGTATCACCATAAACTCCTGTGCTTGATATGTATACAAATTTAGCCTGTTGCGTCTTTGCTGATCTGGCCAATAAGTCTGTTAGTATTGTGTTATCCTGATAGGCAGCAATTGGACTCAACTCACATTCTTCTACATTAGTATTTGCGCCTGCATGAATTATGACATCAGCGCCATTAAGGTCAATTATATTACCATATTTCTCATTGTACTTTTTTCTATCGAAGGTAACGATATCTACGGCGTTATGAGAACAATAACTGACTATTGCTCTTCCAAGCATACCGCTAGCTCCCGTCAAAAATACTTTCATAAATCACCACAAAGGGAAGTCTGATAATGGCTTAGTAATTGCCTCTTCAGGAACATGGGGTTCACTTGCAACATTGAGAATGATATTCTTTTGGTCGGTTAACCCTTTAAATGCCACCCAAATCCCTGGAGAAACGCTTAAGCAACCATAGTTTTTGGGACCCAGGGTGTATGAGGCATTCCAATTATTTTGATCATCTATAAGGTAAAAACAAACCTCGCCGTGTATAACAACTAGGTTCATATGCATCAATGTGTGCTTTTTCCAGCCCTTAATAGCTCCATTTTTAACTGTAGTAAAATATGCCTCTCCAAAGCCCTTAAAGTGATTATCAGATTTCTTAACCGCGTGAAAAACATCACCTTTTTCATTTGGAATTTGCATTAGCGGAATATAGGCCACCCTGTTATTCTTATCTAGCGACACCATCTTAAACCCCTTTTCCGAGCTAGACTTTCATATTGATGAATTTGGTCAAGTGTCAATTTAAGAATGCCATTCTTATTATTAAAATAGCTCTTATACCATTCAGCTACCATTGATACACACTCTGAATATTCAAGCGTGGCCTCCCAGTTAAGCTGATGGAGAGCCTTTTCACAATTCAGCTTAAGGAGACCCGCTTCACCAAATTTCTGATTTTTCTCTTGAATGAAAGCATCCTCCAATGAATTGAACCCCCAGCATACTGCCAAATCTGAGATTAACTCACCTACACTTCTGCTTCGCTCAGGTTGTGGCCCAAAGTTGTAGGACTCACCATTTGGCACATGTGTATTATTTTCAAGCAGTGCCCCAAGCATCAAATAACCACTCAGTGGCTCCAGCACATGCTGCCAAGGCCTTGTTGCTTGCGGACTTCTTATGGTTACTGGCTGTGATTTAGCCCAGTTTTTTACGCAATCAACTACTATTCTATCTTTGGCCCAGTCACCCCCTCCGATGACATTGCCAGCCCGGGCCGAAGCCATTCGGACTTGTGAAGCCTCATGAGAAACAAATGATTTATAAAATGAGTTAATGATAAGCTCTGCTGCTCCTTTAGAGGCGCTATATATGTCACTCCCTCCAAGCTGATCAGTTTCTTTATAACCCCAGAGCCATTCCACATTTTCATAGCACTTATCAGAAGTGATTAATACAAGATTGCACTTTCTATTTATTCGTCTTACTGCATCTATCACCACAGCTGTACCAAAAACATTAGTGCCTATAGTTTCAAGAGGTTGGTCATAAGATACTGAAACTATTGGCTGAGCAGCCAAGTGAAAAATAAAATCAGGTTTATACTCCTCAATAATTTGATACACACGCTCTGAGTCTCTAACATCAGCAATGTAGTGTGAAATTTTGTCCTCTAAAGCAAGATCCTCAAACATTGAGGGGTTTGTTGGTATTCCATTAGAAAGCCCTGCAACCTTTGCTCCTAGGTCTAGTAGCCATGTTGTCAACCATGATCCTTTAAATCCTGTGTGGCCAGTTACAAGTACCCTCTTCCCTCGGTAGCATTCTTTAATCATTTATCACTCCAACTTTTCCAGGGGGCTGTGCCTTTTTCCCAAATTTCCTCTAAAAAATCTCTATCACGCACTGTGTCCATAGGCTGCCAAAATCCATCATGCTCAAATGCTTTTAGCTCGCCATCTGCTGCCAGCCCTCTCAAGGGTTCTTGCTCCCAGATACACTTATCACCAGAAATTCGACTAAAAACCTTTTGAGACAAGACAAAAAATCCAGCATTAATCTTTCCTTCGTCACCTTTAGGTTTTTCAATGAACCTTTTCACGGTGCCATTGGAAATATCTAGTGCCCCAAACCTGCCTGGGGGACTACATGCTGTGACGGTTGCCTCTTTTCCATGTGATCGATGGAAGCTGAGTAGTTCGGTAATGTTGATATCACCAACTCCATCACCGTAGGTGAAGAAAAAATCTTTTTCACCTTCCAAATAATTTTTTACTCTCCCAAGTCTTCCACCTGTCATAGAATTGATACCCGTATCCACAAGGGTTATACGCCACGGCTCAACCCGATTGTTTATGTAAGTTGTGCTGTTGTCGACAAAATCAAATTTAACATCTGAGCAATGCAAGAGGTAATTGGAAAAATATTCTTTTATAAAGTACCCTCGGTAACCACAACAAATAATAAAATCATTAATTCCATAACTCGAGAAAATTTTCATAATATGCCAAAGAATTGGCCGCCCACCAATCTCAACCATTGGTTTAGGGCGTAAATGCGTTTCTTCACTTAGCCTTGTACCAAGGCCTCCTGCCAAAATAACTACCTTCATTAAATTTTCTCCAACAATTTATACATGCTATCAAGATTTTCTTTATGCTTTGACAACGAAAAGGGATATTCACGCCACACAAATTTTTTACCAAATCTAGGCCCTTTGAGAGCCAGATTTACATTGCGAGCTACATCCTCTATTGCCAAATCCTCACCTAAAATTGGAAGTTTAAAATGACCTGAATATTCCTGGAACACCTCATCAAAAACCGGCAGACTGCTAGTGAAGATGGGCAAAGAATATAGAGATGCCTCGACGGCTGCAAGACAAAAAGCTTCAGATTTTGATGGCTGAAAATACAAGTCTGAATTCTCAAGATATTCATGAACATTCTGAACTGTTCCCATCAGAACTAGTTCTATTGGCCGCTCATTGTAGGCAATCTTAGCTAAAGATTCAAAATACTCCCTATATGGGCCGTCACCCAGCAATACAAGACGTATAGGGCGACCAATCTCATCACAGAGCTTTAAAAATGGATCAGAAACAAAAAACATAAAACCCTTTTCAGGAGCAAAACGCAAAATAGATAAAATAATAATCTCTGATTTTTTCCTTTTTTTTTCCTTTGGAACAAATTGAGATTGTGCGACACAATTATGGACTGTAACTATACGAGATTCTGGTATCTTCCTCTGATTTATTAGCTCAATCATGAGTGATTTGGAAACAGTGGCAACAAGGGAAGTAAATCGCCTCAAAACAAGATTTTCTAAAAAAAGAAAAATTTTGCCTTTTACCCCCCCCCATGGAGATCCTGAAAGCAATGATCGATGAACGGTTGTTACTACTGTATACCTTAAAAGCCAAAACACTGGATTGAGGCAGACTGATGTTCTTTCTGTGTGGGTGTGTATAATGGTTTTGTTTGGCGGGAATGTATCTATAAAATTCTTGAAGCTATCAAAAAGGCACTTGATATTAAGGGTCACATTTGGACATAAAATAACCTTTATGCCCAATGACGAGAGAACTTTCCTGAGGGGGCAATCACGGAACAACACAACTGCTCTCACTTTTTCAGATCCTAATGCCTTACATTGATTAATCAAGCAAACGCCTCCTCCACTATAGGGGTCATCAATATGGGCAACAATAACTACTTTACGCATTTTTTTTACTGTGAAACCAAATAAATCCTACAAAATAATACACCATGTAGTTGACAGGATAGACGTCAAAAATAGTAGACACTACTCCACTCGCTATGATCAAGGTGCAAATTGATAAAAAGCAATAACTCAAGCGATCCATTCGCATAAAGAAAAACATTTTATGAGCCCCTCTTTTTCCTTGCACTCTGATTTCCGACCAAATGCCACAAAATATAATGATGTAAGAAAAAATACCAAAAAGACCAATTTCAAGGAAATATTTTAAAAATACCGAATCAAAAACTACCCAGCTATTGTAACCATCCGGACGACTAAGAACACTCGCACCTTCTCCAAAAAGGATCTTCCAAATATTGAGTTGATCTTTTAAATGACCACTCCATATAGATAACCGCTCACCAAACATAAAAATTCGTTCTAAGCTAGCATATCGCGTCAACCTAAGGTTATCAAAATGTGAGCTAAAAACTTCTAAAATCAAGGATGAAAGCAAAAGCAGCAAAGTTAATATAGAAGATGCAAAAAATGGCCTAATAAAAAAACAGGAAAAAAATCTTGCAAGCATCAAAGCAAGAAAGATCATCATGCCTGATCTAGAGGTAGTAAATAAGAGAAGAACCCCTAAAATAACAACACAAGCAAAATCCGAAATATCCAATTCTTCTTTAGCTAAAACAACAATGGAAATTAAGCAAATATAATATGCAAACGTATTTGGATTTGTAAAAAACAAGCCAACCCTTAGTGAAGGAGGGCCATTATCAGAATAATCAGTGATAGCAAGCATGCTCTCTGGTAACACAATGCCAACTATCAGGGAAACGACTAATACCGGAATTAATAATATTATATACCTCCTGAAAGATTCAAAAGAAACATACTGACCAGTCCAATACCCAAAGAAAATGGCAGTAAATGGGACAAGATAATCTCTTATTGCGTAAGCAAACCTTACTGACAACCCATCACCTGAAGCCAAAAAGGAGAAAAGTATCGCTGACAAAATAAGTGCAGATGAGGAAATGGCCCAATTCTCAATTTTTCCCTCATAAAAAGCAAATGCAACCCCCATTACAAATAGAACATCGTCTAAAATTGGAGATACCCCAAAATACTTCACTAAATAGAGCGTCACCATCCATGCAAACGGAACACTTGCTAAAAGAAAATTTCTAAAAAATATCATTAATAGCTCGTAGTATTATCTTATTTGCTGTTACCAAATCTTGTATGTCGCTCTTATAGGATCCACAATCTCCCGTAATAAAGCCAAAATCCTTATTATCTTTGGGGATGTACCCATGCATACCATTTAAGACACCTTTTTCAGGATTGAAGTAACATGGCTCAATCAAGACACCAGAGTTTGCCACCCACATTAGATCCCCATATCTTCTGGAAACATTCGGGACGCCCAATTTTTCATAATCTTCACAACTATAAAATACCCCAAAATCAGTAAACTCTCTATGCCCCATAGCCCAATTCATAAATGCAAGCTTTACTTCTTTGTCTTTAAACCAAAATCGACATACTGTTGAATCAACAAAAATAGCTTCTATACGATCTTTATGTATTGACTCAAAATCATGAAAAGCAGACGTAATGTCGAAACGATTGATCACTTCTCTCATGCCGTGATCACCAATATAGATGCTTTTTACATTTTCTGAGAGTTTTGTGGTAGCCCAAGAATAAAAGTCTGACAAATGCTGATCAAGCACAGACAGTGATTTTCGAAAATTCGTAGACTCTGGACCTTTGTAATGAGCGTTGGAGTCACAATGGGAAATATAAACTAAATACACATCCTCATTACCGTTAGACAATTGATGTTTTAGGTTGTCAATTCTGGCTAGATCGTTTTTTAAGTCCGCTTTACCTAGGGATGTAAAGGAAGAGTCATTAACCTTAAGCCCTTTCTTCTTGCATAATTTGTATAGTGAATTTGGGGCATTTTTCATAAAACGAATGCCCGCACTAGAGTCCTCAGTAAGTGATAGATAAGATAAGTATTTGAATGGTATTTGATAGCAATCAAATCCTACACCAAGGCGACGATAAATCCTCCGTGCTACCTTCCTTACTAATCCACCAAAAATTATTTTATCAACACCATCAAACACTCCGAAGAAAGCATTTAAATATTTGTATTTTCTATAACCACTGCTACTTGGATCAAAACCAATAGCTGTGAAAAATCCATTCTCAAGCGGTTTTGTCCCTGTCATAATTTCTGTACGCTCACAAAAACCGAAAGAAGGTCGCAAAACAGTTAGACCATGATTAGCCTTTATTCGGTGGAGAAATGGGGTATCTGTAGGATTAATATAATCAGGTCGAGCAGCATCAATGATGTATATAATTAATTTATTCATGGTTGCTCCCGCCGTTTCAACGCCCAAGACAGAAGGGGATAGAATTGATTTATCTGCTTTTTATTCTTATTAATTTTGCAATAGTAGTTAGCAGCCTTTTTTAGATGGGCTTCACGCATCAAATTATCTTTGCGTCTGTAGTAGCAGTTAAAAAGCTCAAACTGCAGCGCAGTTAAAAAACAGTTTTCTCGCATTTTTTTATGTATTACTTTTATAATATTTTTTTTCTCAGTAACTGGAAAAAACTGACCGAAAAAATCAATAAAGAGTTCTAAAAAATAATTTAAGTCCTCAGCAGAATTTACAACGATTTCACCCTCTTTAGGAGCCTTCTTGAAAGAAATAGCCCATGTAAAAGTATTGATAAAATGTTCATCTTTATAAAAACCAGAGATTTTTCTTAACTTTTCATTTAAACGCGTTACATAGCAGCCATTTCTAAGTAGCAATGCATCCCCACAAGCAATTACCAGCTTGGCAATTTGGTAATTTACCTCAATAATTTTCTCCAAGGTTTTATCCTGACACATTTCAAAGAAAAATATAGCTTTGAGAATACAATAGACACGGGTCGATGCTAATATGTAAGTCTCCTTGCAAGTTGGAATTTCTCTAGCATTAAATTCCCTAATTATTTTCAGGCTATCGCCTTTTCCCTTAAGAATTTTACTATGATACTTAAGGTCGTATAAAAATATTGACCGCCTCCACATCATCATTTTTAAGCGGTTTGTGAAAAGAATATCTACATTTTTGATGTTCAAAAAACGCCGCAATCCATCAGAAATTGACCTTATTTTTTTATTCTTTTTTTTGAAAATATTTAATACAACTACGATGTCTACATCGTTGTAGTACCCACCATCTTCACAAATTGCACCATCATTTCTTCCATAGGAGCCACATAAAATCACATCCTCAACTCCCTCTAAATTTTGCATTGAAAAGAAACTTTCAATCATGCTGAAGAGTTTATTGTGTTGCTGCCTATAATACAAATCTTGTGACAGTGAGCCCATACCAAATTCCTAAATCAATCTTACCTTATAGCCCATGTAGAGCGAACTCAATACTGGGAGACAGAGAACGATACGATAAAAAATGTTAGGCTCCTCTAGCGAAACAATAAGCAGCATATACACAGCTGCTAGAATTATAAAAAATAGGTACTTCGATATATTAAAAGATTCTTTGTAGCAATAAATGGTTGATGCCACTGAAACGAGAGCAGTTGAAATTACAACTGCACAGGCCATACCAATCACCCCATAGAAAAAGGAAAGAAGCAACCCAACAATCAATAATAGCACAAGATAAACAATCGATAATTTGAAGAATATATTGTTCTTTCGTTTAACAATGAAAAAAATATCTGTGATACTAAAGCAACCTTTTAAGAAAGCTGCTACCATTAATATCAATGTTATTTTGTATGCCCTTAGCCAGTTATCACCTAAAAAAAGAGAAAATATTGAATCCCCACAAATAAAAAGTGACAAGAATGGCAATGAATATAAGATGTATAAATTATTCATCCCTTTATTATAGAAATCCGACTCCTCACCCCCCCCCTGTATCTTCCTTGCATGAGGTAAAACAACTTCATTAATACTGTTGCGAAACTTTACTACCAAGCTTAAAAAGGTAAAAGCCATCCAATAGTACCCGACTTCTGTTTTTTCTACATTTGCAACATTTAGAAGCATATAATCTATATTAGTGTATATTACAACAATGCAGCCACCCAGCCATAGCCCAGTATTGGTTGTGATAAACTTTCTTGCAAAAGACCACGATATCTTCAAAGCTTCCAGGTGAGAAAATAGATATTTTGAGAAATAAATTGATTCTAGCATTAACGACAGATATCTAAATAAAATAACAGCGAAAAAATCATCTATTATATTATATTCAACAAGAATTAATATTATTATGAAAGATAATATAGTATTAATCACTTGAACGAATCTAATATTTCTAAAATTCATATTTGACTCTTGAAGCACCCGACCTCGGGAGAGCACAGGACTAAGTATAAGAATCAATGATGACAAATACAAATAAAATGATTCTTCATGGTTCGACATATATATCAATGTACTCACAAAAATAAACGAAGCAAATCCAATGATAAGCTCAAAGACAAAAACTGCACCTATCTCTTTTTGGATATTATCTGAGGTGATTAAATATTTATCACCTTGAAATTGAGTTACAGACGTTGCAACCACAACATAAGCCATAGCAGTTGCCACAGCCCCAAAAACATCCGGTGATATCCTGCTAGCCAGATATATTTGACTTAGGAAGTTGAACCCATTTACTATCACAAATGCAACAACCGTGTAGAGGTATGAACTTACTATCAAGCCTCAAACTCCTCCATAACTGTTGAAGTCTTTTTTGCACAGTTGAATTTTTTCAACCTAAACATGCCATATACGTAACCTGAATCCCTCAGAATAATTGAAGCAATCAGCACGCAAGTCTTTACCATATAGTCTTTTACAGCAAATTTGGAGCAAGTGGTGTTTTTAACCATAAGGGCAATCACTCTGAGTAGATAAGGAATGCAAAATATTGAGCTTAAAGGACATAAAAAATTCATTGAAAAAATTAACGGTAGTACAACTTTCTTTTTACTTGAACAGTTTGTAAATTTATCAACGTAGTAGCCTGATACACCCTCCATAAATATATTTTTAATCCAAGAAATTATACTATTAGGAAACTCATTGCGCACAAAAACATCATTAAGAAACAATACTTTAGTATTTTCATTTTTTTTAATTTCTCGAAATATTAATGTGTCATCACCTCGCTTCATCTCAGCATTAAAATAATACTTATCAAACAACTCTCTCTTAAAACCCATAAAAGCACCAATAAATGGTTTTTCTTCCCCGTAGTAAGAAGGTTCAATCAATGTTGCATAAAGAAATTTACTTATCCGTGTGGCATTCTTGAAATTTTTTATTTTTCCATGCACCAAATCTGGAATTTTAACCTTTATGTTTTTTTCTAAATTTTCTATAAATCCATCGCTTAATCTTGCATCCGCATCAATAAAAACCAGATAATCACCACTAGAAAATCCAATCGCTGTGTTTCTGGATTCAGAGAGGGTGCAGTGTTTTATTTTCAACACTTTATATATATTTTTGTTCGTCGTATTTTTAATTTTATGGTTCTTTGCCAAGTTAAAGGTCTCATCATGCGAGTCATTATCAATGACTACAACCTCCATTTCAGATGACATACTAAGTTCCCTAGAAAAATCATCTAGAATTTTCGGGATGTTTTTTTCTTCATTGTATGCACAAATGATAAAACTTATTTTCGCCAATTAAAAACCTTTGATTTCAGAAAAATTTGATGGTCAATTTTATGTATATTACATTCTTAAATTAATTTCATTAACAATAATATCTTAAGCTTATATATCCTTATTGATCTTTAGTTTTTGCTACCTGTTTACGAGATAGCTTCTGTCTTTGACCTAAATGGGAGACCTCCCAGACTAGAGCTAAAGGAGGAGGAGAAAAATTATTCAGCATTCTCTGAAGGTTTTTAACATACTTCACAGCCTTTGACTAGCAAAGATACAATGTAGTCTTTCTGAGATGCAAGAGATTAAATTTATTTATCAAGTCTTAAAAATATTTATTCTAGCTCAGAAAAATAATTATACTTTTTATATTGGGATAAATCATGGAAGAATATAGAATCATTAGAATGGCTAAGAGCATAAAAAAGATATATCTGTCCGAGTTGGATATGATATAAATTGAAATCTTTAATGTTGTGTTGGAGAACGGTATATGAAAATCATGGTTACTGGAGGTGCAGGATTCATTGGTTCTGCAGTTATCCGCCATATAATTAATGACACCAGCTGCCATGTGCTTAACATAGATAAGTTGACTTATGCAGGTAATCTCAACTCTGTTTCTTCAGTTTCAGGGTCTAGTCAGTACTCTTTCAAACAAATCGATATCTGTGATAGCGCGGCTCTTAAGTCAGTTTTTAGCACTTTTCAGCCTGATATTGTTATGCACCTTGCTGCGGAGAGTCACGTTGATAGATCAATTGATGGCCCTGATGCATTCATGGAAACAAATATTATGGGCGTTTACAAGCTATTGGAGGTAACCCGTGGCTACTGGAATCAACTGCCAAAGGACAAGAAATCAAATTTTCGCTTTCACCATATATCAACTGATGAGGTATACGGAGATTTAGAAGGAGAAAATGACCTTTTTACAGAAACCACCCCCTATGCACCAAGCTCCCCCTATTCAGCGTCCAAAGCCAGCTCAGACCATTTGGTTCGTGCGTGGCACCGCACTTTTGGTTTGCCAATAGTACTGACGAATTGCTCAAATAATTATGGCCCATTCCAGTTCCCAGAAAAACTTATTCCCCATATGATTTTGAACGCACTAGCAGGAAAACCTCTGCCTCTTTATGGAAAAGGCAATCAGATTCGTGATTGGTTGCATGTCGAAGATCATGCACGAGCACTGCTCTTGGTAGCCACCTCAGCACCAATTGGCAAAACGTACAATATTGGAGGGCATAATGAAATGCAGAATGTTGAGGTTGTGCATGCAATCTGCGATCTTCTTGAAGAAATACACCCCGAAAAACCTGAAGGCATTAACAACTACCAAAACCTGATCACCTACGTCACAGATCGCCCAGGTCACGATCGCCGATATGCAATCGATGCATCTAAAATTGAACGCGAATTAGGTTGGAGGCCTGCAGAAACATTTCAAACAGGGCTTCGCAAAACTGTGCAATGGTATCTCGATAATAAATCGTGGTGGCAACCTGTACTGGACGGCAATTATCATTTAAATCGCATCGGAAAATCAGGGGGATAGTGTAGCAATGAAAGGAATCATTCTTGCAGGGGGATCAGGCACACGATTGCACCCTATTACAATAGGGGTATCAAAACAGCTTTTACCCATATATGACAAGCCAATGATTTATTATCCACTATCAGTCCTGATGCTAGCTGGTATTCATGATATATTGATTATATCCACCCCAAATGACCTCCCAAATTTTGAAAAATTGCTAGGTAACGGATCAAATTTTGGGATTAAGCTTAGTTATAAAGCGCAGCCAACTCCTGATGGACTCGCACAAGCATTCCTCATTGGTGAAAAATTCATCGGTAATGACAGCGTTTGCCTAATACTGGGAGACAACCTTTTTTATGGGTATGGCTTTTCAGGCATGTTGAAAAATGCAGCTAAACAAGAAACTGGCGCTACCGTTTTTGGTTATCGCGTTGCTAACCCTGAGCACTTTGGGATTGTTGAGTTTGATGAAACAGGCAAAGCAATTTCGATTGAAGAAAAACCGGCTCAGCCCAAATCAAATTATGCTGTCACTGGTCTATATTTTTATGATAATCGCGTAGTAGATATTGCTAAATCTGTCAAACCAAGCCAACGTGGAGAGCTTGAAATTACGGACATCAATAATACTTACCTCAAACTTGGGGATTTGAATGTTAATCTCATGGGTCGGGGTTTTTCCTGGTTAGATACAGGAACCCACGATTCTCTGATAGAAGCTGGTCAATTTGTACAAACAATTGAGCGCCGAGATGGGCTAAAGATAGCCTGCTTAGAAGAAATTGGCTATAACAATGGCTGGCTAAATGCAGCAGAGCTACTGCGTCATGGAGAACGCCTCTCTAACACTAATTATGGGCAGTACTTGCTACAGCTAACCAAAAGGTATTCCAGTGAGAATCAGTAAAACTAAATTATTAGGGGTTCTCGTAATTGAGCCAAAGAAATTTAGCGATCACAGAGGTTTCTTCAAAGAAACATTCCAAAGTGAGCGCTATCATAAAGATGCTGAAATAGATTTACCCTTTGTCCAAGATAATCACTCCCACTCTCAAAAAGGAGTAATTCGTGGCCTGCATCTCCAAAAATCTCGCCCACAAGGTAAACTTGTTAGCTGTTTCTCAGGTGCTATTTATGACGTAGCTGTTGATATAAACCCAAACTCACATTCATTTGGACAGTACGTAGGTGTTGAGCTTTCTAGTGAAAACGGCAAGCAATTATGGGTTCCGCCAGGCTACGCACATGGATTTTGCGTACTTAGTGAAACTGCAGATATCCAATACAAGTGTACAGATTTCTATTTTCCAGGGGATGAGGGTGGTCTTATTTGGAACGACCCAGATGTTGGTATTGAATGGCCAATTGACAACCCCTCTCTTTCAGAAAAAGACTTGAAACTCCCTACTCTCAAACAGATAAAATCCGGCATCTAAAAACATGAAAATACTTATTACTGGCAGAGAGGGGCAGGTAGGGCAGAGTCTAACAAATCTTAGCTCCAAATACGGTTTTGAGGTTTGTAGTTTTTCAAAAACACAGCTAGATGTTACCAATATCCCGAACGTTGATGCCATTTTTGATCAGATAAAACCTGATTTAGTAATAAATGCAGCTGCTTATACAGCTGTAAATAAAGCTGAAAATGATCCAAAACAAGCTTATGCCATTAATGGCCTAGGGCCAAAAATATTAGCTAATGCTTGTAATAAAGTAGGCATTCCCTTATTTCACATTTCAACAGACTACGTGTTTGATGGTCGATTAGATCGACCATATGTTGAACAAGATAGCCCAAATCCGAAAAACGTTTATGGGAAAAGCAAGTTAGAAGGTGAAATTGCAGTACAAGAGAGGCTTAAACAGCATATAATTCTGCGTACTTCTTGGGTGTTTTCCGCCACTGGTAACAATTTTGTTAAGACAATGCTTCGCCTAGGAAAAGACCTGAAACAAATCTCAATCGTTGATGACCAAATTGGTGGTCCAACTAGCGCTAACAGCATAGCACATGTGTTGTTAAAATTGGCAGATAAGTACTTTAATTGCGGAGACTTATCTTGGGGAGTATATCATTACTCTGGCTACCCAGCTGTGAGCTGGTATCAGTTTGCTAAAGAAATTTTTGATGAATTTGCAGAGAAAGATATAATTGAGACACAGCCTGAGCTGATTCCCATACCAAGCAAGGAGTATCCAGACTCCCTAGAGCGGCCAAATAACTCACAGCTGAATTGTAAGAAAATATCATCTTATCTAGGATGTGGAATTATTGATGATTGGCGCCTAAGTCTCCAGGATTCAATCAAAGCAATTTCAAAAAGTGACAATTAAATCTCAAAAATATTTTTTCTTACTAGCTATCTCTCCCCTGAGAAAAATCAGATATTCTCCAGCATCAAAATTTCAGCTATACAGAATTTAATATTAAAAAATATGGACTATGCATCAGGACTACATTAGAGTCAATCTCTCTAGTGGCAGTTCTTATTTAAATCTATGTTGTTCAACTCTTGGCAGTTTATATTTCTATTTCTCCCAACATGCTTTCTTGGGTATTTTTCGCTAATTAGATTAAATTACTTTTTGGGAGGCAAAATATGGTTAGTATTGTGTAGCTTTTTTTTCTATGGATATTGGAAATTTGATTACCTATCAATAATCTTATATTCTATTTTATTTAACTATTCACTAGGGACAACCTTATCACAATCGATAGCTTACCATAATAGCATTAACAGAAAAGTATGTCTTTCTATAGGGATTTTTTTAAACGCTTTTTTCCTATTTTACTTCAAATACTCAAATTTTATTATAAGCAACATTAATGATATAATCCCTTTTGGATTTGAATCCCCTAACATCATTCTTCCTCTTGCTATAAGCTTCTTCACATTCCAACAAATCGGTTACCTCGTTGATAGTTACAAAGGTGAAACAAGTGAGTACAACTTACTAAATTATATTCTATTTGTTACCTTTTTCCCTCAGTTGATAGCAGGCCCTATAGTTCATCACAAAGAAATGATGAGCCAGTTTAAGTCTAAATGGAATTTATTACCAAAGCAAAGAAATGTAGCAAAAGGGTTGATCTTGTTTTCTATAGGCTTATTTAAAAAAATTGCAATTGCAGATACACTCTCCATGTGGGCAGATCAAGGATTTTCAAATTCTTTTAATTTAAACTTTTATGATTCTTGGGTAACAAGTTTAAGCTACACCTTCCAATTGTATTTTGACTTTAGTGGGTATTGTGATATGGCAATGGGCCTTGCCTTATTCTTTAACATCAAGCTTCCTTTAAATTTTAATTCTCCTTATAAATCCATAAATATTCAAGACTTCTGGAGAAGGTGGCATATAACATTAGGTCGTTTCTTAAGAGATTACATATATATCCCATTAGGAGGAAGTCATGCTAGCCAAATCAGAACTTATACCAACCTCTTTGTAACGTTTTTAATTGGTGGTATTTGGCATGGTGCGAGCTGGATGTTTATCATTTGGGGCGCCTTACATGGTATTGCTCTTGTAATTCACAGGGCATGGAGATCTTTAGGCGGCAACTTACCTCGCCCCCTTGCTTGGTTTTTAACATTTCTCTTTGTTCATGTAGCATGGATTTTCTTTAGAGCTGAAAGCATGACTGTAGCATTAAATATTTTAAAGAAAATGTTTAATATTTGGGAGTTACAATTAGATATTTTAGATATAAAAACTGAAAAGCTAGCTTGGTTAGGCGGCAATGTAGACTGGTTGAGTAAGATCTTGCCTATTGGTTTTATAGCAAACTTAATCCCACTTTCTATTATTTTGGGATCATTCTTTATCATATCAAGAGATAATGCAGTCGAAATATCCCAACGACCCTTAAATAGCGCTAGAATTTCTTTTGCCGCAATCCTATTTTCATTTTCGGCTTACTTAATAATGACGTCATCAAGCTCCGTGTTTTTATACTTTAACTTCTAGAAACCTCTATGTATATCCGAATATTTTTACTCATTAGCTTTGCTCTAATCTCTGTGTTGCCCATTGTAAATGTTATTCATTTAGGCATTCCTCAAAACAACGGAATAAGAAAAAAAGTCAAAGCTCTATATTGCATCGATATAATAGAAGCATATTCTAACAAATTTTTATTTTTTCTTGGAATCAGCACAAATCCTAAAGATGTCATTATTGGTCTTGATGGGTGGTTATTTCTTGGAGATAAATATGCAAATACTGTGACTGAATATCGAAAAGGTGGCGATGCCAGGTTGGAAAAAGCAAAGAAAATAGTCAATGCACAAACAGCCTGGAAGAAATATTTTCTAGAAAAGGGCGTCATAGATTTTAAAATATTAATAGCTCCCAACAAAAGCACAATATATTTCGAAAAAGTACCTGGCTGGGCAAAATCTGAGGGAATGTCCATATCTAAGGATTTATATGGTAATGGTATATACGTTAATTCAATCGATCAATTGATTAAAGCCAAAAGCATTGAACGTGTATACTACAAAACAGATACACATTGGAACAACTATGGTTCTGGCATTGCTTTTGAACAAATTATGAGGGCATTAGACCCAAGTGAAAAGTTTGTTTATCCAAGATCAAGGTGTGTAAAAACATTTACAGTTACAAATTTTTCTAATGGTGACTTAGCTAATATGCTCAAAATTCAAAATTTTGTTTCAGATTACTCTGTAATTACATGTAAAGAAAGACAAAATCACGAAAGTTTCATTTATGATTACAATTCTAAAGACCTTATCTATCAAGGCAAAAAGGCTCTTTATAATAGCATGATGCCTCAGCCCTACGTTATTCATACACCTACAGCTTTAAATCAAAACAAGATTCTTTGGCTAACTGATTCTTTTGGCACAAGTATGGAATCTTATATGGCTACAACTTTTTCGCATATCCTGAAAAAACATTGGGAGGGGGTTGTTGGAACATCACGTCTCAAAGAATTAGTTGAAGATTGGAAGCCCGATTATGTTTTTTATACTGTCAGTGAGCGTAAATCACTATCTGATGCATTTTTGAAATTGCCGCCCCTCCTGAATAACTAGCCCCCCTTTGCGCAACCTATGATTTTACCTGAAGATTACCCATAAGTTTTTGCCTCATACTCGCCTGACCTATGAGCTTAAAGAACCTTTTGAGTAATCCTTCAGGAATTGATATTAAAAATGGTTTTTTTTTCAGCATTTCCCCTACTTTCTCAACGATTTCCCGTGTTGAGTAATCCTGTTCATCCCTCACAAAAGAAACACCTGAGACTGTGTCAGCATCTATTTTCTCTCTAATAGCTCTACTCAATAGACCCACATTCACTAAGCTTCTTTTATTGTGCTTAACCGATCCCAAAGGAATAGGTATACGCCACTTAATAAGGAGAGCAAATAACTTCAAATTCCCTGTTGGGGTATTACCATAAACCATAGGAGGACGAATACATATAACTTCCAAGCCTGTCTCCTTTGCAATTTTACGCAATCCTTCTTCGGCTTGTAGCTTTGACAAAGCATAATCGTCTTGGGGGTTAGGAAGATCATTAACAGCAAATGGCTTATCATATGTCACTTCTCCATTCACCTTTGCTGAGCTCAGGAAAATTAGACGCTTCACACCAGCAGAAACTGCATCTCGAGCAAGCTTCAGTGTTGCGTCTGTATTCACAGCAAAAATATTTGCACCTTTTGTCGAAGTGACCCCTGCAGTATGAACAATACAATCCACACCTTTTAGAGCCTTCTTCCAGTCTGTCTCCGAAGAAAATTCCTTTATATCAATCTGTGAAACTGCTTGATTATCATAGCTCAAATCACGCACAGAACCACGGACCTCATACCCTTGCGAGAGGAGAAATTTGCATAAATCCCCCCCTACAAAACCATTTAAGCCTGTAATATAAACACACCTACTCATCCTTCACTCTTCCTTCATGGCATCCCCCTGCCCTTTTCCGAAGACAGTCCAGAAAATATAATTGAAATAGCTCCTCAAGCTTAATCTTGATAGCATCTTTGCATCTGTTTCAGCAAGGAGCCTCGGTGTTGACATATCAATATTCTGAATCTGAGCCAAACCTGTAATCCCAGGCAAAACATTATAAACACCCCTGGCTGAGCGTTCTTTTATTAGTTCTTCTTGGTTGAAAAGATTAGGCCGGGGACCGACTAGGCTCATCTCTCCTTTCAGCACATTCCAAAGCTGCGGCAACTCATCCAATTTTGTTCGCCGCAAAATCCGGCCTAAGGGTGTAACAGCATCTCTTGAAGCTTCATGGGTTGCAACAGATCTTGTTCCCACCCACATGGTACGGAACTTCACCAACCAGAAAGGTTTTTTGTATCGCCCTACCCTCTCTTGTATAAAAAAAGGAACCCCCGACTCCCTTAATAAGAGGAGGGATATAACCAAAATCACAGGCCACAAAAGCAAAAGCCCAAAGAAGCTCGCCCAAAAATCAACTAAGCGAATAAGCAAGCGTGTAACCACCCTACTCTCCTTCCTTTTCCATTAGCATTATACAGAAGACCTTCATGCACTAAAGCATTATTATCTTTTTTCAATCTGTAGTATTTTATCTCTTGGCCTACTTTAAAAGCCATTTAGCTCTGGCAGTGCCTTAGCATCCATCACCAACATCCCAGCTTTCAGCATTAAGGGTGATGTCAAAAGGGGATTCTGGCAGATAATCAAGATTTGTCCATATTTCTTGCTTTATCCACACTTCAAAAAATCCAAAATTTTGTTTAGTAAACCTCTTAAGAAGAAAAGTTAGGAACTCATAAATACTGCATATCAACTCCCCATTTGCTCCCCAGAGTGTTTTATGTAGAATCTAAATTTCCTGAAACCCTTGAAAATCCTGGCGACCCCGAGAGGATTCGAACCTCCGGCCTACAGAT
This sequence comes from Alphaproteobacteria bacterium, assembly GCA_030425805.1. Lineage (GTDB taxonomy): Bacteria > Pseudomonadota > Alphaproteobacteria > JAUHZC01 > JAUHZC01 > JAUHZC01. Next base: position 184,715 of record JAUHZC010000003.1, on the reverse strand, counting down.
TAGGAATCTGTCGCTCTATCCAGCTGAGCTACGGGGTCAATGCTCCTCACAGTAAAGGATTCAAAGGGCAAAAGCAAGCGCACCCTCTTCGCCCTTACCCATACTGAATTATATGTTGTGGATCATAAGCAAGGGCTGTTTCAAAAACACCATCGACTGCCTTTTTATGGTGTAAAAAGTTCTTGAGCTCTTGCCCTTTCAGCTTATTACCAGCCATCTGAGTGATGCGTGTTGGATTCACCTGGACACCATTTTTCAAAACTTCATAGTGAAGGTGGGGTCCTGTACAACGCCCCGTACGGCCAACGTACCCTATAATTTGGCCTTGGCGCACCCATTTCCCAACTTTGATACCTTTGCCGTAACGGTGCATATGAGCATATGCCGTTGCATAGGTCTTATTGTGCTGGATCCGGACATAATTTCCATAGCTGCTCCACTTACCAGCCTTAATAACTTTTCCATCACCAGCCGCCATGATAGGCGTTCCAATAGGGGCTGCGAAATCAATACCCTTGTGCATTTTACTATATCCTAGTACAGGGTGACGGCGCATTCCAAACCCAGAAGAAAGACGCGCCCCATCTACAGGTGTTTTCAGGAGTGTTTTACGGACAGTTTCACCCTTTCCATTATAAAACCCAATTGTCCCCCCTTTATGGGTATAACGATAGATTTTATAAGTCTTAGGGCCAATCTTGAGGTAAGCAAACTGCAGATCTCCTGCTTCTTGTTGACCTGTTCGCTCATTTTCAAACACCTTATAATAAAGGCCGTACTCTGTTCCAGGTGTAATGCTCCGCTGGAAGTCAACATCATAACTGAAGCCTCGTATCATTTGGTTAATAATACTGTCAGGAACATTTTTCGACTTTGCATCTGCATATAAGCTGTAGTCAACTTTTCCAGAAACAACCTGATTTTTCTCCAAAAGTTGAAGTTTAATTTTCTTTGCCCGAAACTTGCTTCCTTCAGCCTCAAGGACAATTTCTGTTGTCATATTAGGCCGGAGAGTAAGACCTAAAAGCTCTTGGCGGTCTCCATCTTTTGCAGGCTTTGATACAATATGGAGATCGTGGTCAGGGCGAATGTTTCGCGGGTTGAAGAGAGGCCTCAAAGCTTTCACTACCTGATGAATCTGCTGCGGTGTAATATTTTGCTTGCGCAAAACTGTGTAGAGGCTTTCTCCTGACTGAAGGTCCAGAATAAACTCCGTTGGTTCTTTCTTCGCTGGCTCCCCTTCTGCTTTGTCGCCATCCGGCCCTACAATTGTTTCCTCACCCTCAGCTTGCTCTTCCAGGGCAAGTTCGTCGAAATCAAGGGTCTGAACACGGAAAAGAAGGGCCCATTTATCCCAGGTTGCAATGGTGATTGCAATCACAAAGCAGGTCACACCGGCAATGAGTCGGGGTAGAGGTGAGTTCATCGGGCTCATTTATCTTAAGGCACAAGTATATGAGTCTGAAGCCTTTTAATCAAGAGTCAGACCTTTCAAAAAGCAAATCTACAAGCTATCCTCCCCTATTTTATTTTACCTAATTTCAAAATTTCCACATTTTTATGGATTGATGTATTATCTACATGTGGGAATTCTCACTAGAGGAATAATTATGAAATCTAAAGACTTGGGACTACCTATTGATTATTTTGATATGCCCGAACTCTTTGATAGCTTTGAAGAAAACCCTGAGGATCAAAGGAAAAATGAGGCTGTTGAGAGATTGTTGCGTGAAAACAATGTCAAAACAGTTAGTGATATGACCTGTGGAACTGGACAACAGGTTTTTCATCTTTTGCAGAATGGATACAAGGTGGTGGGATCAGATTTCAGTCCTGGCCTTATTGAAATTGCCAAGAAAAAGGCTGAAGAACAAAAGCTCTCAGTGGAGTTTAATGAAGGAGACGTACGCAATTTTATTTCAGGAAAATTTGATGCCGTCATCACCATTGACAATGCAATCGGGCACCTTACAAAAAAAGATTTTGAATTAGCGCTCCTTAACGTCCATCAAAACCTCAAAGAAGAAGGGGTTTATGTCTTTGATATATTGAACCTAGAAGCTATGACAGATGAGGTTGTAAAAGCTGATAATCAAAAAATGTCAAATAAAAGAAAAGCTGCTGATGGAACAGTTATACACCAAAAAAGGCATACGACGATTGATAGAGACAAAGGCCACTTTATTTCAGATAACGACTTTATTCTTGAAAAAGATGGTGAGCTGAAAAATATTAAAAATCGCTGTTCTCTTCAAATTTATGGAATAGATGAACTCAACACTATTCTTAAGAGGAATAATTTCAGAGTTATTAAACAGTTCAAAGCAGATGCGTATACTTTTCAAAATGATGAGTCTGGCTATAGCATTATGACGGTTGCACAAAAAACATGAAGAAAAATGATTAAGAAATCGAAGGCCGTCATTTTTGATATGGATGATCTTATGCTGGATACAGAGCGCTTAGCCATGAATTTTCTAAGAAATCTTTAATAAGGCAACAACTGCCGATTTACCAGGACGCACTTTTACCAAAGCAATAGCCCGTTAATACACCCCACCAATATTATTAATGCTCTTGGAGGGGGCTTTTTCCTCAGATGTTTCTTCATCCTCCTCGTTTTGAGAAGGCGTTTCTCCAAAGAGGACAGACTCTGTGCCGGCTTTAAAGGCTTCCAAGATTGTGCCTTTCTCTCCTGGCTTTGCACGTTTTCCTGTTATCCGATTCACATGGACATGAACAATGCCCGGAGGAACCCGAAAAGGAATTGAGGGTTTTCCTTTTAGGGCTCTTTCCATGAACATTTTGAAAACGGGGGATGCAACACGAGAAGATTGTTCATTTTCTCCCAAGTTTTTCCCCACATCAAAGCCAATATAAATTCCGACAATGAGATCTGGGTCATAACCAATGAACCAGGCATCATGAAAATCATTTGAAGATCCTGTTTTACCGGCAATAGAATGACCTGGTATCCGCGCACGAACACCACTCCCATGTTTCACAGCCCCCTCAAGAATACTTGTAATCTGATAAGCATGCGCTGGATCAATCACGTAAGGACGCTCATCAAGAAGTGTCGGCGCTGGCTGATGAATCCACTCCTGAATCCCTGAACAAGCCTCACAGGACATGATATTTCCCTGCTGCAAGGTTTTGCCATAACGATCCTGAATGCGATCAAAGAAACTTGGCACAACCTGCCGACCACCATTTACGAAGGTGGCGTAGGCACTCACCATTTTAAGAAGCGTACTTTCTCCAGCCCCCAAAGCCATAGAGAGGTAAGGCTGCATATCCTCGTAAATTCCTAAGCGTTGAGTGATTTCAGAAATTTTCTCAAGCCCTGTGACCTCATGCACAAGACGCACGGTTGGAATATTGCGAGATTTCTCCAATGCAACCCTCAGCGTTGTTGGCCCATAGAACAGCTTGGAAATATTGTTGGGTCGATAGTATCCTTGGTTAGGCCCTAGGTAGATAGCAAGAGGAGCATCCAAAAGTTTTGAAACAGGGGTCAAGCCTGCCTCAAGCCCCCCCAGGTATAGGATTGGCTTAATTGCAGATCCTGGTTGGCGCAAGGCCTGGGTTGCCCGGTTAAATTGGCTAATCTCAAAACTAAAGCCACCAGACATAGCAACAATAGCCCCTGTATGGGGATTCATCGCAATCAAACCACCAGAGACTTCCGGGATCTGGCGAAGTTGGAATTGCCCGTTCTTTCCCTCAAGAGCCTCCGCAAGGATAACATCCCCTATCTTCAAAACATCCGAACATCGCTTCGGCCAAGGACCAAGTTCATCTATCGTGATATGCTTGCGGGCCCAAATGAGGCTCTTGAAAGGAATTTTTCCTTTGGTTCCATCTTTAAATCCAATTTCTGCAGCTTTATCCGAAACCTTGAGGACAACAGCTAGCTTCCAAGTCTCTGCCCCTGCGGGATCCATAACGTTGTTGATTCGTTGGACCCAGCCTTCCCCCTGGGTTTCTTCTGTGCTTACTTCAAGATGAGCATAGGCGCCTCGCCAGCCGTGGCGTTTATCATAGGTAATGAGCCCTTCTCGCAAAGATTTATGGGCAATTTGTTGTAACTTTGGATCCATAGTTGTCCGAACAACAAGACCTTCTTCATACAGCCCTTTCTCTCCCATTTCTTTTACAAGCTGACGGCGAACCTCTTCTGCAAAATAACCTGCCCGAACTTGTCGAATTTTTGGGCGCTCAAGCTGGATCGGAGCGGCTTGCTCTTCCCTCGCTGTTTCCCAGGAAATCATTCCTTCTTCTGCCATGCGCTCCAAAACCCAATTCCGACGCTCTCGGGCTCGCTCTGGATTTCGATATGGGGAGTAGCGAGATGGTGCTTTCGGAAGTGCTGCAAGTAGAGCGGCCTCCCCAGGAGAAAGCTCATCCAAAGCTTTGTTAAAATAATTAAGTGCCGCAGAGGCAATCCCATAAGAGCGATTTCCTAGGAAAATCTCATTCAGATAAAGCTCAAGAATATAGTCTTTGCTATATGTATTTTCCATACGCAGGGTAAGGATGGCCTCTTTAATTTTCCGATCAATAGAAACCTTTGTCTTAGTATCGGGAAGCAAGAAATTCCGAGCCACCTGCTGGGTGATCGTGCTTGCTCCCATTGGGCGGCGACCTTGAGCAATCCGGGAAAAATTCAAAAACACAGCACGAATATTACCCAAAATATCAATACCGAAATGGCTATAAAAATTCTTATCTTCGGCTGCGAGAAAAGCATTTTTTACAAGGGGAGGAGTCGACTCAATAGGAATAAAAAGCCGCTTTTCTGAGGCATATTCTGCAAAAGCCTGTCCATCGTTCGCATAAAATCGGGATACAACAGGAGGGCGATAGTTTTTGAGCTGTTGCGTATCAGGAAGATCTGTTCCAAAAAAGAGAAATAGAAAAAGGATTGTAACGCCGACGAGTGTTCCTAGGAAAAGAAAGCTTGAAAAGAGGAATCTGGTAATAGAATTCATGGATGAGTCGGGTTTATAGCGGAATGCAGGGTCCTGTACTTTATTTTGTTAAACTATTTTATTGTATCAGATCAAGGAAAAGGATAAGGTAGAGGTATAAAATTTTGTACTTATGTAGAGAAGTGTGGGTATCCGAACACACCGGAGATTTTCAGGAGATACCCCCATCTACACCTGGCGAAAGTGACGTTAACTAAAAATGAGGTTGGTGAAAGGAGAAACGTCTATATTAGATATCATCCCTCCGTTTAAGGAGAGGGCTCGTATATGAACCCCAGGTAGGGTCTTGTCCCTTAAGTACTTTATCGCTGATATTAAGGAGATAAAGTATGTCAAAGCGTATGCTCATAGATGCGTCTCAACCAGAAGAGACCAGAGTTGCCATCATTAATGGCAAAACATTAGAAGAATTTGATTTTGAATCTTTCCACAAACAAACCCATCGGGGGAATGTCTACCTTGCAAAGGTTGTGCGGGTCGAACCCTCACTCCAAGCTGCTTTTGTAGACTACGGGCAAAGCCGCCATGGTTTCCTACCCTTCACTGAAATTCACCCTGACTATTTCCGTATCCCCGTCAGTGACCGTGAAGCTCTAGCTGCAGCTGCAGAAGAAAGCCGTGAAGACATCACTCTTGATGAAGACGGCGAACTCTCCATTGATGAAGATGAAATTGAGATTGAAATCCCAACAGAAAGCTCCTCTGAGGAATCAGAAAGTGATGGGGTTACAGAAGCAACTCAGTCACCTGTACGTTCTTCCCCTTATCGGAAATACAAAATTCAGGAAGTTGTCTCTAAAGGCCAAGTGATTCTTGTACAAGTCGTCAAAGAGGAACGCGGGCAAAAAGGAGCCGCTATGACCTCTTACCTCTCCCTTGCGGGACGGTATTGCGTGCTTATGCCAAACTCCCGCAAAGGAGGTGGTATTTCTCGAAAAATTTCAAGTGCTGCTGATCGCAAGCGCCTTAAGACAATTGTCGATAGCCTTGAGGTTCCGGAGACCATGGGTCTTATTGTGCGCACAGCAGGCCAAGGCCGAAATAAGACAGAACTCAAGCGTGATAGTGATTACCTCAAACGCCTCTGGAATGATATTCGGGAGAAAACCCTAAATTCAATTGCTCCTGCTTTAGTCTATGAAGAGGGAGACCTCATTCAGAAGTCCATCCGAGATACTTATAATAAAGAGATCGAAGAAGTTTTGGTCCAAGGTAAAGATGGATGCGCAGAGGCTCGCAAAATCATGAAGACCTTCATGCCGAGTCATGTACGCCGCGTTAAAGAATATCGAGAAGACCTCCCTCTTCTCCAAGCTTATGGTGTCAATGATCAGATTGATGGGCTCTATACGAATACTGTTGATTTGCCATCTGGGGGATCCATTGTTATTAACCCTACAGAAGCATTAATTGCTATTGACATTAACTCTGGGAAATCTAAAAAAGATCGCCATATTGATGAAACAGCTTACCGAACAAATATAGAGGCTGCTCAAGAAATTGCGCGGCAGCTCCGTTTGCGGGATTTATCTGGTTTAATCGTCATTGACTTCATCGATATGGAAAGCAAAAGCCACATCCAAAATGTCGAGCGAAAACTGAAGGAAAGCCTGTCGCAAGATCGTGCCCGCATTCAGCTTGGCCGCATCAGTCAATTCGGCCTTTTTGAAATGTCCCGCCAACGGACACGTCCAAGCTTTTTTGAGTCAAACACCCTCATTTGCCCTCACTGTGAAGGAAAGGGCTTTGTCCGATCAATTGAGTCTCGTGCTTTGGAAGTTTTGCGGTATTTTGAACGCCTAACACCCGGAGAAGAGAACAACACAACAGTGATCACGTCCTCTGCTGTGATGGAGTACTTGCTTAATACCAAGAAAAAAATCATTGTAGGTCTTGAGGAAAAACTAGGACAGACCATTGAAGTCCGCTCTGGAAAGGTCTCTGCAGAAGACGTTTTTATCTTAGCGGATGCAGATCACTCTTCTCCAGCATCTTCTGCACGAAAGCGTGCTGAGAAAAAGGAAACCTCCAAGGGAGCTCCTGAAACAAATGATCAAAAAGCTGAAGAGCCCCCCAAGCGCTCAAAATCTCGCCGCAGAAACAGAAAACGTGGGGGAGGAGAGGATGCTCAAAAGGAAAGGACAGAAGCTTCTAAACCTGCAGAAAACAATACCTCTGAAGCCAAGCCTGAAGAAAAAAAGCGTAGTCGCAATCGTCGACGCTCCAACAATAAGCGCACAAAAACAGGTAACGAAAATGCAGACAAGGGGGACCCCAGCCCCACAGGGGAAGTTGTCAATCTGAAAAGTGAAGGACATCAAAAAGCTGAAACCTCCCAAACAAATAACGATGATAACACTTCTAAAAAGCAAAAGCGCGGTTGGCTAGGGCGTTTATTAAAGCCTTAAGCAAAAAAACCATGCTTAAAAGAAAAACCCCGGAAACATTCATTCCGGGGTTTTTTGAAGAGCTATCATAAAGACTAGTTTTTAAACCCTAGGCTCACCAAATAATCTTTAGAAAAAACAAAAGAAAATTTATTCTTAAACGGATCGTAGATTCTCTTCTGCAAACTCCCAATTCACCAACTCATTCAAGAAAACCTTGAGATAGTCTGGACGACGATTCCGGTGATCAATGTAGTAGGCATGTTCCCACACATCACAGGTCATCAAAGGCACAATGCCCTCTTCCGTGGGAAGATCAGCATTTCCTGTTTTGAGAACTTCAAGCTTGCCGTCTTTTTTTGTGTTTAAGACAAGCCATGCATATCCAGAGCCAAACTGTGTCGCACCGGCATTGACAAAAGTTTCCTGGAACTGCTCGTAAGACCCAAAATCACGCTCCATCAAATCCTTGAGCTTTCCATTGGGAGCATTTTTCCCCTGAGGCCCCATCGTATTCCAGTAAAAGGTGTGATTCCAAATTTGTGCTGCATTATTGAAAATGCCTACCATCTCTGAATTACCCTTGGAGAGTTTAATTAGGTCCATCAGGTCCATATCAGCTTTCTCAGAACCTTCCGTCAGTTTGTTCAAATTATCCACATAAGTTTTGTGGTGCTTTCCATGGTGATATTCCAATGTCTCTGCAGACATATGGGGCTCAAGAGCATCCAGCTTATAAGGAAGGGGGGGAAGGGAAAAAGACATCAGGGACTCCTCTCATTTTGTGAGTCCATTAAGGAATATATTGTTTCCCACGTCAACCGTTGTTCTCTTATCTTGCCCATCTAAAAAACCATTTTCCTTGGGCAGGGAATGCTGATAGTGTGGGAGCAAACTATATAATCGGAGTCTCCACATGGACAAGCAAAAAGCCCTCGAAGCCGCACTAAGTCAAATTGAACGATCCTTTGGAAAAGGGTCTGTGATGAAGTTGGGGCAATCCCAAAATCCCATTGAAATTGAGGCTATTTCTACGGGCTCCATCAACCTTGACGTTGCCCTTGGTATTGGCGGATTGCCAAAGGGACGTGTTGTTGAGATTTATGGACCAGAAAGCTCTGGTAAAACCACTCTTACTCTTCATGTCATTGCTGAAGCTCAAAAGGCTGGAGGTACCTGCGCCTTTATTGATGCAGAGCATGCCCTTGATCCTCAATATGCAAAGAAACTTGGCGTGAACTTGGATGAGCTGATCATCTCCCAGCCAGATGCAGGAGAGCAGGCGTTGGAGATTACGGATACACTTGTGCGTTCTGGCGGCGTTGATGTGATTGTTGTTGACAGTGTGGCAGCCCTCACACCAAAAGCTGAACTTGAAGGGGATATGGGTGATTCCCACATGGGACTCCAAGCACGATTGATGAGCCAAGCGCTCCGTAAGCTCACAGGCTCTGTCTCACGGACAAATTGCATGGTGATCTTCATCAACCAAATTCGTCAAAAAATTGGCGTGATGTTTGGAAACCCTGAGACCACAACAGGTGGAAACGCCTTGAAGTTTTATTCTTCTGTACGTCTTGATATCCGACGCATTGGCTCCATTAAGGAAAAAGATGAAGTTGTTGGAAACCAAACTCGTGTGAAGGTTGTTAAGAACAAAGTTGCCCCTCCTTTCAAAGTTGTTGAATTTGATATTATGTATGGAGAAGGTATTTCCAAAACAGGTGAGCTCATTGACCTGGGTGTCAAGGCAGGCATCCTTGAAAAGGCAGGAGCATGGTATTCCTACGGTGATGATCGTATTGGCCAAGGCCGGGAAAATACTAAAAATTTCCTCCGGGAAAACCCAGCCATCATGGAAGAAATTGAGAAGAAAATTCGCAATGCTTCAGGCCTTGGTGAACTCATTGAAGAGAATCGAGATCTCGACGAAGTTGCAGCTTAAGATAACTGACACAAAATGATCACCACAAAAGATATTCGCCAGAGCTTTATTGATTATTTCAAGGCCCAGGACCATACAGTTGTACCGTCCTCATCCCTTGTTCCTGATAATGATCCGACATTACTTTTCACCAATGCTGGAATGAATCAGTTCAAGAATATCTTCACGGGTGTCACACCCCACCCCTATCCTCGGGCCGTAAGTTCCCAGAAATGCGTTCGGGCTGGTGGAAAGCATAACGACCTGGAAAATGTTGGCTATACCGCACGCCACCATACATTTTTTGAGATGTTGGGAAATTTCTCTTTTGGAGACTACTTCAAAGAAAAGGCCATTCTTCATGCGTGGGAATACCTGACAAAGACCCTTGAGCTTCCCCCAGAAAAACTCCTCGTGACTGTCTATCATGAAGATGAAGAAGCACGAGCCTTATGGAAAAAAATCTCTGGTTTTGGGGATAAAAAAATCATCTCCATTGCCACCAGTGACAACTTCTGGGCTATGGGAGATACTGGTCCTTGTGGTCCTTGCTCTGAGATTTTTTATGACCATGGAGAACATATTCCCGGTGGACCTCCCGGGAGCCCTGATGAAGATGGAGACCGCTTCATTGAGATCTGGAATCTCGTCTTCATGAGTTTTAATCAACTTGATGGAGAGACACGGGAGCCTCTCCCTGCTCCTTCAATTGACACAGGGATGGGCCTTGAACGGCTCACAACTGTTTTGCAAGGAAAGCATGACAATTATGACATTGATCTTTTCCAAAATTTGATTGGGTCCGCAGAAGAAATTTTCAAGCTCAAAGCGGAAGGCGATCAACGCTTTTCCTTCCGGGTTTTAGCAGATCACATTCGGGCCTGCTCTTTCTTAATTTCAGATGGTGTTAGCCCTTCTAATGAAGGCCGTGGTTATGTCCTCCGTCGCATCATGCGCAGAGCCATGCGCCATTGTCACATTTTAGGTGCAAGAACACCCAAATTCTACCAGCTCGTACCCTCTCTCGTGCATGAAATGGGTGACTTTTTCCCTCAACTTTCAGAACGCCAAGTTTTAATTGAAGAGACGCTTAAATTGGAAGAAGAGCGCTTTCAGAAAACACTTTCTACAGGTCTACAGCTTTTGGAAAAAGCAACGACCTCCCTTGCTAGCTCTATGCTTCCGGGAGAGACAGCTTTTCAGCTTTACGATACCTATGGTTTCCCTCTAGACCTGACTCAGGACATCCTTAAATCTCAAAATATCACTGTAGATGAGGCAGGCTTCCAAAAAGCGATGGAAGCTCAAAAAGCTCGTGCTCGGGCCTCTTGGAAGGGTGGCAGCCATAGCGGCCAAGAAAAATTCTGGTTCGAAATTTTGGATCAAGTCGGCCCTACAGAATTCATGGGATACGATAATCTCAAAGCTGAGTCTATTGTGCGATCTCTATCTCGTGAAGGTAAATCTCTTCAAGATATCAAACCCAATGAAAACTTTGATCTCGTTCTCTCCCAAACGCCTTTCTATGGTGAATCAGGTGGACAGGTTGGAGATACTGGTACAATCACCACTGCTGAAGGCTTTAAAGCCCAAGTAAACCATGTCTCCAAACAGGCTGAAGGCCACCTCTTTGTCCATCACTGCACAGCACTTGAAGACACACTTATACCTGACACACAAGTACACCTTGAAGTTGATAGAGAGCATCGCAGAGCGACTGCACGCAATCACTCAGCCACACACCTTCTGCATAAAGCACTCCAGAAGCATCTAGGAGAAGCCGTCGTTCAGCGAGGTTCTCTCGTAACTCCTGATCGGCTTCGCTTTGATTTCAGCTGGCCTAAGGCGCTGACCTATGATGAGCTCCAGGCAGTTACCGAAGAAGTAAACACACAAATTCTTGAGAATGCAGCAGTCACAACTCACCTTATGAGCCCTGAAGATGCCAAGGCCAAAGGAGCTATGGCCTTGTTTGGTGAAAAATATGGAGATATCGTACGTGTTGTCTCTATGGGAACTCCTGACACGGAAGGTAAAGAGACTTACTCCGTTGAGCTTTGTGGTGGGACACATGTTTGCCGTACGGGAGATATTGGAAGTTTTGTCATTCTCCATGAATCAGCTGTGGCTGCAGGAATCCGACGGATTGAAGCAATCACAGGCAATGCTGTGCTCACAGCTTATCAACAGCAGCAAACTCTACTTCAATCGCTTTCCAGCACTCTTAAAGTAGGGCTTTCTGGGCTTTCTGAAAAAGCAGAAAAACTTCTTGAAGAACGCAAATCTTTAGAGAAGCAGCTTCAGGATTTGCGTAAAGCTGGCGGAGGTGGGACTGGGAAGTCTCAAGAAGAAGCTCTTAAGGGTTTCACCCTCAAGACAAAGCTTCTGCAGGATGTTGCACCTGGGGAGCTTCGGGGAATTGTAGATCAACTTCTCAGGGAAAGCACCCACACAGTTGCTGTCGTTGGCACATCCTTCCAAAATAAGGGGGCCCTCGTTGTTGGGGTAAGCCCCGATTTGACAAATCGGTTCAATGCAATAAACTTAGTAAAGATCGGAGCAACAGCTCTCGGTGGAAAAGGCGGCGGCGGTCGGCCAGACATGGCACAGGCTGGAGGTCCAGAAGGTGATGCGTTGGAAAAGGCTTTTCAAGACATTCGCCAGGAACTCGTTGGCTAGCCCCCTTGAGATAACCCCTAATAGGAGCAGGAAGAAGATGACATTTGAAACTGATACTTTTTCAACAATGCATTTTCTTTCCTGTATAGAGGGTTACCTATGAATTTGAGAGGATTTGGCCCGCTGAAAAACTGGTTTGTCGTCATCACTGGAGCGATGTTTTATAGCTACCAGTTTGTGGTGCGCGTTTCTCCCAGCCCAATGAAAGATGACATCATGTCAGACTTTCTTATTGATGCGGCAACCTTTGGTATGATTACAGGAGCTTTCTATATTGGGTATTCCTGGATCCAGATACCTCTCGGACTGATGATGGATCGCCTAGGCCCACGCCGATTTATGGCTGCTGCAGGGGCGCTTTGTGGATCAGGATGTATTCTGTTTGTTTCTACACGTAATCCCTATTTTGCAGCTGCAGCCCGCATTATGATGGGCCTTGGTGCTGCGAATGGATTCTTGGGAACTTTAAAGCTTGGTATGATGTGGGTTCCTCCACGGCATTTCGCCAAAGTCATTGCTGTTGCCATGATTTTTGGAACCATTGGAGCTGTTCTTGGAAATGCCCCCCTGAGCATCCTTGTTGATGCCGTTGGGTGGCACAATGCTATGTATGTGCTCGGTGGGCTTGGATTTGTTCAAGGGGGAATTATCCTCTTATTTGTCAAAGACAAGCCATCTCCAAAAACCGTTTATCAATCCCCCCTTGTAGGGCTCAAGCAAGTCATGGCAAATCCCCAAGCTTGGATTGTCTCTGTTGTAGGGCTTTGTATGTATGTTCCAATCATTACATTAGGGGATGCATGGGGAAAGCCTTTCCTCATGCGAGCTTATGGCTTGGAAGAAACTGAAGCTCTTACTATTGTCACAACTATGTTTTTAGGTATGGCTGCAGGAGGACCTGTTTTTGCAGGCCTCTCAGACATGCTATTGCGTCGACGTTTCCCGCTCATTATTGGATCTATTGGAGCTCTAACAGTTCAAAGCTTAATTGTTTTTGGCCACAATGTGCCGCTCTTTTGGATGTATCCTCTCTTTTTCCTTGTTGGTTTTTTCTACACCTCCAAAGGACTTTGTTTTGCGATCATGTCAGAGGTTCTGACAAACCGTGAAGCAGGAGGTGTTGCGATTGGGTTTACCAATACTATTGTGAATCTCTCTGGGTTGATCTTTCATCCCTTGATTGGGTACCTCCTTGTAAAGCACTGGGCCGGAACTTCCCTTGATGGCTCACCTTTCTATACAGAATCTGACTATCGTTTCGGTCTATGTGTCATTCCCATTTGTACAGCTATTGCTCTAGCGAGCATTTGCCTCCTGAAAGAAACACATCCAGGAAGAACTGTAGATCCTCGATTTGATTAACACAGAAGAATGCCTCAAAAAACTTGAGTTTTCCGCCAGTTTTTGCGATACACTAATGTTTAGGGATATCCCATGCGCGCCCTTAGCTCAGCTGGATAGAGCGTCGGCCTTCTAAGCCGCAGGTCCCGGGTTCGAATCCTGGAGGGCGCGCCATTATTCTTTCTTTTGTCTATGTATAGTTATCAACACATTTATCATGCAGGAAATAAAGCCGATGTTCACAAACATCTAGCTTTGCTCGCAACCCTTTCGAGATTCAGGCGGAGGCCTGGTGAGTCCCTACTCTTGTGTGATGGCTTTGCAGGACGGGGTCTTTATAACCTTACCAGCCCGGAAGCACAAAAAATCCAAGAATTTGAGGAAGGAATTTTTCCTGTACTCAAAAGCACATCATCGCTTCCACTCCTCCAGCAATATCAAAAATTTATCTCAAGCCTAAATTCTTCGGCCTTCACACGCTACCCAGGATCTGCCTTCTTTTTCACTCAATTTAAACGTCGTGGAGATAGGGTGTTGTTTTACGAAAACCATCCTCAGGAAGTAAAAGCTCTTCGCCAGGCTTTTGGCCGTGTGCCAGGTCTTTGCATTGAAAAGGCCGATGTCTATACTCACCTTCCAAATCAAATCACAAAAGCTCCCCGGCGCGGGATTATCCTCTTAGATCCCAGTTTTGAAATCAAAACAGAGTATGAAATGCTGCCAACATTCATTAAAAAACTACATACCCAGTGGCCAGGAGGAATGATCCTACTATGGTATCCCCTCCTGCCTAGTCAGCACTTCCAAAAAATGGAAAAAGCTCTCAAGGATATTTTCCCTAAGAGCTTCTTTTCTCACTGGCTTTGGGCAGACGAAGCTGGCCCTGGCATGTATGGGTCAGGCCTCTGGTGCCTCAACCTCCCTTCAAGCTTTGCAACCCTGCTTGAAGAAGCAAAGGAGGCCTTAAAAGATCCGTTGGCACTAAGATAAATCAAGTATCCAAGAAACTGCGGAGCTTGCGGGACCGGCTAGGGTGCTTCAGCTTGCGAAGTGCTTTTGCCTCAATCTGACGGATCCGCTCCCGGGTCACATTAAACTGCTGCCCAACTTCTTCCAAAGTATGATCTGTATTCATGCCAATGCCAAAACGCATCCGAAGTACCCGCTCTTCACGCGGTGTCAGTGTGGAAAGGATACGTGTAGTTGTTTCCTTGAGGTTTGCATGAACAGCCGCATCCAAAGGAATCACTGCGTTCTTATCCTCAATAAAGTCACCTAAAGATCCATCTTCCTCATCTCCAATCGGCGTCTCGAGAGAAATAGGCTCCTTTGCAATTTTCATAACCTTGCGCACTTTTTCAATCGGCATTTTTAACTTCTTTGCCAATTCATCAGGCGTAGGCTCACGACCAATTTCATTCACCATTTGGCGAGATGTCCGAACAATCTTGTTGATTGTTTCAATCATATGCACAGGAATACGAATTGTTCGAGCTTGATCCGCAATGGAGCGTGTAATTGCCTGCCGGATCCACCATGTCGCATAAGTGGAAAACTTATACCCACGACGATATTCAAACTTATCAACGGCCTTCATCAATCCAATATTCCCTTCCTGAATGAGGTCTAAGAACTGAAGACCACGGTTCAGGTATCGTTTTGCAATGGAGATAACTAGGCGTAAGTTAGCTTCAATCATCTCTTTCTTGGCTCGGGACGCCATACGCTCCCCTTTTTGAACCTTTTGTAAAACTTCACGAAATTCAAAAGGTGGAATTCCAATTTGAGAAAAGAGCTTCTGAATCTTTTCAAGGTTAGACTTTACAATAGATTCCATTTCAACAAATGCAGACCAGCCTTTTCCTTTTTGGCTTGCCATGCTAGACCACAATGCAGGATCTAGCTCAGCGCCATAATATAAATCCAAGAATTCTTCACGCTTAACTTTTTTATCAGTTGCGAGGCGTAACAACCCTCCTTCAAGCTGAATAAGCTGCTTGTTTGCTGTATAAAGCTGTTCCGTCAATTCTTCAATTCGCGCTGGATTCAAAGGAAGTTGAGCAACAATTTGAGACAATTTATCTTGAGCTGCCTTATACTTTTTCTCAAGCGCATCTGGGATTTGCTTGCCCTTTGAAACAACCTCCACCCTTTCTCTTAGAAGATCTTGGAAAGGCTTGCTCAGCTTCTTAACTTTCTCAAAGAGTGGCATAATAATTGGAGTGAGCTGCTCTTCCTTAACGATCATACTGGTGTTTGCAGGATCCTCTTCTCCTTCTTCTGAGTCTTCCTCAGACTCTTCACTCTCATTTTCCGAGTCTTCTTCAGACTCTTCCTCTTCTTCAACTTCCTCGGCTTCATTCTCAGAAAGTTTAGAGAAGTCTTCCTCTTCATTTCCTCCAAAATGCTCACGATAAAGAGAATCAAGGTCCACAACATCGCGTAAAGCTAGAGAACCTGACTCTAGTTCTTCGCACCACAGCAAAAGAGCTTCCGCAGTTAAAGGACTGAGTGCAATCCCAGTTTTCATCAACTCGCGCCCCTCTTCAATACGCTTTGCAATGTTGATTTCACCCTCACGGGAAAGAAGCTCGACTTTCCCCATTTCTCGGAGATAAAGCCTTACAGGATCATCACTGCGAGCGCCTTCATCTTCAACCTCAGGTTGAGGAGTTGCTTCAAATGAAAAATCAGAACTACGGCTTTCTTCTTCAGAGGGTTTTTCAACCTCAACATCTGCATCCTCATCATCTTCACTTTCAAGAAGGGTGATTCCCTTCTCTGTAAAGCTTGACATAATTTCATCAACTTGCTCTGAGCTGAGATTTTCCTCTTCTAAAGTGTTGTTGATTTGATCAAAAGTCACATATCCTTTTTTCTTCCCCTGGGTCATCAGGCGGTTGATTGCACTTTGAACGTCTGCTGAGATTGCTTTTACTTTTTCCACGTGTTCCTCGTTTACAATTGGATATCTTGAACTCGAGTACGAACCTCATCCAGATAGGCTTTGAGGTTTTGCACTCGTTCCCAAGCTTCGGGGGTCATGTCTTTTGCCATTTGCTCCTCTGCGGATTTTAAATCATTTTCCGCTTCAGGCAAAGTCACAAGTTGATCCCATAATTTTTGCCACCCCTCACGAAGTATTTCGGGAGAAGTTGCATCAAATAAAAACCGACCATGGGCAAGAAGTTTTGGGTCCTGAAATTTTTCTACCCAAATTCCCTGCCCATAATTCTTGAGATAGGTAATAAGATTCTCTTTTTCAAGAGAATTTTCTTCCTCCAGATATTGAAAAAAGAAAGGCACCAACTCGGCTAAGCCTTGATCTTGAAATTCATAGTTCTCAAATTGGGAAAGCTTTTCTTCCAAAAGCCATGGAAAATGGAAGAAAGCTGAGACGATTAACCATTCACATCTGCGCTTAGCTTGATGTTCAGTATGTGTCATGTGTAACTGGTTTTTCATACTTTTTTGTGCTTTGTATCGTAATTTCTCATAAAAAACACCCAGAAATTTTTTTTCAAAAGCCCGGGATAGATCAACATCTTTGACCATTTTTGAAAGCTGACTAAGGTGCTTTTTGATACTTGCTTGCACTTCCGAACTTGCATTTTTAAGACCTTTTGGTGCAGAAGCCTGAATAACTTCTTCAGGCAAGAATGCATCTATAGAAAGAGCCTGCTTTATGAAAGATTTCCATTTTTCTATGCCATGAACCTTGATAAAGTCATCTGGATCTTGACCTTCAGGCAATAAAGCAACGCGCAAGGTTTTTGATGTCGTAATTTGAGGCAACATCCGCTCTACAGAACGAAAAGCAGCCTTGCGCCCTGCAAGGTCTCCATCAAAGCAAAGAACGGGGCTATCCCAGGAACGCCAAAGAATCTGCATTTGCTCTTCACTAAGTGCTGTTCCCAAAGGCGCCACAGCTCCCTGGATTCCCTTGTCAGCCAAGGAAATAGCATCCATATAGCCTTCAACAACAAAAACATTCTCTGCTTTTTTTCCGCCTCTGTTTTGAGCATATGGGAGGCCATACAGAACACGACGCTTGTTAAATAAGGCTGTTTCAGGAGAATTAAGGTACTTTGGTTTTTGGTCCCCAAGAACACGCCCCCCAAAAGCGATGACTTTTCCTTGGGGGTTCAAAATAGGAAAGATAATGCGATGATGGAACCAAGGCCCTTTGTTACCATCTTCATAAGTTCTTACCAACCCTACCTTCTCTAGTACATTCAGGTCCAGCTGTTGCCGCTTAGTCCAAGCCATAAAATCTTTTGCTGGAGGCGCATACCCAACCCGGAAATGGGACTGTGTTGTGGGTTGAATCTGACGACGCTCAAGATATTCTCTTGCACTTTTTCCAAGCGTCGGGTCCTGCAAACAACTCTCAAAATATTGTGTTGCCGCCTCAAGGGCATCCCATAGATTTTTTCGAGCATCATGCTCTTCTGGGGAAACTTGTTCCATTTGCGGAAGGGGAATTCCTGCTCGCTCAGCAAGATAGGTCACAGCCTCAGGAAAATTCATCGACATTTTATCTTTGAGGAAATCAAAAACATTCCCAGAAGCCCCACATCCAAAACAATAGTAGACACCCTTGTCATCATTCACTGTAAAAGAAGGGGATTTTTCTTGATGGAAAGGGCATAAACCACTGTACTCTCTCCCCTTTTTAACCAATTTAGAATAAGGAGAGATGATACTCACCAAGGAGGTGCGCTCTCTCACTTCGTCTAAAAAGGAAGGGGGGAAAGTGCCCCGCATTTGCGTCATTTTCTACCCATTCATCACTGTTTCAGGAGTATGAGCCATTTCTTCTGCACTGAGGTTTCCATGGATGCCTTCTTCAGGAGCAGGATCAACATCCCCAGGCGCCACATAAGCTACCATGGTTTTGTTGATGGGAATTCTTTTGCTAACAGGAATTGTCACCTCAATTTCACCTGCTTCTTGGAATATAAGCTTCAAAGGAAATCGCTCCCCAACCTGTAGAGGGCGTTTTAGGCCTATAAGCATGATATGGTATCCTCCGGGCTTCATAACAAGGGGTTTTTCTGAAGAGAGGGGCATTTCTTTAACGCGGCGCATCTTCATAACCCCAGCTTCCTCAATATGGTTATGAAGCTCAACCCGCTCGCATAAATCAGGAGCTACCGAAGCGCTCTTCAGTACATCCGGTGTCCCTGTTTTTAAACTTACATAGCAAGCACCATTCTTTGCTGTTGTTGCTCTGGCCCAAGGAAGCTGCACCTCTACACTCCCAGCCTCGGTTTCCATCACCAATTTTGGAGCCTGGCTCATAAGTTCTTCATCCATTTTTTGCTCTTTTTTATGCTGACCACAACAGCCACATTCTGCATAAACATCGCCAAGGCCACTCAGTAACAAGAAGACAATTAATAAATTTATTTTCATACGAACTCCATGTTCTCTAGATTAATGTGCTTGTGCCCAATTTGGACCAACTCCAACGGCAACCTCCAAAGGTACAGACAAAGGCATAACAGTTTGCATGATATCTTGAACCTTTTTAATAACTGTTTCTTCTTCTGGTGGAGCTTCTAAAACCAATTCGTCATGAACTTGGAGTAGCAACCGCGTCTGAACCTTTGACGCCCGTAATTCTTCATCCACCTGATTCATTGCTTTCTTGATAAGGTCTGCTGCTGTCCCCTGAAGAGGTGCATTAATAGCTTGACGCTCTGCAAAATTTCGAAGCATTGGGTTCTTGCTTTGGATATCAGGGAGATAAATTTTTCGCCCCATTAAAGTCTCAACATACCCATGCTCCCGAGCACGTTCCTTATAATTCTCCATATAAGCCTTGATTCCCGGATACTGCTCAAAATATTTTTCGATATACACAGCAGCCTCCTTTTGGGAAATGCTAGTCTGCTGGGCAAGACCGTAAGCACTGATACCATAGATAATGCCAAAATTGATAGTTTTTGCCATTGAACGTTGCTCGGACGTAACTTCCTCTATTGGTATTCCCATTGCTTGAGAAGCTGTAAGGGCATGGATATCAGCCCCCTCATGAAACGCTCTCTGCAAGACCTCTATCTCTGCCACATGAGCCAGTAAGCGAAGCTCAATTTGTGAATAGTCTAGACTATAAAGTTGCCATCCATTTTGAGGCACAAAAGCTTCTCGGATCCGTTTTCCTTCCAGGCGCCGAATAGGAATATTCTGAAGATTTGGCTCAGAAGAAGATAACCGACCCGTCAATGTGATCGTTTGCGAAAAGGATGTATGCACCCGATCCGTTTCTGGATTGATCTGGTCAATCAGGCTTTGTGTATAAGTCGAGCGAAGTTTTGAGACTGCCCGCCAAGCTAAGATCTCCTGGGCAATCTCATGACCTTCTCCTGCCAAGTTTTCCAGAACATCAGCACTGGTACTGTAAGCCCCGCTCTTCCCTCTCCTCCCGCCAGGAAGTTTCAGTTTCTCAAAAAGAATTTCTCCCATTTGTTTAGGGGAACCAATGTTAAAGGCCTGCCCAGCAAGAGCATAAATTTGTTTTTCTTTTTCCTGCATTTGCTGTAGAAACTCATTGCTGAGATGTCGCAAAACATCCCGATCCAAACGAATACCTTTTTGCTCCATATGAAAAAGAGTTTCTATAAGGGGCCGCTCAATTTCATTATAAAGTGTCTCAAGGCCTGCTTCTTTCAAGCGAGGCGCTAAAACATTATATAATTGGAGCGTAATATCTGCATCTTCTGCAGCGTAGTGGGTTGCTGTCTCAAGATCCACCTCAGCAAATGACTTCAGCGCATGCTTCCCTTTGCCAACCACTTCACTAAAGCTTGTTGTTTTATGATCTAAATGCAGGAGCGCAAGCTCATCCATACCATGTCCGTGACGATGCCCATCAATGAGGCACGACATTACCATAGTATCCTGGATTGTTTTCACCTCAAAGCCAGCTTTTGCTAGGACATGGAGGTCAAATTTAATATTCTGCCCTATTTTCACAATTTTCGAATTTGAAAGCACGGGGCCTAGATGCTCTTGCACTTCTGCCAGGGGAAGCTGTCCATCCACAAGTGTTGAGGATGCAAAAAGATCAGCTGTCCCTGCTTTTTGATGCCCGATAGGGATATAGGCAGCTTCACCAGGTTTCACACTCAAAGAAATACCAACTAACTCAGCCCGCATTGGGTTCAGGCTATCCGTTTCTGTATCAACAGCAACTTGGCCTGCTTCCTTGATTTTAGAGACCCAATCTTTAAGATCTTCAGTGCTTTGGATACAGGAATATTCCACCTTAACTGCAGCCCTGTTTTCAAGTCCTGCAACACCCAGATCGCTGAGACGGCCCTCAAGTTTTCGAAAATTCTGGGCCCTTAAGAAGGGTACAATTTTTTTAGAATCAATATCCTGACGCACAAAATCTTTCAATGTTGATGAGAGAGAAACCTGCTGGTCAAGTTGGACAAGCTTCTTGGATAAAACCGCCATATCCCGGTGCTCTTCTAAAAGTTCTCGGCGTTTTTTTTGAGGAACCTGGTCTGTGTTTTCCAGAAGATTTTCTAATGTCCCAAACTCTTGAATTAAAACAGATGCTGTCTTAATCCCAATCCCTGGCACCCCTGGAATATTGTCTGTACTATCTCCACACAAAGATTGTACATCCACAACCTGCTCTGGCTTAACACCAAATTTCTCAGCAACACCCTCTTGGTCAATCACACGATTTTTCATGGGGTCATACAAATCCACCCCAGGCTGCACTAACTGCATAAGATCTTTGTCAGAAGATACAATACAAAGATCATATCCCTCTTTTTCTCGCCTCGCTGCAAGGGTTGCAAGCACATCATCTGCCTCTACCCCCTCCTGCGCAACAAGAGGAACACCAAAAGCCTGACAAGCTTCGTGGATGATCTCAAACTGAGGAATCAGCTCTTCCGGAGTCTCTCCTCGATTTGCTTTGTATTCAGGGTAAATCTTATGGCGAAAATTCTCCCGCCCTTTATCAAAAACAACCACCAAATGGCTTGCATCTAGCTCTCCCAAAACTTTCATGAGCATTGTGCAAAAACCGTAAACAGCATTCACCTGAGTTCCGTCAGGGCGCGTTAACGGAGGCAAAGCATGAAAGGCCCGGAAAATAAAGCCGGAGCCATCGATTGCGTAGAGATGAGGCTTTTGTGTGGTCATAAGTTCTACTACTATAGTCAAACCCCCTTGCCAGGGCAAACAACTTTCGGTATTTTGAAAACAGAAAAAGAGGATGCTTTTGTAGGTCATTCAGACACATAAAAGCAGGGAATGACGTGAAAATCGTCAGCTGTGCCCGCAACTGTAATGGGGAGAGAGATGAGTAAATCCACTGGCTAAAAGGCTGGGAAGGATCATCTCTCAGAGAACCAAAGCCAGGAGACCGATCTTCTTTATCACCGTTCGACCTTCACGGGATTATGAAGAGAGAGGCGGCTTCCGTCATGGTGATCGTGAATAGTTATAAAGGATCACACATGGTGAGGGGCAACCCACTTCTACTACTTTCTTATACCCTCCTCTGCTGCAAGGCAGTTGCAGTTGACCAGAAGATGACCCCCATCACTATAAGTGCCAAACGCATCGATCGCCGCCCTACTTCCTACCAATCGCAAATTTTCACCGCCGAAGATCAAGAGCAATCCTTAGACCATTCTCATTTAGAGAGCATTGCAAAAATTCCTAGCATCTCGATCAATGGGGGAAGCTATCGGGGCAGTGATGCAAAAATCCAAATCCGAGGAAACCGTGCAGAACACACACTTGTTCTTTTCGATGATATTCCCCTGAATGATCCGGGGATGATTACCGAAACTTTTGTTTCTGGAGATTGGCAAAATCCCTGGCAAACGGATCTTCACATTTTGAAAGGACCTCAGTCTGTGACTCACGGGCCTAATGCTCTTGGGGGCGTCATTCATTTTCAAACACCCGAACCAAATCAACTTCCTAAACATCGAACAAGTGTGGAAAAAACAACGCAACGTTCTCAAACAGCAAGCCATCAACAGGCCTTCCAAATTGGGAGTACATGTCTCCTAGCAGGAATTTCTGGAACTGACCAAAGCCAACAGGGTATACAAAATCATATCACTGGTAATGCTTATGATATTGGCTTCCGGAGTCTTTCAACGGGTTTCCATATACGCCATAAGCAGTTTAAAAGTACCTGGCTTTTTCAAGAGGGCCGCTCTCCCTTTGATTCGCGCACACCTGCTCAAGGAGGTGATAGCTCCCAAGTTACCCACCGTATTCTTGGGGGCATTTTCTATGGGAATAAGGAGAAAGGATGGCATGGTGGTAGCCATGTCCAACAAACCCTTCGTAAAGACATTGGACCCTATGGTGGAAAAAATCGGGGGCAACTTTTAGGGCTTCAGCTTGGACATACCTGGTCAAAAGCCCGGCATCAAAAACTTAGGCTTCACGGAGGTGTTGTTTTTGCTAAGCACAATCGGCCTAGTGTTAGCATTCGTCAGCACCGCATTTTTCAGGCCATTGAAGCTATACATCCCCTGACAAAGAAATTTATTATCGAAGGAGGGATTCGGTACGATATTATTAAGGGCGCAAAAAACAGTTTTAATACGAGCGCTGGTTTTAGCTATCTTCTTAAAACTGGCCAGCTTTATAGCGTTGCCAAAACAGGTTTTCGCCCTCCCTCCATTCTCCAAATTTATGGCGGGCAATTTAATCGCCCAAACCCGAATCTCAAACCCGAATCCTCTATCGGCCTTGAAGGAGGCTATAGATATACTCAGGGACAAACACAGTATAACTTTGCTGTCTTTACTCAGAGCACAAAAAACCTTATAGACTGGCGAAATAATCAGTACATTAATATCAGCCGGCAACAAAACTGGGGAATTGAAGTCTCTGCAAGTCTCCCCCTGCAGGAAGACCTTACTGTTGGTGGGGGGTATACACTTCTCCTGGCTCATGCAGCTCCTGCAGACAAACAACCTGCACGCATGCCAAAGCATAAAGGCCTCCTAAACCTGGAATATACTCCCTCCAAAACCTGGGCTTTTGTTGCTGAAGGCATCTTCCAATCTGCAACTACAGATACGGCAGGGGGCACACATCGCCTTCGAGGGCATTTCCTTGGAAAACTCGGAGCGACTTATAAGCCAACACCTCAGTGGGACATCTTTGCAAAAGTTGAAAATATTGCAAATGTACGATATGAGACAGCCTATGGCTTTGCAGGACTTCCCCGCTTTGCCCTCTTTGGTGCAACTTATAAGGTCATGTCATGAATACAAAAACACTTCTCCTTTCCGCAACACTGCATGCACCAGTGATTTTTGGCCTTGGCTTTTTTGGAGCTTCTCAAACAGCTCTTGAGACTGAAGCTCCTATGACTGTTGAAATTTTTCCTGCTGTTAAAACATCTTTCCAAGAGCACGCAGAGCTTTCTCCCGCTCTGCTCCCAAAGCCTCGTGCTATTGTGAAGCGTCTTCCTCCAAAAGCACAAATTGAGCCTGCAAAGCACCAAATATCAGCACCGACACCTATAATCAAACATATCCCTCTGAGGGCAGCAAAGCAGGGTGAGAAGGCCTTCACTCCAGAGCCTCCTTATCCCCAGGAGGCGCTTCTTCATGAAATTGAAGGAAGCTTTGAGGTTGACCTGGAAGTTGATGAGAAAGGGCATATAGCCCGTGTGGCAGCATGTTCACATGCCTCTGGGATTGACATTCTTGTCAAGTCAGCAGAACAAACCCTTAAAACCTGGCGTCTTAGAAGTTTTGGCCACTCCTATAGAGTCCGGGTTCCTTTGCGCTTTCGTATTGAGAGCTAATCAACGCTTCACAATGGGGACATAAGTGCGAAGCTTTTCTCCTTTGTAAAGCTGGCGTGGCCGCCCAATCTTTGTTTCAGGATCCTCCAGCATCTCTCGCCACTGGGCAATCCATCCCGCTGTCCGCCCTACCGCAAATAAAGCGGTAAACATTGGAGTTGGGATTCCAAGTGCCTTGAAGATCAATCCAGAATAAAAATCGACGTTCGGGAAAAGTTTTTTCTCGAGGAAGTATTCGTCTTCTAAAGCCATCTTTTCAAGCTCAAGGGCAAGCTCTAGTAAAGGATCATCAATACCAAGAACCTCAAGGACCTTGTGGCAACTCTCCCGGAGTACTGCTGCACGAGGATCATAATTTTTATAAACCCGATGCCCAAAGCCCATAAGACGGAAAGGGTCCTTCTTACTTTTCGCTTTTTCAATATATTTTGGAATTTGGCTTTTATCCCCAATTTCATGCAGCATATAGAGAACAGCCTCATTTGCTCCCCCATGGGCTGGCCCCCAAAGAGAAGCCATTCCTGCAGCCAAGCAAGCAAAAGGATTTGCTCCGCTTGATCCGGCCATTCGCACAGTAGATGTTGAGGCATTCTGTTCATGGTCAGCATGGAGAATTAAAAGCTGATCCATTGCCCGCTCTATCACAGGGTCTACTTCATATGATTCTGTAGGATAGCCGAATAACATGTGCAAGAAATTCCCGGCATAAGATAGATTGTTCTGAGGGTACATAAAGGGATGCCCCTGGGAATACCGAAAAGCCATCGCTGCAATCGTTGGAACCTTTGCCAAAAGACGCAAGGATGCAAGGTCTCGCTGAGCTTTATCCTGGATATCCAAACTATCATGGTAAAAAGAGCTCAAAGCCCCAACAACACCAATCATTACAGCTACTGGATGCGCATCCCGGCGAAACCCCCTGAAGAAATGAATGACCTGCTCGTGAAGAAGGGTATGGTATGTAATCTCTTTTTCAAAAGCTGCATATTCATCTTTTGTGGGAAGCTCCCCATTAAAAAGGAGGTAAGCTACCTCAAGATATGTGCTTTGAGAAGCAAGCTCTTCAATACTATACCCCCTATGAAGCAACTGCCCTTGCTCTCCGTCAATGAAGGTAATTTTTGATGTGCAGCTCGCCGTCGACGTGTAGCCTGGATCATACGTAAAAATTTTCTTGCTTTTGTAAAGGTCTCGAACATCAACCACACTGGGACCCAATGTACCCTTTAGGACTGGCAATCGAAGAGATTTTGTCTCCGGCTGGGGATTATTTACCATTTCATCAATACCGATAAATTCCTGTGCCATTAAAGACTCCCTTTTCACTTTTTCCCCAACAGCTTAACGAGGAAAACAAGGGCTGTCCAACTCTATGTCAACTGTTCGCATAAATAAAATTTGACAACGAGGACTCAAACCCCTATATTTCCATCATTGACGCGGGGTGGAGCAGCCCGGTAGCTCGTCAGGCTCATAACCTGAAGGTCGTAGGTTCAAATCCTACCCCCGCAACCAATTTCCCAGTTTTTTGATCCCGATAAACAGTGGATCCTTGTGATGTGGGAAAGTGTTAATTAGTAACGACAACCCCTCCCTAGGATTTATATAAAATGTTTTCACAATTTTCCCTCCCGCAACCCCTTCAGGCTGCTATTTCTCAACTAGGCTTTACGACGCCAACTCCTATTCAAGAACAGGCAATTCCGCTTGCCCTCGACGGACACGATATTCTTGGATCTGCCGCAACAGGAACTGGAAAAACAGCCGCTTTTGGCATCCCCCTCATTGCAAAGCTTCTTGAAAACCAAGAACAGGGTGCGTTGATTGTCACGCCTACCCGTGAACTTGCAACTCAGGTTATGTCTGCCTTGAAAGGACTTCTTGGCCCGAAATCTCCAATTAAAGCAGCTCTCATGATTGGGGGAGAACCTATTCACCGTCAGCTTCGTCAACTAAGTGGCAAAACACGCCTCTTTGTTGGCACACCAGGGCGTATCAATGACCACCTTCGCCGGGGAAGCCTCAAACTCGATCATGTACGATTCTTAGTTCTTGATGAAACAGACCGTATGCTTGACATGGGTTTTTCCGTTCAGATTGAGGACATTCTTCAACACATGCCTGAAGAGCGTCAGACTTTGCTATTCTCTGCAACTCTCCCTAAAGAAATTGTACGCCTCTCCTCATCTTATCTTAGCAACCCCAAGCGCGTTGCAGTTGACCAAGTTTCTGCACATGCAAAAAATATTCAGCATGATGTTCTCCACATGTCACACCATGAAAAGTTTGATCACCTCCGCCAGCAACTTCAAGACCGTTCTGGTGCAATCATTGTTTTCGTTAAAACAAAATATGGTGCAGAAAAAATGGCGAAACAACTCCGCCAGGACAAAATTGATGCCCAGGCTATTCATGGAGATCTGCGCCATAATAAGAGAGAGCAAGTCATCAAAGGATTCCGTGGCCTAAAGTACCAAGTTCTTGTTGCAACAGACGTTGCATCTCGTGGTCTTGATATCCCTCACGTAGCACATGTGATTAACTATGACCTCCCTCAATGCCCAGAAGATTATATTCATCGCATTGGCCGCACAGCACGTGCTGGCGCGTCAGGGGAAGCTCTTTGTTTCCTCACACCTGGGGATAAGAAGCAATGGTTTCACATTGATCGTCTCATGAATCCAGATGCTAAGGAAAAGTCAGAGCCTAGAGAGCCAGGAAAGAAGAAACCTTTCCGTTCTGGTCCCAAAAAACCTTTTCACAGAGGGAAGGGACCTGGGGTAAAAACCGGAGAAAAGAAGCGCTCCTTTAACAAAGGAAAGCCCGGACAACAGGGAAAGAAGTTCTTTAAGAAAAAAGCCCGCTAAGCATAGCTAGCCTTTACTCTTATACCCTTTCCACATCAAAGTTAACTCTTCACAGAGGGTTAAAGGGTCAAAAGGCTTGATAATCACCCCTGCAGCCCCTAGCTTTTCATATGCACCCTGTTCATGGTGCTGGGATTTTGCCGTGATAAAAACAACAGGAACATCTTTCCACTGTGGATGAGCTTTCATCTTCTTGAACACCTCAACGCCATCAATACCTGGCATCATAACATCTAGCAGAATGAGATGAGGGTCATACTCGATAAATGTATCAAGAGCCCCTGACCAAGAAAACAATGCTTAACCTCAAAGCCTCCCATGTCTTCAAGAGTCATTTTGACAACTTCGGCGATACTCTCATCATCTTCTGCATATAAAATCTTTTTTAATTCTTCTTTCATTATACTTCCTCTGTGTTTTCTGGGGAACAAGCTGGGAGAATCAGGTAAAACATTGTTCCTTTTTCTTTATCTGTTTCAAAACTTATCTTTCCTCCAAAAGCCTCTATAATAGATTTTGAAATATTCAAACCAAGGCCTGTCCCACTTTTTTCAGGGCTAGATGGGTTGTAATTTTTTGCAAACCTCTCAAATAGATTTTTGTGGAGAGCCACAGGAATCCCAGCCCCCTCATCCTCAATTGAGATAGTGATAACCTTTTTATCATCTTGAAAAACAGTGACTTTGACCTTTTGTTCTGCAGGAGAAAATTTAATCGCATTAGAAAGAATATTCCCAAGAGCTTGCTCGAAACGATTTTTATCAATTTTGCAATATACATCTTTGGCTTTTAAATTAAGAATAAATCCAACTTTATGCTGATTTGCCTCTGATTGGTGTTTCCCAATCACAGTCCTTACCAAAGAGCCCATTTCCGTAGGTTTGAGATCAAATGGCATACGCCCAGAGTCAATTTTTTCCACATCCAAAATATCACTCACAAGTTTTGAGAGACGTTCACAATTTGCATATGAAATTTCCAGAAGCTTCTTTTCTTTTGGATCAAGATTTTTCTCTGCCTTGACTTTCAAAAGCCCCAAAGATCCTAGAATTGATGTCAGAGGAGTTCTTAATTGGTGATTCACCAAAGCTACAAACTCATTCTTCATATTTTCAACTTGCTTACGCTCTGTAATATCTCGGAGAACAGCAATGTACAACCATCCTTCACCATCCCTTATGGCACTCAAAGAGAGTTCCATAGGAAAAGTCGCACCTGTTAATCGTTTTCCCTTAATCTCAAGATTAACGGAAGCAGAATTACTCTTGGTTGACTCCAGGCGTGTTTTAACAAGCTCCACCTGTTCTTTAAAACGAGGATCACTGATAAATTTATCTATTTTTTCAGTGAGGGCTTTTTCTCGGCTACACTCGAATATTTTTTCACATGGCACGTTAAAGCTAGCCAGCTTTCCGTTATGATCAAAGGTGATAATGCCATCAACAATATTTTCAATGATACTTCTGGATTTTTCATCGCTTTTTTGGAGATGCCTGGTCAAATCCATAAAGGCTCGCGCAAGATCTCCAATTTCATCGCTTAAATGTGTGGGAAGATTCAGCTTGCGCTTATAGTTTGATCCTACATCCAAAATCTCATTTGTCATATATGTCAGAGGAGCTGTCATTTTTTCTGAGGCTAAAAAGGCAATGATCAAACAAAGAATAATGAGCCCTATGATTAAGGCAATCGTATCTGTTTGCTTCTTCCGCCCCTGTGCAAGAAGTTCTTTTTTAGGAACTGTTAGAATCACACTGAGAAAAGATTCTGGATTGTTTTTCTCTAAATTTAATCGAACAAGGTAGGAAACCTTGTCTCCCTCTGTAAAGGCAATTTCATTTTCAATTGAATTTAGGGAAGACTTCACAAAATCAGGGAAATTCTCAATTTCTCTCTCTTCATGAAAATAAAATTTCATCTTGTTTGTTTCAATTGAATACTGGGCATAGTCTCCAAGGCTGCTAACAACGGCCGTATCTCTCTCTGGCTTAATGCGTTGAAAAATTCTATCTAGAAACTTGCTATAATCTGCGTTGATAACGATCAGGCCAAAAACTTCACCTTCATGATAGACGGGGATGACAAGCCGCACCGTCGGTATTTTCTCTGAATCAACCTTCCCATGCTCCCTATTGTAGGTTACCTTTGAGAAAAATGATTTTCCGTCATGTAATAAAATACCCTGCTTGAAGTAAGGCTCTCCAGCCTTTTCCTGCAGTTCCGCATGACTTACAGGAAGGAGTTTCTTGCCTTTTCGATTGACACGTACAAGCTCTTGACCATTATTTTTTACACCGATATAGCGCATCTGAGTGTAGTGAGGTCTTAGCCTCATAACAGACCTAAAAATCGTTTCTAAGCGAGTCTTCCACAGTTCTCTTGTTGAGCCGTCAAGGGAATCTTCCTGACCATCCTGTGTTCGAATAAGCCCTTTGATAGGAGGAGTCTGTTGGAGAATCAGGGCATCATTTTCCATTTGCTTGTATGCATTTCGAAACTTAAGAGTCATTTGCCGTGTTTCTCCGGCAAGACCTTGAATAGCAGTATCAATCGTTACATTTTTAATACTGTTAAACGCATAACCTCCAATGAGAAGGGAAACAAAAAGGGTCAGCCCACATGCCAGCCATATTATTTTATTTCTGAGGGTAAAATATGTTTCGTTCATTTTGAGTTTTTGCAGCCTTGTTTGTGCGTTAGCAGAACTATGTGGCTCACCGTGATTTTCTCATTTTTACAACAATGCGTCCCCTGTTTTTATATCTACTCAGCACCTAATGCTTCATGATAGCCCAAAAAATCTCCTTAGCAAAAGGAAAGTCGTTTTTTCATAAAAAAACCCCGCAAAAATGCGGGGTTTTTGACCTGGAAATGATTCTAAGAAGTTATTCTTCTGCCACAGCCTCTGGGCTAATTCCTTCATTATCAAGAGTTTCATCCTCATCTTCTTCAGACATTGGTACCCGGCTTACGCTGACAACCTTCTCGTCAGCCCCGAGACGGAAAAGACGAACACCTTGCGTTGAGCGCCCTGCAATACGAATCTCATCAACCCGCATACGAATGAGCTGCCCCGCATCTGTCACCATCATGAGCTGGTCTGTGTCCTCAACCCGGAAAGAAACAACTGCTGGCCCTGTCTTATCATTTAGAGCCATATTTGTAATTCCAGAACCTCCACGTGCCGTGACACGATACTCTAGAGAAGAGGATCGCTTACCCATACCGCGTTCTGTCACAGAAAGGATCATTTGCTCCTGAGACTGGAGTTCATCAAGACGTTCCTGGGAAAGAGGTGTTTCAAAAGCCTCATTTTCATCACCTTCTTGGCGTTGAGCCCGAGCCCACTTGAGATAATGTTCTCTCTCTTCACTATCTGCATCCATATGATGAAGGATAGATGTAGAAATCACATGATCATCTTTACCAAGGCGAATACCCCGCACACCTGTAGAATTACGGCTATTAAAGATACGTAGATCTTTCACAGGGAAGCGGATAGACTTCCCGAGGGCTGTTGTGAGAAGCACATCCTGAGAGTCATCACAAATGCGAACAGCTTTCAGCGCCTCTCCGCCTTCCAGCTTCATTGCAATTTTTCCGTTCGCCTTAATATTCAAGAAATCCTCAACGCGATTCCGGCGGACTCCCCCTGAGGTTGTTGTAAAGACCATCGTCTTATTTTCTAAAGTTTCTTGATCTTCCGGCAGAGGCAAGACAGTTGCAATGGTTTCATCAGATTCCAAAGGCAACAAGTTAATCATTGGCTTTCCAAGGGATTGTGGGGATCCTTGTGGAAGCATGTAAGCCTTCAACTGATAGGCCTTTCCTTTTGTTGTAAAGAACAAGACCGGAGCATGGGTTGAGGCGACAAAGATTTGATCTACAAAATCTTCATCCCGCGTTGACATTCCAGAGCGTCCCCGTCCACCACGACGTTGGGCCCGATAGGTATCCAATGGCACACGCTTGATATAGCCTCGGTGAGAAACCGTAATGACCATCTCTTCACGTTGGATCAAATCTTCAATATCTGCTGTCGCTGCACCCTCTTCAATCTGTGTCCGGCGGGGAACGGCAAAACTGCTCTTAACCTCTTGGAATTCCTCTTCCATGACCTCGAACAGGCGCTCCCGGCGTGTAAGAATATCAACAAATTCTTTGATCTCTTGGATGATGCCATCAAGTTCTTCTGCAATTTTATCCCGCTCAAGAGCTGTGAGGCGATGCAAGCGAAGCTCAAGAATGGCTTTAGCCTGAGCTTCCGAAAGCTGATAAGTCCCTCCGAGAAGCCGGGTCACTGTTGCTTCTACGAGTTTGATGAGAGGGGCCACATCTTCTGCAGGCCACTTCTCAGCCATCAACCGCTCTTTAGCCGTACTTGGATCAGGAGACGTACGGATCAACTTAATGATATTATCAAGGTTTGATACAGCTACAGACAACCCTACCAAGACATGTGCCCGATCACGGGCTTGGGACAAACGGTAGCGGGTTCGGCGTGTGATCACCTCTTCCCGGAATTTCAAGAAAGCCGTCAAAATTTCCTTGAGGCCGAGTGTTTGGGGGCGCCCATCACTCAGCATCAGCATATTCGCCCCAAAGGACGTCTGGAGAGGCGTATGCTTGAAAAGCTGGTTCAAAACAACATCAGGGTCCGCATCCCGCTTCAATTCAATAACAACCCGGATTCCCTTTCGGTCTGATTCGTCCCGAAGATCAGAGATTCCCTCTATAATCTTGTTATTGACAAGCTCTGCAATACGCTCAATCGCACGGGCCTTGTTCACCTGGTAAGGCACTTCCGTCACAATGATAGCCTGACGGTCCTTGCGGACTTCTTCTACGTGTGTTTTTGAGCGTAATATAACAGAGCCGCGCCCTGCCTTGTAGGCATCGATGATACCTTTGCGGCCCATAATAATTCCACCAGTTGGGAAATCAGGGCCTTGGACAATTTCCATAAGCTCAGGAAGCTCCATTTCCGGCTCATGGATAAGTCGAATACACGCTTCTAGCACTTCACCCAGATTGTGGGGAGGAATGTTTGTGGCCATACCCACAGCAATTCCCCCTGCTCCATTCACAAGGAGGTTAGGAAAACGTGCAGGGAGAACGGTTGGCTCTTGGTAACGCCCATCAAAGTTTGGCTGAAAATCAACCGTCTTTTGATCAATATCCCGGAGAATACATGTTGCAATCTTATCAAGACGAGATTCTGTATAACGGAAAGCTGCAGGTGGATCTCCATCAATGGATCCAAAGTTTCCTTGCCCCTCAATGAGCACGGCTCCCATGGAAAAATCCTGAGCCATACGGGCCAATGCCTCATAGATCGGCGCATCACCATGGGGGTGATACTTCCGCATCACGTTTCCGAGAGGGTCCGCGCACTTACGAAAGGCTTTATCATGGGTGTTTCCAGCTTCTTGCATCGCATAGAGAATGCGACGATGCACAGGCTTAAGACCATCCCGCAAATCAGGAATAGCCCGGGCCACGATCACACTCATTGCATAGTCTAGGTACGAGCTCCGCATCTCATCTTCAAGATGAACTTGGCGAATATCATCCCGACTGGCATTTGGTGGTGACGTGTCCATAACCTCTCCGTTCTGTTTTCAATAAAATAAAGTTATCGCTTAAAAAGGAATCTCATCATCCACAACTGGGGCTGCTGGAGCCTCTTGCGGCATTGCTGGCTCAGGTCCATAGTCCTGATTACTACCCATATCACTGCCTCCACGGCTATCCAGCATCGTGAGCTCACCCCGGAAGCGTGGTACAACAACCTCTGTTGTATAGCGCTCTTGACCAGTTTGATCTGTCCATTTACGCGTCTGGAGCTGACCTTCCAGATAAATCTTAGATCCTTTTTTAAGATAACGCTCTGCTACCTCAGCAAGTTTCTCATTAAAGATGACAACCCGGTGCCATTCTGTACGATCTTTGCGCTCACCTGTGGACTTATCTTTCCAAGACTCTCCTGTCGCAACAGAGAGGTTCACAATCTTCCCACCAGTCTGGGCATGACGGACCTCTGGATCGCGCCCTAAGTTCCCAACCAGCATGACTTTGTTGATGCTTCCAGACATATCATCTCCTCTACATTATTATAGTTATACGCAATGTGAGCGCCCATGGCTATAGGCTTTTCACATCCCCTAATTTTAACATAGGGGATTTACAGTCTCCTCAAAATTGTCTTAGCCTTTAAGAAACAGGGAGTCAAAAAATGCGTTTCTTTTCAGTTGTTTCTTTTATGGTTTTTTCACTGTGCGCACAAGGGGTGTTTGGTGCGACAGCACCATACCGAGAAAATCCTGAACCTAGACTAACGAAGGAGGGGCCAACTCCAGCAGAGCCAGAACTTACCGTTATCATGACTATGAACAAAATGATTGGTGGCGCTGCAGGATTACGTATTAT
Source organism: Alphaproteobacteria bacterium (assembly GCA_030425805.1). Classification (GTDB taxonomy): domain Bacteria; phylum Pseudomonadota; class Alphaproteobacteria; order JAUHZC01; family JAUHZC01; genus JAUHZC01. The sequence continues at coordinate 151,281 of JAUHZC010000003.1, read as the reverse complement.
TTTGCCCCAAATACTACCCTATCTTGCTGGAAGTGCCTCTGCTTTAGTAGAAGCTTTTTCCACACAGAGTGCAAGCTGCCCTATTCCCTCTCCTTTTGGAGAATTATCTGTTGAAGTTGGTATGTGCCTCTCCCCCTTCCCAGACTGGCTCTCACATCCCTCAGAAACGGAAACGACTTTTGCCTTGGCCTTGGTTGGTATCTCCCTCGGCAACGACCTGCTTGGAAGGGTTTGCTGTTCAAAACGTGTGAGGTCCTGGCTTGCAGTTCCAATAGGCGCCGCCAGTACTATTGGCGCTGCAGCAAGTGCAGTTTCTGGAGTTTTTCCTGCAGTCTGGGAGGCAATCCCCTGGGACACCCTGTGGGGAGGGGAAGGAGCCGTGGCTTCGCCAACTCAGCATCTCAGAAGTGGCGAGTTATAAAGCATTTCTAAAAAGTGGAGGGGTTCTGTTGCTAGGCCCCCTCCGGGCCCCGATAATTCAGCTCAAACTAAATTAAGCAGCTACTGCTGCAAAATTTCCGTTTGCTGGCGCAAAAGCGGCAAAACCACCTGTTGCTCCTACTGAGTTACCATTTGCTACATTACTGTTAGCATTTATTTTAAACAGCCCGATGACGGTGGTACTATACCGAGCAAAAGACAATACCTTTACCACGTGTGTCGATCCTATTTCACCCCCAAAACTGGAGCCCTTAAAGATTGGACTCACAAACTCACTTTTTTTGGTGGAGGTGCCGGGTACCGCCCCCGGGTCCACGCCGTCTATTTCGCACGCCGTTTATTGCCATAGTTAACCGAAGCTAACTCCTTCATTATAAGAGGTTTTGCTCTGATTTTCCACCTTAATCCTAAGTTGTTAAGGAATTTAAATACAAAAAACCCCTCCAGTGGAGGGGTTTTAGCTTTACAGAAGGTAGAGGGAGAGGATTAGAATCCACCCATCCCCATACCACCCATACCAGGTGCACCCATGCCGGCACCCATATCTGGGCCTTCTTTTTTCTCAGGGATTTCTGCAACTAAAGCTTCAGTTGTAATCATGAGACCTGCAACAGAAGCTGCATCTTGAAGGGCTGCCCGCACAACTTTAGTTGGGTCAATGATTCCAAATTTGAACATATCCCCAAACTCATGTGTTTGAGCATTGTAACCATGAGCAACATCGCTGCTCTCAAGAAGTTTACCAACAATCACAGCACCGTCTTGCCCTGCATTCTCAGAAATCTGACGTGCAGGTGCTTGAAGAGCCTTGCGGATAATGTTGATACCGTGCTTTTGATCTTCATTTTCAAACTTCAGCTTATCAAGAACTTTGAGGCTGTAGAGAAGGGCTGTTCCACCACCGGAAACCACACCTTCTTGAACAGCTGCCCGTGTTGCATACATTGCATCTTCCACACGGTCTTTGCGCTCTTTCACTTCAATCTCAGAAGCACCACCTACACGGATGATAGCAACACCACCGGCAAGCTTTGCAAGACGCTCTTGGAGCTTCTCTTTGTCATAGTCAGAAGTGCTTTCTTCGATTTGCTGACGAATTTGGCCACAACGTGCTTCGATGTCGGCTGCAGAACCAGCACCATCAACGATGGTTGTGTCATCCTTAGTCACTGTGATTTTCTTCGCAGATCCGAGCATGTCAATTGTCACATTTTCAAGCTTGATCCCAACATCTTCAGAGATCACTTGACCATTTGTGAGAATCGCAATGTCTTCAAGCATTGCTTTACGACGATCTCCAAATCCTGGAGCTTTCACAGCTGCAATCTTAAGACCACCGCGGAGCTTGTTTACAACGAGAGTTGCAAGAGCCTCACCCTCAACTTCTTCTGCAATGATGAGGAGCGGACGACCAGATTGAACAACGCTCTCAAGAAGAGGAAGCATAGGTTGAAGGCTAGAGAGCTTCTTCTCATGAATCAAGATCAGTGGGCTGTCCATTTCTGCAACCATCTTCTCAGGATTTGTCACGAAATAAGGGGAGAGGTAACCACGGTCGAACTGCATTCCTTCAACAACGTCGAGCTCTGTTTCAAGGGATTTTGCTTCTTCAACGGTGATAACACCTTCGTTACCAACTTTTTCCATGGCTTTTGCAAGCATTTCACCGATTTCGCGCTCACCGTTTGCAGAAATTGTTCCAACCTGAGCAATTTCTTCATTTGTTGAAACGTCTTTAGAGCGGGATTTGAGATCTGCGATTACAGCTTCAACAGCAATATCAATACCACGCTTGAGATCCATAGGATTCATTCCTGCTGCAACAGCTTTGGAACCTTCACGGATAATAGCCTGAGCAAGAACCGTTGCAGTTGTAGTGCCGTCACCTGCAATGTCAGAAGTCTTAGAAGCGACTTCACGAACCATCTGAGCACCCATGTTTTCGAACTTATCTTTAAGCTCAATTTCTTTTGCAACGGAAACACCGTCTTTTGTAATGCGTGGCGCACCGAAGGACTTATCCAGAACAACATTCCGGCCTTTTGGTCCCAAAGTGACCTTTACAGCATCCGCAAGAATATCTACACCGCGGAGCATCTTGTTGCGAGCTTCAGTGCTAAACTTTACATCTTTTGCAGACATTTATTTCTCCTTAATTTTGTGTTGAGGGGACGTTGCCTAAGCAACAATGCCCATAATGTCGGATTCTTTCATGATGAGGTACTCTTCCCCACCCAACTTTACTTCTGTCCCAGACCACTTGCCGAACAGAACTTTGTCTCCTTTTTTGACATCTAATGGCACAATGCGACCATCTTCTGTCTTGATTCCGGACCCAACAGCAATAACTTCACCCTGCATCGGCTTTTCCTTTGCTGTTTCAGGGATAATAATACCACCAGGTGTTTTTTGATCTTCTTCAATGCGTTTAACCGCAACGCGGTCATGAAGAGGCTTGAAATTCATAATTTCCTCCATCAGTTGATTGGATTAGCACTCGCTAAATCTATGTGCTTAACACTATTTAATCAAAGAACCCCCCTCTGTCAAGCACTCAAGAAGCTAGAGTGATAAATATTTATAAATTTGAGATTTTCCTCATAATCCCAAAAAAATCACCAACATTGATTTAATTTATTTAAACTTTTCTTTACCTTCTTGGGATATCCTCATAGTAGAGAAAGGTCTATTATGATGAGAACTGTCTTAGCATTATTAATTTTTTTGGGATCATCTGTCGGTGTAAAGGCTCAGATGTTTGGAAATCGGGCTGTCACAAATGAGTATTTTGGCCCAAAAGATGATGAATATATTAATAAAATTATCCAAAACCTTCCTAATGCAGGTTTTATGTCAACCGACAAACAAAAAGCCGTCGGTTATGTTCAAAGAATGCAATATAAAAAGTGCTATGATGAAATTTCAAAAGACCTTCAAAGATTAAAGAATAATATTCCTGGTCTCGTTGAGTGGGTTCTAAAAAACTTCCAAGGTGCAGGAACTGCCTTACAGAAATTTCAAAATGTGAGTGAATTTTCCTCAAAAAACACCTCAGATATTGAAAAAGCCAAAGATGGGCTTCCTAAGTGCTTTGCAGATGCAGTTGCAAAAACTGCCCCTAACGCAGCTCAACAACTCATTGCACGGCTCAGTAGCACTGGCGGTGGCGGTGCACAACCGGGAATGGCTGGCGGATTTCCACAACAGCAAGGAATGGCTGGCGGATTCCCCCAACAGCAACAGCCAACTGGTTTTTTCCCTCCTCCTCCAGGTGGCGATGACTTTGCTTTCTAGAGAAAAATATGAAACATCTTCTCCTAAGCTTACTATTCTCACTACATAGCCTCCCTGCCCTGGGTGAGGCTATGTACACAGATGCGGAGCTCACCGAGCATCTGGAAAAGCTTGCAAAAGCAAATAAAAGCGGATTTATGGCGCGGTTTGCAGGAAGAAGCATTGATACGGCACTTAGTAATTTCAAGCCATCGGTCTGTGCATCTAGTCTTGAGAGGAGTCTTGATCAAATTGCAAAATCAATGTCTGGAAAAGACCCCACCCAAGCACAAATCCAGAGCATCAAAGAAACTCTTGAGAATATGGGCACATTTTTTAATACAATTGAGCAATATGGAACGACTTACTTAGATCGGTCCCAAGGAAATCGGGATCGGCTTCAGGTGGCAAAAGATGGTGTTGCCAAATGCGTCATCTTGGCAGCCAAAGACTCAAACCCAAGAATCCTAGATTTCTTGGCCCAAGCTCTTCAATAGACAATATAATTTTATTCAGGAAATTAAATGGCTGGTGGGCACTACAGGATTCGAACCTGTGACCCTCTGATTAAAAGTCAGATGCTCTACCAACTGAGCTAAGTGCCCGGCCATGTGTTGGAAAATAGTCTGTCTCTTACACGAGGTCAATCTTTTTTTCCTTATTGTCCCCATGGCGTGGGGAGTATTCAGGGACCAGGCTAGAAAGAAGCGAAAGAACTTTGCCAATATCATTTTCTGTGAGAACATGGCGAAATTCCATTAATCGGTCCTTGAGCTCTCCCCAAGGAATGTAACTGTCCTGAGCTTTCATGATGCGGGGATGATCTGTTGGAAGTGGATTATCCCCAATGAGAAGTTCTTCATAAAGTTTCTCACCAGGCCGAAGGCCAATAATTTCAATCCCAATATCTCCATCCGGATTATCTTCATTTTTGAGAGTCAAACCCGAAAGCTCAACCATACGCTCAGCTAAGTCTTTAATTTTAACAGGCTCCCCCATATCAAGAACAAAAACTTCTCCCCCTCGAGAGATGGCACTTGCTTGAATCACAAGCTGTGCAGCTTCTGAAATTGTCATAAAATAGCGAATGATCTCTGGATGTGTAAGCGTAATAGGCCCACCATCTTTTATTTGCTGACGAAAGCGGGGAACAACTGACCCTGAAGATCCCAAAACATTTCCAAAACGCACCATAGAAAAGATTGTTTTTGTAGAGTTTGCAGCAAAAGCCTGAAGTATAAGCTCTGCAATACGCTTACTTGCGCCCATGACATTTGTAGGGCGCACAGCTTTGTCCGTACTAATTAAAACAAAGTGTTGAACGTGATAGCGACTTGCAATCTGCGCTGTATTTAAGGTTCCCCACACATTATTCAGGATACCCGTAACTGGATTATTTTCTACAATGGGAACATGCTTGTAAGCTGCAGCATGAAAAACCGTTTGGGGGTGCCATTCTTTAAAGATCCGCCCCATTTGCTCTTTATCGCAAGCGTTAGCCAAGATAGGAACAATTTTTATATTCTTATTTTTGGCTAATTCTTCTATTTCTTCGTGGATCTTATACAGGGAAAATTCGCTATTTTCCACTAAAAGGAGTGTCTGAGGGTCCATGAATAAAGCTTGCCGAGCAAGCTCGCTTCCAATGGAGCCTCCTGCCCCTGTAATCATTACAGTTTTTCCAGTTGTCGTAAATTTCATCAAATGATCGTAGGGTGCCACAGGCTCTCTACCCAAGAGGTCATCAATATCAAGCTCCCTGATATCTGAAAGAGAAACCGTCCCCTTAGCCAGTTCATGAACACCCGGTAGCGTCTTTACCGCCACTTGGAACCTTTGCATATCCTTCAAAATTTGATTACGACGCCCACGATCTATTGAGGGCACGGCAAGAAAAATCTCACTTATTTTCAAGCGTTTTATCAGCTTTTCAAGTGCCTTGGGATTATAGATATGGAGACCATCTACTGAATGTCCATGCAAACGCTCATCATCATCTACAAATCCTTTAATGCGAAAATCTGGACTACTCAAAAGGGCTGCAGCCAGTTGACGGCCTCCTATGCCTGCCCCATAAATCAATGCTCTGATTTTCTGACCAGATCTGTGAGATTTACGATCAATTCCCCCCAAGCAAAAGCGAGTCATAGAGCGTGTAAACCCAACAACTAAAATCAATAGAATTGGCTGCAAAACACCGACTGTGCGAGGAATATCAAAAAGACCTATAAAGGTTATAAGAATTGCAAAAAAGATACCATAAATGGCCAGAGTCTGGACCAGACGCATCATTGTAGCCCATCCTGCATAACGGAAAATTGTTTTATAAAAACCAGCAAGCAAAAAAAGTGGAAATGCCAGTAACATAGAAGCGCCACTCACCTTCAAAACAGAAGGCTCTAAAAGGGAGATTTTCTCCCCAGTCCTTAAGTAAAAAGCTGCCCACGTACACATAATGCAAGAAGCCATATCTATAAGGATAGCAATTGTAACTTTGAGAGGACGCGGAAACTCCAGAACCAGCCAGATTGAGTCCATTACAAATCTTGTAAATCTTTTTGCAATTTTTTGCATTAAGGATGTATTCCTTGGTAAATTCTACTCGTTATATAGCACAAGTTCTCCAAAAAATGGAGAATCTTTATGCAGCATATACTGCAGGGGCTGCTGGCGACAAGACGAACTCGAACACCTTAAAGCTTATGAATCACTGCCATCACAACACCCCAAATTTGGAATTCCTGCTCTGATGAAGGGTAGATATGAGGATAGTCAGGGTTTTCAGCCTTCAAGATTACCCGACCCATCTTGTCTTTAGAGAAGGTCTTAACAGTAAACTCCCCATCTAAAATAGCAATCACCTGCTTACCAGGTTGAGGATCTAAAGACTTGTCAACAACCACGACGTCTCCATCCTGAAGCCCAACTCCTGTCATAGAATGCCCTGCAACGCGTAGGAAAAATGTTGAAGTCGGATTGTCAATAACATAGCTATTGAGATCAAGTTTCCCATCTTCATAATCAGAAGCATGTGAAGGAAGTCCAGCCTGCACAGAAGATAAATAGAAGTTTAACATTTGTGGCGAGGATAAATCAGGTGCAAAGAACTCAAAGGGATCCTGTTTTGCTAGCGCTTTATTTTCCATGCTGGTTCACCCATTTTTGAAGGAATTGGCACATCGTTTGAGCCCCTAAAATGGCCCCGCCCTCTGGCACTCCGGGAGCACTTGAAAGACGAAAGCCCATTGTATCAACATGAATCCAAGGCGCTCCATCGGGAATAAAATGTTCTAAAAACAGGGCTGCCGTGATAGCACCGCCATAAGGTGCTTTAGAAACATTCACAAGATCACTCACCGTTCCCTTAAGCCCTTTCTTATAAGACTGCCACAGAGGAAGGGGCCAGAGAGGATCTCCCAACGCTTCTCCAAGTTTAAGAAGTTGCTCCCGCCATTCTGGAACTGTTGTAAAAAATCCAGGAACCTCAAGTCCCAAAGCCACACGGGCAGCCCCAGTCAAAGTTGCAAAATCAATGATAAGATTTGGCTTTTCTTCTCCTGCATATGTCAGCGCATCTGCTAAAACCAGACGCCCTTCTGCATCAGTATGTCCGATCTCAACAGTAAGCCCCTTACGTGTATCATAAACATCTCCAGGACGCATTGCATCAGGACCCACAGCATTCTCCGCAATCGGAAGATAGACACTTAAATCTAGAGGAAGGTTTTCGTGAATAATAAGTTGAGCAAGGGCTAAAACACTTGCAGCTCCCCCCATATCTTTTTTCATCCAACGCATTGCAGCATCTGGCTTAATATTAAGGCCGCCACTGTCAAAGGTTATACCCTTACCAACTAATGCAACCTTTGACTCAGCCTTTGCCTTTGGATTCTTCCAGTGCAAAGAGAGAAGACGAGGCCCTTCCGCAGCCCCTTTTCCAACAGCCCATAGACAAGGGAAGTCTTTTTCCACATCTTTTGGAGGAACCACCTTAAGTGTCATTTGATTTTGTTTTGCAAACTCCTGAATTTTCTCTTCAAAAACCTGGGGCGTTAAAAAGTTTGCAGGCATGTTGATGAGGTCCATTCCACAAACTAAAGCTTCTACTCTACCAACAATAATCTCATGAAGAGACTGAGGAATAGACAAAACTGACCTCTCCACAGATTCCACCTGTGAAGCCTTCTGAATCTTATAGGAATAGTGATCCAAAGCCCACCCTAAGAGAAGGGGCATAAGAATATCTTCAGGTAAGGACTGTGATAAAGTGTAGCACCCTCCAGGAAGGTGTCTGCGATACTTTGCAAGGAGCCCATAGCACTCGAAAGGAGATTTATGGGGAACAAACAAGGCAATTTCTGCCACTTCGTCCGTATCATTGAGGCGCAAAACAGGACCTGGTTCACCACTTTGCAAAGAACTCGCATTGTAACTCTTTTCTATAGGCGATAAGCTTGAAAGCAGTTTCTCCCATTGCACTTTATCATGATAAAGAGAGAGTTTCTTCTCACCAGGTTGTGTTGTCAGTCCCCATTTTGTCATCGCAAGATCCTCTAAACTGCCTTTAGTATACCAAATCGTCAGCTGAAAATAAGGAATACGTCTGAAGTTGAGCAAGGGAGCCATCTTGTTTAGGCCACCCACCCTTTGCTGTATACTCAAGCTGGAATCCTAATCGAATAGGAATTCTTGTTGATGCAGCATTATCAGCATCACAATAAATTTCGAGTTTCCTTGCCTTTAAGGTCTTGAAAGCAAGGGTCGAAAGTGCATGAACAGCTTCCGTTGCATATCCCCTTGATCGCTGACTTCTACGAATGAAATATGAAATTCCAAATTGTGGAATCGCCCAATTTGCCTGAAAAGAGGGAAGTGCACACCGGCCAACAACTTCTTGCGTATTTTTTTCAAAAATCACATAGCGTATAAAATCCCGCAGAATAAACTCTGCATAATTCCTACGACACTCAATCTCAACCTCTTCTACTGTTGGAGGTTTTGGAGACCAATTCAGCCACTTTACGTAATCTTCATAGCCATCATGAATTGCAGCATGAACCTTAGAGCCAAATCCTGCTTTTGGGGCCCGAAGGAATAAGCGAGAAGTTTCTATTTCTTCAGGGAGATCAATCAAAACTTTATCCATAAAACAACTCTCATTAGCTGCCTAACATCTTTAACCAAACTCGATCCCCTGAGCAAGAGGTAGAGATTTTCCACCATTAATTGTACAAGTCATGCGACGCATATAAGATTTCCAGGCATCACTCCCGGCTTCTCGGCCTCCACCGGTTTCTTTTTCTCCACCGAAAGCCCCCCCAATTTCTGCACCTGAAGGGCCGATATTTACATTAGCCATACCACAGTCACTCCCCTGTGCGCTGAGGAAGAGCTCCATCTCTTGGATATTTTGGGTAAAAATGCAAGAAGACAATCCTTGGGGAACCTCATTGTGGAGATTAATTACGGTCTCAAAAGAGGAGAAAGGCATAACAAAAAGAAGAGGTGCAAACGTCTCTTTCCACATCATATCCGTTTGCTCAGGCATTTCTACCAAAGCTGGCTGAACATAATAAGCCTCAGGATACTGTTCTGCCAAAATTCGCTGCCCCCCATGAACCGTCGCACCTTCTTCCTGCACAGCCTTGAGTGTGGTTTCCATCTCATCAAAGGCACGCTTATCAATTAAGGGACCTACAAGCATTTCTGGTTCCATGGGATTCCCAATTTTGAGCTTGTTATAAGCCTTTTTCAGTTTCCACAACAAAGACTCGTGCACATTTTTATGCACAAAGAGGCGCCGCAAGGATGTGCACCTTTGTCCTGCTGTCCCGACGGCACTAAAGACAATCGCATCGACTGCCAAATCTAAATCTGCACTTTCACAGACAATCATGGCGTTGTTTCCACCGAGCTCCAGAATAGATCGGCCAAGCCGTTGGGCTACACGGGGGCCAACAACCTTTCCCATGGCACAGCTTCCTGTTGCGCTAATTAAGGGAACCTGTGTTGAATCAACCAAAAGTTCCCCGATTTGACCGTTTCCAAGCACAACCTGAGAAAGCCCTTGGGGGACGGCAAGGTCAACTTCAGACGCGGCTTTTTCAAGTAAATTCTGAACAGCTAATGCCGTTAAAGGTGTTTTTTCAGAAGGTTTCCACAGCACACTGTTTCCGCAAACAAGGCTGATAACAGCATTCCATGACCAAACAGCAGCTGGAAAATTGAAGGCTGTAATAATCCCCACAGGACCCAGGGGGTGCCAAACTTCCTGGATTCGATGTTGAGGCCTTTCAGAAGGTATTGTTTTTCCATAAAGCTGTCGAGAAAGCCCCACAGCAAAGTCGCAAATATCGATCATTTCCTGGACTTCACCCTGCCCTTCCGGCACGATTTTTCCTGATTCAGCCGTAATCAGCGTGCCAAGGGGCACTTTATATTCACGCAACAGCTTCCCAAATTGATATATGAGCTCTCCCCGTTTTGGCGCAGGGACAGTACGCCAATTTTTAAAAGCTAGGACGGACTGGGAAAGCTTTGTTTCAACGCTCTCAGGTGTATCATCTTGAACCTGAGCAATGATTTGCCCTGTAGCGGGATTAACGATAGGACGGTTCCCTTCAGTAATGTGGAAACCTTCTAATTCAAAAGTTTTCAAAATATCTTGAATTAACACACGTCGCTCCCTGAAATATTATTCTATAATTTAGAATAACTGATTTTATTCAAAAGCTAAAGCAGGGCCCTTTTGGCTCAAGCAATCCGCCTTGGATCATGGGCAAAAGCTTGATAGATTTCTTGATCTGCCGGCGCAAGGGACTCTGTTGGATCTGCAAGAATTGTAGCACGCAAAAAAATTACCAGTTCTGTCACTTCACGCCGATCATCCTTTCCATTCAGCAAAGGCCCCACAACGGGAATCTTGCCTGCCTCTGGAAGCCCTGTTCGGATATTTGCCGATTTTTCCTCCATCAACCCGCCTAGCACAGCTGTTTCTCCAGAGTTCAAGGTAATGAGTGTTTCCATTTCCCGAACCCGAACCTCAGGAACCTCAGAGGTAATCTGTTGGTTTGTCAGAAGAGCCGTTGCCGGATCCTTTTTGCGCGTATCAACCTTGGAGAGTGTAGGGCGCAAACTTAGAATGATCTTCCCCGTTTCGGGATCAAGGGCGGGATGGACTACCATCAGGAATCCGATAGGAACTGTTTGAATTTGGCTAAAGGCACGCTCTATACCAGGTGTGTTTTGTGTTGTTGGTTCCCGTGTATAGTCCACACGAAAGAAAACCTCATTTGTTGCAACTTTCATCACAGCTGTTTGATGATTCATCACGGTCAGACGGGGACTTGAGAGTGTGCGCACGGTTCCAAAACGACTTAAAATTCCCAAGAAAGTTTGGAGATTTTGCCCACGGCTCCCCAAACGAATCACGTCCTGGGGAGGATTCTCCGAAAGTTGAACAGTTCCAGGCGTAATCACTGCTGAGGGACCAAGGCCCGCTTTGAAATTAAAGTCTCCCTGCAAACGACTCCAGTTAATACCGCTTTGAAACTCATCCAAAAGACTGACTTCCAGAATCTTTGCTTCAATAAGAACCTGGGCTCCCATGATAACTTTCAACATCCGCAGGTAGCTCTCAACTGCCCGATGATCCGCATTCTTTCCCCTAATGGAAATTGTTCCTGATCCTGGGCTTAAAGATATCTGCGTGAAGTCTTCACTTTTTGATATTTTTTGGGAATTGAGGATCAGCTGGATGTTTTGATGCACACTTTCCCAAAAGTCTGTTTTGGTTGAAGCCGTGATCAGCGTGTGAGAACCATTATCTATATCTGAAAGATGCGCCCCTTGATCTTGGGCAGCAGCTGAAAATACGTCTGTTGCCAAAGCCATCCGCGTTTCAGTCTTGCGATGCCCTGAGAAGAAATTAAGTGCATAGGTTTTGACGTAAGGTGTATCCGGCTCAACAATCAAAGTTCCATGGTTAAGGCGAAAGCGTAGCCGATGGGACTGGCACAGGGCATCCAAGGCCCGCCCAAAGGGCTCTTCTTGAAAGGAGACTTGGGCCTGACCTTCGATAGATGAATCAATCACAAGATTGACATCTGCTTGCCCCCCAAGGGCAATCAAAGCCTCCTTCAGAGGAACACCATCTAAAGCAACTAAAGACACCGGCTTTTGAAATCCTGAAGGAAACACCACCGGCAGTGAGAACGGCTTTGGCGGCAAAGATTGAGGCCCCTCCCAAAACTGATCTTGGGTAAGTTTATCGTAGACCTCAGGTGTCGTCTTGAGGTCTGGATCATGATAGCGATGATGAAGATAAGGCTGACATCCAGATAAAACGATCCCAACCAAACTCCCTGTTAAAATATTATATAATTTCAATAAATTTCCTTTGAGAAATTTTCGGCACATACTATAAGAACTAAAATTTCCTGGAAAGGGAAAATATGGAAAACTTATCTTTTTTTCTGTCATGGGGGTGTTTTTTCCTGACACTTCTAGCTTGGGGTCACCTCATTTTCCAAGATTTAAGAGACTTTGAAGTTTCAATTCTGGGACTCTTAGCAAGCTACCTTATTCTTCCTGGCACCTGGCTTGGAGAATATCCCTTTTATTTGGAAACATTAAGTATCGGGGCGGGACTGATCGCAATCATAATCAGCGTCTTTTGGTGGCGTCTTGGCCGGCTCCCCCTTGGGCTGGGAGATGTTTTATTTTTGCCTCCACTTTTATTAACACTCCCTCTTGAAGGGCTTCCTATCTTCTTTGCCTCAAGCGGCGGTGTGACTCTCATTCTCAGCTGGATTGCCACACTCCGTGGGCACATTCCTTTCATTCCAGGCCTTATTACAGGCTGGATGAGTGCCTTTGCTTTATATAACTTTTAAAGGAAGTTCACATGCATATTCCTGCTCTTCAGAAAAGACCGACAGCCCAATTGATTCTCCTCCATGGCTATGGTGCTGGCAGTGATGATCTCGCCCCTCTTGCAAAAATTATTCAATCCCAAAATCCGGCTTTGACGGTTTGGCTTCCTCAGGCTCCCCTACTCCCTGAGGGGATTCCAGGATGGTTTTCAATTCCATCCTTTGACCCTCAAACACTTCTGAAACTCTTGAAAGAAGGCGCAGCTTCGTTCCTAGAGCAACTTCAAGAAAACATCACACCGGGTCTCCCTTTGTATCTTGCAGGTTTTTCTCAAGGGGGAATGATGGCACTTCAGCTGGGCTTACACCATGTAGAAACCCAGGGGGTCTTTTCCTTCTCCGGGGGTCTTTGTGATGTAAAAAGCGCAACCCCTCCAAAACTTCTCCATCTTTTCCATGGCCTTCAAGATGATGTTGTCCCTGCTTTTTTCTCAAAAGGAACAGCCGAAGCTTTAAAAGCAAAATTGACACTCGATCCCGAAGCTGGTCACTGGGTTGAGCCCTCTTGGATTGAGGCAACAGCCCTTGCAATTCACCAGGACTCAGTCCAGAATGGGAACACACAAATTTAAGGATTTCAAGATGGCACTTCCCAAAATTTCCCTTGTTGGCGCGGGCCAAATTGGGGGCACCATGGCTCTTTTGGCCAGCCTCTCAAAACTTGGCCAAGTCCAAGTGATTGACATTGCTGGAGACATGGCAAAAGGGAAAGCTCTAGATCTTGATCAAGCAGGAGCTGTTCTTGGGTTTGAAGGAAACCTGAGGGGGGGAGAATCATACGCAGACCTCAAAGGCTCAGATGTTGTTATTGTAACAGCAGGCATTCCACGCAAACCTGGAATGAGCCGGGATGATCTTCTTGAAATCAATGCAAAAGTCATTGCAGGCGTTGGCCGGGAAATCAAAGCACATGCTCCTGACGCCTTTGTAATTGTTGTCACGAATCCCCTTGATGCCATGGTATGGGTGATGCAGCAAGCCAGCGGCCTTCCTGCCCAAAAAGTTGTGGGGATGGCGGGGATTTTAGATTCTTCTCGTTTTCGCTTTTTCCTTTCTGAGGCCCTTGGGGTTTCTATGAAAGATATTCATACAATGGTCCTTGGTGGACATGGCGATGCCATGGTTCCTCTGCTCAAGTTTACAACGGTGAATGGTATTCCTCTTCAGCACTTTATAGATCAGGGTCACCTCTCTTCTGCTGACCTTGATGCCATGGTAGAGCGTACCCGCAAGGGTGGTGGGGAAATCGTCAGTCTCCTCAAAAATGGCTCTGCTTTTTACGCTCCTGCAGCTTCTGCCCTAGAAATGGCACAGGCTTATTTATATGATGAAAAGCGCCTTTTGCCCTGTGCTGCCCTCTGTCAGGGTGAATATGGCGTTAAAGACATTTATGTAGGGGTACCTGTTGTGCTTGGAAAGACTGGCGTTGAAAAAATTGTTGAACTTCCGCTAGACAAGGCTGAAAAGGAAGCCTTTGCAACTTCCGTTGCAGGTGTAGAAGGACTTGTTCAAAGTGTTAGTCAATATCTGTAGGGTTTTCTACACGTTCTCTCTGGGATATACTCCCTACAAAATCATCATAAAGGCCTTCTTTAATGAATATTCATGAGTACCAAGCCAAATCTCTTTTGAAAAAGTACGGTGTTTCTGTCCTTGAAGGATACCCTGCGTTTTCCAAAGAAGAGGCTCTTTCTTCCCTTAAAAAACTTTCCAGCCCCATTAAAGTTGTGAAAGCCCAAATTCATGCAGGTGGACGTGGAAAAGCTGGTGGTGTTAAGGTTGCAAAATCTGATGATGAGGCGAGGGCTGCCATTGAAGATATTTTTGGAAAGACGCTTGTCACACCCCAGACAGGCCCTGAAGGAAAGAAAGTCCAGCGACTTTACATCGAATCTGGCTGCAATATCGTAAAAGAATTTTACTTTTCCCTCCTCCTGGACCGAACAGATAGGTGCTTTAAAGCCATTGCCTCTTCTGAGGGAGGTGTTGACATTGAAGAAGTTGCCGAGTCTAACCCCGATGCCATTAAAACCCTTTCTATTGATCCCCTCCAGGGAACTCATGCTTTTCAAGGGCGCCAACTTGCCTTTGCTCTTGGTCTTGAAGGAAAGCAAGTTTCTGCCTTTGTAAAATTTTTCCTCAATGCCTATAAAGCGTTTGTTGGACTTGATGCAAACCTCCTCGAGGTTAATCCTCTCGTTCTCACAGCAGAAGATGATATTGTTGCTCTTGATGCCAAAATGTCTTTCGATGATAACGCTCTTTTCCGTCATCCAGATCTGGTTGAGATGCGTGATCCTAATGAATATGACCCCCATGAATTAGAAGCCCAGGAAGAAGAGCTCAACTACATTAAGCTTGATGGAAACATTGGCTGCATGGTTAATGGGGCTGGACTGGCTATGGCCACAATGGATGTTATTAAACTTCATGGTGCAGCGCCTGCAAACTTCCTTGATGTTGGTGGCGGAGCCCCTAAAGAACGTGTTACAAAAGCCTTTAAACTGATTCTCTCTGATACGAAGGTGGAGGGCATTTTAGTTAATATTTTTGGAGGCATCATGCGATGTGATGTCATAGCAGACGGGATCCTTGAAGCAGCTCGTGAAGTTGATCTTCATGTTCCTCTTGTTGTCCGCCTCGAAGGAACAAACGTAAAAGAAGGCAAAGCCATTCTTGAAAATGCAGACCTTAAAATTATTCCTGCAGATGATTTGGGAGATGCTGCCGAAAAAGTTGTCGCTGCTGTAGGAAAAGGAGCCTAACCCATGTCCGTACTTGTTAATAAAAACACAAAAGTCATTTGTCAGGGCATCACAGGACAGCATGGTACTTTTCACACTGAGCAAGCTCTTGCCTACGGTACAAAAATGGTTGGAGGTGTTACACCTGGTAAAGGGGGAACAGAGCATCTGGGTCTCCCAATCTTTAATACTGTTGCGGAAGCTGTTGCAGAAACTGGTGCGAATGCAAGTGTGATTTACGTTCCTCCCGCTTTTGCAGCAGATGCAATTTTGGAAGCCATTGATGCTGAAATCCCGCTTGTCACTTGCATCACGGAAGGAATTCCTGTTCTGGATATGATGAAAGTCCAGGCAGCTCTTAAGGGATCAAAGACCCGCTTGATTGGTCCAAACTGTCCTGGAATCATCACCCCTGATGAATGTAAAATTGGTATTATGCCAGGACATATCCATAAACCTGGCACGATTGGGATTGTTTCTCGATCTGGAACCTTGACCTATGAGGCTGTATGGCAAACCACACAGCATGGGCTTGGTCAGTCTACCTGCATTGGAATTGGGGGAGACCCCATCAATGGGACAAACTTTATTGATTGTTTAGAGCTTTTCTTAAAAGACCCTGAAACAGAGGGCATTATTATGATTGGAGAAATTGGAGGTACAGCAGAAGAAGAAGCTGCTGAATTCCTAAAATCTTTTCCTGTTAAGAAACCCATGGTTGGGTTTATTGCGGGTCGAACAGCCCCTCCAGGAAAGCGCATGGGACATGCTGGCGCCATCATTTCTGGAGGAGTTGGTACTGCTGATTCAAAGATGAAAGCTCTAACAAATGCAAGCGTGCACGTCATTGATTCTCCTGCCGATATGGGAAGTGCTATGGCAGAGATGATGCAAAATCCAGGAAAGGCTCATCTTGCATAGTGTGATAGGATGTTAAAGGACTTTAAAGGTTCACAGTTTACAATGGTTACATCATGAAGAATTTTGACCTTCTCTTTTATCACCCAACGACTATCGTCACTGTCGATGATGTTCAGTATTTTTGCGACTCCTTTGAAAAAGCGATTCGCCAAAAAGGGTTCCAGGCTAAGGCTTTTGTTGACCCCCATGAACTCTTAGGTTTTATTCACCATGAACCTTCTTCGCCTTCCTGGCGGTGGTTAGAATGGGAAGGGCATGATTCTTATTACGTTGATAAGGAAACCCTGCAGCATATTCTCCATCAGCAAAATAGGTATAAGCTTATTTCTGTTGCAATTTCTGATATGCGCATGCCCATCATGGATGGTCTTACCTTTTTCAAGAAAGTTCCCATTGAAAAATCAATTCGTCGCGTTCTGTTAACAGGAGCCCAAACCTTTGAAGAAGGGGTCGAGCTTCTTAATGATGAAGAGATTGATTGCTTCGTTGCTAAGGGATCCATTGAAGTCCTGAAGAAAATTCTAGATCTTCTGCCCATGCAAATGGAACTCTACTTCCGACAAGTGTATAAAAGACATGTCAGCAAGATGAATACAGATATTGTAGAAAGCGACTCATATGTAGAGCTTTTTCTCAAAGAAATGGATCAAGGCTTCTTAACAGCTCTTCTTTCCTCTACAAAAACTGAGTTTTATACTGTTTGCACAAACGGATCTCGGATTTTCATGGATAACAAAGGACAAATGTCTGGATTGCTTGTCTACCGGGACAAAGATTTCGAGAGATTTGTAACAGACCTCACGGCCTTGGGACGTTCTGAAGAGGACATCCGCAAAGTGAAAGAGCGTAAGATGGCACCAGCTTTTGGCTTTTGGGACCTTAAATCAGCTCCCTTGATAAAAGTGAAGCAATCGGTAGAGAAAAATTTCTACTATAGTCGACTTAACCACAAGGAACTGGCTTTTCTTGGGCTCAAGCCTGCGACCTACACAACTTTTCGAGATACTGTGAAGGTTTAGCCAAAACGACCTTTTCATTCTTGGTATTTATCGCTAGGATGTCTCGATCATGTGAGGCTTATTATGTATCGTTTCTTTTTCCTACTTCCTATTTTTGTCTTCTTCTTACATACATCTGCGATTGCAGAAGACGAAGGCGTTAACATTAAAACCCTTTTTGATAAGGTCAAAAATGGGGTTGTGAGCATTGAATCCCGGATCAGTCATGGTGCCTACACAGCTCGTGGTGTTTCTTATGGAACAGGTTTTATCGTTGATAAAAATCGCGGGCTTATCATGACAAATCGGCATGTTTTGGCGAGTGCAAGCATTGGTCAATATTATGTTAGCCTCTATGCAGGGCGCCAACTTGAAGCACAAAAAATTTATGAAGATGCCTACCATGATTTTGCTTTACTCAAGGTAGATCCTGCTGAGCTCCCTGAGGTTGCAAAAGAACTCACCTTTTCACAAAGCCCTTTAAAGCCTGGTCAAACTATTGTTATTGTCGGAAAAAATGAAGGCCAGGACTTTTCATTTCAATCGGGAAGAATTTCTAGCCTTTATGAAACAAGCGGTTTTTTCCCAAGCCAGTCCATGCGTCTTTCCCTGAACACACGTGGCGGAGGAAGTGGCTCCCCCGTCCTGAATGCAGATGGGGAAGTTGTTGCTATCATATACTCTGGGAACATGGACAGCTCAGCTTTTGCTTTGCATACAGGGTATCTGAAAGTGGCTTTGAGAGAAATTCAAGCAGGCATTTCCTGGCCTGAGCGGTGGGAAATTGGGGCAAAATGGGACTATCTCCCGGTTGATAAACTTGTCCGGCATGACCATTTTCCAGAAACCCTCGCCCATAAATACCGCGAAATGTATCCTGAGGCTTCAGGAAAAATCCTTCATCTTTGCCGTATTTTTCATGGTACAGCTGCTCAAGGAAGGCTCCAGGTTGGGGATGTTTTAATGAAATTTAACGGAGAAGATGTTGGGCCAAATCTTGAAAACATCCAACTTAAAATGAATCAAAACAAAGATGCGCCCATTACATTGACGGTCATGCGGCATGGACAGATGACTGATATCACACTCACTCCTGAGCGTGTAAGTGACCAACAAGTTAAACAGCTTCTTGCTTTTGGGGGAGGAACTTTTTATGAAATAGATCCGCTCATGAGTAATATCTCTGGAGCAAATACAGGCCGTGTTATGGTCACAGACGTACAACAGGGAAGTGCATTTCACCATGTTTTTCCTGCAGCTGACACAGGATTAGGCCTTCAAATTCTCATTGAATCTATGGACGGAAAACCTATTCGCTCTCTTGATGATCTCCTTACAATAATTCCGGAACTCCAGAAGAAAGAGAATTTCTGCGTAACATACCGAAACTACGGTGTTGCACCAGGGTATAACCAAACAGCAATCACAACGCGTGGAGAACGGCGGGCATTTGTGAGTATCTCTCGTTACCAATCTCCCCCTATGTTGTTTTCACTTGATCGTAAAACAGGGCAATGGAAAGCTCAATTGATCACTTATTCTGATACAGTTGAAGACCTTAAAAAGGGTAAGCTCTCAAATATGCTTGAAAAAGAAGCTATACAGGCACAAGAGCCGGTGCAACCAGAGCAAGCTCATGAAGAAGAGCCGACTTCCATTTTGCCCCAAACTTTAAATAGTCAAAAAAAAGAAGAGCTTTCTCAAGAGAGATAACTCAAATTTGACACAATTTTTGTTATTGCCCCTTGTGTCTTATCTAAAGAATTGCTTAAATAATACTATACAAGTGACAGGATGGGGCTATGGCATCAGCAGCGCAGAAAAAAAGGTCGACTCAGAAGGCAAAGCCTGAGAATCCAAAAGAAGTAAAGGATGTCCAGCAAGCCGCTGAAGAGACAGAGGCCCCATCTTCAAACTCAGAAACTCCAAATGTGGAGTCCCTTATTAAGGATAGTGCTAACGATTCTCAGCAAAATCAGCAAGCATATCACTTTGGAGAGATTTTTCGCCAACGTCGCAGCCAGCTAAAAGTTTCTGTTGAACAAGCTTCACGCGTC
Source organism: Alphaproteobacteria bacterium (assembly GCA_030425805.1). Lineage (GTDB taxonomy): Bacteria > Pseudomonadota > Alphaproteobacteria > JAUHZC01 > JAUHZC01 > JAUHZC01. The sequence continues at coordinate 131,914 of JAUHZC010000003.1, read as the reverse complement.
CTGCGGATTCAAGCGCGGTATCTTCAGGCCCTTGAAGATGGTGACTTTACTGCCTTGCCAGAGAGAGTTTTCACGCTTGGCTTCATTCGATCCTATGGGAATTATCTTGGCCTAGATGGTGTTATCCTCGTTAAAAAGTACAAGCCAATCTATGACCAAGCCCACTGCTCCAAGAGCCCTGCTACACTTCCAGCGAACAGAGAAGGCATGGCGTTGTCTCTTCCTATTCTCTCCGAAATTCCACAGTGGCTATATATTCTTGGGGGTATTATTGTAACTTGTGTCTTCATGTGGGGATGGTTTGAGCTCCTCCAAGATGATGAAGCTACACAAGTTGATGTACCTTCTGTAGAATCCCCTGCAGCAACTTCAGTGACAGCTTCTACAAGCGCCGAACCTGCATCATCTACTCACAACAGTGATCAAGTCAGCACAAAATCTTCTGCCAAGCAAACTGAGGCGACTAAGCCGGCTACGCCAAAAGCAGAAGCTGCTAAAGCTCCCTCTAAACAACCCAGGCCTGCACATTCTTCCGAAAACAAGGCAAAGGCCCAAGCTTCTGAAGCACCTAATATCCCAGAAGGGGAGGCCCCCCTTTCGTAAAATTGTAGGAAATGTTGTATTATCTCTTTATAAAGGGATTTCTGATACAGTGATATGTGTGCTAAAAGTGCTTTACGCTTTACACATATAAAATAGGGAGAAGAATGCTTTACTATCCAACAACAATTTTAGTCGTTGATGATGATGCAGCCTTCTTGAGAGGGCTACAAAAGCTCCTGTCTCCTTTTCCCTTTCAAATTCAAACATTCAATAGTCCCAAAAAGGCTATACGCTACATTCGAGAACATCAATTTCAAGCTCTTGACCGTATTCAGAGCTATATGGACGATGATGGCTTTGATACTGGTGATGTTGAGGCTTTTATCCAGGATCCCAGTAAAATAAATACAATTTCCTGTGTTATTAGTGACTACAGTATGGCATCTCTCAGTGGTATAGACTTCCTGCAGGAGGTTGGGAGACAATCCCAAAAAATTCTTTTCTCAGGGATTTTTGGGTATGATCAGGCTACAGATGCCCTTAATGATGCTAGAATTGACCGTTTTATTTCTAAGGCAGATCCTGAGTTTTTTGCTAAGTTTCCCCAGTACGTACTCCGAAGCACGAAATCTTTTTTCAAGGAATTTTTGCAGGAAGAAAGAGACAAGCTTCTTCTTAATTTTATGATGAGCTTCATAGGAAAGGACCAATATTGGGAATTTTACAAGCTCACGGACGGAGGGGTCTTCCTTCTCAAAGATGGAAAAGGCCAAGAATCTTTTCTATACGTCTTTGACAAAAACAGCCTAGCAACACAAGCTGAAGAGGCCCAATACATGGGAAAGGTTCCCAAAAAAGTTATTAGCCTTTTAGAAGGTGGAGAGCATGGACTTTGCACCTATCACCAGGAAATTCATGGAGAAATCCCACCCAAAGATCTAGCCCTATACACCTTTCCTCTTAAAACTTCAGAAGATTTTCCCTTTAAATACCATATTGAAAAAAATCCCCGGCCTCTCTTTTCAAAAGCTTAATCTTCACTTACGAAGGATCTGAGTTGGGTAAGGAGGGATTTAGCTTCCCCCAATCTTTTTGATTTTTGTGCAAGCCCCTGAGAAATAAAAAGGCGCTGATCTGGGCGTATCTTTGCCCAGTTTGGGTGTTGCCGCAAATAAATCATAAGCCCCGCGACACCTGGAAAAGTATTTTTGTGAAAAGTGATGAGGAACCCCTTGTTTCCAGCTTCAATTTTTTCCACTTGTGTTTCCCGGCAAAGGAGCTTCAATTCAATCACTTGAATTAAATTTTCTGCCTCCCCAGGAAGAGCGCCGAAACGATCCACCATCTCCCCGATAAGAGGCCCCAATTCGCCCTTATCCGTCACGCAACTCAGACGCTTATAAAAATCAATCCGCACGGCATCATCTGCAATGTAACTCTGTGGAAGAATGAATGAAATTCCAAGCTGTAGCTGAGGAGACCAATGTTCCTCTATTTCTCTAGAAGGTGCTCCCTGATCTTGGGCCTGAATTTCTGCAATAGCCTCCTGCAACATGTGTTGATAAAGCTCAACACCAACTTCTTTAATATGGCCTGATTGCTCTTCTCCCAGAAGATTTCCAGGACCACGAATATCCATATCATGGCTTGCAAGCTGGAAGCCCGCACCCAAAGTATCAAGGGTTTGAAGAACACTCAGACGTTTTTCTGCCTGGGGTGTAAGTGTTGTTGCCTCGGGCCATGTCAGGTAGGCATACCCTCGCTCCTTAGAACGACCAATCCGCCCTCGAATTTGGTAAAGCTGCGCCAGACCAAAAAGGTGCGCATTCATGACAACCAGGGTATTTGCCCGTGCAATATCAATCCCTGATTCAATAATATTTGTTGCAAGAAGAATATCGATCTCCCCAGCATCAAACTGTGTCATTACTTGATCCAAGGCAGGTCCCGTGAGCCCTCCATGCGCTACACCAACTGTCATATCCGGAACAAGCTCCTGAAGAAGTTCATGGGCAGTGGTCAGATTTTTAATATAAGGACAAACGACAAAAGACTGCCCACCACGATGCTTTTCTCGGAGAAGAGCTTCTTTCACAATCAAAGGGTCTAGCGGTGAAATGAATGTCCGCACAGCCAGCCGATCAACTGGGGGCGTAGAGATTAAACTCATATCCCGGACGCCACTCATAGACATCTGGAGTGTCCGGGGAATAGGTGTTGCTGTCAATGTCAGCACATGAATTTGTGCAGCAAGAGATCTAATTTTCTCCTTTTGCTGAACACCAAAGTGCTGCTCTTCATCTACAATAACCAAGCCCAGGTTTTTAAAAGAGACGTGCTTGCTTAAAAGAGCATGGGTACCAATGACAATATCCACCTTGCCCTCTTTTAATTCCCGACGAATCCCCTTAGCTTGATTCGGTGTTGTCAGCCGTGAGAGAGACGCAACCTTCAAACCCGTGTCCTGGAATCGTCTTTGGAAGTTTGCACTATGCTGCCGGCAAAGCAGGGTCGTCGGCACAATTACCGCAACTTGTGCGCCTTGTCCTGCAACAATGAATGCAGCCCTCAAAGCAACTTCTGTTTTCCCAAAACCCACATCTCCACAAATGAGCCGATCCATAGGCTGACCCCGTTCAAGGTCTTGGATTACATCTGAAATTGCTGCCAATTGGTCATCTGTTTCCTGAAAAGGAAAGCGGCGTTCAAATTGACCGTAACTTTCCCCCGGCAAGGGAAAGAGAGGCGCTTTTTTTAAAGCTCTTTGGGCAGCCAGCTCAATGACTTTTTCTGCAGCAACTTTAATGCGGCCCTTGGCTTTAGCTTTGCGTAATTGCCATCCTTTCGCTCCCAAACGATCGAGAGGAACCAGCATCTCTCCTGATCCATACCGAGTCAGAAGATCAAGATTTTCTGCAGGAAGATAAAGCTTATCCTGGTCTGCATATTCAAGCTCAATAAAGTCTCGCACTGCCCCATCAATATCAAGGGGAGTCAAGGCTATGAAGCGCCCAATGCCATGATCCTCGTGGACAATAAGATCCCCTGGCGACAAAGCAGAAGCTTCAGCAATAAAATTGGCAGCATCTTTTTGCTGTTTGGCAGATCGTGTTGTTTCCTTCCCAAGAATCAAGCTTGCTGGGATTAACTCAAATTCAGGCGTTTGAAAACCTTCTAGAAAATCTCCCTGCCCAATCCAGAGCCCCGGCTCTAGCTCAGCAATATTCTGAGACAAGACGGCCTCTCCCTGGACAGGAATTTGAACATCTTCAAAGAGGCGAGCAATTTGGGCTTTTTGCCCCTCTGAAGACACTGTTAAAATTAAGGGATAAGCCGCATCAGAGATCCGGCCTTTTAATTCTTCTAATCTCTGGCCCCGATGAGGTCCAAAAGGAGAAATTGGCTTGAAGGAAAGATGAGCCCCAGCTTTTTCTGATGCAGGCGCAAAAGGGCTTAACAAAAGCGTTCTATTTTTGGCAGCATCCTGAAGCTCTGCCAAAGAGACATAAAGTTTTTCGGGAGGGAGAGGATAGTATGGAAGAGACTCAGTTTTGCTCTTTAACAGGGCAAGACGTCCCTGGTAATACTCCTCTATCAGTTCCCATGATTTAGCTAATGCCTCCTCCCATCCAGAAGGTAAAACCACTGTGATATTTTGATTTGTATCAAACAAACTTGGCAATGGCTTTTCAAAAAAGAGAGGCGCCCACTGTTCAACTCCCTTCGGGCGATGACCTAATGAGACTTCCTGGTAAAGAGGATCATTTGCACTTTGGGCTCCAAAAAGCTCCCGATACTGGGACCGGAAAAGAGAAATCTGCGACTCTTGGATCGGAAACTCCTGAAAAGGACTCAGTATGAGAGAAGAAACTGCCTCCTTTGAAACCTGGGTGAGAGGATCAAAAACTTTAATTTCTTCAATTTCATCTCCAAAGAAATCAAGGCGGTATCCTTGCTCTTCTAAAAGGGGAAAAAGATCTATCAAGCTTCCCCGAACTGCAAACTCCCCAGGCTCACGCACCGTCATGACACGATGGTATCCCTGATTTGTTAAAGATTTGATGAGATCATCACGATCCAGGGTTTCCTGTGGTTTCAAAGTGATTTCTTCCCCTTGGAAACCTATAGGCAAAACTCTCTGGACTATGCTTTTAAGCGTTGTCAGCACAAGGAGCGGCGCTTTCCCCTGAAGATTTTTTAACCGCCCTAGAGTTTGGGCACGCTCTGCCATGAGGTGGGCTTGGGGAGAAGACCGATCATAAGGTACCGTATCCCAAGCCGGGAAGCATAGGACCTCTAAGCTTGGATTTAAGGTTTGCATTTGCACCTGTAATCGGCGCATCTCTTTTTCATTTTCAACTGGAAACAGTACTAATTTTTTTGCCCGCACAACCTCATTCAAAACCCAGGGTAGAGCTCCAGGCAAAACCGGACCCAGCGTTCCGCTATTCAAAGAAGAAGGCAAGTGAAGCAAGGACCCTTACCCTTTCTTGGGCTTATATTTTTTGATTTCCTCTTCCGTCAAAGGGCGAGCTTCTTCTGGAAGCATGACAGGGATATCATCCCGAATGGGATATGCAAGCTGAGCCTTTGGACTAATGAGCTCCCCTGCCTTCTTGTCCAGAATAAGAGGGCCCTTTGTCGTTGGACATACTAAAAGATTTAATAGAGTCGGATCAAGATTCGCAGACATATTCAGCAGCTCCATATCTGCAGAGAATGTACGTCATTCTCTGTCTATAGGCAAGGGAAGGCAAGGCTCGAATTTTTGAGGGTTTTCCCAAATTTATTTATTGTGTGATAATCATATTATTAATCATCATTAGATATTTCATATGAAGCAGGGCTTACACTTCCTTTTTCTTGGACTCATATCGCTTTATTTGGCAGAAGAAGCCTGTGGAGCAGAGGCTGAACCAGCAGGAGCCTCTGGCACAGTACACCGGGGGGACGAATTACTCAAAGCACACCCCATTGACACCTCACCAGAGGCCCGTGCCGTTGAAAAAGTTATTCCACAGAGTGATGTGGATTTTGACACTGCAAAAGCACTCTACAAAGAAATGGCGCTTTCAGACAGAGATCTTGTTTTAGAAAAAGTGCTAAAAATCAAAACCCCTGCCCTGGCTACAGAAGAATCTCTTTTTCCAATCTTCAGTGCTTTTGCACAAATGGAATCTGAGGATATTGATTCTGTTCTATCTAACACCCTCCGAGCTTTTCTTAGGAAAGATAGTAGCATTCTACCCCACTCTTCGATGGCCCTAGCAAAGGTCATCCGATTGCTGTCTCTGGTTGATCCTGATGAAAGGGAAATCCTTGCAGATCAAACATGTGCCAAGATTACAGATGCAACGTCAGGATATATGGTTTCTGCAATCTTACTTGAAGAAGCTGCCTCTTCCTTTGCAGCCTTAGGCCTCACACCTGCATCACTTCCTAAAGCCCTAACAGAAACCTATCGAACGATTCCTGTTGGAGCAACGCAAGAGCAGCGCAGAGAAGCAATCCTTGCTGCGATCCGAGCCCCTGCAGCAGCAACGTCATAAATGAGATCACGGACCTGAAAAAGAATTTCCTGAGCCTCAACAGGGTAGGAAGCGTACACGCTTTGGACAGATTGATTCTCAATAGCGGGAGATAATTTTTTCATGGTAAGTCATTTTATGAGAGGAAAAATGCATTTTCAACGCAATGCTAGTTACCCTCATGAGCTTGCCCATGATCCTCTAAATAAAGGACTTTACAAAGAGTTCTTCAGCTTTTGCATCCGGAAGCCATTCTCCAGTTTTATGCAGATGTTCTATTTGAAAAGCAATAAACGCAGGGCTCACTTCAGGGTCTTTTTCAAAAACATGTGCTTGATAGTGAAACCCTTGAAATGGAATCTTCATCTTATGACAAGCCTTTGCAACACTTTCCACGAGGGATAGATTATCATCAATAAAGAAAACGCGTTTTGGCTTATGATTTGCGATCTTCTCTAGATAATGAACCAAGGCCTCCCCTTTTGGTTGTGATCCTGAGAAGACAATACCCTCACTAAAACCTGACTCCTCTCCCCAATATTTTCTTTCTTCAGAAAAAGTTGTCCGAAAATGAATGCCGTTTTCAGAGAGCCCCTTCTTTCTAAACGCGATTGGGTCCAAGACAAAGCCAAAGGGATTTACACCAATCGCAGTCAATGCAATAACATGAACACCTTTATTTTGCAGCTCTTGAATAATAGTTTCTATTTCTGGCTCAACATGTCTGCGTTTCGTCTGCAACATCAGTTGACTCCAAAGAAGCTTGAAACGGTCTTTCCCGTGCTCTTTTTGATAAGCCTTGAAAATCGGTCTCCTGACCTTTTTTGCCCTTGGGCGCGCAACTAAATCGCTGGGTGTTAAGATAACGTAGTCCACATCAAAAACAACTAAATCTTCTGCTGTTGTGTGCTGGACGGCTTCTTGAAATTCCTTAATAGAAGTAATTTTTTGAATAGATGAATCTGGGTTTACAGAGAGGCTTGCATTGCAAATTCCAAAAGACAAAAGTGTGAGAATTGCACTGAGAAAAAGACTTGGAATTCTTTGCATAATTTAACCTCTTATATTCTCAGATAAATTAAGCCTAACCTACTGAAAAGTCAAATTTTCCCCTAAAGGCCAAGCTATCTCCCCTGCTAAAATTCTTGTTTTCTGACCCCGGGCACCAGACACCAGAATAGGCTCGTTCTGAAGGCGGCGCAGTGCTAAATCTGCCATAATACGCGCCTCCATTGCTCGATCATCAATTCCAAAAGCCTGGCTTGGGAGAAGAGGAATCCCTTGGTATCGTTTTCGAATGAGCTCAAAAAGGCCTTGGTGCTCTCTTAAAATGGGGCCATTTGCCAATAACTCCTTAACACTCAAACGAAGTACAGGATTTCGCCACCCTCCTCCAAACGTCAAAATCGCCTTTGGTGTTGAAAGACGTGCAGGAAGAAAGCTCAGCCCATGAATCATGACATATCCGGAAAAATAGCATGCTGTCTTCAGGTGGTCATTCAGAGAAAGGCGGGCCTTGGAAGCAGAAAGTGGGAGATGATACCATTGAGGATCTGAAGACTTTGCAGGTTGCTGAAGAAGAAAGTTCTTTCCTGCACCATTAGACACACTTTCATAAAAGTAAGCTCGTAAGACTGGAATTGAGAGACGCCCTTTTGCTGCGCGTTTTCCATCCACATCAAAAGGGAGTGTTGTGTTTTTTCGGACCCATAAATCTGGGAAATGATTGCATGGCCCCATATCCCAACCTAGACTTTGAATCGCCCCTTTTTGGTCTTCATAAAGGTAGGTCAGGTTGCTTGTATTCCCCGCATTAATAAAGAGAAGTGGAAGGTGCTTGCGAAAACTCTCTGCCAAACGCTGATGATGAAATGGAGCAAGAGGAGCCCCTTCAAATCCAGCCTGGATAAAGGCTGTTCGAAAATCAAAAACAACGAGAAGACCTGTTTCTTTTGCAAGCCGTTTTGCATCCCCCACTTGAACTGTGTAGGCCTTTTCCCCTGATCTACAGTACGAGGGAGGTTTATGGGCACAAGTCTGCCCATGAAAACCAATTGCTATAACTGGCCCTAACCCCTTTTCTTGGGCTTTTTGGAGAGCTGTTTTCGTGGCTTGAATCACTGCAGTTGTATAGGTCTGGATGATCTCGCATGCCTGTGGGAAGGTCTGATAAACCCGATCCATATTGCCGTCTTCAGCTGTCACAACTTTCTTTAGTTTCAAAAGATCTTGGCGAAGTTGCGATGGATACGCCTGGGAATAAAACAGCAAATCCCGGACAGGTTCATTTTCAGGAAAAGCAGAAACCACAACATCAACAGCATCCAGCGAATTTCCTGTCATAATCCCAGCAACAAGAGGAATTTGCTTCGCCCAAAGGGGAAACACCACAAAACATAAGAAAAATAAGATGCGTTTCATTATAGTCACCCTCTCATAAGTCGTTTATGAATAAAGTAGGATTTATCATAACCATGCTTTTGAATTTGTTTATAACACTGGATGATTTAAAGCCAACCTTCGCTGTGCGAGTCACGCCGAAAGCTTCAAAAAACATGGCTAAGATTGCACAAAATGCTGATGGAAAACCCCTTATCAAAGTCTACGTAACTGCTGCCGCAGATAAAGGCAAAGCCAATTCCATGGTTTTGAAAATTTTGGCAAAAGAGCTCAACCTCCCAAAAACAGCCTTAGTCATTGTAAAAGGCGAAACGTCTCGAGATAAAGTTATTCAAATCCTAGAGAAAAAAATTCCTTGAATTTCAATTTAACGTAGGTAGATGCAAAAGACTCTCAGCATAGAGCGTAACGTACCCTCCAATCTGCACCTGGCCATTCTCCTTAAGCGTTGCGTAAACCTCCCCTCCCCGCAAGGAAGCAGATTGAGCTTTGAGTGAGGTTTTTTCAAGGACATCTGACCAGTAAGGAGCAAGGAATGCGTGTGATGATCCATTGACGGGATCTTCCCATACATTCGTTTTACGAGGACTAAAATACCGGAAAGTATAATCTGTTTCTTGACCAGGGCTAGTCAGAATATACCCATAATATCCATTGGCCATGAGGTCTTCAAAATGAGGTTTCATATGAGCTACATCTTTCTCACGGTCATAAACAATAACCAAGTTTCCTTGCTGGCTTTGGAACATTTTTTGAGGTGACGCTCCTGGAAGAGCAGCCAAAACCTTAGTATCGGATGTCATTGGAGCTAGCGGTGTTGCTGAAACTTCAAATTGAAAAACCTCACCTTGGCGAAAGGCTCTAACAGACCCAAACTTCCGTGTTTCAAAAATGACTTCAGGAGCTGTAGGTTTGACATGTGTGAGATAAACAGCCCCTGCTGAGAGGGTTCCATAACCACAAAAGTCCACCTCTTCGCTCACCGTAAACCACCTGAGTTCTGGGTTCATCCCATCTCGTTGCACAATAAAAGCTGTCTCAGAAAAGAGGTTTTGACTTGCAATATTCTGCAACATTATGTCTGGGAACCAGTCATCCAGGATACAGACTGCACAGGTATTTCCCTGAAAAAGGTGCTTAGAAAAAGCATCAACTGTAAACATGGAAATCTTTGTCATCTTTTACCTCTTTCGGGAGTTATTCTCTTTGAACACAAAACAACCTTCAGAGTCAATCCACATACCTTCAGCCTGCCTTGAACTTTTTTGCCTTCAGCCCTATTTATTTGGACAAGATGTTTTTCTTCAAATAAAACCGCAAAAATGGTATGAATATCAGCATGATAAAGCAACATTCATCACAAACACATTCCATTCTGGCTTGGCTGTCCGTGAGCCTTTTCTTCTTCTTCCAATATATCTTGCGTGTTGCGCCGGGTGTTATGGTCACAGAACTGCGGACTGACTTCCATATGACAGCCGAACAATTCTCTCTCTTCGGAGCCTTGTTCCTGTACGCCTACTCCCTTGTTCAAATCCCCATGGGGATTGCTCTTGATCAATTTGGTGTCAAGCGTGTTGTCAGTGCCTGCATCCTTCTCTTCACTGGAGCGGGGGTCATGTTTTCCATGACAGATCAGCTTTGGGTTGCAAATCTAGCCCGTCTATTCATGGGGCTTGGAGCCTCAACAGCCTTCATGAGTGGTGTTAAAATAGCTGCCGACGAATTCCCTGCAGGAAAACGCGGTTTTTATATGGGGGCAACCCTCACAATCGGACTCATTGGTGCCTTTGGAACAGGAAAGCCTCTTGTATGGGCCATGGATACTGTTGGGAATTGGCGAGAAACCCTCTTGGGTATTTCCCTTTTTGGTATTGCTATCCTGGGGTTTGTTCATTTTTCGGTTCCCAGACAAAAGATTAAAAAGGACAATTTTTCGCTTCCTGTCCTGAAAACATCCCTGTTTGAAACCCTTAAAAACAGAAATATTATGATGTACGCCGCTCTCGCAGTAGGGGTCTATACCCCCATTTCTGTGCTAGCTGACTTATGGGGAACAGCTTTTTTGATGGAAAAATTCAACCTTTCCCGCAATGTAGCAGCTCCAGCTTCCGCTACCATGTACGCTGGAATGGCTCTTGGATGTATTGTGCTTCCTTGGATCTGTGAGAAATATGAACTTCTTAACCGTGGTATCCAAGCCTGCACACTTGGCATGTTCCTCTGCTTCGGATTTCTCCTCTATGGCCCTGCTCTTGGCGAATCCCAGCTTTTTGTGATGCTCCTCACGCTCGGCTTTTTCTGTGGCGCTGAAATGATGTGCTTTACAGCAGCAGTCCGCTTCACAACCCGGGAGAACTCAGGGATTACCATTGGTATTGTAAATACCTTCAACGTTCTGGGAGGAGCAATCCTTCAACAAGTCATTGGCTTTATTCTCGACCAACTCTGGCAAGGAGCAGTAGATGATGCAGGAAACCGCCTCTACAATGCCCATGACTATGTTGTGGCGATGACCTCTCTCCTCTTTGTTGTCGGCGTCTGCCTGGCGCTTTCAACGCGCCTTGGGGCAGACCAGAGAAGCGACTCAAACGCCGCAATTGCCTAATTAGTCAGTCAGTAAATGACTCACGCAAGCTGAGAGATTTTCAAATTCATGGACAGGTTGTAAATCTTCAGAAAGACCTGCTTGCTTTGTTAGCAACCCTTTCCCTGTATGGACAAGAACGCGATGACACCCTGCTCTTTGGGCAGCCTCAAGGTCTCGCAACGCATCTCCAATAAACACAGCCTCTGTCGGCAAAACATCAAAATCCTTCAAAGCACTTAAAAGCATCCCTGGATTTGGTTTGCGATGATAGTGAGCGCTATCTGCTGATGTGCAAAGATAGATTTTATCAAGATGTGCTCCTGCCTCTAACAACAGCTCAATCATGTATTCATGAATATCTTTCAGGTCTTCAGGAGAAATATCTCCCCGTCCAACCACAGCTTGATTTGTTGCAACACAAACGGGAACACCTGCCTTATTTAAACGTGCGATCGCAGCTGCAGACCCTGGAATGAGAAAGAAATCTGAAATATCCCGTACAGACATTGGATAGTCTCGATTGATAACTCCATCCCGATCTAAAATCACAAGAGAAATGGGGTGAGAATCCAACTTACATGATGACATTGTTATGGCTGCCGGCTCAATTCTCTCATGACTGTGAGGCGCGCTGCTAAGACCATCAACGCAGTAATCACGAGGGGCGCCCCCACAATCGGACCAAGAGATTGGAAAGAGAAAAGGGCCTGGGTTGCCGCTGTGCTTCCAGGCAACTGAATATAGAAGAAAACCAGGGTCCCCAAGGAGAGAGCCGCTCCATACAATCCACCACGCAATCCCAATCGCAAAGCATGCTGCTGAAATTGATTTGCGATATAAACATCTTGAGCCCCAACAAGATGGAGAATCTCAATAATCTTCTTGTGAATCACCAACCCCGAATGGGCTGAAAAAACAGCGAGCGCAAAAGCAATTCCCAAAACCAAGCTTGTTAATAAGAAGGTCACAACCGTAGCAATAGAGAGGAGCTGTTTCATATTCTCATGAAACTCCCGTTCCGGATGAATCGTTGCTCCGGGGACGTGACGCTGAAAAACTTGATCTAACACCCGCAAGTCAATCTCAGACATATCAGAAACCTGCACATCAATAAAAACAGGCTGTGCCTCTTGAATATTGCGTGTAGAAACCTCTCCAAAAAGACCCGTGATACCAGAAAGTGCTGATTTCGAGATCACTTCTGTCTTCGTAACTCCCTTTACTTTTCCAAGGATTTCCAAGGCTTTCCATTGGGCTGACATATCCCGTACTTGTGCACCGCCTGTAGCTCCCTCTGAAGGTGCAAGCTCAACTGTAAAACCAGAGGCAGCCCCTTGCTCCCACTGTGTAATCAGATCGGAGGAGAGGAACGAAAAACACAAGAAGGAAGACACCAAAAAAACCATGAGCGCCACAATCCGCACAAGGGTTTGACTATGGGCATCTCCTTCAAAAGGAAGATCAGCTGGATGTTCTAGAGAGTTTGGGGGAAGAGGATGTGTCATATCTTATCCATAAGCCTCCCAAGCGTCATCTTCAGCATCCTCATCATAGGGCTGAGAGGTAATTTCATCTGCAAGCGGGGGACGCTTCAGGCGCGCTGCCCGCTTTGTCCGCAAGAAAAGTTCTTGATTCTTAATCACAAATTCTGGGTGAGGAAACTCTCGCAATAAATCCCGATTGTGCGTTGCAAAAACAACCGTTGTTCCAATCTCATTCAAGCTTTCAAAAAGTTCCATCAGGCGAATGGCCGTTGCATCATCAACATTGCCTGTAGGCTCATCAGCCAAAATCAACTCTGGATTTGAGACCACGGCTCGGCCAATGACAACCCGCTGTTGCTGCCCTCCGGAGAGGGTACGCGGCTTGCTATGCAAAGCATTTCCAAGTCCAACCCAATCCAAAATCTCTGCAGCGCGTTCGTAGCAGACTTGCGGAGAGTGCCCCTGAATCCGCAGAGGTAAGGAAACATTTTCAACTGCTGTGAGATGATCAATTAAGTGAAAATCTTGGAAGACTACGCCAATTTTTTGGCGTAAGCCAGGTAACATATCCCGGGGCATTGATTGCACATTCTGCCCAAAAAGTTTGATCACGCCCTTGTATCCAAAGGTCCCCAAATACATAAGACGAATTAGCGTACTTTTTCCTGATCCACTGGCCCCTGTCAGGTAGTGGAAAGATCCTGGCTGCAAGCCAAAACTCACGTCATAGAAAAGGGGTTCAGAGGTATAGCCAAAGCTCACATCCTCGAAGCTGAGGAGATCGGGCGTCCGGCTAGACTGTATTTCCTGACGATGGAGGGAAGACATGCTCACGTGAAGCGCCCCATAATGTTACGTAACTTGGAAGTATCATGCCACATTTCTTGCACAAGGTCTAGAACTGTGACATGCCCCTTTATCTCGCGGGAATTTTGAGAGTAACGGATGTGCCAATATTTTCCTTTGAGGTGAGGGAGAGATCAATATCCATGCGATCCAGGATTTGTTTACAGAAGTAAAGTCCTACACCTGTCCCCGTGGTTTTGGTGGTCACAAAAGGCATCATAATCTTCTTCAACATCCTCTCGGGAATTCCACAGCCCGTATCCGTCAGGGTAAAGGTCAATGTTTTTCCTTTTACAGAGGCTGTCGCCGTAAGGATGTTTTCTTTGTCGACATCATTCACAATCATCGCCTCATAAGCATTCTTCATGAGATTATGAATCACATGGGCCAAGGCAATTTTATCTACATGAATCAGAGTTTTCTCAGGGATATTCAGATCCAGTTTCAGGGTAAAGTCATCATCCCCCTTCCCAATATCAGGATAACTGTTCACAAGATAAATCCAATCCGATCTGCTAGAGATGTGGAGGCTTCTTCTACTTCTCTTGCTTCAACGCCATACACGTCTTCTTGTCCTTTTTGAGCAATCTTTACCTTCAAAAACTGCGTTGCCATATTAAGAGACTGCAGGGGTGTACGCAGTTCATGGGCAATCTGGGCTCCGATAGAGCGGTAGTGAGAAAAGCGGGTATCGAGAATATTCTCTCTCTGCCGGGAGAAGATACTTCCCATCATAGTGGCAAAGACCACAGCAAAGAGGAAGAAGATCCAGGAGTGTTCCGGGAACAGAACACAGATACTGGTGCACCAGAATTTATACATGCCAATGGCCCCTAACACCCCAACAATAAAGGAGCTCATATAGATCTGCCAGGTGGTGAGGAGACCGAGTAAGAATAATCCAAAGGAGAGGTTAATCAGAGAAAAGGTTTGGAATCCACTGGCCAGGGCATAGAGAGTGAGGACAAAGGGGAGGTTATAACACAATGATGCATGCCAGAAGGTGGGGAAGTATCCGGTAATCTTTCCCGGCCAGTAGTTCTGCAGAAGTAAGCCAATACATAAGAAGCTTCCAAAGACTTTGAGATAGAAGAGCTGCTTTAGCAGTGGAATAGGTCCGCCCTCCCACATGAAACTGGGGACGTTATAGATCAACAAAGTAAACACGCCGTAGGAGATGACGGGCATGTCTCCATACTTCATGATATTGACCTGGTTTTCATAGAAGCGTTTGAGGAAGCGGCAGAGTTTTTCAGAGAGCTTAGGACCAGCACCATAGACCAACTTTTCGAATTCCTCTTTTGTGAGGGGCTTTTCTTTTTTAGGCTCTTTTTTGTCGAAGAAGTGGTAGTGGGTTAGCAAGAAGCTGAGGCTTCCGGCCATGCCGACGAGGAAGGCTGGAACAAGGGGCGCAATGTCTTTACCAACCTGTTCCCAGCCCAGGAAGAAGCTCACGCCCCCAACAACCGAGACTAAGAACGACCGTCCCGACGGCCGTAATCCAAAGATTCCTGCATACAAAGGCATCACGGCAATGGGAAACCAGAAGTTTGCAAAGTAGAGCCCAATATCAAGAATGTCTTTGAAAGAAAGGGCGATAACGATAGCAGCAACACCAACAAAAAGTGTTACAAATTTTGCTATGATTAGAAGATTCTTTTCTTTGATCACACCTCTTGTAAGGGGCTTAATAACATCATTTGAAGCCATAATTCCAATAATGTTGAGGAAAGAGTCTGCTGTTGACATCACAATCGCAATAATTGCTGCAACACAAAGTCCCCTCAAAAAGGTTGGAATCAATGTATTAATCACATGAGGCATTGCAGTGTTTGGATCTAATTCTGGAGCAATAACACTGGCAACAAGTCCAATGGCTGCAATTAACATATAAAAAGGAATTTGCAGGAGTGCTGAGATTTTAAGGGAGCGCTCCATGGCAGGCACATCAGGGGCAGTTAAAAGCTTTTGGATTGTTTCTCCATCAATATTAGGAACTAGCTCAAGGATAAGCATAAAAATTAAATACTGAAGGATGGTATTGTCATCAGGCAGAATAAAGTGAGTGTCTTTTGTCTTTTCAAAAAGGCCTGAATATCCTCCAAGATCAATAATGCCTGCATTTGCAATAAGGGGGACCATCACAACCAGAAGGGCAAATTGAAAAACGTCAGTAAAAGTCACAGCCCGAATTCCTCCGTAACTTGTGTATAGAACAATGATCATTGTTCCAATACTTGCTCCCCAGACCAAATCTATCCCAAGAAAGTATTGGAAAGCAAAACCAATGGCAGCAACTTGGGCAGCAACCTGTCCAATGGCCCTAATGATCCCAGAAACTCCTACAACAACCTGCCCCGTTTTGCCATACATGCGGCCCGCCATATCTGCAATGGAAAGAGAACCCTCAAACGGTTGCATTCTTGGAGCAACAACGTAAGCCAAAAACAATGTAATCAAAGGCCGTCCCATAAAGATGAAGAAGAAGGGAATGCCGTAAGTGAAGACTTTGGAGGCTAAGCCCATACTAGATCCGCCCCCAATCAGCGTGGCTGAAATCGTTGCCACAAGGACGGGCGTGTTAAACTCCCGATTGCTGATAGCATACTCTTTTAGAGACTTAATCCCCCGACCAGTGAGAAAGCCAATTACCAAAGTGGCAATGAGATACGCCAAGACAATAAGAATATCTATGGTTTGCATAAAAACTCCCTGAAGTTTTAAAAATCTTTTTTTGTTACTTTAATCGATTTTTTTATAAAAAGCGAATTGTGCTTGTTTCTGTTCAAGTTGTACAATCTTAAAACAAGACCAAATCCATGGTTTAAAGTTGAGATTTTAATGAAAATGAACTATATAGAAAAAATGATTATTCAGTGTCCTTCCTGCATGCAAAAGTTCAATCTGGCCCAAGATGCTTTGGGTGAGTCTGGGAAAAAAGTGCGTTGCACAAAATGCTCCCATGTTTGGCATGCTTCTGCCCCCCAGGCGACTGTTCTCAGCTTTCAAAAAAGTACAGCTGCTGCCATACCAGAAGATAGTGAAGACCTCGTGGACAAAATCTCCCCTTCAACCCAGGGATTTCCTTTCTTAAAAGTTCTCATTCTGGGAAGCTTTGTTTTTCTTTGTCTCCTCTTAATTCTCAAAGGGCCTATCTTACAACGGACAACGAAACTTGATCCTTTCTACAAGTCTCTTGGATATAGTGTCTCACGCAGTAGTCTGCTGACGACAAAAAGTCCTTATCGCCAATCCATCCCAAGCGTAAAAACAGGCTAAGTGATGTCTATTTCTCTTCAGACCCTAAAATCAAAACAGGTTCTTTGCGTTGGTGATGTGATGCTAGACCGCTTTGTCACAGGTGATGTGGCACGCATTTCCCCAGAAGCTCCGGTTCCTGTGCTACGCCAGAAAACTTCTGAAGAGATGTTGGGAGGTGCTGGAAACGTTGTCCGAAATCTTTCAGGTCTGGGAGTTCAGGTCACATTGATTGGAGCCTGGGGCCAGGATGATGCTGGAAACCAGATACAAAAACTTGTTGAAGACATGCCCTGTGTCCAGGTTTCTGGAGTGACTTCTGCGCACCGCCCGACGACACAGAAAACTCGCTATGTCGTCCAGAACCAGCAACTCCTGCGGGTTGATGAAGAAGATACAAGCCCCCTCAACAAAGCGGAAGAAGCAGAAATCCTAGCTCTTGTATGTCAAAATCTTCCCCATGTGGCAGGTGTCATCCTCTCTGATTACGCCAAAGGTGTTTTGTCACACAAGCTGGCTCAAAACATTATTTCAGCGGCCCAAGAGGCAAATGTTCCTGTCCTTGTTGACCCCCAGGTTAGTCATGGACGTGCCTATGTAGGTGCAACGCTCCTCACACCAAACCTCAAAGAGTTTAATGAGATGTGCCAAAATCTTGGCATTCACGGACAGGATGAAGAAGCCCACGCCCAGGCCATGATTGAAAAGCTCAACCTGCAGGCCCTTCTTGTGACGAAAGGATCTGCAGGGATGACCCTCTACCAGCAAGAGAAGGGTCCAACTTCTATCCCCACAGAAGCCAAAGAAGTTTATGATGTTTCGGGTGCTGGTGATACTGTCATTGCAGCCCTGATGGCGGGCTTATGCCTTGGAATGAGTCTTGAAGAAGCCTCTCGTCTTGCCAACCGAGCAGGAGGAATTGTTGTCGGGCGACTTGGCACAGCAACCATTACAGCCGCTGACCTTGAAAACCAAAAAGCTCAAACCAAACTCCAGACTTTGGATCAGATTTTGGAAACGGTAAAAATCCAACGCTCCAAAGGAAAGAAGGTTGGGTTTACCAATGGCTGCTTTGACCTGCTTCATCCTGGCCATGTGACCCTTCTGACACAATCTCGGGCAGAGTGTGATTTTCTCATCCTTGGCCTTAATACGGACGCTTCTATTAAACGTCTCAAGGGGCCCACACGCCCTCTTCAAAATCAAGAAGCCCGGGCTACAGTCCTTGCAGGTCTTGAAGCTGTTGATGCCATTATCTTCTTTGGACAAGATACACCTTATGAGCTGATTAAGGCTATTGAACCCGATATTCTTGTCAAAGGAAGTGACTATACCGTTGATCAAGTTGTGGGGGCAGACATTGTTCAGGCCCGGGGTGGGCAGGTGGTTCTTGTAGATCTGGTTCCTGGTCATAGCACAACAAATCTTGTCACTAAGGCTGGATAGAGCACTTTCTTGCTTTTGATGCTGAGAAAACTAACATGAAAAACCCTCCCTATCCTGATCGTGATATTCTCCACACCTGGGGGCTGAGCCCAAAAAAATCCTTGGGTCAGAATTTCCTCCTCCTTCCTGAGGTTGTGGAGAAGATGGTTGTCCCCTTTGAGAGCACAATGGATCCCATTTATGAAATTGGGCCAGGACCAGGAGCTCTCACTTGGGCTCTTTACCATTTCACCAAAGCGCCCCTAACGCTTATCGAAAAAGATTCCCAGTTTTATCCCATTCTAGAGCGGCTGCAGAAAGAAGACTCAAATCGGATCACCCTCCTCCCCTCTGATTTTTTTCATATCAAAGACTTTCCCAAACATTATTTCGTCACGGGAAATTTACCATACAACGTTGCAACAGAGATGATCTTCAAGCTGCTAACTCAGGATCATCCACCACAGCACATGGTCTTTATGGTGCAATTAGAAGTTGCTGAACGTCTCTATGCCAAGCCGGGCTCAAAAGATTATGGGCGCCTTTCTGTCATGGTACAGTGGCTTGCCAAAGCATGGCGACAACAGGTCGTGCCATCAGAAGCCTTTTGGCCTGCCCCAAAGGTAACCTCAGCCGTTGTTGAAATCGTACCCCATCCCACAAGAAAACCGCTTGCACTCCAAAAGGCAATGTCTCAAATTTTAGCTCAAGCCTTCGGCCATCGACGCAAAATGATCCGGGCTAGCCTGAAAAAAGTCTTTCCAGACCTGGAAGCAACCTTTCAGGCAGCAAATCTGACAGGAACAGAACGACCGGAAGATCTTTCAGTCCAAACCTTTGAAGATCTTGCAAAAATATATCAGAAACAGGTCAAAGCCTAGTGATATGCCCCTTGAGGCTTGGCATTTAATGTAGCCATCTCAATAAGTGCAGACGTCATCGTGCATTGCTCTGTTACAGTCGGCAATTCAAGAATTGCTTGTTTTTCTTCAGGAGAGAAAGGCGCACTCATGGCTACAGCCGTCACAAGGCGATCATTCGGCGCAAAGGCCAGTTCTTCCCAATCTCCAGGCAAATCCCGAGATTCCATAAAACCTTTGATAGCACGCAGCAAGCGCTCACGATCCATAGAAGCATTTTCTGTGAGTTCAAAATCTTCCAGGTAAGGTGCATAGTCAACTTCAACCCGGCGATATCCATACTGCTTACGCAATTCTCTGACCAATCGAAAACGGATCATTCCTGCTAAAATGAGGAACATACCATCGCCACTTTCATTAAAAGTTGTGATCCGCCCAAGACATCCTGAAGAATACAAACTTCCATCAGCTTTAGGCTGCACAACGCCAATGAAGCGGTCATTGCGAAAAGCTCTCTCAACCGTCATCATGCTATCTTCATCTTTAAGGTGAAGGGGAATAAAACCTTGGGGCATGAGAACAACCCCGGGCTGAGAAATAACAGCAATCTTGTTGGGAAATAAATCCATCATGATCAATACCCCTTATTTAAACAGTACCTTAGAAATTGCTCGACGTCCATCATTTGTTACAGGGTCCTTCGCACCAAGGGCTGCGAAAACATCTAAAAGCTTTTCATGGGCTTCGGAACCTGAAGATGGGGTTGAAGAGGACATCCGCTGAACAAGAGCGGCGACTGCTGCTTCATAGCCCCCAGTAGCAAATCCTTGAACACAAGGATCCTCGTCTTCTTTAAGGGTCTTTTCTGCTAAGGTCAAGAAAATTCGAGGATTTCCCCGAATATTTGCCAGTTGAGAATCCCACTCTTGAGTATCCCCAAGAACTTCTTTTGCTGTATCCAAATGTCCCCCAGCCATGTGCACCCGAAAGAGCCCCAGGGCCGTTTCCTGGCTTTGTGGGTCTTCCAAATGCAATTCACTAAATTGTTGAAATGCTTTGGGAAGATCATTGGCATACAAAGCCTCCCAAGCCTCTTCAATCCGAGGATCAGGCCCAAGTTGAATTTCAGGCACATGGGCTTTCAAAGCTTCCAAAATTTTAAATAAAGGGTGCACCCCAGGAATACCTAAGGCTGGCTGCCCCCCTTTAAACAAAAGCAACATGGGCAAACTCTGAACGCGCATCATTTGGAGAATCGGGCCAGCTTCGTCTGCATTCACTTTGTAGAGCGTGATGGCTCCTGAAACTTTTTGTGCCAATTCCGTGAGCGTCGGCTGATATTGCTTACAAGGTCCACACCAAGGTGCCCAAAAATAAACCAGTGTGGGCTTTTCTTGGCTGCCTTTAATAGCCTTGGCTTCAAATTCCTGTGGGGAGAGCTCTTGAAAGGTAGCCCCTTGTAAAGATCCATCAGAAGGGTTGAGGAGAGAATTCACGGAACACTCTTGTTTTTAACGATTTATTCTATCGTCTCCCGCTCCCTAAAACAAGGCGCCCTGGCTTGATGAAGTTTCTTTTTTCTGGGTCTTGGAAGATTTTGAACGCACTTCATTCGCACCAAGCGTTGCCTCTCCATCTTGGAAAGTCAAGGTGAGGGGCTTTCCTGCATCCAATGCAGCCTTATGGGTTACAAAATGCTTTTGTTTTACAATCACATATCCCCGTTTCAGTGTGCTTTTATACGAAAGGGATCCTAAAAGGCGAATCGTTCCTTCTAGGTTAACTTTGTGCCGCTCAACCAATGAAGAAAACGATAAAGTTATGGCTTTATAAAAGTATGAAAGCTCTTGTTTTTGCTGATTTATAATTGAAATTGGAGGGCGAAGTTGTGATTCTACCTGTTTGAGAGAGTTCTCAACCTTTGAGAGGTAATATCGACCTGCTGTCGCTAAACGAGATCCCAGATCATCGACCTGTTGCTCCCTAAGTTTGAGTCGATCTGGATACTGACCCAAACGGTGAAGTATTCCTTCTAGGGTTGTGTGGTGCAATTTGATATTTCGCATCAATCCTTGGGCTAGACGATTTCCTCCCTCTACCAAAGAGCGTTTCAGTTCAAAGGCCACAGGTGTGGACATTTCTGCAGCGCCCGTTGGCGTTGGAGCACGAACATCTCCCGCAAAATCGACAAGAGTAACATCTGTTTCATGACCAATTGCTGTAATGATAGGAAGCTTCAGGCCGGCCACGGCACGAACAACTCCTTCATCATTAAACGCCATAAGATCCTCGACACTGCCTCCCCCCCGGGCCAAAATCACAAGGTCTGGCTTCAAGTCGGGTGAAAGTTGGTCCATACCTTCCAAGGCCTGAACAATCTGAGAGGTTGCACCTTCACCTTGAACAAGAACGGGCCAAAGAACCACATCTACAGGATAGCGATCCTCAAGGCGGTGAAGAATATCTTTGATGACAGCCCCCGTTGCGGAGGTAATGACACCAATGCGCGTTGGATATTTGGGAAGTGGCTTTTTGCGGGAAGGATCAAACAAGCCCTCTGCTGCTAATTTTTTCTTTAAAGCTTCAATCTGCTGAAGAATAGCACCCAAGCCTGCATATTCTAAGTGGGTCACCATAATTTGGTATTTTGACCGACCTGGGTAGGTTGTGATTTTTCCTGTCGCCACAACACTGGCCCCCTCTTGGGGTTGGACCGCTAATTTCTGAGCTACACCGCGCCAGCAAACACCATCAAGACTTGCATCTGTATCCCTGAGGGAGAAATATATATGACCCGACGTATGACGCTTCACCCCGGAAAGCTCTCCCTGGACACGAACATGGCCAAACTGCCCTTCTAAAGTTTGGCGCAAATATTGGGAGAGGGCCCCAACCGTTAATGGCGGAATAAGGGAGGTTTCTTCATTCATCTTATTAATAACCTCTTGTTCTCACTTGTGAAAAGCTTGTAACATATTGCCTAACTCCTGTAGGGAATTCGGCCAGGAGTTCTCTTATTAATATATAGGTACAAGGAATCGCTGTGGACTACCAATCTTTTTTTGACCGCAAAATTCATGATCTCAAAAAGGAAGACCGTTACCGGGTTTTTGCAACCCTGAAGCGCAAAGCCGGGTTTTTCCCCCAAGCAGAATACTTTGATGAAGATGGCAATGCAAAAGAGGTAACCGTATGGTGTAGTAATGATTACTTGGCCATGGGGCAAAACCCCCTTGTCCTCAAAGCAATGTCTGATGCCATCATGGAAGTGGGTGCTGGCGCTGGAGGGACACGGAACATTTCCGGCACAACGAAGTACCACGTGATGTTGGAAAAAGAAATCGCCTCCCTACATCAAAAAGAAGCCGCTCTCTTATTTACATCTGGTTATGTCGCCAATGAAGCTGCCTTATCCACTCTTCTCTCCCAGCTCCCGGACTGTGTGGTTTTCTCTGATGCGTACAATCATGCTTCCATGATTCAAGGCATTCGACATAGCAAAGCCGAAAAGGTTATCTTCAAACACAATGATGTTGCTGACTTAGAAGAGAAACTCAAAGCTTACCCTATCGAGCAAGCCAAGGTGATTGCTTTTGAGTCTGTCTACTCCATGAATGGAGCCATTGCTCCTGTCCGGGATATTGTCGCTCTTGCCAAGAAATATAACGCCCTCACTTACCTAGATGAGGTTCATGGCGTTGGAATGTATGGCACCCACGGCGGTGGAATTGCGGAAAAAGAAAACCTTCTACGAGAAATTGATGTGATCCAGGGCACCCTTGGGAAAGCTGTTGGTCTTGTAGGAGGGTATATCGCTGCAGATAAAAACTTAATTGATTTTATTCGCTCTTATGCGTCTGGTTTTATCTTCACCACCTGTCTTCCTCCTGCTATTGCAGCAGGAGCTCAGGTAAGCTTGAAGTATATTAAATCCACCCCTCAGCTTCGAAATATTCACCAAGCCAATGCCAAGGAGCTTAAGGAAAAACTAGCCCAAAATGGCATCCCACATTGGGATGCGCCCAGTCACATCGTGCCGGTCATTGTGGGGCACGCTCAGAAATGCAAAGACATAACAGATCTCCTTTTGAAAGAGAGAAACATTTACATCCAACCCATTAACTACCCAACTGTCCCACGAGGCACGGAGCGCATGCGTCTGACTCCCACAGCAGCCCATACCTCTGCAATGATTGATGACCTCGTTGAGGCCCTTACCTGGGCCTGGCAAAAGATGGATCTTCCGAGGGTCCCCGTACTCTCTCCTGAAATCCCTGCGAAAGCAGGGATCTGCTAAGGCCGAGACCCTGCAAAATTCATATGTCTATATTTTGACGAATAAAAAAACGGAAAAGAGAGAGGAAGTTAGAACTCATTAAAAAGATCGATCCAGTATGGGGCGACTTATATGAAACTTTGTTCTAGCCTAAGATCCCTGCTTTCGCAGGGATTTCGATTTTGCACTATTTGCAATAAACGTGACAGTATTTCCAAATGTGTTACAATCCCCCCAAACCAACAAAGCGGGCTTCTTCGTGTTATCTTTGAGACTTTTTTTGGCAATTTTTATTTTCAAATTCCATTCCACGTGTATTTACGCAGCTGCTGCGGGAATACTTGAAACAGGGCAGGAAGTTGTGTGGCTTACACCTGGTAGCACCCCAGTTCCGGCTGCAGAAAGGCCTGTTTACGTTTGCGTCTTTGATAAAGACAAACGCGTCCTTTTAACGCAAAAATCTTTCATGAGGAGCTGGTATCCAGGAGAAGCTTCTCTTTCAGGACATGATGGAACTGTGGTAGCTGTCGTCGAAGTAGAAGGTGCACCTGTTGACAATCATCCTGACACACAACTTGTAACCTTCCAAATTTCTCCAAAAGGAGTAAAGTCAAGAAAATGTAATCGTTGGGGATTACCTGGTGGAAAAGCAAATGCAGAGGAAGATGTTGTTACCGCAGGGCTGCGCGAACTTAGAGAAGAAACAGGCTTTGATAGAAGTGATATTCGTATAGCCAATATTGGTATTGTCAGGGGCTACGAGGGTGCAGCACATGAGGCCACAGAATCAGGAAGAGTGCCAGACTATTGGGGACTCCTCTTGAATGTGACACCTGAGATACTAGATGAACTCTTCGGGACCTTGAATCGTCGCCTTGCACAAAGCAAAGCTTTGAAAGAAGGTCAAGCAGGAGCTCCTCCTCTTCTCAGAGGGCTTTATGATGCAGCTTCCAGCTTTGAAGATGGCACCCATGGAACAGCTCATTTTAGACGTGGACCAGCTGACAGTAGAATTCGGGATCGTTACCCCCACTACCTTCATTTTCATGGTGTTGTCCCTGCAAGTGGAAGCAGAGGCGCTGCATCTGCATCTTCTGCTACCGCCTCCTCTGGTGAAGTCATATATCCAGAAGCAGCACCACGAATCACTTGGGACACTTTTTTGGGGATCACTGGCACATCTGAAGCTCCCTCCCATCTCCCTGTAGCTGAGGATGAACTTGCAGCATGCAGACTTGTCACAGCATCTGGGGCTTGGAGCGTTACTGGAGGGGCCTTGACCTATCCTAAAACAGAGTTTGAAGACTGGCCCATGGAAATTGTTGCCCAGGCTTTAGGCCTGAGAGGCGCTATAGCTTCAGAAGCGATGAGCTGGAGAACGGCAGGACCTCGATCCAGGCAAGGGGTAAGGGGTGACACTTCACGCAAAACAGGTTGGGGACCCTCAAGGCACAGACCAACAGAGACAGAAATGGCTAGACCTTGGCGTTAAAGAGCTACACTACTCATCGGTAAGGAAATACTCATGAAATTCATCACAGCAATCTCTCCCGAAATCCCTGCTTTCGCAGGGATTTCAAAGTTCTAAGTTTATCCGCATCTCAAGCCTCTGAAAATGAGTATAAGTGTGTTTTTCAAAGACTTTTTGCTATGCCTTCTCAAAAACCAAGGCCTTGCCAGAGACTTTGAGTTTTAAAGGTACATCCGCCTCGCCTGAGAGAATCATTTCAGCCAAGGGATTTTCAATCTCCCGCTGAATCAAACGCTTGAGCGGTCGCGCCCCAAATGCAGGATCGTACCCCTTCTCTGCCAAGTACGTCAGGACATCGTCCCCGTAAGTCACTTGGACCTCGTTAACCTTCGCCCGTTGCACCAGCCGATCCAGCTGTATCCTACAAATTCCGCTCATATCTTGGAGCCGCAAACGACGGAAAAGGAGGATTTCATCTAGCCTGTTAATAAATTCCGGACGGAAAGCTTGGTGCACTTGAGCCATCACACCCTCCCGGACAGATTCCACATCTTCCTCTGGTGGAAGGTTTATAATCAGCTCACTGCCTAGGTTTGATGTGAGGATGATCAGTGTGTTTGTAAAATCAACCACATGCCCTTGGCTATCAGTCAACCGCCCATCGTCCAACAATTGAAGAAGGATATTAAAGACATCGCCGTGAGCCTTCTCCACTTCATCAAAAAGAATGACTTGGTAAGGTCGACGCCGGACGGCCTCTGTAAGGGTCCCCCCCTCTTCATATCCCACATATCCAGGAGGCGCCCCAATCAACCGAGCCACTGCGTGTTTTTCCATGTACTCAGACATATCAATCCGCAGTAAAGCTCGCTCATCATCAAACAAGAATTGGGCCAGGGCCTTGGTCAATTCTGTCTTTCCCACACCGGTGGGCCCCAAAAAGAGGAAGGATCCCAGCGGCCGATTTTGATCTTGAAGACCCGCCCGGGAGCGCCGCACGGCTTGGGCCACAGCTGTCACTGCATCGTCTTGCCCGACAACCCGGGCTCTCAATGTATCTTCAAGTTTGAGGAGTTTCTCCCGCTCCCCTGTCATCATCTTCTCCACAGGAATGCCTGTCCACCGGGCCACCACCGTTGCAATGTCTTCTGGTGTAACTTCCTGAGCAACCATCTTTTCTTCCTGGGAGACGGCATCTGCAGCCTCGAGCTTTTTCTCAAGATCTGGAATCACGCCATAGGAAAGTTCCCCGGCCCGGGCTAAATCTCCAGACCGCTGAGCAATTTCAAGCTCTGAGCGAGCCTTATCAAGCTTTTCTTTCAGGCCTTGGGATTGCTGGACTTTTTCCTTCTGGCTCATCCATTGGGTATTCAAGGATTCAAGATCTTTCTCTTTTACTGCTAAGTCTTCTTCCAGCACCTTCAAACGCTTCTTGGAAACAGCATCACTCTCTTTGGCCAAGGCTTCACGCTCAATCTTCAGCTGCACCACCTCACGATCGAGTCGGTCCAAGGCAGCTGGCTTAGAGTCTACCTCCATGCGTAATCGGCTTGCGGCTTCATCCACCAAATCGATGGCCTTATCTGGCAAGAAACGATTAGAGATATAGCGATGTGACAGCTCTGCTGCTGCCACGATGGCTCCGTCTGCAATCCGAATTCCATGGTGAAGTTCATACTTTTCCTTTAGGCCACGCAAGATAGAGATCGTCTCTGGGACAGACGGTTCTTCCACATACACAGGCTGGAAACGTCGGGCCAAAGCCGCATCTTTTTCCACATGCTTTTTATATTCATCCAAGGTTGTCGCACCAACACAATGAAGCTCCCCACGTGCCAAAGCAGGCTTCAACATATTGGCCGCATCCATGGCACCATCGGTTTTACCAGCTCCAACAAGGGTATGGATCTCATCAATAAAGAGGATGATATCCTCATCAGAAGATGTCACTTCCTGAAGAACAGCCTTAAGACGTTCTTCAAATTCTCCACGGTACTTGGCCCCGGCAAGCAATGATCCAAGATCAAGAGAAAGAAGGCGGGTTCCTTTCAAACTCTCGGGCACATCTCCATTCACAATTCGAAGGGCCAGGCCTTCAACAATCGCTGTTTTTCCAACGCCAGGCTCACCGATCAAAATGGGGTTGTTTTTAGTGCGACGAGAAAGCACCTGAATGGTACGGCGAATTTCTTCTCCCCGCCCAATCACAGGATCAATCTTCCCTGTCTCCGCCCGCTGAGTCAGATCCTGGGTATATTTCTTAAGGGCTTCATAGCCTTGTTCCGCATTATCAGAATGAGCTTTTTTGCCACGGCGCATTTTGTCCAAACCTTCTTGAAGTTTCCCAACCTCAAGACCTGCCTTTCCCATGACAGCCTTCAAGCTGTCATCTTTTGCCAGGGTCAGGAATAAAACTTCACCCGTGATAAAAGCATCTCCATAGGTTTTGGCAAAATCTTCTGCGGTTTTTAAAACCCGGCTCAATTCAGAGGAAAGACTCACCTGCCCTGCCCCGCTTCCTGAAACCTGGGGCAGTTTCTCAAGGGCAAGATTCACCTGATCCAAAAGGGCTTGAGGTGACACTTTCAAAACACTCATCAAAGACCGTGCTGGCCCTTGAGCATCCTCGGCAAGGACCTGCATAACATGAAGAGGGTGAAGCGTTTGATGCTGACGTTGCGCTGCCAGCCCATGTGCAGATTGAAGAACTTGTTGACTGTATTGGGTCAATTTTGAAAAGTCCATGCCATCCTCCTTAAGCGATTTTCTTTGCTTAACTATAGCGCCTGCTTTTCAAAAATTTCAAGAAAATTAGGACCCAGGCTGCTTTCAAAAGGCTAGCAAAATCACTGGTAGAGACATTCCAACTTTTTCAAATCAAGCTCTTCCTCTCCTTTTTTGATATCCAAAACAATTTCCCCATCCCGCATACCGATAATACGTGTTCCATATTGGTGAGCAAATTTTAAATGGTGTGTGCAGAAGAGTGTTGTCATCCGTTGTTCCTGAATTTTGCTTGCAGCAAGGGCGATGAGGCGCTCTTGGCTTGAGGGATCCATAGCACTTGAAGGCTCGTCCATCAGCAACACTTCAGGCTGATGGAAAAGGGCCACGGCAAGAATGAGGGCTTGTTTCTCCCCACCTGACAAAAAACAGGCCGGAGAGTGCAAGCGAAAGCGGAGGTTTTTATGGAAGGTGTCCAGGTAATGCTCTTGTTCTGATATTGTTTTAAACCTGATCCGTGAGAGCACAAGATTTTCAGCCACTGTCATTGATTCATAAAGCTGTTCTTTCGATTTCTGTGCTACATAGGCAATCTTGGATTGCTCTGAAGACATCTTAATCTTCCCCTTTGAAGGCATGACATCCCCCAAGAGCAGTCGAAAAAGAGTGCTTTTTCCTGAGCCATTCGCGCCCAATAAAATCACAAACTCTCCAGGCTCAATTTCCAGAGAAAAGTTCTGAAAAACAAGCTGAGAAGATTTCGGGTATCTAAAATCAACATGTTGAAGGGAGACTTTACCGCCCATGATGTCCTCCCTTTTCTTTTTTGAGGCCAAAAACAAAAACCAATAACATCCCCAGAAGGAGCTTGAGGTAAATCGGATTCAAATCCAGGCTCAAGAGAATCTGTGTCAAAAGCATGTAGAGGAAAATACCGCTTACACAGGCAATAATCTGCAAGCAGGGCGCAAAGTAAGCTGCATCTAAAAGCTTCAGAGATTGAAAGAGCTGGTGCCCAATGAGGATCGAACCAATCCCGACAAGGGCAACACCAAATCCCATATTTACATCTGCATACCCTTGGGATTGAGCAACCATGATCCCACTCAAAGCATAGAGCAGATTGCTGAGACATAGCCCCAACATCCGGATTCCCTCCGAGGCATAGCCTTGATGCTCCATGAGCTTGGGATTATCGCCGAAAGCTCTCAATTGCAAACCGAGCGGTGTTCTCAAAAGCATAAATAGCCCCCCCATCAAGAGAACAGCGATGCCGAGGAATCCACCTTCCAAAAGCAAGGGGGTGCTTTCTCCGATATGATTGAGAGAAGTCTCGAGAGTTAGGATTGAAATGTTTGGACGTTCCATCAAAATAAGATTCAGACTCGTTAGCATAAACACGCATAAAATAGAGGCCACTAGAGGAGGAACCCGATGGTGACGTTGGATCGTGCTTAAGAATATCCCCACAACAGCACCGCCTCCCATTCCCAAAAAAATTGCGAGAGGAAGAGGCAGTCCTTCTGTCAGAGTTTTAACAAAAACACCGGCCCCCAAGACGTAGCTGCCATCTGCTGTCAGATCTGTGAGTCCCAAAATTTTATAACTTAAGAAGATCCCCAGAATCAGGGGTGTAAAAAGAATCGCCTGCTGGAGGGCATCCTGAAGAATGAGATCAACCATGGACTTTCTCCCCAAGGGTTGCAAAGGCATATCCAGCCTCTAAGGCCTGCTCACGTACCTTTGAAAAAGAAGTCTTGTCCTGATCGGAAAAGGTTTCCTGATTCACAAAAATGTGGACCTTCTCCACCTGAAAAACCCGTTCCTTTGAAGGGTTTTTATTTGCCAATAGATCTCTTGTTTTTTGTCCAGAAAGAACACCAATCTCTGACTCTTGAACGCCCAAAGCTATATGGGCCCCTTGGGCAACTGACCCCTCATCCATTGTCATCACTAATGTTTTGTGCGGCTTCGCAGCTTTGAGAATCGCTGTGATGCCACTGACAACCGTATGATCTTTCAGAACCAGAATAGCATCACATTGGCGAACAAGAGCCTTAGCCGCCCCGAACACATCTGCAACGGTATCGACTTTGGCTTTTTTCAAAAGCACCCCTGCCTTTTCACAGGCCTTTTCTGCCAGACTCACTTCTGGAAAAATTTTCTCACTATTGCCATAGAGCAGCCCAATGGTTCGAATTTCAGGAGCTACCTTTTTAAGGAACGCCACAACAGGTATGACAGACACCTCATCTTGGATGAGTGTCACCGCTGGATATGATGCCAGTACATCCTTTTCTAATACAGAGGCAACACCGACAACCGGCTTGGTCTTGATAAACTTCAAAGCAGACTGGGTTGTTGCTGTTCCAATTGTTGCAATCACGTCAATTTCTTGCCGGGCAAGCTGGCAGAGAATCTGTTGCTGCAAGACGGCATCTCCCATGGCATTTTTAACCACCAAGTCATGGTCTGGGCCCAATCCTTTCCGGAACCCAGCTTCAATTTGATCCATCGCCGCATGGGGCAGAGGCACAACCAAGGCCACCCTCTTTCCCTGAACAGGAAGGCTCAAAAAATAAATACAAATTACGCTACAAAAAAGTCTCAACATTATAAAACTCCACAAATAAAGACTTTCCCCCAAGGGGGAGACAAAAATTTAAAAAAGCAGGGGATTAGGAAATAAAAATAAAGGGCAGCCTAAAGGGCCCACCAGTGGAGTCCTGGAAGAACAGTCACAAAATGAACGCTGTTCTCAAAAATATTCATACTCGTAAATTATCCGAATCCATCTTTGATGTCAAATTTTCTTAATGAAAGACTTAAATAAAGACGGGCTGATCAGAGAATTTGCCTCACCTGATCAGCAGCCTCTTCAGCCGTGGCAAATTTTTTCCCAGGATAAAAATGATGACTGAGAGGCGATTGGAACGGGGGAAGGTCGGGCACGTGAATGGCCACATTTGTTCCCTCAGTTTCCTTCTTGAGATTCTCAAGGTAGGATTTTAGGGCAGATCGGGCCCCATGATACCCACTATTGTAGCTCGTTTCTGATTCCAAAAATGGACAAAAAGGAACAATGACTTTTCCAACTTCCCCAGCCTGCAGAGCGGGAAAGAGCCCCTGAATCAAAGCCATAGGCCCCAGGGCATTCACAAGATAATTCTGCTGAAAATCCTTAAGCTGATGGTGCAGTAACGGAGCACTCAGGCCGGGATCTGCTGTAAAATCCAAGAATGCATCGATTGCTGGCACTTTTTGCAACACCTGAGCTGAGAGACCTGTTAAAGGCGTGACATCCTTGATTTTACGGGGGATCAATGTCAAAGACCAGGCCTTGGGTAGTTGATCAGCCAAGGCTTCAAGAGCATCACTCTCCTGATCACACAGAAACAGATTTTCAATTTTTTCCTCATGTTTTCCTATACTTGTCAGAAAAAATTGGGAAAGGGTGCTACAAGCACCCGAAATGAAAAGATTTTGTCGTTTTTTCATTGCGTTTTTTCTCTCGTTTCCTAAGATTAAAAGAGCCGTGGAGAATAAATCAAGTTATGTTTTCAACACTTGCACATAGTCTTGCTGGAGATAAAGGTGGCAAAAACTGGGATCAGCCAACCAGTGTGCCTCCGCACCGCCTTGTGATGCAGTGTTTTGAAAAATCTCCCACGCCTATGGCTATCTTGACCCCCACAAAAAGCTTTGTTGCAAGAAATGATAGTTTCAAGGCAAGGTTTGGAAGCTTTGAAACCCTGGATGATCTCCAGCAGGAACTTTTCTCCAAAGCCCATAAGAATGAAGCCCTTGCAGCGGCAGCTCAGGGATTTAAGATCACCCCTCTTGAAGATGGATTCCAACTTCTCACCTTGGAAGCACGCTCATCTGCAACAGCACAAAACCACCTTTTGAATTTTGTCTCAGATGCTTTCTCTTGGTTTGTTTTTGATCCTGAGGGCCCCTTGTTGTGGACTAATCCGGCAGCCGAAGCCTCTGTTCGCCAAAAAAGGGGGTTTGATTTTCACCAGCTCTTTTCAGAGCACGGAGAGTCTATTGAGCAATTTTGGCGCTCTTGCCAAACCTTGAAATCCATTGTGATTGAAGGTGAGAAAGGTGGCCAAGGCTTTTTGATTCGTGGGGCCCAATCCCTCCATCTTATGGTCTTTGGGGATTGTGAATTCTCCCTCAGTAGCGGCCCTCACCTTCAATTCGAAAAGCTAAAATCCATGGGAGAGTTGGCTGGAGGTGTTGCCCATGACTTTAATAATTACCTCACAGCAATTATTGGATTCTGTGACCTGCTGTTGATGCAAACAGCCTCCCAAGACAAATTACAGCAAGATGTGAACCAAATTAAGCAAAACGCAAGCAAAGCCGCAACGCTTGTAAAACAGCTCCTTGCTTTTTCACGCCAGCAATCGATCCAGCCGAAACCGATTCAATTGAATAGCCACATTGAATCCCTCCTTCCGCGATGGGAAAGGATGCTTGGCCCCAAGATTCAATGTTCTCTCCAATCAGGCCTGGAAAATCCCCATGTCAAAATTGATCCAGCCCAACTGGAAGATTGCCTCACATCCTTGATTGCTGATGCCCGAGAACGCCTGCGTGGTTTTTCCTATGGGAAGCTCTCCCTCAAAGTTGGCACAGGAGTTGTGCCTTCCAAAACCCTGACACGGAGCTTGGTCCAAGGGCAAATGGCAGCCGTTATTCAAATTGAAGACTCCGGCCTGGTCATTCCAGAAGAGGATTTATCTCATATCTTTGATCCCTTCTTTACGTCCCATAAACTTGGAAAACAAGGCTTAGGTTTAGCAACAGTGTTTGGAAATGTTCAGCAAATGCAGGGGGGAATTCACGTTGCCTCAAGCGCTGATCAAGGAACCACATTCACGCTTTACCTTCCCCTGATCAACACCCAGCAAGAGACACCCCAAATCCCAACAACTTCTCCTGAGGCTCAGGCAGAAGAAGATCTCCACAAGTCAGACCCTCAAAAAGAATCTGCGACAATTCTCTTTGTGGAAGATGAGGATGCGGTCCGTCTTTTTGGGGCCCGGGCTTTGCGCAACCAGGGACACAAAGTCATTGAAGCCCAAAATGGTCAAGAGGCTTTGGATTTCCTAAAAACCAACAGTCACCAGGTTGATCTTGTTATTACAGATGTTGTTATGCCTCAGATGGATGGCCCGACTCTTGTAAAACACATCCGCCAAACTTCCCCTGAACTTAAAGTCATCTTTATTTCAGGGTATGCAGAAGAAGCTTTCCGAAAGGATTTAGGAGAAAATCAAGATCTGATCTTCCTTCCAAAACCTTTCTCTCTCAAGGCTTTATCTTCGATTGTACACGAAACCCTCGGCGATCAATGCCAAGCTGCTGTGCTTTAATTTCTTTGATACTAAGTCTATGTGTGGACTGCCGCAAAGAATCGAAATTCCAGCGAAGGCTGGAATCCAGGACTCTTTTCTTCCCTGCGAAAGCAGGGGGCTTGTTTTCCTAGACCCCGGATCAAGTCCGGGGTTTTGGGAAAGATGTTGGGTTTTCATCTTCTTTACTGTCATCGCGAAGGCCGAAGGCCTGTGGCGATCCATGAGTCTTGATCAAGTCCAGGAATTTAAAATCCAAATGCCTGCTTAATGCCATCAATAATTAATTGAATGGAAAGGCCGGTAACAATGATACCAAAAACCCGAGAAAGAATCTGAATACCTGTTTGCGATAACAGCCGGGAAAGGGTTCCAGACATCCAAAAAATAGTCGCTGTTAGCAAAGCAACTAGGGCAATCACACCAATCACACCCCCCTGGAGCATATAATCATCTCCAGCACGCCGCATAAACAACACAACAGTTGTAA
This sequence comes from Alphaproteobacteria bacterium, assembly GCA_030425805.1. Taxonomy (GTDB): domain Bacteria; phylum Pseudomonadota; class Alphaproteobacteria; order JAUHZC01; family JAUHZC01; genus JAUHZC01. The sequence continues at coordinate 98,653 of JAUHZC010000003.1, read as the reverse complement.
TGGCTCCTGGACCCGAGGTGAAAGGAATCGCAAGGGGGTAAACAGCCAATTGCTCAGGTGTAGAGGGCCCTTTTTCTTGATCAGCTTTGTGCTCGATCCCACCATCAACACCCCGAACTAAATCAATTCCAAGGAAAAGAAGAAGCCCACCTCCTGTAATACGGAAAGCAGCTTCACTAATCCTGAGGGTATCCAGAATGAAATCCCCAATAAAGGCAAAGATCCCTAATAAGCTAAAGATGATTATCCCCGTCCGCAGGGCGGTCTTCCGCTTATCTTGGGCCGTAAATTTATGGGTTAAACTCATAAAGGGTGGAATGACCGCTATAGGGTTTACAACGACAAATAAAGTGATGAAAGCTTCAACTAAGGACATGGAAAAAACTCATTTTGTTTTGTTATATCAGAAAAGAGAGGGAAAAAATACTGTTTACCAAGATGCTGGATAACCCCGGACATCCACATGAATGAAGTGAGATGCCGGGTAAATCCCAACGCCGCCAGCTTTCTTTGACTTTGCCAAATTTCCAAGCGCCCGGAGAGGAACACCTGGAATGTGGAAATCAAGAGCCTGCCCTTTGAGGTGGAAACTATTCGAAGCCACGCCTCGACTTTTTGCAGCCAGGGCCTTGTTCGTTTTGGGAGCTCGATAGCCGCACACAATCTCCATAGGTTTGGTCGCCCCTGTTTGCATATAAATCTCTGTCGCCAGCTGGATCAATTTAGGACTCATGGTCTTTTTTTGATTCAAACGCCAGTCCCGAAGAAAACGATTCATCTCAGCCTGAAAAGAAGCATCCAACATCTCGTGAGTTGAGAGTTTTTGATGGAGCCTCTCACCGGTATGGATGTGATGCATATTAATGTGAATCTTCTTTTCTTCACCAGCAAAAAGGCTTCCTGGAACAAGTGTCCCAAGAATCGCCCCTCCACCGAGAAGGGAAGATTGCATCATAAAATCACGTCGCGAAACCATATTCATACCCCCTTTATATCAGATTTTCTTTGTTTTTCAGAGTGTTTTTTTATTTTTTAAACAACAACCCCAGGGAATGCTTGGGTTTTTGAGCCGAAATTCTTTGTTGTTGATGGGAAGAAGGCGCCCTTCCAGAAAAAATCAAAAAACGTGCAAAAACCTCAATTTCTCCCTCAAAAGCTTTTATAAATTGATTCCGACGAGCTTTTGACTGAAGTCCTGAGTTCACCTTTTTGAAAAAGCAATATTGCCCCAATTCTCGGATATCTTGCAAAAGCCCCGCCATTGTTTGATAACGCAAGGGAATGGTTTCAACCAGACAAGGGCTGATTGCAAATCCTGCCCGCTGCATTAACTGAGGCATAGTATGGGCTTGGATTAGAGGAGGGAAAAAAGGACGCACACCTCCAAAAACCCGCTCACTTACTTGCATCACCTTCTTCTGGAAGGCTGTATCTTGTTCCCCACCCAAACAGGATCCTATCAGGAGACCATCTGGACCCAAGGCAATATTCAGTTGACGCAAAAGTCCAGGAATATCATTCTGGTGATGAAGGTCTAAATTATGAAAGCAAAGATCAAAACGATTAGGCCCAAACGGCAGAATACTCCCTTCACCTTTTACAAAAATAATCTCTGTTTCTTGAAGGTTATTCTCTAGGCTCTGGGAAAGTCCTGCATCAAGATAAACAATCGAAGCTTTGGGGTACCGCTCTTTTATCTGCTTGAAGAAATGAACAGAAACTGTTCCCATGACAAGGATATTTTTCACCTCAAACCGCACAAGGCTGGCTGTTTCCAGAAGAATTTCTTCTAAACGTCTCATAAGAGGGTGTGGCTTTTTCAGATAATCCTTTTGCACCCAACGCTGGCGATAAGCCCGCTGTCCTTTTGTTGCAAAAATTTCAGGAACCACTGACAAGGCCATAGGCTTTACTCAAGAGGAAGAGGCTCTCTTTTTTGGGAAAGATAGCTGTAGATGACGGGCACAATATAAAGGGTAAAGAGTGTTCCGAATGTCATCCCGCCAACCACAACCCATCCGATTTGCTGACGAGACTCCGCACCTGCACCCACAGAAAGGGCAAGGGGAATGGCTCCGACCACCATGGCAAAGGTTGTCATTAGAATAGGACGCAGGCGAAGATGGGCTGCTTCTGCAATAGCTTGAAGTTTCTCAACCCCTTGTTCTCGGGCATGGTTTGCAAAATCGACAATTAAAATTCCATGCTTTGCAATCAGACCAATCAAGGTCACAAGCCCAATCTGACTATAGAGATTCATCGTTCCCCCAGCCAATTTCAAGACAACCAACCCTCCAACAACCGAGAGCGGGATACTGGAAAGAATAATAAAGGGATCTATAAAACTCTCATACTGAGCCGCTAGGACAAGGAAGATGAACAGCACCGAGAGGAGATAGATCATCACAATGTTCCGCTGTTCTTGTTTATAGCGCTGGCTTTCCCCAACAAATTCAATCTGAAATCCTTCTGGGATCGTGGGCACAATCTCTTCTTCAATCTTCTTAACCATCTCCCCAAGGCTTGTGTTCGCATTCCGATCTAGGTTTGCATAGATATTCAAAGAACGAAGCCCCTTATAGTGAGGAATGGTGAGAGGGGCCTGCCGAGGCTCGATTTTAACAACTTCGTTCAAAGGGATCATGACCTCTTGGCGTTTTCCATCTTTCACAGTGGATCCACGCACAAAATAATTCATGACATCTTCAGCAGTACGACGATATTCCTTTTCTGTATCCAAACGAATACGATAGCGCTTATTATCTAGCTTAAAGTGGCTGATGGTGCGCTTTCCGATCAAAGAGTTCAAAACATCTGAAATCGTTGCTACATCAATGCCAAGAGCTGCAGCTTTGTCCCGGTGTACCGTCACCTGGTACTCTTGCCCTGCACTTAAAATGTCAGAGAGAACTCCTGGTGCAAGACCTTTCATTTTAGAGAGCTTCTCTTTCACTTTGTTCGTCTCTTTCACAAGCGCTTTAAAAGGCTTTGATCCAAGCAAAACAATGTGTATATCCGATTCATCCTTATCTCCCCCTCCAATATCAGAGCGAGGAGGCACAAGAGAAACCCGCATTCCTGTAATTTTGTCGAGGTCGGGTTTGATGCTATTCATAATTTCCACAACACCCCGGTCTCTCTCTGACCAGTCTTTTAATGTTGCAAGAGCATAAGATGTTCCAGGAGCCTGAAGGGATACCAAGCGCTCTTTCAACTCCGGCATGGTTTGCATAACTTTTTCAAGTTCCAGCATGTAACGATCTGTAAACTCAAGGGTTGCATCACTCACGGTTGTCGCCTGCATCCGGAAGTATCCTTTATCTTCTTGGGGAACAAGCTCTTGCCCAAGGAACGCTGTGATAACCCATCCTCCAGATGAGAAGACAAGAGCCCCTATTAAAACGTATAAACGCTTCTCAAGAACCCAGTTCAGCGAAGAACGGTATCGGGTTTCTGTTGTTTTAAGTAGAATCTCGACTTTCTCTTGAAAGCGATTGCCAAAATTCTCTAATGACGTCTTTTGTTTTAGTGAATCCTTCGCTTTACCATCATCAGCTCCATGCCCGGTGTGAAGGGATTTCAAGAAACGTCCACACATCATTGGGGAAAGAGTAAGCGCGACAAAACCTGAGATTATCACAGCCACAACCAAAGTGATCGCAAACTCAGTAAAAACCTTCCCAGCCAGACCTGAGGAAAGCGCAATCGGCGCATAAACAGCCGCTAGTGTTAATGTCATTGCAATAACAGGATAAGCAATCTCCGAAGCTCCCTTCACCGCTGCCTTCAAAGGACTCATTCCCTCTTCAAGATAGCGATAAACGTTTTCAAGCACGACAATCGCATCATCCACAACCAATCCAATTGCCATCACCATTGATAACAGGGTCAGGGTGTTAATTGTAAAATCTAGATTATCCATAAAGAAGAAAGTTCCAATCAAGGAAACTGGAATTGTAACAATCGGCACAAGGGCAGCTCGAAAAGATCCCAAGAATAAGAAGACAACCAAGATCACCAAAACGACAGCTTCAAACATGGTATGGTAAACCTTGTTGATCGACTCTTTAATAAAGGTCGTATCATCATGAGCCACGTCGATTACCATCCCTTTGGGTAAAGACCTCTGCAGTTTGGGGAGAAGCTCACGGATTCCATCTGCTACCAGGAGAGGGTTTGCTGTGGACTGTTTGTAAACGTTAATCACAACAGATGGGCGTCCTTCGAAACGATTACGATATCCCCGCTCATCTGTCGCAAGGACAGCTTTTCCAACATCAGAGAGACGGACCAAATAATTATTCCGCTCGGCAATGATCATATTATTGTAGTCTTCTTCCGTGGTCAGCGCAGCTTTCGTCGTGATTGTAATCTCACGATCTCCTGTGTAGATTTGACCCGAAGGCCGCTCCACATTTTGCTTACGCACAGCTGAAATCACATCTTCTGTTGTGATTTTGAAGGATGCCATCTTTAGAGGATCGAGGCGTAAGCGCATTTCATACTCCCCTCCTCCTGTGATTTCTGCTTGGGAAACACCATTCACAGCTTCAATTTGGCTATCAATTTCAAGATTCTTCTGAACGAGGTCTGTGATTTCCTCAATAGGATGGCGATCACTGGTAATTGAAAGGAAAAAGAAAGGGAGAGCATCAGTTTCACTCTTCTTAATTAAAGATTCTGTCACACCTTGTGGGAATTTATCCCGCACCCGCCCGACACGGTCGCGCACATCATTGGTTGCAGCATCAATATCCCGATCAATTTGGAATTTGATCGTAATCTTGCTCTCACCCACCCGGGATGTAGAGGTGATCGTATCAATTCCTGAAATACTGGTTAAAACGTTCTCAAGTGGCTTTGTGATCTGGGACTCAATAATTTCAGCGCCGGCTCCGTGAAGCTCAGTCCGGATACTAACCACGGGTGTACTGACCTTTGGGTATTGCCGCACCTGTAAGCGATCCCAGGCCACCAACCCCAAAAGAATCACCACAAGGGAAAGGACTGTGGCAAGGACGGGTCGACGGACAAAGACTTGAACTGAGTTCATTACTTATTCCTTCTCAGCAGAAACATCAGCTGGTTTTTCTTCTACCTGAGGTGATTCTGATTTTGGCGTCTCAGATACAGACTCTTGAGTAGTTTCCACTGCACTATCATCGTGAGATTTGGAAGCATCCTCCTCTTCAGCAATTTTCCAACCTTCTGACTGAGAAGCCTCTGCTGCATCACCCTGAGGTGATGATGCCGAAGAAGGCTCTGAAGCCGGAAGTTCAGCTTCCTGTGCTTGTGAGTTTGACTCTTCTTTTTCAAGATTTTCTGAAGACTCTTGTTCCTCATCTCCCGGTACGGCTTCCGAAGAGGATTCTGCCACTGCCTCATCTTGATCTTTTGCTGTCGCTTCTACAGCTTCATCAGCATCTTTTTCTTCTAAGGCTTTCTGCTCTTCCTGATTTTGAGAGCCTTCAGAATCTTCTTCTACAGCCTTTGTTGATTCTTCTTGCTGTGCCTCATCATCATCTTCTTCCTCACCTTCAATCTTAACATAGCCATAGTTTCCAGAGAGCTTGTTATGCCCAACAACAACAACACGATCTCCAGGGCTAAGAGCTCCCTTGGTAATTTCCAAATTTCCGTTCTCGTTAATTCCCTTCTCGACGAAAGTTTTAATCGCAAACGTAATTTTCTTCTGACCCACTTCTTCTGCTTTTTCAGCATCAAGCTTTTCTTCACGAATCACATAAACAAAGAGCTTATCTTCATCTGTCAGCAAAGCCTTGTCAGGAATCAAGAGGGCCCCACGCCGGACACCTGCAACAACCTCAACCTGACCATACAAACCTGCTTTTAAGAGACCACGTTTGTTTGGCAACACTGCCCTTACAGGAAGACTTCGTGTCAGAGGATCTACCCGTGGTTCAACAGCCTCAATCTTGGCATTAAATTTGCGTTCTCCAAATCCATCGATTGTAAGAGACACCGTCTGCCCAACCGAAATTGCCTGGGCAAAAGTCCCAGGAACATTGAAATCAAGTTTAATGGGATCAAGATCAACCAGGGACAAAACCTTATCATTTGGACGCACAAGGGCCCCAGGACTCACATTCACAAGACCGACAACACCCTCAAAAGGTGCCCGTAGTGTCGCGCTCTCAAGCTCAAACTCTGCTTTCTCAAGGGCTGCCTCTGCAGCAAGCATCTCAGCTTCAGCCTTTTCAAGGGACTTCTTTGGTCCTGCTTTCAGGCTTGCAAGTTGCTTTGCCCGCTCATATTCGAGCTTAGAAAACTTAAGACGCGCCTGAGCCTCTTTAACTTTGGCCTGATATTCCGTGTCATCTAATCGAATCAGAGGGTCTCCCTCATTGACAGGAGCACCACCCTTCACCAAGATCTCCTGAATCCGCCCAGGAACATGAAAAATCAGATCAACAGATTGGTTTGCCGTGAGAGTTCCAACGGCGTCAATCTTACGACGGACAACGCCGCGCCGGGCTTCATCAACTTCAACAGTAACCTCAGGAATGCGTTGTTTTTTAGCAGTCTCTTCTTTTATAAAGAGATTTTGCACCAGCAACCCAACGATCACCAAAACCAAAATTCCAGCAATAATACGGTATTTTAAGGGAAGCCCAGAAATTTTTTTTACAGACTCAAGCTTCTCTTGAACAGCTTTAAGAGGCTTTTTGGAGTCTGCTTTTTCAATATCAGTCATAGCAATCCCATTTATTTCGAACGATAGTTGTTCTAGAATGTCTTAATTTTATGATTTTGTCTAGGTTCTTCGCTCAGATCAATCCCTGTATTACATGAAAAAAACAACGCAAAAAACAACTATCCTACAAATCATTCCAAACCTGACGATTGGTGGTGTTCAGGGGCATACTTTAGAACTTCATGAAGGGTTTTGTCGCAGAGGCATCCAAAGCCTGATTCTTGCTGATGAAGGCCCTCTCACACCTCTTGCAGAAAAAATGGGAGGGGAGATCTACACGCATCCTATTGGATCCAAGAATCCCCTCGATTTTTACAAGAATAAAAAGAAGGTTGAAGAGATTCTTCACCGTCACGCTGTTGATGCCATTCTTGTGGGCTCTCGAGCCCCTGCCTGGACCCTCGCTTTGGGCGGATTTTACAAAAAGCTTCCTATTATCGGCACCTATCACGGAGTTTATGGGCACCAGAATCAGCTTAAGCGATATTACAATCAGATCATGCTTCGAGGTCCAAAAACGATTGCCGTCTCTCAGTATGTCGCAAAGCATATTCAACAAATATATCCGGAGGCTCTTGGGAAGACAGAACTTCACACAATTCCTCAGGGTGTTGATACCACGTTCTATAATCCTGAGAAATTTACAGAATTGGATATTCAAGAAACCCGGATTTCTTGGGGTGTTGGCAAAACACAAAAAGTGATCCTAGTTCCCGGACGCATTCGCCCCATCAAGGGGCAAGACCTCATTGTTGAAGCTGCTCTGAATCTCCCAAAGTTTGAACAACAGACCCTTAAGATTATTTTCTTAGGGCCTCACGATCCCCAATGTCCCTACACCTCAAAGCTTTTGGAAAAGGTGAAAGCCTCTCCGTCCTTATTCCACTATAGCTCTGGTTCAGAGAACATGCCCCTCTCTTATGCAAGTGCAGATGGTGTCCTTCAATACTCCACAAAGCCAGAGTCCTTTGGCCGTGTTGTCATTGAAGGAATGGCGATGGAGAAGCCTATCATTTTGGCAGACCAAGGCCCTGCCCGGGAAATTTTAACAGCGAAAGAAGGGTTCTTAACAACCCCAAGAACCCCCCGGCAACTCTCCGAGCTTTTATCTTTTTTCATGACTTTGCCGGAAGATCGTTTAAAAACACTTGGAAAACGAGGGAGAGACAGGGTAAAAAGGCTTTATTCTTTAGAAAAGAATATCGAAAAAACCTTATTTGTTCTTCAAGAGTCAATACGTCAATGGCATCACAAACAGGCCTCGGCCCCTCGCCCCTAAATATCCTCGTCATTAAGCATGGCGCTTTGGGAGATTTTTTAATCTCAACAGGTGGATTTGCGACACTGCGTGAATATCACAAGAAAGACAATATTATTTTGTTAACCCGTGAAAACCTTGTTGCCCTAGGAAAATCCACTGGATTCTTTGATAAAGTCATCGGGGATCCGGCAAGTACGGCTCTCAAAGATTTTGCGTTTTTCCGAAATCTCGTTAAAGAGCATGGTATTCAACGTGTTTACGATTTTCAGGAATCCCAGCGCACTCAGGCCTATGCCTTGAGCCTCTTTGGACTAAATGTGCAGTGGGTTGGCAAAGCTTGGGGCGCCAGCCATCGTGTTCTGGAGAGTCAGCCCCCCCGTCCCTATCGGCGCTCCCGGAAATTGACAAAGGCTGTGGGGATTACCCACTGCCTAAGCCCGACTGTTGAGTGGATGAAGGATCCCCTCCCTTCAGAATTCAAACCGAAGAAAAAGCAAAATTATATCGCCTTTATTCCAGGATGCGCCCCAAATCGCCCCGAAAAAAGATGGCCTCTGGAGCGCTACGTGGCCCTTGGCAAAAATTTTGTTGAGAAAGGGTTCACTCCCGTCTTGTTGGGGGGGGCCTCAGAAGAAGACATTGGTAAAGCCATAGAAAAAGAAATTCCCTCAGCTATCAACTTGGTTTCAAAGACCAAGCTCACTCAAATCCCCTCTATTATTCGGGAGTGCAAAGGCGTTGTAGGGAATGATACAGGGCCTATTCATCTTGCAGCTATTACAGGTAAACCTACTGTAGTGCTGTTTAATGCGGCAACTTGTAATCCAGATCATCACAAGCCTGAGCTGAATAATGTCAAAATCCTAAAAGGACATCATTTTAACGATGTGACTGTCACAAGAGTTGAAAAAGCTCTGCTTTCTATTATAAAAGAATAAGATAATATTTGAGGGCCATGCCCATGAGTCTTGAAACAATGCCAGCTGATATGAAAAATAAAATTCAAGTGACCCTTCCTGATGGAACATCTCGTGACTATCCTGAAGGGACGACGGCACTTGAAGTAGCTGAAGGCATAAGCAAAGGCTTAGCCCGCGAGTCTCTCTACGCCATTGTTGACGGACAAGATTTTGATCTTACCCGCCCTCTCCCAGGGGCTTGCGCTCTTGAGCTTGTCACACGTAATGATGAGCGAGCTTTAGAGATCATTCGCCATGATGCTGCCCATATCCTTGCTGAGGCGGTGAAAGAGCTCTACCCAGAGGTTCAAGTCACCATTGGTCCCGCAATTGAGAATGGCTTCTACTACGACTTTCACAGGGAACACCCTTTCTCAGAAGATGACCTTGCCGCTATTGAAAAACGGATGCAGGAGATTGTCGACCGGGATGAAAAGCTCATCCGTGAAGTTTGGGATCGCAATGAGGCCATTCAATATTTCCTCGATCAAGGAGAGAAATTTAAAGCTGAAATTATCCGGGATCTCCCTGAGGGTGAAGAAATTACTGTTTATCGTCAAGGAAACTTTCTTGATCTTTGCCGAGGCCCTCACCTTCCCTCCACAAAGGCTGTTGGAAAGGCTTTCAAGTTGATGAAAGTTGCAGGAGCTTACTGGCGTGGTGATGCCAAAAACCCCATGCTACAGCGAATCTATGGCACAGCCTGGGCCAATGACAAGCAACTCCGCACCTACCTTCACCAGCTCGAAGAAGCTGAGAAACGAGATCACCGTAAGCTCGGGAAGCAAATGGATTTATTCCACCTCCAAGAAATTTCTCCGGGTGGTGTGTTCTGGCATCATAAAGGGTGGCAACTCTATCGCCAAGTTCAGGACTATATGCGCCGGCAGCAAAATCGCTATGACTATATCGAGGTAAACACCCCAGCTCTTGTGGACCGGAGCCTATGGGAAGCTTCCGGCCACTGGGAAAAATTCCGGGAAAACATGTTTACTGTTGAAGCCCATGATGATCGGGTCTTGGCTGTCAAGCCCATGAACTGTCCCTGCCACGTCCAGATCTTCAACCAAGGCCTCAAAAGTTATCGGGATCTCCCTTTGCGTATGGCTGAGTTCGGCTCTTGCCATCGGTATGAGCCTTCTGGAGCTCTTCATGGTCTTCTTCGGGTGCGTGCCTTCGTTCAAGATGATGCCCACATTTTCTGCCGGGAAGATCAGATCCTGGAAGAAACAAAAATTTTCTGCCAAATGCTTGTGGAAGTATATAAAGATTTGGGGTTTGCAGAGGATCAAATCCGCATTAAATTCTCTGACCGCCCAGAAAAGCGGGCTGGGGATGATGCCACTTGGGATCGGGCTGAATCTGCATTGATGGAAGCAGCTAAAGCTTCAGGACTTAAGTTCACAATGAATCCTGGAGAAGGTGCTTTTTATGGTCCCAAGCTTGAGTTTGTGATCACTGATGCCCTGAATCGGGATTGGCAATGTGGTACCCTTCAGCTTGACTTCGTTCTCCCCGAGCGCCTTGAAGCCAACTTTGTGAATTCCGATGGTCATAAAGAGCGCCCTGTGATGCTTCATCGGGCTATTTTGGGAAGTTTTGAACGCTTCATTGGTCTGCTGATTGAGCATTTTGGAGGGAATTTCCCCCTTTGGCTTGCGCCGACTCAGGTTGCCATTGCGACAATCACCAATGACTTTGATGCCTATGCGGAAGATATTGCTGCAAAACTTAAGGCCCAAGGGATTCGGGTTCAGCTAGATCAGCGAAATGAAAAAATTAGCTACAAGATCCGTGAGCTCAGTCACCAAAAGATTCCTGAAATTTGGGTTGTGGGGCAAAAAGAGATGGAAAACCAAACTGTGGCGATTCGTCGTTTGGGATCTAAGGACCAAATCGTTGCCTCTCTCTCTGAGGCCATGGACACACTTGTTGAGGAAAGTCGCTTCCCCTTCGAACGGCGATAAAACTTGAGAATATATGGTGGGCCCGGCAGGACTCGAACCTGCAACATCACCGTTATGAGCGGTGGGTTCTAACCAATTGAACTACAGGCCCAACGCTCTCAAAATAGTCGCTTCAACCACTTTTCACAATAGTTTTCTCAATTAGAAGACTTTAATAGCTTTAATATCAAATAGCCCTCTCCCTTCACCGTCTTTGCGAGGAGCGGAGCGACATGGCAATCCACTTTCTCAGAGATTAGCATTTTTTGACAAAGAAAATGAAAAGGCATACCTTTCTTATAAAGACAGGCAGGCAGTAAAATGCGACATAACTATAATCATTATAATCAAAATCAAAACCTACCTAGCCCCGCAAATATCGAGTATGAAAAAATAGAAAAAAGGCTCGAGCGGGGCGCTTTTGATGGGGTCAAAGAGAATCCTCTTTTCGAAGGCGTTGAACAATTCGCAGGCCGCCAACTTGGCCTGGAGCCAGAAGTTAATCTGGCCTATATTCGCTCTCTCCAACTTCAGGCCAAAGAAGCCAAAGACCTCCGGGCTCAGATTAAACTTCAGCAGATGTTTAATAAGCTGGCCAAAGATGTGGGCAAGGTGCCGCCTCATCCTGAAAAGATCATGGAAGCCATGGTGACATGGACGGACCACGAAGTTGCCGTCTTTGGAGAGGCTCTTATTAAGGCCCGCAAAGCCTATTGGGAAACATCTCCGGATGCCCCTGATGAGCCTCGCCCCACACTTGAAGAGGTTATGGGAGAAGAGGGTCTTGAGTTTGAACTCTTTGGTTATAAACTGGACAGTGATGGAAAGCTTCTCCGGATGGATGGTACGCCCGTGACCAGTATCATGGATTTTGAGGAGCGTGGGGGCTTAGCCTATTATCGGGAGCAGCTGAAGAAGCAGCAAGCTGCCCGGGAGAAGCAAAAGGAATTGGATCAGCAGGCAGAGGCTTTGAAAGCTGAACTTAAGCCCAATGGAAAGGGAGACGGAAAGGGGACGGAGACCAAGTCCTTTACGCCCCGTCCTATGTCTGATTACCTCTCTACGCCAGAAGGGGATTTTATTGGCCATGTTGTTCGCGGCCTTCTCAATGGCCATGGCCAATACGCCAAAACCCGACCGCCCTCTAAAAAACGGCATTAGCGGTGTGGATCGCCACACCCTTTCAGGGCTCGCGATGACCTGGTGGAAGGTAAGGAGCTCACGATGACAATAAGAAAGTCATTGCGAGGAGCGCTCCCCCCTTTCACCGTCATTGCGAGGAGCGGAGCGACGCGGCAATCCAAGCATCTTATGGATCGCCGCGCCCTTTCAGGGCTCGCGATGACTGTAAGAAAAGTCATTGCCAGAAGCCCAGCATTGCTGCAATCCACACATAGACTGCCGTGAGTCTACAACCCTCACAAAATTCAAAGGCATTTTCCACTTCTTTTTTGCAGGGATTCTTGGTTTTCAGATCAAAATAAAGAGCATTTTGTAAAGCTTTTAAAAATGCTTTTCTCACAGTCTCTCGGGCGGTATTGATCTTTCAAAACCAAATTCTCTCAAAATATCAAAAGAGAAATTGTCCTTTCATGAATTGAGACCGCTTAGGAAAAAAATTCCCGTTAAACTAAAGTTACTCCTTCACCCCGTATCCCAGGTAATTTATGGCGTTTGAGCCTCCTGTGTACCATTTTTTGGTGAGAGGATTGGGGCGAAATCCTTCGATAGATTTAAGAGTTATTCCTGATGATTTTAGTGAGTTGCGCACTTCACTTGGTTTTAAAAATTGTGACCAGTTATGAGTTCCAACGGGCAAAAGGCGAAAGAGGTATTCTCCTAAAATTTTTGCCCCTAAATAAGATGTTGATGTTCGGTTTAAAGTTGAAAAAACAAAAACACCATTTGGTTTCAAGACCTCACTAACCCCCTGACAAAAAAGGGATAAATCCGAAACATGTTCCAAAACTTCAAAAGCAACAACAAAATCAAAAGGTGAAGTTACATCTTTAGCAAACTTTTCAATCGTACCTTGGTGATACTGAATCTCTAAATTTTGTTTTTGAGCATGTGCTTTTGCGGCCTGACAAGCCTCCCCAGATGTATCCAAACCTGTCATCATTGCCCCAAGACGTGCCAAAGGCTCTGTAGCAATTCCACCGCCGCATCCGATATCTAGCCCTCTCAAGCCCTCCAAAGGCTTTTTACCTCCGTTCACGCCCAAATTTTCCCTCTCTAAACAGGCCTTCGTATAAGCAATCCGGGCAGGATTCATCCTGTGCAGTTCTTGAAAAGGACCCTTCTCAGCCCACCAATCATCTTTATGGGCATCGTAAAAAGGAATTTCTTGGGGATTTAAAGAGGTGGGATTTTCCATGAAATACTTGCAAATTTAAGAGAATATGGTGTACTTATCCCATGTCAAAACGTTGAATACAAGGGGGGACGATTGTCCCAAATCGTTGTCAAATTTGGAGGAACCTCCCTCGGGTCTTCAGAAAAGATCCTTGAAGCAGCAAAAATTGTTCAGTCTCATGTTGAGGCTGGAGACCTTCCTTGTGTGGTTGTTTCTGCCATGGCAGGGCAAACCCAGGCCCTTATTGAACTTACACAAACTCTGTCCTACTCCCCTCCTGCGCGAGAGTACGATGTTGTACTCAGCAGTGGAGAGCAGGTTTCCGCAGGCCTTATGAGCATTGCTCTTGCGAAGCTTGGGCTCAAGGCAAAGTCTTTGATGGGATGGCAAATCCCCATGAGAACAGATACACACCATACTGAAGCCTATTTTGAAGATATCGACCCGCAAAAGCTTCAAGAAGCCTTTTCCCAAGGAACCATTCCCGTTGTACCAGGATTCCAAGGTGTGAACTCAGAAAATAACATCACGACTACGGGCCGTGGTGGATCTGATGTCACAGCTGTTGCAGTTGCTCAAGCCCTTGGCAATGTGACTTGTTACATTTATACGGATGTTCCCGGTGTCTTTACAGCAGACCCCCGCATCGTTCCCAAAGCCCGCCCTTTGAGAGAGATCCCAGGTTCAACCCTGCTAGAGATGGCGCAACGGGGCGCAAAAGTGATTCACCCTCGGGCCGTTGCCCTTGCAGCAAAGCAGGGTGTCCCTTTGAAAATTTTATCAACCTTCCAACCCACCCAGGGGACCACTGTTTGCCAGGAGAAAAATGTGGAAAAAGCAACTGTAAAGTCAATTGTTCTTGAGGATAATATAGCGCATCTCAATCTTGCTCCCTCGAAAAAAGAAGAAGCCTTTGATCTAAATCCTCTTGTTTCTCTCCTTTCAGAGCAACGTTTCGACTGGGATAACCTTCATCAAAACATGACGCACCAAACGTTAACGTTCATGATGCCAGCAGCACAGGCCAAAAGATTTCAAGGACTATTACAAAACCAAGATCAAGCCTATGATCTGGAAATGCAAGAGGGCTACAGCAAAGTGTCTCTCATTGGAACAGCGCTTGCCCAAGATATGAATATTTGTGAACAGGCGACAAAAACACTTAAGGCCGCAGGAATCCCCCTGAAAGGATTGTTCTCAGGCGCGTTACGCCTTACATTACTTGTAGATCAAATCTACGCAGAGCTTGCCATGCGCCTCCTTCATGATTGTTTCAAACTTGATCAGTCTTCTGGATCTGTTGCCGCACTTGGAGGACAACAACATGCCTAAATCCCTTTCCCCCTCCCTTTCGTCTCTTATGGAGCGGGGCCGTGCTTTTCTCGGCTCTGACTACGCAATTCTTGGTGGAGCCATGACCTGGGTTTCTGAGCGGAATCTCGTTTCTGCTCTCTCAAATGCTGGAGGATTTGGTGTTTTAGCGTCCGGATCAATGCCTCCAGAAATTCTGGAAAAGGAAATTTTAGAAACCAAGAAACTGACCCAGAAGCCCTTTGGCGTTAATCTCATTACGATGCATCCGCAACTTGATGAGTTAATTGATGTTTGCCTCAAGCTCAATATTTCCCATATTTTTCTTGCAGGGGGTCTGCCCAAGAAAGTTCATATGGATCGGATCAAAGAAGGCGGGGCAAAAGTTATTTGTTTTGCACCGGGACTTGTCCTAGCAAAGCGCCTCCTGAAAAATGGTGCAGATGCCTTGGTCATCGAAGGGATGGAAGCAGGCGGTCATGTTGGCCCTGTTTCAACCTCTATTCTAGCCCAAGAAATTCTTCCTGTGATTAAGGAAATTCCTGTTTTCGTTGCAGGTGGAATTGGCAGGGGAGAAACCATTGTAGCCTACCTCCGTATGGGAGCTGCGGGATGTCAGCTCGGAACCCGTTTTGTGGTGAGTGAAGAATGCGTTGCTCACGAAAACTTTAAGGCAGCTTTTCTCAAAGCGAATGCCCGGGATGCTCAGCTTTCAGTACAGCTTGATCCCCGTTTTCCTGTAATTCCTGTTCGTGGTATTGCCAACAAAGGGACAGCAACCTTCATGGAAGAGCAACGTCGGGTGATTCAAGCCTTTGACGCGGGAGAATATACTCAGGAAGAAGCTCAGCTTGCGATTGAACACTTTTGGGCCGGGGCCCTGCGCAGAGCTGTTCAAGATGGGGAGGTCGAAACAGGCTCCCTGATGGCAGGACAATCTGTTGGACTGGTGAAAGAAATTCAGCCCATTTCTGATATTTTTGAGGAACTGATTTCTCAAGCAGAGTTAGCTCTGGCTCCCCCAGCAACAGAACACTCACTTCAAGAAATGAGGACCTAATGGGCCAGGCTCAAGTCACCCCCTGGGATGTGAAAGTAAACTTGGGCCAAATCAAGGATCTGTTGTCCAGCAGTGAAGACTATGCCTCAATCATGGCAGCCCTGTGTGAACATCTGAAAGAAAGCTTTGCAGCTAAAAGCGTTTTTTTCTGGTACTTGGATAAAACCCATGAACCCAAAATTATTGCAAAAGCCTCTCCCCATGATTCCCTTGGGGACCTTGAGGTTTATATTTTTGAGAATCTCGATTTTTTCACAGAAAAAGGTCCAAAAATTTTTGGACAAAGCCAGCCTCTCTCTTCTGATCTTCCTCAAGAGCCCCTTCCAGGCCATAATGGTGAATCTTGGATAAAACTCCCAGCCCTTCATGGAAATGTTGTGACAGGAGGCTTTATCATTGCCCATACATGCTCCCTGTCCCACCTCCAAACCGATTTTTTCTACGAAATGCTGGGGGTTCTTGCTGGCGACTTTTTATATTCTTGGGAAGTCACCGATGGCTTCCTCGGTGGCCCCTCCCATGGAAAAGAAAGTCGTGCCATGGTTGTCCGAGAGGGTGTGTCTCTGAACCGCGGCTTTGGCGAAGGACCCATTGTGATTCACAAACGGACCCTCAGCCAAACTTCAAAAACGGGCCCCGTTGATCCGGTTTTAGAAGAGAAGAAATTTGAGAATGCCCTCAAAAAGATGGAAGAAGAAATCAGTCGCCTCGTCCAAATTGCAGCTGACCAGAATCTTTCAGAAAACTTAGATATTCTCCAAGCTTTTGAAATGATTGCTTTTGATCCCTCTTGGCAAGAGAAGGTGCGGGAGAGAATCTACCAGGGTCAAACGGCTCACAGTAGCACCCAAAAAGTCTTTTGGGGCCTCATCAAGGATTTCAAACGCTCCCAAACAAAACGTATCCAGGATCGGGTGAGTGATCTCCAAGACGTCTGCGGACGCATTTTGGCCCATCTCCAGGGAGAAGAAACAGAAAATTTTTCACTGGAAGCCCCCTTTATTCTCATGTCCCGTTATTTGGGCCCTGGAGAGCTTATGGGCTATGCTCAGTTCCCCATACAGGGGTTGGTGCTGGAAGAAGGCTTATCCACCTCTCACGTGTCGATATTGGCGAAAAATTTAAAGATTCCCATTTTGACAGGCGTCAAGAATCTTCTCCCCCGGGTTGAGAATGGGGATATAGCGCTCTTGGATGGGCACAAAGGGTGTGTCTATATCCGCCCGACCCCAGAGGCCCGCCAAGAATTTACAAATGCACAAACGATTGATGAGAAGCGAGCACATGCACTTTCTCGTGTTCTATATGAACCTCCCATTACCAAAGATGGTGTACGCGCTTCCTTGAACATCAACTGCGGCCTTCCCGAAGACCTCAAATCTTTGCAAGAGTACATGGCAGATGGTGTGGGGCTATTTCGGACAGAAATCCCCTTCATGCTCATGAAGAAACTCCCTAAAGTGGGAGAGCAAACCCAGCTCTATCAAGAAATTCTGGCAAAAGCTGAAGGAAAGCCTGTTACTTTCCGAACACTTGATATTGGTGCGGATAAGCCCCTGCCCTATCTCAATCTTCCTCAAGAAGAGAACCCCATGATGGGATGGCGCGCCATTCGGATGGGACTCGATCGCCCCGGAATCCTCAAACAGCAGCTCCGGGCTCTTTTGGCTGCTGGTCCCCATCAAGCTTTTCGAATTATGCTTCCCATGGTTGCTGAAGTTGAGGAACTGATGGCTGTCAGGACCCTCCTTCAAGGAGAAATTCAGCGGTGCCAAACAAAAGGGCTCCCCCTGCCCCGTAAAGTCGAACTGGGCGTCATGCTTGAAATTCCAGCCCTTGCTTGGCAATTAGAAGCCCTTTTGCCAGAAGTTGACTTCCTCTCTGTTGGATCCAATGATCTCTTCCAGTTTTTCTTTGCATCTGACCGCATGAATCAAGATACGGCAAGCCGGTATGATCGTCTTTCTCCATCCTTCCTGAACTTTCTGGCTTATATTGCAGAACAGTGCCACCGCCATCAGGTTCCCGTTTCGGTATGCGGAGAAATGGCTGCAACCCCCCTAGAAGCCATGGCCTTGATTGGTGTAGGGATCACACACCTCTCGATGAACCCAACCTGTATCCCTGCTGTCAAACATATGCTGCGACAATTGGATACGGAAAAACTTCAAGCTCTCCTTGAGACTCTTCTCCAAACCCCACGTCGTTCTGTGCGTTCAGATCTTGCAGCCTTTGCTGAAGCTGAAAAAATCGAGCTTTTTTCGCACTAGTTTTGCAATCTTTTTCTTGGAATTTCGACGGAGTATTGTGAGGCTCCAGACTTCATATCCTATGGATCGCCACGCCCTTCAGGCTCGCGATGACGATGAGGAAGTCATTGAGAAGAGCACAAGCGACGAAGTAATCATGGACCCCGGATCAAGTCCGGGGTGACTCTTATCAGGCTATGTCTTCACTCTAAGCGCCAAAAAAGGTCATTCCGGACTTGACCCGGAATCAAAGCACCTTATGGATCGCCACAGGCCTTCGCAGAGACCTTTATAAAAAAACCCGCTTTAAAAGCGGGTTTTGGTTTCTCCTTTTCAGAACGCCCTAGAAATTATATTCAAGCTTTCCTTTTTTACCCGTGAAAATCCCCTCTGTCGTTGAGGAATGATCTGGGGCTTTAGCCGGCTTGAATTCTCCTAAGGAAGAACATCCATAAAGGAGAAAGCTGAGGGCCAAAAGACCCCCAGCTTTGCGTAGGAACACAGTGTGTTTTAGCATAGGTTTAGAATTTTACCCGTGCACCACCCATAACAACGTTGATGGGATGGTAAGTACCGAAAGCTGCCCCAGCTGATGTTTTCACATCCTTGAGCTCATAGCGACGATATGTGAGGTAAAGTTCTGTACCCAACTTATCCAAAGCCTGAACAGCCATGGCACCATAAGTACGTCCTTTGTTTGTTGCATAAGCTCCGCTGTGTTCAGTATCAGCAAGATTTTTGTACTCACCGAAATCAACAGCAAAACGAGTCTCACCTACATCCATGAAGGATTTGCGATACCCAAGTTTCGCATGGTAGAAATGACCATTCTTAAGCCCAGGTCTGCGATGGTTTTCTTTACCACCGGCTGCAGAAATACTGAGCCCCATGGGAAGAAGAACGGAGAAGCTTCCAGCATACCCTCTCCTATCAGAAGCTGAGGTATCATCAGCATTGTCTGAACTCTTGAAGTAAGCAACAGCAGCTTGAACTTTAGTGTCTCCAAAGGCACCACTGAATTTCAAAGCTCCATCCCATGATTTACCGGAAACAGCACCCATTTCAGCAGTCACACCATGGAAATTCGGTGTCACATACTTCACGCGGTTTGCACGACCGAGACCATCCAAATTTTGGAAGACGTGGCTTACACGTGTGTCTGTACTACCTGTTGTACCTTTTCTGGCAAATAAGACGTTACCAGCAAGCACAGCTACATCTGACCCACCAGAAGCCACATAAGTTCCGGACAAATCAGATTCAGCTACATGATCAGAAGCCGTATGCCCTTTACCCATATGCAACTCACCATATTTAGCGTGAACCATTTGAACATCCATTTGACGAATACGAAATGGATTATCTGCTCCGCTCGTGCGAGTAGCTCGGTTTAATTCAGGATCAAAATCATTAGAAGCATTTTCATTGAGCTCAACTTCCATCACAGTCCGTGCCTTGAAGTTTTCATTCATATTAGCTTCACCAGTGATATTGAAGCGGGAAGAAGAGGCATCGTTATCAACTTGACCAATGCGCTTTGCAGTATTATTCCCAGCATAGAGAACAGCGCGGTTCAACTGACCGGAAAGCGTGACTTTAAATTTGCTGTCACGGGAGCGAACGAGTTCTTTCTCTGCGCCAACTTTTTTCTCAAGTTCTTGCAAACGATTTTGCAAATCTGCAATCATCGCCTTTGTTTCATTCATGCCATCCCCAGCAAACGCCGTAGATGCCAAAAGCACCATAGGGAGGACTCTTTTAATTGTTTTAGACATGGGTTTTCACCTTTCTTTTTATATGTTCATTACAAACTGAGAAACGCCAAACGACAAGAGCCCCTTATCAAAAAAGGAAAAATTCATTTCAAATTTTCCTCAAATGCATTGTTTTGTGTTTTTTCTGCAACATTCCTTGCTTAAAGCCCCGAATTGCAGTAAGACTTTGTTAACTTTTTCAGCCTGCTGAATGAGAAAAAACAATATTTATCGGCCTTATAATTTGAAATTTTGTGCAGTTATAACTGAGGTTCAAGAGGCATTATAGGAAGCTCTTTTTTCCCAGCTTTGAGATTTTCTGCCAAATTTAAAATCTTCTTAAGGGGGAATTGTGTTTTCTTTTTCTCATTCAACAAGACCTGATATTTTGAAAAATCTATTTTGAGTTGAGAGATAAAATGAAAAATTCTCGATTGTATTATCTAAGTTTTCTAAGTCTATTCCTCATGGGGTGTGCAGGAAAAAATCAACATGAATCCTACACTGTAGGAGAACCCTTGACAGCTGAGGAAGAGCGCGAAGAAGAGATGGGTAAGCTCTTTGGTGATGACTCCCCTTTTGACTTCTCTAATAAGAAGACATTATTTGCAGATTCAGGAACCATTCAAATCAATAAGTACTTGTGGTTTGCAACCCTTGAAGCTCTCAAAGATATCCCCCTTAAGCACATTGATGCCCGAGGTGGATTCATCGAAACGGAACCTTTCCGATCAGAAAAGGGGGAGGTCAAAAGCCTTCGGGTTGTTTTTGTGAAACCTACCCTACAATTGTCCAGTTTTAAGATCACTGAAATCCCTTACAGTACTGCACAAAATCACAAATCAAACCCACAAAAGAGTTCCCTTAACTCTGCACAAGAATTGAAAAAAATTATTTTTGAAAAAGCGAAAACCCAGAAGTTTTCCTCATAGACTGAGAGGCCCTTATGAATTTTAAAGAGATTGAAAAAAAGATCCAAGCTCATTGGAACAAAACACCTGACCCTTCTGTTTCACGTGAAACAAATGGGAAAAAATCCTATGTCTTGGAGATGTTTCCTTACCCTTCTGGAAAACTTCACATGGGGCATGTTCGCAACTACACCATCGGAGATGTGATTGCCCGCTGGAAATACATTCAAGGATATGAAGTTCTTCATCCCATGGGATGGGATGCTTTTGGGTTACCTGCTGAGAATGCCGCCATCGAAAGAGGATTGAACCCAGCTGATTGGACTTATAAAAACATTGAAACAATGAAAGTACAGCTCCAAGAACTGGGCTTTTCCTTTGACTGGTCTCGTGAAATCAAAACCTGTGATCCTGATTACTATCAACACGAGCAAAGATTCTTTATTGAGCTTTACAACAAAGGCCTTGTCTATCAAAAAGAGAGTGAGGTGAACTGGGATCCAGTTGATAATTGTGTTCTTGCAAATGAGCAAGTAGTTGATGGAAAAGGGTGGCGCTCAGGAGCTCCTGTTGAGAAGAAATTGCTGAAGCAGTGGTATCTCAAAACGACGGCTTACTCAGACGAGCTCCTCGAGGATCTGAAGAGCCTTGAAGATTGGCCTGAAAAAGTGAAGGTCATGCAAGAAAACTGGATTGGGCGCTCAGAAGGATATGAAATTCCTTTTCAAGTGATAGGGCGTGATGAAACAATTTCCATTTTCACGACCCGTATTGAGACTCTCTATGGCGCTTCTTTTATCGGACTCTCTCCGAAGCATCCTTTCTTAGAGCAAATTGAGCTCTCAAACACACTCAGAAAAGAAATCAAGGCCCTTGAACCCCAGGATAGAGAGATCACTGAGAAAAAAGGCGTGCAACTTCCCTATAACGTAGCTCATCCTCTCACAGGGGCTGAAATTCCGCTTTACGTGGCTAACTTTGTTCTTGAAGGATATGGAACAGGCGCTATTTTTGCGTGCCCAGCCCACGATGAGCGAGATCATGAATTTGCAAAGAAGTATGGGCTCCCAATCACCCAGGTTATTCGTTCGACTGATGATGCACCCTCTATTGAAGAAGAATCTTACTTGGGAGAGGGCACTCTCATGAATTCAGGAGACTTTGATGGACTCTCTATCTCTGAAGGAAAAGAGAAGATCGGCCATCTCCTTGAAAATAAAATTGGTGCTGTGAAAAAGACAAATTATCGCCTCAAAGATTGGGGAGTCTCTCGCCAACGCTATTGGGGCTGTCCTGTTCCCATGATTCACTGCCCAAGCTGTGGCATTGTCCCTGAAAAACTAGAGAATCTTCCTGTGACCCTTCCAAAAGATGTTAAAATTACGGGCTCTGGAAATCCTCTAGATAAAGCCACAACATGGAAGGAAACAACTTGTCCCACATGTGGAGGAGCAGCCACCCGAGAAACAGATACCTTTGATACCTTTTTTGAATCTTCATGGTATTTCTTAAAATTTGTTTCACGTGAAACAAATCCTCCTTTTACAAAAGAAGAAGTGGAGAAATTCCTTCCTGTTGATTTCTATATTGGAGGAATTGAGCATGCAGTGATGCATCTCCTTTATGCACGTTTCTTCACAAAAGCTTTGCGAGATTTAGGATATTTCTCACTGAGTGAGCCCTTTAAAAAACTGATCACCCAAGGAATGGTCTGTCATAAAACCTACAAAACTGAATCTGGGAAGTGGTGTTATCCAGATGAGATAAAAAAGACAGATGCTGGATTTATCGCGAAAGAATCCGGGGAAGCTGTAATTGAGGGGCCTTCTGAAAAGATGAGTAAATCTAAGAAGAATACCGTAGACCCAGGGGAAATGGCTGAAACTTACGGGGTTGATGCAATTCGCTTCTTTGTTGTTTCAGACAGCCCCATTGATAAAGACTTAGAATGGGATGAGGCAGGAACACAAGGTGTTTGGCGATTCTTAAAGAAAATCGAGAACACACTCTCGCAACCTCTTGAATTTTCAGAAAAAAATGACTCGGCTCTCGGGAATCTTTTTTTCAAAGCCCAAGAACATCTTGAGAAAATTGAGTTGAATAAGTATATTGCTGTCCTTTATCAAATTGCATCGATTCTCCTCAAAAAAGCAACGTCAAAAGACCTCTCTAAGGAGGACTGTATCGCTTATTTGCAGTTGCTTTATCCTGTTGCGCCTCATCTTGCAAGTTACCTTTATGAGAGGCATTTTCAGGGAGATATCCGTGAAGCTAAGCAGATACAGGCCCAAAAAACTGAATCTGATACGCTTAAATTGCCCGTCCAATTCAGGGGAAAGACAAGAGGATTTGTTGAAATACGAAAAGATCTTGAAAAAGATGAGATACTTGATTTAATTAGAAGTGATGAAAAATTGCTGAGCCATATGCCAGCAGAACTAACAAAAGTGATCTATGTTCCAGGGAAAATTATCAATATTGTTTAGCAAAGGCATTATCGGCCTCTTTAGTCTTTTTATCCTGGCTGGATGCGGGTTTAAGACCTATTTGGCAGACCAGCCTGCCTTTAGTGTAATTAAGGTATCAGGGGATTATCGTCTCGCAAATCTTTTTGAGGCGAAGCTTCTGCAAACACTTACGCTGAGAAAATCAGCAGGGCGAACGCTTCTTTTGCGTATCAAGCAGGCTCAAAAAACAACTGTCGTGACCCAAGAAAAAACGAGCTCTCGTATTGTGAAGACAATGACAATTAAAGGCGAAGTTTTGAATCATGGGAAGGTTGAAAAAACCTTTGAAATCATTGATGAAACCCCTATTTCAATCCCCACAAACTCAGATGAGAATGCATACGCAACCCACTACTCGAAATCTGATAATCTTTTAAATGAGATCGATCAACTTGTTATTAAAGTTATCAACAAACTATGATCACACTTCAAAAAAGATTTTTACTAATCAAAGAAAGTCTTAGCCTTAAAGGTCAGATTTATCGTGACCTTTGGCATCACAAACATGCAGAAAGTCTTCTGACAGAGAGTCTTCAGGAAACTGCCGATTTATTTGCCCCACAAACTCAATCTAAGCGTATGGTCCTTGAAAAGATCGATTTCAAAAGCCTCTCTATGTATGCAGAGAGCACTATAAATCATTTTCTTGCCTTCTCAAGAAAACCCATTCCCAGCCAGATAAAGAAAATGGAAGAAGCCTTTCCAGGAGAGTGGGCCTTTATTGAAGAGGAAACTTTCTCCCAAGAAGAAAAGCAGGCCTTCTATCAATTTCTTGAAAAGAGATATGGGCCAATTCCAACGCTCCAAGAATTTCCTGAGGATTTGTCAGAGTGGTATAATTTTGCCCTTCAAGGGGGGCATGGATCAGGCCCCTCATCCCAAAAAGCAATGTTGAACTTAAATGAGCTTCGGGAAAATAATTTTATGATCAAATACCGAAGAATATCACCAGGATCTCTTCAACAGGGCGCTCAAAAACTAGAAAAAGCTTTAGATCTTGAACTTCGCATTAAGAAAGGGCTCCCCGTTTATAAAACGGAGCTCTAAAATGTTTCACATGAAACATTTACCTTAAGAGAGTTTCTAATTTTCCTGATTTATCAAGGGCTTCCAGATCATCAGCGCCCCCAATATGCTTATCATTAATGAAAACCTGAGGAACAGTTCGTTGTCCGCCTGCCTTTGTCATCATGACCATACGCGCAGCAGCATCCCCTGTGACATCAATTTCTTCAAAAGCCTGATTGTGCTTCTTGAGGATGTTTTTTGCTTTTACACAATAAGGGCAGGGGACTGCGGTATAAACAACAACTTTTGCCATGGTTTTCTCCTGTAAATTAGTTTTGTTTTCAGAGACTTCTGAAGGTTTCATGATCATAACCATAATCAAAATAAAAGTCGAAACAAAGATAAGTCCTGTAAGATATCGCATTTAATCCTCCTTGAAAACGCGCCCTAAGGTTGCAAAATAAACATTCTGAATACCATTTTTCTTGAGTTCCCTTGCACAGGCCTTAAGCGTTGCCCCTGTGGTGTACACATCATCTACAAGCAAAACTGAAGAAGGTGTGTGAGAAACCTTTTTAAATTCAAAAGCTTGATCAACATTCTTTTTTCTCAGAGAAGGAGTCAAATTTCCCTGAGGAGGTGTATTCCGAAAGCGAGAGAGGAGGGAGAGGTGAGGCCGAGATGTCCAGACAGAAATCCCCTTTGCCAGGAGACCCGCTTGATTGTACCCTCTCAAAAATCGACGCTTCCAATGAAGGGGAACCGGGATAATTGCTTCAAATTTCCACGCTGGATTTAAATTTAGAGCCATAAGCTTTGCAAGGTAGGGAGCTATATGGGGTGCATCACCATGTTTTAGATTCAAAATCAATGGTTTACTAGCTTCAGTATAATGAAGAAGACTGTACCCCCCATCAAAAAGAGGGGATTCTTTTTCACATTGGAAACAATGGATCCCAGAGCCCTGGTAGGGAAGGGGATATCCACAAGCAGAACACATGGGTTCCTGGGTTAGGGTGAGGCGGGCCCAGCAATCGCCACAGATTCCTTCATCAAGAACCGGTGTTTTACAAAGAAAACATTGGTAGGGATAAATCTCGTTCAGAAAGGAAGAAACACCACGCCGCAGAGCCTCATATGAAAGATGCATAATCTTCCCCTATAAATTGATAGGTCGTGCGGCCTTTCCACTCGTTTTTAGAGACAGACCCAAGAATCGAAATGGAGGCCCCTCGGTGTTTTTTAAAGAAATCCTCAATGGGCGTTCCCTCTGCCCGGAAAGCAAGAACAGGAAGCCCAGTACCGCCGGGGTCTTGAACCCAAGCTTTCAGATGATTTTTTCCGAAAGATTGATAGGACGTGAGAATAACATTTTGGAGCAAAAATTGAGGGGAAGGGTTACCCATGCCCGTAGGCTGAAGGTCTTCTAAAGCTTCTATGAGAGAGGCATTGATTGCAGCACAAGAAACGACTCCCTCAATCTCATAGCGGGGCGTCAGGTCAAGAGAAGCTGTTGCCTCAGAGAGGAAAGCTTGAAACGCTTCCTGTTTGTCTCTGGCGACTGTGAATCCACCAGCCATGGGGTGTCCGCCCCCTTTAAGTAAGATTCCCTTTTCCACGGCCTGAATCAAAGCCTGGCCAAGATCAAACCCTCGAATGGAGCGTCCAGACCCAACAGCAGCTTCATCACTGTTGTAGAAAGTCCCTGCAAACACTGGACAATGGTAAAGATCCTTCAAACGACTTGCAACAAGTCCAACAATACCCGGATGCCAGTCTTTTCCGAAGACACAGAGCCCCTTTGGGCGTTTTTCTGGAGGAGTGACCTCAACCATAGCTTTAGCCTCTTCTACGGCCTGGATTTCGATCATTTGGCGGGCATCATTAGCTTTATCAAGTTGCTCTGCAATTTTTTGAGCTTCTTCAGGGGAAGATGTGCTCAAAAGCTTAACCCCTAATGAGGCATCCCCAATACGGCCTCCTGCATTGATGCGAGGTCCTAAGACAAAGCCACAGTGATAGGGTTTTACGTCCCCCTCAATGCCACCAACCGCCATCAAAGCCTGAATGCCAGGGCGAGAATTCTGGGACATAATTTTCAACCCTTGACTCACGAATGCCCGGTTTAAGCCTTTTAAGGGCACAACATCACAAACGGTTCCAAGGGCGACAAAATCTAAAAAATGAAGAAGGTTTGGCTCTGACGTCTTTTCAAAATATCCTTTCTCCCGGAGGGCACGGTGTAAGCCAACCAAGAAAAGATAAGTCACGCCCGCCCCACAAAGGTAAGTGTAAGGAATCACTTCCCCAACCTGGTTTGGGTTAACCAAAGCTGTGCAGGGAGGATTTTCTTCAGAGCCCTGATGATGATCCAAAACAATGATGGAAAGCCCCTGTTCTTTCCCCCAGGAAAGAGCCTCATGGGAGCTGGTCCCACAGTCCACAGTCACAATGTGTGTACATCCTTTTTCCTGAAGGGCTTTTAGCCCTTCTTGGCTCACGCCGTATCCTTCTTGGAGACGATCAGGAATATGAATCTCGTAGGAAATCCCGAGCTCTTGAAAGTATGTTGCCAAAAGGGCAGCACTGGTAGCCCCATCCACATCATAGTCCCCAAAAATACCGAGAGGAGCTGAGCTTTCTAAAGCAGATGCAATAGCATCCACAGCCTGATCCATGCCCTTAAAGTGAGAAGGGTTTGGCAGGAGGGTCTTTAACTTTGGATTTAAAAAATCGGGAAGTGCAAGAGGTTCGATGCCCCGGCGAATGAGAACCTCTGAAAGCAGAGGAGAAACATTTTGCCCCAGTGAATACTGATGAATGGCTTGTGTTTCAACAGGGGTATAAAGCCACCGGGCGCCGCGAACTGTCTGACTCGGGGAGGGGAGGGTGACCATGTTCACCTCCCTATATGAGACCTTCTTGACCCATTTGAAGGAATTTTTCACGACGGTGGTTTACAAGATTTGTCGGCCCCATCCCGCCAAGGCGAGAGAGAGCTTCCTCAAGAGCAGCCCCCAGGTTCCCAATGGCTTTTTGATGATCACGGTGTGCGCCACCGAGGGGTTCTTCAATGATCTTATCAATAATTTTGAATTTCATTAGATCTTCAGCCGTGAGGCGCATCGTGGCAGCTGCCTCTTTGCGCATCTCAGCTGTACGCCAGAGAATAGACGCACATCCCTCAGGGCTGATCACTGTGTAGATAGAATGCTCAAGCATATAGACTTCATTCGCCAAGCCAATGGCAATAGCGCCTCCGGACATGCCCTCTCCTGTAATAACAGAGATTACAGGCACCTGGAGTTGGCTCATTTTTTCCATAGAAATCGCGATAGCTTCTGATTGGCCTCGAGCTTCTGCATCAACGCCAGGATGAGCTCCAGGTGTATCAATGAGACAAATAAGCGGGAGGTTAAAACGATCAGCCAAATCCATCAAACGCTGAGCTTTACGATATCCTTCAGGGCGTGTCATTCCAAAATTGTGGCGGACCCGGTCTTCGGTTTCTTTTCCTTTTTCCTGCCCTAAAACAACGACAGGATTTCCCTGGAAACGACCGAGCCCCCCAATCAAAGCCTGATCTTCTGCAAAGACACGATCTCCCGCAAGGGGTGTAAAATCTTCAATCAAATGCTTCACATAATCCACGAAGTGGGGGCGGCTCGGATGGCGGGCCACTTGAACTTTTTCCCACGGGGAGAGTTTGGCATAAGTCTGACTGAGCAGCTTCTCTACCTTGCGCTCAAGGCGCGCAATCTCATCGACGATATTCAGATCCGTACTACCAGAGAGGTGGCGAAGCTCATTAAGCTTGGATTCTAATTCTTCAATATTCTTTTCAAAATCAAGGACCTGCATGGACATCTCCTTTTAACCAGGGGAGCAAAAACAAGGGGCCACTTTATCACGATTTTTGATTTGTGACACCCTTTTGAAAAAATCGGTCTGAATAGATGGGTTCTGCCTGGGTATCAATCCGGATATCCGAGCGAAGCTTCACCAATGTCTGATGATAAAGATGATCAATTTCTGGAGAAATTGTGATGATTTTCAAAGGCTTAATCCCAGCAATATGACCAATGTGAACTACAGTCACGGGCACATCTATGAGTGTAAGGTATTTCAGGTGAGGCATCCGGACAAGACCCGCAATCGCTTGACCATTAAGCACATCCTCTCCTGGGGCATTATCAACTGGCATATACTGGACTGCAACCTCCGCTGAAATTCCCAACAGATCAATAATATAGGATTTAATTCTCTGCCACAGAGACTTTTGAGCACTTTTTTCAAAATCTTCATGGCGCCCACTCATGTTTAAAGATTCAAGACCAGAAAAAGTTCGACCAATCTCCCGGACAAGGCTATTGGTCAAGTTTGACTCCCGAAGATCAAGATAAGATAGGTGTTTCATAGAGCTAAGCTTTTGCAAGCCACCTAAGGTGATTTCAGCTTTGGGAAGGGTCAATCGCTTTAAGTTTGGAAGTGTTTTAACAAGGACCTCCCCCATCTCTGCATCCAGCTGGTTTGACGTCCAAGAGGTTGTGGAAAAAGAAGATACGCTCTCACCCCCTTTGGCTAAAAGCCGAACATGCTTTGGCGTCGGAGTAAAATTAAAGTGGAGGATAAGGCCTTTAGCAGAGCGCTCAAAAGCTTTCTGAAGGTCTACTTCATAGGTTTCTGGAGACGCAAAGGTGACATGAGGGTTTGGCATCCCCAAAAGAGGGGCCACACTCAAACAAAAAAGAATAATCCCAAAAATAAACCGCATGCTTTTTCCCTTAGCTAAGCCCATGAAATCACTTTTCTTGAGGTTTTCCAAGAGGGTGATTTTCCTCCAGATAGTTACGCAAATTCTCTTGGCACACATGTGTGTAGATCTCTGTTGTTGAGATATCCCGGTGCCCTAAGAGATTTTGAACAGCAACCAAATCAGCCCCACCCTCTAAAAGGTGTGTTGCAAAAGCGTGGCGGATGACGTGAGGGGAGAGACGACTCGGATCTACACCTGCGTCAATGGCAAGCTGTTTCAAAAGTTGCCCTAGGCGCTGGCGGGTCAGATGCCCTTCTTTAGAAGAAGAGGGAAAGAGCCAACGATCATCCCGTCCAAAGTGTCCTCGATAGGGGAGATAAGCTTTCAAGGCCTCAAGAGCATGGTCCGTGAGGGGAACCCAACGCTCCTTACCCCCTTTTCCAATCACAGTAAAAGCCATTGATGTTTTTGCTGGGCCAACAACTGTTTTGGGCAAACCCACAATTTCAGAAACCCGAAGGCCTGTGGCGTAGAGGAGCTCTAGAAAAGCTGTCAGTCTTAGTCCTTCAGGAGAGGTATCTTTCCAAGCCTGGTTAAGTAAGGCTTTCAAGTCCTCGTGGGAGAGAATCTTTGGAAGTGTTTTAGGTTTTCTGGGAGGGGTAATATGCGTCAACGGTGACTGTTCCCAAATTCCTTCAATCATCATAAATTTTGCAAAGCTTTTAAAGCTTGAAAGTCGCCTCGCCTGAGATGCAGGAGAAAGCTTCTCAAAAGTCTGTGTCTTGAAATATTGTCGAACCGTCTCCGGTGTCATAGCCTCATAGGAACTATAAAAATCCTGTAAGTCACGACGATAAGACTCTATGGTGTTGTGAGAGGCTCCCCGTTCGACAGCCATATACTCCAGAAAGAGTGGAATTTGATTGAATTCAGCCATGTGATCTATCCTGAGTTTTGCCTGTATCTAAGAGCGATTAACAGGCTTTTGTGTTGAAAAATCTAATGCAGAAAAAGTTTGTACGTTTTTTCCCTTTGGTGCCGGAAAACCAATCAGTATTGAGTAAACAACCAGCCCTAAAACAAGCACTACGAAAGTGAGGCTTAACTTTTTTAATCCTCTTGGCATATAACCCCCTTGCACATGGTATATAATTTCCTATAGGTTTTAACACAAGAAGGCTTTTTTTCAAAATGATCAATACGCCCCGCAGTTATGGATTCAGTCTCCAGAAGACTCTCGTGCTTGTTGGGATGATGGGCGTCGGAAAAACAAGTGTAGGCCTCAAACTCGCTAAACGCCTAGGTCTCACCTTCAAAGATTCAGATCAGGAAGTCGAAAAAGCTGCTGGGTGCACAATTAGTGATATTTATCAAATATATGGTGAAGCTGCCTTTATTGATACGGAAAAAAGAGTTATTGAGCGCATCCTAGATGACCCAAAACCCAAAATTCTCTCAACAGGAGTTGGTGCTTTTATTCGGCCTAAAACACGAGAGCTTATCCAAGAAAAAGGGATTTCACTCTGGTTGAATGCAGATATTGAAGACATCCTTGCTCGGGTGACGCCCCGGACCCATCGTCCCCAACTCGAAGGCGCTGACCCCCGAGAAACCATCACAGACCTTCTGGAGGAGTACCGGCCTCTTTATGCTCAAGCTCAGCATGAGGTGATGTGTCATGGCCTTGAAGCTCAGGAAATTGTGGACACCATCATTACCATGCTTGAAGAGAAAGGAGTGCTCATCTCATGACTCTTTCGAAAGAACAAATTAGCCTCTGGCTTCTCAGCCAAGATTTTTCTCCGACAGGCCCCCTAAAAGGGGAGCGTTGCCCTGAAATTCTAGCGCAGCCAGAAGCACAGCCTCAGCCGCCAAAGCAGGCATTACCTACGCCAAGGCCTCAAACGCTACAGCCCCCGTCACAACCTCTCCCAGAGGTAAAGAATTTTGATCCGACCACTTTTGAGATTCCACAAGATGACTCTCTCGAAAAATTGCGGGCAGAGATGGAGGCTTTTGACCAGTGCCCCCTCAAAAAAACAGCCTCTCGACTTGTTTTTGCTGATGGAAATCCCAAAGCAGACGTCATGGCAATCGGGGAAGCTCCTGGTGCTGAGGAGGATAAGCAAGGAAAACCCTTTGTAGGTATGAGTGGCCAACTCTTAGATAGAGCTTTCAAAGCCATTGGACTTGAGCGGGCCGAAAATCTCTACATCACCAATACGATTCCCTGGCGGCCTCCTGGAAACCGTACTCCAACCCCTGCGGAAACAGCCATGTGCCTCCCCTTCCTCTATCGGCATATTGCTTTAATTCAGCCAAAGGTTCTAATTCTTGTGGGGAGTGTTGCTGCGAAAACCCTTTTAGGACCTCAAGCTGCAGTTACGCGACTCCGGGGAAAATGGACAGATATTCCTTTTCCAAAAGGCATGTCTTCTGTTCAGGCTATGCCTGTTTATCACCCCGCCTATCTTTTAAGATCTCCAGGAAATAAAGCAAAGTTCTGGCAAGATCTATTGGAGATTCAGAAAAAACTTAGTGCTTGATTTCGTAGACAAGACCTTTTCCTCACAGTATAAGGAAAGAGGTTGGTGGGAGGTCTTATGGATCATACGTTTTTTGTTCAAATTGCTCTTGTTCCGTTGATTGCCCTTGGGTGTGGCCTTATCTTTGAACGCCTGAAGCAACCTGCCGTTCTAGGGTATATCGTTGCTGGGATCCTCCTGGGGCCTAGTGCCCTCGATCTTGTGAAAGACCGAAGCTCTATTGAGCACCTAGCAGAACTTGGTGTACAGATGCTGCTCTTTTTAATCGGGATGGAGCTTTCTTTAAAAAGCTTTATGAAGGTCTGGCATATTGCCTTGATGTGTACCATCCTCCAAATTGGATCCGCCTTGGGGGTTGTGTACGGACTTGGTCTTTTTATCGAAATTCCCGATGGGCTTAAGCTTGTTCTTTCTTTTGCTTTAGGGCTCTCTTCCACAGCTGTTGCTGTCAAAATGCTTGAGCGCATTGATGAGCTAAAAACAGATGTAGGTCGCACAACAATCGGTGTTCTCATTGCCCAAGACTTAGCCATCGTACCGATGATCCTTATCCTCCGCAGCGCAGGAGCAGGAGGGGGATTTGGAACAGCTGTTGCGCTTAAGATTGCCTTTTCCTTATGTATTCTTGGAGCCGTGATTTGGTTCTTTTCCCGCAAAGAAGAAGTTCGCCTGAACCTGATTGATCGGATTGCCCACACACCAGACCTTCGCCCTGTAGCGGCCCTGGTTTTTTGTTTTGGAACAGCAACAATTGCTGGTGTTCTTGGGCTTTCTTCTGCATACGGCGCCTTTTTAGGCGGATTGATTCTTGGAAACACAGCTGATCGTCACACTATGGTTGAAAGTACCCAGCCAATCCAAACGGTGCTGATGATGGTGTTTTTCCTCTCTATCGGCCTGTTGATGGATATCCGCTATATTATGGATCATTTTGTAAAAGTGATCGTTCTGTTGCTCTTTATCACCGTTATCAAAACAGCTTTGAATATTTCAATTCTAAGGTTTTTAAAGCAACAGTGGTCCACGGCCTTTCTGACTGGCCTTGTTCTTGCTCAAATGGGAGAATTTTCTTTTCTTCTAACCCAGATTGGTCTTCAGGAAAGTTTGATTTCTAAAGATGGTGGGAACCTTGTGATTTCCTTAGCGGCCCTCTCCCTTGCGCTCAGCCCGTTCTGGATGAATGCCGCCCGTCGACTTCACAACATCGCCCCAGAAAAGTTGAAGTCTGGGCGACAAATTATGGATATCCTCTACGGGAAGCAAATGAAGGCCCTTCAGTTTATTGCGGAAGCCATGATTATCGCCGGACAAAAACTCCTCTCGCGCTCAGAGAAAAAAGAAGAACCCCGGCCTGAGGCAGAAACAACCCCTGAGGCCTCTGAAGCGACAGCACCTCAGCTCCCAGCGCCAGAAGAAGAGGAGAAGAAGGATGCTTGAAACCCGGGAACAGTGGGAAAATCGTCTCATCATCGGCGTAGATGAAGCTGGGCGGGGGCCTCTAGCTGGCCCTGTGTCTGTTGCCGCCTTATGTTTTCTCTGCCCCCAAGCAGAAAAGGACCTTGCCCAGCGCCTTGATGACTCAAAGAAACTCTCTGAAAAAAAGCGGGAAGCTCTTTTTGAAGAGCTGACCTCTCAGCCGGAGAAAATTTTGTGGGCCCATCGTTTTTCTCCTCCAGAGGAAATTGATGCCCTAAACATCCTTCAGGCCACACTCAAAGCGATGGGAGATGTTGCAGGAACCCTCTATAACACCCCACACCCTTCGACTCCGCTGATTCTTGTTGACGGAAACCACCCCATAAAAACCCTGCCCTCAAAAGCTGTTATAAAGGGTGATGGTCGTGTTGCGGCCATTGCAGGTGCAAGCATTATTGCAAAAGTCCTAAGAGATAGGGAAATGGTGAAGCTTGACCAGGAGTTTCCTATGTACGGGTGGAAGCAAAACAAGGGGTATGGCTCCAAGGCCCACCGGGATGCCATCGGCAAACACGGGATGACCCCTCATCACCGCAAGTCATTTCGGTTGAAGACAGCCGCTTAGGCTTTTTTCCACAGGACCTTGTCTCCGAGATTTTCGACCATAGATTGATGGGCTTTTTCCTCTTCGGGTGTTAAGGAAAAAGTCCGAGGTTCTCTCTTTGGGCGCTCAAAAGAGGCGGCTTGTGTGGTAGATGCAGAGGCAGATTGGGCCCCTTGTGAAGCCTTGCCTCCCCCCAAGAAACTCTGTTGCCGCCCGCCCTTGAGGTTCAAATACACCTCGGCAAGGAGCTCTGAATCGATTAAAGCCCCGTGCTTTGTCCGGGATGTGGCGTCTACAGAGAACCTCTTACAGAGAGCATCCAAGGATGCCGGGCTCCCAGGAAAACGTGTGCGCGCCATGACAAGCGTATCCACAACACGCGTTAAGGGGATAAGGGGGAGGCCCAAAACCCCAAGCTCTCCGTTCAGAAACCCCATATCAAAAGGCGCATTATGGATAACAAGGGGATCCTCAGCGATGAAATCTAGAAAACCCTGAACTTGGTCTTTGAATACGGGGTATTCCCGCAAAAACGCTTCTGAGAGCCCATGAACATTGTAAGCTCCTTCCGGCATATCCCGCTCTGGGTTAATATAAACGTGATACGTCTTCCCGGTAGGGACAAGATTCACAATTTCCACAGCCCCAATCTCAACAAGGCGGTGTCCCTCGTCAAAACGAAGACCTGTGGTTTCGGTATCTAGAACGATTTCTCTCATATGATAGATGTAATGGAGAGATGCAAGGGGGTCAAGGCTGTGGATAAAACCGGGGAGATCTCTGTGTGCACTCCAAAAGTGTAAAAATACACACCCGCTCTTGGTTTTTTATCCGCAAGTTATCCACACCCCTTTGATTCAGTGCCAAAAAAGTTACCCCCAGCTCATCCACAGAGTTCCCCCCAAAAGAGCGCCTCGAGAAAAGAAGGCTCTTTCTAGGCCTCATGAATCTCTCCCCTTTTTCCACGGGTTTTTGTTTTTTTGGGGTGGGGATATCTTTTTCCTTGAATCCCCATGATCCCCAGCCATACTACTATTACAATTTTTTAATATATTATTAATGGTATCAAAAGAAATGGGTAACCTTTGTCAAACCCTTGCCGGTAAAAAAGACGGGGCTCCCCCTGTTTGGCTTATGCGCCAAGCTGGGAGGTATCTTCCCGAGTATAGGGAGCTTCGCCAAACCCAAGCAAGCTTCTTAGAAGCATGCTACACCCCCAAGGTTGCAACGGAGATCACACTTCAACCCATGAGGCGATTTGACTTAGACGCAGCCATCATTTTCTCAGACATTCTCGTGATTCCTCACGCGATGGGTCAAGACGTTTCCTTTGTTCGGGGAGAGGGCCCCCAGCTTGGCCCCTTACAGGTCCCTCGGCTCAAGTATGATCCCCAGGCTCTTGCCTCTGTGTATGAGGCCGTAGAGTTGGCGCGTTTGGCAATCGGGGCTGAGAAAGATCTTATTGGGTTTTGTGGAGCGCCCTGGACCCTGGCTTGCTATATGGTTGAAGGCCGAGGATCCAAAGCTCATGACGGTGTGCGTCACTTTGCCCTTTCCCGTCCCCAGGAGATGGAGGCTTTGATGGAGCTGCTTGTAGATGCGCTGTCAACACACCTTGTGGCTCAGGCCAAGGCAGGAGCTTCTGTGCTTCAGATCTTTGAGTCCTGGGGCGGGGCTTGTCCTTATGGGGGACTCGAGCCCTTTGTGTTTGGGCCAACAAAGCAAATCGTTGATCGGGTACGCTTAGCCTGTCCAGGAGTGCCGATCATTGGATTCCCTCGGGGAATGGGGGAGCATCTCGTCGATTATGTGAAGAAGACAGGTGTGAATGCTGTTGGCCTTGACTACACAATGAACCCAGAAGCCGTGAACCAGAGGCTAGGAAAGGGCGTTCCTGTTCAGGGGGCTGTGGATCCTCAGGCCTTGGTGGTCGGGGGGGAGATTTTGCGCCAGGAGGTTCAGCGCTACAAAAAGGCCTTCAAGGGCCGCCCCCACATCATGAACCTAGGGCATGGCGTTGTGCCTAACACCCCCCCCAAACATGTTGAGGCCTTTATTTCTTACGTGCGGGAGGCATCATGACAAAGACAAGAACAGCGGTTGTTTTGTTTAACTTAGGGGGACCTGATAACCCTTCTTCCGTGAAACCCTTTTTGTTCAACCTTTTTTTTGACCCCGCCATTTTTCCTTTACCACGTCCTCTCCGCTGGTTTGCTGCAAAGCTCATCTCATCACGCCGCGAAAAAGAGGCTGCCGAGATCTATGAGCAGCTTGGTGGGAGCTCCCCTCTTCTTGAGAACACCCAGGCTCAGGCGAGGGCCCTGGAGAAAGAGCTGGGGGAGGGGCACAAAGTCTTTATCGTGATGCGGTACTGGCACCCCCGGGCAGCAGAGGTTGTAAAAGAGGTGCGGGACTACCAGCCAGATCGGATCGTGGCTCTCCCTCTCTACCCACAGTTCTCGACAACAACGTCCGGGTCTTCTCTGAAAGAGTGGAAAGAAGCGCTCCAGGGTGAGGGGCTTGGAGGTGTCCCGCTCCTGGTTCCTTGCTGTTACCCAACGGCACCAGGCTTTATCGCTTCTTATGCTGAGCCGTTGATTAAGGCGCTAGACCAAGCAAAAGGAAGGGTGCGGGTTTTGTTCTCAGCTCACGGGCTTCCAGAGTCAATTATCAACAAAGGAGACCCCTACCAATGGCAGGTTGAGCAGACAGCAGCAGCCATTGCGGCGGAGGTTGAAAAAAAGCACCCAAGGTTCGATTGGGTTGTGACGTACCAAAGTCGGGTGGGTCCTCAGAAGTGGATAGAGCCCTATACAGACGCCGAGATCGAAAAAGCAGGACAAGGGGGGCTGGGATTGGTCGTTGTGCCTCTGGCGTTCGTTTCTGACCATTCTGAGACCCTTGTGGAGCTGGACGTCGAGTATCGAGAGCTAGCAGAGAAAAAAGGTGTCCCTGAGTATCATCGGGTTCCTGTTTCGGGGGCTCACCCTGCTTTTATCAAAACACTTGCGGATCTTGTCAGAACAAGCGAGTCTTTTAAGCGTGTCTGTCCCTCAAAATACAAGGAGTGTTGCTGTGGCTGATTGGTTAGCAAATGAAACGGTATATCTCACCCTCAAGGGGCTCCATGTGGTGAGTTTTGTCGCTTGGATGGCGGGGCTTTTCTATCTACCGCGGCTATTCGTGTATCACACCCGTTTTTCTCCTGGAGAAAAGGGGTATGAGACCTTCCTCACCATGGAGAAAAAACTTCTCAAGGTCATCATGAATCCTGCCATGATGGCAACGTTCTTGTTCGGCATCCTGCTGACGGTTTCTCTTGGGGGGGAGCCCTGGCGGGAAGGGTGGTTTCATCTTAAGTTTACTCTTGCCTTCGGTCTTGCTGGGTTTCAGGGGTTTCTCTCTAAAACGCATAAAGCCTTCGTTTCCGGGGAAAACACCCACTCAGAAGTCTTTTTTCGGTGGATCAACGAAATTCCAACCATCCTCCTCCTCCTCATCGTAGGGCTCGTCTTTTTTAAGCCTTTTTGACAAAAGCTTCAAATTCTGTCATTTATCGCGGATGGAAACGGTGACAGAATTTGTAATTACGGATGATCTTGTGGGGTTACGCCTTGACAAAGCCCTGGTTGCCGGGTTTCCCGATTTTTCTCGTTCCCTCTTAGTCAAGAAAATTTCCCAAGGGCTGGTTTTGGTCAACGCAGAGGTGGAAACATCCCCAAAGTATAAGACAAAAGAAGGGGATGTTCTCTCCTTAACAGATCTCTCGGAGCCCCTTGGTTCTGGAACTCTAGAGCCAGAGCCCATGGATTTAGATGTTGTTTATGAAGATGAGTCCGTTCTCGTTTTGAACAAGCCTGTGGGTCTCGTTGTGCACCCTGCGCCGGGGCATTATACAGGTACGCTCGTCAACGGCCTTCTTTACCATTGTGGCGAAGAAATTAGCGGTGTGAATGAAGGAAACCCAACAAGGCCAGGGATTGTTCACCGCTTGGACCGGAATACTTCAGGGCTTATGGTTGTTGCGAAAACCCTAACGGCTTACCGGTATTTGAAAGACCAGTTTCAGGAAAGAAGCTTGAGCCGTTGCTATAAGGCTCTTGTCTGGGGTGTGCCCTCTCCTCCTGTGGGAATTATTAACCGCCCCATGGACCGCCACCCCCGTGATCGCCATCGGATGCGGGTTTTGAGGTCTGGAGGGAAAGAGGCTATTACTTACTACAAGGTTCTAGAGTCTTTTGGAGCTCTTGCAAGCCTTGTAGAGTGCCAGTTGAAAACAGGGCGGACCCACCAGATTCGGGCGCATTTAGCAAACATGAATCATGGCGTTATCGGGGATGATTTGTATGGAAGTATCTATCAAGGCCCCAAGGCTAAACAGCTTGCAGATACGGCTTCAACCCTGGGGCAACACTTTCTTCATGCTTATAAGCTCTCTTTTCTGCACCCAGAAACAGAAGAAGAGCTATCTTTCACACAAGATTTGCCAGAAAACTTTTTAAAAGTATTGTCATTATTGAGGAAAGATTATTCTGGAGTTTGACAAAATTTTAGTGTAAACCTTTTAATCACCATTTTTTGATAACATAAAAATAGCGATTTGCAGGGGATTACATGTACTACAGCTCCCATGGGCAATATAATGCAGTCGAGGATAGGGATCCGCTTCACAAGATGATAACGCGGGCCAATCGATATCCCGTGCTTGAACCTGAGGAAGAAAAAAGTCTTATTTCTAGGTGGCACGAGACTAATGATATGAAAGCCGCAGATAAGCTAATTCAGTCTCACTTTCGCCTTGTGGCTAAGATTGCGTCTGGGTATCGGGGGTATGGCCTGCCTATGCAGGACTTGGTTTCTGAGGGAAGTCTGGGGTTGATGGAGGCCTTGCGCCGATTTGACCAGAGTAAAGAGGTTCGGTTTGCCACATATGCTGTGTGGTGGATTCAGGCTCAAATGAAAGACTATATTCTCCGTAATTGGTCTATGGTCAAAATGGGAACAAATCGTGATCAGAAGAAGCTTTTTTTCTCCTTGCGACGGATGAAAAAAGACATGGCTCCAGAAGAGATTGGAACCAGTTTGACAGAAGATCAAACAGCACATGTCTCCAAGGTTCTTTCTGTCAGTAAGAAGTCTGTGAAAGAGATGGAACAACGTCTCATGGGGGGAGATATTTCCTTAAATCTCAGCACGTCTAATGAAGATGATGACGGTGAACTTATGGATTTCATCCCTGATGGGGCAGAAAATCCAGAAGATGTCGTTATTCGACAAGACCGATCTTTTAAAAAAATAGCTCTTTTGGAAGAGGCTTTGACAAGCTTAAAGCCCCGTGAACAAACAATTGTCCGTCGTCGGAAAATGAAAGAGAAGCCAGATACTCTTGATACTCTTGGGGCTGAATTAAACCTTTCCCGGGAGCGGGTGCGCCAGCTTGAGGTTCAAGCTCTGAAAAAACTCGAGAAGGCTATCCGACGGCTTCTTCCCTCAGACCAACCAGAAACAGAGTTTTTTTAGGTGTTAGCCCCTGCTTAAACTTCTTTACCCTTCCCAAAGGCAAACCCAGCATAGGCTAGGGTTCCGAGCAAAATAGCGGCAATCGCTGTTAGCGCGACGGGGTAGATTGTTCCATCATAGAGGCGGCTTGAGATATCCACTACGGCTGCTGTGATGAGAAGGCGAAAGCTTGTTAAAAGGCTTGCATTCAGACCCTTGATCTCTGGAAATAAATTCATCAAGGTCGCGAAAGACGGCGTCATGGAATACATCATCCCAAAGGTAAAGGGGATCATGCTGAGCGTTAACAACTCAGGGTTTCTGGGGGTGAAAATGATGGCGATAGACAGAAAAATCGCCCCACTGAAAGAGAGAATGGCTCCTAAATCCCGAACTTTCGTCATACCAATACGTTCAATGAGGGGAGAGCAGGTCAAGCTTGCGATGACATAGGCTAGCAGAAGAGACCCCTGATAAAAGGGATAGAGTGTTTTGGGAACACCAAACTCACAGATAAACAGAAGAGTAATTCCCGCAAGAAAGCTCATAAAGGCTGCAAAAACAAGGCCAATGAATAAACAGATCTGCCAAAATGGAAAAGAGGTCAACAGGGCTTTAAAGTCATGCTTAAGGTTATCCTTGTTGAGAGGGCGTCGCTTCTCTTCAGAGAGAGGTTCTTCAAAACCGAAAGCACAAATAACAAGGCTGAGTGCAACAGTAATGGCAATCGCTTCAAAATTAGCACGAAAACCGTAGGCTTGGTTCAGGTAGGCGCCGACAAGAGGTGCACCACCCATAGCAAGGGGAACAAGTGTGTTAAGTCTGTTGAGGACAATAGCCGAGTCTTCTTCATTAAGACTGTCAAAAATCATGGCAGAACCCAATGTAAAACACCCCCCACTTCCAAGGCCCTGGAAAACCCGGCCGAGGAGGACATAGCCAAAATCATCTGAGAAAACAGTAATAAGGCTACCGACTAAGAAAATAGATAAAGCTCCAATCAAAAAGGGTTTTCGCCCATAAGCATCAGAAGCAGGCCCATAGAGCACGCTTGAAAGACACAAAGCAAAGAAGTTCCAGGTGAGGAGGCTTTGAATAACTTCTTCTGTTGTGCCAAAGAAATCCATCATGTCTGGGAAAGCGGGGAGATAGATATCCGTCTCGATGCAGGCTGCTGCAAAGACAAAGGAAAGTATGATTGTAAATCGCGTACGCATTGACATAGGGGGAGCTCATTAGATCGATCTTCTACATATAAAAAGCTCTCCCCTAAATCTCAAGGGAGCCTTCAAAAAGCTATGAAATAAAGCTATAGAGCTCTTCAGCCGTTGTAAAAAGGAAACACTATCCCCTGAGGGCTTTCATGAGGCGCTTGTCCATTTCATAAATGTCTGGACGGAATTGAACAACACCGTTTATAGGCCATGCTGTAAAATAAACAATATGCGCTTGGACTCTTTTTTCGAGTTTAACATTTCGTGTTTTGTTGACTTCTATCACTTCCTCAACAATAGGTTGAGACCATTTTCCTGGATCATCATGTAAGAATGTGGCAAGTCTCACCGGATCTTCAACGCGAATGCACCCTGAGGAATGATCTCTCTCGTCATAGCTAAAGAGCTTCTGGCTTCCAGCATCTGTTCCGTGAAGGTAAACAGAGTAGGGGTTATGCATCAAAAGGCGAACCCGTCCCAGGGCATTATGATCGCCAGGAAGTTGTTTAAGGCGATAATTAAACGTTGCCCGGGTGACCTGTCCCCAGTTGATCTGATCCATTGCTAAAGGCTCACCTGAAGCTGAATAAAGACGGTAATGACGATTTTCTAGAATGTGTGGGTCTTTTTTGAGGATTTTAAGCTTGTCCCGTGTTGCAATGGAACGGGGCACAGTCCAAGAGGGGTTATATCGGATCCCTCGGATTTGTGTTGAGAAAACCGGGGTTTCCCGACCATCACGACCTACAATAATCCGCATCCGATCCATAATTTCATCGTTCTTCACCATCAAAAGCTCAAACCAGGGAATATTGACCATCACATACTGATCCCCCAAATCTTCAGGAAGCCACCGCCACCGCTCCATAGAAATCTTAAGCTTATTAATTCGTTCCGAAGGGGACATATTTAGGATTTGGCGGGTGCGTTCTCCCACAAATCCATCGCTTTTGATCCCCATTTTTTCCTGAAATGTTCCCACAGCTGCAACGATGTAGGTGTCATAGGTGTCTGGAGTGGCTTCAATGGGGAGGTCTTCACCGATAACACCATGAAGCTTAAGGAGTTTTCGAAGCAGGATGACTTCCCTATCCTTGGTGCCTTTGCGCAGAATCTTTGTTATTTTTTCTTGAGGCCATTCTTCTTGGCGCTCTAGGATGCGTTGGTAAGCAAGCTCCTCCTTAAATTTTTGGTAGATATGGTCATCAACCGTATAAGTTAAGAGCCAAGCCCCTGTGGGGTCGCTCAGGAGTTGCGTTTGGAGAATTTCTGAGGGAGAGGCTCTTTTATCAAGGACCCCACCGTAGTTATGCCACTTCTTTCCCTCATCTGCAGACATATGTCCCTGAGTTAAGTCTTTTAGGTAGTCTGCCACACTTTTCGAGAGCTGGATTTCTCTCTCTGACCATGGCATTCCTTCGTCTTCAGCAGCTTTGATTCCTGTATCATAATCTTCAGGCTCTAAACCTTCTTCACGGCTTTTTTTCAGGGTGTTAACAGCATTCTCAAGGGCGACGGAAGGACGTTCTTCAACAAACCAAACTGGCTTAAAGGATCGTTTTTCGTAGAATTTTCGGATTTGACCTGATGTTGAGAATTTTTCAGAAAGGGTTGTTTTAACAGCCTCGGCTTCTGAAGAGAGTGCTTCAGCATCTACACTTCCCAAAAAGAAGAAAACAAAAAGAATAAACTTTGAGAGTCCCTGTAACATTAAAAAATACTTCTATAATTAGATTTATATTAAAACATATGTTTATAAAATATTCGTAAATATTTTGATTAAAAGAAATAGGTTTTTTGGTGCCTTTCAAAGGAATACAAAAATGGAGAGGAAGTATAGACTTTTCCTTGGATAAATTTTTTAAAAGGAGTAAATAAAATTTCTGGCAATTTATCTTGGGTAAACCATTGCCATCCCTCACATTTATGGGGTTCCATACATTTAGGTGCTTGCTTGTTTTGTAATTCTGCTTTCATAAACACGGTGACAAAGTGTTTGTTTTCCTCTGGGAATTTATCATTTGTAATGCCCAAAAAAAGTGGATCTTCTATTTTCAATCCTGTTTCTTCTAAGGTTTCCCGCACTGCGCAAGCTTCAAAAGTTTCTGAAAATTCCAGGTGACCGCCGGGAGGGGCCCAACTTGAGGCTCCATGTGAATTTTTACGTTTCCCAACAAGGATCTGCCCTTGGTCATTGAGAATCAAGACAGCTACTCCAACTCTTGGGTATGGGGTGTTTTTTATCATTTTTAACTATCCTCACAAGCTTTGTGTTCACAGCGGGACCACAATGTAGCAGAAATCACATTTTGGTGTTGTCAAAACCTTATCAGGTATTGAAGTTCATGTTTAGGTGTGCCAGTTTTTAATTAAAAGTTTTAACGCAGGGAAAAAATGAGCCTCCATAAGATAATACACATGTTTTTTTTAATGATAGTTTTAGGAGTTACAAATTCCTTTTCTGCTACTGGAACAGGGGGCGATGGAAAACAGACACCAATTTATGCAGAAGGATATCTAGCTGGTGTCGTAACCCCTGCTACTGGAGGACAACAGCCACCTGGAAGGGCCTCCTCTTCTTCAGCAAGAGTTCCCACTCCAGCAGGACACCCTGCTCCAGGAGGAGGAGGTCTTTCTCCTGCAGAGCAGG
Organism: Alphaproteobacteria bacterium; assembly: GCA_030425805.1. GTDB lineage: Bacteria > Pseudomonadota > Alphaproteobacteria > JAUHZC01 > JAUHZC01 > JAUHZC01. The sequence goes on along the minus strand of JAUHZC010000003.1, from coordinate 55,931 downwards.
CAGTCGCAAGACGGCTGACCTCATGTTGTGAGGGATATGGGAAAGCCATGGGGGCGTTAACTGCAGCTTTTGTTATTGTTCAGGCCATTAGGGCAGCATCTGGCAGCTTTGAGGAAGGTTTCTCTCCAGGTGATATTAATGCAATGGTCGGGTTTATATACCCAGGAGTAGAGACCTTACTTCACCTCACTACGGGCCACACAGCAACGGAGTTTGTCTTTGGAAATTGCGGCGCTTGTCTTGCCACTTGCGGGTTGGGGTGCTTTATGTGTTGCATAAGGCCTCAAGGCCCTCAATATCGATATTAATAGTGAAGGGAAAGGCTTCCAGAACTTTTGATGCTGAGATTTTTCTTGTCAAAAAAGAAAAACTGGGTATAACATACCACATCAGTCCTTGATACATTTTAACTTTCCGATAGACATATATGAACATACAAGATCTTAAGGCGAAAAGCCCGACGGAGCTCTTGGCTCTAGCCGAGTCTCTTAATATTGAAGAATCCTCCAATTTGCGCAAGCAAGATATGATTGTGGAAATCTTAAAAACCCACGCTGAGCGCGGAGATCCCATTTATGGGGGTGGAGTGATTGAGCTTCTTCAAGATCAGTTTGGTTTTCTCCGTTCTGCGGGTGCAAACTATCTTCCAGGTGCGGACGATATTTATGTTTCTCCTAAAATTGTGCGCAAGTATAGCCTTCGCACAGGAGATACCGTCGAGGGAGAGATGCGTGCTCCGAAAGAGGGAGAGCGCTACTTTACACTCACAAGTGTCACAAGAATTAACTTTGAAGAGCCTGAAAAAAGCCGTCATCGTTTGAATTTTGATAACCTGACACCGCTTTTTGCACAAGATCAGCTAAAGCTGGAGATTGAGCCTGAGGGAGACAATCCTCATGCAGTGACACGGGTCATTGATATGGTCGCTCCTCTTGGAAAAGGTCAACGGGCTCTTTTGACAGCGCCGCCTCGGACAGGAAAAACAGTGATGCTTCAGGAGCTCGCAAAGGCTATTGAGAAGAATCACCCTGAAGTCCATTTGATTATTTTACTTGTGGATGAACGTCCAGAAGAAGTGACAGACATGATTCGCTCCGTTAAGGGAGAAGTCATTTCCTCAACCTTTGATGAGCCTGCAAGCCGACATGTTCAGGTTTCTGAAATGGTGATTGAAAAGGCAAAGCGTCTTGTTGAGCATAAAAAGGATGTTGTCATCCTCCTTGATTCTATCACCCGTTTAGCCCGTGCCTATAACACCTGTGTTCCTTCCTCTGGAAAGGTTCTTACAGGAGGTGTTGATGCCCATGCCCTTCAGCGTCCAAAACGTCTTTTTGGTGCAGCCCGAAATGTGGAAGAGGGGGGGTCTTTGACCATCATCGGAACAGCCTTGATCGAAACAGGTTCCCGTATGGATGAGGTGATTTTCGAAGAGTTCAAGGGAACAGGTAACTCTGAAATTGTTCTGGACCGTAAGCTTTCTGATAAGCGCATCTTCCCTGCCATTGATATTACACGCTCTGGAACCCGTAAGGATGAGCTTCTCGTTGGAAAAGAGAGGCTTTCTCGGATGTGGGTCCTCCGTCGGATTTTGGATCCTATGGGTCCTGCTGATGGAATGGAATTCCTATTGGATAAGATTAAGTTCACAAAATCAAACGATGATTTCTTTGATTCCATGAATGGATAGGAAATACGAAAAGCTTCTGAAATCCTACGCCATCCGAGACACATCCCATGTCTTGGATGATCTGGAGGCTTTTGAAAAACTTTTGAGAAAGTGGGCAACTGTATATAATCTGGTGTCCTTGAAGGATCTTGATGCTCTGTGGGAGCGCCATATTCTTAATTGTGTGCCATTGATTGCAGAGTTAGATCCTACACGACCCACTTATGATTTAGGCTCAGGTGCTGGATTTCCAGGGCTTATCCTAGGAATTTTGGGGCTTGAGAATGTTTATCTCGTGGAAAGAACCCAGAAAAAATGTGATTTCCTTGAAATGGTGATTCGGAGCCTTAACCTTTGCAATGTTCATGTTATCAATCAGCGTGTTGAAACAGTGTCCTACCCAGAGAATGCCCAGTTTACAGCTCGTGGGTTTGCATCACTGGAGACAATTTTTGATTTTTTAAAGCCTCAGTGGAAAGATACCATGACAGGTTTTTTTCTCAAGGGAAGCCGCGTGGATGAAGAGGTTCAGCAAGCCCAAGAGAAATTTTCTTTTTCTTATGAGAAGTCTTCTCTTTCTTCTCTTTTTCATACGACTATAATAAAGGTGTGGAATTTGAAACCCGGGGAGCAAGCTACGTGACAGTAATGACGATTGCCAACCAAAAGGGTGGCGTTGGAAAGACGACAACAGCAATTAATCTTGCGACCGCAATGGCGGCGATCAATAAGCGTGTCTTGTTGATTGACTTAGACCCCCAGGGAAATGCAAGTACAGGCCTTGGTATTTCTGCCTCAGAACGCCGAGGAGGTGTTTATCAGGTCATCACAGGAGAGCAAACACTCTCAGAATCTGTTGTTTCAACTTCAGTTCCGAATTTGTATGTTTTGCCCTCAACCCAGGATCTCTCAGCTTCTGAAGTGGAGCTTCCTCACGTAGATGAGGGGTTGTATGTCTTGAAAAAGATTTTAAATGGGCATGATTTTGACTTTGTGATTTTTGATTGTCCTCCTTCACTTGGATTTTTGACAATTAATGCTCTCATTGCCTCCCAATATATTTTAATTCCTCTCCAAGCTGAGTTTTTTGCTCTAGAGGGAATGACGCAGCTTCTGCGAACTTTCCGGCGGATTCACAACAACTATAACCCAGATCTTGAGATTCTGGGGATCATTCTCACCATGTATGATAGCCGCAATGCCCTTGCACAGCATGTTGAAGAAGAAGTTCGTTCCTATTTTCCAGAGCATCTTTTTGACTCAAAAATCCCTCGGAGTACAAGGGTTTCAGAAGCTCCTTCCCATGGTTTGCCCGTGATGGTTTATGATGTAAAATCCCATGGATCCATGGCTTATATTCGCCTGGCGAAAGAGATTCTTCACAAAATAAGAGGTATGTCACATGGTCACCACAGTCAGGTCGCTTAAGAAAAAACCCTTGGGACAAGGAATTTCAGCCCTTTTGGGACCTGATCTTCCCCAGGAAAAAGACCAATTGAAAGAGGTAAGCCTCGATCGGTTGATTCCTGGAAAATATCAGCCACGAAAAACCATAGCTCCAACAGCTTTGCAAGAGCTTGCAGATTCTATCAAAGAAAATGGGGTTATTCAGCCCATAGTCGTGCGAGAACTTGGGGATCGATATGAAATTATAGCTGGGGAGCGTCGATGGCGGGCTTCAAAGCTCGCACAGCTTGAAACAGTTCCAATCGTTATCAAAGATTTAGATGACAAACAAAGCCTTGAGATGGCTTTGTTGGAAAATATCCAGCGTGAAGATCTTGATCCTATGGAAGAATCTTTGGGGTATCAGCGATTGATGGAAGAGTTTTCTTATACCCAAGAAACACTTTCAAAAATTCTTGGGAAAAGCCGTAGCCATATCGCAAACCTTCTTCGTCTTCAGAATTTGCCAGAAGCTTTGAAAATCTTTGTGAGAGAGGGAAAACTCTCTGCGGGGCATGCCCGGGCCCTTCTTGGACATCCTCATCCTGAAGAAGCAGCAAAGACTGTGATTCGTCAGGGATTGAATGTGCGGCAAACAGAAGCCCTTTGCCAAAATCCTGAAAAGCAAAAATCAAAGACAAGAGCGCAGACTTCATCACGATCTGATGAACTTCCTCAGGGAGAGTTAGGGCAAATTGCTCAAACGCTTTCTGAGCAACTCAATCTCCCGGTTGGCCTAAAATCAGAGGGTAAAGGGGGGAAGATCGAAATTCAGTTTAATTCTTTTGAAGAATTAGACCGTTTCCTTTCTATTGTGAATGACGGAACAGAAAAAGTTCTTTAAAGGGGCTTTATAGCCCCATTCGGCATAATGACCTTGGAATTTGGAACAAATTTCTGACGCTCTTCCAGCGTTGGATAAGAAATGTTAACGACTTTTGGATCTGTTTTTTGCGTATTTACGACGACAGAGACAAAAACCTCTTTCTTCTTTTTATCAATATAAGTGAATTGATCTCCACACAGAAGAGGGGAAGCATTCTTTAAAAAGAGGATATCCATCTCAGAAGATGTAATGACCCAGCCTCTTTTTTTCTGATTGGGCCAATAATTCTCGATAAATTTATAAAGAGAAGACAGAAAAGATTTCCAGCAATCAAGTTGTAGACTTGCATAATTATCAAGAATCTCTGGATTTTCATGCAAAACATCCATATCTCCGAGACTGAGAGCCTCAAAGTAGATTTTATGCTTTTCTTCAAAATTTTGAAGAGCAGTGCTTTCGAAGGTGATTTCGCTTATTTCTCCAACCGTTTTAAGAAGAGAGTGTGAGCAAGCATCGCAGATCCTTTCGCTGCCTGGGAGAGTGATAACGCACCTTCCAGTACCCTGCTCACCTTTATAGACAACCTCCAAAGTCGAATATTTTTGGAATTGAACTATAAATTCCTTTTCTATATTAAACTTAAGCCTCATTGTTAAACCTATACCTAACTATACATTGAATTAAAAAAATATAATTTTATTAGGTGTTATATGGTTATATTCTAATCGTTTTCAAGTTTTTTTTTATTTTTTTTAAAAAAAAAGGTTATAATGAAATCTAGCGAGGTTGGAATGAGCCATATAGATAACTTCAAAACAAAGGTTTCTCGCCACTTGGCTGAAAATAAGTATACTTTGACTGAGTTTGAGAGAAGCCTCGGACTCAAACCCCAGACTTTGAAAAATATTCTCAATGGCAACACCAAAAATCCCTCTTTGCATGTGCTTGTAAGGGTGTCAGAGGCTCTGGATCTTACGATAAATGACCTTTTAGAAGATCATGATCAGTATAAATCTCTAGAGTTTCGTAACATCAATATTGCAAGCAAATACCTCCTTCCCTTTGTTTTAGAAAATGGAGGAAGCTACCGTGATTTTTCAAATCTGTTGTGGGAAGCCCTTGTATATGGGAAAAATCATCAACTAGATGCGGCTTTTATTGCATATTTAAAAGAAAAATTTCTCATGTCTCATAAGGGAGCGGGAAGCAAAGATGCCTAAAGTTTTTATCTTCTCAGTGATTTAAATTGTATATATTCTTAGCTTAAATTTTCTCACCAAGGAAATTTTAATAAAATTTTCAAGTATTCAAGTTATAATTATAAAATAAAGAGATGAATATGAGAAATAACGACCTTCTCCTTTATCATCCAACATTTATCGGGGCTGTTGATGATAGCCCTGAGTTTTGTGATTCCTTTGAGAGCGCACTTCAGGAAGAAGGTTTGCGAGCAAAGGCTTTTACGGATCCATACAACTTTTTATCTTATCTTAAAAAAGAACCCTGCCCTGCCGAGTGGGTTTGGAAAGAGTGGACAGGCCATAACGCTTATGTTCTTGAGCAAAAAACTTTTTTAAAAATCCTAGCTCAAAAAAATCGGTATGCAATGACATCGATTTTAATTGCTGATTTAAGAATGCCAGTCATGGATGGGTTGACTCTTTTTAAAGAACTCCCTTTGGAAAAGCCATTACGTAAAGTCATGCTGACAGGGACCCAGAGCTATCAAGATGCCATTGAGCACCTCAATGAAGGCACGATAGATTGTTTTGTTGGAAAGGGGTCAAGGGATGCTATGGAGAGGGTTTTGAGCCTTATTCCCCTTCAAACAGAACTTTTTTTTAAGGCTTTATACCGGCGTTACATGGGAAAGTTAAATAGGAAAATTATAGAGAGCAGGCCTTACCAAGCCTTATTTCAAGATGAAATGGAACAAGGGTTTTTTTCATCTCCCATGATTGAATATTGTACGCTCTGTACACGTGGATCCAGGTTTTTCATTGATCAAAAAGGAAAAACTTCAGCTCTTCTCATCTATGAAGGTAGTGATTTTGATCTTATGGCTGAAGATATGGCTCAAAAAGGAGCTTCTACTGCCGATGTTGAGAAAATAAAGCAACGCAAACTTGCACCAGCTTTTTCCTTTTGGGACATAAAGCTACCCCCTCTACACAAAGTCAGGGGAAATTGTGATAGCACTTTCTACTACAGCCGGCTCAATGAAAAAGAGTTAGGCTTCTTAGGACTAGAGCTTTCTTCTTTTGATGACTACTTGAAGTCTTTAGGTTGAGGCTGACCAGGGCTTTCTTTTTCTCGATAGTATCTATCTAATGAAAATTGAAAGAAATTATCATCAAGTTCCTTATTTGGTGTGCGCTCACTATAGTCGTAAATGTCACAAATCATCTTCAAAATATCATCTTTCTCTGCATTTTCAGTCTTCATGGGCGGAAAGACCTTGTGTGCAATTTTAATGAGCAAATCAATTTCTTTTTGATAAAGACTTTTTTCAGGATCAGAGATAAGTGTTTCTATGGAAGTATCCATAGCTCGTGACATTTTATAGAGTGTTCCAATAGTGGGGTTCTTGACACGCCCATACAGAAGATTACGAAGGGTTCCCTCGCGAAGACCTGCCCGAAGCTCCATCTCAGGAATTGAAAGACGGTTTTCTTTCAAATATAGCTTTGTTCTTTTAATGACATTTTGAGTAATATCCATACGGCTTTCGTTTTCCTCCCCTGATTGCAATTCTACAGATTCTTCTGTAGCAAAACAAATTTTAATACTTATTTCTGAGAGATAGGACCCTGAATCAAAATTTACCAGGGGTAATTTTAAATTTGTTAAAAATTAGGTTGGTTCATAAGATATATGAACAAAAGTCTCCGTTTTGGGAACATTCGTGAGTTGAACAATATCCTCTGCTGTCCAAGATTTTGGGGATGCTTTTTGAGAATTAGTAGGGATTCCATGACAAAATGCCATATCCTTCTTCTCTAAAAGTGCCAAAACATCTTTTGCTGCACCAGACTCTTTTGCGTATTGAAGCTGTATGAGTTTTTCATCTTTATCAAAAACATGAAGAATTCCCTTTCGATTATCAGCTGTAATTTCAAAAATCGGGGCTGTTGAGCGAGGTAAAAGAAAATCAAACTGATTTTCCATATAGAGATTCTTAAGAGATTGGATCACATCCTCTCTATAGTTTTTGCTGGTAAACTGGGCGAAAAAATCAAAGTTGAGCTCTCTCATACCCTGTTTGAACCTTGAGACAAAGTCTGCAGACCCTTTTTGTAGAAAGAAGTTCACTTTTTTTCTATTAAAAGCTTCAACTGCTCCTGTATCCCCAAGTACCCCAGAAACAAGCATTTTCTGGGCGTGGAAAGGGTGTAACTCTAGCCACTCAAGCCCCGTAATATTAATCATGTTATGATCAATACTAAGAACGCTTATGATCGGGGGCTTTTGGTCTAAAAGCTTTTCTACTAAATTTTCAAAGCCATCGTCTGTATAGGGTGATGTTTCATAAAACCCCATATCCTGAAGCGTTTTCTCACTTTCAAGAACAAAGTCAGATGCTCTATGAGGGGAGTGAAAAGTCTCTGCTTCAAAACCAGAGGCTTTAATGAGATTTTTTAAACTATCTAGAAAATGAACATCATCATCTATGGCAACAACAAAACTTGGAACAATAATCATTATGACCCCACAGGTAACTGGACGACAAATCGAGCGCCTCCTCCAGGACGTGGTTCATAGAACATAGAACCTGATTGATTTTGAATAATTTTTAAGCAGTAGCTCAAACCAACCCCCGTGCCAGATTTCTTTGTGGTGTAGAAAGGCTCAAAAATGACTTCTGAGTCTTTGAGATCTACACCAGGACCTCGATCTTCAACAAAGATTGTTGCATAGTTTGCAGATTGTTTCAAAGTGAGATTAACCTCTTTTTTATCCTGCCCATACTGAGCCTCAACACTATTTTTGATAAGGTTTAAAAAGACTCCACGGAGCGCGGCTTCATCACCTTTGACGTGAAGATTCTGGCACTGAGCATCAATTGTAACGTGGACATCTTTGGGAAATGAGTACTGTTCAATGATATTTTGCAAAAGATTACTCAGATTAATAATTTCATATTGATCATTTTTATCGTCTTTTCGGAAGGTTTGAAGAATAAGTTCCAGAGAAGAGAATACGGTATTAAGCTTGTGATATATTTTTCCAATGAGTGGATTTGGAGACTCTTTTTTACCAATACCAAGTTCTTCAATTAACATTCCAAAATCAACAGCAATTGATTGGAGGGGTGTTCTGACTTCATGGGCAATTTCTGAAATAGCAATAGCAGCACCTTGATAACGTTCTCTTGGGTTGTGGAATGTTAAACGAGAGATAAAAAATCCACTTATGAGAACAGTTGAGAGAAAAGCAACTTCATAAAAAGCCCCAAGTCCAGGAAGACCGATATAGTAATAAGTTACAAACTTAGAAAGCGTGAAACTAAAAGCAATTCCTTGAAAAAACTTACTAAAGGCAATCATGGAGGAAAAATAGAGGAAGATTGGCATGATAAAGAAGAGTGTTTCCAATTTTCCACTAACATGGACCATTAAGAAAGGTATGAGAGCTCCTGTCATAATAACAAAAGGCTGAATAAGAGGTTTAAAGCTGAAGTTATTACGTCGGCCAAAGAAGAGAGCAAGAGCAGAAGAAACTCCCAAGACATGCATTCCTAGCCAAAGTAGATTTTTATTTTCGTAGATTCCTAGGAAGGGAGAAAATGCATAGAAGAAAACAATCAAAATGCAGAAGGCATCTATATTTTGGGGAACGATGTATCGTTTTTTCTCTGCAAGAGCAATTGATCTTGGGCGTGCAGGTCGTGTCAGCAGCTCCTTTAGGTTTTTAAATGTCAGTGCCCTCCTGAACATCATTAAAAAGCTACCTAAGTATGCAGCAAAAACAGTTAATCCTGGGATTTTTCCAAGAGGGCTGAATTTTACAGAGTAAAGTGCAACAACACCCCCAAGACAGGAAAAAATTAGATCTTTTTGAGTCGCATTATATCTGAAGATTACGCTATAGAGAGGAGCAACCATAAGTGGAACCCACAATTCCATTGAGAAAAGAAAAATTGAAACAATGCTGTTGTACTGAGTTGCTATGTAAAAACCAATCGCACCAATGATTACAGTTGTAGACTGCGCATATTTCTTCTTGGTTTGATCATTAAACTTTTTGGGAAAAAATCCTTCCAAGATATCCTGGGCAAAGGCAACAGAGGCTGTGTTTAAAAAGGAGTCAATTGTTGACATTAGAATTGCAAATAGTCCTGCAATAGCAATTCCTTTCAAGCCTACAGGCAGAATTGTATCAATCAGGTACGGATAAACACTCTTAGGCTCAATGGTGGGATCAAGAATATATGCTGATCCTACTAACAAAGCCATAACGAGGCCAAAAGGAACCGCTAAGGCTGCTGCTGCCCGGAGAGAAGCAGAGAGGAAACGAAGATTCCTGGAGATGAGAAGACGGTGTAGCAAAACAGGGTTTAGTTCTGGAATGCAGTAGATCATGAAGATTGTGAAAATAAAACTTCCATCTTCAAAAGAGAAATCTGGCTTTGTGATGAATGTTGTTTCAAAAACAACGTTTGCGCCTCCCGCTTTATGAACAGCGAGAGCTGAGACAAGCGGAACAGCAATAATCAAAGCTACAAACTGAATGACGTCTGTGAAGACAACAGAGGTGATTCCCCCAAAAGCAGAGTAGGCAATTGTGAGGAATGTGACGATCACAAGACCTGTAAAGTAATCAATTCCTGACATGTATTGAAGTACAATGCTGAGCCCTGCAATTTGAGCTGCTACACTTCCTGAGCACTTCATGAAAGCAGCAACCCCAGCAATGCATCGCCCCAACCTTCCGAAGCTTTTATCTAAGATGTCACCTGCAGAGATACAGTCACGAAAACGACTAAATCGTGGTGCAAAATATTTTGCCATAATCAACCGGTAGACGGGATCTCCAAAGACAATCAGATAAAAGATGATGCCGTATCGAAATCCTTTCTCAGAATTTCCAAGAACGTTATTTCCACCCGTTAGGGTTGCAAAGATAGTGATTGCAATGAGGGGAACGGAGAAGTCTTTATTCCCTGTCGCAAACTGTTGTAATGACTTGCCTTCTCTTTTTCCATAGTATAGGCCAACAATAAATGTCCCTATCAAATAAAGAGCCACAATTGAAAGGTCGATATATGACATGTATTTTTCACTCCCAGAATTTTTTTTCTAATTTTTTCTTATATCATAGTTTTTTGCCTAGATCTAAAAATGCTAATCTCTCTTTAAAAAAATAAAAAAAATGTAGTAATTAAGATATAGGGATCCCGTGAAATTTTAAAAAGGTGGTCTCTTAGAAAAATTGAGCGTAGAATTTATGAGTAACCAAAAGTAGACCATGCACAATATTGACTTAGGTATTATCGGATTATTTCTTCTCGGCACCTTGTGGGTAGCTATTGTAAGAGGCAAGAAAGTTGAGTCCTTAAAAGATTTCTCTGTCGCAGATCGCAATTTTTCACTTCCCGTCCTTGTTTGTACAACGGCAGCTACTTGGTTGGGGGGCGGATCAAGTCTAGGGCTTTCTACCCGTGTTTTTGAGTACGGTTACCCTATCCTTATTCTTGTAGCACTGCAGGCATTTGCTGATTTATTTCTCGGTGTTGTTGTCATTCCCAAGATGGGAAGATTCCATGGATGTATGACTCCTGGGGATATGGGGGCAAAGGCTTATGGTCAGTATGCTAAGAAAATTATTGGATTAAGTGCGCTTATTAAGACCCTTGGAACATTTGCATTACAAGTTTCAGCAATGGGATTTGTTTTTCAATATTTTTTAAATATTCCCTTTAATCTCGGTGTTCTTTTCAGTGTGGGAATCGTTCTTTTTTATACAATGTTTGGGGGGGTTCGTGCTGTTGTGTTCACGGACGTTTTGCAATTTTGCTTCATCGTTGTGAGCGTTCCTTCAGTTTGCATGTTTTTGCTAGACTACTTTGGGGGATATCAAAAATTCTTTTCTCAAATCCCTGAAACGCACTATTCTTTTGTACATACAAAAGCAGATACAGGGCTTCTTCTAACGTATTTCTTTGCTCAATTCTTACCGATTTTAAACCCTCTAATTTTGCACAGGTTTTTCATTTCACGGGGACCTAAGCAAATGTCTAAATCAATGATTTTGACGGCAATTCTGGAGTTTCCTTTCTTTTTCTTTATTGGGTTAATTGGGATTGCAGCCTATATTATTTTTCCAAATATTGATTCCAAGCTCGCCTTTCCTCATCTTATTTCAGAGTTTTTGCCTATAGGTGTAAAGGGGATTGCGGCCTCAGGCCTCATGGCTGTTATTATGTCATCTGCAGACTCTGCTCTGAACTTAAGTACTTCCACTTTCTTGGGGGATGTTCTTGGATTAAAAGAAAAAACAAGATCAGATGAAAAGCGTATGCGGAACTGGATTTGGATTTTTACTCCTTCTGCAGCTCTTTTTGCTATGGCTATTGCGCTCATTTTCAAGGATATCCTGAGTATCATGGTCTATTTCATGAGCTTTTGGAGTCCAGTTGCTGTTGTTCCGCTTTATGCTGCAATTTTTGGAATCAAAGTTTCAGAGAAAACCTTTCTTTATGCAGTACTCGGGGGGATTGTTTCTTTTATCATTTGGGATGTTTTGAATCTTGTGGATTTAACATATGTTCCAGGTTTTATTGTTGGAATGCTAGGAAACGCAGTAGTTTTCTTCACGCGATTTTTTTTTTTCGAGCCAAAATCTAGGTTTGCACCTGAATCACAGAAAAAAATCATAAGAATCCAAAGAGAGTCGAGCAAAAAGAAGCCTTCTTTTTCTGAAATTCTCAATCCAGCTAGGTTAGAATGGCTTCCAGCTACAGGCTTTTCCGTTTTTGTGCTGTGTGTCTACATTGCGCCGAATTTCATGTGGATCCAAAAATCAACTCTGGTTTCTGGTGAGATGATTTTTCTCAAGCTATTTTCTGGCTTTCTCTGTGTTCTCCTCTTGCTAAAAGGATATTGGCCAAAGAGTCTTTTGCGGTATTTCACAGCCTATTGGCATTTCACTGTCATGATAACGCTTCCTTTCACTTTGATGGTGCAGGGTCTTCTAGGAAACCTAGATACATTCGGGCTCACAAATTTAACTTTGGGGCTTTTTCTCATGGCTCTCCTCGTCTCTTGGCGTGTTTTTATGATTCTTTTTGCAGGTGGGAGCCTACTTGCCTTTGGTTTGTATATTCTTTTATGCGGAGGAAGCTGTTTCGATTTCGCATCTAATGATATTTTACTTTTTGTTTTCAGTATTATTTTTTCATCCCTCATGGGAATGGTCTTCTCTCGAAAAAAAGAGGGGGATGAGTTTTCAGCAAAACAGCTTGAAAAATACCAAGCAAATTATATTTCTCATGAGCTTTCTACGCCTCTATCAACCCTAGGAATGCGTGTATTTTCTCTTAAAAATATTGCAAAGAAGGTTGAAATTAAGGGCAGCAAGGAAGATGTTGAAGGGTTGCAGAAAAATATCGAGGAAATTGGAAATACAGTGACACGCATTTCCCAGATTCAACAGCTCTCAATCAGGCAGTTGAAGGGAACAAACAAAGAACTTTTTGTTCACAAAGAAAATATCGGGGATATTCTTCGAGAGGCTATCGATATTTATCCTCTCCCGCCTGAAGAAAAGGGGGAGATCTTTATCCTAAAGGGCCTGATACAAGATGCTCTGATTTCTACCCATAAATCAGCTATGATTCAGGTCATGCATAACCTGTTCAAAAACGCTTATGAGGCTTTTTGTGGGCAAGGACGCAGGGGCTCTCAGCTTCGAATTGAGATCGAAATTGAAGTTGATGAGGATAAGGTTGTTGTCGCAATACAGGACAATGGTCCTGGGATGCAGCCAGACGTTCTTGAGAATATATTTGACCCAATGTTTACAACAAAATCCTCAGGGATGGGAATTGGACTCTCATACTGTAAAGAAATCATTGATCTCTCTCAGGGGGAAATGAGAGTCCGGTCTCAACCTGACCAGGGAACAGAAATCGTAATGGTTTTTGAAAAGCATCGCTAAACTAAGGTTTAGCAGGGCTAAGCACCATAATCATTTGACGCCCTTCTCGGGAGGGCTCGTGGTCGACTTTTGAGACTTCTTCCAAATCCCCTTTGAGGCGATTCATGAGCTCCATTCCAATTTCTTGGTGAGCCATTTCACGACCCCGAAATCGGAGAGTCACTTTGACTTTATTCCCGCTTTCAAGAAATTTGTAGGCACGATTTTTCTTAACCTGATAATCATTTTCTTCGATGGCAGGACGAAGTTGAACTTCTTTCACTTCAATGGTCTTCTGCTTTTTCTTGGCAGCCGATTGCTTTTTTTGGGTTTCATACTTGAACTTCCCGTAATCAAGGACCTTACATACAGGAGGATCTGCATTTGGAGAAACTTCTACAAGGTCAAGACGATGCTGTTGAGCAAGCTCAAGCCCTTGGTCCAGGGATACAACGCCTATCATCTCTCCATCGGGACCGATGAGGCGAATCTTATCAACACGAATGTCCCGGTTGATACGAGGACCAGCTTGGCGTGGATTTGGGCGACGAGAACGATCTATGATTATCTCCTAACAAGTAAACTCAAGGAATTAACTTACAGAAGATTTAACGCTGCTTCAACTATAATCCTTTGCTGTCTGCCAAATTCGTCCCATAACTGTCAGGAGACATAGAGATCCAAAGAGAAGTCCAAGGATAAGAAACTGTCCTGGGAAGAGACAAATCAAGCTAAGGAAGAGTGTTGTTTCAAAGCCTTCACAAATTCCTGACAAGTAATAAATTGATTTTTCTCCTTGGTGGCTGGAGGTATGCCCTTTTTTTGCGGCTAGGATACTGTGAGCAAGAAAAGTTGTGCCAGCCCCCATCATGGTAAAAATGACAAAGGCAGCAATGGCACCGTTTGCTTTTGTGTTTAACAGTCCAAGACAAAGGACAATGAAGCTATAGACAAGGAAATCAACAGTGATATCCAGATAACCCCCAAAATCTGAGAGCCTCGTTTCACGGGCAATGGCTCCATCTAGTCCATCACAAAGGCGATTCAGCATAAGGAAGCTGAAAGCCCAAGTTGGCTGGTTTAAAAGCACCATCATGCCACAGAAAAAACCAAAAACACCTCCTGCAAGCGTGAGGTGAATGGGCTTCAAGCCAAACTTTACAAAAGTCCGTGCTAAAATTTTCAGAGGCGGATCAATGTAGGGGCGGATGTAACTATCAATCATGGGAGATTTCTCATCTTACTTTTTTAAGAGTATTAAAATAATGAACCAGAGTCTAGCGACTGAGTGAAAGTGATGATAACCTTAGATACACATGTGAGGCTTTCGTTATGCAAAAAAAATCTATCTGGTTTCTTTTCCTTCTAAGTATAGTTTACAGCAATTGCTATGGACTTTTAGGAAGCGATGCCCCTAAAAAAATCAAAATCACAGGTTCCGCTGATAAGCTTATGGTACCAGACCGAGTTGTGATGCAAATTTTATTAAATCACAAAGGGGAAGATCTAGAGAATATTGAGACAGCTATGAAGCAAACACGTGAGGATCTTTTGGCTCATCTTGAAAAAGCAAAAATCCCTAGCCAGGAAATAACGCTAGAACCTGTTCACAAAACAGTGATTTATCCGCATCATCAGGGAAATGATCTTCAAAAGGTTTTTTATGTGACCCAAGAAATTGAAGTTTCAACAAAAAAAGTTAAAGAGCTCTATGAAGGCATGCGCTCAATGAATATTAGCCCTTCAAAACATGTAGGTGTGACTTTCTTGCCAGCAAAATCAATTTTTGAGGATCTGCACTCCATAGAAGAAGAGCTTTTAGAGGGTGCAATACAAAAAACACTTCAAAAGTCCGGAATTGTTGCAAAGGAGTACAATCTTGGTTCGCTGCACCTTCATAAATTCTCATCAACTTTTGAACAACTCAAAGCCACTGACGCTTTTCCAAAAGAGCGTCATATGGCTTTTGCTACTCATACGAGGGGTGCAAATCAGGTCTCATCCCAGAACGACTTTAATAAAAACTTCCAAGTTCGTTTCAGGGTCAATGTCAAATCGACTTTTACAGACTAAGCTCTAAGCGAGAGCTGGTGCGTAGGCCACTTTATCAAAGCGGCGGAGATTGTTCTTAGCAATCATGTTGCGAACATACTTCACGTACCATCCCTTATATTCACAGTAGTGAATCAACTTGCCCATAAGGCCATGTGCACACAGAGGTTTGTTAGCCTTGCGCATGGCAGAGCGCATGATACGCATATCTTTGTAAGCCCGGTGTGTGTTGAGATTTCGCAGGTATGCGTGCGTGCTTTCTTCCAAATGCTTATAACGTGCAACGCCAGAAGGAGGTGTGACGCCAAACAAGTTGTTTTTCTTACGGACGGCATAGGATGTCCCCCAACCTGTCTCGATAGCAGCTTGTGCGAGGGCCATAGATACAGGAACTTCATCAACACGGCTGAGGAGTTCTTTAAAATCTCCACTTTTCACATTATATTTTTTCTCGATCTTCGTCAGCCAAGCCTGATCTTTGGGAGACAAGGATTCTTTCTTTTGCAAATGCTTGATATAAGTCCTTTCCTGGCGTACAGCATGATTTGCATGCAGAATCAGTGGAAGGACAGCCTGAATAAAGGCTTTTTTGCGCTGCACAGTTGGCATCTTCTTCGTGATATTATGAGGCAAGTGATGCACAACAAGCGCTGGGACAGATTTTAAATTCTCAACAGAATCATATCCTGCATCTTGGAAGCACTTTTGAAGTTCCTCAACTTTTGTAAAACGAAGAGGCTTGATCATCAAAGGCTTACAGCTTGGAGGAGAAAGGTCTAAAGTCTCAGAAACTTTTCCACTCGGTGTAAAGGCACCAAGCGCAAGGAAACACCCTGTTACAAAAAGACATTTCATTGTATTTTTTAAATTCAAAGTTGCCATCTGTGTATATTTATTTTCCGATGGATATATAGGTCTTAATTTTCTGTAAATCAAGTTTTAATTCTTTTTTTACATTTTTATACTGGTCTTGTGTCAGTCAAGTCACAGATCTCAATCATTTCTTCATAGGTTAACATCTTGAATTTATGAGATAAACTTGCTTTCGGATTTTGAGAGAAGATGAGAAAATCTGCAGGTCCCTGAAGGGCTAATTTGAGGCGTTTTTTAGGGTCAGGGACATTTTGAAGGGCACCCATACTCAGATCATCGGTAATGACACAGGCTTTTGGTGAAAGGGCTTGATGAATTACAGCACGCCATTTTGGGGATAGGCAAGAAACTTGGTCATCAAACTTTTGGATCACAACATGAGCCAACATAATAGGGACCTGGGGAAAGGCCTTGTGAAGTTTTTGAAACGGCTTAAGGGCTTGGATCTCCAGATCATCTGCATAGGCGACACAATCATGGGTATCGACGCTTAAGGCTCCATGACCAGGAAAATGCTTGAGACACCCCATAACCCCTTTCTCAAGTGATTGTTTGAGAAAAGACTGTGCCCAACCGATAATATGATCGGGATTTGCGCCGAAAGAACGTCCTTTTTTCTCAACAACAGGGGACCCTAGCGCAAGATCAACAACAGGGGAAAAGTTAAGATTGATCCCAAGGTCTTGCAGAATTTGGGCCTGAGTTGTGAACCCCGTGTAGGTTTTAGGATTTTGGAAGGCTCCAAGATCTTTTGCTGTTGGAATCCTTAGGTCAAATGACTCATTCAGTCGGGTAACAAGTCCTCCTTCTTCATCAATGCTGATCCAGAAAGGGCGATCTCCAGCAGCTTCTTTTAGGATACCCGTTAAGCTTTTAACTTGAGAGGGAGAGTGACAGTTGTCTGCAAATAGAATGACCCCGCCAAAAGCTCCAGCTTTAACAAGCTCCAAGAATTTTTGGCCTTCAAGATGATCAAAGTCTTGCCATGTTTTAAGGCCAACAATGAGTTTTTGGCTACTCATGGTGGATTTTGCCTTGGAAATTGAGGGCAATCTGAGGACGTCCAGTTTTTGGATCGTCTTGGATGACTTTATCCAAGGGGAGGAGTTGGTTTGCTAAATTTAAAAATCCTTCATGCCCAGGTTCCGCTGTAAGCGTTGCGCTGAGAACAAGATCATCGGGGTGTTTAAAGGATGCATGGCCTTGTACATTAACTTTTACAAGGTGGGCAACTGTCGTCATCAGCTTGAGAATTTCAAGTTCAAGTCCTTCTTCTTCAAGTGTGAGCTCTACAGCCCCTGTATCAAACACAGCAGGGAGTTTTGGGTAAGAATGCTCAATTTTATCAAAGCGGAGGGTATAGCATGGTTTTTTGACTGAAAGAGTCGGGTTTTTAAAGGAAATCTTTTTCTGATCTTGAACGGTAAGAAAGAGCTTTGGTGCAGACAGATCAGCACATCTGGAAAGAAAAAAGATGTGTCCGGTTACAGCATCAGCTTCAATTTTTGCGTTTTTGATTTTTGTTTCATACTCTTCAAACTTCAAAGAAATCCCCATCTTGAGCCAATCAACTTTCAAACGGATTTTCTTAATAGAGGATTCACCACGGTCTTTGGGGAGAGGAAATTTTACAGTTTCAAAAAGGAAGAAAGGTTTTAGCCGGACATAATCCACTTTGATTTTCGATTTTTGCGTATAAACGGCTTTAGGTTTATCGGAAATGTGATCTCGAAATTCCTGAGCAGCATAAAAGAGAATGGCACTTTCCCCTAAGCGCAAGAGAAGAAAAAGTCCAAAAACAGCTGCTACCAGAGTCGCAAAGGGGGATTTTCTCTTTTGGGAAGGGAGGTCTTGGGTTGGCAGCCCAAAGCTGAGATCATGAATTTTTTCAGCTAAAGTTTGATTAATGGCTTTAATAGTTCCCTTTGGCAAAAGAGGTTTCCCAAAGTTGAGGAAAATTGTTCCTGGAAACTTATAAAAGGTGCGGCGTGGCCAGTGTGTTCCTGAGTTTGTTCCAACCGGAACCAGGGGGAGATTGAGGTGTTTTGCAAGAGCTGCTGCTCCCGGTTGGAGATTTTGTTTTTCACCAGGAGAGACACGTGTGCCTTCTGGAAAAATAATAATGGGACGTCCCTGCTCCTTAAGGGCTTGTCCCTTGGCGAGCAGATCTTTGAGAGCTGCAGAGCCTGCTTGGCGATCTACAGCAATCATCTTGGATTTTCGGAGTAATAAACCAAATAAAGGGATGTTTTCCAGTTCTTTTTTGTAAACCATGGCACCTTCGGGAAAGAGGAAAGGCAGAACAACTGTATCAAAAACAGATTCATGGCGGGCGGCTATCACACAAGGACCTTGTGGAATATTTTCAATGTTTTTGACCTTAAGATGAATATTCTGAATGACCCTGAGAAGCCACAAAATCCCTTTTGCCAAAATCTGAGAACGAAAGTAGTGCACTCTCTCCGTTGAAGTGAGGTAGAAGGGCATGACAAAAGCCAAGGCCCCAAAAAGATAAGGGTAGAAAGCAAGCTGGAAGAGCAAGGATCTCATGCGATACCTTTCATAATGATTGTGAAGATAGAGGATATCATCTGACGTACTTTGACAAACAAAAATTTATTGTATTCAGACATCATATACCATGGACCATTTGGGGATTGCCACCAAGGCATTCTTCGCCAACGGGGAGGAACAACGGGGTAGGGAATAATTTTAGCATGGGGAAGAAGAGCATGCACTTCCGCAAGAGAGCGGGGCATATGGTAAGAAGATGTGACGAGAATAATTTTGGAGATATTCAGTTCTTGAGCCCATTGGGCTGCTTCTTCGGCATTTCCAGTCGTATCATAAGCCTCGTGGCCGAGGGTGATATTAGGCCGAAAAACTTGGTTTTTGTGCTTTTGAAGAAAACCGATATCTCCTCTTTTGACGCGAACATTCACACCAGAAATTAAAAGCACTTCGCCGTAGCCTTGGCTTAAGAGCTTGAGTCCTTCTCGCATACGATCACTTCCTCCCGTGAAAACAGCAATTCCCTGGGCCTTAGGGATTGGAGAAGGAGGAGAAAGATGATTCACATGCCAAGCAAAGCCCCAAAAGCCAGCCATCCAAGTAATCAAAATAAGAAGGACAGTGTGTAAAAAAGAAAACATTATGTATTCGCAATCTTGACATCATCATAGCAAAGGGACAGTTTTAATCAATTTATAAAGGGGGGGGCTATGGTTTCACAGGTCCAAACAGTTGCATTTCAGGGACTGGACGTGCGTCTAGTTACAGTTCAGGTCCAAATTGCAGATGGGATTCCGGCTTTCACTATTGTGGGCTTACCTGATAAGGCAATCGGGGAGTCAAGAGAGAGGGTGCGCTCAGCTCTTTTAGCGATGGGGTTATCATTGCCTGCAAAACGGATCACCGTTAATCTCTCACCGGCAGACCTCCAAAAGGAGGGAAATCATTATGATCTCCCTATAGCCATAGGCCTTTTAGAAAGCATGGGGGTCCTGAAAAAAAATCGTTTTGAAGACGTTATAGCTCTTGGAGAGCTCGGGCTGGATGGGCGTTTAGCTCCTATATCTGGGGCTTTACCTGCAGCGGTGGAGGCTTTGAGTCGAAACTGTTCTTTAATTTGCCCACATGCTTCAGGATCAGAGGCAGCCTGGGCGAAGGGAGTTGACTTGATTGCTCCAGAACATTTGCTTCAGCTTGTTAATCACTACAAAGGGCGCCAGGTTTTAACCCCTCCAAAGCCCAAAATGCAGGATCACTCCACAGAAGTTTTAGATCTGAAAGATGTAAAGGGGCAAGAATCAGCTAAACGAGCCTTGGAGGTTGCTGCTGCAGGGGGGCATAATGTGTTGATGGTAGGTCCTCCAGGTGCAGGAAAGTCTATGCTGGCTGCCCGCATGCCAAGCATTCTTCCATCACTGTCTCCGGAAGAAGCCCTAGAAGTTACGATGGTACATAGTATTGCGGGGCATCTTAAAAAAGGACAGTTAATCCGACAGCGTCCTTTTCGCTCTCCCCATCACTCGGCTTCTCTTCCTGCCTTAGTTGGTGGGGGGAGTCGCGCCCGGCCTGGGGATATTTCTCTTGCTCATCGGGGTGTTTTGTTTTTGGATGAGCTGCCGGAGTTTTCTCGCCATACCCTCGAGGCTTTGCGTCAACCATTGGAAACAGGGAATGTGTCAATTTCTCGGGCAAATGCTCGATATGATTACCCTGCCTCTTTTCAGCTCATTAGTGCGATGAATCCTTGTCGGTGTGGGTATGCAGGAGATTCCGAGCGTAGTTGTAAGAGAATACCTCATTGTGTGCAGGATTATCAAAATCGTCTCTCGGGTCCTCTTCTGGATCGGATTGATCTCCGATTTACAGTCGAGGCCCTAAGTCCTCAGGAGCTTAGACGCCTGAGGCCTGCAGAGCCTAGTAAAGATGTTTTGAAACGGGTGACTCAGGCTCGAGAAAAGCAAAAGACAAGATTTCAGGCTGTCAGCGATAAAGCTCTGCGTACCAATGCTCAAATGCAGGCAAAGCACATTGAAGTCTTCATCAGCCTCGATAAAGAGGCTGAAGATTTAGCTCTGAAAGCTGCTGAAAAGCTGCGGCTCTCTGCACGGGCGTTTCATCGGGTTTTGAAGGTAAGTCAAACCATTGCAGATCTGGGGAGTGAAACAAAGGTCTTAAAATCTCATGTGGCAGAGGCTCTATCCTATAGACAGGCGGGGTAATTCCCTCATATTAACTTTTTTTAAAGCCTTGATGGAGACACTAAGTATAGAAATTAAAAAGATTTTCTATGGCACGGTGGTGTTTTTTGTGGGCTTTTTTGCCTGTATTGGTATGGGGTGCTCAAGCACTGGAGGTTTCGTATCGCTCTAACCCTGTTTTTTTAGGGAGCACAAAAGAAATTGCTGAAGAATTAATACGGCTTCCAAACCAACTTAATCATGGGAAATGCCTTATTGAAAAAGGTGCTTATAAAGCAGGAGAGTTTTGTTTAAGAAAACTACTCTCTGCGCGTGTTGAGATCCGTTCAGAAGCTTTATATTATCTGGGTCGTTCTGCACAAGCTCAAAAACAATATGCTCTAGCTGCTGAATATTATCAGGCTGCTGATTTTGTTGACGTTGCAACAGGGGAGAATCTTTCTGAAGCAGCCATAGCAGAATTAGTGTCAGAAGGGTTAGTAACAAGAGAGACAGGCTCTACAGATTTTTTTGAGGAGGCCTCATATGGTGAAGCTAAAGATGTGGCTTTAAGAGAGAAACTTGAAGAGCTCATGGAGGCTGAAGGGGCTTCTGGAGGGACAGAAACAGATCTATTGCTAACAATACGACGGAGTATTTCGGGAATTTACTTTCCTACAGAACATGCAAGGGTCCGGTCCTTGATTGCGGGGAGTACAGATCCTGATCGTTCAAAAATCTTTTACATTGGAGTTATGAAGGGGAGTAGCCGGGGTATTGCAACACTGATCGCACCAGGAGTATTTTTAACCTGTGCACATGTAGCGAAGGCAATCCAAGGCCGTGAATCTTCTTTCTCCCTTTACCAAGGAAGGGAAGGGTACCCAGTTTCAAAAGTAGCCCTTTTTGACTCAGATTGTCCTTCTCATGTACATGCCTGGGAAGTTTCACATATTCCCATTGATTTAGCCTTAATTTGTGTTGCGGGGTGGAGTGAAGAATGCTCCGTTGCTGAGGTTGTGGATTCAGAAGAAAGACCTGCGGGTATTGGTAAATATCTCTCTTATGTTGGGGGAAAAGTTCAAGAGCTGTTCAGAGACAGTACGTCCAGTCTACAAGTTTTTCTTCATCAGGTTTCCCCTCATTATAAAGCAATTTCAGATGGTACAGAGGTCCTTGTAAATGCAAATGAGGCTGAGGATCTAGACTATATCCATACAACTGATCGTTCAGATGAATTGCGTATCACAGGAAGCCCTTTTTCAGGATGTTCTGGGTCTCCTCTGTTTATTGGAGGGAAATTAGCTGGCATCTTATGCTATGTGCGCTACTCTATGGGTCCTTCAATTATAAGGCCTGAGCACGGCAGCAATGTGTATCATCGTGAAACTTATGCAAGCTATCTCGGTCGACCAGAAGTCAACACCTGGATCAAAGAAACAATTGCAGATTTTTGCTCGGAAACGGATGCTTCAGCAGGGGCATCAGCAAGCACTTAGGCTACCAAAGGCCCCACAGGTTCTCCTGCAAGAATATGAATGTGAAAATGAGGCACTTCCTGCCCTCCTTGAGATCCCATATTTGAAATAATACGATATCCCTGGTCTTCAAGGTTGTGAGAGCGAATAACGTCCTGAACACCTTTCCAAAATCCTTGGATCTCGTCTTTTGTGGCATTCTTAGTGAAGTCAGAGAAATCAGTGTATTTCCCTTTGGGGATGCAGAGAAGATGGATCTTTCGTTTGGGTGCAATGTCTGGAAAGACAAAAATATGATCTGTTTCGTAGATTGGGGTGCAAGGAATGTCTCCTTCGAGAATTTTCCAAAAGACATTTGTGGTATCATACATTTGACTTCAGCCTTTCAATAAAATAAGACCATACTAGAGGATTTATCATGGGGGATACAGTGGAGAGTTGGCGCGGAACTACAATTTTGTCTGTTCGCAAAGGAGACCAAGTCGTGATCGGTGGAGATGGCCAGGTTACTCTTGGAGATCAGATGATTAAGTCAAATGCCAAGAAGGTTCGCCCTCTTGGAGATGGGTCTGTCATTGCTGGATTTGCAGGAGCAACGGCTGATGCATTTACCTTATTTGAGCGCCTTGAGGCAAAGCTTGAGCAGTATCCCACGCAATTGACCCGGGCCTGTGTTGAATTGGCTAAGGACTGGCGAACAGATAAATACCTCCGTAGACTTGAAGCCATGATGGCTGTAGCAAATCGTGAGACATCCCTAATTTTGACAGGGAACGGGGATGTTCTTGAGCCAGAAGATGGTCTAATTGGTATTGGAAGTGGGGGAGCCTATGCTCTTTCAGCTGCCCGGGCTCTCCAGGATATGGACTTATCTGCCCGTGAGATTGCAGAACGCTCTATGAATGTGGCAGCAGGCATTTGTGTCTACACCAATAATAATTTTGTTTTTGAAACGCTCTCTACGAAATAAGGATTTGAAGTATGCGTGTTACAGAATTTACACCACGAGAGATTGTCTCTGAATTAGATCGCTATATTATTGGCCAAGGTGAGGCCAAAAAAGCAGTTGCTATTGCTTTGCGTAACCGCTGGCGTCGCATGCAGGTGGAACCAGACCTTCGGGAAGAAATTTTGCCAAAAAATATTCTGATGATCGGTCCAACGGGGGTAGGAAAGACGGAGATTTCTCGGCGTTTGGCAAAGCTTGCACAGGCTCCTTTTGTCAAAGTCGAGGCAACAAAGTTTACTGAAGTTGGATACGTGGGGCGTGATGTAGAACAAATCGTGCGAGATTTGGTTGAGGTTGCTATCACGCAAAATAAAGAAATTCGGCGTAAGGAAGTCCGTGTCAAAGCAGAGGACGCAGCTGAAGAACGTATTCTGGATGTTATTGTTGGGAAAGAAGCTAGCGCGGAAACCCGTCAGAAATTTCGTTTGAAGTTCCGCAAGGGTGAGCTGGATGAAACATCTATTGATATTCAGGTTGAGGATGTTCCTTCTTCCTCTATGCCAACTGTGGATATTCCAGGAATGCCAGGAGCACAGATGGGAATGCTGAACCTGGGTGATCTGATGGGGAAAGCTTTCGGAAAATCAATGAAGACCAAGAAAATGACCGTCGTTGAAGCTCGGGAACTCTTGATCACAGAAGAAAGTGAAAAGCTGATTGACCAGGACCAGATTGTCAAAGAAGCTCTGCTGGATGTGGAGCAAAATGGAATCGTCTTTTTAGATGAGATTGATAAGATTTGCCATAGCAGTCATATGAATGCCCGGGGTGGAGATGTTAGCCGGGAGGGTGTGCAGCGAGACCTTTTACCCTTGGTTGAGGGTACTGTTGTTTCCACCAAGTACGGCATGGTGAAAACAGACCACATCCTCTTTATTGCTTCTGGAGCTTTTCACCTTGCAAAACCAGCTGATCTTTTGCCTGAACTCCAAGGGCGTCTCCCCATTCGTGTGGAGCTCAAAGCCCTGACGGAAGAGGATTTTGTTCATATCCTCACAGAACCTGAGGCTAGCTTGATCAAGCAATACACAGCCCTTCTTGAGACCGAAGACATCACACTCACCTTTACCAAAGGGGCCATTAAGGCCTTGGCACGATTGGCTGTAGAAATTAATCGTAATATTGAGAATATCGGTGCTCGTCGTTTGCAAACGGTGATGGAGCGTCTTCTTGAAGAAATCAGCTTCACCGCAACAGATCGTGGAGGAGAGAAGGTCTCCATTGATGAAGCCTATGTTCAAGAGAAGGTGGGCCATCTTTCAGAGCAGACTGATCTTTCTAAGTTTATTTTATAATTACAAGCATTCAATGCAGTGATTCGGACTCTGGTCCAGAGCCTGCGTAATGATCTTTATCAGATTTTTCCCCCTGAACTTGATCTGGGGTCATGGCTCATTGCAGGCTTTCAATTTTTTTAAAAATGCTAAATTATGGAGTGATAAAGATTTCCGGAAAATCATGTGAACCATAAGGCCCCCTCGCGGATTTAAACGCTTGATTCTCTCTTTTTAAGAGCGTAAGTATGCTCGAAAAACGGGGAGGCAACTTATGAAAACCGCACTGACACTTTTAACCTTCTTAAGCCTGATAGCCTATGAAGGACATGCCAAATATGAAGATTGGTCAAATAGAAAAATTCGCTTCCAAATTTTTGACCTCCGGGCAACAGCAAAGCTAGAGGAAGCCTTAGCTCTGAGTGAAGATATTTTGAAATATAGACCTGAAAATGCAGAAGCTCATTTTCAAAGAGGCGTGACCCTTGATTTTTTTGGGCGCTACCAAGATGCAATGGAGGCCCTTACTTTGGCAATAAAATACAATCGCCAGCCCTACTTGGGAGAAGTGTACTACCATCGCGGGGTAAGTAAAGAGGACCTAGGAAATCTGGAAGGCGCCCTCAAAGATTACAAAAAAGCCATTGAACTTGGTTATAATGAGCGAGATGTACATTTCCGGGCTAATGCCATCCTGCTGAAGTTTGGGAGATTGGGAGAGGAATAACCTGATATCAATTATGATTTTATACTTAGAAAGATATATTATGAAAAAATTCTTATCTCCAAAAAGTTTATTTTTGCTCACTTTTGCAGTGCTGCTACTCTTGTGTAGTTCCTCTGTTCGAGGGGAGTGCAATCAGGAAAGAGGAAAAAATTCTTTATCAAATGAAGTTACCCTCTCTATTGAGGAAGTGCAGGAAATTTTACGGAGAATACTTGATCTTCATAGTAAACCCGCCAAAACACAGGATGAATTTGGTGAAATTTTACGATTGCAGCAGAAAATTCACAATTCTGTTCCTGTAGAGAGAGGACTCAGCATATATGAGTTTGGGGACCCTATGGCTTATGATGGTACGGATAAAAGCCTTGTGACAACCATCGCATATGGCGGCTATCATCGACATTTTGCACTTTCACCAGAAGATTTAGAAAAATTTCCGGGGCTTGTTGAGGCAACGAGACCTAGATTTGGATGTACGCGTGATATTGGTATCGTGGGCATTATTATCCCTGACGATTACGACAAGGATATCCCTTACCCCTATCGTGAACTGGATGAATATCTGGAAGTTTCAAAACAGGCATATGGGAAAAATTTTCCTAATCCTGATAAAGACGGAACAATGTATTACTATTTTATCAAAACTTACAGCCGCAATTTTGTCCTCACGCATGTTGCACCATGGGGCCTTCCACCAGTACCCGATAAATCTCTACGCCCCTATGAAAGTTGGGGAAAGAAAAGTGCTTATAACAAGAAAATCTATCGTCGTATTTTGCCGCGCTATGAAAAAGCAAAAGCAGTATTAACATCATATTGGTTGAAAAGGAATTACCCGAAAGAAAAAGCCGAGGATTTTGCTATGCGGGGTTTATACCACATTCCCTTTGGTGCCTTTGAATATAAATAGGGGTGTGTAAAATTGGTGTAATTTCATCACGAAAAAGTGCTTATCTCCTTTGACAAAACACTTTGAGAAAATTTACCTTTATAAAAAACACAAGGGGAAGTTTCTTGGGGGACCGTCAAAAAACCCGGATTTCAGAAATACTGCGGGATTCAATACATAACTATTCTGCTCAGAGTGTTCATGATTTAGAGGATGATATTTTTTTCGATCGGCTTAAGTTTTTTATCACCACCGTTGAAGGTTGTCGCAATGAAGCCTATTTGGATGGTATTCCAGATCCTGATAAGAAAACACAGTATATCTCCTCCAAAAAATTCTATGCTTTGGGCCAAGAAAGGCGTGACCAATTAGAGGAAATTTGTTTTGCAAAATATAAACAATTACCAATTTGCACGGTCGGTATCGGGTTAAACATCAACGAAGAAAAGACCCAACTTTATTATGACCAGCTTTTCAAAGAGCCTGGTCTGATGAAGAAGGTCTACTATGGTGAGAAAAACCTAACCGATGAACAGGTCACCTTGGCTTATAAAGATTCTATCCAAACCCGGTATCAGGAAGTCTGCAATATCTATGGTCCTGATTGGAAAAGACTCCGGGCTAATGAAAAAATGACAATCTTGAGTCTTTATTTTAATCATCCTGAGTTAGCCAATGGAAAAACAACTTTCTGCCAACTTATCCGGAACTATGTCAAAACGGGTAAGACTTCCTATCTTCAGGGTGCGGTGAGGGAGGTGAAGGAACGATCGAATGTAAAGCGAGATCCTAGCCTTCAGAATCGCCGGGATGCTGAGGCTGCACTCCTTGCTTCCTATCAATGCCCGACTTATACAAAACCAACACATGCCCTTTCTTATGGGATCCAGCAGGCAGAGATTGGTAAGACCAGAATCTCCCCTCAATCCCAAGGTAAAGAGGCTTATCAGTGGGGAAAGAATAAGGCGTACTTTATCTGGCGTACGAAGATGGACAAAAAAGTGCGGATGGAACATCTGGAAAGAGAGGGAAAAGTCTATTCAAGAGAAAATCCTCCTGATTTCCTGCCTGGAGAGAAACATCATTGCCGCTGTCATGCTGACCCTGTTCCAGACCACATCGTTGTTCAGGATCCACAGGCAGAGCGTAAGCATTTCCAACTTTATCTTAAAAGGGGATCTGTGAGGGCTGAGCCCTTTTTGAGAGGGGCTGTAAGGTAAAGCCTAGTGAGAATGGCGGCTCAATTTTTGGCCAATATGAGAGTCTCCGCGCTTTCTGGCAAGCTCTTGTTGTTTTTGTCGCTCTGTAGCGCGGGAAACTTGGGAATCACTCCTCTTTCCGTGACAGGAAGGGCAGGACACGCCAGGTACGTAACGTGTATCTTTTTGCTCTTCATCTGAAACAGGAGCTTGGCAGGCATAACATAGCTTCGCGGTGCCTTCCTCCAGACCATGGCCAACTGTGACACGCTGGTCAAAAACAAAACACTCACCTTCCCACAAAGATTGATGGGGAGGGACAGTCTCTAAATATTTCAAAATGCCATCTTTGAGGTGGTACACTTCTTCAAATCCTTGTTCAAGAAGATAAGCCGTCGATTTTTCACACCGAATGCCACCTGTACAGAACATGGCAACCCGCTTTTTTTTCTTATCCCCAAGCTCTTTCTCAACGTATTCTGGGAATTCTCGAAAAGTTTGGGTTTTGGGGTTTGAAGCACCCTTAAAGGTACCCAACTTGACCTCATAGTCATTACGCGTGTCAACGACAACCGTGTCCGGATCAGCGATCAACTCATTCCATTCATCGGCTTCAACATAGCGTCCAACAGCTTTGAGGGGGTCAGCTAAAGGTTGACCCAAGGTCACAATCTCTTTTTTTAACCGAACTTTCATTCGATAAAAGGGCATGTCTTCAGCTGTGGAAAGTTTAAAGGACATTCCTTCAAAATAGCCTTTTTGTTCAAGGTAAGCCTTAAGGGCATCAATAGCTTCTTCGGTCCCAGCGACAGTCCCATTGATTCCCTCCGTCGCAAGGAGAAGTGTTCCCTTGATACCGTGAGTATCACAGAGGGCTTTTAGAGACTCTTGGGCCTCTTGATAATCAGGGAAGGGAAAGAATTTATAAAGAGCAGCAACTGTATACATGGGAATAATAATCTTAATGGCTCCCCGGGACGGACTCGAACCGCCGACCCAGTGGTTAACAGCCACTTGCTCTACCAACTGAGCTACCGGGGAACACTGAACCCATTGATATCAAAAACCTTGCAGAAAGAAAAGGTTTTTTTCATTAATAGATTTAATCCCTTCGATTTGGGATTTGATAAATCCTTTAAAAAGAGAGGGTTAAAAAATGAATGGTTTTATCCCAAGATTTATCCCCAAAGTTATCCACAGGGTTTTGTGGAAAACAAGGCATACTCTATGTCAAGACGTTAATAGAATTTTTTTTTGTTTTATGATGAAAAAAAGTATTGATTCCAAAAAAACAAGCAAAATCAACACTTTAAGGATAAACCTTTATTTAGTAAGGGTTTCTCGTTAAGGATTCAGTAATACCTTATAAACAAATAGATTTTTAAATTGGCTAAAAAATTAGAAAAGTTATTCACAAGTGTTTGTGAGCAAATAACTAAGAGGCTTTAGCGATTTCTTCCTCAGCTTCTTCCTGAGGAAGGGTTTTGAAGCGCGCTTGGAGCTTGCGAAAACTTGTACGAATTGCAAGTTCTGTCTCTTGGGCAAGCTGTTTGCGGTTTTTTCCCTGGGAAGAAAGAGGAGGGTGAATATGTAGGTGAACCGTAATGCCCTTACCACTCATGAGTGCTTTAAGGTGGGGAGGGAGGGGAAGATCCCCATAATAGGCAATGCGATCCCGCTTTTCTTGGGAATCAAGGAGCTCCCCATCAAAGTGAGAGTAAAAAAGGGTCAGAGGGATAATGCGGACAGGCTCTCCCATCGAGGCCTCAAAATTCTTTGTGACTTCGAATAAGGGGGACTTAAAGGGAAGAACTTCTGCGCCATTTGATGTCGTTCCTTCAGGGAAAAAGAGGAGAGGCGCTCCTCCAGCTTTCAAGCGCTTCTCGAGCATATCCCGTTGCAGTGCAGCTTGAGATTTCTCCCGTTCTATGAAAAGAGTACGTTGGAACATCGCCAGAAGACCAAAGATAGGCCAGTGCTTTACTTCTGCTTTAGAAACGAAATTAATCGGGAGACTGCCCCCTAAAATTTCAATATCACCAACACCGATATGGTTTGAGACAAAAATCGTAGGCGAATTCATAAAGAAGCTGTTAGGCTGTTTTAGGCCATGGATTTGTATCTTAATATTCATGCACCAACACATAGCTTGGTGCCAGAGTTTTGGAATAAACCAAAAATACTTACGTTTATAGACCGGAATCAATAAAAGAGGACAATGAACAATTGTCATCAAAATTGAAAGCAGAAAAAACATAAAAATATTGAAATAAAGGCGCATCTAGCCCTCGTTTTTTTCTGCTTTACGGTGATAGTAAGAAACATAGTCGTTTTGCTGGTCTTGAGCATCTACAATGATGCAAACATCAACAGTGTTAAACTGACGGTCAATAACCAGGTTTTGGCTTACCTTTGCCCCCAGTCGAATATACCCTTTGACTAAAGGAGGAAGGGCAGCTGTAATTTCCCGGGCAGATGAGAGAGAGCACTTCTTTTTTGGATAAGAAGCAGATTCTAAAGTGCCTGCAAGATCTTTACGGGCACAGAGATTCAGAGCAGGATCGGCTTGGTGATTCTCGTACAAATAAGCCAGAGCTTCCGCATATTCCTCTGGATCTGTTCCGTGGAAACTTGGCACACCAACAAGGTAGGTCACTCCGTTTGCAATGGCATACTGGGAAATAGCTTGCCATAGAAGATTGACGATCATCTTGTTGCGGTAAGCCTCAAGAACACAGCTGCGGCTGGTCTCCATGATGATTTTATCTTCTCCATGGAGGCCTGAGAGATCGAACTCAGTCTCTGTGTACATGGGGACGCCAGCCCGACGCGCTGTTTCTGAAAGAAGCACCCGATAAGTCCCAACAACTTTGTTGTTACTCTCTGTATCAATAACAAGAATATGATCACAAAGGTCATCATATTCATCAAAATCTCTTTTCTCATGGAGAATCTTGGGATTTCCTTTGGCACCAAGTTCTTCGTAAAAAACGGTATAGCGGAGCCGTTGGGAAGCCTGAACCTCCTCTTCTGTGTCTGCCAATTTGACTTTGAGTGATCCTGCTGAAAGAGAGGAAAAGTCAGGATAAATTGTATCTTTATGAAGGGAAGACGCCACTAGAGAAGACACTTTATATTTCCTTTTAACTTGAGTAATGGCACCCAAAACTTGCTTTTACTAGAAGTTGCGAGAGTACGTACAAAACCCAACAGCATCCTTAAATGCATTTAAAACTTCCCATTTTGTACCATTCTTGAGCCAAGAAAGAAACCTTTTTTTGCTTTTTCAGCAAATGTCCAGGGGCGTTAACGTTTTGTTAATAATTTCTGCGCTCAGATAAAATTGAAAATAATGAAGGACATATCTTATGAAAAAGGTTTCAACTTTTGTTTGTCTATTACTTGGGAGCGTTTATTCAATGCCTGGTTATGGGGCAGATGTTTCAGACTCAGCTCCGCTTCGAGAGGCAATGAAGGAAATCCCGAAGGAGGAACATCTTACGAGGGAGCTACCTGCCCCAACAGGATGTTTAGGGTGGATTGCTA
Source organism: Alphaproteobacteria bacterium (assembly GCA_030425805.1). Lineage (GTDB taxonomy): Bacteria > Pseudomonadota > Alphaproteobacteria > JAUHZC01 > JAUHZC01 > JAUHZC01. Next base: position 25,120 of record JAUHZC010000003.1, on the reverse strand, counting down.
GGTGCTGTGGAGGGGCACAGGCTGCTGCAGTTGTTGTCTGGGATAATCTTGATTCTGCTGTTGAGGCTGCACGTCATGCAGCGACTGCAGCACAAAGAGGCTTTGTGAGAGTGAGAGGGCTCGTCACATCTGTAGAAAGAATGCTTGGGGAACTTGGTTTATTAACAGAAGAACAAGCGGCAGCATTGAGGGACTTGAATGGAGTTCTTGACGGTATTGATGATGGCATAAAAAAAGCAACATCAGCAGCGGAGACTGCAGAGACAGTAATGGAACAGTTGGAGGACTTACGTGGCAAAAATGGTGCAAGTTTGGAGCTTTTCCTTAATACTGTTGGGAAGATAGTGAATACAGTAAAAGCTGCAGGTCCCCCAGAAGGGAAGCTAGAAAAGTTTGGGAAGCTCATGCAGACTCTTACAGCTCTTGTAGAAGTTGCAAAAGTAAAATTCGGAAAAATTACAGCTCTAAAAGATGAACTAGATGATCTAGGGGGTGCATTGGCTGACCCAACACCTCACGATGGTTGGACAGCTGAGGATATTGAAGCAGCTACAGCTAAGGCTTCAGCGGCACTCACAATTCTTGTGGCAGCTGCTGCCGAAGTTATGGCTGTTGAAGAAGGTGGTGGAGACGATGACGATGAAGGAGTTGCCGCCGCAGAAGCTATTGACGTTGATGCTTCGGGCACCTTAGGCGCTGCTGCCGCTGCTGCTGCTCCAACGGACGGTTAAGATCCCCGGCGTTGGCGAAACGCAGCCAGGTCAACGACCTTACTAGACGTAGGCCCTGCCCCTTCGGGGGTGGGGTTTTTTGGATCCATAGCATAGTTTTCAGCTTGTGGCACAAACTGAAGACCAAATTTTACGGAAGGATCCATAAAGCTTGTAATCGCTCCGTAGGGAACTTTCAAGCGCTCATGTTTGTCATTAAAACTAAGCGTGACCTCAAAGTGGTTCTCATAAACAGCGAGGTCATAAAATTGATGCTGAAGAACAATAGTAATATCTTCAGGGTGTTTTTCCCGTAAGTAGGGGGGGAGGCTCACATCACTTCGGTTGGTACGGAAGGTAATGTAGAAATGATGATTGTCTGCAAGTCCATGATTTTGGACAACAGTCAAGGCATCCCGCACAATCCGGCGGAGCGCTTCTTGTACCATGAGGTCGTAATTTAACTCATCCACCATTAAACACCTTAACTTAATATTAGTTTTAGTCTTTTCCTAAGACAATTTCAAGTGATGCTTCTTTTTACTTTAGTTTTCTAGAGGGAGTAAAGCAGCCAGTTCACGCCACTCCCGGGGTGTTAACCCACTGTTTTCCTGTGTGATTTTCTCACCTTTCAAGGCACGGGAGACAATCTCAATTCCTGTCCGGGAGAGATGAGCCCCGTGAAGGCGATATTCTTCAAAGGCCTCGTAGGCATAAGGAACCCACTCTTTAACCATTTCCAGCATAACATCTGCATAAGCCCGAATCTCATACTGAGCATGAGAATCTGCCCGCAAGGATAGGAAATGGAAAAGATTATGAAGATCAATCTTCCAATACCACTCCGTATACATGTTCATGGTAAGGTTCATGCGGGCAAGCTCCCGTGCAAGACCCTGGCGATTTTCATCAATCACATTTCCATCAGCCGTTTCATTCAGCATTTCTTCATAGTGGCTGTAGCAACGCTCTGCATCTTCTTTGAGAAGCTCAAAGACGCGTGCAGCCTCTGCTCCTTGGAGGACATTTGCACGACCTTGGTTGTTGCTTTTAGATTGGGTGCCAAGCTGTGCTGGTTCAGGCATATAAAATTCTTTAGAGAGAATGGAGTACCGTGCAGAGTACTCGTTTACATTTGCTGTCCGGTGGCGGATCCATTGTCGGGCAATAAAAATAGGGAGTTTGATGTGGAACTTAATTTCGCACATTTCAAAAGGTGTGGAGTGGCGATGCCGCATGAGATAGCGAATCAACCCTCGGTCTTGGGAGGTTTGTTTTGTTCCCTTCCCATAGGACACGCGCGCTGCTTGAACGATTGCTGTATCATCTCCCATATAATCAATGATCCGGACAAATCCGTGATCAAGAACTTTTTGAGGGGTATAAAGTTTCTCTTCCAGGCTTTCAACCACAGGTCGCCGGGTCGGAAATGTCTCTGAAAGAGAATCAACTTCTTGCTTCTGGAGTGCATTGAGTGCCATGGGAAAGTCCTTGAAAAATATTCCCTCATTCTAGTCCAGGTTGGAATTTGGATCAACCTTTCAAGCGCTTATATATGACAGGAATGAGAGACAAAAGTCCCAGTCCTGTGAGAGCTATAAGCATTTCTGGTGTGAGGATGGAGCCAAACTGCAGCTCATCACCGCTTGCAAAGATACTATTCAGCCCGACGCCCACAGAAATATAGACAAACGTTCCTGGGATAATACCAACGGCTGTTGCTGCTACAAAGGTATAGAGACGGACATTCAGAAGAGCAGGGACCAGATTTACAACAAAGAAGGGGAAAAGCGGAACAAGTCGGAGCATCAGCAAGTAGGAGAAGGCATTTTTCTGAAAACCAGCTGAGAGTTTTTGGAGCCAAGGTCCTGCTTTTTCTTTCATCAAATCATGGGCGCTATAGCGGGCAATGATAAAGAGCAGGGTTGCACCCAATGTTGCACACATGACGACGGAGATAGTTCCAATCATTTGACCAAAGAGAAACCCTCCCGTGATTGTCAGAATGGCTCCTCCTGGGAGAGAGAGCGCAATGGCGATAATGTATGTAAGGCCGTAGACGATAAGGGTTGGCCAGAAGGCTTCTTGGACGGCTCTCTTCAAAAAATCTCGGTGATTTTTGAGGCTTTGAAATGTGAGATAATCATCGAGACCAAAGACAAAAACAAAAATCATTGCAATCACGAGAATCAGAAGAGGTAAGAAACGCTGGAGTTTCATCAGTCTTTACCTCTTTAAAGCCATCATGATACGTGTCCAAAGTCGTGCTGTTTTGCTAAAGAGCTTAGGAGTATAGAAGCTTCCTGCCGCCCTTTTTGTAATTTCTGACAAAGTCGGATAGGGGACAATCATAGAAGCAAAATCTTTAATATTGAGACCTTTTTGGACCCCCAAACACCAAGGTTGCAAAAGTTCACCTGCATGTGGGCCAACAATTGTACACCCTAAGATTTTTCCACGTGGGCTTACGATAGCTTTGAGAAGTCCCTGTGTTTTTCCCTCTGCTTGCGCACGGTCATTTCCTTCAAAAGGCCATGTCAAAACACGATGAGAGTAGCGTCCTTTTCTTGCATCACTTTCGCTGAGTCCCACATGAGCAATTTCGGGATCAGTGTATGTGACCCAAGGTAAGGCTTTCATATCAACACTTGTTTTGATGGGAGATAGGAAATTTCGAATAACAACCCCTGCATGGTAATTTGCAAGGTGTGTGAAATAAGGGGATCCAATCACGTCTCCTACACCATAGACCCGTTTATTGGTTGTTTGGAGCTTGCTATTGGTTTTTACCCCTCGGGGGGTGTAATCGATACTTGCGGCTTCTAGATCCAGATCAGAAACATTGGGCTTGCGGCCCGTTGCAACAAGAATATGGCTTCCAACAAGTGTTTCTGTAACGCCATTGGTCTCGACAACAACTTCAAGGCGTTTTCTATTTTTTTTCACCTGAATAACATGAGTTGCCTCTCGAACATCTAAGCCTTCTTCAATCAAAGATTGGCGTATGATCTCAACGGCCTCAGGATCGTCTTTTGGCAGGATTTGACTTCGTGCAACAATTGTGACATTTGATCCTAGCCGAGCATGGGCTTGAGCCATTTCAAGGCCAATAGGACCTCCTCCAATAACAATGAGGTGAGGCAAAAACTCCTGGTTATCAAAAATAGTTTCATTGGTGAAATAAGGCACATCTTTGAGCCCATCAATCGGTGGGATAATTGGAGAAGATCCCGTTGCGAGCACAAAGCGTTTTGCGCGGATAAACTTTTGCCCAGCCTTCAGTGTTTGGGTATCCACGAATTGGCCTTTGGCTCGAATAATTTGAATACCAAGACTTTCCATCCTTTTTTGGGAGTCGTGAGGGGCAATTTTCCCAATAACTCTATGAATGCGATCATGAATTTTCTTCATATCTACATCCTGAGAAATATTCTCAAAGCCAAAGTCTGTAAGGGATTTTAAAGCATGTGCTTGGTGTGCGCTGGCAAGGAGAGACTTGGAGGGAACACAACCTGTATTCAAACAGTCTCCACCCATTTTCCCTTTTTCAACAAGAACCACCTCGGCACCCATCTGGACCATAGCCACAGCGACGCTGAGGCCGCCAGAGCCTGCGCCAATGACACAAATATCTGGAGTGAGGACTTCTGCCATATTGCCTGTAAGTTTCCATTGAATAGGTATAGAATGGGGTGATAAAGATTAAAGAACATTAAAAATTGTCTTAATTTCGAAAATTTTTTTACTTTTTGAACAAAAATATTTTTTGGAAAGAATATGGATATCACACAAAAAAACAGGGTGCTTACAGTCACATTTCAAGATACTAAACATCGGAATGTTTTATCCTTGAAAACAGTTCAGGCCATATACGAAGTGATTGAAAAAGCGGAGAAAGACAATAACTTGCGCTTGCTTCTTTTTCAGGGAGAGGGCCCTACTTTTTGTGCTGGAGGTCACCTCAAAGAGATGGCAAGTGACCAAGGAACCCTTCTCCTTAAGACCTTGGAAAAAGTCTTAACAAAACTTCTTCAGCTTCCGATTCCGGTTATTATGAAGATTCATGGCCCTATTTATGGTGGGGGTGTTGGCCTGGTCAGCTCAGCAGATATTGTTTGGGCAGCAGAAGGAACAACTCTATGTTTATCTGAAGCTCGCTTTGGGCTTGTTCCTGGTGTGATTAGTCCTTTCCTTGTGAAAAGAATGGGACTGAGTGCCTTTAAGGCCTTGGGTCTTTCTCAATGTCCAATATCATCTGCAACTGCTCAAGGTTACGGCTTAGTACATTTTCGGGAAGAAGACGTGTCCTTTGAGAGTCTCTTAGCTTCTTGCTTGAGAGGAGGTCCAGACGCAATGAAGCGCTTGAAAAGCTTATCTCTCAAAGATGTGGAAACATTGAATTGGACACAAAAGATGACAGAGATTTTATCAGGTGTTGAAGCTACAGAGGGGGTTCAGGCGTTTTTTGAAAAGCGTTCTCCGTTATGGAGTGAGGAGGGTTCAGCTGATGCATAACCTCACACTTGTTGATGTTTCTCCACGAGATGGACTTCAAAATGAATCCCAAATTCTCAGTCCACAGGATCGGGTGCACTATATTCAAAAGCTCTATGCAGCAGGGGTGAGGCATATCGAGATAGGAAGTCTTGTAAACCCAAAAGCAGTGCCTCAAATGCAGGCGACGGAGGCAGTTATTGAGGCTTTCCAGGACAAAGCTCAATACCCTGGATTGCAGACCTACGTCTTGGTTCCAAACCCTAAAGGATTAGAGCGTCTTAAGGATTTAACGGTGGATACGGTTTGCTTTTTTTCTGCAGGCACAAACAGTTTTGCAAAGGCCAATATAGGGATGAGTGTGAATGAAAGTCTTCAGACTTATGGGGCTATGGTGGCTCCCGTGAAAGAGCGGGGGAGCCGTATCCGAGCTTATGTATCCTGTATGACCCATTGCCCTTTTGAAGGCGATGTAAACCCTCAGCAGGTAATGGAAGTTCTTGAAGCCTTTGATCAAATGGGTGTTGATGAAATTGTGTTGGGGGAAACAACAGGGCAAGGTGTGATGGCTCAGACAAACTCAGTAATTCAAGAATGTTTGCAACGCATGGATCCATTGCGGGTTGGGTGCCATTTTCATGACACCTATGGCCAAGGCCTTGCAAATACAATGGGGGCTTTTGCTTTGGGGATTCGGTCGTTTGATGGATCAACCGGAGGTCTCGGGGGATGTCCTTATGCTCCAGGAGCTGGGGGAAATGTGGCCTTGGAAGAAATCATTTACGCTTTTGAAAGTAGTGGGCTTGAGACAGGAATTCAGCTGGGGAAGCTGCTTGAAGCGGCTCAAGAAATGGCAACGCTCCTTGATCAACCCTGCCGCTCTAAACTTTGCCAGGCAATGGATGCTAAGGCTTAGTTTTTCGGAGTTGTAATAAATAAGCACCGCTTCCTCCAAGATTTCGGGGTGCTTGTGTGTATCCAGAAACCAAGGTCTTGAAAGTTGGTTGTTGAAGCCATTGTAAGAGAGCTCCGCTCAAGGTTTCATGCCCTTTTCCCACAAGATGTTTCTTCGTTGACTTTCCTGTGATTACAAGCACATTCTTTAAATCCATCGCTTGGGACTTTCGAAGGAAATGCAGGAGGGCAATAGAGGCTTCTTCCCGGGTCATGCCATGGAGATCAAGTGTAGCTTGGGCTTTTACACGTTTTGGATATTGAAGCTTTTGCAAACCTAATGTTTTTTTTCGTGCAGGAGGGAGGGTTGGCTGGTTTAAAGCAGTTGAAGATGAAAGCTTTTTTTGAAGGGTTTGTGGAGATTCTTCGGTTTCGATTTGAGGGCGCAGGGGCGTGACGCGCCTTTTATAGGCTTGCCAGAGAGCATAGTCGGCTGGTTTCTTTGTCACAGAAATACCTCTTGGAGATGAAGAGGGGTGTTTAATCCTCCTGCAATGTTAAAGGCTTCATTACCAATTCCGCAGTAGAGGTCTGCCCGATGAGGACCTTTGATAGCGCTTCCGATATCACTTGGGATTGCGAGGAAATGCAATCCTTCAAGGGAAACAAGGGCAACTGGGGACTGAATAAACTGAGGATCGACAGCGATTGTTGAAAAGGGAAAAGGTTTTATTCCTAGGGCTGTATAAGGGGACTCTGACCACTGGAAAAAAATCTGACTCTCGTTTTGACTTAAAATCTGGCAAGGATTTTCCTCTGCCTTAAGAAGCTCAACCAGCTGTGGTGCTGTGATGTTTTTGTATCCCTGTTCTCGGAAGAGCTGTCCGATACTCGTATATGGATGGGTATTGCGCCCCCAAAGACCAACCCACTGTTCTTGCCCCTCTAGAATAACTCGGGCAGAACCTTGCACATCACATAGCCAAGCTTCAACAGGAGAGCTTACCCAACAAAGCACATAATCTAAAAGCTGATCTTTGTTTTCATAAAACCATCCTCGTGGATGGTGATGGTATGTTTGAGGCACAGCACCCCATATAGGCCAGGAAAAAATTTCATCAGCGTGTCTCTGGGCGATGATTGAAGGGGTAAAGTACCCTGTGAGTTTTCCTGGAAAAGTTGTGGGGAGAGTAATTTTTTCTAAGACTTCGAAAAGACTATGCAACGAGGGTTCTTCTGAAAAGCGATCAGGAGATTTTTTATACATTGCTTCTAAATTTTCTACAAAATTTTCAGAAAAAAAGAGAGGTGTATTCCGAACGGAGTGCGTGTGGCTAAAGCAATTTTGGATTGCAAGGGATTGCATCGTTTAGGCTCCCTCTCACGTTTTTGTTATTCCTCAACGGGTTCCGTTTGAATAAGAATCCAGTGGGGGGATGTATCCCGCAGAGATTTTTGATACGTCCATAAATCTGCTACTGAATCATAACTATCTTGAGGAGTTTCTTCGAGAACTTTGCCTTTTTTATCGGTAAGTTTATTGAGCTGACTCGTGGCATAACGAACTTTAACTTGTGCAAATCCTTTTTTAATCTCGGCTTGCACAACTTGTGCTTTGTTGACGTGAACAACTTTTGCTTCCAGGGTATGCCCCGCTTTTTCACGCTCTTTAATGGAGTCACCAAAGCTCTTCAAAAGTTCAGGACCGAGAAGCGTACTAAGGGTTTTTGTGTCCCCTTTTGCAAAGGCCTCAACAATCATACGGAATGCTGCTTCTGCACCACTCAAGAAATCCCGACTTTTAAAGCCAGGCATGTGGTCTTCCAGAACATAAATCCCATCTCCTGAAACATTAATATCTTCAAGCTGGGGTTCAACTGTTTTTCCTTTTGACGTGTGGACAGGGTGAATTGGTACTACATTCTCATCAATCGTAGGATCGTCAGCAGAACGGGATCCAAGGAGGTTGTAGTAAAAATATCCAATAGCAGCAACGATAGCGCCAAGAATGAGAAGTTCAACGAGGGGATCGACTGTAGACATAGGCTTAGTATAATGGTTCTCTATCCTGGAGGGAAGGATTTAGTATAATTCTAGATTCTGACAAAACTCCCCACTGATTCCGAAGCTTTCTTTTGTTTTTTTTGGGGAGCCAAGAAAACTTCCCCAGCCGAGGGGAGATTGCTGATCAAGTCGGGTGGGTTTGAATTGTTTCTGAGAGAGAGTCAACTTAACTTGGACCTGGATTTGGGAGGGAACAGCTGAGCGAATCAGTGTCATCACACGCGACCAAGCAATTTGGCCCGGTAAGAGACTTTCCCATCGCTCAAACTTCTCAAGGTCAAGCTCTACAAGAATTTCAGCGGCTTGATCCCAGTATCGATCTCCTAGTGTAGCTGTTTCTCCAAGGCGGTGATTTTGTCCTTTTTCATACACAGAGTGGATGCGTGTTTGGGCATTTCCTGGAATATGATGCCATTTGCCAATGAAAGATTTTACGGCTGCGGGGACTTGGAGGAAATTTCTTATCATGTCCTGGAGGGAACGTGCTGAACATCGTTGATCCCAAAGCATCCCTGTGTAGGGAAGGAAACTCCGATTTTCAATAGTTTTCAGAGGGCTATCTTTGAGGAAAAACATCCCTGACAAAGAAAGCAAGGTATCAGCAAAAGGATTGTCTTCAATACGCCCATTATGAAGAGCTGGCCAGTGCTTACGCCCATTTCTTGCAACCATTGAGAGAAGCCGATGGTTAAAGATCTGGAGAAAATCGTCCATTGCGTGATCTTTTTTAGCTTTGCGCTCAAGAAGCATTTCAGCATAGACAGCAGGTAGGGGGCCAGATTCTCCTGCTATTCCCATAAAATTCACTTCAAGTTTAGGAGGATCCAGTCGATGTCCTGGCAGGAGTTGTTGGAGCTGGCTCGGAGAGCTACCCAAAAAAACCCGAGATCTCAGTTGCACGGATTCCCTTTCAGGGAGGACGCCTTCTCCAACAGGAACACCCTTAGGATTAAGGGCATCCAGGATTTTTAAAGCCTGGTGAAAGTCAAACTTATAGGGCTCCTCAAAGAGATATTCCCCTATAGAAGGGCGCGATTTCCGCTGCGGGCTGGCCATCGGTGACGCACTCCTTTCTGTTGGGTGTTATAATAATTCAGGCGGGTGAAGCTGTTCATACCAGCATATTCACCAAAGAAATAACTCAAAATTTCAGAGAACAGAAAAGAACTTGTGCCTGCAAAATTTTGCTCATCCATGTGAATATCAATGTCCATGCCTTGTACAAAGCCCCGCCAAGCCTCATTACCAAAGCGGTGGGCGCTATCTTTAATGGTCATTTTCTCAAGTCCATCAACGATACTGTATTGCTCTGGCGTGCGACAATGGAGGAGGAGCGTTTCCTGGAGGCGCTTTAGACCATCTTTTTGGTCAGCGAGGGAGAGATGGCTTAGGGCAAGTGATGAGATCAGTTTCCACTGATTTCGTCCATCCAAGGCTGGGTAAACCTGAGAAGTCGGTTTATCAATACATGTAACAGTGTAACCCTCGACACTATCCCCATCATTAGCAAAAGTTGTATTTGCACCAATCATATGCGTTGCTGCACGATTTGTGCAGATGACTTCCCCATAGACTGTTTCGACGGGAGAGGTGATGGGGTTAAAAGCAGCATCGACAAATGAAATCAGAACATCCGTTCCTTGAACATTGTTCATTTCCATGGGCACGAGGCGCGCATGCCAAAAAGATCCATTTTTATTATAGGATTGGTGGCGGAGGCTGAAATAGGGTTCCATTTCAAAAGGTTCATCCTGATCATCACTCGCGCCGAGCACACGGTGGATGGAATGAATTTCAACACTGTTTTCCCGTCGATAATCTCCGACAAGACGATACTCAACTTGGGTGTGCTTGAGAGAAACAGGCTCTGTGAGTACAGGAAAGAGATTCACGGCAGGGGCACAACCATACATGATTGTATCTTTATCGAGTGGGCCGTTTTTGAGTTCAAAATCTCGGGGTAGGGAAAAGACAAGATCCAGTTGCTCTTCACAGAGGTTATATGGAATATTTTCCACATCAAGGTACATGTATTTGTCTGGATAGTGGAAAAACTCGTCTAAAAGGCGGTGACCAGCTCCATAAGTTTCTGGAAGAAGGAGCAGGGATTCATCTTGTTCAAAACCACGGTGCACCAGGCTTCCCCGGGGGAGAACCTCCATATTTTCTTCGCCCTTACTCAAGTCTCCGCAAAGGATTTGAATATTCTCTTGGGAGAGAAGAGCCTGGAGAATCAAGTGCTTTGTCCGAGGATCTCCACTCAAGTGCATGCAAATTTTCTTTGGCATGTGATTGTAAATATGGATACTAGAGATGTCCTCAAACTTAATATGAAGGCACTGCTCAGAAACAGCTCGCTTTCCAGTCAAGCCAAGATCACTCGGGCCACAGACACGGACTTTCTCCACTTCTAACGGGTAACGCTCAATCGTTTGTGTAATGCGATACCAACATGCTTCATTCTCTTCCCCAACCTCAGCAAACATAGGATAATAGCGCGGAATGACAATACCAACATTTGGAGGGGCTTGATCTGGATCTGGCTTGAAGCAAAGTGTTGTTGTGGATGGCATGGACTGCATCATGTGGGGATACAGAACATTCAAGAGATTTTGAGCAACACGAGGGAATTGATCATCAAGATCCCGTTGGATCTTTCCTGTTAGAAAGGCAAAACTTTCCAAGAGACGCTCCACATGGGGATCACTAGATCCCTGAAGATCAAGCTCCAAGCGCTTGGCAATTTTTGGGTATTGTTGCGCAAACCGCTGCCCCGCATTGCGGAGGTAATTCATTTCTCGTTGGTAGTAATAAAGCAATGGGGCTAAAGACACCCGAACCACCCTGATGTTGTCTAAGTCAGGTCATCTTACCAAGATTTTCCTTATCCGGGAAGGGGATGTCTTATTAAAGAGTTCCACCTGCGCTTGCTGCCGCTGCTCCTCCTCCACCTCCAGCCTGTGGCGCTAAGGCTTCGTCCTCATTTCCCGCTGCTGCCGCTAGCTGCCCTGCTGCCCCTCCACCTCCTCCGCCACCAGGGAAATGAAGTGCTAGCAGTCGATCAGCAAAAGCATTTAACTCTTCAGAGAGAGGGCCATAGGGATTTCCTGCGAAGGCTGCATATTCAGGACCAAAAAGGCGTAGAGTTTTTATGGCATCACGACGATCCCCTTCTCGATATTTTCTTGTGACAAGAACAACATGAAGCACTCCAGCTACAGGCTCAGATCCTGTGTATGGTACAACGAGTTCAATTTGCCAGGTTGACCCTGTGTTAAAAACTTTCTGAATACGAGTTCCCGTATAAGCCCCTGCAGGAGCACCATATTTCTGGCGCAAATGTGCCTGAACAGCCTCATCTAAGAAGGAAAGATCTGTCGTATCTGAACGAGCACCCCCTGTTTCAAAGGCTCCAAAACCTGGCTCTGCTGCAAGTCGATCTTCAAGCACAGCTAGGAGAGGCGAATCTGGGTTTCCAAGCGTCTCTTTTTCAATATTTGTTTCCCTGATCTCAGTGAGGTATTCTGCAAGCATTGCCACACTACCACCTTCGTTTTCAAGGCGAGGAGTCACGCCAACAAGTTCGTGAACCATAAGGAAAAATGCATTTAAATCTCGGGTAGCTTGTGGACGGTCGTCGTTTTCTAATGCGGCCCTAAAAACACCTATCATAAACCTTACATACTCTACATAGTTCCTTAGGACATGTAGGACAGCTTCATCAAAGGTTTCTGGAGGGAGCGCTAAAACATCTTTTCCTGGGTGGTGTTGTGCAATGTATCTAATGGTTGCTTGACGGAGAGCTGGTCTTGGATTTGTCAGAAAAGAGGCCAACAAGTGGTAGGCATCATGTTCAACACTTGTTGTTGAGGCCATTTCAAGACCATGAACCTTACAGACTTCGCAAGAAAGGGGAATGGCCCCTACACCAGAAGTCACAAGAATTCCTAGGGTTCCAGTGCCAAGAAAGCCTTGTCCAGGAAGGGGAAGAGGGATCGGATCCAGAGCACTTCCTACCAATTTATCAAGAAATTCACTAGCAAGTTCTTGCGGTGAAGAAAAGTCTGCAGGCCGACTCGATTTAAAACCGTGCAAATGATCTCCTGTATATTTTGACCACGGAAGACTTTTTTCTTCAGGGGTAAATTTACCCATAGCTTCATTCTCCAGACTTACAGGAGAAAGAGCTGTTGTAATACGCAAAACTGCTGTCATGATCTCATGAACAGAAAGTGTTTCACGTCCTCCAAATTCTGCAAGAACCCCTGCAAACCTTCCAGGATTGTAAATTTCTTCTCCTCTGGTACGAATAGCATCAATATGAGCTTGTGCAATCCTTGCAAAGGCCTTGAAACGAGCCGCAAGGATGGGGGATTGAGCGCCCCGAATAGTCGCTCCTTCTTTCCTTTGGTGCAGAGGGAGGGAAGCAGCATGGGCACGCATAGGGACAGTCAAGCGACGGACATCTCTGCGGGCTCTTTCCCATCCACGAAACATAAATGGGGTTAGGGCTCCCATCTTGGCTGTGACTGCTGGAGAAGTAGCCCATCCATGAAATTTTGCACGCATAGTGTCCAATTCTGCAAGTAGAGCATCAACATGTGTCTGCGCTGTGGCTGCTTCAGACGAGGATGAAGCACCAGGAGTAGCCTCTGGCTCAGCAGCTCCATAGCTGCTTGCAGAAAGAGAAAGAATTAAGAACAAGGAAAAGTATAATTTCTTCATAAAAAATGTTTTTTATTATTTTAAATTGTTTTAGGTGAAAAAATTATTAAAAGTGGAGGCCCGAGCCGGAATCGAACCGACGTACAAGGATTTGCAGTCCTCTGCATCACCACTCTGCCATCGGGCCCTGCTGGATTTCTTACACTATTTTCTCTGTCAAAGTCAATGAAATGGAGATAGAGACCTTTTCTCCATGAAATTAACGTTCTAAGCTTGGGCATTATGTGGAGGATGTCGATGAAAACACTGCCAGAACTTTTAAATGCTTATACTCCAACTCTCGAAGAAATCCCTTTTAAGGAAGAAATGCTAGATTTTTACAAGTCTCATAGCAATGCTTTTGAACGGGCTTGCTTAACAGGACATTTTACAGCCTCTGCGTGGTTACTAGATAAAACAGGAGAACGAGCATTGTTGATGCATCACCGTAAGCTTGATCGTTGGATGCAGACTGGTGGACATTGTGATGGAGATCAAGATTGTTTGGCTGTGGCAATCAAAGAGGCACAAGAAGAATCAGGGATACAGGGGATTATTCCTGTCAGTGAAAAGGTTTTTGATATTGATATTCATGAGATTCCAGAATACAAGAGGGTCCCAGCACACAAACATCTTGATCTACGGTTTATTCTTAAAGTGAATAGTGATGAAGAATTAGTCCAAAACAGTGAATCTAAGGCTTTGGCTTGGTTCCATAAGGGCGAAAAAAATCTTCCCACAACAGAGCGCTCAGTCCTGCGCATGTGGGAAAAATGGCAGAAGTTGTGAGAAAAGACTAGGATTAAGAAAAAAGTTCCTAAGTCTAACCCTTCTTTGAAACACTAACCATAGCAGGGCGGAGGAGGCGGTCTTTAATTTTAAATCCAGTTTGAAAGCACTCAACCACAGTGCCAGGTTCTTGATCACTTTCAACCTCAACCATAGCTTGGTGGAAGTCTGCACTGAATTTTTCTCCCTTTGGGGAAATTTCTTCAATGCCATGAAGTTTGAGAAGACGAAGGAACTCTGCACGGGTCATAGTTACCCCTTCTTCTAAGTATGTGACTTGGTCTTCAGCAGATTTTTGATCTTGCTTGGCTTTTTCAGCTGATTCAATAGCCCGATTGAGATTGTCACCAACAGTCAAAATATCACGGGCGAAGGATGCAATTGCGTATTTGGCCGCATCTTCTTTTTCTCGTTCTGCTCTTTTGCGGACGTTTTCAAGCTCTGCCAAAGTACGCAGAAGTTGGTCCTTCATATCGGCCAATTCTTCTTCTACAGAAGGTCCCCCAGCTTCATCTACCTGTTCTTGGGTGGCTTCAACAGATTCTTCTGCATCTTGGTTTTCAGTATCAGTTTTAGCGTTTTCGCCCATCCACATTATTCGTCTCCATCATCCATCAGTTTAGACAACAGTTTCGAGGTGTAGTCGACCATTGGAATAACTTTTGCGTAATTCAAATGGCTGGGGCCAATAACTCCAATTGCCCCAACAACACCTGTTCCCTGGTCTTTGTACGGGGAAATAATAAGGGAACTTCCTGATAAGTCAAAGAGTTCATTTTCAGCACCAATAAAAATTTGAATTCCATCTCCTTTGATAGCTGCATCAACGAGGCCCATCATAGTTTCACGTTCTTCCAGAGCTTGGAAAAGCCTGCGGATTTTATCAATATCTCCACGAGCAGCAGATTCACTGACAAGGTGAGATTGTCCCTTGATAATGAGAGACCCTCCTTGAGAGGGGACGCCGGTGAGGACACCCAGACCGTTGTCTACAACACTCGCTGCAAGTGTATCAAGGGAAGAGCGTGTGCCTGAGATTTCATGGTCAATCACATGTTTCACATCTGCGAGAGTTTTACCTGAAAGCGTGTTGGTCAAATAATTACTGGCAGCTTCCAAAGCGCTATCAGGGAGCGTAGGAGAAACATCAATCAGGCGATTTTCAACTAACCCCCCTTGGGTAACTAAAACAACTAAAACCTGTGTGCGATTGAGACGTACAAATTCAACATGTTTTAGTGGCACTTCAGATTTTGGTGAGAAGACAAGCCCTGCACATTGGGAGAGAGTGCTAAGTTGATCTAAGGCATCTTCCAGAACCTGATCAAAACTTAGACCACGGGAGAGTGCAATTTGCTGAAGATTTTCTTGGTCTTTCTCGTAGAGAGTCCCTTTTTCCATAAGGGCGTGGACAAAGAAACGGAGCCCCATTTCAGTTGGCATACGCCCTGCAGATGTGTGGGGAGAGCAAAGAAGGCCTAAGTGTTCCAAATCAGCCATCACATTACGAATGGTGGCAGGAGACAGGGTTACCTCCAATCTCTCGGAAAGTGTCTTAGATCCTACAGGATCTCCTGTTTCACAATATGACTCCACAATGTGATTAAAGATCACCCGGGAGCGTTCATTGAGTTCTTTCAACATGGTGCTTATCGAATACCTTGATTAAAAGGCTTTAATACCTTTCTAAAATGTAGTAATTCTGGGCTCTAAGGTCAAGTTATCAGGAGTATTTAATGTCCACAACCTCTCGTGCTGATGGTCGTAAGCCCGCGCAGATTCGCCCTCTTTCTTTTCAAGTTGGCCTTTTGCCTCATGCTGATGGATCTTGTTTGATTCAAATGGGGGGGACACAGGTTCTTTGTGCTGCAACAATTATTGAAAAACTGCCTCCTTTTTTACGGGACGCTGGTCATGGCTGGGTTACTGCTGAATACGGCATGCTCCCCTGCAGTACCCACGATCGTGTAGACAGGGAAGCAGCACGAGGAAAACAATCAGGGAGAACTCAAGAAATCCAGCGCCTTATCGGTAGATCTTTAAGAGCCGTTGTAGATTTAAAAGGCCTTGGAGAGCGTCAAATCAAAATTGATTGTGACGTGATTTTGGCAGATGGGGGAACACGCTGTGCCAGTATTTCTGGAGCTTATGTTGCTTTGCATCAAGCCATGCAAAAGCTTGTAGATGAAAAGAAAATCAAGGCGCTTCCCCTCTTAGACCAAGTTGCAGCCTTATCTTGTGGGATTGTGGAGGGACAGGCTGTCTCTGACTTGTGCTATACAGAAGATTCTACAGCCCATGCAGATGCAAACTTTATCATGACGCCTGGCGGAAAAATTATTGAAATTCAAGCTACGGCTGAAGATACGCCATTTGGACAGGATCAATTCCAGGAGATGCTGTCTTTGGCTCAGCAAGGAATCAGTGAAATTGCAAAGGCACAACTTCAGGCGATTTATGGAGACAAAGGAGACGCACATGGGCTTGAAACTCTTTCTCGGCACGGCTAATCCTGGAAAACAAAAAGATCTGCAAGAGATTTTCGGGAATCTTGGTCTTGAGATTCTTTGTCCTGATGACTTAGAAGATGTTGAGGAGACGGGCACGACTTTTCAAGAAAATGCACGTCTGAAGGCAAAGGCCTATGCTAAAATTTCAGGTGAAATCACCCTGGCTGACGATAGTGGGTTGTGTATTCCAGATCTCCCTACCTGGGATCCGATTAAAACGGGCAGATGGTTCTATTCTTTCCCGACACCCCAGGAAGCTTTTTCTGCTTTGGAGCGGGAACTGGAGGGGCGTTCTTCCAAGGCCTATTTTGTTTCTCATCTGACTATCGCAAATCCAGCAGGTGACATCCTTGTTGAGGCAGTGGGAGAGCTTCATGGTCATTTGAGTTTCCCCCCTCGAGGAGATAAAGGTTTTGGATACTGCCCTGTTTTCGTGCCAGAAGGAAAAACAGAAACCCTTGCTGAAATTGAGTCTGATGTGCGGGCTAAAACTAATCATCGGGCATATGCTCTGACTGGCTTGCAGAAAGATCCAGCTTTTCAAGCTCTCTTGAATTCGTAATGCTTCAAGATTTTGGTCTTTACATTCACTGGCCTTACTGTGTGCGTAAGTGCCCGTACTGTGATTTTAATAGCCACGTTACAACCTCTTTACCTGAGGAAGCATATCTTCAGGCAGCTCTAGCAGAGTTAGATCAATTGAAAGAATGGACAGGTTTTCGAACACTCAAGACGATCTACTTTGGTGGGGGAACACCTTCCCTTATGCATCCTGAGACTGTTGCCCAACTTATTGAAAAAGCAAAAGAGCTATATGATGTTGATCCCCATATAGAAATTACACTAGAGGCAAATCCCCAGTCTGTAGAGATCGAAAAATTTAGAGGGTTCCAGGAAGCTGGAGTTAATCGACTGTCTCTTGGAATTCAATCTTTGGAAGATGAGGCTTTGCAATTTCTAGGGCGCCCCCATACAGCTGCTGAGGGACTTAAAGCTATAGAAACAGCCGAAAAAATTTTTGAGCGTTATACTTTTGACCTTATATATGCTCGATCACATCAAGCTTTGTCAGATTGGGAAAGAGAACTTAAACGCGCACTTCCTTTGACTCAAGGACATCTATCCTTGTATCAGTTAACAATTGAACCGAATACACCCTTTGCACGGGATCATGCTCTTGGAAGATTAGAAATTCCGGGAGAAGATTTGAGTGTAGATTTTTATGAGAAGACTTGCCAAATCATGGAAGAGCATGGATATCATGCTTATGAAGTTTCAAACTATGCAAAGCCCGGGCAAGCTTCACAACATAATCTTCTTTATTGGAAATCTCAGGAATGGGGAGCTGTTGGCCCAGGGGCTCATGGTCGTATTCATGTAAACGGGAAGCGGCACCTTTTGCGTCGTCATCGGGCCCCTGAAATCTGGATGAAGCGAGCAATGAAAGGTGAGGGACACACCCACCTTGAACCATTATCTGAGGAGACCCAGGCTGAGGAGGCTGTAATGATGGGGTTACGTTTGGAGCGAGGTATAGATCTACAAGAAATACACAAGATTCTTGGCTTTAATCTTGAAACCTATCTTGATCAAGAAAACTTGGCTTTTTTGACTGAGGGTGGTTTTTTGGAGGGAAAAAAAGATGTTCTCCGGGCGACGTCAAAAGGACGTTTGTGCCTCAATACGGTTTGTACGGAACTATTGAAGAATCCTGAAAGCAGCTTGTCCGATCTTTAAGAAAGCTCTACACTTTGGAGAGTTCAAAGGAGTCCTTATGTATAAGTCTCTGCCATTTAGTTTTTCTGAAGATACAAAAGCTATTCATCAAGGAGTCGCCAGCTTTGCACACACGGTGATTGCTCCTCAGGTGGAAGCCATTGATGAGTGTGGTGAGATTCCACAAGAGCTTTGGAAGCAGATGGGGGAGCTTGGGATTTTAGGAATGACCGTTCCTGAAGCCGATGGCGGGGCAGGCCTTGGATACCTTGAGCATGTCTTGGCAATGGAAGAAATTTCAAGAGCCTCAGGGAGTGTTGGCCTTTCTTACGGGGCACACAGTAATTTATGTGTCAATCAAATTGCCCTAAATGGCACGCCAGAACAAAAACAGAAATATCTCCCTAAGTTGCTGGCCGGGGAGCACATAGGTGCTCTTGCGATGTCAGAGGTGGGGGCAGGCTCTGATGTTGTGAGTATGAAACTCACAGCACAATCCCAAGAAAATGGCACATATTTTCTCAATGGTCATAAAATGTGGATTACAAATGGACCGCAGGCTCATACTTTTGTGGTTTATGCAAAAACAGATTCTGATGCGGGGGCAAAAGGCATTACAGCCTTTATTGTCGAAAAAGATTTCCCAGGTTTTGAGGTCGCTCAAAAACTTGATAAATTGGGTATGCGTGGATCTGAAACCTGTGAATTGGTTTTTAAAGACTGTCCTGTTCCTCAAGAAAACATCCTTGGAGAGGAGGGAAAAGGTGTTCAGGTGCTAATGTCGGGGCTTGATTATGAACGTGTTGTCTTAGCAGGAGGGCCTCTGGGATTGATGCAGGCAGCTTTGGATCTTGTGGTTCCTTATGTCCACGAACGACAACAATTTGACCAACCCATTGGCACATTTCAGCTGATACAAGGAAAGCTTGCAGATATGTATGTGGCTTTGAATTCAGCCCGTGCCTATGTTTATGAAGTTGCAAAAGCTTGTGATCGAGGACAAGCTGATCGCAAAGATGCAGCAGGCGCTATTTTAATGGCATCGGAGCATGCAACACAGATTGCTTTGGAAGCCATACAAATCCTTGGGGGAAATGGTTATATCAATGAATATCCAGCAGGCCGATTGTTACGTGATGCTAAGCTCTATGAAATTGGTGCAGGGACAAGTGAAATTCGGCGCATGCTTATTGGCCGGGAATTATTTAAGGAGTCCGCATGACAGGAGTGTACATTTATGGGGCGAAACGCACCCCTATCGGAAAATTTGGGGGACAGTTCCGGGATATCCCTGCGCCAGACTTA
This sequence comes from Alphaproteobacteria bacterium, assembly GCA_030425805.1. Classification (GTDB taxonomy): domain Bacteria; phylum Pseudomonadota; class Alphaproteobacteria; order JAUHZC01; family JAUHZC01; genus JAUHZC01. Next base: position 5,934 of record JAUHZC010000003.1, on the reverse strand, counting down.
GGCGCCTTTGCAATTCAGGGAGCCCTTGAGCATGCAAAAACTTCATCGGATAAGGTTCAAGCTGTACATATGGGATGTGTTCTTTCTGCGGGTCTTGGGCAGGCCCCTGCACGTCAAGTTGCACTCAAAGCCAGTCTTTCTACAGGTGCTGAGGCTATGACGGTGAATAAGGTTTGTGGCTCAGGATTGCAAGCAATTCGCATAGGGACGCTTATGATCCAGGCTGGCTTACATGACGTAAGTGTTGCAGGAGGGATAGAAAATATGTCTCGGGCACCTTATCTGTTACCACAAGCTCGCTGGGGAACAAAATACGGTCATGGGAAGACCTTAGATCATCTTCTTTTAGATGGATTAGAAGAAGCATCTCTTCCGGGAACAGCGATGGGACAGCTTGCGGATAAGAAGGCTGCAGAACTAGGGCTATCCCGATCAGAGCAAGACCATTTTGCGGCAGAAAGCTCCCGGCGTGCCCATCAAGCCCAGCAAAAGAAAATTTTTGATAATGAAATCAGCCCTGTTTCTTGGGCAGAGAAAGCATTTTCTGCGGACGAGCTTCCACCTGCGGACTTGGTTGAAAAACTTCCACGCTTAAAGCCTGCTTTTGTTGAGAATGGGACGGTGACAGCAGGGAATGCAAGCTCTTTAAATGATGGAGCTGCAGCTGTTGTCCTTGGGAGGAAAGAAGCGCTAAATTTAACTCCTCTAGCTCACATTGTCGGAATTTCAAGCTATAGCCAAAAGCCAGAGGATTTTACAACAGCTCCTATCGGAGCTTTGGAAAAACTCTTTCAGCAAACAGGTTGGACACCTCAGGATGTGGATCTTTTTGAAATCAATGAGGCTTTTGCCATGGTGCCTCTAAGTGCTATGCAATCTTACAAAATTCCCCACGAGAAAGTAAATGTCTTGGGTGGGTCTTGTGTTTTAGGACATCCTATTGGGGCAAGTGGCGCCCGCATTGTGGTGACACTTTTGAATGCCATGTCCACTCACGGTGCAAAGCGGGGCGTTGCTGCGATTTGTATTGGAGGTGGGGAGTCCCTCGCCATTGCGCTTGAAAAGGTTTAGAAATCTCTATAACCTTTGAGTCATGATGCCTTTTTTACTTCGCTCGTTCCTTTTTATTCTGATTTTCAGTGTTTCTGGCCGAGCTGAGACTTTCAAAACAATTTTTGGGGTACTTGAGGTTACAGACCCTCTGGTCCTTGAGCTCGTACATCATCCTCGATTTCAGAGATTAAAGAAAATTGATGCCTCAGGCCCTTCCCACCATTTTGGGAAATTGCCTGCCTATGATAAATTTTACCACTCTTTAGGCGTATACCACCTTGTAAGGCTTGTCGGAGGGTCTCAGGAGGAGCAAGTTGCAGCCCTCTTGCACGATGTGTCTCACACAGTTTTTTGCCATACAGGAGATTATGTATATCAAAAAAACCCTCATGGGGAAAAAGCGTATCAGGACGAGAAGCACATGATGGTGCTTGAAGACGCAGGACTTTTAAAAATCATAAAAAAGCATAACCTTTCTCCTTCTATTGCGGATACAGATAATCCTGCTTATGAAATTTTAGAGCAATCCTATCCTGATGTATGTGCAGATCGAATTGAGTATATTCTGACAAGTGGAAAGCGATTCTACAAAATGCCGAGTCAGGATATTAAGTTTATTGTTGATAATTTGGCTCATGTTGAAGGGCGATGGTTTTTTAAAAAAATTAAAGCTGCCGAGAATTTCTCAATGCTCCTCTTACGTCTAACAGAGGAGATTTTTGGACACCCCATAAATCTTGCCCAGAATCGACTTTTAGCAAAAGCTCTTTTGAGAGCGCTTGAAATTGATCTCATTTCGGAAGACGAAATGTTTAAAAGCAATGATTTGGTTGTAAAGGCAAAATTAGTTTCTTCAAAGGACCCAGAAATCCAACAGGTTATAAGAGCACTGAAACAAGCTTCAGATGTTGTTGTGACACGTGCTGCACATCGTAAAGAATGGGGGCCTACAGTTGAACGCCCAAAATTTCGAGCCGTTGATCCCTGGGTTTTAGATCATAAGACTGGAGAACTTGTCAGATTAACGAGTGTGTCTTCAAAGTACTCTACAGCTTATGAGAGGTTAAAAGAGAAGCTTTCGGCTGGGTTCATTGTTGATATTCAGACAGCGTTTCAGGGCTAAATTTTTCGCATGACTTTCATTACCCAAACCTCTGATCTAAAAAAAGCAATTATCGAAATTGAGCAAGCGTCAGCTGTTGCAATTGATACAGAGTTTCATCGGGAAACAACCTATTGGCCAGAACTATGTTTGGTGCAACTAGCAATCAAGGATCACTACTGGCTTGTTGATCCCTTAAGCCCAAACCTCTCTCTTGAACCTTTGTGGGATTTTCTAAGAAATCCTAGGATTGTGAAGGTTTTTCATGCTGCGCGGCAGGATCTAGAAATTTTTTATGCAAAGGGTGCTGTCCTCCCAATGCCTTTTTTTGATACGCAAGTTGGGGCTCTCGCTTTGGGATATCAGGATTCGGTTGGCTATCAGCCACTTGTCCAACAAATGCTGGGTGTTCGCCTTTCAAAGCATGCTCAAATTACAGATTGGCGCAAGCGACCTCTCAGTTCAGATCAGCAAGCCTATGCCGCAGATGATGTAACATACCTCATTCAAGTCTATGAAAAGATGCTACAGGAACTAGAGCATCAGGGCCGAACAACTTGGGTTGAGGAGGAAATGAGAAGCCTTCTAAATCCAGAGCTATACAACCCTTCTACAGAATTTTTGACATTGCGCCTTAAACCAAAGGTTCGTTCCAAATCATATTTGGATAAACTGGGAACCTTGGTTGCCTTGCGGGAAAATGTAGCACAGGCTCAGGATGCGCCACGAAAGAGTATTTGCTCTGATGAGGCTTTACTAGAGTGGGCTGCTGCCTCCCCGCAATCTACAAAGCAAGTTATGGGAATGCGCGCAGCGCGACGTCGCCCTCCGATAAAATCTTTTGTGGAAAAAGCATTAAAGCTTGAAAAAGACCAAAGCTTTGAGTGGGAAGATGTTTTGCAGGAAAAAAAACCTCTGACGCGCTTGCAAGCAAGCCAACTTGAGCTTCTAAAACTTGCACAAAAGCTTCTTGCGCAGGATCAAGGTATTAGCCCAATGCTCTTGTGTAGTGCGAGTGTTCTTGAGGATATTGTTCGCAATCACGCGCTTCCAAACCAACTCCAGGAAGGTTGGCGCTTTGAGGTTTTTGGCCAAAAGGCACTCGCACTTCTTGAGGGAAATATGGCGGTTGGCGTTGAGAAAAATAGAATTGCACTGATTCCTGTGAAATAGAAAATTTACAAGATCACTTGCCAGAGACTAGCATCAAGGAGTATCCTCTACACAGGAAAGATAAAGGATGGGACCCGTGAACTTTCGTCAGCTTACACAATTTTCGATTCACCCTGAGGGGTATATCTATGGGCTTATTTCTTTGCTTCTAACCCTTTTGCTTTGGTCAATTTGGACAGTTTTTGGCTTGATTGGCTTGGCTGTCACGATTTGGATCTTTTGTTTTTTCCGCAACCCTTCTCGGGTCATTCCTCAGACACCTGGAGTTGTTGTTGCGCCTGCAGATGGGGTTGTGTGTCAAATTCAGGATAAAATTTCAGCTCCTCATGAGCTTGGTCTTTCTGGAAAGGACTGGACAAAAGTGTCCATTTTTATGGATATTTTTGATGTTCATATTAACCGCATTCCTATGGATGGAGAGGCAACAGCAAAGGTTCATACGCCAGGCCGTTTTCTAACTGCTGATGAAGATAACGCTTCAGAAGAGAACGAGCGGTTGGTTATGTTGATTGAGGATAAGAAAACAAAAATCCAATTGCCCTGTGTTCAGATTGCAGGTCTTTTAGCACGCCGCATTCGGTGTGATGTCCAGGAAGGGCAGGTTGTTGAGCGTGGACAAACCTATGGTTTGATCCGCTTTGGTAGCCGTGTTGATGTGTATCTTCCTAAGGGTATAGCCCCCCACGTTGCTCTAGGCCAAAGAACCATTGGTGGAGAAACAGTTTTGGCGAATGTTCTTGATTCAGACCAAAAAGCCTTAGAAGGTAAAAGAATCTAAATGCTTCCCCGACTCAGACAAGGGCGGCGCACGCCCATCCGGCGCCCTCTGGAGCGTAAAAAAGTGCAGCCTCAAGGAAAGTTTCGGGCGGCCCGGGAAGCGTTTCGTAAAAAGGCTCTTCAAAGTGTTCGCAAAGCTCGCACGCACGTTCGCACTAAAACAGCTCAAAAGGTAGAGCGGGCAAAAGCACGGGTTAAAACAATAGATATGCCTTTATCTAAGATGCTTCCGAATATTGTGACTCTTGGGGCCCTGGCAGCAGGATTTTCTGCTTTCCGCTTTGCCTATATTGGGGAAATTAATTTTGCTGTTTTGTGTATTTTAATTGCGGCTCTCCTCGATGGTGTGGATGGGCGTCTTGCTCGACTTCTAAATGCTTCAAGCGAATTTGGCGCTCAGCTAGACTCTCTTTCAGATTTTGCATGTTTTGGTGTGACACCTGCGATTGTAGTCTATGTGGCCTATTTCCAATCCTTTGAGACGGCTGGCTGGATGCTCTGTCTCTTTTTTATCTTTTGTCAGGCTTTACGCCTTGCGCGTTTCAATAGCCAGCTGCATACACGAAAAATGAAGCTCCCTGATAATTTTTTCATTGGTGTGCCAGCTCCCTTAGGAGCAGTGCTTGCCCTGTTTCCAACAGTTGTTGGGTTTGCTTTTGATTTTAAACTTTCTGCATATATCCATGGAGCGTTCCTTGTTTTGTCTGGTGGGCTTATGATTAGCCGGCTTCCAACATACTCTCTAAAGTCTGTAAAAGTCCCTCCTCATTTACGCCTCCCCCTCTTGATGGGGGTTGGGTTAGGGTGTACAGCTTTTGCAGCAGCTCCATGGACAAGCCTCATGCTTACAACTGTGGGATATCTTGTCATGCTTCCGTTGAGTTATCGGGATTTTTGCAATCGACGTGCTTCTCTGAAGCTACATCATCGGCCAAAAAATATTAAGAATCTTTCTTAAGAGTCTCAGGCGCAATAGCCCCAACTCCAAGGATGGGTGAGGCATCAAATTTTGTCGCCTTCATCATATCAGCCACACGTTGTAGGGAAGATACAATTAGGGTTTGTTCCCATTTTTCAAGTTTTGAAAATTTTTCGAGAAATTGATCTTGTAAGAGAGGCGGGGACTTATGAAGTGTTTCAATCCCTTTTTCTGTAAGGTGAATGAGAATGAGGCGTTTGTCTTTCTCAGAGCGAACCCTTTGAATTAGCCCCTTTTGTGTCAGACGATCTAATACATCTGAAACCGTTGCAGAGCTGAGGTTTGCCCAATCCGCAAGTTTTTTAACTGAGGGAGACTGAAGTTTTCGAATAAGGTTAAGTACAACCAGCTGAGGTGCTGTTAGGCCATATTGCTTTGAAATTTTCTTTGAATGCAAATCAATGGCTTGCATGATTTGACGCAAGCTAATGAGAACCTCTTCATGGATTTCAGGTAATGCACTATTCATTCACACAGCTTATGCAAACTCAGGCTGAGGGTCAATCTTTTGATCTACCTTGCTGGAATTTTGAGAGTAACGGATGTGCCGGTATTTTCCTTTGAGGTCAGGGAGAGGTCAATATCCATGCGATCCAGGATTTGTTTGCAGAAGTAAAGTCCCACACCTGTCCCCGTGGTTTTGGTGGTTACAAAAGGCATCATAATCTTCTTCAACATCCTCTCTGGAATCCCACAGCCCGTATCCGTCAGGGTAAAGGTCAATGTTTTTCCTTTCACAGAGGCTTTAGCTGTGAGGATGTTTTCTTTTTCCACATCATTCACAATCATCGCCTCATAAGCATTCTTCATGAGATTATGAATCACATGGGCCAAGGCAATTTTATCTACA
>JAUHZC010000006.1 GCA_030425805.1 Alphaproteobacteria bacterium | reverse complement strand
TGTAGATAAAATTGCCTTGGCCCATGTGATTCATAATCTCATGAAGAATGCTTATGAGGCGATGATTGTGAATGATGTGGAAAAAGAAAACATCCTCACAGCTAAAGCCTCTGTGAAAGGAAAAACACTGACCTTTACCCTGACGGATACGGGCTGTGGGATTCCAGAGAGGATGTTGAAGAAGATTATGATGCCTTTTGTAACCACCAAAACCACAGGGACAGGTGTGGGACTTTACTTCTGCAAACAAATCCTGGATCGCATGGATATTGATCTCTCCCTCACCTCAAAGGAAAATTCCGGCACATCCGTTACTCTCAAAATTCCAGCGAGATAGATTTAGGCATAAAAATGTGCTGCTTCAGATGACCTTTCCCAATTGAGGTAGCTCTTATAAAAACCAAGAGCACACTTTCGGATTGTTCGTTTTGAATCCTGTATGATGTGTGCCAAGGTTTCATCTCGCATATGTTGAATCCCTGTTTTTAAGCCTGGATCCTCAAGCCATTGGTCCAGCTCCGCTTGCCGCTCTTGATAGGGGCGGTTCTGATCTGCCTCATCCCCTGAAAAAGAAAACCACGTAGTTGCCATATGAAGGCACATATCCCGCTGAGCCTGTTGGATTTTCTGATGCTCCTCTGACCCCAAAATAAAAGGAGTTTTATGATAGCTCTCCATAAATTGCTTAAGCTGCCCTGCAGAAAAATAGTTTGTGAAACTTAGAAAGCTAATCTCAGTAAATGGAGAATCCAAGCTTGAGCTGCTCCAATCAATAAGGTGAATTTTTTCTTGATGATCAATAAGGATATTTCCTTTATTCAAGTCCCGGTGAGTCATGACAGCCCCTTTAGCAAAAAGAGCCTCTCCACGGCCTATGCATTCTTTTACAAGAGTTTCAAATCCTGTTGGCAAAGTAATATCTTTTTCTTGAGACCGCAAAAGGTGTTTGAGGGTTCTTTTGTGTAGAGGCTTTTGACGGTCAGCTCCTACATTAAAATGGTGGATCTGATATATAATCTCACCCAGCCTCTTCAGCATTTCAGGATTATTAACATCCTCCCGACTGAGCTGACGGTGCTCAATATAGGGAAGAATCATATAGGCTAACTCAGGGTCTACATATAAAATCTCAGGAGCGATTCCTTGCTTTGCTGCATACATGTGCACAGCCACTTCAGATTGGCGTTGTTCTGGGGTGTAATGGGTACCAAATGGACGCACAACAAATCGCTGCCCCCCAGTCCTGATTTCAAGAAGGTGCGCGCACACCATTCCACCCATCATTGGTATTAATACCAACTCTTCAGGAAGAACATTTTGACCTAAAATTTTTGTGAAAGCTTGAGTGTAATGGGCAGAATGAGAAGAAAGCATGGGAATATCCTATGCTCCAAAAATACAAAAGCCTTTATATTTTTTCAAGAGATGAAGATTTTTACCTTGGAATCATCTTTGAAGGATCTACAAGTTTGTCAAAATCCTCTGCCGAAACGTACCCAGATTGAATAGCTGCATCCCTTAAGCTCAGGCCCTTTGCAAAGGCTGTCTTTGCAATTTCTGCAGCTTTGTCATATCCGATATGAGGATTCAAGGCGGTAACAAGCATCAAAGAGTTTTTAAGATGAGCTTCAATTTGGTCTTCATTCGGTGTGAGGCCCTCAAGACAATGGTGCGTAAAAGAACGCAGGCTATCACTCAGAAGTTGAATGGATTGAAGCACATTATAAATGATCAATGGCTTAAAAACATTCAATTGAAAATGCCCCTGAGACCCAGCAACTGTTACAGCCTGATGGTTAGCCATAACCTGCACAGCAACCATTGTCAGGGCTTCACATTGTGTGGGGTTTACCTTCCCAGGCATGATAGAAGAACCTGGCTCATTTGCAGGCAATATCAATTCTCCTAATCCACATCGTGGGCCGGAGCCAAGCAAGCGAATATCATTTGCCATTTTGAAGACAGCCGTCGCCAAAGTATTCAAAGCTCCTGAAAAAGCGACCATCGCTTCATGACCTGCAAGAAGCGCAAACTTGTTTTCTCCTGAAGTGAAGGGATGACCCGTCTCCGTTGCCATGTGCTGGGCAAAAGTCGTCGCAAATCCCCTTGGTGCATTGAGTCCTGAGCCCACGGCTGTGCCTCCCTGCGCCAAAGGATAAAGCCGCTCAAGAGCAAAGTTGAGACCTTCCATTCCTTCCTCAACTTGTGCACGGAATGCTGAAAACTCCTGCCCTAATGTGAGGGGTGTTGCATCTTGAAGATGCGTCCTGCCAATTTTTGCGATATCTCGAAAAGCTTTTTCCTTTTCACCCAAAGCCTTCAAAAGCACTTTGACGGAAGGGAAAAGGTCTTCTTCCGTCGCCAGAACGGTACTCACATGCATCGCCGTTGGGAATGTGTCATTTGATGACTGACTCATATTCACATGGTCATTAGGATGGACAGGAGACTTTCCACCAAGAGGCTGCCCCAAAGACTGATTAGCCCGATTACTAATCACCTCATTGGTATTCATGTTGGTTTGAGTGCCTGACCCTGTCTGCCAAACTTTAAGGGGAAAATGATTGTCCAAATCTCCTGAAATCACCTCATCTGCAGCTGCAACAATAGCTTCCTTAATTTGATCATCCAATTTTCCAAGAGCATGGTTTGCAAGTGCAGCACATTTCTTCACCAGACCACAAGCTCGTATAAAAATGCGAGGAAATTTCTCCTGCCCTATAGCAAAATTCTGGAGAGAGCGGGCTGTCTGTGCGCCCCACAAAGCCTCTTCGGGAACGGAAATTTCTCCCATAGTGTCAGACTCCACGCGGGATTTTGGTTCTGCCATTTGTGTTCTCCAAGAAAAAAGGTATATTGGTTCCTAGTCTAACGCTCTTTTCAATAGAATACCATTCTATGCTTTTAAAAAATCACCCTTCCCCTATGAAAATGGCTCTTATAGAAGCCCATAAGGCCATGGAAACTGATGAAGTTCCTGTGGGGGCTGTCATTGTGCATGAGGGTAAAATTATCGCGAGTGCCCACAATCAAGTCAAATCTCCTCACAATCCCACAGGCCATGCGGAGATTCTTGCCATTAAGGAAGCCTGTCAGAAACTCAAGACAACACACCTCATGGATTGTGATCTCTATGTCACTTTAGAGCCATGCCCTATGTGCGCCCACGCAATTTCTTTAGCAAAAATCCGCACTCTTAGCTTCGGTGCCTACGATCCAAAAGGTGGTGGTGTAGATCATGGCCCCAAAATCTTTGACCACTCCACTTGCCATCATCGCCCTGAAATTTTTGGGGGAATTGAGGAAAAAGCTTGTGCTGCCTTACTCCAAGACTTCTTTCAAAAAAAGCGTTAATGCTAAAAAGGCTCTCGCCGCGCAACTCTGAGTTGTGGAGCGAAGCTTCGCGCTTTTAATAGTCCTGTAGGTGCAAGCATCCGTTTACGAGCCTGGACGATAAGCACCCCGCCCCCTCTACCCAAAAGTTTTTCACACAAATATCCAAAACTCCGTGAGAGGAACGTCGGTCTTTGATCTCTTAAATGCGGCCAGCCAAAAAGAGTTTCCGTCGCATCTTCCACCTCAAAACAGGCTTCCTCAAGAAGGTCTGTAATTTGTGTGAGGCTGTAAGGATGCCCTTCACCAAAGGGACTTACATCAATTTGAGACCAAAAACTCAGACGATTAGGAAGCACTAATGTCAGTATGCCCTCACCCTCCAATACACGCCATGCTTCTCGCAAATGTTCTTTGGGGTGGTGAGTGAATTCTAGGAAATGGACCATAAAAAGGTGGGATAAATTCTGATCTCTAAAAGGGAGTGCATCTGCATGCACCATCAAGGATTGACTACGCCCAGTCTCTGGCCAACGGTACATCCCTTGATCGTGAGGAGCTGCCCAAAGCAACCTCTTTTGTCGCTCTCCGATAGCAAAAGGACAAGGGTATCCAACTGCAAAAAAAGGTCCGTCCTTTTTTAAACTTGAGAGCTTCAAAAAAGAAGATTTTAATGCTGCATTGATTTTTTGTGCCGTAAACTTGCCCAACGGCGTTTTGTAAAATTTGTAAAGAGATTCAACCGTAGGCCGCATTCCTATATCCCGGCATCAGCTACTGGCAGATCCTCTTCAGACCCTGAAGCTGAATCTTCCACAGCTGTTTCAGGCGCAACCTCATCTACAGTCATCTGAGCCATATCTCCATCAGAAAGCACCGACTTCATACTTTCTTCTACGGGCGTGACTTGATTTAATGTTTTCGAGAGAAGAGTCCCATCGGGAGATTTATAGATTTCAAATCCAGGGCGGGCATCTGGTGGTAGGAGTTGGCGAATCATTTCAGCCCCTTCAAGACCATAAGGACGAACTTTTGCCTCAGTGAAGATAGCCGGAAGTTTTCCTTCTGTGACATAAGCGGCAAAGAAATAAGCAGCGCTGATAAAGACAAACCCCTGAACAAACCCAAGCAAAAGCCCCATAGTTTTATCAAGACCCTTAAGGGATGTCTTTGAAATAGAATTGGAAAGCATATTTCCAAATGTCCGCAAAACAACAAAAATCCCGCTTGCAACAATCACGATACTTAGAAGGGAACGCACATTTTGATCAGTAATGAGATCTTTGAGATGTGGGCTAAGCCAGTCTTTTCCATGAAAGCCTCCATAAAGTCCGCCAACCCATGCAAGCGTGTAGAAAAATTTTCGGGTAAAGCCACGCATAAAACACGCCAAGCAAAATAAAAAAAGAATAGCTACACAAGCAATATCAAAAGGAGAAAGCCCAATCAGTTGATTGGTCAAATCCGATATCTTCTCTGTCAAGCTTTCAAACATTATACTATTGCTCCCTGGATATTTCTTTAAATACGTCCCTTATATTACTTAAGCGGGACAATGACCGAATTTTCAAGTGGAATTTTTCTTCACCCTTACCCAAGGATGGCATTAAAGCTTCCGTAAACCCAAGTTTTTGGGCCTCTTTTAGGCGTAAATCCATAAATGGCAACCGTCGAATTTCTCCTGAAAGCCCGACCTCTCCGAAGACAACCACATGAGGAGGCAGTGGCGTTTGTGTTAAACTTGAGACAAGTGCAGCAGCAACAGCTAAGTCTGCGCCTGTTTCTTGAATTTTCAAACCACCCGTTACATTTAAGAAAATGTCTTTATCATGGAACGTGAGATTACACCGCGTTTGCAGCACAGCTGTTAGCATTGACAAACGCCCTTGATCCCAGCCAATCACAGTCCGCCGTGGCATCGAAAGCGGAGAAGGAGCTACAAGGGCTTGGATCTCCATCAGGAGGGGGCGTGTCCCTTCAACGCTTGCAAAAACCACAGATCCACTCACACCCTCAGAGCGTTCCCCCAGGAAAAACATGGAAGGATTTTGCACTTCTGACAGACCTTGCTGCGTCATTTCAAAAACACCAACCTCATCTGTTGGTCCAAAGCGGTTCTTTGTTGCACGCAAAAGTCGAAAATGATGGCCCTGATCGCCCTCAAAGGTCAAAACACCATCAACCATGTGTTCGAGCACTTTTGGCCCTGCAATCATTCCCTCTTTTGTCACGTGACCCACGATAAGAAGGGTCAACCCTCGGGCTTTTGCAACACGCATGAGTTCATGAGTACATGCTCGCACTTGGCTAACAGTCCCGGGAGCTGCCTCAATATTATCAATAAACACAGTTTGAATGGAGTCAATGATCACAATTTCTGGAGGTTCAGGACCTTCCAAAGTTGCCAAAATTTCACGCATATTATTATGCGCTGCAAGATTTACTGGACTCTCAGAAACACCCAACCGACTTGCTCGCATTTTGATTTGCGCGAGAGCCTCCTCACCAGAAATGTAAGCCACTTTATGATTGCTTGCGAGTCGTGCAATTGCTTGAAGTAACAGAGTGGATTTCCCAATACCTGGATTTCCTCCAACAAGAAGAAGAGATCCCTTTACCAGGCCGCCGCCGCAAACCCTATCAAACTCACTGATTCCTGTTTTAAACCGAACTTGGTCATGAGCTTCTAAAGTCAAATCTGTAAAAGCCAGAGTTGAAGACGTGCCTCCCTTCAACCCTTTGGGGATACGCACCACAGCCGCTTCTTCAACAAGGGTATTCCACTCATCACAATGAGGACATTGGCCTGCCCAACGAGATGTCTCTGCCCCACAACTTTGACAGCGATAGAGGCGCTGCTGCGCTTTTGCCATTTTTCCTCCTAAGCTGTTGCAGTCAAGGGACCTTTGGAACGGCCCTTGATAAACTGCTCAACGGCGGCGTCCCCACTTTTATCCATATCCTTTATAGGCCCAACCCAACGTAATTTGCCTTCATGTAAAAGGCCCACACGATCCCCAATCTGGCGACAACTTGCAATATCATGGGTAATCGTAATTGCTGTCGCGCCAAGATGGTCCACTGATTTCCGAATGAGGCCATTGATAATAGATCCTGTTATGGGATCTAAACCTGCCGTAGGTTCATCAAAAAAGACAATCCGAGGTTTTGTCGCAATAGCTCTTGCTAAAGCAACACGTCGCAACATCCCTCCTGAAAGTTCATTTGGAGAAAGGTCTAGCACACGCTCTTCCATCCCAACCTGTAAAATGAGATCCTTTGCAAAAGACCGTCCCTCTGAGCGACGGATCTTGTCTTGTGCAAGAAGCTTAAAAACAACATTTTCCCAAACAGGCAGGCTATCAAACAGCGCCGATCCTTGAAACAGCATGCTGATCTGATCACGGATTTGAGAAATCTCACTCGGCTCTCCGGTAAGAAGGTTTACACCATCCACTGTCATTGTGCCTTTATCTGGTGTGAGTAGACCAAGGATACATTTCAAGGTTACAGACTTTCCTGTTCCAGACCCTCCAAGAATCACAAAGGATTCTCCTTCTTTCACATCTAAATTTAGCCCCTTTAGGACAACCTTAGACCCAAAGGATTTATGAAGATTCTTGAGGTGAATGAAAGGTGTTTTAGTCATGGAATAGGATCGCGGTTAGAAGATAGTTCAAGGAAAGGATCAAGATAGACCCTGAAACGACTGCTAATGTCGTTGCTCGACCGACGCCTTGAGCCCCACCTTTAGAATAATATCCATGATAGGATCCCATCAATGTGACTGCGACACCAAAAGTTGCGGCCTTAATCAAGCCAGAAATCACATCTTCCCGTTCAAGGTACCGGACTGTTTCTTGAAGGTAAGTTGATGGATTAAATCCAAGCTTATATACACCCACAAGGTATCCTCCAAACACACCTATAATATCAGCAACTAAAACCAAAAGGGGCAGCATGAGAAGACCTGCTAACAAGCGTGGGGCAACAAGGTATTTCAACGGATTTGTCGAGAGGGTTGTCAGAGCATCGATCTGCTCAGTAACCCGCATTGTTCCAACTTCAGCAGCAATTGATGCACCTACACGCCCAGCAACCATCAACCCAGCTAAAACAGGTCCAAGCTCCCGGGTAATGGAAAGCACAACAACCGTTGCAACAGCTCCCTCAGCTGAGAAACGAGAGAATCCTGTATGGCTTTGAAGCGCTAAAACCATACCGGAAAACAAAGCCGTCAGACCAACAACAGGAAGGGAAAAGTAACCAATATCCAAAAATTGTCGCAGAATTTCTCGTGGATAGTAAGGTGGGCGCAATGCCAAAAAAATCGTTTTCAGGAAGAACAGAGCTAAAGCTCCTGTCTTTTGCAAAAAACGAATTGAAACCCGACCAAGTCCCCTGAGAAATGACATGCCTATTCCTTATGGTAAATTCGGTGGTGACGCTGACCAAAACTTGTGATGATTTTATTAAAAGCTGTGCGAGAAATTTTCTCTACATCATCAAGGGGAAGTTCATCTCCAACAATCTGGGCCCAATCCCCTTCTTTGGGTTGATGCTTATCCATAATGTCTGTCACGTCTACAACTGTGAGATCCATATTCACAAGCCCTACGAAAGGAACACGATGTCCTCCAACAACAGCAACACCTGGATTCTGAGGCCCCTTAAACCAAGAGTCTGCATACCCAACACCAAAAGTCGCAAGCACAGAGTCCCGAGGCGTAATATATGTTCCTTCATATCCCACGGTTGTTCCCGCAGGAACGCGCTGGACTTGCAGAATCCGCGCCCAGAGCTTTACAGCCTGCTGCATTCCCATATTCAAACGCAACCCAGAACCATAGAGAGAGCGCCCTGGTCGAGACACATCATAGGTATACCCTAAGGACAGTCCTCCAGAGTTTGCCAATGATTTAAACTCTGGCTTAAACCCCTTTACGAACCGATCAAATTTCTCTTTTTGTGCTGGATTTCGCCAATCATCAGACATACGTGAACAGGCCAAATGAGACATGATGCCCTTGAGGTGAAGGTGATTAAATGTATCCTGATTTTCTCGCAAATAATTGCAATCAGTTTCATTCATCCCAGTCCGGGCAAATCCTGTATCAAAATAAAAAACACTCGGAAGTTTTTGTTCCGTTTTTTTACAAAAGGCCTGGAACCGCTCTACCTGTGACCGAGAAATCAAGCACGGCACTAAATTATGCTCTACAAAGTACTCTTCGGTACCCTCATATACACCGTTAAACACATAGATTTCAGCATCAGGAAGAAGGCTACGAACTTTCATGCCCTCTTCAATATGAGCCACAAAAAACTTCCGAGCTCCTTGTGTGTAGAGAGATGGAGCAACACGATCAATACCAATACCATAGGCATTTGCCTTCATCACAGGAGCAATTTCTCCCTTGCCCTGCATTTCACAAAGCTTCCTATAGTTATTCCCTATCGCTTTAAGATCAATCTCAAGAACAGAATTCACATGAGGGGGCACGGGATTGCGCGGACCTTCCGTTTTATTGCTAGAAGAGCCATCTGAGTCTGAAAATGTTTTGTGCGTAACGGCTTCGATCATCCTTTTAAATTCCTGGGTTTTGAAAACGTTCGTCAGAAAGATTGCCGAACTTTGTCAGTGGACCTTCATAGTATAAACGAACTGTTCCCACAGGTCCATGACGCTGTTTACCAATGATGACCTCCGCAACATTCATGACTTCATTCATCTCATTTTGCCACTTGATGTGTTCTTCAGTTCCTTCCCTCGGCTCTTTCCGGGCCGTGTAATATTCTTCCCGGAAAACAAACATCACCACATCGGCATCCTGCTCAATCGATCCAGATTCACGAAGATCAGAAAGCTGAGGGCGTTTATCTTCACGCTGTTCCACAGCACGGGAAAGCTGAGAAAGTGCAATAACAGGTACATGCAATTCCTTCGCCAAAGCCTTGAGAGACCGGCTAATCTCAGAGATCTCCTGCACCCGGTTTTCAGATCGGCTCCTCCCCGTAGAAGGCTGAAGAAGTTGAAGGTAGTCCACAATCACCATGCCAATATCATGCTTACGCTTCAAGCGACGTGCCCGGGTCCGCAAAGCTGAGACAGATAGCGCAGGTGTATCATCGATAAAGAGCGGAAGTTTTGCAAGCTTTCGGCTTGCTTCCAAAAATTTAGGGAAATCACTCGCACTTAGTTCTCCCCGACGAATTTTGTCAGAAGGAATCTCAACAACCTGTGCAAGCAAACGCCCGGCTAATTGTTCCGCTGACATTTCCAGAGAGAAAAAGGCAACACCCGCGCCGCCCTTATCTGGATTCTCCAATGCGACTTTGGCAGCATTAAACGCAATGTTTGTAGCCAAGGCTGTCTTTCCCATCGAAGGCCGCCCCGCAAGAATAAGAAGGTCTGAGGGGTGAAATCCCCCTAACCATTTGTCCAAATCATCAAGGCCACTGGTCACCCCTACCACATGGCCATCTCGATTATAGGCAGTCTCTGCCAATGCAATGGCTTCTGTCAGTGCGTCTCCAAACTCTTTAACCGCATTCTCACTGGTCCCCTGAGTGGCTAAATCAAAGAGACGTTGTTCTGTACTTTCCACATGGTGGACTCCTGTCAGGTCAGAGGCGAAGTCCTTCACGCCCTCCACCAACTCATGGCTTAGACCCACAAGCTCCCGCCGGGTGTAGAGGTCTGCAATGATTTCTGCATAGTGGCGTGCATTTCCAAGGGACACGGGCGTTGCCGCCAGCCTTGCGATATAGGCCTTAAGCTCCTTGTCCCCCTCACCAGAAGTTGTCAGCTGCTGAGCAAGAGTCAAAGGATCTGCTACCTGTCCTCGCTCTACCAACATGAGAATTGTCTTATAGAGCTGCTGATGCATCTCCTCCCCAAAACACTCTGAACGCAAAATCTCCCCAACAATCTCTAGGGATTTGTTGTTCTGGATCAAAATACTGAGCAAGCTCTGCTCTACCTCAAGGTTATAAAGAGACTGGAGGTGAGACTCTTGATCCTGCACTTGAACTACATTCAGGGCTGTCATGGGGGCATGCTTTCAATTCGTTATTGATGTCTTTTACCATAGCTCAAAATCAGCCGCTACAGAAGAGGAAGGATTTTTCAAATCATGAGTTCAAGCAACTAACATTGACACCTAAAAAATTGCATTGTATACAACTTTTAGCTTGTCAAAAAAGGTATTCCCATGAAGTTTTCTAAGTTCCTTTTTTCATCTTCTCTCTTTCTTATTGTTTTTTTAGCAAGCTCAAAAGACCTCTTCAGCGCTTATTGTGAAGCCTCCCCACCTTCAACCCATACAGATGCCTCTGGAACAGTGTGGACGGTTGAAAGGGATATGGCATGTAGTCATATTACAGGTACTGGTCAACGCCGCAGATCATGTTCCATAAGGCCTGAAAGCAGTCTCGCGGTTACCCGCGTGATTATAAGTGAAAGCCAGAAAGGCGATGAGAAACAACAAAGCGCTCAGGTTTTCCTAAGATCCCCAAACAAAAGCCTTGAAGAAGCCTTAACTAACCCGGATGCTTTGGGAATTTATGCCTTGAATCACTATATGTCTGGGGAAGGCATTACCCCCGCAAAGTTTTTGGAGGTTTTTGTAGCGCAAGGCCTTTTGGATGAAGCCATGGTAAAGTATCTTCTTTCTTTATTTGACACGCCTGTAACGCATGAGGAAAGGCTTCCTTCTTTAACTGGAAAAGGACCATGTCCGACTGATGAAGCGGCAGGGCCAACCTGGTTTCCAATTGGACCTTATACAGAACTTTCCTAAAGTATAGTAATTACTTCCTTTTCTTATTTTTGCTGATCACCCTTATCAAAAAACCATTTTCCCGATATACTCTGTTTTATAAAACAATCAAAAGCAGGGATCTATGGAACTCATCGATATTGCTATCGTCATCGCATACCTCATCGGGACGCTTATTATCGGGTACATAAAGGGAAAGAATATCAAATCCCTCAAAGAGTATGCCATCAGCAATCGTGAATTCACAACTCCTGTGTTAGTTGCAGCTGTTGCAGCGACTTTAATTGGAGGAGGGTCGAGTACAGGCCTTGCAGCAAAGGTCTTTACCTATGGGGTCCCTTTTTACATTATTTTCTTTGGCCGCCCCCTCGTAAATTTGTTTTTGGCCTATTTTGTAGCCCCCCGTATGGAAAGCTTCCAAGGGACTCTTTCTCTTGCAGAAATTGGAGGCCGGCTTTATGGGAAAAGTGCACAGATTTTAATTGGCAGCCTCGGGCTCATACGCTCCATTGGTTTTTTGGGAACCCAGGTCACAGCTATTGGTTTTGTCTTTGAATACTTTATGGGCATTGACTATGTCTATGGCGCATCTCTGGGGAGTCTCATTGTTGTCATTTATACCAGTTACGGTGGAATCCGATCTGTTACTTTTACAGACGTTTTGCAATTTACGCTCCTTATCGTTGCAATACCCCTCATTGCAAACATCTGTGTCTTGGAAGTTGGTGGATATCAAAAGCTCTATGCCTCTGTTAAGGACACACACTTCAGTCTACCAACTGAGGAAAAAGAGCTGAGCTATCTTTCAGCTATGTTTGTATATTCCATGCTTCCCATGATTGACCCTGTTGTTATTCACCGTTTTCTGATGGCTCCCAATGTCAAAGAGATGGGGAAATCTCTTAAAATTACAGCCTTATTGCAGTTCCCCTTCTACGCTCTTGTGACTGTCATTGGTTTAAGTGCATTTGTCCTCACACCAGAAATTGATGCAAACCACAGCATCTTCACCCTTGTAAATAATTATATAGCTCCTGGATTCAAGGGAGTTTGTGTTGCAGCCATCATTGCAATTCTCATGTCAACGGGAGACTCTTACCTCAACACCTCCAGTGTCTTGCTGTCTAATGATGTCATCCGGCCTCTTTTTGGAAGAGAAATAGGAGAAAAAGATCTTCTCCTCATCACGAGAATCCTTGCTCTTGTAGCTGGAGTCTTTGCTGTCGTTATTGCCCTAAAATTTAAAGATATTCTCGATATCGGTGTTTATTTCGCCAGCTTCTGGGCACCGATCGCAGTAATGCCTCTCTATGCTGGGATCTTTGGATTACGGCCTTCGTCTCGTTCTTTCTTTGCAGGAGTTGTGGGCGGTGTAACGACCTTCCTTTTGTGGGATTATTTCGGAAAAGAAATCCTCCCCATCATTCCTGCTTTCCTTATTGGAATGATTGGAAACTTCGTCTGCCTCATGACCCATTACATCCTCTTTGATCCAAAGCCGAGGAAGAGTCCCCAAGAAAATAGACCGACAATGGAGCAAGCCATTGCAGAGGCCAAAGAGATCATGATGGAGACGCCCTCTTTTTGGAAGCGTGCTCGAAACATGCTTTATCAGTTTTGCCAATTTGAATTCAACACGCTGAAGTACAAAGACATGCCCGTGATCTCTTATGCCGTATTCACGCTTCTGATTTATAATATGCCTAGCTTTGTTTGGGAGGGAGGCCCGCTCTATCTCCTAAAGCATTTGTTTTATATCAAAGCAGCTGGGAGTGTGATGAGTGTGGCTCTTCTCCTGCGCAATTACTGGCCACCTCTATGGAAAGCCTATTTCCCAGCCTTTTGGCATGGAGTGCTGATTTATAATCTGCCCTTCGTTTGTACCCTTTATGCGATTTCCACAGGGTTTGAAACCATGGCGTTGATCAACCTTTCTTTTGCCCTGTTCTTGCTTGGCCTTATGACCAGCTGGCGAGTCTATATTTTCAGTTTCTTTGCAGGGATGTTCTCTGGGTTTGCAGTTTATCAACTTTGGTGCACTGGGGGATGTTTCTTATTCCCACAACATGCCTGGGTCTTCTTCCTCTTTGCAGTTATCTTTGCCACATTGATGGGAAGCATTTTTTCCCGGCAGAATGAAAATATCCTTATTTCCCAGATGCGCCAATATCGCTCACTGGCCTCTCAAATTGCCCATGAGCTTTGTTCTCCACTTCAAAACATTAACATTGATGTGGGAATGCTTGGCCAATATATGCGGAGCAAGAAGGATGATAGGGCTGAGGAGATGGTTGAAGAATTATCAGACAATGCCAAAATGCTCTCCAAACGTATCAATCTTGCAATGGGAACTCTGAAGGGGCGGGACACTCGACTTATGCCTCAGGCCCTCAATGTGCACTCTCTCCTAAAACATATTAGACAGGCCTACCCCAACATTGATGAAGAGTGTGTGGAGGTTCGCGTAGATCTTAAAGGGATTCCTCCCAAAACACAGATCAAAGTTGATCCCATTGCCTTTGAACACGTACTCCACAATCTGATGAAGAATGCTTTTGAAGCTATTGGGGATCAGGACCGTGATGGAAAGCTTGAGATTACTGGAAAGATAAAAGGCAAAGTGCTTTCTCTAATGATTAAGGATAATGGCAGCGGCATTCCTCCAGCACTCATTGGCGAAATTTTCCAACCTTTTGTCACAAGCAAAACCATGGGCACAGGGATCGGTCTCTACTTTTGCAAGCATGTCTTGTCTATGATGGAAATTAAACTCAGCATCCACAAATCCTCCCCCGAGGGGACTGAAATGCTCTTAGAGATTCCTGTTTAGCGCTCAGGTTCTCATTCCCCAGATGACGTGAGGCGGAAAACGTGTTAGCTTTTATTTAAAATAAAAGTTAGTGCCCATGACAAATAAAGATCAGTTGTATCAAAGCGCTCTTGAATACCACCGCACCCCTAAGCCTGGAAAACTGGAGATGGTTGCAACAACCCCGCTTTCAAATCAACGCGATCTATCTCTAGCTTATTCCCCAGGCGTTGCAGCGCCTTGTGAGGAAATTCTGCGAGACCCTGCAGAAGCCGCGACTTTGACAAATCGAGCAAACCTCGTAGCTGTTATTACAAATGGAACTGCCGTTCTTGGGCTTGGTGATATTGGCCCTCTAGCTGCAAAGCCTGTCATGGAAGGAAAAGCTGTCCTGTTCAAACAATTTGCCGGCATTGACAGTGTTGATATCGGTATTGAAGAGAAAGATGTCGATAAGCTTGTTGAGACTATTTCTCGCCTTGAACCCTCCTTCGGCGCCATTAATCTTGAAGATATCAAAGCTCCCGAATGTTTTGAGCTTGAAGAAAAGTTAAAACAGCGCATGAAAATTCCCGTTTTCCATGATGACCAACACGGCACAGCAATCATCGTTGCAGCTGCCTTAATCAATGGCGCTGAACTTGTTGGAAAGTCGCTTGATCAACTCAAGATTGTCACATCAGGGGCAGGTGCTTCAGCTCTGGCATGCCTTGAGCTTTTCATGAGCCTCGGCGTAAAGAAAGAGAATATTTTTGTGACAGATCGCAAGGGGATTGTGCACAAGGATCGTGCTCAGGATGTGGATCCCAAGCGGGCACAATTTGCCCAAGACACAAAAGACCGTACCCTCGCTGAAGCTCTGAAAGGAGCAGATGTTTTTCTTGGGCTCTCTGCTGCAAATATTCTTAGTGAAAGCATGGTGAAGTCAATGGCCAAAGATCCTCTGATCTTTGCGCTTGCCAACCCAACTCCTGAAGTTGATCCGACAAAAGCCAAAGTCTGGCGGCCAGATGCTATTCTTGCTACAGGACGCTCTGACTATCCCAATCAGGTCAACAATGTCTTATGTTTTCCCTTTATTTTCCGGGGCGCTCTCGATGTAGGTGCCACTCAAATTAATGAAGAAATGAAGGTTGCCTGTGTTAAAGCCCTCGCAAGCCTTGCTAAAGCTGAGTCCTCTGAAACAGTTGATCGAGCCTATGGTGATGCAAACCTCAGTTTTGGACCAGAGTATATTATTCCTAAACCTTTTGATCCGCGATTAATTGAAAACCTTGCTCCGGCTGTAGCAAAGGCGGCTATGGATTCTGGTGTCGCAACACGCCCTATCCAAGATCTCAAAAAATATGCCCAAGAGCTCTCTAGCGTTGTGTTCCGAACCAGTATGGTCATGCGGTCTGTCTTTGCTGCTGCAAAGGAGAATCCAAAGCGTATTTGTTATGCAGAAGGGGAAGATAAACGTGTCCTTCGAGCTGCTCAAATTGTTGTCGATGAGGGATATGCAAAGCCGATTTTGATTGGTCGACGAGATGTTGTGCAATACCGTATCGAGCAACTTGGTCTTCGTCTCAAGCTTGCTGAAGATTTGGAACTTGTTGATCCTGAGCACGATGATCGCTTCAAAGAATATTGGACTCTTTATCATGAGCTAATGTCTCGCAAAGGCGTTTCACCAAATTACGCCCGAACAATGGTTCGGACTAATACAACGGTGATCGGCGCTTTGATGGTCAAGCGAGGAGAAGCAGATGGTTTAATTGCTGGCCCCGCAGACCACTACAACCAAAATCTACACCAACTGGTCAATATTATTGGCTTGAAGCCTGGTGCCTCTTACCCCTCTTCCCTGAATGCCATGGTCTTGGATCATGGAGTTCAATTTTTTATGGATGCCTATGTTGGCAATGAACGGACAATAGATGAAGTTGCCGAAGCTGTTCATCGTGCTGCGCAACATGTTCGTCACTTTGGGATTCAACCAAAAGTTGGCTTATTGTCTTATTCCAACTTTGGGACCCACTTTTGTGCTTCAACAAGGAAGATGCAGGATCTCTATACAAAACTAAAATCAACATATCCTGACTTAGAGGTTGAGGGAGAAATGCGTGGAGACGCAGCCATTGATGAAGCAATTCGAAAACGTCTCTTGCCAGAATCAAAGATGGAAGGAGCTGCAAATCTTCTTGTCATGCCAAATCTGGATGCTGCAAATATTGCCTACACACTTGTTAAAGCCTTTACCAAAGCTCAAACCATTGGGCCTATGTTGACGGGCTTGGATCGACCTGCTCATATTGTGACTCCGTCTGTCACAGCAAGAGGAATCTTGAATATGACGGCTGTCACGGTTAAGATGGCATCAATGAGTTCCTAAGTTTTGGGGCATTTTAGAAAGTCGCTTGTATGAATGACACCTACACTCCCCACGAAGGCCAAGACGCTCTAGAAGATACCTTTATTGGTGTAACGCCTGAGTTCGTGGATGAAATACGGGAGCTCATACAAGATGATGCCGTTGAAACCCTTGGAGAGAAGCTTCTCTCCTTGCACGTTGCTGACTTAGCTGAACTCATTGACCAACTAGAGGAACCTCTCCAAGAACAGCTTGTTGAGGTCCTGGGTCAAGATGCTATTGATCCAGAGATGCTCACCTATCTCTCAGAAGGGTCCCGCACCTTTCTCCTTCCTCTTTTCGGCACAAAAACTCTAGCCGGTGCTGTTAAAGAGCTTGACTCGGATGATGCTCTTCAACTCCTAGAAGGGCTTGATTCTGAACAGCAACGACAGCTCTTGCGTGCTCTTTCTGCACGTGATCGAACAATGCTACAGGAAAGCTTGAATTTCCCAGAAGACAGTGCAGGCCGGCTCATGCAACGTGAGGTCGTATGTGTGCCAGAGACCTGGACGGTGAAACAGGTCCTGACCCTCATCCGCGCTGACAAAAATTCACCTTCCCAATTCTATGATCTTTTTGTTGTGAACCTTCGTCATCATCCTGTTGGAAAAGTCGGTCTTTCCCAGCTTCTTGTCGCTGATAGCCGTACAAAAATTTCCACCCTTATGACCGAAGATATTCACCAAATCCCGTCTGATAAAGATCAAGAAGATGTGGCTCGCCTGTTTAAGCACTATGCCCTTGTCTCTGCTCCTGTTGTGGACGAGGATGGCCGTATTATTGGAATGATTACCCTTGATGACATCGTGGATGTTATTGAGGAAGAGGCCGAAGAAGATATTCTACGCCTTGCACGTATGAGCAGCTCGGACTTTGGCGCAGGTTATTTTGAAACTTTCTCCCGTCGAGCTCCTTGGCTGGTTGCTACCATGCTCAATGGCATCATCACAGCCCTCGTCATTCGACAGTTTGAAACCTCCCTCTCAGCTCTCACAGCGCTGAGTTTTTTTATGCCTCTTCCTGCCATGATGGGGGGAAATGTAGGCCTCCAAGTCGTGACTGTTATCGTACGCGCTATAACCACCCGTGACTTACTTCCTCATAATGCGTCCAAAGCCTTGCGAAAAGAAGTTGGAGTAGGCTTCCTTAACGGGCTCCTTTTCTCGATTCTTCTTGGTGCTTTTTCCGTTTTCTTTACAGAAGGCAATTTTGCCATTGGTCTTGTTGTTTTTGGAGCCCTGTTGTGGAATATCATCTGGGCTGCAACAGCTGGAAGTCTTCTTCCTCTTCTTATTATGCGCATGGGCATGGATCCAGCCATCAGTGCTGGCCCCATTCTTACAGTCACAACAGACATTCTTGGCTACGCTGTTTATCTTATGTTTGCAACAGCTTGGATTCTCTAAAGACCATTGAATTTCAGTAGAAAATATGGCCTTATAGAGGAGAATTTTCTAGAAAAACATGAATAATCAAAAATTTCTTCAAGCCATTACAGAAAAAGCCCTTTCCTACGGAAAAAAAGCAGGGGCAACTCACACTGAAGTTCTTTTTATAGAATCAAACCATAAATTTGCGAGCATTCGCCAAGGAGAGCTTGAAGAAATCGAAGAGGCAGATTCTGCAAAAGTTGGATTTCGCACCTTTGTTGGAAACCAGTCTGCGATGGTTTCCAGTAGTGATCTTTCTGATGCATCCTTAGAGGCCATGGCAGAACGATCTGTAGCCATTGCAAAAGCCCTTCCTGAAGATCCGCTTGCAGGACCAGCAGATCCAGAGCAACTTGCGAAACCACCTTTCAAAGATTTTGATAAATATGATAGGCATCGTTTTTCAACTGAGGGCATGATCAAACGTGCAAAAACGGCAGAAGACATAGCGCGTGCAAAAAAAGAAATTACAAACAGCCAAGGCTCCAAGACATTTCAAAATGTGGTTCAGTTTTACTTTGCAACCTCTATTGGATTTTCTGCATTCGCCTCACAAACTAGTTTTGGTGCAAGCGTAAATGTTGTTGCTAGCAAAGGGCAAGACAACTACTCAGGGGGTGATTTTAGCTCTGTATATCACGTTGAAGATCTTAAAGCACCAGAAGTGCTTGGAGAAGCCGCTGCAGAAGAAGCTATTCGATTTCTTGGTGCTGAAAAACCGAAATCAGGCACCTACCCCATTGTTTTTGACCGCAAGGTGTCAGCTTCCTTACTCCATGATTTTCTTGCCATGATTAATGGAGAGTCTGTTGTGCAAGGAACAACTATGCTTAAAGATGCTATGGGAGACAAAATTTTCCCAGAAGCCATTACCATTGTTGACAACCCTCACCGGATGCGGGGTCTAGGGGCAGCTGCCTTTGACGATGAGGGCCTCCCCACACAAAAACTAAATTTGGTTGAGGAAGGCATTTTGAAAAGCTGGATTCTTGATTTAAAGCGCGCAAGACAACTAAAACTTGCCTCAACTGCACATGCAAGTCGCGGACTTAGCTCTCCTCCTTCTCCATCTGCCCATAGTGCAGCGATTCTCCCTGGGGAACTAACCCCTCAAGAAATGATAAAAGGCATTGATGAGGGAATTTACATTAAAGACTTCATGGGAAATGCAAACAATCTTATTACAGGGGATTATAGCCGAGGCGCTGAAGGCTTTTTCATCAAGAATGGAGAGGTGACGAAACCTCTTAAGGAGTTTACAGTTTCGGGGAATTTAAAGGATATTTTTGCTTCCCTCAAAGCGGCAAATGACTTAGTTTATGAGTACAGTCATAATTGTCCAACATTGATGTGCCAACCTTTGTCTGTTTCAGGCACATAATTCTGGAGGAAGCTCTGGCCCGCGAAGCCTTAAAATTGTCAAATCAGCATGATGCCGTCCCCCTTATTCGACGTCTGGTTAAGGAGTGCGCCCTCAGCTATACGAAACAAATGCTCTTCGGCATTTTCTGTATGGTCTTTGTTGCGGGGTGTACTGCGCTGCTTGCAGATCATGTAGAGCCCCTCATTAATGAGATTTTTAGCAGTGATGATAAAAAATCCCTCTATCTTGCTGCTGGTGGTGTTTTTCTTCTGATGCTCATCAGGGGACTTGCCGATTATGGTGAATCTGTTGCCATGGGGTATGTGGGAGATCGCATCGTAACAAATTTTCAACGACGCCTTTTCAATCATCTTGTCGGAGTTGACCTCAAATTTTACCAAAAAACCCCTATTGGTCAACTTGTGGCTCGCCTGACCAACGATGTCGAAGTCATTGGTGACATTATTACAGAGACAGTGACAAGCATTTGCAAAGATTCCTTGATGGTAATCTTCCTTGTAATTGTAATGTATATGAAAGATCCTCTTCTTGCTTTCTTGGCCACCGTAATTTTTCCAATTGCAATTCTACCCATTGCAAAAATTGGGCGCCGCATGCGTCATACGTCGACAGATCTCCAGGATACAATTGCAGAGTTTACTTCTCTTCTTACACAGGCTTTCCAGGGAGCACGCCTTATCAAAGCTTACGGAATGGAGAAATATGAGCGAACAAAAGCTAAGGATATTGTAGACCGTTTGTTTACACATAACTTTGGAGTCACAAAATTTGGCTCGATCTCTCACCCTATTATGGATGTTCTAGCAGGTTTGGTCATTGCTATTGTCGTAATTTATGGCGGGAATCAAATTATGTCTGGAGACCAAACTCCGGGAGGGATGATGGCTTTTATCACAGCTTTGCTCTTTGCTTATGAGCCCATGAAACGCCTGGCACGTCTTAACTCCAAACTACAAGAAGGTCTCGCCTCTGCTGCTCGCGTTTTTGATCTTATTGACCTCGAAATTGAAGCTGTAGGTGATGATTTTGATACCCCACTCAAGGTGACTAAAGGCAAAATTTCCTTCAAAAAAGTGACTTTTTCCTACGATGGAAAGCAGGATGTCCTGGACGACCTTACTGTTGACATTGCTGCTGGAAAAACAACAGCACTTGTGGGACCAAGTGGCTCAGGCAAGAGCACACTGATGAATCTAATTCCTCGATTTTATGAAATCACACAAGGCCAGCTTCTGATTGATGAACAAGATATTCAAAAGGTCAGCCTTACCTCACTAAGAGACAATATTGCCTTGGTGAGTCAAGACGTTATCCTCTTCAATGATACAGTACGAGCGAACATTGCTTTTGGAGATCCAAAGGCTAACCTGGAAGAAATATATGACGCAGCAAAAGCTGCAGCTGCCTATGATTTTATTCAGGAACTTCCTGATGGATTTGATACAGTAGTTGGAGAGCGCGGCACACGCCTTTCAGGCGGACAGAAACAGCGTATTGCTATTGCACGCGCCATGTTACGCAAAGCTCCTCTCCTATTGCTTGATGAGGTAACCTCTGCTCTCGACGCCGAATCCGAGCAGAAAGTCCAGCAAGCTCTCAATACCCTTAAAAAGGGCAAGACAACACTTATTATTGCGCACCGGCTTTCCACAGTGATGGGTGCAGACTCTATTTATTTCCTTGATGAAGGAAAGGTTGTTGCTAAAGGAACGCACAAAGAGCTCATTAACGCCTACCCCCCTTATAAAGCTTTGTGCGAAGCACAATTTACCAAACCCCACGATTCATAAAGGAGGCCCAAATTGAAAGGGCTTCTCAAAACCCTTTTTAAAAAAGTTTTTGGGAATGCGCTGGTGATTGAAGCAGCAAGCTGGTTTATCGCTGGGTATATCTGGCTTGTATATAAAACCTCTGCTTGGCATATAGAAGGTTTTGAGCACGTCCAAAAACTTAAGAATAACGATGAACCCTTCATCGTTGCTTTTTGGCATAACCGTCTTCTTCTTACATGTTATGCCTGGCCCCATTGGCATCCTTTTCATATGCTAATTTCCAGCCATAAAGATGGCCAACTCATTGCACGCACAGTTAATCACTTTGGTATACATGTCATTCCTGGCTCAAAAACAAGAGGAGGAACAGGCGCTTTAAAAAAAATGATCCGGCTATTAAAACAAGGGCACACAATTGGCATCACTCCGGATGGCCCCCGAGGTCCAGCATTCCATATTTCTGAAGGCACCCTCGCTTTAGCAAAATTGGCAAAAGCAAAAATTATCCCTTTAGCCTATGCAGCCCAAAATCAACGTAAACTCGGAACTTGGGATCAGTTTGTTTTTCCTTTTCCTTTCTCTAAAGGTGTTTTTAAATGGGGGAAGCCTCTTAAGTACGATAATCCTAATCTTGATACCAAGCTTAAACAAAGTTTGGATGATCTTTGCAAAGATATTGACCCACGATGAAAAGATTCTCTGCCCTCTTTTTTTACGGACTCTACTCAGTAATGCTCTGGGCCCTTTGGCCTGCTATCTGGATTCTTTTTGTAAAACGGTGGAAGCAGGGCAAAGAAACAGAGGAAAGCTTAAAACACCGTCAAGGTATATCTTCAGAGAAACGCCCAGAAGGCCCTCTTTTTTGGGCTCATGGCGCTAGTGTGGGAGAAATAAGAGCCCTTGCTCCCCTTTTAAAAAATCTCCAGATTCAATTTCCGGATGTTAATTTTTTGGTGACAACAACAACTTTAACAGGGAAAGAAACCTTGATGAAGCTCATCCCTCAAGGTATTACGCATCAATTCCTCCCTCTTGATTACAGACCGTATGTAAAGCGTTTCCTCAAACATTGGAAGCCTGATTTCATTCTATGGACAGAATCTGATTTCTGGCCAACTCTTTTTCATTGCATTCATACTGCAAAAATTCCGCACCTCCTTGTAAATGGTCGCCTCTCAGTTGGTACATATCAAAAATGGAAATATGCAAAACCACTTTTCCAAAAAATGGTTCAAAATTTTTCTGAGATTTATTTACAATCCCCCCAGGATCAATCTTTTTATGCAACTTTAGCACCTGACGTTGAGACCAAGCTTGCTGGGAATTTAAAATTTTATCGCGAGAGCCAAAAGGTGGCTCAGTCAGAGTCTCTCTCCATAAATTCCCCCTCTTGGGCTGCGGTTAGTGTACATCGAGGGGAGGAAGAAGCTCTTTTTACTGCTCATGCGAGTCTTCGCAATCATTTCCCTGAAGCAACTTTGATACTAGCTCCTCGCCACCCCCAGAACTCTGATCATTGGCAAGAACAAGCTGAGAAACGTGGTTTTCATGTCTTGCGCCACAGCACATTAAAATCAGACTCCTCAATAGGAACTTGTGACGTTTATCTTGTGGATACGTTGGGAGAACTCGCAAAGGTCTATCCTGCTGCCCTTGTAACTTTTGTGGGGGGTAGTTTTATTGATCGGGGTGGTCATAATATGATTGAACCAGCCATTTACGGCTCACTTCCTTGCTATGGTCCTTCAGCTTATAACTTCTCCCATATCCATGCTTTGTTTGAGGACGCAGGACTTTCCCTGCAATGTACATCAGAATCCCTGGCAACCTTCATAAGAGCATTTTTTGAAAACCCAGAAGCGGTGCAACCGCTTTTGAAAAAACTTTATGATATAATGGATGCCGAGGAAAAAGGCTTTTACCGTATTCAAGAAGCTGTTATTCCTTATATAAAGGCTATCAGGAAATTAAAAAATGATAAAAACGCCTAAATTTTGGTACCATGGTGACACGCTTCTTTCCAAAATTCTAACGCCCTTATCGTATGTTTACCTTACTCTCTCAATACTAAACCGCTTTTTAACAAAAACGAGAAGTCTAGATAGCTTTGTGATTTGTGTGGGTAACGCAGTCGCAGGTGGAGCAGGAAAAACTCCAGCGACTCTCTATCTTGCAAAACTTCTTAAAAAACTCGATTGTAATCCCCACGTTGTCATTCGTGGATATGGGGGACAAGAACAAGGTCCTCATCTAGTTAGCAATAATGATCCATTCTCCCAAGTAGGAGACGAGGCCCTCCTTCTTGAAAAGCAGGCATCAACTTGGGTTTCTAAAAAACGATACAAGGGGGCGCGTGCAGCTGTTGAAGCTGGCGCCTCTGCAATTTTACTTGATGATGGATTGCAAAATGCCTCACTGAAAAAGAACCTTTCCTTTTTGGTTGTTGATGGTCCTCGTGGTTTTGGAAATGAGCGCCTTCTTCCTGCTGGTCCTTTGCGAGAATCACAAAAAAGTGCTCTTTCAAAGGTGGATGCTGTTATTCTTATTGGCGAAGATCGTCATAATTTAACGCCTCGTTTTCAAAATCTTCCTGTTTTTCACGGGTCTCTGCGCACTGTGGGAAGCGTTTGGGAAAATCTAAAAAAGAAAAAAATTATTGCTTTTGCAGGAATTGCCCATCCCTCAAAGTTTTTTGAGACTTTGCGCCAACAAGGATGTGCTCTTATTGGACAACGTCCTTTCGGAGATCATCATCCTTATCAAGGCTCTGATTTACGCCCTCTCATTCAACGAGCTGCAGAAGAAAAAGCAACGCTTGTCACGACAGAAAAAGACTTTATTCGTGTACCTACAAAATACCAATCTCATATAACACCGATGCCTGTTGAGCTTGTCATTGAAGAAGAAAAAGCACTTCTAAAATTTTTAAAGCAAAGCCTCGTGCAATTTGAAGAGGATCAGAAATCTTCCCCCAAACTCAAATTGAAAAAGCGGTCAGGACTTTTCTCATGAAGCGAAACGCTTTTATCAACACCCTTGAGTATATGGGTGTTTTGATTTTTTGCACCATCTGGCGCTTACAAGGTTTGCGCTACGCAAGCTGGCTTGGTGGCTGTGTTGGCCGTTTCTTTGGACCCTTCCTAAAAAATCATAAGTTTGCAAAATATCAGCTTGAAAAAATTTTCCCTGAAAAAAGTAAAAGGGAAATTGAATCTATCCTGGAAGAAATGTGGGATAACATGGGACGTATTCCCCCAGAATATGTCAACCTTGACCAAATGAAAATTGGTAAAGAAATTTTTCTTGAAGGCGAAGAAAACATCAAAGTCTTGAGCCAAAAAAAACCTTTGATTTTCATAGGAGCTCACATTGGCAATCTTGCACTCCCCTGTCTTGTTGCAAACAAGCTGGGAATTTCTACTATTAAGCTTTATCGCCAGTTCAATAATCCACTTGTTGACCAAAAAATTGCAGGCTATCAAACCCGGGCCGGAATTCCTTCTATCCATAAGGGAGCACAGGGAGCTAAGGACGCTATGGTAGCTCTTAAAAAAGGGACGAGTATCGTCTTTCTTTGTGATCAGCGACTTGATGAGGGGGACGATATCAACTTCCTAGGGTACCCTGCTAGGACACCCTCAGGACCAATTAAAATTGGGACAAAGCTACAAATCCCTATTATCCCTGTACAGGTTATCCGCCACCCTGGAGAAGCAAAGTTTACTGTAAAGTTTCACCCCGCCCTTGAGACACAGAACCGTCCTGTAGAAAAAATTCTAGAAGAGATGAATAATCTCTTCAGCCAATGGATTACAGCTCACCCTGGTCAATGGCTTTGGGTGCACCGTCGCTGGGGAAGAGGGTTCCTCAAAAAGGATTAAAAAGCTGCTGGTGAGAAAGATATTTCAAGGTCTTCGGAAAGGCTTCTGGAATAATTTGAAGCTCTGCCAAAAATTCTTCATGTTCAGGACGACAAGGCGCACAGCAAGCCTGCTTAAGAGTTTCAATTGCTTTTTCTTTTTGGCCAAAACCCTTGTCCTGAATCTCAGCCAAGAGCATTAACCCTTCTCGGGTACGATTTAAGCTGAGGCTTTGCTCTACTTTTTCTTTAGCACGTCCCCAGACCTTTCCGTAGGTCAACACAGTCCCCTCAACAAGCAAAGAGAGATCTTCTTGCCTTCGATTATCAAATATTTCCCAGCCCTGAATTTCTTTGAGAAGCCCATCAACTTTCAGCTCTACCCCATACAAATGATTTGTAGCATGAACCACTGCAAGATTTTGATTTTCAGCCCAAGCTGCTTCCAAATATGCAAGCCCACGGCTTGAAAAAGAGTCAAAATCCATTGTAAGCGCGTAATGTGTAAGGGGCCAGAAACTTTGGCTGTACTGTACCTTCTGAGAATCAATGTGGACCTGTGATCCTTTATGGTTCAATGCCTCTTCCAAGCCAATAGCTCCAGCAAGCCGGTAACGCTGTCCTTTGGGGAGGCGTTCGTCCCAAAGGCTTTGATGACAATACAGCCAGGCTTCGTGATAATCCCCGCGCGCCATATGGGCACGAATCCCATTATAAAAAGCCCAAAGAGGAGGGATTCGAAAATCGCTTACATCCTCACACAGTTGAAGTACCTGGTCCCAATCTCCTCGCCGGACTGCCATTTCACATAGGTACTTCTTAAAAACGATCGAAGCTTTTTGCTTATCCTGATCTGTTTCAACAAGTCCTTGGCCCAAAAGGTATTCTCCCAGAACTTCTGTACGGTTACACCGCAAAAGAGGCTCCAAGGCCTGAGATTCCTGAAAAAGATCTCCATGATTAAAACGATCTGAAAAGAAAACTTTGAGCCCTTCTAAAGCCTGGTTCAAGCGTCGATTTTGAAGACGCTCCCACAATTTAGAAGGCCAATGGAGTATCCAACCTAGCCCCTGTATTAAGAAAGAGAAAACTAGCCCAACACCGATTAGAACACTCAGTGCAAAGGCAATATTCGTTTTGTAGGCAGCATCTCCCCACTCAACCTCTATTGTGCCTGGCTTGAGTAAAAAAAAGACAAGGGCTGCAGCTGCAGCCAACGGTAGGATCAAGATCAGAGAACGCTTGATCATAGACATATATTATCCCTCATAAGCCATGAGTTTTTTCTCTATCCGCGCAAGGCCCTGACGTGCCGATGCATATCCAAAAACTGAGAGCCAAAGACGCTTTTTCTCTGCTGAGATATTTTTTACACCAAGTTCCTTACGAGAAAGTTCTCGTAGTTTCTCAAGGTTGCCTGCATTCAGAGCAGCCAAAGCATCAACTTCTGACGAATCCCTGCTAACAACCTTGGCTTCATCGCTCTTTTTCTTAACTCGAACTTGAGCAGCAAGCCAACTTTTGACTTTCTCGGCTGTAGACTCTTCTGTATCCCCTGAAGAGGTCATTACCATTTTTCCAGAAGTACTTTCTGGAAAAGTGCCGCCAAGTTTTACTTTTAAATCATCCTGGGTGGGAATCCCCTTCTTTGCAAAAGCACGCATAATCTTGTATTGGCTTTTAGAGAGACTCAAAAGCTGCTTTTGGCGCAAAGCCGTAAAGTGCTCAAGGTAAGGCTCCCCATTCAAAACTGCAAATTTTAGCTTCATTGCGGCTTCATAGGGATTTGAGGCTGTCCTCTTTTGAAGCATTCCCTCCAAACGCAAAAAATCATCCTGCATACCCTGGAGCGTTGTGTGAATTTGCTCTGGAACGCGATTGATAGATCGAATATCTTCCGAAAGAACAACCTGCCCCGCCTTGATTGACTCTAGAGCGGCTTCCATATTCAACATATTCTCTTGTAATTCTTGCAGTGCTTCTTGTGAATCTCCCGTAATTTGTGTAGGTGATCCTTCATAACTGCGGTAGAGGCTAAAGCCTGCAAGCCCTATGGCAATAAACAATCCCAAAACAATTGCAAAAGACCTAAATCCATTTCCGCTTGCTTGTTGTGGGCCTTCTGCTAATCCTTCTGTCTTTTCGCTGCCCTTGGACGAAAGATCAATAATTTCTGCTGCGTCAGATGCTAATGTAGCTTTTTCTTTTTTGGATGATTCTGGAGCTTTTTCTTTAATCTCAGCTTGGGACATTTCCCCCCCTTTTTCCATGATGGATTTAATCATATCAGTCAATGATACCTGGGAAGGCTCTCTAGCACAAGACACTGTTTTCCAAGGCCCTAAAAGCAGCAGAGTCTCTATATCCTGGGACTGACAAATAGCATGGTGCCGGCTTAACACACTCCTGTTCTTGAGACCAGATTTCAGAGCCTGCCAAGTTCCAATAGATTGAAATACGATAAAACACTCCCTCGTTGAAGAAAGTTCTTTTTCCAAACGCTGAACCTTTTCCATATTGGGGGAAAGACGGTAACATATAAAACTTGTGATAGATTGCTGCTGTCCAGAAACAAGCCGTTCAACTTTAGGACGGATAGCCTCTCCCCGAAAATAGACTGTAGAAGCCTCTTTTTCTTTTTCCAACGCCTCAAACAACTTCCCAGCTGTTGGGAAAGGTCCTCGGATATTTCTTCCTCCTTGTTCTTTCAAATCTTGGCAAAACCTTTTTCCGACACACCAAATCTCTTTTTCAAGAAGCGATTGCTGCACATGGTCAGGTATACTTTCCCATGCGCGCACACTTGTAAAAATGGCACGTTTAAAATCTGTAAAAACCACACCACGAGGAAGAGGAATAATTTCTGTTATTTGAATAGGGCGGTGAATTGCACGACAACCCACTCTTGCCAAGAATTTTGAGTAATCTTGGCCGTGTTTTCCTTCACGCAAAATAATTACAGTTCCGACTGCAACCATGCTGAAAACTCCATAGGTAATCTGCTTAAAAGTTTCTGCCCAAGCTGGGAGGCTAGCGAAAGAGCTGTATTAATAGTTCCCTCACCTTCTTCTACAAGGACAGCCTTACCTGACGGATGAGCCAGCGCAGCACGAAGAAAAACAGATTTAGAATGAACTTCACAATAAGCCCCCAAAGGCGTTTGGCAAGATCCCCCTAGAACCCGGAGAACTTCCTTTTCAGCAGTTCCCGCCAAAGCTGTTTCTGTATGTGTAATAGCCTGACAAAAGTGCCGTAAATCCCCCCGATTCTTATGATGCTGGACAGCTATAATTCCTTGTCCTGGTGCTGGTACCATCCATGTAGGAT
The DNA here is from genome assembly GCA_030425805.1 of Alphaproteobacteria bacterium. GTDB lineage: Bacteria > Pseudomonadota > Alphaproteobacteria > JAUHZC01 > JAUHZC01 > JAUHZC01. The sequence goes on along the minus strand of JAUHZC010000006.1, from coordinate 28,368 downwards.
CCATAATTTCTCTAGCTTCATGCTCTAACCCTAAACGCAAAAGTCCCGCATGCGCAAGAATGGTACCACTGAGTCCTTTCTCTTTCATTTTTTTTAAACGCGTTTGGACATTCCCCCGAAGTAAAGAAAAGCAGAGATGTGGGTATTTATTTTGCAACACGGCTTTTCTGCGGATAGAGGCTGTTCCAATAATACCTCCCTCAGGAACTTCTTGAATCTGTTTATATTTCTCGCTCACAAAGCAGTCCCGAGGATCCTCTCTCTCAAGGCAGGCTCCGATTTCTAAGTTTGCATCCTGTGTTACTGCCATATCTTTCAAAGAATGTGCAGCCAGATCAATCCTCCCAGCCAAAAGATCAGCCTCAATTTCTTGAGTAAAAAGCCCCTTTCCCCCCACAGCATCAAGGGGAACATCTTTGAGCCGATCTCCCTGAGTCTCATATGCCTTGAGCTTGATGCAAACATGTGGATCATAAGCCTCAATAGCCTGCTTAACAAGCTCACCTTGCTTTACAGCAAGGGGACTAGCACGTGTTCCCAGGGTTAATGTAGCTTTGTAATTCATAATCTTTTATAGTAAATCTCTCTTAACTTAAGCTGAGGAAAGCCCCTTTGACAATGGTGGTTCTTGGAATTGAAACCAGTTGTGATGAAACATCAGTTGCGATTGTGCGTGACGATCGGAAGATTCTAGCACATAAAATCTGGTCGCAAACTGAAGATCATGCAATTTTTAAAGGTGTTGTGCCTGAAATTGCAGCGCGGGCCCATATGAAAATTCTCCCTAAAATGGTGGAACAAGCATTGAATGAAGCTCAGCTCACTCCAAGAGAGATTCATGGTATCGCTGTGACTGCAGGCCCTGGCTTAATAGGAGGGGTCATTGTTGGTGTCATGTACGCAAAGGGCCTCTCTCTCTCGTGGAATAAACCTCTTTTAGGCGTTAATCATCTTGCTGGCCACATTCTTTCTTCCCGCCTTGTAGAAGAGATATCGTTTCCCTACCTATGCCTTCTTGTTTCTGGGGGACATAGTCAAACCCTATATGTAAAAGGCATAAACCAAGTTGAAATTTTAGGAGAGACTCTTGATGATGCCGCGGGAGAAGCCTTTGATAAGGGGGCAAAGATTCTTGGGCTCCCTCATCCTGGCGGGCCTCATCTTGAACGTTTGGCTGCCCAAGGTGATCCTGAGGCTATTTCCTTTCCAACTCCTCTACAAAAAAGCCCTCAGAGCATGAATTTCTCTTTTTCAGGTCTGAAAACCTCTCTTCTCCGAGCCACCCAAAAACAAGAATCCTCCCACAAAGACTTAGCAGCAAGCTATCAAAAGGCGCTGATTGCCCATCTCTCTAGACAGGTTGGAAAAGCAATTTCCTGCTGCAAAGCAAACCAGCGCCCCTTAAAAACTTTTACAGTTGTAGGTGGTGTTGCCGCCAATCAGTCCTTATCAAAAAAGCTTTTAAACCTCTCAGAAAGCGCAAATCTACGCTTCCAAAAACTCCCTCTAGACCTTTGCACGGACAATGCAGCTATGATAGCCTGGGCAGGCATTGAGGGTTTCAAAGCAGATATCAGCTCAACACCCTCATTAAATCCACGCCCCCGCTGGCCACTAACAGAGAGGTTTTTCGCATAAAATGATATCGACCACAATTTCTATTTTTGGTGCCGGACGATATGGGCAAGCCCTGGCAACATCTTTCAATAAAAAAGGGCTTAGTGTTTGCCTTTATGCTCGAAATTCCAAAAATGGCCTACAGGCCAACATTGTAACAACTACAGACCTTTCAAAGGCTTGTGCTTTTTCAAAGACTTGGCTCCTGACAGTCCCAACCTCAGGCATATATGAAATTTTGGAAAAAGTAAGCGCAAAAGATCTACCAAAGCCTTCAAGTATTATCATTGGGACAAAAGGGCTTGACCCCAAAAACCAATCCCTCTTGGACGAAATAGTTAGAATTTTTTTTCCGCAAGTAGATGTTTACGCTCTCTCTGGCCCAGGTTTTTCTTCAGAAATCCATATGAATCTTCCTACCGCGTTGACTCTAGCTGGACCTACCCTTGAAAAGGCAAAGACACTTGCCAAAACTCTCTCAAGTGACACACTCCGCCTTTATCCAAGTGATGACGTAAAAGGGGTATTATTTGGTGGTGCCTTCAAGAATGTCCTAGCAATTGGAGCTGGAATGATTGAAGGAGCTAAGCTTGGAGAAAATGCACGAGCAGCCTTTCTCACACGGGGTTTCTCTGAAATGCGCCAACTTGCAGTTGCATTAGGCGCTAAAGAGAAAACATTATTCGGGCTTTCTGGACTTGGGGATCTTATCCTCACAGGAACAAGTTTAAAGCTATCGCGAAATTATAACTACGGATTCCACCTAATTCAGAGTGAAGGCTTTGCAAATACTGAAGAAACTGTTGAAGGACTCAATACGCTGTTACAAACCTATAAACTCTCAGAAAAACTAAACCTTGACCTTCCCCTTGCCAAAGCCCTTTTTAATGTCCTAAATAAGGGAGTGTCATTTGAGGAAGAAATGAAAACACTTCTGCAACGCCCTCTTCCGGAAGAAGAATAATCATCATGCCACATTCTTTTCCAAAATTTTTAATTTCAATTTTTTCGACACTATGTCTTTCTATCTTGCTCTATTTGCACCCTCGGTGGACTGCTGTTTTTCCCTGGCTGATTTGGGGGTATATTTTCCAAACGATTGCGAATGATTCTCAACAGAGGGCTACCTATTTCAAAGAAGTTCTAGGGACACTCAAGAATTTTAGAATAATGTGGCCCGTATATCTTTTTTTAAGTGCTTTGCTTGCAAATCTCGTGGTTGCTATCTCCCCAAAAGAAGCCATAAGTGTAGTGGGTAAGGTTTTTTCCGTTGCTATCCCAGTGTTATTATGCATTCCTCTACGACCTTATGTTTCCGAAAAAGTAAAAGAAAATTTTTGCCTTTTTGCTCTTGCTCTTCTAATTCTTTTTCCTCTCTTCCTTGCTGTTGATTTAGCTAGCGACTTTGAATTTTCCCGCTTTTTTAAAGATCGGCCTTATTTCTCTCATGGGCAAAAAAGCCTGGTTGTTTGTTTTATAGCCCTTCCCTGGATGTGGAGAACAATTTATAAACACTTTAAGAGTTATAATTTCCTTGCCTTTTTTCTATTTTCTATGTGCGTTCTTGCACATACATATAGTTTTCTGACAGGAGCCCTGTGTACCCTCTTTGGCCTGATTATTCTTTATGGGTTTCGGCATAGAAACTATCCTTCACTACCTTCTTTTATTTTTGTTAGTTTCATTGTTTACATCTTCATTTTTCCTATAGCTGTAAGCCTTATTAGCGAAGAACTTCTAAATAAGATTTATCCTTTCCACAAACAAATGACTTTTCAAATTCGAATGTTGATTTATAAAGAGGCAATGTCGCACTATGAAAAGTTACCTTTTCTAGGACATGGTTTAGGCATTATCAGGTCTGGTGTATACGAAAACTTTTCCCGCAATGCTATTTCCAATGGTTCACCTATCCTCCACTTCCACGTCCATAATGTTATCATTCAGTGGTGGCTAGAGCTTGGTGCAGTTGGTGTCACACTTATCATTCCAGCTATCCGTCAGTGGATTTACAGTTTTCCCTGGAAAACAAACACAGCCTGGAGCCTTTACCTTTTTATGATTTTCTTTAACGTTTATTCGTATGCGTTTGGAATTTGGCAAGGCTGGCTAATGGGGCTCTTTGCGAGTTCTATTATTATGGTCCACTTGTTTGGACTCCCCTTCTCAAAACGGCAATGAAGATTGCATAAGAGAGTCATTCTATGGCATAAAGAAGGGGTAAAAGTTTTTGCACCATGACTGATTATAGCTCTCCTCTTGCCTCCCTGCTTTCAAAAATCACAGAACCTATTTCTGAGATCCGAAACTACTTTGTGTTAATTGCAACTTTCCTTGGGGATATGTTGCTGTGCTCTTTTGGATTTTTCCTTGCTGTTTACCTGAAAGAAGAAGGGTTTGAGGGAGTTGAGACCCTTTTCCTATTCAAATGTTATGGCACCTACCTTTTCCTATGCGCTGGTATTTTCATCCTATCCCAGCTCTATCGCGGACTTTGGCAGTACGCATCACTCCATGACATTACTTCCATTTTTATCGCTCAAATTTATGTTTGTTTTTTGTACACCCCTCTCCTCAGTTTCTTAACAACTGAAGAAACCTTTTCTCCTTTCTTAAGCCTCATGGTCCTCCCTTTAAGCACAGTTTTTATGGTGGGTTTGCGGCTTTTTGTACGATATGAGAATTTGCGCAAAGAACTCCTACGATTTCAAGGAACTCAACATGCTAAGGAGAATGTTTTAATTATTGGCATGTCTCCTTTTGTTGAGGTTTTTCTAACGCATCGGAAAACCGCTCGGACTCCCTACAATATCCTTGGGATTTTAGACGACAAGCGCCCCATGAAAGGATTCTTTGTGAATGAAATCCCTGTACTTGGAGGACTCGAAAGTCTGGACCAACTGCTTAAAAAATTCTCTGGCAAAGGAACACCTATTGAGACACTCCTTCTTGGGAGAGATCGCTACACAAAAGGAATGATGCGCGACCTCATGACCTTTGCAAAACAAGAGGGCCTAAAAATTGAGTTTATTCCCTCTCTTCAAAAAGGAGAAAACCAGAGCCGCAAAAATGCTCAGGAAGATCACCCTTTCTGCACATATCTTCCTGAGCCTACTAAGCCTCAGCTCGCAACACCTTCAGAGATTCCTTTTCAAGGAAAGAAAATCCTTATCTTAGGATCTCATCACCCTCTTTTAGTGTCTCTTCTGCGACGCCTAAAAAGCTTAAATCCTTCAGAAATTTCTCTTGGAGGAGCCTTTCATCAAAGTGATATGGCAACCCAAAAACGTTTTCACCATACTGTTTTTCAAAATGTTGAAATTTTCAACACCCACCTCTCAAATCGCTCAAGCATTCGGAATTTGATTCAGTCACAACACCCTCAAATTATCTTCTATCTCCCCACAATTCTTGACTATCGTACAGCCCAAACCAGTGGTTTGGAAACGCTTCAAGCAAATCTTTTTCCACTGAAATATGCAGCGGACATGGCAGCAGAAATAGGCATTGAAGCCTTCATTGATTTTTCGTCAACTAAAGCTCTAGACCCCACCTCTCCCTTAAGTTTGAGCCTTCAGTTTGGAGAAAGATATATTTCTGAACTACATCGCACCCAAGCAAAGCGTGGCTCACGCTTTATCACACTTCGCCATTCAACCTTGAGTAAAGATCTTGATTTGAATTTTGACTTGATTGAATCCCAGATTGAGCAAGGAGGACCTATCACGCTGCCGTCTTCAAAAACAATGCGTTATATCCTGCGGGAATCAGAATGCGCTGACGTTTCCTTAACCCTCCTCAACAAGATCCTCTCTCAGGATAATAGTGCACCGCTTTCGCAAGCGTCCATATTTTCCATTTCAGGCCGTATTCTTAATCGTATTGACAGCATTGCCCATCAACATATGCACAAACAAAGTCTGCACCCAGGAGTGGATATTGATCTTCACTACCAAGAGCTTGATGGCACACAACACGAACAAGAACAAATTCTTTTCAATGCAAAAGAAAGCCTCGAAATAGCTCCAGGAATTAGGACAGATTCCTATACTCAAATTCCCTTTATCAAGCTAAATGATTCCCTTAACCGCATCATCAATAGTGCAGAGCATGGAGATCAGGTTTCTATCATTGAAGAAATCTCGATGCTTCCCTTTGGCCAAGCCGAGAAAGCAGCTTAATTTCTCCCATTAAACCAATAAATAAAATTTTACACACCAGGGGTTTGTGCTAGACTTCTGGGAGTATATAAAGAAGATGTTTGGTATGTTACATCGCTCTCTTGCTCTGATCTTCCTTGTCCTGTTTCCTGTGCTTGGGTTTTGCACAGAACCTGAGCCTTGGCAATTTGGCTTCCAAGATGCTGCTACACCTGTGATGGAAAAAGTGAATGAGCTCCATACTATACTCCTCTGGGTTATTTTTGTGATTGCTGTTTTCGTTGCAGCTCTCCTTCTTTACACAGGATGGCGGTTCCATGAAAAGCGAAATCCAATCCCTTCCAAGACAACGCACAACACATTAATTGAAGTCATTTGGACCGTCATTCCTGTAGTGATTCTTATTTTTATCGGCATTCCCTCCCTGCGCCTGATCTACTATATGGACAAAGTGGATGAACCTGAAATCACGATCAAAGCCATTGGTCATCAATGGTATTGGGAATACGAGTACCCTGAAGAAGACATCTCTTTTGATAGCTATATGATTAAGACAGCAGATCTCAAGCCCGGTCAAAAGCGCCTTCTAGAAGTTGACCGGCCTGTTGTTCTTCCTGTGAACACAAACATCCGTATTCTTACAACTTCAGCCGATGTTATTCACAGCTTTGGTGTTCCTGCTTTCGGTATTAAACAAGACTCTGTCCCAGGGCGCCTTGCAGAAGTTTGGGCCCGAATTACAAAAACGGGAAATTACTATGGTCAATGCTATGAGATTTGCGGCATGAATCACAGTTTTATGCCTATCCAAATCAAGGTCGTCTCTCGAGAAGAGTATGACCAATGGATTAAAGAGAAAGGGGGGAAGAAAGCTAAAGCTGACGCCTCCAAAAATAACCCCACTAAATTGTAGGTAACGCATATGTCTGATCATCATCCCACAGGATTGAAACGTTGGCTTTTTTCAACAAACCACAAGGACATTGGGACACTTTACATCATTTTTTCTATTGTCATGGGAATTGTGGGAGGTGCCTATTCTGGCATGATTCGGGCTCAGCTCGCGACACCTGATGGCGGATTTCTGGGGCTTGATGGCCAATTCTATAATGTAGTCATTACAGCTCATGGCCTGATTATGATCTTCTTTGTTGTGATGCCAGGGCTCATTGGCGGCTTTGGCAACTGGTTTGTCCCTTTGATGATTGGGGCGCCAGATATGGCGTTTCCCCGTCTGAATAACATCAGTTTCTGGCTGCTTGTTCCTGCGATCACCCTCGTCATGATGGGAGGCTATATTGGTAGCGGGGCTGGCACAAGCTGGGTCATGTACCCACCCCTCAGCAGCACCCTCGGCCATGCGGATATGGCTGTAGATTTTGTGTTATTCGGCCTTCATTTAGCCGGAGCATCCTCCCTTCTTGGGGCTATTAATTTTATCACCACCATTTACAATATGCGTGCCCCCGGCATGACCTTTCATAAAATGCCCCTCTTCGTCTGGGCTATGCTTGTTACGGCTTTCCTTCTTCTTCTTTCTGTTCCTGTTTTGGCGGGAGGCATTACCATGCTCATTACAGATCGAAACTTTGCAACGACCTTCTTTGATGCCTCCAAAGGTGGAGATCCTGTCTTATTCCAACATCTTTTCTGGTTCTTTGGTCATCCTGAAGTCTATATTATGATTCTTCCTGCTTTTGGAATTATCTCTCACGTGATTTCCACCTTTTCTAAAAAACCTGTTTTTGGATACCTTGGCATGGCCTATGCCATGGTCTCCATTGGTGTCATTGGATTTGCCGTGTGGGCTCACCATATGTTTACTGTTGGACTTCATGTGGATACTCTTGCTTATTTTACGGTTGCCACGATGGTGATTGCTGTCCCAACAGGCATTAAGATCTTCAGCTGGATTGCAACCATGTGGGGAGGCTCTGTGCGGTTTTCAACACCTATGCTCTTTGCTATGGGCTTTATTATTCTTTTCACCATTGGGGGTGTTACAGGTGTTGTTCTTGCAAACGCAGGAGTTGATAAAATCCTTCATGACACTTACTACGTTGTTGCCCATTTCCACTACACTCTCTCCATGGGTTCCCTCTTCGGTCTGTTCTGCGGATTCTACTATTGGATTCCCAAAATTTCCGGCCGGATGTATTCGGAGACTCTCAGTAAAATCCATTTCTGGGTTTTGTTTATCGGCGTCAATATTCTCTTCTTCCCCATGCATTTCTTGGGCCTCGCAGGCATGCCCCGCCGCTATGCCGACTATCCCGATGCTTTTGCAGGATGGAATATGGTTGCCTCTATTGGGGCCCTAATCACCCTAGCCTCTACAGTTTTCTTCCTCTTCATCCTCTTCCACACATTGCGTTATGGAAAGAAAGCACCTGCAAACCCCTGGGGAGAAGGTGCAGACACACTAGAGTGGACCGTGGATTCTCCAGCACCATTCCATACTTTTGATACACAGCCCCGTATAAAATAACTTCTTGATTTTTAAAGGGAATTGTATAGAACTACCTTATTGTTTTCCATAAAAGAGAGTTGAAATGAAAAAAATATTCTTAGCTTTAATGATAATGTTGCCAGTTGTTGGCAAAAGTGCTGATGCTGGAACGGATGCTGGAGAGAAAGCTCGGCTCCAAAGCATGGGAACAACAATACAAAGGCAACTTTGTATAGCCTACGCTCAAGGCCTCGTGACAAAGCGTGAAAACATTGGATTTATAGGCTCTATTCCAAAAAATTACCAATTTATTGTACTTTTCCGCTGGCACCCTAGCACACCTCTAGTTGTAAAAGACTCTGATATCACCCTCCTACAAACTGGATGCGAGGGAGCACCCCAGGCCCATGTAGATACTTTTTGGGCAGCTGTCGACGGGGATAAGGAAAGCGAAAAAACGCTAAACGTCACATTCTTACAAGCTTTTAACACTGTGCGTGAGTGGAGGAAGGAAGTTCCTGAGAGCAAAGTAGATCTCCATGTTGGTGTAACAGGCGCTGAAATCTCAGCCGAGACTGTTCTTAAGCACGCTATGCCAACACTTAAGAAAAAATTTGATGAAATGGATGAGGAAAGAGATGCAGCACGTGCAGCAGAACCATTTGATTTGTGACCCTTATAGAGACAGTGTCAAAGAAGGCTAAGAAGCCCTCTCTCAAGAACAAAAACCACCCTCAGCAAGTTAAGACATCATAAATCTTTTTGATTTATGATGTTTTTATGTCAAAGTTTATTCTTTTACTCTTTGTCTTCTTTTTGACACAAGAGATCCACGCCATTACCGGTGTGGGGAAGAAAGCTGTTGACCTTAATCTATTGCCTCAAAACACCTCAAAAAAGCTTGATTCTCAAGGGTTTAGATCTCCTGAGAGCCCGGCTTCTTTTCTTGTGATGCAAGAAGCTGTGGGGCGCTCTGCAATAGATGGTCTTTTGGGTGATCTTTCAGTTGCCCTTGGAAAAGTAGGTGGTGATCGCATTGAAACAGAACTTGGCGTTGAAACTCCACGCGAAGAAAAAGAAGCCCTCCTCCAACGAATCCAGCAACTTGAGGCTGAGCTTGAAAACACCCGCCAAGCAAGCCGTGGTCTTCTCCAAGAAAGGATGAGGCTCCAGCAAGAGGCTCAAGAAGCTGCTCTCCTGAGACAACAAATTGAAAGCATCCGAGGACAAGCTGAAAATCTGAGGGCCCAGCTTGAAGATACCCAGGCTCTCCTTGCAGAAGCTCGCAGTCGCCCTCAAGAGATTGCTGCTCCTCCTCCCCCACCTGCTGTTGATGCTGATGTAGGAGCTGCTGTTAGTCTTGCGCCATCTTCGATAGCCCCCCCTTCGGCGGCCTCATCCTCTGTAGTTCTTGAAAAACTCCGTTCCTTGGAAAAAAAACTTGATGCTCTTTCCTCACAAGGAGCAGGGTCTGTAGCCCCCCCTGTTCCAGGTGTCGGTCCATCAATCCCGCCATCAGTCAGTACAGGGATGGGTCCAGGAGAATGGGAAGCCATGTTTGGCGGCTCTGCTGGCAGACCTCCACCTCGAGGAACGGCTTCTCCTCTACCTTCAGCTCCTTCACCAAACCCATCTGCAGCTCAGCTTCTTGGAAGATCTGCTTCAGCTGGAGGTGTCTCTGCAAGCACTGGTATGAGTCAATATAGTGGCATGTTTGCCGGCGGTCTTGGAGATGGGGCTTTACCTGCTAGTACGCCTCCAGGTTCCCCTACTAGGTATGCCCCCACAATGGCTGATTCAGAAGCCTCAACTAGAGCTCCTGGCTTTATGCCATTACCAGGCCAAGTTGGTATGCCTGGAGGACTTCCCGGGCCTCAGGGCATGATGCCACCCATGGCTGCATCAGCTTCTGCTGGAGCTATGCCTCTCGATTACCGTGCTCTCTCTGGAATACCAGGTATGAGAGGACCTATGCCTGCTCCCTCTGCACCTACAGCTGCATCACCCAGAGATGTTGAACGTCAATTAGACAAAGTTGACCGCGTCCAGCGGCAAGTCGAGCGGGATCTTGAAAGTCTTATAAAAAAATCACATCCCTTTGCACGAGTCATTCAAGCTACCTATCATAACCTTAACAGAGACTATCTTATCTTTTCCCAGAGGGGACGTGGTTTCCCCAATGCACTAGATCTGGCTCGGCGATTTGAACAAGACTTCAAAAAACTGCAAACAATGGCTCGGAACACTAAAAAGTTCACCCCTGGGAAACGTAGTTCTCTTAGTGATCGTCAAGAAGTCCAATTGCAGGAGCAAATTCGGATGCTCAGCCAAACAGGCGGAAATTATCAGCTTCTTAGCCAATTTCCTGAAGACTAATAATCTTTTGGCAATCCTTGCATAAGTCCTCCCCCAGCGGTCCCAAAACTTCATTCATGGGAATATCATGCTCATCACAAGGAAACTGTATCATTTCAGGAAATAACGTGATGCCAACTTTGTGAACTTGGGGATGTTGACTCAGGTAAGCATCATAGGTTCCAAAGCCCCGCCCCAAGCGGTATTTTGAGGGAGAAAAACCAAGTCCAGGTACTAAGATCATATCAGGAACCTCAGCTGGTTTTTGAGGAACGTGAACACCTCCCCAGGATTGGTAAGGCTGGAGGATATCATCTTTGACGACAGGTGCAAAAACCATACCCTCTCCCTCTGGTTTGGGGAGAAGGTATGTGGCAAGCTCTAAGGTGTTCTGCCAATCAAATTCATCGCCCAAAGGCCAATAAAGGCCAACCTTCTTATCAACCCATGCTTTTAAGACTTCTGATACTTGTTCTTGAAGGGCAAGGTGGGACTGGGCCATACAAACAGCACAAGACCCTAGCTGTTGAAGTGCTTTGGATAGCGCCTGACGCGCTTGTGCTTTTGAATCAAAGGTATGCATATAGAATCCCTGTTAAGGCGCTGCTAGGACCGATGGAAGTGTGAAATCCTCTCGCGGCCAAAAAAAGCAGGTGGGCACCATATACCTCTCTCCACGGAGGGAGGCAGGGACAGTTCCCGCGAGGATTGTCATCGCCCCGGGGATTTAATTTCCTGTCGCATCCTGCAGCTATCCTATTTTATAGGAACATTTTTTTTATTTTCAAGGAATCTCTTACGGCATTGTGTAAAAAGCAAGCTTTGCCCCAAGCATCACAAGGACGCTTCCTGCAAAACGCTCAATCCACTTAGCTGCTTTTTGATAAAAATGCTGCACGCGTGGGTGAGAAAAGCTAACAGCCACAATTCCAAACCATAGTAAGCAGAGAAACACAGCCTCAAAGCCAAAAAGCCCCTTGATGTAGGCTGGTGTTTCTGGCGTTAAAATCTCAGAGAATGCTGAAATAAACATAAGGGTCACCATAGGATTCAGCGCATTGGTAAAGAAGCCCTTGCGAAAAGCCTGGAAGGGTGTGAGAGCTGTTGAACCGTCTGTAAAGGAAAGGACGTTACGATTTGTCATGGAATCCTTAAATGCCATATACCCGAGGTAGCAGAAATAAGCTCCACCCAAAAGCTGAAAAGCAAAGAACAAGGATGGATTGTTCTTAAGCACAAAAGCAAGCCCGAGGAGAGTGTACGTTGCATGAAAGCAGAATCCCATCGTTGTTCCCATTGCTGAAGATAGGGCTGTTAAGCGGTTTCCCCGCATGCTGTTTTGCATCGTGACAGCCAAGTCAGGACCAGGTGTAATCAGCCCTACAACAAAGATAACGCCGAGAGTTATAAAACCGGCAAGGTAAGAGGAAAGCATTTCCATGTTCATTCACCATTTACACCACATAAGTAGTGTCCTTTTTAGAGAAAATCAAGTTATTCAGAAGTATCTAGAAAATGTTCTTAAACGACAACTTTGTCACCAGACGTATTCTCCGGCGCTGAAGATTCTACGGCCGTTCGGACATCAAAGAAAAGTAGCAGAATAGAAGCCAAACAGATTGATGAATAGGTTCCAATACCAACACCCACGATAATGGGCAGGGTAAAGTTCTCAATTACAGTTCCTCCAACCCAGTATAGTGCTATCAAGGCAAGAAGGGTTGACCCAGAAGTCAGAACTGTCCGTGAAAGGGTCTCATTAATGCTACGATTGATAATTTCAGTCTGAGATGCTTTTTTATACTTTCGAAGATTTTCTCGAATCCGATCATACACCACAACCGTATCGTTAATGGAATAACCAATCGTTGTTAAAACAGCAATGATTACGGTTTCATTGAATTCAAACCCAGAAAAGCTATAAAAACCAAACACAGATAATCCGTCATGAAGAAGCGCAATCACCGCACAGAGACCAAATTGCCACTCAAACCGCAACCATATGTAAATCAGCATTGCAAGAAGAGCCAACGTAAAGGCTATCATCCCATTATAGGCAAGGTCTTCACTAAAAGTTGGTCCTACAGAATCAATGCGGCGATAAGTCACACCTTCCCCAAGAGCTTCTTTTACTTTTTTCAAGGCCACACCTTGAGCTGCATCCCCACCAGGCTGTTGCTCAAGGCGAATCATAACATCATGAGGGCTGTCAGTGTTCTGAAGCTTCACATCACCTAGGCCTAATCCAGACAGAGTGGAACGCATGGTATTTAAATCAGCTTCCTTTTCTGTACGAATCTCAATTAAAAACCCACCCCGAAAATCAATACCAAAGTTCAGACCTTTGATCAGCATCAAGAGGATAGAGCCGAGAACAATCAGACCTGAAATTGTAAGTGTGATTTTCCTAAACCCAACAAAGTCAATTTTTGTATCTTGTGGAATTAAATTTACCATTGAAATCTCCTACAAAGGAATCTTGTTGGGCGAAATTCGCTTCATATAACTCATCACCATAAGGCGTGTGAAGGAAATCGCTGTAAACATTGAAATAAGAATACCGAGAGACAATGTCACGGCAAATCCACGAAGACTTCCAGAACCAAACTGGAAAAGCAGAGCTCCCCCAATCAAAGTCGTAATGTTGGAGTCCAAAATGGTCGCAATAGCTTTATCAAACCCTTCCTTAAGCGCATCTTTTACAGAAGATCCTTTGGCTAACTCTTCCTTAATCCGTTCAAAAATCAAAACGTTTGCATCCACTGCCATTCCAAGAGTAAGCGCAATACCCGCAATACCGGAGAGTGTGAGTGTTGCCCCGATCGTTGTTAAGGCTGCGACCAAAAGGACGAGATTCACAAGAAGAGCCAAGTTTGCAAGCACACCAAAAACTCCATAGATCACGAGCATGATGAGCCCAACGAGAAGGATAGCAAGAACTGTTGCCTGCTCCCCTGCCGCAATAGAGTCTGCCCCAAGATCTGGCCCCACAGTTCGTTCTTCCAATGTTGTTAGAGGCGCTGGGAGAGCACCTGAGCGCATAAGAAGGGAGGTGTCATAAACTTCTTTGAAGGTGTAACGCCCTTCAATGACGCCACGCCCCCCCGGAATGTGACCACGGATAACTGGTGCCACAAGAATGCGATCATCCAAAACAATGGCAAATCTCCGCCCTACGTTCTTGCGTGTAATCTCGCTGAATTTACGGGCTCCTGCTGCATCAAAAGAAAAAGAAATCCTTGGATCATTCTGCTCCCCCTTATCAGGACGCGCATCTTCCAAGTTCTCTCCTGTTAAAAGAGGGCGCTTCTCCAAGAGAATCTCTTCAATGGTTTCTCCATTCTCAATGACAGGCATGATAAAAGTCCCAGGAGGAGCTGTTTTTGACTGTGCATTACCACGCACGAGGTGAAAAGTCATTTTTGCTGTTTTTCCAAGAATAGCTTTCACATGTGCAGGATCATCAACACCTGGCATTTGAACCAGAATCCGATCCCGTCCCTGACGTTGAATGCTAGGCTCTTTCGTACCAAGTTCATTAATACGACGGCTGACAATTTCAATGGAGCGAGCCATAAGGTTATCTTTCAAACGATTCAACTCATCCTTTTGGAAACGCACTGTATACCGCAATCCCTTCAGGTCAAACTCTACGCCCGGAATATTTCTTAGAATTTTACGGGCAGCTTCGTGATCATCAGATTTACGAAGTTCAAAGGTAAGCGCGGGAGAAGTTTTCTCCCCATCTTGGTCACCGCTGCGAGAGGAACGCATATTCTTATAGGCGATGCGTCCTTTAAGCAGTTGTGTACGCAGATCATCCTGAACACTGCTTAAGCGATCCTGGATTGCTTCATTCAAATCCGCTTGGAGAAGAATCTGAGACCCTCCTTGCAGATCAAGCCCCAAACTCACTTGATTCTTCGGCCACCAATCTGGGAAAGATTCAAGGGTTTTGTCAGAAAGGGCATTTGGCAGGGCATAAATAAACCCCATCAAAATGATAGTTAAAATCACTATTTTGCGCGTTACTGATGTTTTCACGGTCTTGAATCCTTCTTAGAGAGCAGTTTCTTAAGCCTTTTTTGCCCTTGATTTTGCTGGCGCTTTTTTTGCTGTTGTTTTTGATACAGCTTCTCCACCAGAAAGAGCCTCAAGCTTAAGTGGGAATGTCTTATCCAAAACCCGTGTCACCTTATCTTTAAAAACTGTGATCTTAACACCCTTAGCGACCTCAATTGAAAGAGTGTTATCATGACCCACTTTATCAATTTGTCCAAGGATACCGCCAGCAACCTCAACACGATCTCCACGTGTGATGCTGTTTACCATTTCCTTATGCTCTTGTAGTTTCTTGTTCTGGGGGCGAATCAGGAAGAAGTAAAAGATCACCGCAATGAGGGCAAAGGGGACAAGTCCCATCACATCAAATCCACCGGTACCACCAGAAGCTGCATGAGCAGGAGTTATAAGCATATTCAGCATATCGTTTCTCTCAATCTAAAGTTATATACTCAGGAGTATACACATCCCCCTGCCCCCGGACAATGGGGTAATGTGCGGAGTTTTGAAAAGAAAATGCTTACTTCTCTAACCGGGCCCAGATGCGAGCATTGATGAAAAACATCACAATGCTAAAGATGAAGAGGAAGATGATGATCCTGAAGCCCCATTGCTTACGCACTTCTATCTCCGGTTCCGATGCCCAGGCTAGGAATGTTGTCACATCCTGAGCCATCTGATCCACTGTTGCGGGTGTGCCGTCTTGATACTCGATCATATCATCACTCAGAGGCGGGATCATTGCAATCCAATGTGCTGAGAAATAGGGGTTGTAATACAAACCAACCATTGGCTTTTCATTCACAGGCGCTTCTGCATACCCTGTCAGAAGAGAGTAAACATAGTCTGCCCCACCCTCTCTTGCCTTAGTAATGAGGGAGAGATCCGGTGGCAACGCCCCGTTGTTTGCAGCCCGTGCAGCCTGGTCATTGGCATAGGGCTGAAAAAAACGATCCTTGGGCTTGCCTGGACGCATGAACATTTCCCCATCATCGTTGGGCCCATCTTGAACTTCATAGGTCTGCGCAATGGCTTTGACCTGATTTGGTGTGTAACCAATTCCTTCCAAATTTCGATAAGAGAGAAGTTTCATGCTGTGGCAGCTTGCACAGACTTCTTTATAAACCTGAAAACCACGCTGCAAGCTCGCACGATCAAACGTTCCAAAGATGCCATTAAAACTCCAATCTACAGTTTTGAGGGGAGCCGTTCCCTCCATAGCAAGGCTTGGCACTGTAAGAAAAACGAGGTAGAGAAAAAAAGATCTCATCGGCCAGCTCCTTTCTTCCTTTTCGATTCCTGAAGACTTTCCGGCACAGGCAAAGGCTTTTCAATAAAGCCTAAGACGGGCATTAGAATCAGAAAGAACGCAAAGTAGTAAGCTGTAGCCAATCGGCTGACCAATAATGGCACACCTTCGGCCTCCTGTGCTCCAGCCCAACCAAGAGCAACACAAGCTACCAAGAAAAAGACATAGGCAATCTTGTACAAAGGACGGTATCTCCCGCTCCGAACAGGAGAAGTATCTAGCCAAGGAATGATGAACATCACAAATACAGCTGAGAACATTAAAACCACACCACCCAACTTATCTGGAATAGAACGCAAAATGGCATAAAAGGGTAAGAAATACCATTCTGGAACAATGTGCGGTGGTGTAACCAAGGGGTCGGCAGGGATATAATTATCCGGCTCTCCGAAGAAGTTAGGTGCAAAGAACACGAAGGCTCCCCAAATTGTCAGAAAAATCACAAGCCCAAGAATATCCTTCACCGTGTAGTACGGATGGAAGGGAATCTTATCACTGGGCTTCTTGGCCTCCACTCCTGTTGGGTTATTAGAGCCGTGAGTATGCAAAGCCACTAAATGTAAAAAGACTAAGCCCACGATTAAAAACGGGAAGAGGTAATGCAATGCAAAGAAACGGTTCAGGGTAGGATTATCAACGGAAAATCCTCCCCAAAGGAGTGTCACAATTGAATCTCCCACCAAGGGAATGGCGGAGAAAAGGTTCGTGATCACTGTGGCACCCCAAAAACTCATCTGCCCCCATGGCAATACATAGCCCATAAAGGCTGTCGCCATCATAAGGAGAAGAATGAGCACACCAAAAATCCACAACAGCTCCCGCGGTTTTTTGTAAGAGCCGTAAAACAACCCTCGGAACATGTGGACATAGACTACAATGAAAAACATTGAAGCACCGTTCATGTGGATATAGCGTAAGAGCCAGCCATAGTTTACGTCCCGCATAATCCGCTCAACGCTCTCAAAAGCGTGAGCCGTGTGGGGCGTGTAATGCATCGCTAGCCAAATCCCCGTCAAAATCATGATAACAAGGGTGATTCCTGCTAATGATCCGAAATTCCACCAGTAGTTCAGGTTTCGGGGTGTAGGATAATCCACAGCCTCAGCTTTCAAAAAACTGAGAATAGGAAGGCGATAGTCAATCCATTTCGCAATGCGATTAGAATCTTTAGAAAGGGTCGAAGACTTCTTTACGTTTGCCATGCTTTATCCAATCTTCAAAAGCTTATCTTTGATTTCGTAAGGAGGAATTGTAAGATTTTTTGGTGCAGGACCTTTGCGGATTCGTCCAGAAATATCATAGTGAGATCCGTGACAAGGACAGAACCACCCCCCAAAATCACCCTTATTGTCGGTTGGTTTTTGTCCCAAAGGGACACAACCCAAATGTGTACAAACGCCGAGAACAACAAGAAACTGCGGATTATCTTTAAAACGAGCCTCATCAGCCTCAGGATCTGGTAATCCTTTAAGCTCTACAGTCCGAGCTTGCTCAATTTCTTCTGAGGTACGGTGCCGGATAAAGACAGGCTTTCCACGCCACATGGCTGTAATGGCTTGACCAGGTTGGAGCAAACCCAGATTTACTTCTGTTGTTGCCAAGGCCTGAGTATCTGCCGCAGGATTCAATGAGTCAATAAAGGGAACAGCCAGTCCTGCAAGTCCAGCAGCACCCATAGTGTAGCCAGTGAGAATCAAAAAATCTCGCCGCCCTTTGTCTGCTTTTCCATCCATTTGATTGCCTCAACATCTTTTGATCTGCTACAAGACAGTATAAAACTCTAACTCAAGACAGCAAGTCATAAAATGCGAGAAAAGTTCCATATTGCCCTTTACCAACCCGAAATCGCACAGAACACAGGAACCCTTCTGCGTACAGGTGCCTGCTTAGGGGCTGTTGTCCATATTATCTTTCCCTGCGGTTTTGCCTTAAGTGACAGCAAGCTCAAGCGCTCTGGCATGGATTATGTAGACTTGGTTGAATATCACCTCCATGACAGTTGGGAAGACTTCCAGACTTTCGTTGCACAACACAAGCTTAACCTTGTCCTTATTGACGCCAAGGGAGAAACCTCTGCCTATGCTCATCCTTATCAAAAAGGGGAAGTCTATCTGTTGGGACAAGAGAGCAAGGGCATTCCAGAATCTGTGAAAGAGACTTGCCCCAAAAGCCTTTTTATTCCTATGATCCCTCAGGCCCGCTCTTTGAATGTTGCTGTCAGTGGCGCAATAATCCTATCGCAAGCCTTATCTAAAACCTCATAAAAGGAGAAAGTTCATGACCCTGAATCCAAAACTTGTTCGGCGAACCCAGGAAGCGATCAAGATGTTGGAAGGGCAACCAACGATCGCGCCTGAGTTACTTCAAGAACGAAAGGAAAAAGCAGCCGACTGGTTCCGCAGCTTACGAGACCAAATTTGCAACCGCTTTGAAGCTCTTGAAGCCCAGGCTCAGCTAACTTATCCAGAGCTTTATCCTGCAGGAGGTCAGATTTTTGAACGGACTCCTTGGGATCGACCCGAAGGTGGCGGTGGCGAAATGTCAGTCATGAAAGGACGCCTTTTTGAGAAAGTTGGCGTCAATATCTCAACAGTCTGGGGAAGCTTTGCCCCTCAATTTGCTACGAAGATTCCAGGAGCATCGGAAGATCCACGTTTTTGGGCCTCTGGTATTTCTCTCGTCGCGCATATGGGAAACCCTCACGTTCCAGCTGTGCATATGAACACCCGTTTCATCGCCACAACAAAATGCTGGTTTGGTGGTGGGATGGACCTCACCCCATGCCTGCCCGTGGAGAAGGACACTATTCATTTTCACCAAGTTCTGAAAAATATGTGCTCTCAGCACGATCCCAGCTTCTACCCTGATCAAAAGGCCTGGTGTGATGATTATTTCTACCTCCCTCACCGAAAAGAGCCACGGGGAATTGGTGGTATTTTCTATGATTATCTCAACCGAGGAAATTGGGACAAAGACTTTGCCTATACTCAGGATGTAGGACTTGCATTCCTTGATGCCTTCTGCCCGATTGTGGAGCAAAATATGGGCCACCTCTGGACATCTGATGAGGCAGAAACTCTACAAAGGAAGCGCAGCCGATATGTGGAGTTCAATCTCATCTATGATCGAGGCACAGAATTTGGGCTAAAAACAGGAGGAAATACAGAAGCTATCCTCATGTCCATGCCTCCTATGGCTAAATGGGATTAAACTGAAGATTCAAGCTTAGCTTAGCCTGAGCTAACCATCCAAAGACACAAGGCCTGCCATCGGAACAGGTTTTAAGCCCTTGCGAATTTCAAAATGGAACAGAGCCTGGGTCGCACCAGATTCAGGCATCACTTTCCCAAGGAGATCCCCTGCCTGAACTTTTTGGCCTTGGCTGACCAAAATCTCGGAAAGCCCCCCATATACTGTGACAACATTATCAGGGTGCTGTACTAAAACTGTCATCCCAAGCTCTTTAACTTGCTTGCCTGTGTAAATAACCTCTCCAGGCTGGCTTGCAGAAACAGATGCTGTTCGTGTAATCACAGCTGTTGCCTTTTTCTGATCAGGAGAAAGTGTGAGTCGTGCACTTACAGGTCGATGATAAGCGGATTTCTTGACCTGGGGTTTAAGAGATGTAGGTGCTGATGCCTCCTCGCTCAATGGCTCCCTTAACCAGAGCTTTTGCCCTGCATTGACTGTGTAGGGTGGCTTTAATTTGTTAAAGGTAATAATATCCCCACCCGTGACCTGGTACTTCTGGGAGATAGAAAACAGCGTCTCACCCTCTTGGACGATAACAAAGTCAGGGTGAGCAGCTGTAGCTGCTTCTTCTCGTAAGGCAACAGTTTTAATCACTTTTTCTTGTGGATCCTTATTCTCATCCCAAGCAAAGGATTCACCCCCTCCTGCACCACCAAATGCAGGAACATAGCCAATAGCATCAGCACGCTTCGGCACACCATGGCGAAATTCAATTTCCGGAAGCTTTCCGTTTGATTTACCACATCCAGAGAGAAAACTTAGAGCAACCCCCAGGAGCGCAAAATACTGTAAATGCTTAGACCAGCTGACCATCGGAAGTGATCTCCTTCTTTCCATTCATATACGGACGTAATACCTCAGGCAGGGTAACACTTCCATCCTCATTTTGGTAGTTTTCTAACAAGGCAACAAGAGTACGCCCAACGGCAAGACCTGACCCATTGAGTGTATGGACAAAGCGAGGTTTTTCTTTCTTGCCTTCACTTTTCGGGGCCCATCGTGCATTCATCCGCCGTGCCTGGTAATCTGTATCCAAAGAACAGCTCGAAATTTCCCGGTAGCACCCTTGAGAAGGGAGCCAAACTTCTAAGTCGTAGGTTTTTGATGCATTAGCACCTGTATCCTGTGCTGCTAAAAGAATTTTACGATAAGCCAAGCCAAGGCGCTGAAGGATGGTCTCTGCAGCTTTTGTGAGATGCTCAAGCTCTTTTTCACTCTCATCAGGGTGTGCAATGGAGACAAGTTCTACTTTTGAGAACTGGTGCTGACGAATCATCCCCCGGGTATCCCGCCCAGCTGATCCGGCTTCTGAGCGAAAACAATAAGTGAAGGCTGTAAACCGCTGAGGAAGTTTTTCTTCAGGTAAGACTTCTTCCCTCACAAGATTCGTGAGAGGAACCTCAGCCGTTGGAATCAACCAGCGCTGATCCGTTGTCAGAAATTGATCTTCCTCAAATTTTGGGAGCTGCCCTGTTCCGAATAAAGCATCATCTCGGACAAGAAGAGGAGGATTAACCTCTTGGTACCCAAATTCAGACGTGTGCACATCAAGCATAAAAGCGCCAAGAGCCCGTTCTAAACGGGAGAGAGCCCCTTTGAGAATCACAAACCGGGCACCTGAAATCTGAGCTGCCTTAGCAAAATCCATAAGCCCCAGCGCTTCACCGATTTCATCATGAGACTTCGGTTCAAAAGAAAACTCAGGAACTTGACCCTGAGTACTCACAACAGTTGCATCTTCCTCACCACCCTCAGGAACCTGCTTGTCCAGCACATTTGGAATCCGGGCTAGGAGATCTTGAAGCTGCTGCTGACGTTCATTGGCGCTGGCCTCAGCAACAGAGAGATCTGTTTTGACACTGGACGCCCGGGCTGCGACTTCAGCTGCATCTTCTCCTTTAGCTTTGGCTTGACCAATCTCTTTTGCAAGGGTGTTACGTAGTGCTTGAAGTTCTTGCATTTCAGTCAAGAGAGCCCGACGCTCTTCATCCAGGTCAATCAGCGTTTTCGCAAAAACATCTTGGCCCCGACTCTTTTGAGAAGCATCAAAAGCTTCAGGGTTGTCACGAATCCACTTGATATCAAGCATGGGGCACCTTCTTTGTTGTTGGCATAAACATCAATGTTATTTCGAACAACATATACATTGGTGTCGCTAACATCAACTGGCTTGCAACATCTGGCGGTGTTAAAACTGCAGAAAGCCCTAAAATTCCAACAAAAACGAACCGGCGATGACTCCTCAACTGTGACTGGTCTAAAACACCGATATGTCCCAAAATAATAAGAAACACCGGCATCATGAAGCAGAGCCCAAAAGCAAAGATGAATTGCTGGATCAAGGATAGATAATCACTGATCCGTGCTTGGAGTAGAATAGGCGCATCGCCACGAACTTCAAATCCCATAAAGAATCCAATAGCTTGAGGAAGGACGATCATATAGGCAAAGCTTGCACCCAAAGCAAAAAGGATGGGAGCAATCACAAATAGAGGCCGTACGACTTTAGCTTCTTTCTCGAACAGACCAGGGCGAGCAAAGGCCCACACCTGATAAACAAGGACCGGTAAGGACCCAATAAAGGCTACAAAAAGACTTGTTTTCACAGCAACAAAGAACCCTTCTGTCAGAGCTGTGAAGATCATACTTTGATCTTCCTGGAGATAGGTATTCAGGGGGGCAGCTAACAGAGAGAAGAGCTCTGTGTGAAAAGCATAAGCTCCACAAAACATGAGAAAAAAGCTTCCCAACCACTTTAAAAGCCGGGAACGAAACTCACGAGCATGATCTATCCAGGGCGCTGAATCCATTAGACATCATCCTTTGGTGACTTTGGGGACTCTTTGTCCTCTCCTTCTATGTGGGGCCTATTCTTCTCTTTCTCAAATTCTTCTGCCTCAACTTCCCACTTCATGTGCTTAATCGGTGCACTCACCTCGTGAATCCATCCTTGAAGTTGGCGATAAAGACGAACCCCTTTCTTCATCAGGAAGGGGTAGTCTTCAGGTTTAAAGAAAATCACCATAGCGAGGCCAATAACGACCAGCTCCGCCCAGGTGCCAAAGCTGAACATTTATGTGGCTGCCTTATTTCTTTTTCGTTGTTTTGGCTGCTGTCTTGGCTTTTGGCTTAGCGGCAGGTTTCTTCGCTGCAGGCTTAGCTGTAGACTTCTTTGCTGCAGGCTTTTTCGGCGCAGCTTTGGCTTTTGCTTTTGTTGCCGTCGCCGTCTTTGCAGCTGTTGCTTTTTTTGCAGGAGCCTTTGCCTTTGTCGTCGCAGCCTTTGCTTTTGGCTTAGCAGCAGGCTTCTTTGCCGCAGGCTTTGCCTTAGGTGTAGCCACTGACCTTGGCTTTACAGGTTTATTATCCTCTGTAAGTTCCTTCTTAAAGGACCTCAATCCTTTGCCTAAATCTCCCATGATTTTGGGAAGATTTCTCGCCTTGAAAATCACAAGGACAACGACGAGGAATAAAATGACTTGCCAGATCCCGATACTCATCTTGTTATTAACCTCCAGGTGTTATTCCAAATAAGAATCCCATTAGCTGTGTATAGAACCACATAACCGGCTTAAGAATCAAAAAATGCGCCGGATAAAAGTGAATCCCAAGTGCAGCTAACAGCATTGGTCCAGCAAAGAAAAGCCCAACCAGTATTAGCATCCCATGTTTTTCGAGCGGTGCCAAGACCTCACGCGCACTCTTTGGTGCAATATTCATCAAAACCTGCCCTCCATCCAGTGGGGGAACGGGCAAGAGATTAAACCAAGCCAAGAGGATATTGAAGAAAATGAACTGTGGCAGAAACGCAACGACCCACTGAATATCAAGGCGAGCAAGGCTGTGAAGGAGACCTCCTGCCAAAAGGGCCAAAAGAATATTTGCAGCAGGCCC
Source organism: Alphaproteobacteria bacterium (assembly GCA_030425805.1). Taxonomy (GTDB): domain Bacteria; phylum Pseudomonadota; class Alphaproteobacteria; order JAUHZC01; family JAUHZC01; genus JAUHZC01. The sequence goes on along the minus strand of JAUHZC010000006.1, from coordinate 5,273 downwards.
TGCAATGGCCACAAGAATCATATCACCCCGAGGGTTCTTAAGCTGACGGGGGTTTACCGGAACAGGCTTTGCATACCCAAACGGAGGCATGCCTGACATGTAAAGGATTGCAGGTAAAATCACTGTCCCCAAAGGGTCAATGTGAACAAGAGGATTAAGAGACAAGCGTCCTGCTTTCAAAGCTGTTTTGTCTCCACGCAACAAGGCTACAAAGCCATGAGCCACTTCATGGAAAGTAAGGCCAATTAAGATTGCAGCAAGAATACCGACCGTCGATGTGAGAGAGAGGAGGAATTTTTCCACGTTACCCTCGTCCAACTACTGCCGTAGTTCCCTTGGCTTGCAAAGCCTGAGCTAATTTATCTGCTGTCTTTGGATCTTTGAAATAGCCCAAATGGATATGGTACTTTTTGCCCACACGGACAATTTTGGGATGATGCCGGCCCAAGATTGCAGGATACTTAGATTTGAGTGTCTTCCACATAGCATTTGCTTTTTTCTTAGAGCTTGCGACGCCAATTTGAACCCAATACTTCTTCGCAGCAACACTTGCCTTTTGAGCAGTTTTCTTAGCGCTTGGTTTACCCAGTTTAGAGACGTCGATGCCCTCTTTACCACCATAAGGATCAATAGCCTCTCCTGCATCTTGGGCTTTTCCTTCCTGAGCATCTGCCCAAGCTTCTTCAAAGCCTTCGTTTGTTAAATCCCAACTCATGGTTCCCGGCAAATTCAAAACTTCCTGCAGGTCCATAGGTGTTTCCGCGCCTGGAGCCAGTTTTACAACTTTCTCGAGTTCCCCCGTAGGGTCTAGGTTTTGGAACAAGAGCTTTTCCTGTTTCCCAACCAGAGGCTGTATGTATTCCTCGGAGCGAATCCGAACCGGGCCTGGTTCAGCTTGAATGAGAGGAAGCTCATTTGCTGGAACTACAGCCCCTCCATCTTGGAAATATTGCCAGCCATAAAGAATAGCACCCACAACCAGAATTGTAGCCACAACGAAGTGCCCTGGGTGGACAAGGAGCCACCATGGCTGATCTTCATCTGGTGATGTTGGAACCTTCCAGTACGACATGTTCGAATTATCGCATTTCTTCCACGGCCTGAACACCCAAAACCTGCAACCCAGATCGAATGACACAGGCAATTGCCATGACAAGTCCAATTTTAGCCTGGGTTCGCGCCTGATCTTCAGGGTGAATAAACCGTAAAATTGTGTTCTCTTTTCCAGCTGTCCAGAGAGCATGGAAAGCTCCCGCAATTTCCTCTAAGGCATAAACCAACCGATGTGGTTCAAAGGCTTCAACTGCTTGCTCAATCTGTCGTGGCCACTGACACAGGATCTTAAGAGTTGCAAGCTCCTCTTCGCTTTGCAGAGTTGAGAAGTCCACATTTGCTAATGCATTAAGATCAAAATCGACTTTCGGGAAAGCCTCCTTTGCAGCACGCAAGAGAGAATGTGCCCGAGCATGAGCATACTGGATATAGAAGACCGGATTGTCCTTTGTTTTCTCCGTGACCTCTTTGAAGTCAAAGTCTAGAGGCGCGTCATTACGACGTGTCATCATGATCAGCCGCACAACGTCCTGCCCTACTTCTTCCACAACATCCTGAACAGAGATAAAAGTCCCACTCCGCTTTGACATGGTGACAGGCTCCCCATCTTTCAGGAATTTTACCATATTGCACAAAATGACTTTCATGGCATCTTTGCGTCCCGCAATGGCCTCGATTGCTCCCTCAAGGCGTTTGATATAGCCTCCATGATCCGCACCCCAGACATTGATCAAAAGATCAAAGCCCCGCTGGCATTTGTCATAGTGATAGGCAATATCGCTAGCAAAGTACGTCCAGCGATCATCCTCTTTTGTGAGGGCGCGATCAATGTCGTCCCCAAAATGGGTGGAGCGGAACAGAAGCCTTTCCTGAGGCGTCCAATCGGGATCATCCTCTGCGCCCTTTGGGCGAGGAAGTGTGCCCTTATAGATAAAGTCTTTAGCGGTCAGGCTCTTCACAGCTTCATCTACTTTACCAGCCTCAACTAAGGATCGCTCAGAAGTGAAGAGATCATGCTGGATCCCCAAGGTCTGGAGATCTTCTTTGATGAGATCCATCATAGCCTCAATGGCTACAGGTCGAAGCTTCTCTAGCCAAGCCTCAAAATCTCCCTCAAGAAGGTCAGGGCCAAACTTCTCAGCAAGGACCTTGCCAACTGGAATTAGATAATCTCCAGGATAATCTTCAGGATCTGAAACATCTTGCCCCAGAGCCTGGCAAGCCCGAACATAAGCACTCTTTGCAAGCTTATCCGCCTGGGCACCAGCGTCGTTGATGTAGAATTCCCGGGTGACGCGATGCCCTGCCTTCTCCATCAAATTTGACATCACATCACCCACAACAGCCACACGACTATGGCCTACATGCATGGGGCCTGTGGGGTTCACAGAAACGTACTCCACGTTAACGTTGAGGGGCTTTTGCGGAGAGAGCTTCCCGTAATCGGCATCCTTACAGAGAATCTCTGGGATTTGAGACTGCCAGAAGGAAGGCTTCAGGCGAAGATTGATGAATCCAGGGCCTGCAATTTCAACATTTGCAACGCCTTCTAGGCCTTCAAGAAAGGCTTTCAGCTCTTCCGCCAAGGCCCGAGGGTTCATACCAAAGCCCTTACTCACAACCATAGCTGCATTTGTTGCCATGCATCCATGAGCAGGATCTCGAGGAGGTTCAACCATCACGCGTGCGAGGTTTTGACCCAGATCAAGCCCCTGCGCTTGAGCTTTCTCCTGGAGATGATGACGGAGTTTTTCTTGAAAATGAGCGTAAATATGCATATTGTAGACCAGTTGTTTGGATGGGAATATTGGGATAAATACCACATTCCCCTCATACTTTTACTCAATCTAGATTGGAAACTCAAGTCGTCACCCTATGACACAGACACCCTTTACAATCACAGACACCGCCTGGAAGCGCATTCAGCATTTGCTCACCGATGAACCGAAGGGCACCTTCTTCCGGGTCATGATCGAAAGCGGTGGGTGTTCTGGCTTGCAGTACAAGTTTGACCTGACCACCAAAACCCTAGAAGATGATCAGATCTTTACCTTTGAAGAAGCAGAGGTGCGTATCGATAGCGTTTCTCTTGGCTTGCTGGGTGGCGCTCAACTGGATTATGTTGAAGAGATGATTGGCTCAAGCTTCCAGATCAAAAACCCTAATGCTCAGACCCAATGTGGGTGCGGAAGCTCATTCGGCATCTAAATCATAAAGCGGAGGAGATCATGAAAATCGTTACCTGGAATGTGAACTCTCTCCGGGCCCGCCTTCCAAGTATCCTACGATACCTGGATGAATATGCCCCCGATGTTGTCCTCTTCCAAGAAATCAAAATGCTAACAGAGATGTTCCCTCATGACGTCTTTGAAGAGCGAGGCTATAGCACCCATGCTTTTGGCCAAAAGACGTATAATGGTGTGGCAATCATTGCCAAAGGGAATATTGAGGATCCACAAGATAACGTTCCTACTTTTGAAGATGTGCAAGCCCGCTACACGGAAGCCTATATAGATGGGAAGGTAAAAGTCGCCAGCGTTTATGTTCCTAACGGTGAAGATCTCGGAACAGAGAAATATGCTTACAAGCTTCGCTTTCTAGAAGCCTTTGAAAGCCATCTCCAAGATCTTCTAAAGGAAGATGTTCCCCTTTGCATCGGAGGAGATTTCAATATTGCTCCAGGAGATGCTGATGTATATGACCCGAAACGGTGGAACGAGAAACGCATTCTCTGTAGCCCGCCAGAGCGAGAAGCCTATCAACGTCTCTTGAGCCTAGGATATATTGATGCTTTGGACGTTCTGAACCCTTCAGAAGATAATACACCACGGCCAGAAATCTTCACCTGGTGGGATTATCGCACCCGAGGATGGGATCGAGGTCATGGTTTACGCATCGATCATTTATTGCTCAATTCCCAGGGCCATCAGCTTTTGAAAGACGGTGGTGTGCATCGGGATATTCGGGGATGGGAGAGGCCTTCAGACCACGGCCCCGTCTGGATCAAGCTGGACGTATAAAAGTTACCCTTCCCTTAAAGCCCAGGCAATTGTTGTTTCGCGGTCAGGATAAAACCCTGTTGGCTTACGAGGATCATCCGTAAGGCCATTCATACGATCAAAGATTCTTCTTAAGAAGTGGACGAGGGGATAAAGTCGATTGTAGCCACATTTACTTCCCAAGATTCCAGATGTGAGAGCAACGAGAAGCGCAGCTTGTTGCAGGCTTTGGTGAATGGGATACGGATGAAAGAATCTATTGAGTTCTCTCTCAACACATGTTGCATAAGCAAGAATGACCTCTTTTAACTCACCAGGAGGAATTGTTTCCCACTTTGGTATACCTCTAATCAACAGGCTTATGCACTGTTTCCGAATGAGAGTATTTTTAGGAAATCTTTGAAATTCCTTTGCACGCACACGCATCAAAAAAGCTTCTTGCCGGTCTGTTAAAGGAGTTACTACTGCAGCTGCATTTCCTTTTTGTAAGAACAGAATGCAACCTCCCAAAAACAAGATTACGTACTTCATCTAAATCTCCCTATTATTAGAGAGTACAAAGGGGATGAAGAAGATGTAAAGCATCTTTATTTATGGAAATTCTAAAATCACGTGATGATTTGAAGGATGAATGGATTCCGGGTCGGGTTTCCTTTGTCACTGGGAAGGCTGAAGGCCTGGGGCAGTCTATGTTTGGATTGCCTCAATGCTCCGCTTCTCGCAATGACAATGAGGGGAGAAGCTCCTCGCAATGACGATGGGAGCGCATGATTTTTCCATAAAATAGAAAAAATGCAGAAAAAAAACGGAGAGCTTTGAGGGGGGATTTTGGGCTTTATGAGATCAAAATCATGCCCCTTTGGAGGGTGAAATTCATCTTTGGGGAAGTCATTTGATACAGAAATTCGAAATTGTCGGTTTTTGATCAAAAATGGATGAAAAAGGGTGAAAAAGTGTCAAAAATAGCGATTTTTGCGTAAAATCAAGGGTTGGCGCCTTGGCGCTTTTTGGATTGCCGCGTCGCTGCGCTCCTCGCAATGACCTCCCTACAGTCATCGCGAGCCCTGAAAGGGCGTGGCGATCCATGCGGTGATGAAGAAGCTGTCAGCTAGGCAGCCTGGGGCACTGCGTCGCCGTCCCACTCAGCTGGATCAGGCTCAGCATTCTTACCAGGCGTTGGGGGATTCTGGCGATCAAACTTCTGACCAAAATGCTTCTCTA
>JAUHZC010000010.1 GCA_030425805.1 Alphaproteobacteria bacterium | reverse complement strand
TTCTGTAGACTCTAGCCTTGTAGTGATGAGAATATTCCCTTTTGTGGGAAGATAATTTTGTATCCATTCTACAATCTTCTGGTCATCAAGGTTGTCAATAAAAAGGAAGAAGGTTTTTTGAGACTGCTCTAAACCTAACAGCAAAGTTTGAAAACGCAATTCTTCTCCATCCATTGAAGAAGGCAGCCCAAGATGGTCAAACAAGTCATCACTGAGTGACGCTTTTAAAGTTTCTTGACTGGAGGCGTCGATGTGGTACACATTCTCGCATGTTGTTTGCTTTTGGATGAATTTGTAGGCTAATTGGGTTTTGCCCACGCCTCCAAGCCCGGTAATGGCTACCTTGTTGTTGTTTTCAAAAAGCTTGCTCAACGTCTTAAGGTCTTCACCGCGATCCATGAAGTGCCGCGCGGGCTCAGGAGGCTTTGGCAGGGGCTTTAGCAAGATCGGTCGTTTAGGCTTTTGTTCGAGATGCTGTGTGAGTTCTGGAACAAAAATATTGATGGTCACATTTTGGCTATTAAGATTGAAATCCCCACCAATACTGACGCCTTTAAGAAAATTATTAATTGCCTGTGAGACATCTATGAGAGTATGCTTCATTCCTTCGGGAGTTTTTTTGGCCTCTCCTTTTATTAAATGAAGTCTACACCCTTCCTTTAAAAGATAAGGTTTTTCTTTAATATCCTCACTAAATGTTTCGAGATTGCCTTGGTAGTCTCTACCTTTACGAGATATTTGCTCAATTAAAGCCGTTTTTGCACGTGCGATTTTTTTTTCTGCAAGGTCGCTTAAGTAGTAAAGGGAAAGCTTTTGCCCCTCCCGAACTTGATCGTTAAGGGGGATTTTTTCAAATCCCCCTGATGTTAGTATTTTTTTTGCCATCAAATTTTCAACTCTCATTTTTCGCGCCGAGGGCCGCCATGAGGCGGCCCTACCAATGGGCCATTCCCCTCTTCATGTGCCAATGGTTCAAGGTCCAAGTACCTTTTAGGGACTAAAGCCTCCGCACGCCAGCCAGCCCGTAGGAGTCGTGGACACCCATGTAGCAGAGGACGTCGAGACCGCCTCCAGCACTCCCTCCTACGGCCATCTGCCAATCAGCACCTGAGGCTGTCTCTTGGCATCGCGTATAGGTCAATGACTCTTCCTTGTACAGCTCTTCTTTCTCGCTCACGTAGGCCATAAAAATGCTTACTGCTGCCTCTATCAGCTTTGGCGCTTCATACCCTGCCTTTAATAGCTTTCTCTGCTTGTCATAGATTTTAGTTCGCGTTTCAGGAATCACATCTTTTGTCATTAACGCCCAGTAGGGTCGATCTGCCTTGGCTTTTTCATTGCCGCGTGGATACCATGCGGTATAATGCCCCGCATGTCCAGCTTTGGGCGTTTTGACAAGCTCTCCCAGACGTTCTAAGGTTAGCTCTTTCCCGTTGACTGTAGCTGGAATCAGCGTCAACATGTGGGTGTCTTTGATCTGCTTGCCTTCCCAGTACGGACAGGGACTCTTTAAAATCTGTTCGAGGTTTTCGGGCAGTGGCGGCTCTTCTCCTACTTCGCCTATGTATTTTGCCCATTTTTTCGCTCCAAACCCCCAATCTATTTCTGTAGCATGACCATCTCTTGAACTTCGAGAGGTAGCTTTTATTTTTTGTGCAAGCTCACCTACAACCCTTGCTTTGACCTCATCCTCTTCACTTGGCGCTCTAATCCCACTTGCACCGGTAATTTTAGAAAGCACCTTAGCTTGATCTTTGATTCTCTCCCAGGCTTCTGGATCTTCCTTGCTTGATAGTCCTGCTACTACTTTGCATACCAAAGGATGAATCATGTATGTTGCATTCGAAAGGCTCGGCCGATGAATTAAGGAGTAGTCACATAAGCTTCTGATTGCATCGAACAACTCTATTTTTGACTT
>JAUHZC010000002.1 GCA_030425805.1 Alphaproteobacteria bacterium | reverse complement strand
TGTTTTTCCTTTCACAGAGGCTTTAGCTGTGAGGATGTTTTCTTTTTCCACATCATTCACAATCATCGCCTCATAAGCATTCTTCATGAGATTATGAATCACATGGGCCAAGGCAATTTTATCTACATGAATCAGAGTTTTCTCAGGGATATTGAGATCCAGCTTCAGGGTAAAGTCATCGTCTCCCTTCCCAATATCAGGATAACTGTTCACAATCTGGGTCAGAGCTTCCTTAGCCGGATGGAAACGTTGCACAAGGGCTCCCTTGTCTCCCCGCAGTGTCCCTAAGATAAACCCAATCCGATCTGCTAGAGACGTAGAGGCCTCTTCTACTTCTCTTGCTTCAACGCCATACACGTCTTCTTGTCCTTTTTGAGCAATCTTTACCTTCAAAAACTGCGTAGCCATATTAAGAGACTGCAGGGGTGTGCGCAGTTCATGGGCAATCTGGGCTCCGATAGAGCGGTAGTGAGAAAAGCGAGTATCGAGAATATTCTCTCTCTGCCGGGAGAAGATACTTCCCATCATAGTGGCAAAGACCACAGCAAAGAGGAAGAAGATCCAGGAATGTTCCGGGAACAGAACACAGATACTGGTGCACCAGAGTTTATACATACCGATGGCTCCCAGCACCCCAATGATAAAGGAGCTCATATAGATCTGCCATGTGGTGAGAAGACCGAGTAAGAATAATCCAAAGGAGAGGTTAATCAGAGAGAAGGTTTGGAATCCACTGGCCAGGGCATAGAGGGTGAGAACAAAGGGGAGGTTATAACACAACGACGCATGCCAGAAGGTGGGGAAGTATCCGGTAATCTTTCCAGGCCAATAGTTCTGCAGAAGTAAACCTATACATAAGAAGCTCCCAAAGACTTTGAGATAGAAGAGTTGCTTTAAGAGGGGGATCGGCCCGCCCTCCCACATGAAACTGGGGACGTTATAGATCAAGAGAGTAAACACCCCATAGGAGATGACGGGCATGTCTCCATACTTCATGATATTGACCTGGTTTTCATAGAAGCGTTTGAGGAAGCGGCAGAGTTTTTCAGAGAGCTTAGGTCCTGCACCATAGACCAACTTTTCGAATTCCTCTTTTGTGAGGGGCTTTTCTTTTTTAGGCTCTTTTTTATCAAAGAAGTGATAGTGGGTTAGCAAGAAGCTGAGGCTTCCGGCCATACCGACGAGGAAGGCCGGAACAAGAGGGGCAATGTCTTTACCAACCTGTTCCCAGCCCAGGAAGAAGCTCACACCCCCAACAACCGAGACCAAGAACGACCGTCCCGACGGCCGTAATCCAAAAATTCCTGCATACAAAGGCATTACAGCAATGGGTGCCCAAAATCCTGAGAAATAAAGCCCGATTTCAAGAATGTCTTTGAAGGAGAGAGCAACAAGAATAGATAAGACCCCAAACACAAATGAGATAATTTTTGTCCCCAGCAGAAGTGACTCATCGCTGAAATGCTTTCGCATTAGGGGTTTGATAATGTCGTTGGAAATCAAAATTGTTGCTGTATTTAGATGAGAGTCAGCTGTAGACATGATGATGGCAATAACAGCGGCAACACAGAGTCCTTTTAAAACAGTTGGGATTAGTTCATCAATGACTTTAAAAATTGCAAAATTTGGATCTAATCCTGAATCCATTGTAAATGCCGTTAAGGCAATAGCACTGATTAAGGCATAGAAAGGGATTTGCAGCCACGCTGAAATCTTAAGTGATTTTGTCATTTCTGCAACGTTTGGAGATAAAAGAAAACGTTGGATCAAAGCCGGGCTTAGCATTGGTACGATTGTTAGAATCAGCATAGAAGAAAGATAATGAATATCTTTATCCTCAGATGGTAGCTGAATGTGTGTTCCCTTGATTTTATCAAAAAGTCCAGAGTAACCTCCGACATCTAAGATGCCTGCATTTGCAATCAGAGGGACCATGACAATCAGTAGTGCAAACTGCAATACATCTGTGAATGCAACAGCTCGGATTCCACCATAACTGGTGTAAATGACAATTACAAAGCTTCCTAAGCAAGCGCCCCAAAATGCATCAATTCCAAGAAAATAATTGAGGATAAAACCCATTCCTGCAACTTGGCCGGCAAACTGACCAAACCCCAGGATCATCCCACTGATCCCTGTAATCACTTGTCCTGGTTTTCCGTAGATATCCCCCGCGATTTCAGCGATAGAGATTTTACCTTCAAAGGGCTTCATACGAGGAGCGATGACATAGGCGAGGAATAAATTCACCAAGGGTCGCCCTAGGAAAATAAAGAAAAAGGGAATGCCATAGGTGAAGACCTTGGCTGCAAACCCCATACTGGAGCCTCCTCCGATCAAGGTTGCTGCAATTGTTGCAACCAATACAGGCGTATTAAATTCCCGATTGCTGATGGCATACTCTTTTAAGGACTTGATCCCACGCCCTTTAAGGAATCCAATGATAAGGGTGGCGACAAGATAAGCTAAGACAATGAGGACATCCGTTGTTTGCATGCATCCTCCCTTTTCGTAGTAAAAATCTAAATAAAACTTTAGATAAGTTTTATTATTTTTTGATTAACGCAGTTTTTACGAAAAGATTATACCATTGCCGTCAATTGAGGGTTTGGCTCCTTTTATAGGGAACTTTCCAAAAACTCACACAAAAGGTGTCCCAGGGTGATATGCATTTCTTGGATATGGGCTGTGACTTCTGACGGCACGACGATGAGCGGATCTGCAAGTCCCTGAAAACGTCCGCCATCTCTTCCTGAAAGAGCAGCAGGGATCATGCCTTGGGATTGAGCCTGTTCCAAAGCCCGAATGACATTCTCGCTTTTGCCTGAAGTGGAGATGGCGATTGCAACATCTCCTTCTCGCCCAAGAGCCTCAATCTGGCGTGAGAAAATATCATCAAAGGAAAAGTCATTTCCAATCGCTGTGAGCGCTGATGTATCTGTTGAGAGAGAAAGGGCAGCCATCGCTTTTCGGTTTTTGACATACCGAACCGTCAGCTCTGTTGCAAGATGTTGTGCATCTGCAGCACTCCCACCATTCCCAAAAAAGAGAATCTTATTCCCATTTTGAAGGGCGTTTTTACAAGCACTGCAGAGTTTCTCAAAGTCTCCAAAGCAGGCAGACTGAGTTTTGACAGTTGTATCCATGTGCTCTTGAAAGTGCTTTTCATAAACGATGGGGCTGATACTTGTCATAGAAAGTTACCTTTTGTCTAGAGGCTTTGGCCTATTTTGGTTATATTAATCACATGATGGAAACACTCAAAGCCTTTTTATTGAATTTTGCTAAGAAATCCCTGGGTGGAGGGCTCATCTTGCTGATGCTGGCTTTAGGCCTCGCTATCTTCAGCTACAACCCTTGGGACCCCTCATGGAATGTTGCTGGGGGAGATGGGGCTGAAAACCTCATGGGAGAGTTTGGAGCCTATGCAAGTGATGCTTTGCTTCAAGGTCTCGGATTTGGAAGTTGGGCGCTGCTTTGGATCTTTCTTTTCTGGGGGCGCGCTCTTTGGGCAGGAGCCGAGCAAATTGCTTTTACAAAGAAGCGTCTTTTTGGGGCTATACTCGCACTTTTGTTGATCAGTGGGGCATTGCACAGTCTTCAAGGGACTTTTCAAGAAATCGAAGGCGTGTTTTCTGCGGAGGGGGCAGAGCGCTCTTGGGGTGGTGTTGCTGGGAATATCTTGTTCCAAAATCTAAGTATTATCATCCCGCAGCAAATTGAAGTTTACACAGGCTTTCTCCTGAGTGCCCTTCTTGTCCCACTTGGGATTTTTGTCCTTTTCTGGGTCAGTGGAATTACCTCAACCCAAATTGTGCAATTTGCTTTCACACTTTTCAGTTTTAGTCAAAAAGTGATGGGGCGTGCACAGGCTCTTTTGAGTCGTGAACAGGAGGGCGATGATGATTTTTATGACCACCCTAAAACAGCAGAACCATCTTTTGAAACAGAAGTAGACCCACGTCCTTCTCCAACGGCAGAAATTAAAAAACCTCAAGCTTCACAATTGTCCAAGGTAAAAGTCTCTCAGGGCAGTTTGTTCGATGCGCCTCGTACTACGGAGGGAGCTGAAATGTTGCCTCCGATAGATCTTCTGCAGACCACAAGTAGTGGAGAATCTCAGAAAGAACCGTCCAAGGCTCTCCTAGCGGAGCAGGGGGAGCGGCTGTCACAAGTCTTGGCAGACTTTGGTATTCGAGGAGAGATTGTAGATGCGCGGCCTGGGCCCGTTGTTTCTCTCTTCGAGTTTGTCCCAGCAGCCGGGGTAAAATCTTCACGGGTGATTGCCCTTTCAGATGATATCGCTCGGTCTATGAGCGCTCTTTCTGCACGTGTTTCTGTGATTGCAGGGCGCAATGCTCTTGGTATCGAGCTACCAAATCCTAAGCGACAGATGGTAAGTCTTAGGGAGTTGATCGAAAGCCCTATCTATGATGAGACAAAGGAGGATCTTCCTCTCGTGCTTGGGAAAGATATTGGGGGAAAACCTGTGGTTGCCGATTTAGCCCGGATGCCTCACCTTCTTGTTGCAGGAACGACGGGATCTGGAAAATCCGTTGCGATCAATACAATGATACTCTCTCTCCTGTATCACTATTCCCCAGAGAAGTGTAAGTTCATTATGGTGGACCCTAAGATGCTGGAGCTCTCGGTCTATAATGGCATTCCTCATTTGTTGACGCCTGTTGTGACAGAGCCTAAGAAGGCCGTGGTGGCTTTGAAATGGGCCGTAAAAGAAATGGAAGACCGTTATCGGGCGATGTCCCAGCTAGGTGTGCGGAATGTGCATAACTATAATACGCGCCTGAAGGAAGCTGCTGACCGGGGGGAAGATATCTCCCGGAGGGTGCAAACAGGCGTGGATCCAGACTCTGGAAAGCCTATTTTTGAAACACAGTCTCTAGATCTGAAACCGTTGCCTTTCATTGTCGTTATTGTGGATGAAATGGCAGATTTGATGCTTGTGGCAGGTAAAGAAGTAGAAGCTGCGATTCAACGCTTGGCTCAGATGGCCCGGGCAGCAGGAATTCATCTAATCATGGCAACCCAGCGTCCTTCTGTTGATGTCATCACAGGAACAATTAAGGCTAACTTCCCGACACGGATTTCCTTCCAGGTGACTTCAAAAATTGATAGTCGTACGATCCTCGGAGAACCCGGAGCTGAGCAGCTCTTAGGAAAAGGAGATATGCTCTATATGGCAGGTGGCGGGCGTATTACCCGTATTCATGGTCCTTTTGTAAGTGATCGTGAAGTGGAACAAGTTGTGAAATACCTGGGCCAAGTAGGAACTCCAGAGTATATTTCAACAATTGTAGAGTCTTCGGGAGTTGACGATTTGGGGGGTCCAGGCGGGGCTGGAAGCAGCAGCGAAGATAGGGATCCTCTTTATGATCAAGTGGTTGCTCTTCTTGCCCGGGAGAAGAAAGCTTCTACCAGTTTTGTGCAGCGGCATTTTCAAATTGGCTACAATCGTGCGGCACGCATCATTGATCAACTTGAAGCAGACGGAGTGGTCAGCGAACCGAATCATGTGGGTCGGCGTAAGGTTCTGCTCCCTGAAGCCCAGGAAGCTTCATAATGCGTTTCTGGCTTTCTATTATTTCTGTAGTTCTTTCGGCTTCTTTATGGGGAGCTTCAGCGACTCCCCAGCAGCCCTCTCCTGCCCAAGAAGCTGTGATTAAAGCTTTTAAAAGAGTGAAAACACTCAAAGCTAAATTCCGGCAAGTGGACTCCTCAGGGAAAACCAAAATAGGAACTCTTTACTTGAGCCGGCCTGGAAAACTCAAAATGGAGGTTGAAAAACCTTTGCGTGAAATCCTTATTGTGAAAGGAAAATGGATCGCACACCATATTCCAGAAAATGATGAAGTTACACATATCCCTCTTGAAAATACACCTGCTGATATGATTTTGAAGGGAGATGAGGGGCTTGAAAATACTTTGTTAGCAAGCTTCTTTCTCCCCACAGAAGGTCACTTGAGCTTCGTTAAAACCTTTGAAACAGAGGGTCATCAAGTTACGGTCTCTCTGTTCTTTGACTCTAAGACGCTTCTTTTAGCGGGGTGGGAGGTTGAGGATGCTCAAGGTTACCGTACCCAGGTGACGCTATCAAAAATTCAAGAAAATGTAACTTTCTACGAAGATACCTTCCGTATTTTGACGCCTTAGAGAGGCGCATTTAAAATTGCAGCGTTGTAGGAGAGGTAAAGGGCAAAGAGGAGCCAAAGCCCGCTCGGGAAGAAGTACCACCCATTCTCATTCTTTTCTTGCCAGAAGAAAAATAGAAGTTGCCAGGTGAAGAAAAGAGACAGAATCACCCAGGCCAAGCCTAACCAAACGCTTTGAAATCCCATGTAAAGTGGAAGAAAGAGAAAATAGATCAGATAAAGTCTTAGAATTTTTAGAGTCATGAGAGACAGTTTTGAGGTTCTCAGATATTCATAAGCCAACCCAATGTTCATGAGAGCGAAGAGTAAGGCCCAAACCAGGCCAATGACACCCCCGGGTGGGGCATAGGAGGCGCGCTCTAGGGAGAGGTACCAGGTTAAATCTCCAAGACCAAAGAAAATAATATTCTGTAGACCATTCAATGCCCAGGTAATAACCATGAATATTGACCATAAGGGCCAGAATGTTCTGGGAAGAAAAGAAAATATTTTTTCCATTTTTTTTAATCTATCCTTGAAGCTAAAAAAATGTTACTTATATAGAGTTAATATTTTGTTAACATTTTTTTAAGAGATGCGAAAGATTCGTTTGTGGAGGATATGATGGTAAAAGAGGCTCAGCCCAAAAAAGAAATTTTCTCAGTTGGTGATAAAGTTGTCTATCCTTCCCACGGGGTTGGTGCTATTGAGTCCGTAGAATCCCATGAAATATCAGGTCATACCCTGCAAGTTTATGTGATCTACTTTGAGCAAGATCGCATGACATTACGTCTTCCTGTTGCGAAGGCCAATGACTCTGGATTACGGAGTTTGTCTTCTAAGAAGCGTATGGAAGAAGCCTTAAAAACGCTGAAGACAAAAGGCAAAATTAAGCGCACAATGTGGTCCCGCCGGGCTCAAGAGTATGAGACAAAAATTAATTCTGGTGACCCTGAGTCAATTGCAGAGGTTGTGCGTGATCTTCATCGTTCAGCTGCTCAGCCAGAGCAATCTTACAGTGAGCGCCAGCTCTATCAAGCTGCTATGGATCGCCTTTGCCGTGAACTGAGTGCCGTTGAGACCGTTGAAGAAACAAAGGCTCTTGATAAGATTAACAGAGCTCTCAAAAAAGCTCATTCTGCTGAGTAAGTCTGTTTAGTCCTAATAGCCAGGCAATTTTACTGTTCTACATTTCTTAGGTCAGCTGTGACCCATGGACTAGCTTTGATCTAGAAGGTGGATGTGATTGACGTCAGCTAAGCCCCTCACCAGGGGCTCTCTTCCCACCACTTTGTTAGCCACAAAAAAGCCCTGGAAAAAATGCCAGGGCTTTTTGTTTCTATATTTTAAAGTGTTTAGAAACTCAACTTTGTTCCAACCAAGGCCACATGACCACGGTTGTTTTTGATGTTCTTTCCGCCAACGGCTCCAAAGTATGTTCCTGCATTGGTTGTCGAGCGTGTGTTAAACAGGTTAACCTCGGCATAGGTCTTGAGGCCAGGAACGATCTTTCTGTCGTAGGTGACAGAGAAAACCTTGGCCTTAGCACTGCCTAAGCTGTCCCCTGAATTGAGCCCAGTAATTCTAGAGCTGCCGATGGTTCCAAGTTTACGTGTAAATTGATAGTACCCAACAGCAAATTTGTTTTTACCAAAGGAATAGCCAACGGCTACATCAAAGAATTTTCCAGCTTTACCATTGTTGATATCTGTCTTGTTGACACCGGATTTTCCAAGGTCAGAATACTCTGCACCAATTTCAAATCCCTTGTAGTCAATTTTTGCACCAACACCCCAGGTGAAAATGTCTTCAGCTTTTCCTGGAAGGGCTGCTTTTGTCCCAGGCATCGCTTTACCTGTCACGATTGTTGAAGAAAGTTCTATTTTTAGGTCGTTTTCAAGTTCTTTCTGGTAGTTTACCCCTAGCCCAATAACGTTTCTTCCATAAGGATCTCCACTATTTGGTTGATGATTTGTCTTCAGGTCCGCATCTCCTTTGTGCTTCCCATCAGGGGTGAAATCAAGACCTAGCATGAGCCCATTCCAACGTGGGGTGTAGTAAATAAGCTTTGTTTTTGTTGTGGTGTTTCCAACAAAATCACTATCGATGACGGCACCTGATGCAACAGCGATGCTATTTGTAAGCCGTCCTGTCATACCACCCGTTGCGCCCATAACCCGGAATCCACCGGTAGGCATTCTGTCCACGACACCTCGTGTGTTTCCACCAACAAAAGTTCCAAAGTGACTTGAGAGCTTTAAGCGGTTTTCTTTTAGGCCAAACTTCTCGTTAGCCTCTCCTGTAAATGCAAGCCGAAGACTGTAATCAAACTGTTCAGCTTTTCCCTCTGCATCAACATAAAACTTAGAACTTTCTACACCAAGACGATGTCCTTGGCCTTTTCCCCCATCGTCATCTTTATTGCTATTGTTAAAGACAGTGTAGTTTAGGGAAGAAGTCCCGCTAAATTTAACGTCTGGGGCCTCAATGCCGTGACCGCTTGTTGTGAACAAGGAGCCTAAAACTGTTGTCGCGAGGAGTGTTTTTTTCATCGAACAATTTCCAATCTTCATCAAATCCCAATCAAACAAGAGTTGGTCTCCTGAATCAATAGGGTTTTTTTCCAAAATTGATTTTTTTCTTCTTGACGAGGATTTATGCAACAGTTTTTGCTGTTCTTGAAATCAGCTCAATCCATTGCTGAGCTTGAAGATTTAGGATGACATCCTCAGTAGAAACACCCAAATTAAGCTCCTGGATTTTTTTAGCAAGGCTTAACTCAGACATTTCACGAGCCTCTAGCATCCAGGGCCTCAGCTTTTGGATTGGCTTTGGGAGGGTTGAAACCTCAACAGCCTCGAAGGCTGGGGTAATTTTCCAAAGTTGAGATGGCGGGTCTGTGGCTAGGGGTTTGTCTTCTAAAGAAAACTGTGCTCGAAACTTTTCAATCACCCAAGCCTCCATGGCTTCAAAAAACACCTTTTCTCCTTGTAGGGGGAGAAGTCTAACCGCTCCTTCAGCATCTTCCTTCAAGGACTGGAAAAACTCCTGGAGATATTGAAGACGGTCGGGAAAGTCAACACCTACCACAAGAAGGCCTCCTGGTTCTTTGAATTCAAATTGGAGGAATTGTCCAGGCGATGTAGCAAGTAAATTTGTTGACGAAAGAGGGTGTGTTGCTTGTAGAGGGCTCGTTTGAAGAGCTACAGCACCAGCTTGATAAACTTTTGGATCAAAGCGGGGCGAAGCTGGGACCTGCTCCCCTTTGAAGCGGTGGATTTCCATAGCTCCGCTCAGAGGGATGAGGAAAAGGTGACGAAGATCGTAGGCGCGTGGAAATGTAAGCGGAGCTTCTGCGTAAAGGAGGTGGCTCCTAACTTGTGCCCGGAGCTCGGTGCTCAGAAAATCTTCAAGCATATGGATTGCTTCAAAAGCACTCCCAGGGTCTTGGATCATAAGCCCTCCACCTGAGGATAAAAGAGCCTGGACTTTTTTGGTGTCAAAAATCTGTTCTGTTTGTCCTGTTACCAAGTGGGGACGAGAGGTCATGAGTGTAGCAGCTTGCTGAGGAAATCCATTTTGGTAGGGTTGAAGGCGGCTCGTCTCCCATAAACCACAACTTCTAAGCAGGTCTTGAATATCAGAAAGGGTTGGAAAATTTGTAAGGGGAGTGCCTATTTCATAAGAAAGGGGCCATGTGTCTCCTTTTTCAGATGTGAGCGCCGCATTGACTTTTTGTAAGAAAGGATAGATCCAGGGTTGCATGCAGGGGTCTCCATCGCTTAAATTTGTAAGAACTCTAGAGGATTTTGATTATGAGTGCAATGCGTCCCCTTATTGGTGTTACAATGGATTCCCAAGAGCCTGGGGGATATTCAAAATATCCATGGATTGCTCAGCGGAACCATTATTTTGATGCTGTTCTTGAGGCAGGAGGGCTCCCGATAGGGCTTTATCATAAGAGTGAGCCTTTGGAGCAAATCCTAGGGATGTGTGATGGATTCGTTCTTTCTGGCGGAGATTTCGATGTGCCTCCTGAATTTTACGGACAAGAAATCCAACACCCTCGTGTGAAACTTCAGTATGAGCGCTCTGTTTTTGAGCGCGAAATTGCACTGCATGCGCGTCAGCTTAAGAAGCCAGCGCTTGGGATCTGTGGTGGAATGCAGATCATGAATGTGGCTTATGGGGGGACTTTGATCCAGCATATTCCAGATGAAGAAGGTGTGGAGATCCGTCATGAACAACCCAATCCACGGACAGAACCTGGTCATGAAATCCTTATTGAGCCTGGAACCCCGCTTGCAAATATTGCTGGTGATAAAGAGGAGAGTGTGAACAGTGCGCACCACCAGGCTGTGGACAAACTTGCTCCTGGCTTGCAGCTTATGGCGCGGGCTACAGATGGGGTGATAGAGGCTTTTTGTGATCCAGAACAACCCTTCTCTTGGGGTGTGCAATGGCATCCAGAGATGCAAGTAACACCCATGAATAAGAAAATTTTCCAGCTGTTTTTGCAGGCTGCAATTGCACTTAAAAAAGCTGCATGAGAATCGGAAAATATCTTTCTCATTACGGCATCTGCTCTCGACGAGAGGGGGAGGGATATATCCGACAAGGGCGTGTTCAGGTAAATGGAGAAACAATACAAGATCTTGGCAGGCAAATCGCGCCAGAAGATCAAGTGATTGTTGATGGTGTTCTTGTAGGAGAAAAACCAACTCCAAAAATATGGATCCTTCATAAGCCCATTGAGACCATTACATCTCGCCAAGATCCAGAGGGACGCCGGACGATCTTTGATCTTCTGCCTGAGAATTTCCCCCGTGTTGTGAGTGTAGGACGGTTAGATTATCTTTCTGAAGGGTTGCTTCTTCTTACAAATTCTCCTGATATTGCCCATGCTCTTGAAAGGCCCTCAACAAGAATTCCCCGGATTTATGAAGTTACGGTTTGTGATCTTCCTTTCCAAAAGTGGGGTCTTGCAGAAAAAGGGATGACTGTTGATGGTATGCGTTATGCACCGCTGAAGGTTGAGATTTTGGATGATACTCCAACTTACCACGTTCACTTAACGCTTTTTGAAGGAAAAAATCGAGAAATCCGGAATATTGTAAAAGCTTTGGGTGGAAAAATTAAAAAATTAAAACGTATACAATATGGGAAATTTTCATTGGAAAATCTTGGAAAAGAGCAAGTTCAAGAGGTTCCGGAGAAGGCTGTTCAGGCATTAATGACAGAGCTCAACCTCAAAAAGGGACTAGATTGAGATTCCATCAGCATGTATTTATGATCTGGATTATAAAAGGTTTATTAAATGCGTATTGGTGTTCCTAAAGAAGTTAAAATTCATGAATATCGTGTAGGTCTTGTGCCATGTAGTGTGCGAGAGTTGATACAGGCTGGGCACGAAGTTGTTATGGAAACAGGCGCTGGTGAAGGGTGTGGCTTTCCAGATGAAGCTTATACAGACTTAGGGGCAAAGGTTTTACCAACGGCAGCAGCTGTTTTTGAAACAGCTGAGATGATTGTAAAGGTTAAAGAGCCCCAGCCACAAGAATGCGCCATGCTACGTGAAGGGCAACTTCTTTTTACATACTTGCACCTGGCGCCAGATCCCATTCAGGCAGAAGGGCTCATTAAGTCAAAGGCAACAGCTATTGCTTACGAGACTGTGACAGGCCCTGGAAATTCTCTTCCTCTTTTAGCGCCAATGTCTGAAGTGGCAGGACGGATGTCTGTTCAAGTTGGGTCTCGTTGCCTAGAAAAAGAATCTGGTGGGCGTGGTGTTCTTTTGGGAGGAATTCCGGGCGTTGCTCCAGGAAAAGTTGTAGTGATTGGTGGCGGTGTTGTGGGAACAAATGCAGCACGGATTGCCATGGGGATGGGGGCAGAGGTCACGATCCTTGATCGTTCGGTGAATAGATTGCGGGTTCTAGATGAGCTCTATGATGGACGCTTGCGGACAATGTATTCAACCCAAAGTAATGTAGAGGAGCTTCTTAAATCTGCTGATTTGGTTGTTGGAGCTGTCCTGATTCCTGGGGCTGCTGCACCAAAAGTGGTTACAAAAGAAATGCTGGGGCTTATGCCGAAGGGGTCTGTTTTGGTCGATGTGAGTATCGATCAAGGAGGGTGTTTTGAAACGAGCCGTCCGACAACACATGATAAGCCAACCTATGTTGTAGATGATATTTTGCACTATTGTGTGACAAATATGCCAGGAGCTGTTGCACGGACATCAGCAATGGGTCTTAATAATGTCACTCTGCCTTTTGTCAAAGAATTAGCAAACCACGGATGGCGGGAGGCCTTGCTTAAGGACCCTCACTTGCAAGAAGGGTTAAATGTTCATGATGGCCAAATCACCTATAAAAAAGTCGCACAGGCCTTGGACTTGCCTTATACCCCAACGGGCGAAGTGCTCTAGAAATTGCTTTTCCCTCTAGTAGGAAGACGAAGATCGAGGTAGAATACAAAATGAAGAGAACTGAGGACCCTTTGGGGAGAAGTGAAGTCACTTCACAAGACCTAAAGGAAGCCCTTGATAAGGGAGAGGATATATGTCTTGTCGATGTGCGTTGGGACTGGGAATTCAAGGCCGCTCAGATTCCTGGCAGCCTTCATGTCCCGTTGACGCAAATCCTGGAGCGACAGGACGAGATCCCCAAGGACAAGCTGGTCGTGCTGATTTGCCATCATGGTTTTCGCAGCATGAAGGCTTGCATGCTTCTCCTGGGGCAGGGGTATACTCAGGTCACAAGCTTAAAAGGGGGGATTGAGGATTGGTCACTTACTATCGATCCAACAATTCCAACCTATTAGGGGGAAAGATGATTTTAAGATCTCTGTTTATTCTAAGTATTTTTGTTCCTTTTTGCGCAGTAGCTGGAGAAGAAGATAAAGCTAAAGACCTTCCTTTGGTCCACGATTTTTTTGAGGCCTTAAAATATACCTATGAGGGAAATCCAACGCTGGTTGAAAACTTAGCGAAGCAAGAGGTGACAGCAGAAGCTGTGCCAGAAGCACTCAGTGGTTGGCGCCCAGAGCTTTCTGTCACGAATACGATTACATCGACGCGAACGAAGACGCGTCCAAAGCCGGAGACTATTTTGGGCGACAAAATTAATGCCAAGCGTGATGTCGTGAATGCCACCCAAGCCACCGCCTCATACAATATCTTTGAGGGTGGAAAAACGGTTTACTCAACGGCCCAGGCGAAAGCCACAGTGAGGGCCGGGTTTGGAGAGTTTTATTCTGAAGAACAAAAATCTCTTTTCGCTGGAGCCCAAGCTTACTTTGAAATTCTGAAAGCCCATGCCCAGGTGCGAGTGAACCAATCCCAGGAAAAGCGATTGAAAGAACAACTCCGCCTGATCCAGGCAGAGGCCGATGTGGGGGAAAAGTCTCTAACAGATGTGGCGCAAGCTCGGGTTGATTATATTGCCGCTGTTGATCGGCGCATCATTGCAGAGCGAGATCTAGAAGTCAGGAAGGCCGCTTTTACACAAATTACCCGAAGTACACCAAATGTGGAGGGAATGAAGCTTCCAGAATTGCCCACGGATCTTTTTCCACAATCTTTAGAAGAGGCAACACGAACAGCATTGGGACGGCATCCAATCTTGCGAAATGCCAAGCATCGCTTAGAGGCTTCAGAAAAAGGGGTCGGTGTTGCACGGTCCTCTTTCCTGCCTAAAGTTGACCTTCAAGCATCCTCAACATTGAATCGCAATAAGTCTAACGTTGAAACTTCAACGTCATCAAATAATGACAATAAGCAATATGTTCAACAGGCCCTTGTAAGAGTCACAGTTCCTATCTATCAAAAAGGAGCGGAATGGTCAGGGCTGCGTAAAAGCGTGAAGTCCAAGGCTCAAGCTCGTCGCCAACTAGAGCGTGCGCGCACAGAAATTGTCCGCGAAGTTGCTGAAGCTTGGAATCAGTGGAAATACCTCAAGCAACAGTTGGAACAATTGAAAGTTCGTGTTGAGGCTGCTAAATTGCGTTTGGAAGGGCGTCGCCAAGAGTTCCAAGCTGGTGAAATTCGTCTTCTTGATGTGACAGTTGCTGAAGACCAATACATCCAAGCAGAGGTTGCGAAAATCAACGCTGAACAGGATGAGCGCATCCAGGCATGCCGGTTACTGGCAAGTATGGGACGTTTCCATGCAAATGATTTGAAATTAGATGTGAAACAGCATAACGTAGAGAGATACTACAACAAGGTCCGCGGAAAGTGGATTGGCGGCCTAGGAGAATAGGAGAAAGAATATGAGTTCCCAACGCGTTCACGCAGAACCTTCTATGGAAGATATTCTGGCATCTATTCGGGATATGATTTCAGAAGAATCAAGTGAGTCCAAAAAATCAAGTCAATCAACAACATCATCAGGGAGAATCAGTATGGTTGTTAATAATTCAAGCGCAGCACATTCAGAATCTGAGTCACAAGACCTCACTTCATCCTCATCTGTGAAGGCATCATCAACTTCCTCTTCTTCAGATTCATCTGAAGATGAAGTGCTTGATCTCACAGATATGGTAGATGATGAAATCTCAAGCCTTGATAATGAGAAAGAAGCAAAGCTTGTTGTAAGCTCTTCAGAAGAACAAGATTCTTCCCAGCTTTCATCCTCATCGTCTTCTTCCTCCTCTTCCTCTGAGAGCATTCCGAATGACAATGTGGTTCACTTCTCTGAGTCTGAGAGTTCTTCTTTTGAGGTTTCCTCATCTTCTTCGGAGAGTTCCGATGAGTCTGATTTAATTGTATCTTCTTCTGTTGCAGATGAGTCTAAAAAAGCCCTTTCAGAGCTTTCAAGAATGAAGTCCTCTCAAATTGAGGTTCAGAGCTCTTCTACACAGAGTGTCGGAAGTAAATCTGTTGAGCAATTGACACAAGAACTTCTGAAGCCGATGCTCAAATCTTGGTTGGATGCAAACCTTGCTTCTGTTGTGCGCTGGGTTGTGAATGAGCAAGTTGAAAAAATCATTCGCGAAGAACAATCAAAGAAGTAGTTCCTGCAGTAAAACTCTTATTTGAAATGGCTTTTTGAAATTCCAGTGGAGATTGGAGTGGTGTAGAAAGATCGCAAGAAGCATAAGCGACGCGGCAATCCATATATCTTGCGGATCGCTACGCCCTTTCAGGGCTTGCGATGACAAAGAAAGAAGAAACCCCAGCACTCTCGCCCTGAAACTTCGGACCTAGCCCGGGATTTTTTTGTCTTTGTCCTAAGAAGCATCTTCCCTAGAGAGTAGCGCCTTGAGCGCTTCAATATAACCTTCAAGATCCTGATTCTCTGTCTCGATCCGCCTTATTTCATCTTGGCGCTTAAGCATTTCTATAAGCTCTTCATCTCCTGAAAATTTACTGGGGATATGTAGTACAGGATGGGGGCGCGGATCAAAGACAGGGGGGTCAACCCCCTCATCTTCTAGTGCTTTCCGAACATGATCAGCCTGTAGGTGCAGAGACCCATTAATTGTCTGGGCATTGAGGAGTTCATAATGAGCTACATTTTCTGCTTTATCTTTTTCTGGAGTTCCAGGCATGGGGCTTCCTGGCCGTAATTCTACACTTTTAGCGCATCCTCCGCAGGGAGCGGATCTTGCTTCTTTATCAGCTGCTGACCATAGTTGGATTGAAACAAAGAAAAAAAGTAAAAAACAAAAGATCTTCATATTTAAACCCAAGTAAAAAATGAGTATATAAAAAGTCTATCGTTCTATTTTTACCCTGACAAGGATGTTTTTACCATCCACGAAATCGAGGACGCCAATAACTGTCTTCGTGCATGGCATTATAGATCGTCCGGAGCATAGCAATGTGTGAAGGAAGGGTTCTTCGCGCTTCTTCTCGTCTTTTATTGTTGCTGTCGGATACTTCCTCACGCAGATAAGGGCGTTTAAAAACCACGTGGAGTTCCTGGTAAGGTAAGTGATAGAACCGTGCAATTTCTGAGAGTGCCCAGGCCCGTCCAGTATCAGGGTTTCGGATTCCAAAACGTAGTGCATTGATAGCTCTCATAAGGCTTACCCTGTCTTTTTGGAGAGCCGTAATCTCAGGATCACGATCTGCTTCTGTAATACGGCGTACACTTGAACTTGAGGCCTTAGGAACTGTTGCCGGTTCACTTGCTGCTGCAATTGCATTTTTAGGTGTTGTTAGAAGAAGACATATTAAAGGAAGTAAGAGCTTCACAAAACTCTCCAAAAATTACATATTATTAGCAGGTTTTGCTCGGGTGCCTCTGGGATGGGCTAATTCCCTAGGGTGCCCCACATGACGCCCATCAGAACGCCTTTTAGCAGGCCTTCCAGCTGGTGCAGGAGCTGCATCAGTAGGGCGATTCCCCGTTGCTCTTCTGAGCTTCAAACGTGGGCGCCGTTTCCTTCTTGTTGGTGGTGTCGGTGCAGCTGCGGCTGCAGCTCTTGGGGGCGTTGCTGCGGCAGGGCCTGCAGCTCTTGCAGCTTCTAGTGCTTTTTCAAGGGCTGCAACCTGGGCACGAAGGGATGCTGCTTCCTCTTCTGCTGCCGCTCGCCCTCTCTGCTCTTCTGCCAAAAGGAGACTTGTTGCTGCTTCACGCCCTAAAGCTGTTCCAATTTTCCTTTTTGAGCGCTCTCTCTCCTCTGCACGTGCTTCTTCTGCTGCTGCATGATTTTCTGCAGCAATTCGCTCACGCCAGATTTTTTCTGATAATGCATTTGCCCGCCTTAAGGCTTCTATGGCCGCTTCTGCAAGATGAAGCTCCCTTCTTAAGAAGACTGATTCAGCTGAAGAGGAAGCTGCAGGCACTGCTGGCCTTGCGACTGCTGCTTCTTCGTCATCATCATCGTCATCATCAGGCTGTCCAAATGGAAAGGCAGCCATATGGAAACTTCCACTTCCAACCGTATCTGTCCTTGTAAGACCACGGGCTGCCAGAGCAAGAGGATCTTGTGACAGATCGTAATCGAGGCGAGACGGATCATTGGGAGCACCTTCTTCATCCTCACTAGCCCCTTGCACACCAGCAGAAGCCCCTAACAACATTAAAATAACAAAAAATTTCAACATGATTTATCCGTAACTTCATAAAAGTTTAGAAAAAAACTTTCATAAAAACAAAATATTTATTTGCTTTTATGGGAAATAAAAAGGGTTCTCAGGGGTTGATTTTTATTCTAAAAGGAAAGTTCCCTTCGTTTTTTCAGCCTTTTGAAACTGTTTTTCAGTACACTATGAAAATCTAAATTAGGGATAGAAATGGCCATTTCTTCTGAAAAAGTCATCTTCGTAGGATCATTAGGCAAAAAATTATCAGGAAAACTTGATAAACCAGAAGGTCTTTGCAAAGGGTGGGGAATTTTTGCCCATTGCTTCACTTGCTCTAAAGACTACCTTGCAACCAGCCGCATTTCAAAGCTCTTAGCAGAACAAGGGATTGGGATGCTGCGCTTTGATTTTACAGGTTTAGGAGAGAGTGAGGGCTCTTTTGGAGAGACAACCTTTTCTTCCAATGTAGAAGATTTGGTGGCCGCTTCAAAATTCTTGGCAGGCCTACAAGAAGCCCCCAAGCTTCTTGTAGGGCATAGTCTTGGTGGTGCGGCTGTTCTCTATGCAGCTTCCCGCATTCCAAGCGTGACAGCTGTGGCAACATTAAATGCACCTTGTAACCCCCAACATGTGAAGCACCATTTTGAACACATGGTAGAAACCCTCTGCTATGAAGGTCAAGCTGAGGTGGAAATTTCAGGTCGGAAGTTCACGATGGGAAAGGAGTTCGTTGAAGATTTGAATGAGCAGAAAACGGATGCCGTTCTCAAAAAAACGAAGGCAGCTCTTTTGGTTTGCCATAGCCCCCAGGACGATGTGGTGAACATCGAGCAGGCTGCTCATATTTTTAGCCATGCCCGTCACCCCAAAAGCTTTGTTTCTCTTGATACCATGGGCCATTTACTTACAGACCCTGAAGACGCCCAATACATTGCAAATGTTGTTGCCAGTTGGGCAAGTCGGTATTTATAAATCCTTTTAAACTTCTAGAAAATACGCTATAAAAACAAGAAAAAGAAAGCCCTCAAATGAGACAAGTTTTTATTTTTTCATTTCTTGTTTTTAACACTTTCTGTTTGCTTGCAACATCTATGCCCCACAAAGGTATTCAGAGCCTTATAAAAACACGAGTAACAAATCTTCATGGAAAAGCGGCTGTTGTTGGTATTGTGCAGGGAAATAGGGGGCAGATTTTCTGTGTTGAGGGGATGGATGGTCGATCTGTTACAGAAAGAACTTTCTTTGAAATTGGCTCAATTACAAAAACACTAACGGCAACACTCCTTGCTGATATGGTAGTGAAAGGGGAGGCCAAGCTTGAGGATCCAGTTGAAAAATACCTTCCTCCAAAAACAATTGTTCCTGAGCGTAATGGGAAGAAAATTCAGTTAATCCACTTGGCAACACACTTTTCAGGATTGCCAAAAGTGCCTGAGACGTACGCACCAAAAGATCTTCAGAATCCCTATGCTGATCTTTGTGAAAAAGACCTCTATACCTTTTTGAAAAAGCATAAGTTATCTAGAGATATTGGTGCAGTTCATCAGTATTCAAATGTGGGTTTTGGGCTTTTAGGCTTTGCCTTAGCTAAGGCCCAGGGAAAGTCCTATTTTCACCTCATTAAAAATAGAGTTTTGGATCCTCTAGAGATGACAGAAACCCATATTACAACAACAATAAAGCAAAAAGAATATCTCATCCCAGGGCATAATGGTTTGGGGCAAGCCACAAAAAATTGGGACATCCCCATTATTGAGGGAGCTGGTGCTCTTCGTTCAAATGGAAGAGACATGATGAAATATCTCAAGGCTCTTTTGGGGCAGGGAGATAAAAGCCTTCGAGGGGCCATTCAGCTTTCTCTGGAGCCTCAAAAGCAAGCAAAGCCTGAAGAGGTAGAACCTGCGAAATATATTGGACTTGGCTGGTTTTCAAGAAAATTGACACCTGACATAGAGGTAACCTGGAGTTCTGGGATGACAGGAGGATACCGGTCCTATATTGGGATTAATCGAAAGACTAAAGTTGGTGTTTTTATGCTGGTAAACTCCCATGAAAATCCAAAAATCCTGGCTGAGTATCTCTTAATTCAACTGGTCAGGAAAAAAATCAGCTTATAACCCACTCAGCCTCGAGTTGATCAAGAGTATCAGTCTCAAGAGCTGCACGAATATCGGCCATGAGGCGGTTCATAAAGGCAACATTATGGAGAGTGAGGGCCGTTAATCCTGTCATCTCCTTAGCTTTGAAGAGATGATGGAGATATCCCCGGGAGAAAGTCTGGCAAGTTTCACACCCACATTCTGGATCGAGAGGTTTGGGGTCATTGGCAAAGATTTGATTTCGAATGTTCAGGTGTTCTTTGGGCTTGCCCTGGCCTTCCCAAAATTTAGGTTTAATCAAAGCTCCCCCATGGCGAGCTAAGCGCGTTGGGTGAACACAGTCAAAAGTATCAATGCCTTGGCGTACACCGTGGAAGATATCTCGAATGCCACCGATGCCCAGAAGATGTACAGGGCGTTCGGGTGCCAGAAGGGACATGGTCAAGCTCACGACATCTTCCATTTGAGATTTGTCAGCACCAAGAGAGCCCCCAACAGCATGTCCAAAGAAGGGGAGGTTGTTGACAAAGTCAGCACCCTCTCTACGGAGGTCCGGATAAACCCCTCCTTGGATAATGCCATAAAGGCTTTGAGGGGCATGAGGAATGTGATGCGTGCGCTCGAACTCAACAAAAGAGCGCTCTGCCCACCGGTGACTCATGTGCATGCTTCGACGCGTATACTCTTTATCCACATGGAAGGGAGTGCACTCATCGAGAACCAAAATCATATCAGCTCCAAGGTGGCGCTGGATTTGGATAGATTTTTCAGGCGTTAGAAGATGCTTTGTGCCGTCTTTATAGGAGCGGAACATGGCGCCTTCTTCGGTAATCTTCAACATGGATTTAGGGCGATTTGTCATTCTCCGCCCCTTGATTTCTTCAGCAACAGAACCATGTCCTAGTGAAAAAATCTGGAACCCACCCGAATCTGTTAGCATGGGGCCGTTCCATCCAGTCATCTTTTGGAGACCTCCAAGCCCATGGACTTGCTCAGGGCCTGGCTGAATATAGAGGTGGTATGTGTTTGAAAGGATAATCTGTGTACCGACAGCGCGAAGCTGAGAAGGCATGAGCCCCTTTACACTGGCCTTGGTCGCACAAAAAATGAAAGCAGGTGTTTCAAGAGTTCCATGAGGTGTTGTAAGGGTTCCCCGCCGTCCTTTATGGGCCGTGCTTGAAGATGTGTATTGAAAGTCAAAACCTTCGGGAGCCATGAATATGCCTTTTCTTGAGCACTGATTCTTAGCACAAAAGAGATTTAAAGTTCAACTAAATCACTTATTGCTGGGCGCTCTTTTCCCAGTTAAGGGCGAAGAAGCCAGCGCCGAGGAGGGCAGCTGTGATGAACATAGCAAAGCCTATATCCCATCCCCAGTGGTCAGAGACCCAACCAATGATAAGGCTGCTGAGGCCAACCCCAACATAGGCAAAGGTTCCTGCAAACCCGTTTGCTACACCAACAGCGCGCTTGGAGCCAAGATCAGCAGAAGCGACGCCAACTAGGACTTGTGGCCCATAAACAAGGAAGCCAACCATCGTCATGGCAATAGCATTGGCAACATCATGGCCAGGCTCAATCTTCCAGAAGTAGACAAGAGATCCTGCAAGGAGAAGCATGTACAAGAATCCGACAGGGCCACGCCGTCCTTTGAAGAGTCTGTCAGAGAGCCATCCAGCAAAAATACCACCAGCAATTCCTGCAAGTTCATAAATCGCAACTTGGAATCCTGCTTTTTGCAGGGCAATGCCCTTCATTTCCCATAGGAATGTAGGGGCCCATGTGATAACCCCCATCCGCACGATATAGAGGCACATGTTGGAGAGGCAAACAAACCAAAGGCTTCGATTTGTGAGGACAATTTCATAAACTTCTCGCATGCTTACCCGTGTTGGGTCAATTTCTGGGACTTTTTCACCCTTATAAGCTTCAGGAGCAGGAAGATCTACCTCCTCAGGCCGGTCCCGTAGGAGGTAGACGAGGAGAAGTGCCATCCCAATAGCAAAAAAACCAGGTACAAAGAAAGCTCCTTGCCATCCCATCCAAAGAATCAAAAAAGCCGCACTTGCGTTGATCGTTGCTCCTCCAATTTGATGGGCTGCAGAGGCAATGGCCCACTTTGTCCCAAGCTCTTTTGGGGTAAACCAGTGTGTCAGCATTCGGGCAACAGGGGGGAATCCCATGGATTGAAACCAGCCTATGAAAGCATAGAGAAGGATAAAGGACATAAGCCCCTTAGAGAGGCCGAGGAAGATGCTGATGACACCACAAGCACCGAGGCCAAAGGCCATGAAATAGCGGGCATTTGAGCGGTCTGAAAGATATCCATTAAACAGCTTTCCGAAGCCATAGATGATATTGAAAAGAAACATAGCCCAGCCCAGCTGGGTCTTTGTATACCCAAATTCATTAATGAGGACTGGCATTGCAATCGTGAAGTTTTGCCGAACAACATAGTACGAAGCATAGCCCAGAATAGCGCTTATGAGGATCCGCAAGCGCCAATTCTTAAACTTCCGCTTTGTATCTTTTCCCATAAATTGATGAATTTCTGCCTCCAACGAATTTTGAGAATCTTCAGGAAGAGCTGTTTGTTTGAGTCCAGTCAACGTACTTTTCTCTTTAAATTTAAGGTTCAATTTATCAGTTTCCTTTTTCAAGTACTAGGAAAAAATGTTATAGGGTGGCTTGCGCTTGATGAAAACATATGAAAATTTAGAGAAGTCAAAAAGTATAGTTGGGGCAAAAACTGTGTTGCATGCTATTAAAAAAGAATCTTTTTTTCGATTCCGGCGGTTGCGCCAAAAAAATTGGGCTCGGGACTTAATGTGTGAAGTTCAACTCACACCTCACGATTTGATTTGGCCTTTGTTTGTGAGGGAAGATCATATTCCTGCAGAAATCTCCCAACTCCCGGGTGTTCGTAGGCATGCAGTTAACGAATTAGATCAAATTCTTGATGAGGCTTGTGCAGCTGGGATTCGGGCGGTTGCTCTTTTCCCCCACGTTCCTCAGGAGAAAAAGGATGTAGCGGGTCAAGAAGCATTCTTTGAGGGTAATTTGATTTGTAAAGCTTTGGCCAAAGTTAAAGATCGTTCAAATGATATTGGGCTGATTTGTGATGTTGCTCTAGATCCTTATACGACCCACGGCCATGATGGAATTGTCAAAGAAGGAGACGTTGACACAGAATTAACTTTGGAAGCCCTCAGAGAACAAGCCTTAGTTTTAGCTGAGGCAGGAGCTCAGTGCCTCGCACCTTCAGATATGATGGATGGACGTGTTGCTGTGATTCGGAAAAGCCTTGATGAAGCTGGGCATTCTGGGCTACCCATTATGGCATACAGTGCAAAGTTTGCTTCTTCCTTCTATGGTCCTTTTCGTTCTGCGCTTGGATCAGACAAAAATTTGGGGCTAGCAGATAAAAAAACTTACCAGCTGAATCCAGCAAACGGAAGAGAAGCTCTAAGAGAAGCTGTTGTCGATGCTGAAGAGGGTGCAGATGCCCTTATTGTAAAGCCAGGAATGATGTACTTAGACGTTCTTCAAGAAGTTGTTGCTGCTACAGGCCTTCCGACATTTAGCTACCACGTGAGTGGGGAGTATGCCATGCTTAAGGCAGCTGCTCAGGCCGGAATCCTTGATGAAATGAAGGCCTTGCTAGAGGTTCTCCTCTGTTGTAAACGAGCAGGGGCAAGTGGTATATGGACGTATGGCGCTCTTGATGCCGCAAAGGAAATAAAACATGGTTTATAAAATCTTCACTCTGGTTTGCATGCTTATCCTGACAGGATGTCATCCAATTTCTAACCATATGCCACCTGTGAATGAAAAGTTTAAACAAGCTCATGATGCGCCGATTGCCGATGAATATGTTCCTCTCCGTCCGCGGCCGGAGCTCCCTCCCGAGTTTTCCCAAGAGGCTGATTTTCAAAAAGACATAGAAACCATGGAAAATAAGGCCAAAGAACTGAAGGAAAAGAGGCCATCAAATGTCCACAAGCCTTCTCATTGATGCTGTTGTTTCTCCCTGCAAAATCTACTTGGTTCACCTTGAGAAGGTATTTGATGCAGAAATTAATAACCAAAGAGATGTTGCAAGAGATCTCTCCACAAAAGTCCAAGAACTTTTAGAGCATGCTGCACTTGCTCCAGAAGATTTGACAGATGTTTATTGTATGGTGGGTCCAGGGTCTTTTACAGGTATCCGCGCAGGACTTTCTTTTGCACTTGGCTTAGGACACGGGCTTAATATCCTTGTCAAAGGGCTTAATCGCCTAACAGTGCTTCGACATTTTTGCCACACGTCTGAAGCCTGTCTTGTGGGAATATATGGGGGTAAAGGCCATTTTTATATGGGGGAATTTGATGGCTTTAATCTTAAAAAAGCATCTCACATCTCCCACGAAGATTTGAGAGATTTTCTTTCTCAAAATAGGCTTCCTATGTTTGTGGAGGCTGGAGAAGGGGTGCAGGTTTTGAGAGAGCAGGGAGGGGCTCCTCAGAGTATTCAAATTTCTAGAGAAGAATTACCGCGGCTTTTGCCAAAAATTTCAACGACATCTCCTGATCCTTTCTATATTAAGGCGCCAAATGTTCAGCCTCCTCAATCCTAAGCACAGCAATGAGATTGCGAGGATTGCTTCTTCTCTTGGACAAGAAAGATGGGGAGAAACAGCCATTCATCAAACATTATCTCAAGAGACTGTTTTTGGATTAGGTGCTTTTCAGGATAAGAAACTTATTGGATACGTTTTTGGATCTGTCGTCTGTGAAGAAGCTGAAGTTTTTTTGATTGGCGTTGCACAAGATTATCAACGATCGGGATTAGGTACGGGGCTTATGGAAGCTTTTATGGAATTAGCACAAGAAAAAGGAGCAGAAGTTCTGTTTTTGGAATTTGAGGCCTTGAATAATGGGCTTGAAATGTTCTATAAAGGGTTGGGCTTTTCAAAAATACATGATAGACAAAATTATTACAGGGGTTTAAAACCATGTGCTGCAAGAGTTTTGAAAAAAAATCTAAAGTAATGCTAAAAAAAGCCTTGATAGTAATCATCGATTTCTGATAATCCTCTTTAATTGAACACTATAGAACAAAAATAAAAATTCAGGAGAATAGAATTGACTGACACAGTAACAGTAATTGAACCCATCGGTGAGACACCTTTTGAAACTTCCACTGAAGCGTCTTCATCATCTTCCCACTCATCGTCTGAACAACCACAGTTGTTGGACTTAACTTCTGAAATTGTGTCTAGCTACGTCTCCAACCACTCTGTTGAATTGAGTGAGGTAAAGACTGTAATCGACACAGTTTACAATGCGTTGGCACCTTACGCGAACAGTGCTTCTTTTGGTGGCGTTCGCCCACGTCCAGCAGTTCCAGTTGATGCCTCTGTTTTTGATGACTACATCGTTTGTCTTGAAGACGGCAAAAAGCTCAAGATGCTCAAGCGTCACTTGAAGTCTTCTTACAACATGACACCTGAGCAATACCGCGAGCGTTGGGGCCTCCCAGCAGATTATCCTATGGTTGCTCCAAACTATGCGCGTCGCCGGAGTGATTTGGCTTTGAAAATTGGCCTTGGCACACGCCGCAAGGGTCAATCCAAAGCAGCATAAAAAGCTTGCATTAGAAAGAAAAGCTCCCCATTGTGTGGGAGCTTTTTTTTATGAATAGAGAAAGAAGAGGTTATGACACAAACGGTTCAGGATTCTGCTAAAAAACGCGTTATGATTAAGACTTTTGGATGTCAGATGAATGCGTATGATTCTCAACGCATGACAGAGATATTCGAAAGCTTGGGTTATGAAAGCACAGCAGAGATGGGACAAGCTGATGTTATCCTCCTCAATACCTGCCATATCCGAGAGAAAGCTGCAGAAAAAGTGTACTCTGAATTGGGCCGTATTAAGTTGATTCAGGACGCGCGTCGGGCCTCTGGCCGGGATACAATTATTGGAGTTGCTGGGTGCGTTGCGCAGGCTGAAGGAGGCGAGATCTTCAAGCGGGCAAAAATGGTGGATATGGTCTTTGGCCCTCAAACCTATCACCGTCTCCCACAATTTTTGGCTGAAGTCAAACGTCGCCGAGAAGCAGATATCACAGGTCCTGGCCGGGGTGTACTAGATGTAGATTTCCCCGAAGAATATAAATTTGACAACCTGCCTAAAGCACAGGCAGCAGGAGTCTCAGCCTTTGTTTCTATCCAAGAAGGGTGCGACAAATTCTGCCATTTTTGTGTGGTTCCTTACACACGTGGTGCTGAGTATTCTCGTACTGTTGCTGAGGTGCTTGATGAGACAAAAACTTTGCTTGATCAGGGCGTGAAGGAAATCACCCTATTAGGTCAAAACGTTAATGCTTATCATGGTGCAACAAAAGATGGGGAGTGGTCTCTTGGACGGCTTTGCTATGCCTTGGCTGAACTTGAGGGGCTAGAGCGTATTCGCTATACAACTTCCCACCCTCGGGATGTAGATCAAGACTTGATCAATGCCCATCGGGATTTGCCTCAGTTAATGCCTTACTTGCATCTGCCAATTCAGTCTGGGTCTGACAGGATGTTGAAAGCTATGAATCGACGCCATACTGCAGCAGAGTATATGGTGCTGATTGAAGCTTTTCGCAAGGCCCGCCCTGACATGGCTTTTTCCTCAGATTTTATCGTGGGTTATCCTGGAGAAACGGATGAAGATCACCAAGCTTCCCTCCAGCTTATCCGAGATGTCCATTATGCCCAGGCCTATTCTTTCAAATATTCCCCACGTCCTGGAACACCTGCAGCAAATCTAGAGTGTAAGCTTCCCGAAGAGGTCAAAGACCAGCGCTTGTATGAAATCCAAGCCTTGCTAAAGGAGCAGCAAATTGCTTTTAACGAAAGTTGTGTAGGCAAAACAATGCCCGTTCTTTTTGAAAAGCCGGGCCGTCACCAGGGACAGGTTGTGGGTCGCAGCCCTTACCTTCAGGCTGTTCACTTCTTTGGAGATTTAGAACAAATTGGCCAGATTCACGATGTGAAAATCCAAGGTGCGACTGGCAACAGCCTTGGTGGTGAGGTTGTGGGCTAAGAGAGAGGCCTGAGTAGGTCGTTCTTGTATCTTGAAAACTTGATTTTAAGGTGCAAATAACTATCTATGCCTCATGTTAAAAATATTTCTTTTTATCTTATTTTCTATCTCGAATCTTTATGGGGCAGCTGTGCTTCTATTAGAAGATGGCAGCACTAAACCTCACTCTCGATATGAAACAGAAAAACTTCCGGATCCATTGTTGAACCTCAGATTTGATGGCTTCTCTCGTCCAAGCAATCAAGTAGTAGCCCATATTGTCAGGCTGGGTAAGGGACGTCCCTTAGTTATTGTGGGGACGAGTCACCAACTTTTACTTCGGAGCACATTTTCAACACGACATGCAAAGCGCCTCATTGCAGTTGCTTTAGATGTTATAACAGAAACTGGGGCTCCACTTTTGGGCGCTCCAAAAGGTGAAGAAAAATTACATTGGCCGCGAAGTTTCCAGGATCGTACTGAAGAAGAAAAATCCTTTTTTCTAGATAGAGTTTTTGCCTCCAAGAGACATTATGAAAAGATTTTAGACTGGATCCAGAGTTTAGACGGCATTGCCAGAGAGGAAGCAGAAGAATTAGCAAAGGAGTATTATGGCTTAAGTCCTGAAGGAAAATGGTATGAGGAGTTTGGATTTAAAATTAGCTCCGAAACTCTGTATTTTTTTAAAAATTTAGGGTTTTCTGAACACCTATTTGAAGAAAAAGAGATGCATCCATATCTATTACTTTGTTTTCTTCAATATATTGAGCTTGCTGGCAGTCAATTGATAAGCCCAAGAGAATTTGAAGAGAGAAGAGTGGATTCCGCATTCAAGGTGCTAGCCAAATTCTCTGGAAAAAATCATCGTAAACTAGAGGAAGATGATGAAAGGGGGGCTCCAGAGCTGGGATGCGATCCTATGATGGGATTGGCTCATCTTTGTGAAAGAAATATTGATTATTTCGTAAAAAAAGGACTTAGATTTATGCCAGAAAAAGAGAGGATTTTAAGTGAATATGTGAAAAATGTTCGGCCTTATGTTGATAGTTATCCTTCGATCCTAGGAGTTCATGAGAGTCAGATATATGACATGCTTCCTGTTTTAAGAGAAACAGAACCTCTAACGCCACGGGTGCAATCTGATTTCTTGCGAAGGGAAACGCCAGACAAGAATTTACATCAAAGAGATACCCTCTGGGCTCAGCGGATTAATGCACACCTGAATAGAGACGGAACATCCCCCGTCCTTTGTGTAGTGGGTGCCGCGCATATGTTAGATCTAGTTAGAAAATTAAAGGATGAGGGAGCTGTTGCTGAAGGCGCTTATGTATACCCTGTAACACAGGCAAATCTTGGGCGCGTGCTGGACGCTTTTGAATTTGAGGCTGCAGGGCTTGGGGAATATATAGGTCTGGAGCTTGAGAGAATGTGCTTTGGAACACCGGGAGGAGAAGAGCCTCCTGTTGACTGGTGTGATCTCATGGGGAATTGGTGGGATATATCAGGTTGGCTTGAGTAAAAGCTACCCGCCCATCGCTGTGCAAATTTCTAATAAATATCCGTTTGGATCCCGAACATAAGCAACGGTTTGCCCCCAAGGTTTTTGGTGAGGGGCTTTTACATTTACTGCACCTGCGGCCAGAGCCTGCTGATAGAATTTTTCAACATTCTCTGTAACAAACCCAAACTCAACAGGAGGAACAAGGTCTTCCTGTGATACAGGCGCAAAATCAAGGCTGGTAAGTCCCGTAGCAAAGTCACGCTTTGCAAAGGCAAGCTTTGTTTGGCCTGTAGAAAGCTCTCCGTATTCGCCAGACTCCACCATGAACGCACGATCAAACCCAAAAGCCTGCTCATAAAAAGAAAGGGCTTTTTCTACATCAGGAACATACAAAATCGTATAAGCGTAGTGCATTATGAAACTCCCAGTTCTGTTTGTCTTTGCTTGATAGTTACCGGATCATAGCCTTCAATAAGGGTTTCAAAGAGACGATGCCAGTTGCACTGGGCATTGAGGTGCATGAAAACGGCTCCCATCCCAACAGCAGCTCGGTCCATCATCACAAATTCTCGAGGGGGGCGTACACCTCCCACTTCATGAAGTTTTCGATGAATTTCACTAGCAATATCCTGGCCTTTCTTGCCCTCATGGTGGGCATGAATGGTGCGAACTTTGTCTTCTAAAAGAGGGTCATAGAGAAAGGCAGCCCATTGGTTCAAAACATCAATGAGGTCTTTAGAGAGATTTTTAAAGCCCCAGCCTTCATAGGCCGCAACCAGAGCATCTCTATCGTTGCGCTGCAATGCGCGATAGAGATCTAAAACACCCTGAATAAACTGAGGATCAAAAACCCGGATGCATCCAAAATCAAGAAGGTTAATTTCATCCTGGGAAGTGAAAGTATAGTTCCCTAAATGTGGATCTCCATGGACAATGCCGTAGTGATATAGTGGTTTGTACCATACTGTAAACATTCTCTCTGCGAGGCAATTTCGCCGCTCTTGAGGAAGGTTTTCAATTTCCTTGAGAGGACGTCCCTCTAGCCAGGACATAGTAAGAAGCCGTTTTGTAGAAAGATCTGGAAATGTTTTGGGGACGTGGACCCAGTTTATTCCATCAAAAATCTTCTCATAAAGGGCAATATGTTGGGCCTCACGGGTATAGTCTAGCTCTTCCATAAGCCGTTCTTTGAGCTCTTCAAAGACAAGGTCTGTTTGAATCGACTTGTTCATCGTTTCATACAATCGCAAGAACATCTTCAGTTGAGAAAGATCAGAGGTCACAACTGTATCCATGTCAGGGTACTGAAGCTTCAAAGCAAGGGCTTCTCCAGAGATAGACGTTGCCTGATGGACTTGCCCAAGAGACGCCGCAGCTTGGGCGTCTTTTGAAAATTCTTTAAATTTAGATTGCCAATCTGGTCCGAGTTCAATCCGCATGCGACGACGAACGAACGGCCATCCCATGGGTGGGGCTTGGGATTGAAGCTCACTCAATTCTTGCACATATTCATCTGGGAGAGCCCCTGGAATTGTAGAGAGAAGCTGCGCAGCCTTCATCAAAGGACCTTTGAGCCCACCGAGAAGGGCTTTCAAATTCTTTGCATGAAGCAGTGTATCAATTTCTGTTCCTAGATATTTTGAGCTTGCCCAGCGGGCCGCACTTCCTCCCAAAGCAGAAGACATCTTAAAAAAGCGCCCTAGAGGGCTTTTTGAGAGGGCTTCTTCAAAATCTTCACCACCAGAATCATGAGGAGGAGGCACCTTAACCATTAGAAAGAAACATAGCTTTCTTTTTCGCCTGCATTGACGACTCGGACAACATTTGATGTGCCAGGGGTATGGAAAGGAATCCCAACGGTGAAAATGACAGGGGCTCCTTTTTGGACAACACCTCTTTCAAGAAGGTCTTTGCAAACGTGATCTGCTAAGTCTGCGAAAGTTGTCGGTCGGAGATTAAGAGGCATGACGCCACGCACAATATTCAGTTGGCGACTGAGCTTCTCAGTGTCAGTAATCGCAAAAATGGGGGCCTGGGGGCGTTGCTTGGCTGTTTCAAGAACAGAACGTCCAGAGGCCGTGAGATTGACAATTGCAGATCCTTCCACATGACTGGAGACGAAAGTCGCAGACTGGATAATGGCCTTGTCGATCGGCAAAATTTCATGGGGTAATGCAGGGAGGGGAGGTGTCTCTTCTAATTCAGCCTGTTCTAGAATCTTTGACATCACCTCCACGGCTTCGGTAGGAAACTGTCCCATTGCAGTTTCCGCACTTAGCATCACGGCATCTGCGCCCTCAAAAACAGCATTTGCAACATCAGAGGCTTCTGCCCGAGTTGGGACATTACACTCAATCATGGATTCCATCATCTGCGTTGCAACAATAACAGGCTTTCCTGCTTGGCGAGCTTGGCGAACAAGGCGGCGTTGGGCGCGTGGAACTTCTTGTACAGACACTTCCACACCAAGATCTCCGCGTGCGACCAGAATCCCATCACTAGCCTCAATGATTTTCTCTGCATTTTCTAGAGCAAGGGGCTTTTCAACCTTAGCCAGAAGACGGATGTCTCCTTTGATTTTTTTCCGGGTCTCAACAATATCTTCAGCACGTTGCACAAAAGAGAGAGCGATATAATCCACGTTTTGAACACATGTATCTGAGAGGAGAAAGGCTAAGTCTTTTTCATCTTTGGGGGTTAAGAAGTCGTTTTTGAGCTCAGTATGGGGAAGGTTAACACCCTTGTGGCTGGACAGCTCTCCTCCATGAATAACAAGTGCCGTGATTTTTTCAGGGGCAACTTTAGTGACCTCTAAACTAATTTTTCCATCATTGATGAGGATCGTATTACCAACGGCAATAGATGCATAAATTTCAGGGTGGGGAAGCTGAACAGCCCCTTCCTGCTCTTTCAGCGTGAAGATTAGCTCATCCTGAGTCTTGAGCTGTAAAGAGGGGTTGAGTTTACCAACACGATATTTGGGCCCTTGGAGATCAGCCATAACTGTGAGAGGTGTTCCAAGGTCGGCCTCAACCTGGCGGATCATTTTCATAAGCCCAAGATGGAATTCATGATCTCCGTGGGAGAAGTTCAAACGAAACACATTTGCACCTGCTTTTGCCAGGGCGCGAATCGCCTCCAAATTTGCTGTTTTTGGGCCCAAAGTGGAAACAATCTTTGTTTTACGTAGCGTCATGAGAATTTCTTTCTAGGGTTAGCTTTTGCGAGCAATTAAAACACCGGCCAAAACAATAAGCCCGCCAAGCATTTGAATCAAGCTCAGGGGTTCATTAAAAAGAGGCCATGCAATGAGTGATGCAACAACCGGGCCAAGCAACATACAAATAGCAGTAAACCCTGCGCTAACATGTCGGATGGCGTAGGCCATCAGGCCTTGTCCAAAAATATGAACAACTAAACTCAGCCCAATCAATGTTATCCAGCCACGGATCGTTATAGGAACATGTTTTCCATGTTCAAAGATCATAAAAATCGCACAAAAATACATGGTTGAGAAACTAGTCCAAGCCATGATTGTAGGAGCTGTAAACTTATGGCGTAGATGTTTTGTAATCATAATATAGCCTGCAAAGAACATGGCCGAAAGAAATCCAAGAAGGTCTCCCAGGATATTCTGATACCCCAGCCCAAAGCTTTGTCCCGCCA
This sequence comes from Alphaproteobacteria bacterium, assembly GCA_030425805.1. GTDB lineage: Bacteria > Pseudomonadota > Alphaproteobacteria > JAUHZC01 > JAUHZC01 > JAUHZC01. Next base: position 326,918 of record JAUHZC010000002.1, on the reverse strand, counting down.
AAACAATCGCTCCTGTAAAAGAGACGCAAATTCCCATGAGAAGCTTACTGGTTGGGCGTTCTCGATAGATGAGCCATGTAAAAAAAGCAACGAAAACGGAAGCAAGGTTGTTTAAAACGGTGGAGTTGATAATTGTCGTCAGCTCAACGGACCAGTGCCATGTAGAGAGGTCTAAGGCGAAGAACAATCCACCTAAAACCATCAGCCCATAATCATAGGGCTGAGCAGGGAGGCGATATTCTTTATCTTTAACGTTGTCAAACATCATCCATGTAACAACAATAGGGAAAGCAATAAAAAAGCGAAAGAAGGCTGTAGAGATGGGTCCAACCTCACTTAGGCGGACGAAGACGGCAGAAAGCCCAATCAAACTTGCAGCCACCAACGAGGTGAGGATCGCCAGGTTCGGGGATTCCTCAAACGTCTGACTAAAGAAGCGCCTAAGGCGAGTTCGCTTTTGTGGAGAAATAGGAGTCTCTGGCTGAGGGGGAAGTGGTGGAGGAGGTTGCATTTCAGGCATTGATTTTTACAGTCTCACATTCTAATGTGCACATAGTTATATATGGGAATAGAGTATGTCACAAGTTGGTGGAATTTCAAGCGATCAACTCAAACAATTTATTGAGCGTATTGAAAATTTAGAACAAGAAAAAGCGAACATTGCAGAGGACATTCGTGAAGTTTATGCCGAAGCAAAATATAACGGCTTTGATCCTAAGATCATGCGCTCAGTTTTGAAAATTCGCAAAATGGATTCAAGTGAGCGAGAAGAGCACGAATATATCCTAGATACGTACCTTATTGCTTTGGGAATGGCTGTAGAAAAAGCGGCCCCTAAAGCACCTTCCAATGCAAATGAAAGCGAAGAAGCTGCCTAGCCTTCGATGCTAGCAGCTGCAGCTCCTACTCGGTTTGCTGCTATGACAGCATGCACTGCAGAGCGGAGAGAAAATCTACGCTGATCATCTACAGTGGGCATTCTCACATCAAATTGCATTCCACCAGAGGCAGGATCATAGAAGCTTGCAGTTGGCCCCATGTGAACAGTGACGCTCCCTGCGCTTCCAGCACTATCTGTTCCATCATCATCACCGGAAAGATTCGTAATCCCCTCTATAACTTCCGTGAGGAAAATTCTAAAATGTTCCTGAGAAGATCCGGTTGTAGGGATAGCCTCGATTTGATCATGGAAGGCTGAAAATTGTTCTGCTGTCAGGGGGGTAAATCCAGAAAGCAGTTTTCCAAGGGCCCAGTTTGTGGCCCTTATGAGGCGATCTCTATAGGCAGTTTCAAGAGCTTCTCCAGACAAATCGTCTCGTCTCATGAGTCTTGCATATTCTTTTTGGCAACCTGCGGCAAATAGCCTTATGGTACCTGCAGACTCTTCCACCGTGGCCCCTTTTGCAGTGCAAACGGCTATAAATGCAAGAAAAAAAATAGCGTATGGAACTTTCATTTTGCTCACCTCATTTAAGAACAAGAATGGGCAAAAAATACTAAATTTTAGTTAAAGAAATGGAAAATTTTAATTATATTTTGTCACGAAATAGGTTTTAAGAAATCTTTTTTACACCGTGCTGCGGAAATAATGGCAAGTGCTTGTTCTGTCGTCTTTTTTAAGTCGTCGTTAACAAGAATATAATCATATTCTGGCCAGTGTGACATCTCCGTGAGGGCCTTTTCCATGCGCATATCAATGATCTCTTTGCTATCTTGACGACGGTTTTCAAGGCGTTCACGCAGGATCTCAACAGAGGGAGGGAGAATAAAAATTTTGACAAGAGGAAGTTTGATCTTTTGTGTAATTTGCTGAGCTCCCTGCCAATCAATATCAAAAAGCACATCTTTCCCTGCTGAGTTTAGGTCAGTGACAGTTTGAGAAAGGGTCCCATACTCGTTTTCAAAAACAGTGGCGTGCTCCAGAAACTCCCCCTGATCAGCTCTTTGCTGAAAGGTTTCGGGTGAGACAAAGTGATAATCTACACCATCTTGCTCGCCAGGTCGCTTTGGACGTGTTGTCACAGAGATAGACATTTCCATGCTTGGAACTTTCTCAAGAAGTTGGCGGGCAATAGTTGTTTTTCCAGCTCCAGAAGGAGAAGAAAGGATGACAAGTAAAGGTTGAGACGCAATCATGGTTGAACGAAATTCTTTGTAGCTAGATCATAGAGCATCCCCTCTCGAATCAAAAGGGCTGAAGCAGCAAGATCTTTAATTTTTTCATCCCGCATCAGAAGATCCTTGTCAGAAAAATGGGGTTCGTGATGAATCAATCCTAGTGTTTTGACTCCTGCGGTTTTTCCAAATTGCAATGCCGCTTCCCACGTGGCATGCCCCCAGCCTTTATGGCCAGCATAGGAGTCTCTATCATACATGGCGTCCATAGCAACGAGATCCGCATCATACATGAGTTTAAGAATGTTGGCGTCTCCCTCTGGATTGCCATGCTCTGTATCTGAAATATAGGCAAAGCGGCCTTCAGGCGTGGTAAGTTGATACCCCATAGCGCCTCCGGGATGGTTGAGCGTATGGGCAAGAAGGCTTACCTCGGAGGAGAGGGGGATTTTTTCACCATTGTGGACTTCGTGAAATTTGAAATTTCCAGACCATTTCTCAAAAGGAATGGGAAAAAATGGAGGTGCAAACAAAGTCTCAAAAGTTTCCTTAAGGGATGAACTTCCCTCAACCTTCGGCGCCCAGAGGTTAAAAGTGATCTTGGGATTCCAGGAGGCTTTATAAAAAGGGAGCCCCGTGACGTGATCCAAATGCAAATGAGAAAAGAATAGGTGAATCTCATTTACACCTTCAGGCAAGGGCGCCTTGCCAATCCCTGAGCCCGCATCGAAAAGAAGGTGTAGATCATTAGAAGTACAGCAAATGGAAGCTGTATGCGTTCCAAATAGAGGTGTTTGCGGGGAGAGTGCGGGTGTTGACCCCCGAACGCCGAGGAATTTAATTCTCATAAACAGTGTTCACTTTTTCCTTATTATTCTTATAATAATACAAGTATACATTCTTGTCAGGGGACTATGGCACTAAATTCATCATCTTTAGAGAAAGCTAACCCTATGATTGAAAAAGGAATTCGTGTGTTGATTGTTGATGATGAATCTCATCTTGAGATTTTGCTCAACCAGAAATTCCGCAAAAAAATCCGTGAAGGAAAATATGAACTCGTGTTTGCACGTAATGGCTTTGATGCCCTCAAGAAGATGAAGGGTGCAGATGATTTTGATTTGGTCATTACGGATATCAATATGCCCGAGATGGATGGCTTTACGCTTCTGTCCGAGATTCATCAAAAATATCCAACGCTTCAAACAATGGTGATGTCTGCGTACGGAGATGAAAAAAGCCGTAATACAGCAAAAGCTTCCGGCGCTTCAAAGTTTATTACCAAGCCTATTAAACTTTCTGAGCTTGAGGAGACCCTGGATCAAGTTTGCGAGCAAAAAGAAGACTAAGTTTTTTTTGAAGCATCTAACAGTTTTTCAATATCATTTTTTACAATGTGACATGCGTTTTTAACAACCAAGTCATTAGGCCAATCCCACCATTTTATTTCAAGAAGTTGCTGACAGATCTTTGGTGTAAAACGGTCTCGGATTTTCATTGCAGGGTTTCCTGCAACGATTGTGTAGGGTGGAACATCTTTAGTAACCACAGCCCTTGCGCCTATGATGGCACCATCTCCGATGGTAACACCTGGCATAATCATAGCCTCACACCCGATCCAGACATCATTGCCTATTACGGTGTCTTTTTTTACCGGGTAGTAATACTCATACCCTGTTTTTTCTGCTCCCCAAAACACAGCAAAGGGAAAGGTTGAGCCATCCATATGGTGGTTTACAACACTAGAAAGGAACTGTACGCCATCTGCTAAAGAACAATACTTCCCGATAATAAGTTTTCCAGGCATGTGTGGTGGAAAATAAGATGCATTATATTTTTCAAAGTTATATGGATCTACACGGTCATGGTAAAAAGTATATTCCCCAACAGTAATATTTGGATTCGTAATAATGTTTTTGAGGAAAACGTGCTGTTTACTTTTTTTGCCATCAAAGCTCAGGGGGTAAATGACATTTGCAAAGTCTTCGTGGGGCATCTATTCATCCTTTTTTGTATAGCCTCAAGGTTAAAGAAAACCATAAGCTAGTCTTTTTCAGCGGTGCTAACCCGCACAAACACTCGCCCACAGTAAGGGCACTGGACCTGATTTTGGGTGCCCATTTCCAGATAAACAGCAGGATGACCAAGAGAAGTATCTCCGCCATCACAACGAACACGGGATTGAGACGTTTGGATTTTTTCAGGTGTTTTTGTGTCTGACATGACTTCTAAGGTATTTTTTCTAGGCTACCTTGATTTCGTCAACTTGCCCAGCTTCTTCATGTACAGGTTTCCATTTTTTTCCGACCCACATAACAAGGGCGAGGGAGGGAATGGTAGAAAAGGCAACAAGGGTGAAGAATGAAATCCATCCAAGGCTTTCGACAAGGGCTCCAGAGGGGGCGGAATAGAGGGCGCGGCCCAGGTGAATAAAAGAAGTCATAATAGCCATATGGGTTGCACCAAAATCTTTTTGAGCTAAAGCAAATCGGAAAGACAGGAGAGCCGTAGTGCGCATGCCGCCTGTAATATTCTCAATGGCGATGGTGAGGTATAAAAGGGAAATATCTTTTCCAACCCATCCCAAATAAATATAGAGCATGAGAGAAAGGCCGTGGATCAGGCCAAACCAGAAGAGGCTGGAAATTAGACCAAGTCGAGAGATCAAGGCGCCTCCCAAGAAGCCACCAATGACTGTGGCCCACATGCCGAAAACTTTAGAAGCGCTTGCAATTTCTTGGGCAGAAAATCCGAGGTCATGGTAAAAAATAGCAGAGAGAGAGCCAATCAGATTATCCCCAAGTTTGTAATGCATCATGAGAAGAAGCACAGGGAGCCACCCCTGGACCTTACAGAAACTCAAGAAAGGGGTCAGGATATTCCGTCGAAGAATTTGAGAAAATGTTAAATCTTGGGGGGGGAGAGGTTCATTGGCCTTGGCTTCCCAGCGTTTTGTTGAGGAAGTTGGCTCTTTGACCGTAAGTGTGGTTATGATACCAATTCCCATAAGGGCTGCCATGGCTGCATAAATGTCAGCCCAGGAGAGAAACTCAGAGAGGTATAAGGCGCCAGCTCCTGCCGTGAGCATTCCAAAACGATACCCAAAAACCGTCATAGCTTCCGCATGACCATAGCTTTTTTGTTCCAGATCATCTGCCTGAAAGGCAAGGAGAACCATATCTTGGGTTGCGGCCATAAATGAGAGGAGACAAGCTAAGATACCAATTTCAAGGAGGTCTTCTTGAGGGGTTACAAACCGAAAGGCCCAGAGAATCAGCATCACAGCGATTTGACTAAGAAGTAGCCAAGAGCGCCGATGCCCTAATAAAGGTGTGAGGTAGGGAAGAGAGGTACGGTCCACAAGAGGTGCCCAGGCAAACTTTAGGGAGTAGGGCAGAATCACAAGTCCTAACAGTCCAATTTGTGTCAGAGAAACACCCTCTGCTGCAAGCCAAAAGGAAAGCGTAGAGCTGGTCAACAGCAAGGGTAGGCCGCTAGAAAACCCAAGAAGGGCCATGGCTGCGAACCTTTGTGGAAGGAAAATATCAAAAATGGACTGGGGCTTTTTCACACACAGGTCCTCCTTAGCCACACAAAATACGAAATTTTATAAAAAGAATCAAATAAATCAGCTAAAAGAGAGGTTAACTGCGAACAATACTTCAATTTTTGCTATCTAAAATCATTAAATAGCACCAAAGCTCAAGGTTTGTGATCTTAAGATGGTGCCCCCAGGGAGACTCGAACTCCCACGACCAAAGGTCAATAGATTTTGAATCTACCGCGTCTACCAATTCCGCCACAGGGGCCTTTGCCAAATCGTCAAAGATATTGGAAAAGATGGCTGGGGCGGAAGGATTCGAACCCACGATCCCGGGACCAAAACCCGGCGCCTTACCGCTTGGCTACGCCCCAGCAACTTCCTATACTTAACGAGTCCAATTCTAATTTTCAAGTTCTTTTTCATCATCAAACCTGCTAGGGTTTGAGAAACAGGAGGCAGATATGAAACGCATCTTGAGCCTGGTTTTTATCTTTGGATTCTTGACCCATGCCCATGGCGCAGGCTACGGCTACAATGATCTTGTTAAGCAGCTTGTCAAAGAGGCCAAGGCTGCTAAGGAACAAGGGAAAAAGCTCTCGGATATTTTAGTTGTGATTCGTGTCAATGGTGTGTTGCTGCAACCAAAAAATCCTGCCTTTGACTATGGAGCTATGACGTTCCACAAAAAGTATATGGATGAGTTCCTGCAGCGCATGAGTGATACTGTTGCTTGCCAGGTCTACACCTACGGCATGGCAGAAAAAGGCTTCAAAGAAATTGAACCGAAGTTTAAGAACCTGATAGGTCAGCTTCAAACACAAAATCTTTCAGGGATTAAAGTGGTTGCTATTGAAATGGTCACTCCTGGAGATGTTGGTGATGTCAAAAAGGTTGGTAAGAAAGTTTCAGATGAGCTGAAAAACAGAGGGTATCCTTTCCATAAATCTTTCCCAGGACGCCAAGATTTTAAGGATGTTAATGACTACAATAAGGTAAGCTCTGCAATTGAAGATGGGGTGATTATGACGAATGAGATTGCCTATACAAAATCTTTGGGAGAAAGCTTGGTCGCTTTTCTCAAAAATCAAAAAGGGAAGGGATGGTCTCCTTCTGTTATCCTCGGCATCGATGCTGATGTCCTCGCTGTGACAGAAATGGGAGCTGCCGTTGGAAAGTACAACCCGAAAATCAAATTTGTGAAACTTCCTGCAAATCCACCGCCAGGTTCTTTGGTTTACCGCTGGCCCATGTTTAAAGCTTGGGATGAAATGCTCACAACCGTGCTTGAGAAACTCGCTGATGAGAAAAAAGGATAATTTTTTTCTTTTTCTTTTTTTCTGGAAAATCTAAGCTAGAAAAAAAGGTATTGTTTCATGAGATTTCTCGCATTCTTTTCCTTTATTTTCTTTTTGCCAAATTTAGGATGGGGGAATTTACCAACCCTGGATTTCAGTGAAGGGGAGTATCCACCAGCAGGCGAATCTGTGACTTGCCCTTTGAGTGAATTTGGGGAAAAGGAAGCAAGATTCAAGGGGATTAGCGACGTTTTTATTCCGGTGGAGATATCTTCTGCAAGAAGGATTGTCAGAAACAGGCGTTCAGGAAAACAAACCGTTGTGATTCCTATGGCCCAGTTACGTAAGAAGTACTTTGAAGCACTTTGTCAGGTTGAGGTCGTTATTGGAACATCTGAAGGTGGCAGTCGCTATCTTCAAATTAGGTATAGACAGCCTCAAGAGCCAGTGTCAGAAAATCCTGTAGAGCTTGAGTCCGTACCATCTATTCATGATTCACCCGGGCTTTTCCCGGGTCTTGCAGAGGGAGACCCCCTTTCTTTTTTTGATGATGAAGAAGAATGCGAGGAGCTTCCTTCACCCAGGCTTGTCGCAGCTGCTCCCGTTATTCTTCCTAGACTTCCGGAGGGAGCTCTTGTCATTCGCTGTGGAACAGGTGTTGGCTGTTGATCTTCACAAAGGGAATTGAATTTCATGCGAGCCTCTCGTATAAAGGAAGAAACTTAAGGAGATGTCCGTTCAACACTTTGCGATTCTTTTTTTATAGTTCTATCGTTTTTTTGGCTCTGGTGAGCCCTTGTTGGACCAAAGCGCCTCCTCAACTCCCACTTAAGAAAAAAGCTATTTCCTTTATTGGCAAGCCTGACCTGGATCCAGGGACAGCGAAGAGCCTTCCTGGTGCAAACCCCGATGCGCCCAAGGGTGGGACTATCCGGGCTGGCGTTGTCGGAAGTTTCGACACGCTCAATGGTCTCAATGGTTTAGGACATGCCCCCATGGGCTTGCAATATGGAGGGCACCCCCTTGTTTTTGAGCGCTTGATGAAGCGGGCACCAACAGAAGTTTTCACACTTTATGGGTGTTTAGCTGAGTATGTCCAAGTTGACCCTGAGGGAAAATGGACCATTTTCCACATAAATCCCAAAGCCAAATTTTCGGATGGTAAGCCTGTGACGGCGGCTGATGTCTTATATAGTCATCAGCAATATAAGGCCCGTGGTTATGGTCCTTTGAAGCTTCAGCATATGAAGGTAGAAAAGGCAGAACTTCTTTCTCCTCTTTCAATAAAGTTTACCTTCAAACCCGTAGGAGAAAAAGACGGGAAGAAGGCTTATAATCAAGAGCTTCCTTTCAATATTGCCTTAATGTTTGTGATCCCTAAACATCACTTCAAGAAGCATGGGTTTACTGAAGTCACAACGGTTCCCCCTATTGGTTCAGGCCCTTACAAGATTAAATCTGTGAACATGGGGCGAGGCATTGAGTACGAGCGGCGGCTTGATCACTGGGGGAAGGATTTATTTTATTATCAAGGTACAAACAATTTTGACAAAATTGTTGTCCACTTCTACATGAACAAAAGTGTTGCTGACGAAGCTTTCAAAGCTGGAGATTATGATTTTCGCCTCATGTCTTCCCCTAAAGAATGGGAGGTTTTCGATGCAAAGGCGCTTCGGGAAGGAAAGGTTATCAAGGTAAAATCCCCCCATAACAATCCCGTAGGAATTCAGGGATTCATTATGAACACCCGTGACTCCCTCTTTGGCGATGCTAATGTGCGTAAGGCGTTTTCTTTAGCTTTGAGTAATAAGGACGAAATTATCCAAAAACACTTTAGTGGTCACCTTCACCCCATCACAAGTTATTTTGAAAATACGACTTTTCAGTCAAAGGCTGACGTCAGTGAGGAAGAGGAGAAAGCTTTAGCTTTTCTGGATCTTACCGATGAGGAAAAGGCACAGCTGCGCAAAAATTATCAAGCTCCCTTGGCAAAGGATGATAAAGCTCACCGCCGTAACTTGCGGGAAGCTCTAATGCTCTTGAAAAAAGCGGGATGGGAAACCCGCAAAGGGAAGCTTGTTCATTCCAAGACAGGCAAGCCTTTTGAGTTCTCAATCCTTGTCTTTGGGGACGAAAAGGAAAAGCTTGCGCTGATTGTAAAAGATACCCTCAAGCCTTTGGGTATGGACGTAAAAGTCAGGCCAACAGATAGCGCTTCATACTGGAATCGCTTGTTTGAATACGATTTTCAGACAACCTTCTTTAGCTATGGTGGCACCCGGGCTCCGGGCACTGAACAAATTGGGCGGTGGCATTCTAACAGTGCGGAAGGGCAAAAGAGTATTAACTTTGCAGGGGTGCGTAACCCACTCGTTGATAAAATCCTAGAGCAATTTTCACAGATCAAGGATTTGCCGACATATATTGGTGCTATCCGTCTGCTGGATCGGGCCTTACTTTCCGGAAATTATATGGTACATTTGTTCTATAGTAATTTCCGCTGGCTCGTGATGTGGGATAAATTCCATCTCCCCCCCCATGATGATGAGATTGGATTCAGCTATGCTGGATGGTGGGCCAAGGAGGCATATAGAAAGAAAGGGTAGGCCATGGCTGAAGCGAAACAGAATCACCCCTATCATATGGTGGAGCCAAGTCCTTGGCCGCTAATAACTTCTCTTTCTGCCTTTGTTTGGGTTGTTGGTATTGTTCTCTGGGCTCGGGAAGTGACTTTAACTGTTGATGAACTAACGCTACCTGCCGGGCTCATTACACTGTGTTCTGGAACAGCAATGCTTTTTGCGTCTGCTTTTGGCTGGTGGCGGGACGTGGTGAAAGAATCCCTCTCCTCAGTGCATACCAACGAAGTTCGCAAAGGGTTTCATTATGGCATGGTCCTCTTTATTCTGTCTGAAGTCTCTTTTTTTGCAGCTTTCTTCTGGGGCTATTTTTACTCAGGACTTTTTCCGACAGAAGCCATTGGCGGCACCTGGCCCCCTCAGGGCATGGAAACTTTTGAGCCTGGGGATTTGCCCTTCTTAAATACAATTATTTTACTTCTCTCAGGAACAACAATCACATGGGCCCATGAACTTTTGCTGAAGAATGACACCAAGGGAGCAGTCCGTTTGAGCTGGATTACAGTTGCGCTTGGCTTTCTCTTTACGGCGATGCAGGCCCTTGAATATGCTCACTCTCCTTTTGGAATTGGGGATAATGTTTATGCCTCAATTTTCTTTATTGCCACTGGTTTTCATGGATTACATGTGATTATTGGCACACTTTTTATTCTCGTGAACACCTTCCGCTTGAAATCAGGGCATTTTTCTGCCAAAGATCACTTTGGTTTTGAAGCCGCTGCCTGGTATTGGCATTTTGTTGATGTGGTGTGGCTGTTTCTATTTGTTAGTGTCTATTGGTGGGGATCAAGTCATTGAAGCGATTCAAGCTCACACACAAGCTTTTTTTCTTTAGCATTTTTGCGCTCTCTCTTTGCTTAACTTCTCTCTTTCTTGGGTTCTGGCAACTTGAGCGCTTGGAGCAAAAGCAGGCGCTTCTTACCTCAATTTTCAAAGCAACCCATGAAACGACATCCCCTTTGGACGCTATTGTGGACACAGACCTGACAGATCCTAGCAAGCTCGCTTATAAACCCGTATCCCTTGAGGGGAAATTTGATCTTACGAAGAAGGTGTTTATTGCTCCTAAAGTCCTGGAAGGAAGAATAGGGGGGCATGTTGTCGTGCCTCTTGTCCTCAAAACAGGAACGACTGTTTTTGTGAATCTGGGATGGTCACCGAAAGACATGACGCCTTCTCTGCCCGAGGGTGTGGTGAAATTTACAGGTGTGCTTCGTTTTGGAAATGATACCCAGAACTTTTTTGTCCCAGAGAACAACCCACAAAAAAACCAGTGGGTCACACTTGATGTCCGGGATTTGAGTCAGCATTTTGGGCTTGGGATGAGTTTGCCGTTTTACGTACAACTCAATCCGCAGGATGAGTTGATTAAACACAACAGCCTGAAAACAGCATCTGGGTCAGAGGCTAAGGCGACAGAAACTGCCACAGAAAGCGGGCCTTCAATTTCTCCGCTTCCAATCATTCCGAATATTCCTAATAATCATCTGATATATGCCCTTACTTGGTTCTGCCTCGCAATTGCTCTTGGTATAGGATATATCGTTTATATCCGGCGAGAGGGTGTCCGATTCAGGTCGCTGGTTTAAGGTGCAGAAGGCGTAGAGTATGAGTTACCAATACTATAATGAAAATGCACAGGAATTTTATGATCGCACGATAGATGCAGATGTATCTAAGCTGTATCAAGCTTTTCTCAGAAATTTCCCTGAACAGGGGCGTATTTTAGATCTTGGATGTGGAAGCGGGCGGGATGCTAAATTTTTCTCTGAGAAAGGTTATCATGTTGTTGCTGTTGATGCCTCAATTGAAATGGTCAAGAAAACTCAAGAGGTCGCCCCTCTTGTAAAGGCCAAACAGCTTTTCTTTGAGGATTTAGACCTCATTGAAGAATTTGAAGGCGTTTGGGCAAATGCTTCCTTGCTTCATGTGCCTTATGAGAGTCTTCCCCAGATTTTTGATAAAATCGCCCGCAGCCTTAAGAATCAAGGGGTCTTTTTCTGTTCTTTTAAGTATGGAACAGGATATCGCTCAACACCAGGGCGGGATTTTTACGATATGGATGAAGATCGTTTTCAAAAACTTCTTCCTTCTTCTTTTTCCATCATTGAGATGGCTCAAGAAGATGATTCACGTTCTCAACGTTCCCCCAGTCCAGATCAAAAATGGCTGCAGGTTCTTTGTCATAAAAAGTAAGAGCCCTGATCATGGATAAGGAAAGCACTTGTAAAGTTGCTTCCTGCTGGTTTTATTACATTATTTTCTGGAATAGCGATTTTTCATCTGCATTCGGTTGGAAGCGGGATGTGGTGAAAGAGCTCCTTACTCCTTCCTGCATTAGGTAAGTAAAGAGGGGGCGACACTACAGTATGTCTCCCTTATCATATCAGAGGTGGTTTTTCTGCAGCTTTTTCTCAGATTTCTTTTATCTCCTATATACAAGAGCTTCTGGACTTATTACGATCAGAGGTAGCATGAGCTATAGGAAAAATTATGAAAAAAATTGCATTGGCTTTACCACTGTGTGCTTCTTCTTTTGCGGGGACTGTACATGCGGGTGACTTTAATATTGGCTTGGGTCTTGGTTATGGTAGCAATCATGAAAAAGTCCGCAATGCTACTACTGCGTTTAAAGCCTCCTCTCGTGGCCTTGTTGGAGGAGTTTTTGTCTCCTACAACAGGGCAGTTTTGGAGGGAAGCAACCCTTTTATCGTTGGCTTTGAGCTCGGTCTGGATCTATCTGGTGTTAGTGGTAAAGATCAGCTTCCCAACATAGTTGAAAAAACCAAGCAAAAATATTCCCTACAAGGAGTTATAACCCTAGGAACAAAGTTTGGGCACGCAAAAACGGACCTTCGTCTCGGATACAGCTACTCACGCTTTGAGTTTGGTGTTACTGAGTCTGTTAAGAAGAGCAAAGGAGGCCTTCTCATCGGTCTTGGTGTTTCTGAAAAAATAACAGACAAGCTGTCCCTTGGCCTCACATATGACTATACCCTGTTTTCTCAAGTGAATGTAAACCTTGGTGGGGATAACTTAAAAATCAAGTCAAATATAGGGGTTGCAAAGCTCCGCCTTCTGTACACCTTCTAGTTTCTGGATTGGAAATTAATATAAAGCCTCCCTTTTGGGGGGCTTTATTATGTGCTAAAAGCTTTACGCATAGGTAGGGTGTGTTTAGGGATATATCACTAGCCGGAGGTCTGTCATGTAGCTCCCTAAATTTATGATGGTAGGCGTTTCATCACTAAAACACTTCCGGACATCACAAGGATAATGCCAATGATGTCCGGCAAAGACCATTGATATCCTTCCAGCATCCAGGAGACACACAACGCCACGACAGGAAAAATCACTGTAACGTATCCAGCACGTTCTGGCCCTTCTGTTTTGATGAGCTGCAGATAACACCAAAAGGCAATGATTGAGCCCGGGATTGCTGAATATAAAACCCCACTCCAGTAGGAAGGAGAGAGAGGCAAAACATAAGCTCCTCCTTTCCATACCGCATAAAGAAGTGTCGCTACAAACCCATATACCATGGCCATCGTCATACCTGGAATCAGAGGAACCCTTGCACGGCTATTTCGTTTACTAAAAATACCCCCGAAGGAAAAAATAAGAGTTCCAATCATGGATAAGGAAAGCCCTTGCAAAGTTGCTTCCTGTTGAGACGCGCTTAAAATTTCGTGCCAGAAGAAAACCACAAGCCCCATAATCCCCATGAAAGCGCCAAGCACAACACGCACGGTAGGCTTTTCCCGGAAGAAAATGACGTTATTCAAAATCGTGAGGAAACTCACAAGAGAAAAAGAAACGGCCAGGACCCCGGAAAGAAGATAGCGCGTTGCCTCATAAATAAAGAAGTAGTGAACAGAAAAAATAGAAAGGCCTAAGCCACAAAGATAGAGGTGATCCTTTAATGAAAAGCGGAAGGACTCCTTTTTATAAAGGTTCCAGGCGACCAAAGAGGCTGTTGCGATGATTGTGCGATACAGAATTGAAATCTCGATGGGGGCATGGGGCAATTGCACCTTAATGGCGTACCAATTGGTTCCAAACACAAAAATCGTAAAAGCATAGAGTATATAAGGGTGGTGCACTTCAGGCTCCCAATCATACTTCACTATATGGCATTTTTGTGAGGGTGTTGGAAGGGGAATTTACGGACTTTTCTTCCCCAGGCTGAGGATGTCTTCTGCCCGAATCCAGCTGGGAGAGTTTTTCTTCAAAAACTTTTGAGCTTTTGTGGCTTGGAAGCTTGCCTGCTTGGCATCTCCTCGGGCTAAGGCTTGTTCCGCAAGCGCGAGAGCCATTTCTCCCTTTTGATCAAGCTTGCCATGGAGAATCGCAAGCAATCGCCAACCGCCCCCAATCATGGGATCTTTTGATAAGGCGGCTTGGACCAAAGTAACAGCTTCTTCAAATTCTTTTGGCGTCTTTCCTGTTTTTTCCAAAGCTGTGGCGTACATGACATCATTCAAAGGCGTGCGTAACCCGATTGTACGCATGGTTTCATAGGCCTTGCGGGCCTGGGTCCACTGGCCACTTTCTCCATGAACTTGCCCTTTGAGCTCCCACATATAAGGATCTTTAGGGCGCATTAAAAGGAGCTGATCAAGTCGTGAAACTGCATCGCCCAATTGCCCCTTACGATGGAGGGCAATGGCTTGAACCATGAGATGTTGAGGATTTTTTAAATCTCGATATGTCCGCAAAAGCTTGGCCGGCGGCTCTACAAAGGCCCGGATTTTTAACTGCACCCACTCATATCCTTCACGCAGTACAGCGTTCACCTCTGGTTGGTCAGCGGGTGTGTGACGTACCAATGCCTGCATCCGCACATGATCCAAGGGGTGAGAGCGCATGTAGGGATCCTGCATGCTGCTGGAGAGGTATGTTTTTTTCTCCATTTTGCCTAAGAACTTTTTAAGACCCCAAGTTGGATAGCCTGCCGTCTTCAGAAATTTCACAGCGGCTAAGTCGGCAGATCCTTCTTGTCCCCGGGAGTAATTGAGGAAAGAGCGTTCACCCACATGCATGCCCAAAGTGACGGCCCCCATGGCAGCTTCACCTGATCCAGCTAAGGCCATCAGGGCTCCGCCTACAGCAGAGAGGACAAGGGAGCGGGTCATGACTTTGCCGCCAATTCCTACTGTTCGGCTGACGTGGTTGCCAACAACATGCCCCAATTCGTGAGCGGCAACGCCAAGGAACTCTTCTACAGTTGACTGGAGGATGAGCCCTGAATGAAAGAAGATCTGCCCCCCGATTTGAGCAAAGGCATTCAGCTCTGGATCTATGATGACATAGAGCCTCACAGCATCTTTTGGATAACCTGCAGCCTGAATGACAGGGTCCATGAGTTTGCCAAAGACATCTTCAATCTGCTGATCTCGGATCACAACACCGCGGGCAAAGTCAGCCTGTGCTGGCAATGTACTGATTACCAAAATCCATAAAAAAGTGATGAAATACTTCAGTTTCATAAGAGGTAGTATACGCTTTTTCAAATAAAAAGGGAGGTTTTTATTTCAGATAAGCTAAGCCTTTTTTATGTCAAGAACTTGAAAAAGAAAAGAATAGATCTATATATCGATTTTAAAAAGGTTTTAACGGAAATGTATAAGGTTCTTTTTTTAGCGATCGTATTTTTCACAGGAGCAGCAAAAGCTGCTGTTGAACCCGCACCGGGTTCAGAACTGAGGGCGATACAGCTTGATATGGTTAGCGGGCTTGCTGCTCGTATTACCGGCCTTCAGGAAGAGCTTAGAGAATTTGCAGAGTTTATGGAATGCTCCAGCGCCCTTGAAGATCGACATGCTCATCTAATGGGCTGGAGGGGTTCTGTTGAAAAATGGACAATTGAAGCTGCAAATCAGCTGGACGCCTATCGCTCTGGACAATATGTCGTTCTAGCCTCTGCTCCTGAACCTAATCATCTTCGGGTACCCGTGGATATGAGATTTTTTGATGATATTGCAGACTTGGGCCCTTGGGTGAGTGACTATCAAACAATGTTGCTTCAGTATCATAGGACTATGCGCGATTATTGCAGTATTCTCAATAGTGCAGAGGAAATAGAGGCACGACTTCCTGATTCTCGCCATAAATTGCAACATCGTGCTTTCGTAGCCGAAACATTGTTCCGTCTTAATGGCCGTCACTTTTTTGGTGAGGGGGATGAATCTACCGTTGAAGCTGAAACGTCGGAAGCATCTCCTAGTGGCTCTGAGCGTTCCGTTAGCTTTGCTGATGAAGCTGCTCATGCTGGAACAGGGGCAACAGCTTAAAATAAAAATGGAAAACCCCTTGTGGGTATTCTGTATTTTCCATAAACTTTATTTGTTGTTTTATGGGAGTTTCAGATGAAGTTTGTCGTTGTTCTTGCTTTGATTTTGTTTCAATCTATTTGTGCCTTCGGGGCGATGCCAGGCCCTGAACCAAAGGGAGGAGCTGCTATGCCTCCTGGATCCGATGCTCTTTCCGGGCCGGATGAAGAGATGGGCATGCCTCAACCACGGCATCTCCTTTATAGATATCAGATTCAGGCTGAATCACCAGATCAGATTGCAGGTCTTTTTGGCCCAGGGTGTCAAATGAAGGTTTTGTCTGTTGGCTCTGGTAAGTCAGGCGTAAGCATCTATCAAGTTTATACTCTAGAAGCGATGGCAGGCCTTGAAGAAGACCTTCCTGGGGTCTCAATTCTAAGCTCACATCCATTGGGTTTCAATGGCATTGAAGATATTCAAGAAGAATGGCTTAGTGGCATTGTCAATGGCCTTATACTCGCAACCATGCTTCATGCTGCAAAGACCGCAGAAGGAGGGGGCTCTCGAAGCTCCTTTAGGCGGGGGTGAAACGGTCTTGCGATTTTGAGGAAGATCGCCCATACTAGGGAAAATATTTGAAGTGGCGATGACCTCACAAAGACCTTTATCTCCGCATTTGCAAATCTACCGGCCTCAGGTGACGTCGGTGCTCTCAATCTTTCATCGATTTGCAGGGATCTTCCTGACCCTCAGCTTTCCCTTTCTGGTTTTCTTTTTGTGGATGCTGAGTATTGATGAAATGCATTTCAATGGCCTCATGGCGTTGATGGATCATTGGATGTGTAAGGTCTTTATCCTGAAAGTGATTGCAGCAATTTCCTTCTATTTACCATTTAGCGTGCGGCATTTGGTGTGGGATGCAGGATATAGCTTGGATCTAGAAAACGTCTATATCTCTGCCCGTATTGGTATCGTAGCTTTTGTTGGGTTGCTGGGGTTGCAGATCAATCTCTTTCTGCCTTATTTGATGGAGATTTTGGGATGAAACAATTGCTTTCCCCTTTGAAAAAAGCACGTGGCCTTGGAAGTCTGAAAAAAGGCGGACATGACTGGCTCATGGGCCGTCTCTACATGTTGGCTTTTGTTCTTTTGGCCGCGTGGTTTGTGAGCTTTGTCTTTTGTTATGCCGGGGCAGATTATGCCACATGGATCGCGGCATTGCAGAAGACCCATAACATGGCTTTCATGGTGCTCTTTCTCTATGTCCTCTGCCAGCATTTCCATCATGAAATCCAAGTCGTGATTGAAGACTATGTGAAGCCCGGCGTCGGTCGCGTCCTAAGCCTGTTGTTGTTACGGGCATTTTTTGTCATATTAGGCCTTATTGGCATGTTGGCCCTGATTCGAATTTACGTGAGTTAAGAATGAAGTCTTACACTATTATTGATCACCAGTATGACGTTGTTGTCGTCGGCGCTGGGGGTGCAGGTTTGCGCGCAACCCTTGGAATGGCGGCAGCAGGTCTTAAAACAGCTTGTGTAACCAAAGTTTTTCCAACCCGAAGTCACACAGTTGCAGCCCAGGGGGGGATTTCTGCAGCCCTCAATAATATGAAAGACGGAGATCACTGGCGTCACCACATGTATGACACTGTTAAGGGGTCAGACTGGCTTGGGGATCAGGATGCCATTGAGTACATGTGCCGCAATGCGATCCCTGCTGTGATCGAATTAGAGAACATGGGGGTTCCCTTCTCCCGGGCAGATTCTGGCAAGATTTACCAGCGCCAGTTTGGCGGGCATACCATTAATGAAGGAAAAGATGGGATGGCTCAGCGGGCCTGTGCAGCAGCTGATCGGACAGGACACGCAATTCTCCATACCCTCTATCAGCAGTGTATAAAGCATAAGTCCGAGTTCTTCATTGAGCACTTTGCCCTAGACTTGATCTTTGATGATGAAGGCGTGTGTCGTGGTGTGACGTCCTATGCTCTTGAGGATGGAACGCTACATCGTTTTTCTGCTCAGATGGTTGTCTTAGCGACAGGGGGATACGGGCGTACATTCCAGTCTTGTACCTCTGCCCATACTTGTACAGGAGATGGGGCCGGCATGGTCTTGCGGGCGGGACATCCTCTGCAGGATATGGAGTTTATCCAATTCCACCCCACAGGGATTTATGGGGCAGGGTGCCTCATCTCTGAAGGTGTACGGGGTGAAGGGGGTTACCTCACCAACTCTGAGGGAGAGCGCTTTATGGAGCGTTACGCCCCAACTGCTAAAGATCTTGCGTCTCGGGATGTAGTGAGCCGGGCGATCACGATTGAGGTGAACGAAGGTCGGGGTGTTGGACCGAATAAGGATCATGCTTACTTGCATATCGAACATCTTGATCCCAAAGTTGTTGAAGAGCGCCTGCCGGGGATTGCTGAAAGTGCCAGGATTTTTGCAGGTGTGGATGTGACCAAGGAGCCGATTCCTGTGGTCCCGACAGTGCACTATAACATGGGGGGTATTCCTACGAACATGCATGGGGAGGTTATCTCCGGAAAAGGCAAAGACAAAGAACAGGTTGTGCCTGGCTTGATGTCGATTGGCGAGGCAGCGTGTATCTCTGTGCACGGGGCCAACCGTTTGGGGACAAACTCCCTTCTGGATCTGGTTGTTTTTGGCCGGGCAGCAGCTTTGCGTGCTCAGGAGATCATCACACCAGGAGCAGCTCATAAGCCTCTTCCCAAGGAAGAGAGTGAGCGCGGGATTGCGCGTCTGGATGCACTCTTGCAAAAGAAAGGATCTCTCAAGACGGGTGAAGTGCGGGATATGATGCAGGTAAACATGCAGAAGTATTGTTCTGTCTTCCGTACAGACAAGGTCTTGAAAGAAGGCATTGGCAAAATCGAAGAGGCTGTGGATGCTTATAAAGATGTTGCTCTTGCAGACAAGTCTCTCATCTGGAACTCAGATTTGGTGGAGGCACTAGAGCTTGAGAATCTTCTCCAACAGTCTGTTGCTGTGATGCATTCAGCTCAAGCACGCACAGAAAGCCGTGGGGCACACGCTCGCGATGACTATCCAGATCGTGATGATAAGAAATGGCTCAAGCATACGCTTGCCTGGCTTTCTGATGAGAAGAAGGTTAAACTGGATTACAGGCCCGTGCACATGCACACGCTGACTGATGAGGTCGATGTTGTGCAGCCACGTAAGCGGGTATATTAGGTTTTGGGGATCTGAGATGGCAGACTTTTTCCTTCCGAAGAATTCACGTATTGAGAAAGGGGTGACCTTTGAAGCCCCTAAGGGTGCCAAGAGGCCCAAGACTTTCAAGATCTACCGCTGGGATCCAGATCAACCCAATCGCAATCCCCGTCTTGATACCTATACGATTGACATGGATGATTGCGGCCCGATGGTTTTGGATGGGTTGATTCATATCAAAGATAAGATTGATCCTACAGTGACCTTCCGCCGGTCTTGCCGGGAAGGTGTGTGCGGTAGCTGTGCCATGAACATAGATGGTGTCAATGGCTTGGCGTGTACTACAGCGATGGAAGATGTTGACGGAGATATCAAACTCTACCCACTTCCTCATATGGAAGTTGTGAAAGACCTGGTGCCAGACCTAACCCACGCTTATGCCCAGTATGCTTCTATTGAGCCTTACATGAAATCTGATACGCCTGGCCCTGGGGGGCGGGAGCGTTTGCAATCCCCTGAGGACCGGGCCAAGCTAGATGGCACATGGGAGTGTATCCTCTGCTATTGCTGCACAACGAGCTGCCCCAGCTACTGGTGGAATGGGGATAAGTACCTCGGGCCTGCCACGCTGCTTCAGGCTTCTCGGTGGGTCAATGATAGCCGGGATGAGGCAACAGGTGAAAGATTGGATGATCTTGAAGATCCCTTCAAGCTCTATCGCTGCCATACCATTATGAACTGCACAAACACCTGCCCTAAAGGTCTCAACCCTGGAAAGGCCATTGCTGGTTTAAAGAAGAAAATTGCTTCCCGGGAAGTGTAGTTTTTTCATAAAAGACAGAAGTCATTGGGAGTTTGTGGTCATTGCAAGAAGCCTTCTCTCACTGTCATTGCGAGAAGCGCAGCGACGAAGCAATCCAAGCCTCTTATGGACCGCCACGTCCTTTCAGGGCTCGCGATGACTGTAGGGAGGTCATTGCGAGGAGCGCAGCGACGCGGCAATCCAAAAAGCGCCAAGGCGCCAACCCTTGATTTTACGCAAAAATGGCTATTTTTGCCACTTTTTCACCCTTTTTCATCCATTTTTGATTAAAAACCGACAATTTCGAATTTCTGGATCAAATGACTTCCCCAAAGATGAATTTCGCCCTCCAAAGGGGCATGATTTTGATCTCATAAAGCCCAAAATCCTCCCTCAAAGCTCTCCGTTTTTTTTTCTGCATTTTTTTATTTTATGGAAAAGTCATGCGTTCCCATCGTCATTGCGAGAAGCGGAGCGACGAAGCAATCCAAACATCTTATGGATCGCCGCGCCCTTTCAGGGCTCGCGATGACTGTAGAAGAAGGCAGGGCTTGCGATGGCAATGGAGAAGAGGAGGGGCTTGCGATGACAAAGAAGGAAGAAACCCCAGGACCTCCCCTCGAAACCCCGGACTTGATCCGGGGTCCAGGACCAAATTCTGAACAAGAGCATAGCTCTTGTTTCCCCTTCTTAATAAAAACAAGCCTCCTGCTAAGCCGCGGCTATGCCCTCGAGGACATAGTTCAAAATTCCCCCATGATTGAAGTAGGCCACTTCATTGGGTGTATCGAGGCGGGCTATAGTTTCGACAGTTTGGGCTTTGCCATCGGAAGAGGTGATCGTAATTGTGAAGCGTTCACCTGGGATACGGCCATCAGGGCTGGTGGAAGAAATAGATACCTCTTCTTCCCCTGTGAGGCCCAAGCTCTGATGAGAAATACCCTCAGGGAATTGCAGGGGAAGAACCCCCATTCCAATGAGGTTTGAACGGTGGATCCGCTCAAAACTCTGGGCAATGACAGTCTTCACCCCTAAAAGACGTGTGCCTTTTGCCGCCCAGTCCCGAGAAGATCCGGCACCATAGTCTCGGCCTGCAAAAATTACGAGGGGAGTTTTGCGCTCCTGGTAAATCATGGCAGCATCATAGATGGGGAGGCGTTCTCCTTCAGGGTGAAGGCACGTGAAACCACCTTTTTTCTCTGGCGTCATGAGGTTCTGAAGACGAATGTTTGAAAACGTACCGCGCATCATAATCTCATGATTGCCACGTCGGGAGCCATAGGAATTAAAGTTAATGGTCTCAATGCCCCGCTCTTGGAGATAGAGGCCCGCTGGGCTATCAATCTTGATTGCCCCCGCTGGGGAAATGTGATCTGTTGTGACGCTGTCACCTAAAATAGCAAGCACACGGGCATTCCCAACCTCAAAAGCAGTTCCATCTTGCTTGGCGCGTCCTTGTTCTTCGAAGAAGGGAGGCTTCTTTACGTAGGTGCTTTGGGCTTCCCAATCATAAGTCAAACCCGCACCAGAGCTGAGGCCTTTCCAGATTTCATCACCGGTGAAAACCTGGGCATATTCTCTTTGGAACATCTCTGGTGTCATGGCTTGGCGGATTACCTCACTGACTTCTTGGGGAGTAGGCCAAATGTCTTTGAGGTAGACGGGGTTACCTTCTTTATCAACGCCTAAGGCCTCTTCTGCCAGATTAATCTTCAGGGTTCCTGCAAGAGCATAAGCCACCACAAGGGGAGGAGAGGCAAGGTAGCTCAGTTTGACAAGGGGATGAATGCGTCCTTCAAAGTTTCGATTTCCAGAGAGAACAGCGCCGACAGCTAAATCCCCCTTTGTGACGGTGTCTTCTATTTCAGGGGCGAGAGGGCCGGAGTTTCCAATGCAGGTTGTGCAGCCATAGCCCACAAGGTGAAAGCCCAAGCCTTCAAGGTCTGTCATCAGATCAGCAGCTTCCAGGTAAGATGTCACAACCTTTGATCCCGGCGCAAAGGAAGTCTTGACCCAAGGTTTCGGTTTTAGGCCTAGGGCTTTGGCTTTGCGGGCTAAAAGGCCAGCGCCAACCATTACACTGGGGTTTGAGGTGTTCGTGCAGCTCGTGATGGCGGCAATAACAACATCTCCATGGCCCATGGTAAAGTCTTCACCTTTGAAAGAACAGGCTTCGGTCTTGTGAGGTTCTTTCTGATCTGCATTAATCACAGAGAGCACGGCTTCTTTACCTTCTCGCAGAAGCACTTTGTCCTGAGGGCGTTTGGGGCCTGCAATTGTTGGCTCAACAGTTTCTAGGTTTAGGGATAGGGTGTCACTGAAAGTCAAATCCGTATCTGTATGCCAAAGTCCCTGAGCTTTAGCATAAGCCTCAACAAGGGCAACTTGTTCGGGGCTGCGCCCAGTGAAAGCCAGGTACTTGAGGGTCTCGTCATCTACAGGAAAGAAAGCACAAGTGGCTCCAAATTCGGGAGACATGTTGCTGATGGTTGCACGATCAGCAAGGGAGAGATCCCCAACACCAGGCCCGTAGAACTCAACAAATTTGGCAACGACTCCTTTTTCCCGGAGCATATGAGTAATGGTAAGAACAAGGTCTGTAGCTGTAGCTCCTTCTTTGAGGCCACCCTCAAGATAGAAGCCAATGACTTCTGGTAAGAGCATAGAAACGGGCTGACCAAGCATAGCTGCCTCGGCCTCAATGCCGCCAACGCCCCACCCCAGAACGCCAAGAGCATTGATCATCGTCGTATGGCTGTCTGTTCCTACAAGCGTGTCAGGATAGGCCCAGGTAGTGCCGTCGGTCTCCTTCGTCCAGACGGTTTTGGCAAGGTATTCCAGGTTAACCTGGTGGCAGATGCCTGTTCCTGGAGGTACAACACGGAAATTGTCAAAAGCATCTTGTCCCCAGCGAAGGAAAGCATAGCGTTCCCGATTACGCTCGAATTCATAGCGGACATTTTCTTCAAACGCTTCAGGGGAGGCATACTTATCGACCATTACGGAATGGTCAATGACAAGATCAACAGGGGAGAGTGGGTTGATCTTTTTGGGGTCTTTGCCCTTTTCAGCAACAGCATCCCGCATTGCAGCCAAATCAACGATGGCTGGAACACCTGTAAAGTCCTGCATGAGAACCCGGGCAGGGCGGAAAGAAATTTCAGCCCCCTTTTGCGGGCTTTGAAGCCATTTTGAAAAGGAGGAAAGTTGCTCGTCATCACCGTGTCGCGCAATATTCTCTGCAAGAACGCGTAAGGATACAGGGAGTTTTGCCAGAGAGCCTGTATTCGCTTCAACAGCTTCTAGGCTTGCGTAGGCATAGGTTGTGCTGCCGACCTTCAGTTGTTTTTTGTAGGTATCGGAAAACTGTGACATCCGTGTCTCTCCCTTGTAAAAATGACCTTACCGCTATTCAAACGCATTGCAGGGGGCTTGTACAGCCTATAATGCAAAGGTATAAGCAAAAATGTTAAGGAAAGCACGGGTTTAGCATGTCATCTCAACCGCCTCTTCTTCAGGCACAAAACTTGACCTTTGGATTTGGAGGATTGCCTCTCCTCAAAGACCTGACCTTTACGTTAGGGCAAGGGGAGCGAATTGCACTCGTAGGGCATAATGGCTGCGGAAAATCTACATTGATGAAGCTTCTCTCAGGAGAATATCTTCCTGATCGGGGAAGCCTCTTTCTTCAGCCTGGGGCTCACTTCTTCTTTATGGAACAAGAACCTGAATTTGACGAAACCCTAAGTTTGCAAGAAGTTGTGTGCCAGGGGCTCCCAGAGGTGCTTGAGAAAGAATCTTACCGGGCGACGGTTCTCTTAGAAGAGCTGGGGCTGGACCCAGAACGCAAATGTCAAAACCTTTCAGGCGGAGAACATCGCCGGGTTGCTCTAGCGCAGGCCCTTGTGGGAGAGCCGGATATTCTTCTGATGGATGAGCCCACAAACCACTTGGATATTCAGACAATTCAGTGGTTGGAGGAAAAGCTGCGAGCACTGCGAGGCGCCCTTCTTCTTATCAGCCATGATCGGACCTTTCTCGGTAGTATCACGAATCGGATTTTTTGGTTGGAGGGCGGTGCCCTTCGACGGTGTGAACGGGGGTTCTCTCACTTTGAGGCTTGGCAAGATGAAGTTTATGAAGCTATTGAGAAAGAAGCGAGCCGTTTAGATAAGCACTTGGCTTTAGAGGACCGGTGGTTGCAGCGGGGCGTGACAGCAAGGCGAAAGCGCAACCAAGGGCGTTTGCGCAAACTGGAGGTGCTGCGGAAAGCCCGAGCCTCACTCATGAAAGAACGTCAGATGGGCAAGCTACCTGCGGCTGTGGCGGAAGATTCTGGGAAACTTGTAGCGGATTTGGATGGGGTGAGTTTTGACTTTGGGGATAAGCCGATCTTGGAGGCCTTCACCACGCGCATCCAGAAAGGGGATAAAATTGGGATCATTGGTCCCAATGGATCGGGAAAAACTACCCTGTTGCGTGTGCTTTTGGGTGATCTTCAGCCAAAAAGTGGAATTGTGACACTGGGTACGAAACAACAGCGAGCGCTCTTTGACCAAAATAAAGCACAGCTGGATCCGAAGAAGACACTTGTTGAGACGCTCTGCCCTGACGGTGGGGATCATGTGACCTACCAAGATCGTAAGATGCATGTCATCGGGTATCTCAAGAAATTCTTCTTTGATAAAGACCAAATGACAGCCAGTGTTGGGACCTTGTCAGGAGGGGAGAAGAATCGTCTGTTATTGGCAAAGATTCTGGCTGTGCCCTCAAATGTACTGATTTTGGATGAGCCGACAAACGATCTGGACATTGATACCTTGGATCTTTTGTCTGATCTTCTACTGGATTACCCAGGAACGATCATTGTGGTGAGCCATGACCGAGACTTTTTAGATCAAGTGGCGACCTCTGTCATCTTCATGGATGGTTCTGGAGATGTCCATGAATTTGCAGGGGGGTTCCAAGATGGCTTGAAAGCCCTTGAATCCAAGAAAAAACCCAAAAAAACACCAAAGCTTGAGAAGAAGGAAGAGGTGAAAGCATCGCTACCCAAGGTAGAAGCTCCTCAAAAACTAAGCTTTAAACACAAGTATATCCTTGAGAACAATCCAGGAAAAATTGAGGCATGTACAGAAAACCTGCAAGATCTTGATAAGAAGCTGGGGGATCCTGCGCTTTTTTCAAAGGATCCTGAAGGTTTTCAGGAGCTTGTGGATGCGCGTGCCCGCCTCATTAGTGAGCGCGAGATACTGGAGGAAGACCTGCTCGAGGCAATGGTTCTCGCGGAAGAGAGCTAGGAAAATCTTCCCTCTTTGATTCTTCTCCCTCAAGCAATCTTCCTCCGGAAGAAGCCGACAGAGAAGTACTGCTGCTTGCGGCTGGCAATCTGCCTCTTCTCCTTACGGGGGGCAAAAGATTAGCCTTTGACTCATGATGAGGTGCAGCAGCTGCCTCGCCTTCGGGGGCGGCTCCCGCTGTATGTGATTCTGCCGCCTCCCTGGCCGCCAGAGGGGGAAGGCGGAGACGTGATATGCGGGCAGCCCTAGGCGTAGTAGTTTTACCAAAGGCAATATTGATCATATTAATCCGTGTTCTTCGATCGCGTCTTCTAGAGAAGGCTTTGGCAGCTTCATCTGCAATGCCCAACAGACGTTCTTGAAAATCAAGCCACTTATCTTGCTGTCGAATTGCATACATCGCTTGGGAAAGGTGGATCTTGTCCCTTCTTCGGAGCTCTCTGTGAATCTCGAGAACTTCTGCAACAGAGTCAGCATTGATATATGGATTTTCAGTGTAGACAGGGGAGTGCTCCATTTCTTCATCTGGTCCGAACCAAGGGTGTAGCTTTGCTTGAGCTTCTATTAAAAGTTCATCAAGGCTATCACGCGTCAAAGATCGTTTTGCGAGAAGTTTAACGCGGAGCCACTCTAGCGTTTCATCGACAGCTCTGTCTTGTTTTTGATCGTGAGCTTTGTACCAGGTGTCACGTTGGGAAATTTCATACTCTTGACGTTTGCCTTCTGGCAGCCCTTCTGTATCATCGAGGGCTTTTGCGGTGTGAGTAGTCAAAGAGATAAGGGACTCAGAAAAAGGATGTATAGAATCCGCTCTTCGGCTATGAGAATCTCCCGCAGACATGGCTTTTGTAAAAGAAAACGAGAGAATGAAGAGGAAAACAAAAAATTTCATCTGAGGCCCCAGTAAGTGATCTAGGGCCATTCTCTCGTAATAACGTAAAAATTTAGTTATTTTGGAGTCTATTTTATTCTTCGCTTCCTGATAAAGAGTGAGGATCTTCTGTGGTTGTGGCAGACCGAGGGGGAGATACTGCTGCGGTATCGTCTTTTGCGAATCCCTCTTCAATGCCAAAGGCGCTATTTATCATTGTGATAAGTTCCTCATCTGTCTTGGCTATCCTAAATCCCTCTAAGGTGTGGCTTTCAATTTCCACCAACTTCTGAGACAGTATTGCCCAGTGAGAACCCTGATCTAATAAATACAGAGCTTGGCTGAGATAAATGCCATCTTGCTCTTTCTCTGCCCCGGAGAGTCCGGGTGAGCGCTCCCTGTGAAGTGCAAGCACTTCAGTCAAGGACCCGGCACTTGCATAGGGATTTTTAGCAATCTCTAAAGCAAGGGGAGTTCCTTCTTCTACAATGTAAAGTGCAGCAGCAGCATCCTTTGCCTTGCCAATGATTTCTGAGAGTTTTTGAAGGGTTGGCTGTTCTCTGGCAAGGGCACGGTATTCTGCGCGTAACTCCTCAAGAATAGCATCTGAGGCGCAGTCTTGTTCTCGGCGGTTTTGTGCATACCAAGCATTAAAAGCTTCAGCATGTTCACGTATACGATCAAGCTCAGTTCCTGCTCCAGAGAGAGATCTTTCACATGCTGCAAGAGACCTTAGGGAGGCGGCAAGAAAATCAGGCGCCGCCGCCGCACCCCAGGCATGGCTCGTTATTATAGTCATAATTGCAAATAACTGGAGCTTCATCTTGTTTTCCCTATTAATTTGTAGGAAATAGATAAGTATTCAGTTATTTTTATTCAAGTATTTATTTTTAAGTTATTATTTTTAAATGACAATTTTCTATAAAAAAAAGCCCCTTTTATATAAAAGGGGCTAATAAAAACAAATAAAAAATCTCTATTTTGCAGATCTTTGGTTGCCAAAATCTGGGATATCAAACTCTTCATCATCTTCAAAGGGATCAATATTCAAAGATGGAGTTTCTTTCTTCTCCTGGGCTTTCGCGCTCAGGTCAGCGACTTTTTCATCCATCTGATCAAGAGGATTGTGCCCGACAAGATTGAGCTCTTGGGATGTGGCACGAAGTTCCTTTTGCCAGTCGTACACAGGCGCCTCTGGTTGAGGAACTGACGCAGGCTCTTCTTTTTTAGAGCCTCCAAAAATACGACTAAAGAACCCCTTCTTTTGGGCCCTCTCTGGTGCCTGAGGGGCAACAGGAGGCGTGTTTAGTTCAACAACATTGGTAGGCTCAAGAGTTGCCTGAATTGGTGTTTCATGACCTTCTTCATCAAATGTTACTGATTGTGGTTCAAGATCTACACCCTCTGTAAAGAGAGGCTCTTGAGGGAGGTCCATAGAAGCTTCTTCATTTTTTTGGACAAGCTCTGCTTCAGCTTCGGGAGCTTTTTGCATCACAAAACCTGCCTCAATTCCTGTTGCAACGACAGATACCCGGATCTTTCCTTTAAGGCGTGTATCAAACGTAGATCCGAAGATGATGTTAGCATCTGCATCTACCTCCTCACGCACGCGGTTTGCGGCCTCATCAACCTCGTAAAGGGTGAGGTCTTCACCTCCGGTGATACTGATCAGGATTCCCTTTGCGCCTCGCATGGAAACATCATCGAGAAGTGGGTTGGAGATGGCAGCTTCTGCTGCAGCAATAGCCCGATTTTCACCTTCAGCCTCACCTGTACCCATCATCGCCTTGCCCATCTCGGTCATCACAGTCCGTACGTCGGCAAAGTCAAGATTGATCAAGCCTGGCATGATCATAAGGTCAGTTACGCTTCGTACGCCTGCATGGAGCACGTCATCAGCCATTAAGAAAGCATCAGCAAAAGTTGTTTTCTCATTGGCAACGCGGAAGAGGTTTTGGTTTGGGATAACAATTAAGGTATCCACATTTTGTTGGAGCTCCTCGATGCCCTTCTCAGCAGAGCGCATCCGGTGAATGCCCTCAAATTGGAAAGGCTTTGTGACAACACCAACAGTAAGAATGCCCAGCTCACGAGAAGCTTTAGCAATTACAGGAGCAGCCCCGGTTCCTGTGCCGCCACCCATTCCTGCAGCAACGAAGATCATATTTGCACCATCAATAGCACGTTTGATGTCTTCGATAGACTCTTCTGCAGCTGCTTTACCCGCTTCAGGCTTGGAGCCGGCGCCAAGTCCTTGGGTGGATTCCATACCAATTTGAATTTTGTTTTTACAGGTGCTTTGGCTGAGCGCCTGTGCATCCGTATTACAGACAATAAACTCTACGCCTTCTAGCTTAGATGAAATCATGTTTGCAACAGCATTCCCACCGCCGCCACCAACGCCAATAACCGTAATCCGGGGCTTGATTTCCTCAACTGTAGAAGTTGTTGATTGAGGTTCTGGGAAAAATTCTTCAGTTACGTCTGGCATTTTCATCTTCCAATATTAGCATTCTAAATAGTCTACACGATTTTTTGTTTAAGCCACAGCCCCATACGATGAATTTTTTGAAAAAAATTGTTAAGCGTGGGTGTTTCGCGGAGTGTTTGATGGAGGTGGAGATAGCGAAGAGCTCCAATAAGCGTCCCCTGTGAAAGACCCATCGTCATATCAGGTGACTTTGTCTCAACTTGGAGGGGGTAAACACGAACACAAGGATGCTCTCCCAAAAGAGAAAAATAGTCAGCAAGACCCGTGAGGTTCATTCCTCCTCCCGTTAAGCAAACCTCAAAACGGAACCGCAGCTTTGGGTTAATTTGATCCAAAGACTGGTAAATAGAGAGGATGAGTTTTTTGAGAGGTGGCTGGAGGACTTGTGCAACGGCATTACGTGTAATCGGAAGTCCTGCACTGTGTCCTTTTTCAACTTGGAAAGGAAGGGTTTCTTCCTGGCCAAGGGGTGTTGTCATGGCTGTTCCAAACAACGTCTTCAGACGCTCTGCTTGGTGCCAGGAGAGGTGATAGGCTTTAGAGAGGGACTCAGTCAATTGAAACCCACCAAAACCAAAAGATGATGTGTGAATGAGGGACCCGCGATGAAAACAAGATAGGGTTGTTTCTGCACTTCCCATATCGACGAGACAAGTGCCACTTTCTTGTTGATCAGGCGTGAGAACACCAAGCCCTGTGCAAATCGGATTTGCAAGACAAGTATCAACCTTGACGTAGGCACGCTCAAAAACACCGAGGTAATTCTTTAATGTATTGAGCGGGGTCATCATAACACTAATCCGAGAAGAAAGTGTTTTCCCAAAGAGCCCTCGAGGATCACGAATCCCCACATTTTCGTCAATACCATATCCCACAGGGACAGCATGAAGAACAGCGTACTGGGGAGGGATATCAGCGACTGCTGATTGAATTAAAGCCTCAATATCGCTTCGCTGAACTTGATTTGTCTGGAGGGAAATGGTTTTTGTCAGTGTTTGTGTCTGAATGGCACGACTGGGAAGAACCAGAACAATATTTCGGATGATACGTTGTGTTTGAGCCTCTAAGGAACGCAATGCGGCAATAATGGCCTTTTCAAGTTGCTCCGGATCTGTAATGCTTCCTTTTTCAATACCTTTGTGGGCGTATTGACTATAGCCTTCTACAAAAACTTTGCCGTCATCTTCAACTCGTCCAGAGAGACAGCTGACACGACGGGCAGAGAGATCAACGATGATAGGAGCTTGGCTAAATTTCATCAGGTTCTCGCGGATTTGTGCAGACGAGGTGGTTTATCTTTTGGCGCAAAAGGAGATAAAAAGACCTTGCCAGGAATCCGTAAGTCAATTTGTCCCCGCCATGAATCATTGCGATTCTTCCAGAGTTCGTAGAGCTTTGCAATAGCGCGCTGTGCCCCTTTTTCTGGAAGTTGGACGCGCGGGCCATCTTTGAGTTGTAGGTCAAAACGACGCTCATCAACGATACGAACCCACTCCATTTGCTTCCAAAGCTCTGGGTACTGGTTTAGAACCTTCAGAAAGGCAAGGCCTTTCTCACGGCCTCCCTTACCCACAACAAAGGGAAGAGCATTAAAGGGTTTGAGATTCTTAATTGGTATCCGACGGCTTTGTTCATCGATAAGAGAGACTGTTTTCCCTTCTTGGTGAAGGAAGGAGGGGCTGCGCTCAATCAGGCGGATTTGGATCTGCCCAGGAAGTTGGCGTCTTATAATAGCTTTGCGGACCCAAGGAAGCTGCTCAAGAGTTTGTGAAAAATGTGTGAGGTCGAGGGCAAGAATGCGGTCTCCTTCCTCAAGATCCAATCGCTCCCATACAGCTTTAAAGGGAGTGCGTTTGTTTCCTTCAACCAAAAAATCCGAAAACACGAAGCCCTGGGCATCGAGGAAGAGAGCAACCTGGTACCGCGCATAGTTATAAACATGGAGATGAATCTGAAAGACACCAAAACAGAGGAAACAGGCCACAAGAACAACGCCACCACCACTGAGCTGGCGAACGCGATGTCCTTTAGGGCCCTTGTCAACTAAGAGGCTAAAGAACTGCCGGAGGGTTGAGGGGCGCTTGGTTCTTTTCTGCCGTTTAGACATAGATCATCTTTCCTTGAAAACTGAAAGGGTTGGCGTGGATTTTCAACCATAAATCGAGCAAGCTCTTCAAAAGAGATCCCTTGAGAGCGTGTGATGTCTGGCACAATTGAAAGCTCTGTCAGTCCGGGCTGTGTGTTTACTTCTAGAATATAAGGTTTGGCTGGGTTTTGCGTCATGTCGACCCGCCAATCAGCACGGGAGACTCCTTCAAGGCCTAGAGCTGCAACAGCTTTTTCTGTGTAGGCCAAGATTTCGGCTTCAGTTTCTTGAGGAAGTGGTGCCGGACAAAAATGCTCTGTCATGCCATCTTCGTACTTGTTTTTATAATCATAAAACCCTGACTTAGGACGTAACTCCAGCGTGCCAAGGGCTTTGTCTCCCATGACGGCTACAGAAACTTCCATGCCCGGAATGTAGGGTTCAGCCATAATTTCCCCCTGAAGGTAGGGGTCATTCTTTGCATCTAAAGCTGAAAGATCTTCCGGGGTGTTGATAATATATACACCGACACTAGACCCTTCTGTAGGTGGCTTTATGACGAATGGAAAGGAAAAAGGTGGGTTTTTCTGGCATTCTTCAAGAGTAAGAAGGCTATCTTCAACGCAGGGAATTCCCGCATCACGAAAGAGAATTTTAGCCTTGGGTTTGTTCATGGCAAGGGCAGACGCCAAAACACTCGAGCCTGTATGCGGGAAACCCATGGCTTCTAAAAGGGCTTGGATGTGGCCATCTTCTCCCATGGTTCCATGGAGAACATTGGCAACAACATCAGGTTTAAAATCGATTAACTTTTGGACCAGGGCTTGAATATCCTGGGTGACGATAAAAGCTTCAGCCTCATAACCTTGGTCAAGAAGAGCCCTCAAGACGCCTGCACCCGAAGTGAGGGAAACCTCATGCTCACTATTCATGCCACCGTAGAGAACCAAAACTCGTTTCACCATTACGCGACCTGCTTATACTCTTTCTGCTGACCGTTTCCCCAGCGTTGGATTTCCCACTCCAGCTCAATGCCTGTCGCATCTTTGACCCGTTGCCGAACCTGCTCACCTAAAGCCTCTAGGTCAGCAGCTGTCGCATCGCCAGTATTGATCATAAAGTTACAATGTTTTTCCGACATCTGTGCGCCGCCGACTTTTAAGCCACGACACCCAGCTTTGTCAATGAGCTCCCACGCCTTTTGCCCCTTGGGGTTTTTAAACGTACTGCCTCCCGTGCGACCCTGGATAGGTTGTGTCTCCTCTCGGGTTTTCGTCAGTTCTTCAATTTCTTGCAGCAGCACTTCGGGTTTATCTTTCGTGACACGGAACTGAGCTCCTAGCACAATCCACCCCTCTGGTAGTTGGGACGAGCGATATTGCATGGAAAGATCCTGTGGAGTCATATGATGGACTTTTCCTTTGGTATCCATAACAACGGCATGGATAAGGACATCCTTTGTTTCACCCCCATAGCATCCTGCATTCATCGCAACAGCCCCGCCAATGGTGCCTGGGATTCCAGCGAGGAACCCTAGCCCACGGAGTCCTTTTTCGGCAGAAAATTGGGCAAGGTTACGGTCTAGATAACCTGCGCCTACATCAACAATCTCCCCATGGTGGAGGACATGAGCAAAGGCACTCCCAAGGCGAATAATGACACCTGGGACACCTCCATCCCTGACCAGAAGATTTGAGCCCACACCAAGAATGTGGCAAGGAATATCTTTTGGGCAATTTTTGAGGAAAAACCCCAGGTCATCATAATCCTGAGGTTTGTAGATGACTTGTGCTGTCCCTCCAGCCTTAAACCAAAGGATTTTGGAGAGGTCGACATTCTCTTGGTAACGTCCTCGAACTTTCGGGAGAGAATCTAACAGAGAGGGAAACTGGGTCATCCGACTTGCCTTTCTTCACGAGATGGTTGGCCTAAAAAAAGGGAGAGTGCCTCTGGCAGATCTTTCGCAAAAGCTGTAATGCTTCCAGCTCCCGTACAGAGGATCATATCTCCAGCACTTAAAGAAGGAGATAAAGCACGTGCTAAATCATCAGGTGTTTCAACAAGAAGAGGGGATCTTCCTGTCTTTTCCTGAAGGGCGTCAGCAAGAGATTTTTCATCAATACCTACAATAGGTTCTTCGCCAGCCCGAAAAACTGGCATTAAGACCACATGCTCAACCTGGGACAGAATATCCTGCCACTCCTGCCACAAATCTTGAAGGCGAGAGAATCGATGGGGCTGCACAACCAAGTGTAGCTTGCCTGTGCAGACAGATTTTGCAGCTTCATAAACCTTCTTTACTTCGGTTGGGTGGTGCGCATAGTCATCAATCACACGGACCCCGCCAACATTTCCCATCTCTTGGAAGCGGCGACCAACACCCTTGAAATCAGAAAAAATTTCAGGGATGAGGGAAGGAGATACATCGCATTCAAGAGAGGCAATAATCGCAGCCGTAGCATTTGCGATGTTGTGTTCTCCTACCATAGGTACAAATGTTTCAAGGGTGGATGCTTCTAATGCAAGGAAGTCCCTAGCTTGTTCTGAAAAATAAAGCCGGATCTGTGAGCCGGTTGGATCTTTTGTCAAAACTTCAATACGGACATCCGCATCTGTGGCAAAACCATAGGTCAAGATTTTTCGTTGGATAAACCCATTAAAAACTTCCCGGGCAATCGGGCAATCAGCGGAAATAATAGCCAGCCCAAAGAAGGGAAGGTTTTGTACAAACTGTTTGAAACTGTCTTTCAGAATATCAAACGTGCCATAGTGATTCAGGTGCTCCCGATCAATATTTGTAATCACGCAAATTTGTGCAGGGATACCTGTAAAAGTGCCGTCGGATTCATCTGCTTCGACAACCATCCAAGGGCCTTTTCCTAGCCGTGCATTGGTGCCATAAGCGTGGATGATTCCGCCATTGACGACTGTTGGGTCAATACCTGCTTTGTCCAGGGCTGCTGCCGTGAGAGAAGTGGTTGTCGTCTTTCCATGAGCCCCTGAGATTGCAATTGCTGGAACCATGCGCATCAAAGATTGGAGGAGCTCCACCCGGCGAATGACAGGAATCCCTGCAGCTTTTGCTGCAACAACTTCTGGGTTGTCATCCTTCACGGCTGTGGAAATGCCAATAATGCGGGCACCCTCGATGTTTTCTGCCTTTTGCCCAAGAAAAACTTTAATTCCTTTGGCCTGGAGGCGTTCTGTGTTTTTGTTTCCAGAGAGATCACTTCCTTGTACGGTGTAGCCAAGTTCATGGAAAATTTCTGCAAGGCCACTTATGCCAATACCGCCAATCCCAACGAAGTGTAACGTACCAACTTTGTCTGGGGATCCGAGGCTCATGCATTAACTCCTTTTTTTGACAGAAGATCGAGAATCTTTTCTTCGGGTGTTTTTTTGACAGTTATCGCTATATGCTCGGCCACATTTATCAACAACTGTGGTTTATCATACAAGTCTTTGAGGATATGAGCTAGCCTTTCTTGCAAATTTTTTCCCTCTTGGAGCATAAAGCCTTGGTTTGCCTGTAGAAGGGGGAGGCAATTTTTGCGTTGGTGATCATCCATGGCAATCCCAAGAGGAATGTAGATGGCAGGCTTCTTAAAATGAAGCACCTCGCTAATGGTTCCTGCGCCGGCTCTGCAAATGACGAGGTGGGATTGAGCGATGAGCTCTCCAACGTTTTCAAAGAAAGGAGCCAAGGTTGGGCCCATTCCAATTTTGTGATAGGCCTCTCTGATGTCTTCATCATCTTCAGCCCGAACTTGGTGATGGATAACAAAATGCTGGCGTTGCTCCTGGGAAAGCTGCCCGAGAGCTCCAGGAATGGCTTGAGAAAGGAGCTGTGATCCTTGGCTTCCTCCGAGGATGAGAATGCGGAAATAACCATCATGAAGGGGAGGGTTGTAAAGCTTGGGAACAGGGGTTTTGAGAATCTCTGGGCGAAGCGGAAGACCCACAACATCTCCTTCTTCTCCCTCAATGGGATTGGTCAGAGCTCTGCCTTGAGCTTTGCTTGCAAAGAAGCGGTTTACCCGACCCATGACAGCATTTTGTTCATGAAGGAAGAGGGGAATACCGAAGACCCAGGCCCAGAAGAGAATGGGGAAGGTTGCATACCCTCCAAATCCAACGACAGCATCAGGCCAGCGAGTAAGAATGATGTAGAAGGCTTGAAGAACACCCATGGGGAAGAAAATCAAGAATTTCAGGAGGCGTAGAGGGCTTTTTTGAAAAGATGCTGAAACAAGGCTTGTGACTTTATCTTCATCTTGCCATCCTGTGAGGCGTCGCCCTCGGCCATCCGTCACATAGTGAATATCCCACCCTTTTTCAGCAACAGCATATCGGCCTAAAGCTTGAGCTGGGAAGACGTGTCCTCCTGTTCCGCCAGCTGTGAGAAGAATTTTCTTAGTACCGGTCATAAAATTTCCCCCCTGTCATGTGGAGTCCAAAGCCACCCACAGATTTTTGACTTTTGTAAGGCGTATAACGTCGGGTGAGCCCCAGGAGAATGCCGAGTGTCATGCCTGTTGCCATGAGAGAGGATCCTCCGTAGCTAATGAAAGGGAGTGTCATTCCTTTCGTTGGAATGAGCCCCACTGTAGACCCCATGTTAATAAAAGCTTGGAAGAGGAAGAGAGCCGTGAGTCCTGTTCCCATGTAAATGGCTTCAGATTCCTTTGATTCCCAAAAAGATAACAGCATGCGTGCAGCAAAGAACAAATAGAGCCCTAGAATGATAAGGCTGAGAATGAGGCCAAATTCCTCTCCACAGACGGCAAAAATGAAGTCAGCATGGGCATCAGGAAGCGTGCGCTTGATAATCCCTTCTCCAGGACCTTTCCCGAAAAGACCACCTGAAGCGAAGGCATCCAGGGACTGATGGAGTTGATACCCATCTCCGTACCTATCCATAGTATCTGGGTTCAAAAAGCGATGAATCCGTCCTCTCACATGTGACAGGCTGAGGTAGGCTCCTAGGCTACCAAGGGAGCCAAGGCCAAGGAAAATCCCAATCCATTTGTAGCTAATGCCAAAAAGAAAAAGCTGAATGCCCCAGCAAACACTGAGGAGGACGGTCATTCCCATATCAGGTTGGGAGATAAGAAGTCCAAGGCTCAGGACAAGCAAAATTCCATTAGCAAGGAGATAGTGAGGATTTTGTGTTTTATGGTATTGGGCAAAAAGCCATCCAGTCATCATTAACGCAAAGGGCTTGAGAAATTCTGAAGCTTGTAGGGAGAACCCTCCCAGCATCAGCCAACGACGGGCCCCCTTAATCTCCATTCCCCAAAGGGCTGTAGCAATAACAAGAAGGGCTGAGAGGAAGAAACCAAGGGCGCAAAAACTCACGACATGGAGTGGGGAGAGAAGACTCACGGCAATTAAAATGGCAAAGCTGACAAGGAGGTATAAACCATGCTTTAAAATAAAATGTCCTGGACCTAAGCCGATGTGTCCTGCGACTGCTGGAGAGGCAGCTGAAACAAGAAGGATTCCACATAAAGCAATGAAACAAATCGTGAAGAAAGCCCACCGATCAATTGTTAACCACCAATGAGAAAAGAGGGACTCATGCATCAGGTGGACCTCTTAAATTGATTTTTTACGAGCTCTCGAAAAGCTTCTCCACGGGCCTCAAACCCTGAAAATTGATCATAGCTTGCACAAAGGGGAGAGAGTAGAACTGTCTCCCCGTCTTGAGCGTGTTGGGTGGCTTGCAGGAAAGCTTCCTCTAACGTCATGGATGTTGTGAAATTTGTTTGAGGGAGAAGATCTTGTAAACGTGCCACAAGGCGTTTGCCATCTCGGCCGTATCCATGAACCGTTTTGATGTGATTTTTTTGGAGATCTGTCAGCAGAATATCCTGAGGGTCTTCTTTAAAGATTCCTCCAACAAGCCAGTGGCAATTTTCAAAAGTTGAAAGAGCTTCAAGTCCCGCATGGGTATTTGTTGCCTTGCTGTCATTGACGAACAAGATGCCGCTTTCAATACTGATACGTTCTTGGCGGTGAGAGAGACCGTGGTAATTGTTGAAGGCTTCTTCAACTTTTTCTGCTGGAATGCCAAGGTCTGATGCAATTTTTCTTACAAAAGCTGCATTCTGAGAGTGTTTGATTTCTTGGAGATTTTCCGCAGAGGAGGTACCTGTCTCAACAAGGATCAAGGAATCTTTGATATCTTCACAAAGGGTTGTGTAGAGTCCCTGAACGGCAGCAGGTAAAGAAGATGTCTCAGCAAAAAGGAAAGCTTTTTTAGGCCCCTTAAGGATTTTGGCTTTGGCCTCAAAGTAGGCTTCGAGAGATTGATGATAATCTAGATGGTCTGGCGCAAAATTCAAAAAGACACCATGGGTGAAGTGGTTTTTGGACAGTTGTTCAAGCTGGAAGGAGGAAATCTCAATGACAAAAGCATCATAGGTACTGAGATTTTCAATGAAGTTAAGAACGCCAACACCAATGTTTCCCCCCAAACCAGGCTTTCTTCCAGCTGTTTTGAGTGTATGAGCAAGAAGATCGCAGACGGTTGATTTCCCATTTGTGCCTGTGACTCCAATGAGTGGAACATTTAAATCTTTCGCTTTGTCGAGAAAGAGATCCATATCTGTTGCCCAAAGTGAGCTCTTCTCATGGGCTTGCCTGTGGAGAGTCTTTACGTTGTCTCCTCGTAAATTCCAGCCTGGTGAGGCAAGAACTCCATGTTGTGGGGTGAGAGAAGGAAGTCCTTCCAAGTCAGGTGTTTGGATTTTCAAGGAGATGTTTTTCTCAGAGAGTCTCTGCTGAAAGGTCTCCAGGTGTTCTTTGGCCTTGTCAGGGTTTTGATCGAGGACTGTGCATCGTTTCAGCTGTGGGCAGGGGTTAAGCGGGGAGAGTAGGTATGACAGGTAAGACTGTCCCGTGACGCCAGATCCAAGAATAATAAGGTCAGTGCATCTTTGTAACATCTACCGCAGCTTCAGTGTTGAAAGGCCAATGAGGCCAAAAATGATTGAGATAATCCAAAATCTTATCACGATTGTGGGTTCGGCCCATCCTAATTGTTCAAAATGGTGATGAATCGGAGCCATCAGGAAAATACGTTTTCCTGTGAGCTTGTAGTACCCAACTTGGATCATGACGGAAAAGGCCTCAATCACAAAGACACCACCAATGATGAAGAGGACAAGCTCATGCTTTGTAATAACAGCCATAGTTCCTAAAAGCCCACCCAAAGCGAGGGAGCCTGTATCTCCCATGAAAACTTGGGCAGGGGGGGCGTTGAACCAGAGAAACCCAAGCCCCGCACCAATGACAGCGCCTGCAAGAATTGCAAGCTCACCAGAACCAGGGACGGGGTGAACCTGAAGGTAATTTGCAAATACAGCGTTTCCAACGAGGTATGAGACAAGGCCAAAACAGGCTGCCGAAATCATAACAGGGACAGTTGCAAGGCCATCAAGACCATCGGTGAGGTTAACAGCATTCGATGCTCCGACAATCACAAGGCTGGCAAAGAGGAAAAAGCTTACACCAAGGTCAACGGTGAACTCTTTCAAGAAGGGGAATGTGAGGACATAGCGCAAGTCGCTCCCATGATGGGTTGAGATCCACCAAGAAAGAATGCCTGCAATGACAAACTGTACGAGAAGCTTTTGCCCCGCAGAAACGCCCTTCGTATTTTTTTTAGAGAGTTTCGTGTAGTCGTCCATGGCTCCAAGGAGGCCAAAAGCAAAGCAGACAGAAAGACAAGCCCAGACAAAACTATTGTGGAGGTTTGCCCAAATCAGTGTAGATGCAATCACTACACTCATGATCATCAGACCTCCCATTGTGGGTGTGCCTCTTTTGGATATAAGGTGAGTTTGAGGGCCATCTTCCCGAATAGGCTGTCCATCCTTTTGGCGGGATTTGAGCCACTTTATGAACCAGGGGCCAATAATGAAAGAGATAATGAGGGAGGTCATGAGTGCCCCGCCTGTCCGAAAGGTCAGATATTTGAATAGATTGGCTAGGAGAAAATCGGCTCCAAATTGTTCGTAAAGGTAAAAGAGCATTTATGAAATTTCCCTATTGTAATAATTTTCAATGGCTTTAATTGTTTCCAGCATGCGGCCTTGGCGTGCCCTTTGACCTTTGGAACCTTTCACTAAGAGGAGGTCTCCTGGTTTTAGGGTGGGCGCAAGAGCTTCCCCCAAAGCACGGGGATCTGGATCTTTCATTCCGCGTTGTTCGGACGGAAGAACATTCCAAAGACTGTCCATTAAAGGGCCGGAAGTGCACACAAGATCTACCCCTGCTTTTTTGAGGAGGGGAGCAATCTTCTGGTGAGACTCTTCAGGATTTTGCAACTCAAGCATATCCCCAAGGATTGCAATGCGGCGTCCGGAAATACTTTTCCCTTGGTGGGAAAAGGTCTCTAGGGCAGCGGCGAGAGCCTGAGGATTGGAGTTGAACGTTTCGTCAATAATCCGAATTCCACTGACATCAAGGATACGTCCTCGCCCTGGCAAAAGGGAAAAGGAAGAAAGGTCCTGGGTTGCTTGTTTGACGTTTCCGCCACACAGGTGGAGGAGGCTTAAAGCTGCAAGTGTGTTCATAGCCCAATGAGTGCCAACGAAAGGAAGGGAGTAGCTGTGTTCCTCTCCTGCAATGTGGACACGGCAGGTTTGTGTCTCATTATGTTGTTCAAGGGAGAGCAGGCGGAAATCACATGTCTTAGATTGACCAAAGGTTTTGATGCTAATTTTACGATCTGTGGGGACTTGGGCCTTAAGGATCTCAAAAAATTCAGGTTGGTCCCCATTGAGTAGGGCGACCCCTCCATCAACAAGACCCGTGAAGATTTGTCCTTTTTCCTCAGCAATGGCTTCGTGAGAGCTGAAATGTCCTTCATGTGCCCCGCCAACGTTATTCACAAGAGCTACATGGGGTTGGGTTAGAGCCGTGAGGGGTGCAATCTCCCCTCCATTATTCATGCCGATTTCGATAACACCGTAATCAGCTTCTTGTGGAAGGTTCACAAGTGTAAGGGGAACACCCCAATGGTTATTATAGCTTCCTTCAGCGCAGTGGCTTTGGCCTTGGCGAGAGAGAAGAAAATGTAGACATTCTTTAACAGTTGTTTTACCGAAGCTCCCTGTGATAGCTGGAAGCTTAGCTTGTGTTCGTTTTCTGGAGAAACGCGCAAGATCATACAAAGCCTCAAAACTCTGAGAAACTTGAATGAAAGTGGCTTCGGGAAAACCTTCTTCTGGGACTTTTTCTCCAATGAAAACCCGGATGCCCTTTTGGTAGAGTTCTGGAATATAATCATGTCCATCTTTGTTTGGACCCTTGATAGCAATAAAGGCATCATTAGGGGTTGCATCCCGGCTATCAATAACAATCTTTTGGGCATTTTTATTGGGGCCATGCTGAATCCCTTTTGTGGCAACAGTAAGATCAGCAGAGGTCCAAAGTGCAGTCATTCTTATACTTTCAAGCTATGGGCTATTTTTGACACAATTTCACGATCCGAAAAAGGTCGTTTTTCAGTGCCGATGATTTGATAATCCTCATGGCCTTTTCCAGCGATTAAAACGATATCTCCTGAATTCATTTCTGAGAGAGCTGTTTGAATGGCTTTTTCACGATCTCCAATCTCGGTAGCGCCTGGGCAGGCTGCAAGGATTTGGGAGCGAATTTGATGAGGATCCTCAGCTCGGGGATTATCATCACAGACAATGGCTTTATCACTCAGTCGAGAGGCAATTTCTCCCATGAGAGGGCGCTTTTCCTGATCCCGGTTTCCTCCGCACCCAAACACAGTCCAAAGCTGCTTTGGGCCCAGAATGCGCAGTGCTTCCAGAGCTTTTTCAAGAGCATCAGGCGTGTGAGCATAGTCGACAACAGCAAGCTTATTCTCAGCAAGAGGAAAAGCCTCAAGTCGTCCAGGAACAGGTTTTAGAATTGCGAGGGATTTAATGAGTTCTTCCGGGGCAAGGCCTTCAGCTAAAGCCATACCAAGAGCAACTTCGAGATTTTCCAAATGAAAATGCCCCACAAGAGGTGTGGTGAAAGGATAGGGTTTTTCATTTAGGTAGGCTGTTCCGCTCATGCCTTTGAGGTCTTGTTGGGAAAGCTCTAGAAAAACCTGGTCCTCCTCTCGTCCTACAGGAGTAACCGGAAGCTTTTTCGCCTGACAGCGTTTGACAAGCTCCTCTCCCCAGGGGGTCCGGCAAGACACAACCCTGGCTTTGAGAGAAGGGCGATCCTCTAGAAAAAGAGAAGCTTTTGCCTCAAAGTAAGCGTCCATGGTGTGATGAAAATCAAGATGATCTTGGCTGAGATTTGTAAAGCCTGCACTTGTGAAGGGAATACCCTTAAGGCGATCTAAAGAAAGCCCATGGCTAGAACATTCAAGAGCCAGAGTTTTAGTGTTTTGACTTTGAAGGGCTGCAAAAGTTCGATGCAGATCAAGGGGCATAGGGCTGGTTTTCCCTTGCAAATCGAAGTCTTTTCCTTGGAGAACTTGATTTCTTTGAATAACGCCCAGTGTTCCTATGGCAGCAGCAGGATGGCCTTGATTTTGGAAAAATTGACTTAAGAAAACTGTGGTAGAGGATTTTCCATTGGTCCCTGTAACACCTAAAATATGATCAAAAGTTGTCGGATAGAAAATTGTGCAAGCCCGAATGTATAGCGGAATAATATCTTGGCTTGGTACAGCAAAGGCAGGGGAAGGAAGGCTTTCAGAAACAGCTTCCTCAGGGTAGACAACACAGGCTGCATGTGCTTTGAGGCTTTGTTTGACGTAGGTGGAGAGGTCCTTAGGTTGCAAAGAAGGGAGGATGAAGACTAACGCCCCAGTCTCAGCTTTGCGGCTGTCGTCTTGGAGGGAGGAAATGTTAACTTCTGAGAGGGAAGAAGGACAAATATCTCCCAGCAGTTCTCCTAAGGAAATCATCCTTTAGACTCCGTTTTAAAAAAGGTTGTGGGGATGATTTTTAAGAGAGGACTTTTATTTTGTCCAGCAGCTTGTGGTGTAGGTTCAATACCTAGGAGGGGGGCAATGCCTTTAAAGATTTCTCCAGCAACAGGAGCAGCATTCCATCCAGCAGCATTAAAACCAAAAGTTTCCTGCAGGGGTTGAGGTTCATCTAGCATGGCAAGCAGAAGGTATTCAGGCTTATCAAGCTGGCTTCCGATAGTGCCAATAAAGCTTGTCACGACTTTGCCGTCAACATAACGTCCATCTTTGAGCACGTTCGCTGTCCCTGTCTTTCCTGAAATGATATAGCCTGGGACTTTGGCTTTGCGCGCTGTTCCTTCTTGGACAACACGGTGCATGAGATTGCGGAGAATACTGGAGGTTTCTGGCTTGATGAGATGAGGCCCATGTTGTGGGCTTGAGCGTTTGAGGAAGGTTGGCTTGAGCGCTTCACCTCCACGCATCAGAGCTGCAATTGTGCTGGCAAAGTGGAGGGGCGTGAAGGAGATTCCATATCCATAGGTGATCGTATAGCAGCTTGGTTCTTGCCATTTCACAGGGTAATGAGGGCTTCCAACCTCAGGAAGTTCGGTTGTGATCCGATCAAGGAGGCCAATATGTCTGAAAAAGGCCCTTTGAGCCTCAATGCCCACAGATTGAAGAATACGAATGGAGCCAATGTTCGAAGATTTTAAAAAGATCTGATCAAGAGAAAGCCAATGATCCACAGGATGAAAGTCTTTAATACGGAACCGGCCAATAGCAATAGGTTTTGTCGTATCATAGAGCGTATCAAGGTGGGCCTTGCCACTTTCAAGAGCCATCACAACATTAATTGCTTTGAGAATAGATCCCATTTCATAGGAACCGAGAGTGTTCCGGTTGAACCGCCCTTCTTCTGAGGCTTTTTGGCCCGGAGCGAAGGCAGGAAGAGAAACGCTAGAAATCACTTCCCCCGTATCAAGTTTAATGACGAGGGCATTTGCGGCTTTCGCTTTAAACTTTTTAATGGCCCGCATCAGGACTTTCGTGATGACTTCTTGGCAGGAGAGATCAAGGCTCGTCACAATTTCTTCTTGGCTTTGAATTTTTTCATCAAGACCATATTCCAAGCCAGAAATGCCTTTATTATCAATATTGGTTTGTCCCAGAACATGAGCAAAAAGAGAGCCGTAGGGGTAAATGCGGTGTTCACTTTCATGAAACCCGATGCCGGGCTCTCCCAAAAGGAGAAGCTTGTCTTGCTGAGAAGGAGAAAGTTTTCGACTGAGCCAGATAAATTTCTTTCCTTCTTTGATCCGCTCAACAGCATCTTTTGCATCAAAGGTCGGTAAAATCTTGCTGATTTTCTTAATGATGACATCAGGTTTGTTCAAAAGTTTGTGAGGACGCAAAGACGCAGATGCTGCAGGAATCGTTGTGGCAATCAGGCGATGGTGCCGATCGTAGATCGGAGCACGCGTTGGCATATAGGTCTCAAGGGTAACCTCTGGTTTGAGTTCCCATTCTTCGAGCCCCAAAACAGAAAGATCAACCATTCTTAGACCTAAGGCTCCGAAGAGCAGCCCAAAGCAAAGAGAGAGAATCGTCATTCTTGTGTGGGCAAGGTGTAGCGAGAGATGTTGTTGTCCAGCTCCCAAATCGGGGTGATGAGTCAGTGGATTGGGTGTGAGAAGACTATCACGAATCATGAACGTGCTCCCAAGAGCAGGCTGCTGAGGGCACGGACAATGTGAAACCCACTTCGGGAAGAGCGATGGGGTGCAGCATCAGAGAATTCAATCATAGGAAGAGAAAGTTGAAATTCCTCTTTCTCGTGCATGAGGTTGTTTTTCTCAGGAACGCGTAGATGCACAACAGTGACGCGGCTACCATCAACAGCATCCATCTTTAAATATGTTTTTGCCAATTTTTGTAGGCGATTAGGGTGGGTTAGAACAGCCCACTCTCCTTCAAGAAGGTGGATGTCTTCAGAAATCTCGTAGATTTCACGGGCCTCTTGACGTAGCTCTTGCCGTGCAGATTGAACAGCATATTTGACCTTGAACACACTGACACACAGGAGAGCGAGAAAGGTATATCCGAGAAGAAGGCTTTTATTTTGCATCAGTGTGCCCCCTCAGCCTGCTTTTCAATGACCCGCAATTTGGCAGAGCGGGCCCGAGGGTTTTTTTTGATTTCTTCTACACTTGGGTCAACGGGTTTTTTTGTAACGGCAGAAAAACCCTGTGTGCAAAGCTCTTTCATGTGTCGTTTAACGAGCCGATCTTCAAGGGAGTGAAACGTAACAACAGCAAGACGTCCTCCAGGAATTAAGCGAAATGCTGCTTGTGTGAGCCCTTGCTGGATAGCTTCAAATTCACCATTGACATAGATACGAAGCCCCTGGAAGGATTTTGTTGCAGGGTGGATTTTACCATGACGCCCGATAGTTTTTTCAATGACATCTGCAAGATCCAGTGTAGATTCAAACCGAGCTTCTCTACGGCGATGTACAATGGTTTTTGCAATCCTCCGACTGGCCCGCTCTTCTCCATAGTGATAGATAATATCAGCAAGGTCGCTCTCGGAAAATGTGTTGACCACATCAGCAGCTGTTTGACCAGATGTTGGATTCATGCGCATATCAAGCGGCCCATCATGGAGAAAGGAAAACCCTCGCTCCCCTTGATCAAGTTGCATAGAAGAGACACCAAGATCAAAAGCAATGCCTTGAGGGTTAAGGTTGCTGGGGAGGAGGCGGTCAAGATCTTTAAAATTGCCGGGGATAAAAGTAAAACGATCAGGAAAGTTTTTCTCAAGGGCAAGGGCAAAGGTTTTTGCATGAGGGTCTTGATCGATAGCCCAAAGGGATGACGCCCCTCTCATGAGAAAGGCGCGGGAATAGCCTCCCGCCCCAAATGTGCAATCAACAAAAGATCCGCCTGCTTGAATATTTAAACTCTGGCAGACCTCTTCACACAGGACGGGAATATGAGAGCGTGCCTCATGATGCATAGGCCCCCCGCTTGCCAAAGAGGACTTCTTTCAGACGTTGCCAGAGAAGTCCTCCTTCTGTTTGGGGAGTGAGTTCGATCACCCGTCTCCGTCTCTGTTGATACGGCTTCCACTGGGGGTCCCGCGTCTGGTACCTCAAATCTCCGAGTAATCCTGGA
Organism: Alphaproteobacteria bacterium; assembly: GCA_030425805.1. Classification (GTDB taxonomy): domain Bacteria; phylum Pseudomonadota; class Alphaproteobacteria; order JAUHZC01; family JAUHZC01; genus JAUHZC01. Next base: position 282,197 of record JAUHZC010000002.1, on the reverse strand, counting down.
TCATTAACAAACATTTCCCTGCTCCCTGTCTATTTCCCTGCCAATTGTATCTTTGGCTTTGTTTTCAGAAGTGTCTCCCTGGCCTGAGCTTGGTGCTGCTCAAAAGCCTTTGGGGTCCACAATTGAAAGGTGCTACCGCGTCCAACGAAGGCCACTTTTTCGGTAAGGCCCGCGTGAGCGATTAAACTTTCAGGCAAAGTAACCCGTCCGTCTCCATCAAAAGACATCTGATGGGCGTCTGCAAAAATGGTTGCTGCAAGATTATCTTGATCCTCACCAAAAAGATCCAAGCTCTCAACAGATTGACTCAGGCGCTCCATCCAGGATAAAGCGCATCCCTCAATTGCACCGACTTTGTAGGAACGGTAAAGAATGATGCCGGGAAATACCTCAGTTGCTACAGCCGTACGGAAGGGTGCAGGCACGGAAACCCGGCCTTTCTTATCGATTCTATTCACAAAGGTGGAGAGGAATAGTCCCACCTTTTACCCCTTTCTTTGTTGTCCACAGGCTGTGCTAAATATCACAGGAGGGCTCAAAGCCCTTATATATGGTATATCATGGGATCATATGGGAATCAATGGGAATTCATGGGATCATATTGTCCACAAAGTTATCCACAGGTTCTGGAATGCCTGTTAAAACCTTGAATCCAATAAAAAACCTCCCCCAAAAAAGCGGGGGAGGCGAGTGTAAAATTTTTTTTAAAATATGCTAATTAAAAAACTTAGCGAGTATTCATCTCAGAGGTATGTGCCTGACTCCGAGTATTGAGCATGGTTAGAAAGAAACATCCTGCTCCAAAGATGGCGATGGAAATAAAGGCTAAGAATCCCATTTGCCAGCCGCCCAAGTGATCCACAATATATCCAATGCCAACGCCAGAAAAGGTGCTGCCAAGGTAACCAAAGCACCCAACAAGCCCTGTGCCAACACCAACAGCCTTCTTTGTCGCAAAGTCTGCAGCAGCAACGCCAACAAGGACTTGGGGGCCAAAGGCGAAGAAGCCAAAAGCAACCATGATCATTTTATCAACCCAGAAAGCTTGGGCAGGAGTGACCCAGAAGTAGTAAATCACAATGGCAAGGAGGCTCATATAAGCAAACCCAACAGGTCCACGGCGACCTTTGAAGAGTTTATCAGAAAGGAGCCCTGCAATCAGACCGCCAGCAAGACCGCCCATATCAAAAATAAAGCCCATCACGCCGCTGGATTTAATATCAAAGCCCCGGATTGAAGCAAGAATATCGGGGCACCACTGGATGAAACCTGTACGCACACAATAGAGGCTGAAGCTTGCGCCACAAATCAGCCACAAGTTCTTATTTGAAAGAACCTGGGAAAAGATTTCCTTGGTAGTCCAGTGTGCCTTCTCAATTTCTTTTTCATCTTCAGAGAGTTCTTCACCCTTCAGGCTTTCTTCGGACCAATCTTCTCCAAAAACATCTTGGGGGCGATCACGAAGAACCAGAAGCAGGAAAGGAACGAGCACAAGAGCCACAACAGCAGGGGTAATGAAAGCCATTTTCCACCCCATGAGTGGGATTAAGGCGCCCGTGATTAAGAACGTTGCACCTCCACCAATTGGATTCGAACAGCTCCAGATAGCCCACCGTGTCCCCATTTTCTCTGGTGGAAACCAGTGGGTCAACATTCGGGAGGAGGCTGGTCCTCCCATGGTTTGGAACCATCCATTTAACCCCCATAAAATCATGAAGGCCATGTAGCTATTAACCCCGAGAAAACTGAGGTTCAAGGCTGCACAAACAACCAAACCAAAGGTCATGAAGAAGCGCGCATTGTTCTTGTCGCTAAAGAATCCGTTGAACAAACGTCCCATGGAGTAAGCCATGGTGAAGGCAGAAAAAATGAGGCCGGCTTCTGTATGGCTGAGGTTAAATTCTTCCCGTATGGAAGGCATGGCCATGCCCAAATTAACCCGAAGCATATTGTAAGCTGTGTAGCCAATTAGGGTTCCAAAAAGGACTTTGTTTTGCCAACGTTGAAAGCGTTTCATCGGACCTAAAATTTTTATTTAAGCTTTTCTTATAGCAAAGTGAGAAAAAAATTAAAGTCTTTTGTAGTTGATAGCGGTAAAATAAATATTGTTTTTTTAAATACATTTATGATATCAACCCTATTAAAATTTATTATTTTATTATGAAAAAAATGTTTTTTGTTTTATTGGGCTTTTTCTTGAGCTTTCCGCTTTTGGGGGCAGGTTCAGGAAAAGCTGCAGATGATGCCCTAAAGACTTACTGTTCAGCAACATCTGCAGAGAGAGCAGAAATGTTAGTTGCTGCATGGGGACTACGTGGCACTACAGGGCCTCACACGAGGCTCCGAGCTGGAAGTCGTGCAAGACGCCATTCTTTGTGTGCACCGACAGCTGCTGCAGGGGTTCCAGATAGGAGCCGTCGTCTCGTCACAGCTATTGTTGCAAACCATGCTCTTATGGATAAGAAAGTTTCAGCAGATACTTATAACGGAAAAGGTTTTTTTGAACTGCATCAAGCTTGGGTAGAGACCCAAGAAAGGCTTCGTGATCACTACACAAAAAGAGCGGTTCTTATTGCAGCCATCCTTGCAAATCGCTCTATAATGGGTGAAGAAGCCTCTGCGGCTGAGTATGGTGGAAAGGCTGTATTTGAATTAAGGGATATTTTGGCAGAAGTTCAAAGGAGGCTTCGTGAGCACTATGCTGATGGGGCTGGAGGTGCAGAGTGAGGAAAACTTTTCTTATTACTGCCTTTTTAATCCAGTGTTTTTCTGCTTTTGCGGCAAGCTCTGGTCATGAGCTTGCTACGCCTGGCCCAGCTGGCCAAGGCCCAAGTGTGAGCGTCACTCCTGAAATTGAAGTTGTTGTTGTGCCCGGGTCTGCAGATCAGGCGTGGTTTTTTCAGAATTGGTCCAGCACTGTGTTAGCTCTTCTCAGGCAAGCGAAAGCGACAGCTGATGCACATGATGTCTCCTCGTTTTTGGAAGGGCAATATGAAACTCTCGAATCTGAATGTGCCACGATTCTTAGGCGACTCTTAATAGGGGATACAGCACCCTCTTCCGGGGAATTTTATGAGTGGCGGGGCTGCCTCCAGACAACGGAAATTTTAGTTCGAGGTGTTCTTCAACATCAAGCTTTTTATCTTGAACAAGCAGAGGCTTCGGGCCTTACGAGCGAAGCGCCTTGATTGCTTCAGTAGGGGAGTGGGATTCTTGGTGAATCAGTCCCCAAAGCGCAAAGAGAAGCACCCGGAAAAGAACAGGATCGTGCCGCTTGTTGTGGTGGTAGAACAGGGCCCGAACTTGGGCTAAATCCAAGAACTCCCGGATGAGTGGAACTTTATCAACAGTGCGGGACAGGGCTTCACCTTCTTCATGAATCCAATGGGTGTAGGGGTGGCTCAGTTCTGGCCAATTTGTGGGAAGGTCTGCCCAACTTACATGACGATGCAACCAAAAACGAATGAGGAACTGATTTTCCCGTCCCTGTGTGCGAAGGTGATCAGGAATGCTCAGTCCAAATGCAATCATCTCTGGATCAAGATAGGGAGCGCTTAATCCTACTTTTGCAGAGCGATTAAGGCGTTGGAGGATAGGAATCATCCCTTGGATAACATGGGTATAGTAGGCTTTGAGGAAGGGCTCATTCTTTAACTCTTTGTTTTGGCGCACAAACCCCTTGAGATACTGGCTGAATGTTTTTTCCCACTTTGATGGGTCTTTCAGAAGAGGAAGCCCCAAGAAATCACTTTTGGGAGGATCTTCAACTTCCATCTCTCCCATGGTAATGCGTGCACCTAAGCTTGCCATCAAGGGTCCACGATGTCCTGCAAGTGGTCCGCCCTGTGCAAAAAGATTAAAAAGCAGAGGGGGGAAGGTCAAATCATCCATAGCATCTGCAATGCCGGCTAGTGTATCCCAGAAATGATCTCGAGTGATCATGCGGTTTGTATGATCAAGGTCAAAAGCATGGCTCCAGGCAGATTGATCGTCTTCATGATAGGCCACAGAAGTTGTTTCTGGGAGAATTGTGGAAACCTGCTGGGTGATGCCAATGAGAGGGCCTTCTCCCAGAAGTTGATTCAGGAGAACAATAGGCGTTCCTCGATGGTCTGTGATGTTGCGAATCACACCTTTCATTAGAACGTCAAAGGCTTCCTCTCCCTCGTACATGTTCTTACTGATGGTAAAACGATCATCAGGTTGCAGCATTGGAACCTGGGCTGCGATGGTTTCTTTTTGGCTTTTATCAATATGGATAATGGTGCCAGGAGTCACGCGTTGGACTTGATCCAAGAGAGTTTGGGGCCCACTCGTCAAACCACAGTGCAAAGTTTGTGCCAGGGAATCAAAAGACAGCTGATCAGAAATAGAGGGACATTTCATCAAAGCTTTGAGATCTGTCGCAAAGTAAATACCCTTTTCACAGCGTCCAATGTAGAGGGGGCATAAGCCAAAGGGATCTCGGCCTAATAGAAGACTTCCCAAGGCTTTGTTGTAGTAGGCAAATGCAAAGTCCCCTTGGAGATGAGGAAGAATATCTGGGCCCCAGTGACTGAAGGCCTCCATGAGAAGCCGGTCTGGATGGGCCTCAAAGCCTTTGCCGCGATCTTTCAGGGCTTCAACTGCACTTTTGCGCAGGCGAAGATTGCCAATGTAACTGAGGAAATTACCTGCTTTATCAGAGTAGAGACGGTCTGTTTCTTCCTGGCGAGAGGCCTTGGCAAGGAGCGCAAAACCTTCATGGCCATACTCTTCTTGGTATTTTCCCCATGAGGGAGATAGGCCTGCAAAAATTTGATTTAGATCCTCTGGATCAAAATCGTAGACATCTCCTAAATAGGCCCCTGCAAATCCTCGCATGTTCTCTCATCAATACACTAAAACTTATTTTAAGTTTATAATAAAACTTTTAATAATTGGTGAAATTTTTGGAAAGTTTCCTTTACAGAAATCTCTCCCATTATGTTTTCACCTTTATGTCCTTTTTGAAGAGCTATTTCCCAGGACTCTTTTGTGCGCAAAACGGCTGTTTGCTCTCCCCAGGGGCCGTAGATGTGATCTGGAGATGGGCCGAAAAGCCCTAAGGTGGGGCGATTCAGAGCAGCAGAGAGATGCATCAGGCCTGAATCATTGCCGATAAAGCCTTTGCTTTCGCTGAGAAGAGCTGCAACCTCTGGTACAGAAAGGGTGCCTGCGCCATCAATGATGTCATGGGGTGCAAAGTGCTCGATGAAGGGCAAAACACGCTCCCGCTCGGCTCCAGGGCCTGAGAGGGGAAGGAGGATGGGACGCGTTCCAAAGGCTTTGTCAGAGGCAAGGAGCATATCCCCAAGAGTCATAAAATGCTCGAGAGGCCATTCCTTGGGGCCCCAGCTAGAGGTAAGGCCGAGAGCAATAATCGGGCGATTTAAATCAACATGAAGGCGCTTATTAATAGAATCTCGAAGCTTATTAGGAACAGGTACAGAGGGATTAGCGACCGGAAGTCCCGTAATGCGGCAGAGTTGTTGGACTTTGTGATCTGCACCCCTTAGGGCTTTTGTCCAGCGCTTTGTGCGGGTGGGAGCAATAAGGTATCCCAAGAGGGACCCTCGGAGATCTACAACCAGATCCCAATGTTGATTCCAGGTTTGAGTGAGAAGGCGTCGCCAATGGCCGAGTAAAGGGCCTCTTTTGAAAATAATGACGTGATCTACATCGGGCATTACTTCGAAGAGGGGTGCAGGAAGGGGGCCACAAGCAACGGTGAAACGTGCGTTGGGATGGATGGTACGCAGCTGATTCATGACAGCTGTGGAGAGAATGCCGTCCCCAAGCGGGGTTGCTGAGATGAAGAGGATTTTCATGACTTTTCAAGTGGACTGCCTTTGTGTACTAATAAAGAGGAATCTTGGGAAAGAATCAATCATGTTGTCATGGATTTGGGATCGCAGTCGCAAATTGATCCATTTCACTGGGGCTGATGCTGTCACTTATCTCCAGGGGCTCACAACCCAAGATATGGGGCAGCTTAGCCCAGAACGGTGGATCTACACGCACATCCTGACGCCTCAAGGGCGGTATGATGGTGAGGTTTTTCTCACTCCCTACGAAGAAGGGGTAATGGCTGATTTTCCAGCAGAAGTGTGGGAACGCATGAGCCCGCGTCTGCAGCTTTTGAAGCTGCGCCAGGATGTAGTGTTTCATGAACGCTCAGATCTTGCCCTCCTCATCAATGTGTTGGAGGATGGTGGCGTGCCCGCTCTTCCACATCGGCCACGCTATTGCTTTGAAGATCCGCGGCTTTCCACTTTAGGACTGAGGCACGTATGCCCGGAAGTGAAGATTCCCATGGGGACAACACATCATTTGATGCATTATCATAAGCTTCTCCTAAAATTGGGAATCCCTGTGCATGAGCGTGGACTGACACCTGGAAAAACCATTTCTCTGGAAGCCGGGCTTCAGGATCTCAATGGCATTTCCTTTACGAAGGGGTGTTACATGGGCCAAGAACTTATGAGTCGTGTTCATCACCAGGGACTGATTCGCAAGCGCATCTTCCCCATAATCCTTGAGAAAGAAGTCCCAGTAGGAGAAAAAATCTTGGATGACCAAGGGGAGAATGCGGGTGAGATTCTTTTGTCTGAAGGCACCCTAGGACTTGCCCGCCTCAAACTTGATGCCGTGAAGGCCTATCTCAAAAACAAAGGAGATTTGAAAGTAAGCGAAACGCCACTCCATTTTGAAGTTCCCTCTTGGATGAAAGTGATATTTTGAGAGAGGTATTTTTCATCGCAAAGGCCGAAGGCCTGTGGCGATCCATGGATTCCGGGTCAAGCCCGGAATGACGCCCTGGAGTCTACTGGTTCTCCCCTTTTTCTGGAGGGAATTCATTATTCAAAATAGATAGAGTCAGCTCAGGGAAGCGAGTCTTCACATAGTCTCCTCCAAAATGGCCTTGGTTTGTGTATTCATGATATTCGCACTGAAGCTGTTGCTGCATGAAGCGAGGTTCTTCGATGGGAATCCACGGGTCATCTGTGGAAGCAAAGAGAGAAATCCATTCTTGATTTTTTCGGATACGCTCCCAGTCCCAAGGTTCGTCAAAATATCCTGAGGCACGTTCGTTTTCCATGCCAAGATGTGTATGATATGCACCGACCAGAACAGATCCTCGGATTCTTTGTTTTTCCGCAAGGCGCATTGCTGCAATAGCTCCGGAAGAATGTCCTACGACAATTGTTTCTTCATCCACTTTAAGTTCATTGGTGAGGAAAGGAAGCCAATAAGAAGCCCGGGCCAGCTGAGGATCTGGGAACTCATGGGAAATTACGTCAAACCCTTTGGCTTCAAGGTCTGTTTTAAGTGTGGGAAACCAATTATCTTGTGTGGAAGATCCACCGTTTCCAGGAATGAAGACAACTTTCATGGGAAACACCTTAGGTTTTTCTAGCCCATGCTACACTGACTCCATTTGCAATCGCAAGAGTTGCAATCTGTATTTTTCTTGCACCTTAGGAGAACGCGTGTATGCTAAGGACGATAGATTTTAAGGTGCAATTTTATGACAGTCATCACCCGCTTTGCCCCCAGTCCAACGGGTTATATGCATGTGGGAAACGTTCGCATGGCTTTGATGAATGCTCTGCTGGCACGCCAGCAGGGAGGAAAGTTTATTTTGCGTCTTGATGACACAGACCAGACTCGGGTGAAGCCAGAATACGTGGAAGGAATTCACGAAGATTTGGCATGGTTGGGCCTGTTACCAGATCAAACAATTTCCCAAACAACCCGTCGGGGAGCTTATACCGCTGCTATTGAAAAACTCAAAACAGCAGGCCGCCTTTACCCCTGTTTTGAAACGGCTGAGGAGCTTCAGCTGAAGCGCAAGACCCAGTTGGCCCGAGGTCTTCCCCCTCTCTATGATCGGGTAGCATTGGAATTGACCCCAGAACAAATTCAAGAAAAATTAGCTGCTGGACAAGTCCCACATTGGCGATTCAAGCTGTTGCCGGGGGCTTATCACTGGCAAGATCTTTGCCGTGGCGAGAGTGGGGCCGAGGCGCAACATATCTCTGATCCAGTTCTTTTGCGGGAAAATGGGGATCCGGTCTATACCCTGACATCGGTCGTGGATGACATGGATGAGAAGGTCACCCACATTATCCGAGGGGAAGATCATGTCTCGAACACGATTGTGCAACTCCAGATCTTTGAAGCACTTGGGGCCGATGTGACAAAGTTGACCTTTGGTCACTACCCTCTGATTACAGACCACCAGGGAAAACCTTTTTCCAAGAGATCTGGAGATTTCTCCATTCGGGGATATCGAGAAGCCCACTTTCTTCCTCAGGCTTTGCTCAGCTACCTCATGTCTTTGGGGGCTGGAAAAGCTCCGCTTGTTTATGGAGATATGGAAGAATTAGTGGCAGCTTTTGATCCCAAGGCCTACGGCCGTGGAACGCCATCGTTTGATGAGGAGGCTTTCAAGGAAGTTAATCGTCATTTCTTGAACCAAATGTCTTATGTACAGGCACAAGATCTTTGTGGCGCTGCAGCAAACTTTGATGAAAAGTTCTGGATGCTTGTTCGGGGCAATATTACAACCTTTGAAGATATTGCAGCCTGGCAAGAGGCTTTGGAAAATCCGGAGAATTGTCGATGTATGGATGCGGACGTGACCCAGGCGGCAATTGCTTTCTTGAAAGAAAAAGCAGATGTCGATGCGCAAACCTGGGATGATCTTGTTGCGCATCTGAAGGAAACAACGGGCAAAAAAGGAAAGGCCTTATTTTACCCCCTTCGGATGGCGCTCACAGGTCAGGAACATGGCCCTCAGCTCAAAGATATTTTTCTTTTCTTGGGGCTTCAGGAAACATTGCGCCGTCTTGAGATGGCCACACAAGCCAAAGGATAGATTGTGATGACAACATCGCTTCCCCTTAAAATATATGATTCTGCAAAGCGTGAAAAAGTCGCCTTTGCCCCCCTTGATCCCAAACATGTGAAAATGTATGTGTGCGGACCCACAGTTTATGCACGGGTTCACATTGGAAATGCCCGACCCAATGTAGTGTTTGATGTGCTGTATCGGCTTTTTCGGTCGGCTTATCCAAAGGTCACCTACGTGCGTAATATCACGGACGTGGATGATAAAATTATTAAACGGGCAGAAGAAGAAAACCTGGATATAGAGGCCTTAACTCAGGAAACAACAAAATTCTTCCAGGAAGACATGAATGCACTCGGGGTTTTAGAACCTACGCTTGAACCACGAGCAACAGCCCATATTGGCGATATGATTGCCTTGATTCAAATTTTGATAGACAAAGGTCATGCCTATGTTGCTGAGAATCATGTTTTGTTTGACGTGACTTCCCAAGATGATTATGGGACTTTCTCTGGACGTAGCCTTGAGGAAATGCAAGCCGGGGCTCGGGTTGAGGTGGCGGCTTACAAAAAGAACCCCCTCGACTTTATTTTGTGGAAACCTGCAAAACCTGGAGAGCCTGCATGGGAAAGCCCTTGGGGGAAAGGCCGCCCTGGATGGCATATTGAATGCTCTGCTATGGCTCATAAACACCTTGGGGAGCGGTTTGATCTCCATGGAGGAGGACGGGATCTTCTTTTCCCACACCACGAAAATGAAGTGGCCCAAAGTACCTGCGCTCATGGAAAAGGGACTTTTGCGAACCATTGGATGCACTGCGGCATGATTACCGTGAGTGGGACGAAAATGTCGAAGTCATTAGGCAACATTACGCCTATGGATGTGCTGTTCGAGCAGGCGCATCCCGAGGTGATCCGCATGGCCATTTTGATGACCCATTATCGTCGTCCACTGGACTGGAGTGATGAAACGCTCCATCAGTCGAAGGCAGCTCTGGATCGTTTCTACGGCGTGCTGAAGGCTGCAGACCTTTCTCCTGAAAGAGCTGTGGAAACATCTGTTCCTGTCCAGGTACAAGAGGCCTTGTGTGATGATTTGAATACGCCCCTTGCGATTTCAGTTCTCTTTGATATTGCAAAGCAGTTCTTTGGAGCAGAGGACACGAAGACTCAGGCTTCTCTAGCTCAACAGCTTCTTGCGGGGGCGGGGACATTGGGGCTTCTCCAGCACTCTTATCAGGATTGGTATCAGACAGCGACATCTGCGGATGCCGCAAAGGTTTCAGCTGAAGAGATTGAGGCTCAGCTCAAAGCACGGGAGAAAGCCCGGGCGGATAGAGACTTTGCACAGGCTGATAAAATCCGGGATGAGCTGGAAGCAATGGGTGTTCTCCTTGAGGATAGTGCTGAGGGCACAACCTGGCGGTGGAAGCATTAAACACTTGATTTTCTCTCAGGGATTTCTATGTTTGTCCCATCCAGAAGACGAGAAGACAAATGAAATTTCCAGCCATCATTTTGATGGAAACACAGATTAGTCAAAATATTGGGTCCGTCGCGCGAGCCATGTTGAACTTTGGTTTAACAGATCTCCGCCTTGTGAATCCCCAGTGTGATTGGCGCGATAAAGATGCCCATGTTCTGGCTTCTGGTGCGACACAAGTTCTTGAGCAAGCACGGCGGTATGATACCCTTGGAGAAGCGATTTCGGATTTACGTCAGGTTTATGCCACAACGGCCCGCCCCCGGGATATGCACAAGCCTGTCTATACACCCGTAGAGGCAATGGCAGAGCTTCAAAAGCATGATTATGAAGAGGGAGACCAAATTGGATTCCTCTTCGGGCGGGAAAAATCTGGCCTGGAGAATGAACACATCAGCCAATGTGATGCTATTGTAAGCTACCCTGTGCTGCCACAATTTGCGTCTTTAAACTTGGGGCAATCTGTGCTGGTTGCTGCTTATCAATGGGCTGTGAGTTTTGGGGGAGAGGCGATGGCGCCTGAGGCCAAAACGCCCCCTGTTGCTGAAAAGGAAGTGCTGCAGAATTTCTTTGACCATCTGGAGGGTGAGCTGGATGCCAGTGGCTTCCTCCGTGTGCCTCACATGCGAGAAGTTATGGTGCATAATATTCGCAATATGTTCCACCGGGCTTCCCTGACAGCCCAAGAAGTGCAGACACTCCATGGGATCATCAGCTTCCTCTCTAAAATGCCGCCTGAAAACCGTGTTCGCAAATCTCATAAGGAGCGGGAGGGGTAGGCTCCTTCTAGAAAACAGTTGCCTTTTTAGGGGAAAGACCCTATAACCCTATACAGATGGCGAGGTGCCGTCGATCCTTGCCCATTGTGGGCTATAGGGAATTGTCCCTTGAGAAAAGCCAAAAGGAAATAAAATGAATTTTTATGAAACTATTTTTATTGCCCGTCAGGATATCTCTCCTGCACAGGTAGAAGCCCTTGCAAACCGGTTTGTTGAGCTGCTTCGCGAAAGACAAGCTGCTGTAACAAAGACCGAGTATTGTGGTCTGCGCCCTCTTGCTTATGAGATCAAGAAGAATAAAAAAGGCCATTACGTTTTGATGAACGTTGAAGCTTCCGCTGAAGCCATGCAAGAGTTTGAGCGTCAAATGCGCCTTAGTGAAGACGTTCTGCGTTACATGAGCGTTGCTGTTGAAGAGCATGATGATGAACCTTCAGCGCTTTATCAGCAGTCCCGTTCTTATCGTGAGAACATGGGTTGGGAAGTTCAATTGCCACAAGGCTCTGGTCAATAAGAAAAGGATTTAGAATATGTCTGATGCACCAACAAGATCACCTTCAAGGTCTCCATCAAAGAAGCTCTTTTTCCGTCGGAAGAAAGTTTGTCCCTTCTCCCAACCGGAAGGGCCAACTGTTGATTATAAAGACGTGAAGCTCCTCGGCAAATTTTTGTCTGAGCGCTGGCGTATTATGCCACGTCGGATCTCCGGCGTTTCTGCGAAGCACCAGCGGGAGCTTTCCGTTGCTGTTAAGCGGGCACGCTTCTTAGCGCTGATTCCGTATACAACGCATTAAGGCTTGGGGAGGGTTTTGTGAAAAACACGCCCTTCTACAAAGAGTTTTACTTATGGAAGGGGGGAGCCATGCTCTCCCTTTTTGTTGTTATGCCCTTTACGTTCATCTTGCTGCCCCTCTTTTTGCGGGGGCTGTTCCCGAGAGCTTGTGCTCAACCAGCTCTTAAAGCTATGGATCCGAAGCGGATTACGTTTCCGCTTATCGTTGGGTTAGGTCTCACAGCCCTTTTTGCAGGCGGGAAAACTTCACTTCTCATTCCTTTTTATTGGTTAGTGGTTTTTGTGCCGCCACACATATTTAAGGGATATTTGCGTTGGCTTAAATGCCCTTTGAAGCAGAAGATTAACCAACGCTTTGTTGGAGCAGTAACCCTTTTTATCACAGGATTTGGGCTTTTATTTTCTCTTGTCTTGGGACAGGCTCTTATAGATATCGTGACAGCCCTTTCAAAAGTTGAGTCCGAGACGCAAGGGTTGTTACTTTCTGTTTTAAAAAATCCCCGGCTTGTTTTTATGGGGCTAGCTCAGTTTTACCTTCTCTCCATGGTTTATGGGATGTCCTCTCTATTCTTGCAGATTAGCAAGGCAGGGGAAGTTAGATCTGTCATGAATCTGAAAGGCCTAAGTTTTCCAAAGCTTGGGCTCGTTCTCTTTATGCTCCCTGCAGCAGCAGGGGCATTGATTAAAGGAACACTCTTCTTTGAAGGTGTGACAATGAGCCTAGGGTTATTTCTAATGTTACCCGCCTTTGCAATGGGGATGGCTGCTGCTGATGCTGTGTTGCCTAAGGTCAAAAATCAAGTGCGATCCAAGTGGTTAGGGCCGTTATTTGCAATAATGTTCTTGATTCAGCAAGTGTTTTTTTGTATTGTCCTGGTTGGTTTAGTTAAAAATATGATTGTAGCTGAGAAAAAGTAGACTCGCTGCTTCAGGATTGAAAATTAGGAATTTTAGAATGGAACTTATTCTTCTCGAGCGTGTACGTGGGTTGGGTCTCATGGGAGACACAGTCAAAGTCAAGGATGGCTATGGGCGGAACTACCTCTTGCCACGAGGCCTTGCGCTGCGCGCAACAGCTACGAATTTGAAGACCTTCGAAAATAAGAAGAAAGAATTTGAAGCCAAAAACCTTCAACTCAAAGCAGAGGCTGAAGCTGTTGCAAAGAAGATGGTTGGAACTTCTCTTGTTCTCATTCGCCATGCAGGTGATACAGGTCAACTTTACGGCTCTGTAACAGCGAAAGATATTGCTTCTGCAATGGACGAAAAAGGTTTTAAGGTTTCCCGCACACAGGTTCACATTCCACAGCCAATTAAGGAGCTTGGGATCTCTAAGGTGCAGATTCACCTCCATGCAGAAGTGGAAGTCGATGTGACTGTTAACGTTGCGTTGTCTGAGGAAGAGGCACAAATGCAGTTTGCAAAGGCAACAAAGGGCGAAGAAAAGGCTGCGCCTAAGGCAAAGAAAGCCGAAGTTGAAGCCACTGCTGAAGAGATTGAGGCTTAGTCCTCTTTCGCTTTTCTGGTAAAAGATTTTAGAAAGCCCCGAGTAAGGGGCTTTTTTCGTGAGCTGTGCGAGTTGCACCTTTTCTTGCGCTTTTGCCCAGAAAGCCTTATCTTAAAGGAATGACACATCAAGCCCCTGCGTATTATGCCGTAATTGATCTGGGAAGTAACACTTGCCGGACCATTGTTGCTGAGCGCACGCAGGGAAGCCTGCAGATCCTCGAGGCTTACTCCCGTGTTACACGTCTCTCGGAGGGGCTGCGTGCCAGTGGGAATCTTTCTCCTGCAGCAATGAAGCGGACGCTAGATAGCTTAAAGCTCTCCCGGGAGAAGTTAGATGGATACCGGCCCCTCCTTTTAAAAGGAGTTGCGACGGAAGCCTGTCGTTCAGCCAAGAACGGCCGAGCTTTCTTAGATCAAGTGAAAGAAGAGACAGGCCTGGATTTGGAGCTAATTTCTCCGCGGGAAGAAGCGCAATACTCTATGTTGGGCTGTGCAAGTCTTTTACATCCTGCGATTCCCTATGGGATTGTTGTTGATATTGGCGGCGCCTCAACAGAGGTTCTCTGGGTGCGTGTGCAAGAGGGGAAGCTTCCCGAGGTTTTAGGATTTGTTTCCCTGCCTTATGGGGTCGTTTCTTTATTCGAAACGTACTGGGAAAACCTCGAAGATGTTTATGAAAATGTCTTAGATGAAATCCAAGAAGCTTTGCGTGGGTTTGTTGAAGAGAATGATATTCAAAAAACCATTGATTGTGGACAGGTGCAGATGGTCGGATGCTCTGGCACAGTTACGACAATTTCGGCTTTATCCCAAAACATGCAGGTTTATATTCGAGACCAGGTTGATGGAAGTTTTATTACCCATGAGGATGTGTATCGGGTTAAAGAGCGCCTTTTTAAGATGTCCGTTGCAGAACGCATTGAAACACCCTGTATTGGTCCAGGACGGAGTGACCTCGTTTTGCCAGGTTTTGCTATTCTTGAGGGCATTTTGCGGTCTTGCCCCGTTCAAAAAATCCAAGTTGCGGACCGAGGTGTTCGGGATGGTGTTTTGATTGACCTTGTCTCTCACCAAGAAGGTCAATTCTTTGGGGCAGATGTTGTGCAACTCCATGAGAGTTCCCAATGACGTTACCAACAAATCGACGTCAAAAGGTGCGACTAAAGACTGCACGGGGGCGGAAAATCTCCTCCCAACGATGGCTTCAACGGCAGCTTAATGATCCTTATGTCAGAAAAGCCCAAGCTGAAGGCTATCGTTCCCGAGCAGCCTATAAACTTCTCGAGATTATGGAGAAATATCCGCAGTTGGCTTCTGCAAAGACTGTGGTTGATTTAGGAGCTGCCCCTGGAGGATGGACCCAAGTGGCCCGGGATGTCATGTGTAAGAAAAAGCCTACAAAAATTGTGGCTTTGGATATTTTGGAGATGGATCCTTTGGAGGGCGTAGAAGTTATCCAGGGAGATTTTACCCAGGATGAGGTCCTTGATCAGCTTATGGAGAAAGTAACAGACCCCGTTGATTTTGTTCTTTCTGATATGTCTCCTTCAACATCAGGGCATCAGCCAACAGATCATCTTCGCATCATTGCCTTTGTTGAAATGGCACTCGACTTTGCTTTGAAAACCCTCCGGCCTGGAGGGCATTTTGTTGCAAAAGTTTTTCAAGGTGGTGCACAGGGAGATCTTTTGAAAGAGATTAAATCCCACTTTGAAAAAGTACACCACTTCAAACCTCCTGCAAGCCGAAAAACCTCTCCTGAAATGTATCTCATTGCCCTTGGGTTTAAGGGTAATGGCCTCAAAAAATGAAATACCTTCTTCATGGCGTGAAAATTTGGCAGGCTTTTTTAGATGAAAAGCGCCCCCTAGAGCAAGTATGTGCTCATTATTTTTCACGCACACCAACATTGGGGAAGCAGGCACGTCAGGAAATCACAGAGGCTCTTTTCTCTCTTTGCCGTCAGGTGCAGCTCTTCATCTATCGATTGGAAGAAGGAGGTCTCATGAGTGCCGAGATCTACCGCTACTTACCTCTTCTTCAGGCTGGAGAACGAGCTGACTTTTCGCCTTTCCCTGAGTTTGTACAAAGGGGTGTGCAGCGTTTCTACACTTTGCCACAACCGTCTAAGATTCCTGTTTGGGCGCAAGCAAATTGTCCTAAAGCATGGTGGCCCTTCTTCAAAAAGAGCTATGGAGACAAAGCGGGACCTTTAGTTAAGCAGATGATGGAAACTCATCCCCTGGCACACGGATTTTGTTATGGAGAACAAAGTCCGGCGGCCTTATGCAAAGAAGTTCCTGAGCTGTTTTCACCCCTTCCTGGAACACGACGAGGGGTTGTCCTTAAAAACTCTTCAGGAGTAGGATCGCTTGAAAAATACGGAATCATTCTTCAGGACAAAGGGGCACAACTTTTAGCAGAAGCTTTTGCACCAGGACCTAAAGAAAAAGTCCTCGATTTTTGTAGTGGCAAAGGAGGGAAGGCAATTGCAGCTCACGGACTTCGGGAGATCGGGAGTGAAATTCATGCAACAGAGTTTGATCCTTTGCGCTTTTCATATTTAAAAAGTCGCCTTAAAGAGTTGGAATTAACTGAGACTATTTCTACGCACTCTTTTGAAGATATTTTGAAGCAGGAAGCTGTTTATGACAAAGTTTTGATTGACGTTCCTTGTAGTGGATCTGGTACCTGGGGGCGTCATCCAGATTTGCCATTGCGCCAGGGGGTTGAGGTTTTAAAAGGCTTGATGAAAACCCAGCAACATATCTTGTCCCAAGCTTGGTCTTTGGTGAAACCGGGGGGGCTCCTTTTGTATGGAACCTGTTCTCTGCTGGAGGTCGAAAACCAAGGCCAGATCAAGACCTTTTTAGGAAAACATCCAGAGGCGGTCTTTGAAGATGAGGATTTGATGACGCCTCTCGCCTGTGAAAGCCAGGGATTCTACCTGGCAAAGCTTCGTAAATGAGATAAAAATCAAGAGTTCTCAGAAGCTTTCTTTTTCTTCCTCATGGCAAGCCTCTTTTTCTTTTTGGCCTTTTTTGCTTCTGCTTTCTGCTTCTCTCGAAGCTTTTTGAGCAAACGTTTCATATTTGCCTGACGAAGAAGTTCTCGTTTGCGGTCATCGCTGCCTGCCCCTGAGGAAGAAAGCGCTTCTCCTTGAATTGTGAACTGATATCCCATACCAGCAAGCTGCTTGCGTAGCTTTTCATTTTCCTCACGGATAACCATAAGAAGTTTACGGTGGCTTTGAGCTTCTGCTTTTGGTCCAGAAATTTGGGGCTGCAGATTCGGCTGTGCTGAGGACTGCTTTGATGGGCGATCTTCTGAGGAATGTTCCTCAAAAATTGCTGCAGTTTGGGCAAAAGAAATTTCTCCCCAAAGAGATAATAAAATTAAAAGTCCCCAATTTTTCATTATTATTGTTTTCTTCTTTTTTTAAATATTATGCAGAGAGTCTTCAATATAGTCAAGCGCACGGCGGAGATTGTCTTCGTTTAAGGCAAAAGATAAACGGAAAAAACCTGGCGCACCAAAGGGTGTGCCAGGCACAAGTGCAACCCCAGTTTTTTCAAGAAGATGTGAGCAAATGCTAATGTCATCTTCAAAATTTCCAGTTTCAATGTAAGGGCGACAGTCAATAAACGCATAAAAAGCTCCTTGAGGCATAGGAGCAGAGAGCCCTTTGATGCGCTCTAGTCGCCGCATGACAAGATCGCGTCGATTTTGGAAGGCATGTGACCGGGTCTTCAAGTAGTCCTGGGGTCCCCTTAAAGCCTCAATCGCTGCAGCCTGAGAAATAGAGCAGGGGTTTGAAGTTGATTGGGACTGGTATGTTGTCATCGCTTTGATAAGCTTCTCAGGTCCAGCCCCGTATCCAATGCGCCACCCTGTCATGGAGTAAGCCTTAGAAACACCGTTGATGGTGAGAACACGGTCTTTCAAGTGCGGGCAAGCCTGTGCAAATGTGACAAAGGTCAAATTATCAAAGAGGATGTGTTCATAAATATCATCACACATAATTAAAATATGAGGATGCTTTTCAAGGACAGTGCCTAAGGCCTTGAGCTCATTGGCAGAATAGACAACCCCTGCAGGGTTGCTGGGAGAGTTTAATAGAAGCCACTTTGTTTTGGGTGTAATGGCTTTCTCTAGAGCTTCTGGCGTTAGCTTGAAAGACCCATCTGAGATGCAGTCTAAAGCAATAGGGGTGCCGCCATTGATCTTTACCATCTCTGGGTAAGAAACCCAGTATGGTGCAGGGAAAAGAACTTCATCTCCTTCGTTTAAGGTTGCCGCAAAGGCATTAAAAATGACTTGCTTAGCCCCGCTACTCACAATGATTTCGGAGGTTTGATAATCAAGTGCATTTTCACGCTTGAATTTGTCTTGTACAGCTTCTTTTAAAGCTTCCATTCCGCCAGGAGCAGTGTATCGTGTTTGACCCTCAGCCATAGCCTTGTGGGCTGACTTAATCACATGATCAGGGGTTGGGAAGTCTGACTCTCCAACGCTTAAGGAAATAATATCCTTTCCTTCCCGGGCAAGTTGCTTTGCTTTTTGGGAGATAGCCATGGTTGCAGAGGGTTTTGTTTGGCTGAGGCGGTGAGATAATTCAAACATAAAAAGGGTCCTATGGCATTTCGTCATTGTGAGAAAATCCAGACTATTATAAGGTCAATGATATATCTTGAAAAGAATTTCTCAAGACGAATAGGAGGACTTCATTTTGAGGCGTCATTTAGACCAAGCAACGCCGCCCCTTAGACCTACAACGAAAAGAGAATTTACCCCTCTTTCCGATTTTGTGGAGACTGCACACAAAAGTTTAGAAGGGAATACTGGGTTTGGTATTGTTCTACAGCTTTCTAGATTAAACAATCATCCTCAAGGCCAAGGCTACCAGAGTCTTTGTTCAGATTATGTTTCTCGTTTCTGTAAGGCTCATGGTGCAAAAGCCTACCAAAATTCCCAGGGAGATATTGTTTGCTACTCCCCCAAAGGGGATCCCTCAGAGATAAAGGTTTTTGTGTTGCGGGTGAGGGCCTTATTTATTGAAGACCCTAAAGTTTTGACACAGGACAGTAAACGGGGCCCGTACTCAGCCCTTGTGCGATCATATGATTTAAAAAAGGAAGGCTCTGCCTTTATTGAGATCCTTTCAAAATTAATGGGGTATCAGAAAGAGACCTCGGAGCTTGGTCATACAGCCGATAAATGGGTTCAGCTCCGAGGGGGGCGAACTGAGCCTCTGACGCCAGATAATTTTGAGGAAATTCACGAGAAAATTTTA
Source organism: Alphaproteobacteria bacterium (assembly GCA_030425805.1). Taxonomy (GTDB): domain Bacteria; phylum Pseudomonadota; class Alphaproteobacteria; order JAUHZC01; family JAUHZC01; genus JAUHZC01. The sequence goes on along the minus strand of JAUHZC010000002.1, from coordinate 263,466 downwards.
CATCTCGATGCAACGTCTCTGATGCAGTCGCAGCCGATTTGTACTTTTGATAAAGCTGGACAGCCTGAAGAAAAAATGCGGGAAATTTACATTTCTCTGGCTGATTTGCAAAGTGCCGTTTGTCCTGGGGTAAACCTGCTTTCAAATACTTGGTTGTTTCAGCAGATCAGTCTTTTACTTGACCAAAAAATCCTTTCCTACCTGGCCGATAAGCGACAATGTGCTCATCCTGAGAGGGCCTCTCTGAATTTAAATGTTTCTAGTGTGCTATCAGAAGAGTTTCAACAGTATGTACATCGCCTTGGAGAAAATTCTAAAAATCTGGGAAATATTGAGCTTCAGAAGACAGATGTTTTTTCAAATTTGGGGAGCTTTTTCTATGCCCGGGACTATCTCCAAGATTTAGGGTTTACCGTTTGTTTAGATGGGATGACCTCCATTGTTTTGCCTTATTTGAGTGTGGACCAGCTTGGGTTTGACTATGTTAAAGTCTATGCCACAAAAGAGTTGATTGATCCAGGTCAGGAAGAAGATGAAGAGGCTCAATTAGCTGCAAAGAAAGCACGGCAGTTGATTAGTAAATGCAAGGGCCCACACAAGTTCGTCCTAGCGCATTGTGAGACTGAGGAAGCAATTTCTTGGGGCGCAAAGAATGGGGTTTCATTATTCCAGGGATGGTATATAGATAAAACTTTCATGATTGGGGCTGATACCCCTAAGGGAGTTTAGTTTGAGAATTGCTATCTTTTTATGTGGTCTGCTATTGGGTTTTATGTCTCTTCGCGCAGATCATCATGGGTATTCCGTAACGCTTCCTCTCAAACATAAACCTGATTTTTCTCATTATGATTATGTGAATCCGGATGCGCCTAAAGGCGGAAAGTTGAAGCTCACAACTATCGCCACATTTGATAATTATAACCCTTTCATTATTGCAGGGGATTCTGTGCCAGGGATTGCTCCTCTGGGAGGGTCATTTTTGCTTGCATCACTTACATCATCAAACCCTGATGAGCAGACGGCCCATTATGGTTATGTGGCGAAGAGTTTTGAGATTGCAAAAGATAAAAAATCTGTGACTTTTGTCCTCCGCCCTGAGGCAAAATTTCATGACGGATCTCAAATCACAGCAGAGGATGTTGCCCATACGTTTGATCTGATTAAAAATCATGGAAGCCCTATCTATCGGAATGTCTTTCGGGAGGTAACGGGGGCAAAGGCTCTTTCCAAAGATAGGGTGCAGTTCACGTTTTCAACCTCAAAGATTCGGGAACCGTTAGATGCGGTCATGTTGCTTCCGATCCTTTCAAAAAAGGATATGACTGTTGAGCGGTTTAAAAAACCGATGTCAAAACCGCCTCTTGGGTCAGGACCCTACAAGGTTGCAGATGTTTCAATGGGGCGTAAAATCACTTACCAGCGTGTGAAAGATTGGTGGGGTGAAAAGTTGGGAGTAAACCGTGGCCGTTTCAACTTCGATGAAGTGACATACTTACAGTTCCGTGATCATGATGTTGAGCTAAAGTCTTTTCAGGCAGGAGATACGGATTTTCGTAGTGAAAATATTGCAAAGAAGTGGGCAAATGCTTACAGTTTTGAAGCTGTTAAAAAAGGAGATGTCGTCCGGGTTGAGCAGTTGGACAAAAATGTTGGGGGTTTCCAGGCCTTGTACTGGAATACACAGCGACCTCAATTTCAAGATGTGCGGGTCCGGGAGGCTATTTCTCAGGTTCTGGATTTTCAATGGCTGAACAAAAACGTGTTCTACAGTCAATATCAACGGGTTGAAAGCCTCTTTCCAAGGGCGCCTTTTTCTCAGGTAACAGCAAAACCAGAAGACCTGGAAAAGACATATGACAAATATCTGGGCAAGGGGAAGTGGAACAAAAAACTTCTTATCCCTATCCGCTTTCCAAATTACAAAACACCAAAAGCTTTTCGGGATCGATTGAGGACGTCTGCAAAGTTACTCAGAGAGGCCGGATATGTCCACAAAAAAGGAAAACTAGTTCATGGGAAAACCGGCCAGTCACTTGATTTTGAAATTCTAATGTTTAGTGCTGATGGGAAGCATATTTACATGAAGTTCATTGAGGATTTGGAAACACTTGGGATTGAAGCTCAATTAAGAGTTGTAGATACAGCCCAATATATTCGCCGCATCGAAGATAAAAATTATGATGCTGTGAGTGTTGCCTTTCCGGGGACATTTTCTCCAGGATTAGAACAGCGTGAGTTTTGGTCTTCTGCTGCGGCAGATCGTCCTGGAGGGCGGAATTTATCTCGCCTTAAAGACCCTCAGATAGATCAGCTGATTGAGGCCCTTTTAAATGCAGATGAGTATGAGGAAATCCAAAAGGTTGCAGCTGCCCTTGATCGGTTTGTCATGCATCAATATCCCGTGATGCCACAGTGGACATCAGCAATTGAACGTTTGGCTTATTGGAAAACAAAAATCACACCTCCTCCTCGCTTTCCTGAGTACGGTATAGATATCATGAGTTTTTATGCGACAGAGGAGAATCGCTAATGGGATCTTATATTCTTCGGCGTTTACTTTTGATTTTCCCAACACTCTTTGGAATTTTGCTTTTGAATTTTGCATTGGTTCAAGTAGCGCCTGGAGGGCCCGTCGAGCAGATTATTGCTCAGGTTCAGGGATTTGGCGGAAATTCTCTCTCCCGGGTGACTGGGGAGTCGTCTGATTTCATGGCAACGGAAAATAGAGGTGAGGTTACACAAGGTGTGACGTCCCAATATGCCGGAGCGCAAGGATTGGATCCTCAATTTATCAAAGATCTGGAAAAGCAATTTGGGTTTGACAAACCCCCGGCTGAGCGATTTTGGTTGATGATGAAGAACTTCCTGAAATTTGATTTGGGGAAAAGCTATTTTAAAGGGCGACCTGTAACAGAGCTTATTTTTGAGAAGCTCCCTGTGTCTATTACCTTAGGGCTATGGTCCACGCTCTTTGCTTATTTAATCTCGATTCCGCTGGGAATTCGCAAAGCTGTTAGAGATGGTTCCTCCTTTGATGTATGGACCAGCGGGGCTGTTATTGTGGGCTATGCCGTTCCCGCTTTTCTTTTCGCAATTTTCCTCATCGTATTATTTGCGGGAGGGACATTTTTCAAAGTCTTCCCGCTGCGGGGCCTTGTATCTGATAATTTTGATGAACTTTCTACCTTGGGGCAGGTTGGGGATTATCTGTGGCACATGACATTACCTGTCTTGGCCATGACCATCAGTGGTTTTGCAAGCCTGACACTTCTCACCAAAAATTCCTTCCTCTCGGAGGTCTCTAAGAACTATGTTCTCACAGCTCAAGCGAAAGGATGCACCGAGAAACGGGTGTTGTATGGACACATTTTTCGCAATGCCATGCTCATTATTGTGGCAGGGATGCCTGCTGCTTTTATTAGCATGCTCTTTACAGGGGCTTTGCTTATTGAAGTTGTCTTCTCCCTTGATGGCTTGGGGCTATTGGGTTTTGAGGCTGCCATGAGTCGGGATTATCCAGTGATGTTCGGAACGCTCTATCTTTTTACGCTACTTTCTCTGGTGCTTCATTTGATTGGAGATATTACCTATACCCTTGTCGATCCTCGTATTGATTTTGAGAAGCGAGGAGGGTAGATCATGTTTCAGCTCACTCCTCCCCGTCAACGCCAGCTCAATCGATTCCGCAAAAATCGCCGCAGTGTTCTCAGCTTAAAGCTTTTTAGTATTTTGTTTGCTCTGTGCCTTTTTTCAGAGTTCTTGGCAAATGAGCGGCCTCTCGTTGTGATGTTTGATGGGGAGCTTCGTTTCCCCATTGTTCAACTCTATACAGAAAAAGACTATGGCGGTTTTTTTGAGACCGAGGCCAACTACCGGGATGAGTATGTTCAAGAACTGATCCAGGCGAAGGGATGGATGGTGATGCCAATCGTTCCTTTTAGCTATGATACCATTGATGAGGCTCCCGACGGTCCTGCGCCTTCTCCTCCAGGAAAACGTCACTTTTTGGGAACAGACGATGTGGGGCGTGACATTGTGGCGCGTCTCCTCTATGGATTTAGAATTACGATTCTATTTGGCTTATGCCTGACTTTTCTTTCAACAATTATTGGAATCGCAGCCGGAGGCGTGCAAGGATATTTCGGCGGGCGTGTGGATTTAATTTTTCAGCGTTTTATTGAAATCTGGTCAGGACTTCCTATTCTGTTTTTGCTAATTATCCTCAGCTCCCTTGTTCAGCCAAACTTTTGGTGGTTGCTCGGTATTATGCTGCTATTTAAGTGGATGGGTCTTGTGGGGGTTGTTCGGGCTGAGTTTTTGAAAACCCGGAACTTTGATTATGTCAAAGCAGCCCGGGCTATGGGTATTAGCCATTTCCAAATTATGCATCGGCATGTGCTTCCCAATGCCATGGTGGCGGCTTTGACATTGCTTCCTTTCCTCCTCAATGCAGCCATAGGCACGCTGACTTCTCTAGACTTTTTAGGCTTTGGATTGCCCCCGGGAAGCCCTTCTTTGGGTGAACTCTTGTCCCAGGGGAAAAATAATCTTCATGCTCCATGGCTTGGTATCACTGCTTTCCTGTCCATTGCGGTTTTATTGAGTCTGCTGATGTTCATTGGTGAAGGCATCCGGGATGCGTTTGATCCCAAGAAAGGGGAGGTGTGATATGGCGAAATCTAAACTTCTCATTTCTGTCCAAGGCCTTTCGGTGACATTTTTCCATGGCCAACGGCAAACAGAAGCTGTGCGAAATATTTCCTTTGATATTCAACAGGGGGAACGTTTAGCCATTGTGGGCGAAAGTGGCTCCGGGAAGTCTGTGACGGCTCTTTCCCTGATGCATTTACTGCCGCCAGGATCTCATGGAAAAATGACAGGAAAAGTGACCTTTGATGGGGATGACCTGTTCTCACTCCCGGAAGAGCGTTTGCGGCATCTGCGTGCTGTGAAGGCTGGTATGATTTTCCAAGAGCCGATGACGGCCCTAAATCCCCTTCATAAAATTGGGCGTCAAATCATGGAGGCCTTGGAAATTCAGGGAACGCCAGAATCTGAACGACCCGAGCAAGCAAAGCATCTTTTGAATCAGGTAGGGCTGGATCCAGAAATTCATTTCCGGAAATATCCCTTTGAGCTCTCAGGCGGCCAGCGACAGCGTGTTGTGATTGCTATCGCATTGTGTGGGAAGCCAAAGCTTTTGATTGCAGATGAGCCGACAACGGCTTTGGATGTTACAACCCAGCGGCAGATTCTTCGTCTAATTCTCAAAATCTGTGAAGAACAGAATATGAGTCTTCTTTTTATTACCCATGACCTTGAGGTGGTACAAAAAGTTGCTGAGCGCATGTTGGTAATGAAAGACGGAAAAATAGTTGAAGAAGGACCGGTGAAAGCCCTCTTTAAATCTCCAAAAGAGATTTACACCCAAGAGCTTCTCAATGTTTTTCCCCAAGAAGAGCGGGGGAAACCGCAAACGATTGTGACCTTAAAAGTTAAGGATCTCGAGGTAAATTACCCAAAGGGGAGGGCTTTTTTGCCTTGGAGACAAACTTATTTCCAAGCGCTTCAGCCTCTCTCCTTTAATGTGAAAGCGGGAGAAACTCTTGGTGTTGTGGGAGAAAGTGGTTGTGGAAAAACAAGTCTTGCCCAAGCCTTGCTACGTTTAAATCCAGGTGTGGGAAAAATTTATCTTGGTAAAACAGCTTTTCATACGCTGAAGAGTAAGGACTTGAAAGTAGCACGTTCGGGGCTTCAGATGGTGTTCCAGGACCCCTATGAAAGCCTCTCTCCCCGTATGACGGTGCGTGATATTGTGGGCGAAGGACTGGATGTGCATCAACGCCTGACACCCCAGGATCGAGAGGCAAAAATCTGCGCTATTATGAAGCAGGTTGGACTTACAGAAGATATGCTGGATCGCTATCCTCATGAATTCTCAGGCGGGCAGCGGCAACGGATTGCCTTAGCCCGGGTTTTAATTCTTGAACCGAAAGTTTTAGTATTGGATGAACCCACCTCGGCTCTGGATCGTTCGGTGCAGGTAGAGGTGGTTGACTTGCTTCTACGCCTCCAAAAGACATTGAATTTGGGGTACATCTTCATCAGCCATGATTTGCGGCTGGTGCGCCATATGTCCCACCGGCTCATGGTGCTTAAGGATGGGGCGTGTGTAGAGGCTGGGGAAAGTGAGGCTATTTTCTCAAAGCCGAAGCATTTCTACACCCAGCACCTTCTCAAAGCTGCTGTAGATATTATTTAGCTGTTAGGCTAGTAATTCAACTTTTGTAACAATCTGTAACGATTTGTGTCATTTCTTTTACAGAAATATCCTGACCTAAGGCCTTGAGGGATGTGACGCCAAAGTCGCGAATACCACAAGGGACAATATGCTGAAAGGGGGAGAGATCTGGGCAGACATTGAGCGCAAAGCCATGGGTCGTAATCCACTTCTGAATTCGCACACCAATGGCGGCAATCTTAGCTTCTCCCTGAGGTGTTTGTGTCCAAATGCCAATGCGTTCAGGGTGGGGAGCTCCCTCAATACCAACCGTGGCGAGAGAGCGGCAGATCCACTGTTCTAACCAGCGGACATAGGCACGGACATCTTTGCCGCGTTCTTGGAGACGCAGGAGGGGATAAACGACAAGCATACCTGGCCCGTGATACGTTACCTGCCCTCCACGTCCCGTTTTGACTTGGGGGATAGTCGGGTCAGGGTTCAGGAGATCTGCTTCCTTTGCAGAAGTGCCAAGGGTATACACAGGGCTGTGTTGAAGAAGCCAAACCTGCTCAGGGGCCTCTCCCATAGCAATCGCTTGGGCTGTTTTGGCCATTTTCTGAAGGGTCTCCTCATAGGGCTGAGGATCGGGGAAGAGAATAAATTCAGGGATTTGTCCCATTTCTACAGATTTTCCTTGCATGAAATCTATTTGTGGACTAATTTTCCCAAAGATTCAAGGTGTCGCGGTCGTGGCGGAATTGGTAGACGCGCAGCGTTGAGGGCGCTGTGGGAGAGATCCCGTGGAAGTTCGAGTCTTCTCGACCGCACCAAATCTAAATTTCCAGAAAACTCTTTTTATGTTCATACCTGTCGGGTTCTCTATAGGCTTGTGCTACAGCCTTGATTTAACGCTTCTTTAACACCTTTTCGTCACAATAAACCTAAACATTCATTTAGGTTTTGAAGATGAAATTCCTTATTCCTTTTTTTGCAGCAGCTTTGCTCGTTCCTGGTGAGGGAGCTGCTAGAGATACACGCTCAAGTACAGCAGTGACAGCTTCTGGTGTCACAAAAAACATGACAATGAAAGAGCAAAAGAACCTTTTGGTTAATGAGTGGTCTAAGAAGGACTATCATAAAGCTCCAACAGTGCGTGAAGTTTTGGAAAATATGGACCACTATACAAAGGGAAATCCTGCATTTAATTCGGCTATTCGGGCTCTGGCAAAGTTAAGTAAAGATTTTTTGGGTGATATGCATCCGATCATGGAGACTTTAGGAAGAGTGGTTGTTGATCATAATCGTTTTACAGCTCACCGCATTGGTTTTCAGTTTAGAGGAGGCTCTGCTTTTATCCGTGCAGCCTTCGGTGCCGAGGGAGATACTAGTAAAGTTGTGAGTGCTGCAACAAAAGACCGCAGAAAAGGACTTTTCGGTAAAGAAAAAACAATTGGGGGCCGTCCCATTAAATTAGACAGGGATTGGTATGGAAATGATCTTAAGAATATGCAGACCATTTATTTTTCAATAGCGCTGCCTACAGATGGTTCAGCCATCAAAGCAACAGACAAAATTGAAATTAATTTTACGCGAAAAGGACCTTGTGATTACTTCGGAAGCAATTTTGACTAATCTTGCCCTGGCTTTTCTGAAAAGTACTTTGGATATTTATCCTCAACTTGAGACCAGTCCTCTGCATCATCGGGGGCTGGTTTTTTTAGCGTAATCCGGGGCCACTTGCCCGCATAAGTTGCATTCATCTCCACCCAATCTTCGGCACCAGGTTCAGTATCCGGTTGAATCGCGTCAATAGGGCAGGCGGGCACACAAACACCGCAATCAATGCACTCAGAAGGATTAATGACCAGCATGTTCTCCCCCTCATAAAAACAATCGACGGGGCAGACCTCAACACAGTCTGTGTATTTACACCGGATGCATTTGTCATTAACGATATAGGTCATATGTTTTCTCTAGCAAAGCCTGGTGGGAAAATCAATCCCAACGCACAAGCCCAGCTCCCCAAACAAGTCCTGCGCCAATGGCTTGGTGAAGAAGGAGATCGCCAGAGCGAATCTTTCCTTCCTGAATCCCATGGTCAATAGCCAAGGGGATTGAGGCAGCTGATGTATTAGCGTGAAGCCCAACTGTGGAGATTAACTTATCCTCTGAGAGTTTCATCTTCTTCATGGTGCTGGAGAGAATACGCTGGTTTGCCTGATGAGGAACAAACCAGGTGACATCTTCTGCTGTTTTGTTTGCCATTTGCAGCGCTTGAGTCGCAGCACTGTTCAGTTTTTCCACAGCATGTCGGAAAACTTCCTGGCCAGACATGAGGACTGTGCCTGCTTCTTTGTTGAGGCTGACCCCCCCGGAAGTGCGGAGGATGTCATGTTGTGCCCCATCAGAATGGAGGCAACAGCTAAGGACACCTCCCTTGCCAGTTTCACGCCGGCCCATAAGGACAGCCCCGGCCCCATCACCGAACAAGACACAGGTACGCCGGTCTTCAAAATCGAGAATGCGGGAGAATGTCTCTGCTCCAATGACCAAAGCATATTGAGCTCGGCCAAGGGTAAGCGCTTGGTCAGCTAGCTCCATAGCCAGCAGGTATCCAGCACAAGCCGCATTCACATCATAAGCAACGCCACCTGCCCCAACAGCATGTTGAACTTTTGTTGCCGTGGCCGGGAAGGTTTCATCCGGCGTGGCTGTGGCAACAATTACAAGATCAACTTTGTGGGCAGGAATACCAGCACGCTCCAGGGCTTGATTTGCAGCAGCAGCAGCAAGATCAGAGGTTAACTCTCCTTCTGCTGCAAAGAAACGTTGTGTGATGCCTGTGCGGGTACGAATCCATTCATCATTCGTGTCTACGATTTTTGCCATGTCATCATTCGTGACACATTTTGCAGGAAGGGCACTCCCAGAAGAAATGAAATGGCTCTTAGAGATGTACAAGATCTCTCCTTAAGAATTTTGCGTCAGCTGCAGGTCTTTTAATCCTTGGTGGATTTGTGGAACCACACCATTCTTTACCATATCAACTGCAGTCCCAATTGCAAAGGAGAATCCAAGGGAATCTGTGCCGCCATGACTCTTCACAGCAACGCCATTGAGACCTAAGAATATGGCCCCGTTATAGCGACGAGGGTCCATGAATTGACGGAATTTCTTGAGAGAGCCTGCAATAAATAAGCTTCCTAATCGGGAGAGTAAGGAGCCCATCAGGCTATACTTCAGCTTTTTGCGAATCATTAAGGCCGTTCCCTCAATCGTCTTGAGGGTCACATTTCCTGTGAAGCCATCTGTCACAACAACATCAACCGTGCCGCGACCAATATCGGTTCCTTCAATAAAGCCATGATAGTTTTTTACAGCAGGGTTTTCTGCAAGAATTTTTGCTGCTTCGCGAACGATTGTGTTGCCCTTCAAATCTTCAGAGCCTACATTCAAAAGACCCACGCTAGGGTGAGGATGACCGAGCACACATTTGGAAAAAACGGTTCCCATCAAGGCAAACTGCACAAGGTTCTCGGCAGAGCATTCAATGTTAGCGCCAAGATCCAATGCCACGATATCTTTTTTTACGGATGGCATGATCGCCGAGATCGCCGGACGGTCAATGCCATCCATTGTCTTCAAAATCATTTTTGAGAGAGCCATATAAGCCCCTGTGTTTCCTGCAGAAACAACAGCCTGGGCCCTGCCTTCCTTCACGGCCTCAATGGCCATGCGCATACTTGTGTTTTTGGATTGGCGCACTGCGACAGAAGGCTTCATATCTCCTGTAATGACTTCAGGAGCATGAACAATTTCAATATTCTTGTCGAGACGCTTGTAGGTTCGAGCCCGCTCTTCGAGAAGAGCCTTGTCTCCAAAGATGAGAAATTTGACTTCAGGGTGATATTTGCGAGCCTTTGAGATACCCCTCAAAGTAATATGAGGGGCATCATCGCCCCCCATTGCATCGATTGAAATTGTTGCTACCACCACAGGGATCCCACGTTAACGTAAAGAATAGGATACCGTATTCTTTAGGAGGTTTGCAATTCAGCTTCTTCGAAAACAGCGCGACCCTTGTAGAATCCGCAGGCCCCACAAATATGGTGGGAAAGCTTGGATTCACCACAGTTTGGACACTTGCCAACATTAACAAGACTCAAAGCATCATGCGCCCGGCGCATCCCGCGCTTAGAAGGAGTTGTTTTTCTCTTTGGAACAGCCATATCAATTCACCAAAAATAAAGTTCTAATTAAGGACTCTTCTACACCATTTGAGAAAGAGGTGCAAGCATAATAAGAGAGACCCCATGTGATATAATTAAAGGCTTTTTAAATTAAAACAATGTGCTAGATTTTGGGACGCTTGAAAAAAGGAGAGTGTGATGCAAAAGGTTTTATTTATTTTGATGGTGTTGATGATGCCTATCGCTGGAAAAGCAGCCGATGCGGGAACTTCTGATGCTCTTTCTGGAGTGGTGCTAGTTGACGGTGCTTCAGGGGTCAGCTTCATGGCGGATTTTTCCTATGGTGGAGAGCCTTTTCACATTCGGACAGTGAATATCAAAGAAGCCCCTGAAGCTGAGGCTGAAGCAGTCTTGGCTGATCCAGATTATGATAATGGTGCCTTGGCTAGCTTTTGGAAGACGGTGGTACACCAGGCTGTGACTGCACCTGAAACACTGCCTGGTCGGCTTGAGGCGCAACGAAAGCGTTTAGCTGGAGAAGGCTCCGATGATGGTCCTAACCCTTACGCATGGATGGTTATTGAAGGAAAAGGTGGGATTGAGGCTGTTTTTATGACAGGCCATCAACCAACAAAAGCACCATATGACCCAGAAAATGAGGAGCACGTTCTGTTTATGGGGCTTTTAACAAAACTCTGTGGTATTGATTATTCAGGTGGAGATCCCAAAGAAGCTAAACGGGAAGGGAATAAGGGCCTCGCTGCCATGCCCCCTGCTTTTCCGCCAGCCTTGGTTGCTGATGGGGCAAAGGCTGCGGCTTTTATCAAGGCAGGGTTTGCAGCAGTTGTTTATTTACGCGGTCAAGGGCACGTTTTGCGAGATGCCAGTACACCCGCAGCGGTTACAGCTATAATCGATCCTGCACTGAGAGGAATATATGAAGCAGCTGGATTTACAGTTGAAACAGAAGAATATCTCCGCTGCCTCACAGCTGATCGTGCAGTGAGATATTTTGCATGGAGAAAACTAGAGGAGGCTGCCGCTGGTGAGGCATCTTCTGCAGCAGCAGCTACTACAGATTAGTCTTTAAAAAAATGTCAGAAGGGCTGTAAGCCGGGTTCTGTCGAGTGCAATTATTCATCTAGGCGGGTTGTTGCCAACACGCTCAAGCAGCCTACCCGGCATGCACAGTGGGGAAAACACTGGCTGTAAACAGCAGCATGCCCTATTTGGCCTTGCTCCGGATGGGGTTTACCCTGCCACGCCTGTTACCAAGCGCGCGGTGAGCTCTTACCTCACCTTTTCACCCTTACCAGGTTACCCTGGCGGTTTGTTTTCTGTGGCACTTTCCCTAGGATTACTCCCGCTGGCGGTTAACCAGCATCCTTTTCCCAGGAGCCCGGACTTTCCTCTCGCTCATAAAGAGCCAGCAATTGCACGCCCTTCTGACGCTCTATTATGTAGGGAATTTAACTTGGAGATGCAAACAGAATCTCTTACCCGCTGACCCGAGCTGCCAGAGCCCCCTCAATAAAGGTGTCAATTTCTCCATCCAAAATGCCAGAGGTGTTTGACGACTCAAGTCCTGTCCGCAAATCTTTCACCATTTGATAGGGGTGAAGAACATAAGAGCGAATCTGGTGTCCCCAACCAATATCGGTTTTGGCAGCATTCTGGGATTGTGCTTCCTCCTCCCGACGGCGGAGTTCTTGCTCATACAAGCGGGCTTTCAGCATGGTCATGGCCTGGGCTTTGTTCCGGTGTTGGGAGCGGTCATTTTGACACTGTACAACAATGCCTGTCGGGACGTGGGTAATCCGCACGGCACTATCTGTGGTGTTCACGTGTTGCCCCCCAGCACCAGATGCCCGGTAGGTATCAATGCGGAGGTCTTTTTCCTCCACCTCCACCTCAATAGAGTCATCCACAACAGGGTAAACCCAGACAGAGGCAAAGCTGGTGTGTCGTTTTGCGTTTGAATCAAAAGGAGAGATGCGGACGAGGCGGTGCACACCACTTTCTGTTTTTGTCCAGCCGAAGGCTTTGTCTCCAGAAAACTTAAGGGTGGCGGATTTAATCCCAGCCTCTTCCCCAGCTGTTTCTTGGAGAAGCTCAATCTTGAAGCCCCGTCGTTCTGCCCAGCGGCTATAGAGACGTAGGAGCATTTGTGCCCAGTCCTGAGCCTCGGTTCCTCCAGCGCCAGCATGGAGTTCTACATAGCAATCCATATGGTCTGCAGGTCCTGAAAGAAGGCTTTTGAGCCGCAGCTTCTGGGATTCTTTTTCCAGATCTATCAGGTCCTGGGAAGAAACAGTAAGCGTTTCGGCATCTCCCTCTGCTTCAGCAAGCTCAATCATTTCAACGCAATCTGAAAGGGATTGGGAGAGGGTCTTCACCTCCTCAATATCTCGTTGCAGCTGATCCCGCTCCCGCATCAGTTTCTGAGCTTTATCAGGATCATTCCACAGGTTTTGATCTTCTGCGGCTGTGTTGAGTTCGGTAAGTCTTACGAGGGCCTTATCCCAGTCAAAGATACCTCCGCAAAATGGAGATCACTTCTTCAACAGATTTCTTTGCGCTTAAAAGCTCTGCGTTCATTGAGAAACCTTACTGTTGGAAATAACTACCGAGACCTTTCAGAAGCTCGACACCCTGATTGAAGGGGCGTTGGAAAGCATTTCGACCAATAATTGATCCATTTCCACCACCTTCTTTAATTGCACGGGCTTCTTCCATCACACCCTCATCATCTTGGGCAGGGCCTCCAGAGAAGACAACCAAACGTCGGCCTTCGAAGCAGGATTTACGGACCAAAGCAACCCGCTCTGTCAATGTCTCAATCTTGATGTCATGGGCCTTGAAGTGAGGAGCAATTTCACTGCGCTCAAGCACATCTGTGGGGAGCTTGACCTTCACAATATGTGCCCCAAGGAGGCAGGCCATGTGGGCGCCATAGCTAATCACGTCGATAGCTTGCTCTCCTTTCTTGGAAAGGTCACCCCGAGGGTAGGACCAAATCACAGTGAAGAGTCCGTGGGCTTTTGCCTCCCGAATCATTTCCCGAATTTCTTCCATTTGGTTGTACGTGCTGGCAGAGCCAGGATAAATCGTAAAGCCAATCCCTACACATCCTAGGCGAAGGGCATCTTGCACAGAACCTGTTACAGCTTGGTCAGGACCATTTGGGGCCTGAGTGAGAGTATTCCCACTATTGATTTTGAGGATCAAAGGAATTTGTCCTGCAAAAGTACGTGCTCCTGCTTCTAGCATCCCAAGGGGCGCAGCAAAAGCAGAAGTCTCTCCTTCAACAGCAAGGCGGAAATGATAATGAGGGTCATAGGCTTCAGGGTTGCCACCAAAACTCCGGTCAGGGCCATGCTCAAAGCCTTGATCTACAGGAAGAATGACCATCCGACCAGATCCACCACTGCGTCCCCAATTCAGGACTTGCGCCAAGTTGTTCAACACACCAGGTGTGTCAGATTCATATTGATTGAGAATTTGTTTAACAGCTTGTGTGGTCATGAGGAGCCCTTTTTTGAAATTTCTGATTTGACCCAGTTTACAAAAGGTTGGTGAGCATCGTCCAGGGAAATTGTTAAAATCGCAGGAATCTCATAAGGATGGTGTTTTTCAAGCCAATCTGAAACAGCTTTTGCCCGCTCTTCTGTAGTTTTGATCAATAATACAGCTTCAACTTCTTCTACAATTTTGCCTTCCCAGGGATAAAGAGATGTAACTTGGGGCAAGATGTTCACGCATGCACAAAGCTTCTTCTCAAGCAGTCCTTTTGCAAGCATTCTCCCCGTTTCAATATTAGGAACAGGGCAATAAAGAAGCTTCAAAATCATGAAAGTGTCCCTGGCCAATGGTTATGAAGGTGGGGGCCTTCAACTAGAGGGGCAATTTTCGTGGTCTTGCCAGTTCCATCGATATCACAGAGCACGCCGGAAACGGTGCCAGGACCATGGGACGTTTCCATATGCGGGCCTTTTGTTTTTGTAAGGAAACGCTGAATGGGAGTTTCTGGCTTCATGCCTAGGATGCTGTTGTAATCCCCGCACATTCCCAAATCAGTTTGATAGCCCGTGCCCTGGGGAAGAATCATGGTGTCTGCTGTGGGAACATGAGTGTGTGTTCCAACAACTAAGCTGACCTGGCCATCAAAGTATCGGGCAAAGGCTTGTTTTTCAGAGGTGGCTTCACCATGTAAATCTACAACAATTGCACCAAGATTATTTTGTCCTAACTTGTGGGTCATTAGGATTTTTTCCATCGTCTGAAAAGGGCAATCACAAAACTCGGCCATAAAGAGGCGGCAGGACATATTCACAACTAGGCAATCTTTTTTCCCAGGTTGTGAAAGCTTGACGAAGCCTTTTCCTGGGGTGCGCCCTGGGTAGTTTGTAGGGCGAAGAAGGCGAGGCTCCGCCTCAAAATAAGGGATAACGCCCTTTTGATCAAAGGCATGGTTTCCTGTGGAAAGGGCGTGGGCACCAGCCTCAAAGAAGTCCTTGGCAATCGCTTCTGTGATACCAAATCCAGCAGCAGAATTTTCTACGTTAACAAAGATCCAATCGGCTTTTAGTTCTTCTTTGAGGCGGGCTAACAAAGGGAGTGCAGCCTCACGCCCGCTTCGTCCAACAACATCGCCTAAATAACAAACTCTCACGGGAAACTCTTCATTTTCAAGAAGGTTGTAGCATGGATTAAAGAAGGGGGCAAATTGAGAGAAAAGGAAGGGTCATTTTGCAAGGAGTGGAGCGACGCGGCAATCCACTCTCACAATTGTGACCAGTACATCTACCGGAATGGAGGCTCGTCAAAACTGCGCAGCTTGCGGGAGTGGAGGCGCTCTACACCTTTATCCCGTAATAAGCGAATAGCCTCGATCCCAATATCCAAATGCTGCCGTACCCGCTGCTGGTAAAAACTCTGGGCTGCCCCACGGAGTTTGATCTCTCCTTGAATGGGCTTATCAGAAACGCAGAGGAGGGTGCCATAAGGAACCCGGAAGCGGAAGCCGTTTCCGGCAATGGTGGCAGATTCCATATCCAAGGCAATGGCGCGGCTCTTACGGAATTGAGGGTACATTTCTCGGGAGCGAAGTTCCCAGTTTCGATCCGCCACAGATACCACCGTGCCAGTGCGCATGCGCTGCTTAAGCTCTAGGTCTTTCAGGCCCGTAATATTGGCAACAGCCTGTTGGAGTGCAACCTGAATTTCGGCAATGGCAGGGAGTGGAATGTGTTGGGGGAGCTCTTCATCCAGCACAAGATCTTCTCGGAGATAAGCATGAGCCAAGGCATAATCTCCCAGCCGTTGCCGTGGGCGAAGGCCGGCACAGTGCCCTAACATGATCCAACAATTTGGCCGGAGGACTGCCAGGTGATCCGTAATATTTTTGGCATTTGTAGGACCGACGCCAATATTGATAAAGCTAATGCCTAAGCCATCTTCTCGCTTGAGGTGGTAAGCCGGCATCTGGGGAAGGTTATCACTCGCAATCCCAAACTCCTCCATTTCAGCCATGGAGGTAAGGGTTTGGTCCCGGGGCATCACGAATTCAGTATAGGGGCCTTCCTTAGAGAGTTGTTTCTTTGCATATTCAAAAAAGCCATTGATATATTGCTGATAGTTTGTGAGAAGCACAAACCCTTGGAAGTGCTCAGGGGCTGTACCCGTGTAATGATGAATGCGGTTTAAAGAGTAATCGACCCGCTCCCCATGAAAAAGACCTAGAGGGAAAGGAGTGGAGGGATCCTCATAAGGGTGATTTGCATTTACAATATCGTCAGTTACACGCGTCAGGTTTGGCAATGCAAAGTCAAGTTTAAGGCGAAGTTTTTGGGCATCCGTCAAATCAGTTGTGACATGATCCATCACAAAGGGAAGTGGGATGGGCCATCGGCTTTTGCCGATAATAAAATCAACCCCATGGTTATCTTTAAGGGCTTGAAGTTGCTCCCGGTAATAAGATTCAAACAGCTCAGGTCGGGTGAGCGTAACCCCGTAAGGGCCAGGGGTATCTGCCATTCCAAAAGACAGAGAGCAATGATGATCTTGGATAGATTCAGGAGTTACATCAATGCCAAGATAGGGATAGCACGCTTTTTCCTGCAGGTTTCCAGGAAGGGGAGTGCCTTCAATGAGATCCTCGTAGGAACTTGTAATTTGATGACAGCTATCCTGGTAGAGAGCTTTGAGCTTCGCAAGGGCTTGCTCAACATCTGAAATAACTTCAACATCTGAGAGGGGACCATGAGGGGCATAGGCTTCTGGCTTCAAGAGGAGCTCCACGTACTTTTTACAAGCCTACTCTAATTTCAAGGCTTTGAGAACCGGATACTTTTGTGGAGTTAGCTTGCTGGACACAGAGAAGGATTTGAAAGCAATTTAGGTGCAAGAATCTGTGATAAACCAAGTCCTATATACACAAGCCCAAGAGCAGCAACAGTAATTTTTATATAGCTTGTGGCGCAGTTCCCCGGCCTGAGGCCAACTGCCACACCTATGAGTGAAAGGCCAAGAGCTTCTCGGAGCATTCCTTTGCTCCTTTGGAGAGCTGGACATTCTCCATAATTAAATCCTTCTGGGGATATAGAATCTAAATCAGTGCCTAAGGAGCTAAGCGCAAATGAAGAGACCCCACAAGCCGCTGCAGTAAAAACAAGAGAACGTAAAGCTCTCCAGTCAGCATTATGAGTTTCTTTTGCAAGTGTTGCTGCAACTCCACTACTTCTTCCCGCTCTTCTTGCTTGTTCTGCAGTTTCAGGGGGGCCAGCTACAGCAGCCTCAAGGGTTTGAGAGGATAAAAGGCATAAAAGGAGGGCTTGAATGATTTTCATTGTTCCTCAAGAAGGACACTATTCCTTGGAAAGTTGAAAATTTTAAATGGTGGGCGGTGACGGGATCGAACCGCCGACCTACTCGGTGTAAACGAGTCGCTCTCCCAGCTGAGCTAACCGCCCTAAAGACTCTTTCTTATACCGATTCCCCCTAAGAGGGTCAAGCCGAAAATCACATAGATGATGACAAGACCAAGGAGAGGAAGCCAACCATATTGATGGAAAAGGGTAGGGGGGGCTGGCTTTGGCACAGGAATAATGGCAAAGTCCCGCACACCAAAGGGAAGCGTGGGGCCAACGTCTTGGCCTTGGGGGCCGAAAACACCACTCAGCCCTGTCATAGTTGCCCGTGCCACAGGAAGACCTTCTTCAATGGCACGCACCCGAGCATGAAGGTGATTCAGGACTGGCCCTGCAGAGTTCATGTAATAGGCATCATTAGAAAGGTTAATCATTACATCAGGGCGATTTTTTCGATCAATCACCTCTCCTGGGAAAATACTTTCGTAGCAGATCACAGGGCCCAGTTCGAAAGGAAAGTCTGAAAGGGTGAGCGTTGTTGGCCCCTCTCCTGGACAACAATCCATGCCAGCAGTGATCTTTGTGACTAGCGGGTCTAGGATCTCCCGATAGGGAACATACTCCCCAAAGGGGACAAGATGATGCTTGTCATAAAGGCCAAGAATGGCTCGCTTGGGGCCAAAAATACCAATGCTATTGAAATAAATCCAGGGATGATGGGGCTCTTGGAGGTTTTTCCCTTTTTGACGGCGCATGAGGCCCGTGATCAAAACCTCCCCCTTCTCCAGGAAGTGGGTTGCATCCGCCCGGGCTCCATGATTGTGGGTGAGGTCGTAGGCAGTGGCTACTTCTGGCCAAACATATACGAGCTTTTGCCCTTCAGGTTGCTCAGCCTTAGCATCGAGAGAGAGAGCAATGAGATCATGAAAATTCCCCTCAACATAGCGTTCATCAAATTTTTCTGACTGATCTGTATTGGGTTGAATTAAGGCAAAACTGTGGTGGGGGTAGACTTCCACAGGATTTTGATAAAGGTGGTAGGTGCCGTAGCCAAAAGGAATGAGGAAGGCCAAGAAAAGAGAGAGGTATCTCAGGCGTTGCTGAGAAAAAGCCACAAAGAGGCTGTATCCTAGGATCAAAATAAAGCTGAGGCCATAGATGCTGAGCGTATTTGCAAGCTGCAGTCCTGACAGGTGAAGCCCATAGCTTAGACCCAGGGGATTGAGGGGGAGTCCTGTGAGAAGGTGGCCTTGAATCCATTCTTGGGCCAGCCAAATCAGAGGGTAAACCAGAAGGCGAGCCTTGCCTTGTGGGAATTGGACTCCGGCAACTGCACCCAGTCCTGTCAGAACAGCAAGCCCTGCAGGAATGAATAACAACGCAGGAATGAATAGGGGCCAGAATTGAGCCCAATCCACGTGCATGGCTAAGGAAATCCAATACAGGGTCACGAGGTGATAGCCAAATCCAAACCCAAGCCCAAGGCGGAAAGCCCTTGCATGCTCAAATCGAGGAAAGCTGGATAAAGCTGTTAAAAAGGCCACAAAGCCAAAAGGTTGCAAAATAATCCCCGGGAGATGAGCAATCCCGATTCCAGCAGAAATTCCTGCTAGGATTGGTTGCTCAAGAAGCTTCATCAGGTGTGCAATCGGGCCTTTCATTGTATCGCCTGTGTGACAGCTTTATTCAGTGTTTTTGAAACTTCAGATAGGGTGTATTTTTCTGTGAAAAGACGATGTCCTGCTTCGCTCAAGCGGGTGCGCTGGGCAGAGTCCTGCAATAGGATTTCAAGCTTTTCCGCCATATCTTCAGGGTTCTGAGTTTTGCAAAACAGGACCTCTTGGTCTGTGGCAATTTCAGAAGGGCCCTCTGCCCGAGTGCAAGCTACAGGCAGGTGGTGTGCAAACCCCTCAAGCAATAAAATGCCAAAAGGTTCATGTCTTGAGGGGAAACAAAAAATATCAACATTCTGAAGAAAAACAGTCTTATCTTTTACCCATCCCAAGAATGTCACTTGCTCAGTGAGGTCATGGATTCTGACGAGGGTTTCAAGATGCTCACGCTCAGGACCATCCCCACCAATTTCACACTGAAAGGAAATTCCCCGTTGTTTGAGAAGAGCAAGGGCAAGAATGAGGTCTTCAAATCCCTTCCAATCCACAAACCGTCCCATGGTCCCAATCTTGAGAGGAGTGTTCTCGGGGGCTTTTTTGAAATTTACGGGGGAGCGTGTGATATTAGGAACAACGGCTGTTTTTCCTACAGGGGTTCCCGCTGCCAGGTGTTTATCCTGAAGGGTCTTGGTAATTAAAAAAAGAAAATCAACATTTTGGCCATAACGAAATTCATAGTTGTGAACAACGCCAATAATTTTAAAGCCAAGGCGCTGGAAGCGCAGCCCAACCTTGGTTGCCTTGTTACTATGGCAAATCAGAGCGTTAATGTTTTGAGACTGGAGCTTCCAAACGAACCAAGGCCAAAGCCAAAATTGCCACGTAAGATCTGGGACTGAAAAATAAGGAAGATTCTTTCCTCGTAAGGCTTCTTCAAACCAGCTTCCCTGTCTACAAATAGATAGCCCTTTTTTAGAGCCTAGCATTTCTGCATAGTCAAGAGCAGCTTGCTCTAGGCCGCCTTTCCCTCGCCCGAGCATCATATTTGCAATCATTGAAAACCTTTAAGAGGTGTAGGAACTTTTAACTTTGCAGGCTTTGCAAATGGCTTTGAAAGCCGCCAAAGATCCCTTCAGGGAAAAAATATCTTCGGTACGGGTGCCCCGACGGGAATATCCCACAACCTTTGCTTTGCTTCCCTTTAGGAGAGCCTTTGTCATTTTCTTGTCAGAGAGAGGGTCACTATTCCAAGCCCCTTCATTATCTGTGAAGAGGTGATAGACTTCTTTATCCACACTCATTGTTGTCGGTTTTTTTGAGTGATACGGATAACCGGCTTGAACCTCAACAATGTTATATTGCTTTTCTTTCATGTTATGGGTAACTAAAAGTGCAACCTCACCGCGCTTTGTGTAATCACCCTTTGAAGATTTTGGACGTGTATGCATATAGCAGTGAACATCATTGCCATCCACAACTTTTGTGGCAAACCAATCTCCAAACTTCCCAAGATCTACGAATTTTCGGGCTGCTTGCAAGGACAAAGGGGTGACAAGTAACAGGAGTGCGACACAAAGTCGGATCATAGCAAAACCTCAGGACAAAAACTTACTCTCTTATAATACCTGTTTATGTCCCAAACACAAGAGTGCGGATCGTATTTCTCAGCTCCTTCAGTCCTGTCCCTTTGTCGCTACTCGTGAGTAAAATCTCAGGGTGTGCTGCAGGGCGCTTCTGGATTTTTTCTAATGTTTTTTCTTTTACAACCTCAAGCTCTGCTTGCTTGATTTTGTCAGTCTTTGTGAGGACAATTTGATAGGATACCCCGATTTTATCCATGAAACTCATGTAGGTTTCGTCAATTTCTTTGATACCATGACGGCTATCAATCAAGATAAACAAACGCTTGAGATTAGGGCGGCATTGCAGATAAAGGGGGATCAGACCCTGCCAGTTCTTGACTAAATTTTTCGGGGCCTTGGCATAACCATAGCCAGGCATATCAACAACATATCCCTGGTCTCCAATGCTGAAGAAATTAAGCATTTGTGTATGCCCGGGTGTGCCAGAGGTTTTACAAAGCGTCTTATCAAGCATCAAGGCGTTGATCAGGGAAGACTTTCCTACATTCGATCTTCCCAGGAAGGCAACTTCATTGAAATCACGAGAGGGGAGTGCTTCCTCACTGGCAACGCTCTTAATAAAACTGACAGGGTGGTCCAAAAAACGGGCCATAAAAGCTCCCTTACTCGCCTTTTTTGGAGGCCTCGTTTTGCTTCATAATCCAGGATTGCTGAGCAATAGAAAGCAGGTTGTTCCATGTCCAGTAAATCACCAATCCAGCTGGAAAGCTTGCGAAGAGATAGGTGAAGACAACTGGCATAATCATAAATGCTTTTTGTTGCGCAGGATCTCCAGGGGTTGGAGAAAGCTTTTGTTGGAGCCACATTGTGCCACCCATGACCAAAGGCCAGAGTCCAATCATCAAAAAGCTTGGAGGGTCAAAAGGAATCAAGCCAAAGAGGTTAAAGACAGATGTGGGGTCTGGTGCGGATAAATCCTGAATCCAACCAAAGAAGGGAGCATGTCGCATCTCAATAGAGATGAAAAGGACCTTATACAGTGAGAAGAAGACAGGAATCTGAAGCAGCATTGGAAGACATCCAGAAACCGGATTTACCTTCTCTTTCTTATAGAGCTTCATCATCTCTTCATTCATTTTCATTTTGTCGTCTTTAAAGCGCTCTTGCAGGGCCTGGATCTTTGGCTGCAGGGCTTTCATCTTACCCATGGATTTGTAAGATTTGTTTGCAATAGGAAGGAACAAAATCTTTACAATCACAGTCATCAAAAGAATGGCAATACCAAAGTTTCCAAGGAAGCCGTAAAGCCAATTCAAAAGCTTAAACAGGGGCTTGGTGATGAAATAGAACCAGCCAAAATCCACAGCAAGATCAAAATGTGAAATCCCGAGGGTTTCTTCGTATTTGTCCAAGGTTTTTAAAATCTTTGCTCCGCCATAACAATGGTGTGTCGTTTGTGTTTTGCTACCTGCAGACACAATTTTTTCATTGAGGCGGTAGCCGTAAGTATAAAGATCTTCATCTCCAGAAGTTGTTTTTGTCAAAACAGGTTTGAAGGGTTCTGCCTGGGCTGGAATCAAAGCGGTGAGCCAGTACTGATCAGAAAAGGCAATCCATCCTCCTGTTGAAAACGTGTTGTGAAGAGGATTCTCAGCAACGTCGTCATAAGAAATTTCTTTGAGCTTATTGTTGAAATAGCCAATGGGCCCCTCATGGAGAACAGCAAACCCAGAAGATTCTGGTGTTCCCACTCGGTTCATCGTCCCTTCTGCTGTAAGGCGAATATTGCGGTCAGAATTGTTTTCAACCTCATCAATAATTGTGAAAAGGAAGGCTTCATCCATCTTAATGGTGCGGATGAATTTTACGCCAGATTTGTTCGTCCAAGTCAAAGTCAAAGGCGTCTTGGGCGTGAGAAGCTTAGATTGTGTGCTCCATTGGGTCTCAAGGGTCGGGCAGTCTGTATCAGGGCTGCTCCATCCCACACGGGCGAGGGTGCGAACACCATGTCCTCCCGTTGTCCAGATTTTGACTTGATCAGCATCTTCAGCTGTTGTCTCTTTGTATTTTTTCAAAGAGAGCGTGTCCAGAACAGCACCTTTCAGGCTGATGGAACCTTGAAGCTCTTTGTTTTCGAAAAGAATCTCATCCTGTGCAATGGCAGAAACGCCAGGACTCGTTGTTTTAATATACGTTAAAATGTCATTTGCAGCCTGGGGCATGGAAGCTTTTGGCGTGGATTCCTGCGTTTTTGTTGCCACAGGATTTGTTGCAGAAGCTGCTGGAGCTGTCTGATCTTGAGAAGGCTCTTGTTTTTTCATAAGGGCCGCTACCTTAGCCTCTTCTTGACGGGGGGCCTCATAGAGGAAGTGCCATCCAGCCATGACAACAACCATTCCAAGGCAAGCAAAAATCAGATTTTTCGTTTCTTGTGACATTTTTCTTACGTTCTCTTCTTAATAGATTTCTTTTTTATGACATGTTTTGGCACAGGATCATAGCCCGAAGGTCCCCAAGGGTTGCATTTTATGATGCGTTTGAAGGAAAGAATAAAGGCTTTGCCAAGAGGAAGCGTTTCAAAAGCTTCCTTTGCGTAGGCCGAGCAGCTGGGTGTAAAACGGCATTGCCGGCCAAGAAGTGCTGAAAAGGTGAGTTGATAAAGTCGGATCACTCCAAGGGCCACTTTCCGCAGAAAAGAGGTGAGAAAAGAGCTAATCATCTTTTTGCTTTCGCTGAAGATAGCGCACGCCCTTTTCAAAAAGAGTTGTAAGTTCTGAAAAAGGAGCTTCAAGCAAACTTGTACGCGCAATGAGGTGATAAGCATAGCCGGAAGGGCTGTTTTTGAAAAAGGAAGATCGAAACAGGGTTCGTGCCCGACGTTTTGCAAAACTACGCTGCACGGCTTTACCAACTTTTTTACTGGCTGTAATCCCGTAGCCAAGATCTTCTGGCGCGGCTTCTGAAAAAGGGCGAATCTCTAAAATAAAAAAGGGAGAAACAAACCGATGTTTGTTTTCCCTAAATTTTAAAAATTGAGCCCGTTTTTTCAGGGGAAGGATAGCCACAATGCTTAAGCAGAAAGGCGCTTACGTCCCTTTGCCCGGCGGCTATTAATAATTTGACGTCCTGCCTTTGTGGCCATACGTGCGCGGAAACCGTGGCGACGGGCCCGAACAAGACGACTAGGTTGAAATGTTCTTTTCATCTCTATGAATCCAAATTTTAGTCTTTGTTATCAAAAAATGATCTTCACTGCAAGTGATTTGATGCAATGAAGAAAAAAGTTGCAAGCAGATTTATATATCAATCCCACCCATAGGTGTCAATCCAGACGTCATGTTGCAACGTTTTATGCAGCATGAACTTGATGTACTCTGCCATCTCTTGTGGGAGTTCTTCTTTTTTAAAAAAAGAAAGCTGCTCACACTTATGGGGCTCTCTATTCTCGGGGGTATAGGGATCAAGATTAACCCTGTAGACATAGCATGCATAATCATGAGGTGTTGAAAAATGGTGGAAAGCTCCCGCTAAAGTATAGTCAGTAGGTGATAATTTGATGCCGAGTTCTTCCTCAGCCTCTCGGCAGAGAGCAGATTCTAAGGATTCGAATTCATCAACATGGCCTGCAAAAGGGCTCCACATGCCATCCATATGGCATGTATTGCACCTCTTTCCAAGAAGGATTTTGCCTTCCTTTATACCAACGATATAAACCGCAAGACGTGTGTGTTGCCGGTGTTTTCCTGAATCTGGAATGAGATTAGGTTTCACATGATCTCCAGAAGTTTAACCTGTCTTCGTGCCCCCGACTGTCAGCCGATCTACTTTAACGGTGGGTTGGCCAACGCCAACTTTAATGGCCTGTCCATTTTTGACACAGTACCCAAGGCCAGAATCAAGCTCGCTATCCCCGGCAACCATTGAAATTTCTTTCAGAGTTTCATCACACTTGCCGATCAAAGTTGCGCCCTTGATGGGGTCTCCAACCTTTCCGTTCTTAATTTCATAAGCCTCGTTAAGATCGAATACGTAGCTTCCTTCAGCAGTATTAACAAGGCCACCTGAAACATCTGCAACGAGGATACCTTGGTCAACAGAGGCAATAATATCCTCTGCAGTGTCAGGGCCGTTCACAAGATAGGTGTTGCGCATCCGAGGATAAGGAACGGAAGAGTAGCTTTCTCGACGCCCACTCCCTGTAGAGGCATGTCCCATAAGATAAGCCGTGCGGCGATCATAAAGATAAGACGTGAGCACGCCATCTTTAATCAATGTTGTTTCTTGGGCTGGGGTTCCTTCATCATCAACAGTGAGTGCGCCAAAAGTCCCTGGATGGAGACCACTGTCTTTCAGGGTAACTTTTTCATTGGCGATAATTTGACCCATCTTGTCATGGTAAACGGAGTTTTTTTCATAGTTTGCATCTGCTTCCAAGCCATGTCCAACAGCCTCATGGAAGAGGACTCCATTTGAGCCATTCTTCAGTACAACGGGCATCTCTCCCCCGGGTGCAACTTTTGCACCCAGGCGTACCATTGCTTTTCGATAAGCTTCTTCAACAGCAAATTCGAATTGATCAGGTTGGAAGGCTTCCCCAGAGGAACGCCTGCCTCCAAAGCCGTAATATCCCATATCCCGCTTATCACCATCTTGTACAATGATATGAACAACAAGGGTAAAACCAGGACGGGTATCTTCACAGAGGCGGCCCTGCTCATCAATAATGAGAATTTTGGAGTATTCTGTTGTGAGACGCGCTGAAACTTCCTTCACTCTCGAGTCCAGCTGGCGGGCATATTGATCAATAGACTTCAAAAGGGAAACACGATCTTCAATGCTATATTCAAGGCACGTATCGATGTCCTGGTATTGGGAAATCAGAGGAACATCGCTTGATTTGAGGTCAAGGTACATGTTCTTTGTTCCTTGCTTTGCCTCATTCAAAAACTTTGCAGCATCTTGGATTTTTTCAACATTGAGGTTGTTGCTGTGGGCAAAAAAAGACTTCTCTCCCAGGACGCCTCTAAGGCCAAATCCTTGGCCTGAAGAGGCAGAGGCACTTCGAATAATCCCTTGCTGCAGGACCAGATTTTCTGAGCGACCAAAGGAGCAGTAAAGCTCTCCAAAATCCATCATACTGAGGTGTTCAGGGACAGATTCCTGGAGGCCATTAATATTGAGGCGATAATTGTCTTTGAAAAAGGACGCAGAGGAAATAGGCTGTGTCGAAGCTTCGGTCATTCGGGACTCTTCACGGTGATTATCAATTCATGTAGTGTGATACCATGATACAGAAAAATACTCAAATCGCAATTATTGGCGCAGGCCCCATTGGAGCCGTTTCTGCCCTGACATTAGCCCAAGCAGGAACCCCAGTCGTTCTCATAGATAAAGGTGGACCTCTCAACAAAGTTGTTACAGATTTTGATAGGCGAGCTTATGCCCTATCTCTCAGCTCAATCCAGTATCTGAAATCTCTGGGGATTTGGGATCAAGTCTCTCAATTTGCGCAGCCTATCGAAAAGATTTGGGTTGTGGAGGAGGGATCAAAGACGCCTCTGACTTTTGATCACGCAGAGCTGGGGAAGGATCCACTGGGAGCCATTGTGGAAAGCCAACACCTGTTGAGAACCCTTCATAATCAGTTAGCGGAAACCAAAAACATAGAGTGGTTGCAGCACACATCTGTTCAGGATGTGACCCAGGATGAGCTTTTTGCCACGGTTACGGGGGAGGAGGTTGAGGTTAAGGCTTCCCTCGTGATTTGTGCAGATGGACGTTTCTCAAAACTTCGAGAGAAAACACAGCTTAAGACCCGGGCTTGGTCCTATGGACAAACAGCAATCGTCTGTCCTCTCATCCATGAAAAGCCCCACAACGGTTGGGCCTTTGAGCTTTTTACGCCTCATGGCCCTTTTGCCATTTTGCCGATGCAAGATACATCTCAAGGGCAGCATACCTCTTCCCTTGTCTGGTCCGTTCCTCCAGCCTATGCTGAAATGCTTTTAAGCCTGGATGAAAAAACATTCTCTCAAACATTGCAGGATAAATTTGGGGAAGGTTTGGGCCACCTTCAGTTGAATGGAAAGCGATGGTCTTATCCTCTCTCTGGTGTGTTGATGGAAAAATTCTTTGAGGGACGCATGGTCTTTGCGGGAGATGCGACTTGCGGCATCCACCCTGTAGCAGGGCAGGGCTTGAATCTAGGGCTTCAAGGCGTGGGAAGTCTTTGCCAGAGCCTTATCGGCGCCTTGGATGTTGGAATGGATCCAGGCCGGCCAGAAATCTTAGAGCAATATCATGTGCAGCACCGTCCTCGCGTTTTAGCCATGTCAGGAGGAACCCACGGGATTGTGAAAATTTTCGAATCCCCCCTCAATTATATTCGAGAAAGTGCAGGTTTGGGCCTTGGCGTCGTGCAGAAAATCCCTCCTTTGAAAAGGCTCTTTATGCGAGTGGCTATGGGCCTTCAGGGGAGTCGCCCAAGTGTGATGGGCCAACTCCCTCCACGATGACTTGTCAGACGGGCTTGGGCCAGGTATAAAAGAGAGCATATAAAATTTTTTTAAAAAAGGTGACAAATGTCTTCGAACTCTCCTATCTCTGAAGCAACGATTAAGAAGCTTGCAAAGATTTTAAACGAGGCAGATCTTACGGAAATTGAATACGAGGTTGGGGAAGCACGAATTCGTGTTGCAAAAGAGCCTCCTGCTGTACACAGCAATGTGGTTCAAGGGGCAGCCCCAATGGCAGTAGCTCCTATGGCGGCGCCATCCCCAGCTCCTGCGGCTGCAGAAGCGGCTCCTGCATCAGAGGCTTCTCTTGAAAGTCACCCAGGATTGATGCGGGCTCCCATGGTGGGAACGGTTTACCACGCTTCTTCTCCCGATGCAGATCCTTTCGCACAAGAAGGGGAAGAGGTCAAAGAAGGCCAAACCCTTCTGATCATTGAGGCTATGAAAGTCATGAATCCAATCAAGGCGAATAAGGCCGGTAAGTTGAAGAAAATTTTGGTCGATAATGCGCAGCCTGTTGAGTATGACCAACCCTTGGTCGTGATCGAGTAGGGAGTTACCATGTTTGATAAAGTCCTCATCGCAAACCGAGGTGAGATTGCCCTGCGCATCTTGCGAGCCTGTCGAGACCTTGGAATCAAAACTGTTGCTGTCTATTCCAAGGCAGATGAAAGTGCAAAGCACGTCCGCCTTGCAGACCAGGCCATTTGCATTGGTGAAGGCCCTGCAAAAGAAAGTTACTTGAAGATTCCTAACCTTCTTGCGGCTGCCGAGATTTCAGGAGCTCAAGCGATCCATCCAGGTTATGGCTTCCTCTCAGAAAACGAAGCTTTTGCCCAGATGGTGGCTGAACATGATATTCAATTTATTGGCCCAGATGCGGAGCATATCCGGATCATGGGAGATAAAATTATCGCTAAGAAAACCGTAAAAGAGCTTGGGATTCCCGTGGTTCCTGGATCTGAAGGAGCTTTGGTTGAAGTTGAAGATGCTGTCAAAATGGCAGAAAAAATTGGGTATCCCGTCCTGATTAAGGCTGCAGCAGGTGGTGGTGGAAAAGGCATGCAGGTTGCCCGCAATACCACGCAGTTGCGAGAAGTTTTCCCAATTGCACGTCAAGAAGCAGAGGCAAACTTTGGTGTTCCTGATGTCTTTATGGAGAAGTACCTGGAGCGGCCTCGCCACATTGAAATTCAGGTCTTGGCAGATCATCACGGGAATGTTGTTCACTTAGGTGAGCGAGATTGTTCGATTCAACGTCGCCATCAGAAAGTCTGGGAAGAAGCTCCTTCTCCTGCCGTTACGATGGCCCAGCGGGAAGAGCTTGGAGAAATTGTGACCAAGGCTTGCCGGGGAATGGGCTATAAAGGTGCCGGAACTTTTGAATTTCTCTATGAAGACGGCAAGTTCTATTTCATTGAAATGAATACCCGAATCCAGGTGGAGCATCCGGTTACAGAGCTCATCTCTGGTATTGATCTCGTGGCCGAGCAAATTCGTGTTGCCCAAGGGCATAAACTCAGCTTTTCCCAAAAAGATATCACTTTGAAGGGACATGCCATTGAGTGCCGGATCAACGCGGAAGATCCTGAGACTTTTGCACCTTCTCCTGGAAAAGTGAATGTCTATCATGCCCCAGGCGGCCCAGGTGTGCGGGTGGATAGTGCGCTATATGCTGGATATAGCATCCCTCCTTACTACGATAGTATGGTGGCGAAACTCATTGTTCATGGCAACGACCGAGATCACTGTCTCCGCCGGTTGCGTCGGGCTTTGTCGGAGTTTGTAATTGGCGATATTAAAACAACTTTGCCTTTGCATCGGGAACTGTCCATGGATCCGGATATGGTCAAAGGGGAGTACTCTATCCACTGGCTTGAGAAGTGGATTAAAGCCAAGAAATCTTCCTCCTAAAGTCCTTCAAGCTCCCTCTTTCGGTGTTATTGGGAGGAGCGCGCTCCTTTATTGTCCTTGCGAGGAGCGCAGCGACGAAGCAATCCACTTCAATACCTACATCTGGTATTGAACCTCGTCGAACATTTCCATTTGTTCAAGGTTTTGAACATCTTCCAGCGTAAGGTCATAGGTTTGAGGAAGTTTAAAAAGGATTCCGCCCTGAGGATTCTTATGACTCAACCACACCTGGGTGCCGCCAGGTTTCGCCTTTTTCTCACCAAAATAAGTTTTCAAAATGGGCAGTGCCTGTTGGTGTAAGAAACGAATCCGCACCGTTTTCAAATCTTTGTGGGAATAGTGAGAGAGGCTCTCAATGTCCAGCACTGTCAGGCGTGGCGTTTCTTCTTCCAAACGGCCACTTACTTGGGTCACAATCAAAGATCCGGGCTCCAGGATTTCCCGGTATTTCATCAGCATTTCTGAAAAAACAGTGACTTCAAAAACCCCAGATGGATCAGAAAGTTGAACAAAAGCATACTTGTTCCCCGTCTTTGAAGCTTTCTCTTGCTTCGTGAGGACAACCCCTGCCAGGGTGAAAGTCTTTCCTTCTTTTGTGTTGGGAAGGAGACTCGGCAATTTTGCTGCTTCGGTCATTCCTTCCTGAGCAATATGATTTTGGAAAGCCGAGAGAGGATGATCCGAAAGGTAAAAGCCCAAAGCGCCAAACTCAAAATTTAGTTTTTCAAGGCTTTTCCAGGGGGCTGTGGGCGTGAGCGTGAGTTTGTGGAGCTCACTTGTGCCACTATCGCCACCACCAAACAAACTTACTTGCTGGCTGTTTTTATCCTGACGAGCAGCATCTGCAAATCGCAAAATTCGTTCTAGGTTTGCAAGCAGCTCATGGCGATTTTCATGGAGATTATCAAAAGCTCCTGCAAAAATCAGGTTTTCCATGAGACGCTTATTACACACCTTAGCATCTACTCGAGTGGCGAAGTCAGTGATATCTTTGAAGGGGCCATTGGCCTCTCGTTCCTGAACCAAGGCCTCCATAGCAGATTCGCCCACATTCTTAATTGCGCCAAGGGCATAGCGCACACCGAGCTCACCTTCCGCTGTTTTCTCCACCCGGAAAAGGGCGCCAGAGGTGTTCACATCTGGGGGCAGAAGGGGCACACTCATCCGTTGGAGCTCATTCTTGAAGTTGTTTAGCTTATCCGTATTGTTCAACTCCAACGTCATAGAAGCAGCCATGAACTCTACAGGGTAATTTGCCTTTAAGTATGCTGTTTGGTAAGCAATCAAGGCATAAGGCGTAGAGTGACACTTGTTAAATCCGTAACCCGCGAACTTGGCCATGACGTCGAAAATTTTGTTGGCTAGAGGCTCATCTATCTTATTCTGGGCACACCCCTCCACGAAAATCTTCCGTTGGGCATCCATCTCGGCCACAATCTTTTTACCCATCGCCCGGCGCAGGAGGTCCGCAGCCCCCAGGCTATAGCCCCCGAGCTTTTGGGCGATCTGCATCACCTGCTCCTGGTACACCATAACCCCGAAGGTTTCAGCCAGGATGCTCTCCATCATGGGATGGAGGTAGGTAACTTCTTCATCTCCATGTTTACAGGCAAGGTAGCGGGGGATGTCATCCATCGGTCCTGGTCGATACAAAGCCACAAGCGCAATAATCTCCTCAAAGCGGTTGGGCTGTAGCTGCCGTAGTACGTCCCGCATGCCACCACTTTCCAACTGGAAGACACCGTAGGTCTCAACTCGTTTAAAGAGATCAAAGGTTGTCTTGTCATCTAGGGGGATTTTGGAGATGTCCACTTCAATATCCCGCTGGCGCAAAAGCTGACAAGCCGTGGAGATCACGGTCAGGGTTTTCAGACCAAGAAAGTCAAATTTTACCTGCCCAACCTTTTCCACGTCTTTCATATTATATTGTGTCGCGGGCATATCGGAGCGGGGATCATAATAGAGCGGAACCATCGTTTCCAAGGGTTCTTTTCCGATCACAATTCCCGCCGCGTGCGTCGAGGCATGGCGGTAAAGCCCCTCTAGCTGCAGAGCGATTTTAAGGAGATAATCGACTTCTGGTTCTTCATCTTGGGCTTTTTGCAATTCAGGTTCTTGCTCAATCGCATCCCCAAGGGAAATGGGGTTTGCAGGATTGAATGGCACAAGCTTAGACAGACGATCCACCTGACCATAGGGCATCTGAAGCACCCGGCCTACATCCCGAATCACCGCTTTGGCTTGAAGCTTACCAAAGGTGATAATTTGAGCTACCCGGTCGTGGCCGTATTTTTCTTGAACATAGTGGATGACCTCATCCCGCCGTTCTTGACAAAAGTCCACGTCGAAGTCAGGCATAGAGACCCGCTCTGGGTTCAAGAACCGCTCAAAAATGAGCTCATTTTGAATGGGATCTACATCTGTAATTTTCAAACTCCAGGCAACGAGAGACCCAGCTCCAGATCCACGACCAGGGCCGACTGGAATATCATGATCTTTCGCCCATTTAATAAAGTCCGAAACGATCAAGAAATAGCCTGGAAAGCCCATTTGGATAATAATATCCAGCTCCCACTGCAAACGGTCATCGTAGCTCTTGCGGATTTCAGCAAGGTCATCTTCAGGCTTGAATGTGGGTTTGACGAAGGTTTCAAAACGCCAATCCAATCCTTCCCATGCTTGGTCTTTAAGCTCCTGCTCTTCTCCTTTTTCTGTAGGGAAAACAGGCATAATGGGGCCGGACCCCTTCAAAATAAAGGAGCAACGTTTGGCAAGGTGGTAGGTGTTTGCTAACGCCTCCGGAACATCCGCAAAAAGAGCAGCCATCTCTTCGGAAGATTTAAAGGCATAATCACGATGAGAACGTCGCCGCTCTTGAGATGTCACATAGGTCCCGTCAGCAATACACAGCAATGCTTCATGAGCTTGCGCCATTTCTTTTTCAGGAAAAAAAGCCTCATTCGTTGCAATAAGGGGCACATTCTTTTCGTAAGCCCAATCAATTAACAGAGCTTCCCGGGTAGGGTCATTTTCCTCTCCCTGGCGGGAAAGCTCAACGTATAGGTGGTCCGGAAAGAGAGTCAGGAGTTTGTTCAGGTGTTCTGTGTGGAGACCGTGACTTTTGCCTGCATAAGGAAAATTTCCTGTTAAGGCAATCAGATCCTCTGTATGTCCTTCAAGATCTTCCCATGTGATGTGAGGTGTCGTCCCATCTTCCCAAGCACGGCGATAAGCCTGGGAGGAGAGCTTCATAAGATTTTGGTATCCCTTCAGTGTTTTTGCATAGAGAGGGAATGTAGCAGAAAGAGTTGTTTGTTTTTTGCCAACGGCTGGTTGTCCCATTTCCTCCAAATGAAGGCTGAGTTGACAACCGTGAATAGGTTGAACACCCTGCTTGGTGCAGGCATTGGCAAAGGCGAGGGCTCCAAAGAGGTTGTGGGTGTCTGTCAAGGCCACCGCTGGCATGCCCAAGGCTTTGGCACGCTTGGCAATTTCATCAACGTGAAAAGCCCCTTCTGAAAGCGAGAAGGCAGAGTGTACACGCAAATGAAGGAAGCTTTGATCAGGCATACCCCAATGTAACGAATCCTCTCCCGAAGGGCAATCGGGTTTGTGTATGGGGTGCTGTCTGCCCCGTTATTGCGAGGAACGTAAGCGACGCGACAATCCAGGGACCCTGGATTAAGTCCTAATATGTCTAAACCCCAACCCCTTTTTCCCAGCCAGAGGCTGTTTGGGTCCAGAGGGTGAGAGGGTGGCCAGCTTCTTTCAACTGAGCCCAATGGGCTTTTGCATTGGCAACACCAGGTTGAAAGGCTTGGTGATAGAAATATAACACCTTCTCAATTCCTGCAGGAATCTCCCCTAAATCCTGATCTGGGAGCGCTAGAACTGTGGCTCCATTTTCATTCTCGTTTATGGCACTAATATAAATGGGTTGAAGATCAGGCTGCCCCTCCTTCGCACTGCCATGGGGGAGGAAAGATTGAGGGTGGTAGGTCCACAGCGCCTTGTTCAGCTCTTCCATGCGCTCTTCATTTTTGACAAAAATCTTTGCCCGCAGACCTGCCTCTACAGCCTTCTCCAGGACCCGGGGGAGAGCTTTCTCCACCGGCGTCTGTGTAAGGCAGTAGAAGGTAATCGGCTGTTTATTCATTTGAAACCTCTAGAATAAAGTCGAAGCTTCCAAATTTATACCCAAAAGTGGCTTTAGGATGTGGTTTCATAATGATCTTTGATCATCTGATTCAACATCCGCACCCCAACGCCGGTTGCGCCTTTTTTGCTAAGGGCTTTAGGCCCCTTGGACCACACAGTTCCTGCAATATCCAAGTGAGCCCAAGGGGTCTCGCCCACAAACCGTTGAAGGAATTGGCCTGCTGTGATGCTCCCTGCTCCCATACCAGAGGTTACAATATTAGCCACATCTGCAATCGGAGAGTTGATCATCTTGTCATATTTTTCAGACAAAGGAAGACGCCAGGATTCCTCCCCTGTCTTAAGTCCTGCATCCAAAATATTATTGCTCAGGTCATCATTGTTCGAGAACAATCCCGTGTGATGATCTGCAAATGCATGGAGAATTGCACCAGTCAAAGTCGCCAAATCCACCATGAATTTTGGTTTGAAGGTCTCTTTTGTATACCAGAGGGCATCTGCAAGAACCATGCGTCCTTCCGCATCGGTATTTAGGCACTCAATTGTTTGCCCAGAGAGGGACTTCACCACATCCCCTGGACGCTGGGCATTCCCGGAAGGCATGTTCTCGACAAGGCCGACAACGCCAACGACATTTACCTTGGCTTTGCGCAGCGCTAGAGTTTTCATCAATCCATAGACAGCTGCTGCACCCCCCATATCAAATTTCATCTCATCCATGCCACGGGAAGGCTTAATGGAAATCCCACCAGTATCAAAACATACACCTTTCCCAACAAAAGCAAGGGGGGCATCCTTGGCATTGCCACCGCTCCATTTCATAACCGCCACATAAGACGGCTCTACGCTGCCGTGCCCAACAGCAAGGAGGGAGTGCATGCCCATTTCTTTCAGCTTCGTTTCGTGGAGAATTTCAATTTCAAGCCCAAACTTTGCCAAAGCCCTGATACGTTCAGCAAATTCTGTGGGGCTCAACACATTTGCAGGCTCTGTCACAACTTCCCGGGTGGCATACACACCTTCTTTAATGGCATCCAATTCTGCCAAGAGGGGCGCTACTTTTTTAGCATCCTCAAACACAGGCTTCAGGGTCACATCCTGGGTGAGCTGCTCAGGCTTCTTCTTTGTGAAGTATTTCTCCATGCCCCAGTGTTTGAGGGTAACACCATGGCAAAAACGGGCAAGGACTTCATCTTTTACAAGCTTTCCTGTGGTAAGATTCAGAACAACCGTATCAAACGCTTTTTCCTTTTGAAGGTAGCCCTCAACCTGGCCGCCAAGATCTTCAACCTCTCGCAAGCTGAGCTTGTCTGCAGGACCTGCACAGGCCACAATCACTTTATCCTGAGACATGCTGTGGGGGAGAGGAAGGACGGTAATACTGTCTTTTTTTCCAACATCCTCACCTTCTTTGAGGTGATCTTTTAAAACACCTGCAACATCACCTGGTAAGTTAGCAAGATGCTCGTAAGAAAAGCCATGATCCACAAGGAGGAGAAGAGATTTTGAAGAGTCGACTTTAGAGAGGGGGGAAAGGGTGACGGTCATAAAAGGGCCTCTGTTTTTTGGTTTGACATATAGTATCGGAGATTGCAGAAGAAGATCAAGGGACCCCGGCTAGAAAAAGTAAAAAATTCGGTTGCCTTTTCTCAGCAAATCCCTTACAAGTATGAAAAAATTTTGTGAAATGTAAGGACCAAAGATGTTTGCGATCTTTCAAACCGGTGGAAAACAGTATCGGGCTCAAGCCGGAGATGTTTTAAAAATTGAGAAACTCGAAGGCGAGGCAGGTTCTGCTATCGTGTTGCGTGACGTTTTAGCTGTTGGCGAGGGCGAAAAGGTTCAGCTTGGTGCTGAATTAAAAGATGCAGGCGTTCAGCTTCGTCTTTTGGAAACACGTAAAGACAAGAAGGTTCTTGTGTTCAAGAAGCGTCGCCGTCAAAACTACCGTCGCTTCAAGGGACATCGTCAGATGATCTCTGTTGTTCGGGTTGAATCTGTTCTTGAAAAAGGCGCAGAGAAAGCGGCTGCAGACGCTGCAAAAGCCAAGCCGGTAAAAACTGAGACAAAGAAGTCTGCTGCACCAGCTAAGAAAGCTGAAGAAAAGAAAGCCGCTCCTGCGAAGAAGGCTGCTGCTCCAGCAAAAGCTGCAGAGAAAAAAGAAGCTGCCCCTAAAAAGGCACCTGCAAAGAAAGCCCCAGCAAAAACTGCTGAAAAGAAAACAACTGAAGCCAAGCCTAAAGCTGCAAAGCCTAAGGCTGACGCTAAAAAATAAGATAAAGGAGAGACCTCATGGCACATAAGAAAGCTGGTGGTAGTTCTAAGAACGGTCGCGATTCCATTGGTCGCCGCCTTGGTGTAAAGAAATATGGTGGGGAAAGTGTAATCCCTGGTAACATCATTATTCGTCAACGGGGAACAAAGTTCCACCCTGGTGAGAATGTAGGTATGGGAAAAGACCATACACTTTTCTCTCTTGTTGAGGGAAGTGTGAATTTCTCTACAGGATTCAAAGGACGGACTTTTGTTTCCGTGCGTCAGTCTGAAGTGACAAAGCACTAAGATTCTCATACATACTGAGATTCTTAAGAGGCCTCGCTCTGCGGGGCTTTTTTGTTTTCTTATTATGGATCGCCACGCCCTTCGGGCTCGCGATGACAAAGAAGGAAGAAACCCCAGGACCCCCCCCTCGAAACCCCGGACTTGATCCGGGGTCCAGGAGCAAATTCTGAACAAGAGCATAGCTCTTGTTTCCCCTTCTTAATAAAAACAAGCCCCCTGCTTTCGCAGGGAAGAAATGAGTCCTGGATTCCAGCTTCCGCTGGAATTTCGATCTCTCTTCCCACTCAGAAAGTGATTCCCCCTCACCAATTAGCATTTTTTGACAATGATTTGAAATCTTGAGACACTTCCTGTGAAGTCACGGGAGGAAAAGTGATGAGAACATCTTACGGCAAAACCTATGACTCCATTGAGTCCATTGATATGGGGGATCTTCCCGGTATTGATGCCCAAAGCCAGCTGCGGTACATGCGCAGCTTACAAGTGGAAGCAATCCGCCAGAAAAACCTTAAACTTCTTGTCCGCATTCAATCTATGATCATGCGGGCCATGCGGGATTACGGTTTATTCCCGAAGCCTAAGAAGAAAGCTGAGAAACAAAAAGCTGAGGCTTCTGCGCCTGAGAAAAAACGCTCTCCTTCAGAGAAAGTTCAAGAGGCTGCTGAAGCTCTTTATCGGGCGATGGTTGAAAAAGGATTTCGTCGGGATTGGCAAAAGGCTCTCACCAAGAAATTAGAGAAGCATTTTGGTCAGAAGTTTGATCGCCAGAATCCCCCAACGCCTGGTAAGAATGCTGATCCTGCTGAGTGGGACGGCGACGCGGTGCCCCAGGCAGCCTAGCTGACAGCTTCTTCTACTCTCCAAAACACCAAAAAGCGCCAAGGCGCTAACCCTTGTTTTTACGCAAAAATCGCTATTTTTGCCACTTTTTCACCCTTTTTCATCCATTTTTGATCAAAAACCGACAATTTCGAATTTCTGGATCAAATGACTTCCCCAAAAATGAATTTTGCCCTCCAAAGGGGCATGATTTTGATCTCATAAAGCCCAAAATCTCCCCTCAGAGCTCTCCGTTTTTTTTCTGCGTTTTTTTCACTTTTATGGAAAAGTCATATGCTCCCATCGCTCATTGCGAGAATCCTCTTTTTTTTAAGTCATTGCGAGGAATCTCCTTTTAAGTCATTGCGAGGAGCGCAGCGACGCGGCAATCCACACATAGACTGCCGCAGGCCTTCGGCCTTCGCAGTGACAGTAAGGAAGTCATTGCGAGGAGTGCAGCGACGAAGCAATCCATTCATCCTATGGATCGCCACGCCCTTCGGGCTCGCGATGACTGTAGAAGAAGGCAGGGCTTGCGATGACGAAGAAAGACAAAACCCCAGGACTCCCCCTCGAAACCCCGGACTTGATCCGGGGTCTAGGAAAAAAAGCCCCTGCTTTCGCAGGGAAGAAATGAGTCCTGGATTCCAGCCTTCGCTGGAATTTTAACTATACTAAACAGTGTACTTCTTAGGAAAATGGCGGAGAGAGAGGGATTCGAACCCTCGATACGCGGTTAGCGTATACACGATTTCCAATCGTGCGCCTTCGACCACTCGGCCACCTCTCCGCATTGGAACTCTCCTCTTTTACCTAATACGGCCTTGAAAATCAAGAGAAGATCAAGGCTCTAGGAATTTCTTTTGAAAAACAGGAAATCACCCACCCTGCATCACCACTGCGGCCCAGTCGCCATCGTGATGAAGGGTGAGGGGTTGAAGGCCGAGAGCTGAATAAGCGTCAACAAGTTGATCTACCTGCGTTCCCAAGATCCCAGAGAGAATCATATGCCCTCCAAGTTTGAGAGAGTGCATCAACGATTGCTGAAGGTCCAAAAGGGGCTGGAGCAAGATATTTGCAATCACCAAATCTGACTGTGCAATGGGAGGAGGGGCGTCATCTACCTTCAGCACAACGTGATCTTCTAGCCCATTTGCCTCTGCCATGCGTCCTGCCTCTTCAATAGCGACCGGATCATTATCAATGCCTGTAACTGTGGCTTCTGGCCAAAGGCGCTTAGCGCCAAAGGCTAAGATTCCTGTACCACATCCAAAGTCGAGGACGTTGTGAAAGGTATGACCTTGAGCGTGGAGCTGTCCTAAAA
Source organism: Alphaproteobacteria bacterium (assembly GCA_030425805.1). Lineage (GTDB taxonomy): Bacteria > Pseudomonadota > Alphaproteobacteria > JAUHZC01 > JAUHZC01 > JAUHZC01. The sequence continues at coordinate 225,696 of JAUHZC010000002.1, read as the reverse complement.
GGTGAAGGCATCCTGCTGTGGTTTCGTGCCCTCCTGTACCAAAGGCCTGAGCTGCATTAATCTTGAGAGGGATTAGGGCTTCTGGTGGCTTCCCCTCATAAAAAGGTGTGTAGACGAAAAAGGGGGGAATTGTGAAGGGTTTGAACGAGCGTTGGCTTTCTCCAACCCAGTCTTTCTCTGGGACAGGACCAAGCTCGAAGGGAGGGGGAGATGCCCAGCCCATGTTTTTAGAAAGCTGGGTGATTTGAGCCCTGAGCTGTTTTTCGTCCGGCTGGTGATCAAACAGATGCTGAACTTCAAATTGCTTCCCACCATCGATTTCTTTGAAACTTGCAGAGAGGCTGCCCTCCAATCCCTCTTGAAAGGCCAAGGCGCCATCCACGGGAACCGTGAGCGTTAATTGCCACAACATCAGGCTTTCTCCAAGAAGGTGCTGAGGACCCGCTTGGGCCCAGTATGATCAAAGTTTACTTCGACCCGATCTCCTTCGACCTCAATAACAAGGCCATAGCCGAATTTGTTGTGGAAGACGCGATCTCCTAGTTGAAGGAGGGGCTCTTGTGCGCTGAAGCTGACTAAGCCACTGGAAGGTTTTTGAAGTCTTGCTCCATAAGACAATGTCCGGGGGCGGTCATAAGTACTCCCGTGATCATGTCGGCTCATATTGGGAACGGACCGCACATCAATATGAGGTTCTGGGAGTTCTTGCAGAAAACGAGAGGGCAGAGCGGCCTGCCATCCCTTGTAATGCTTGCGATTTGCAGCGTACATGATGATGGCTTGCTTGCGGGCACGGGTGAGGCCCACATAAGCTAGCCGCCGCTCTTCTTCTAACCCCGCATCTCCAGATTCTTCGATAGAGCGAGGGTGGGGGAAGAGTCCTTCTTCCCATCCTGCAAGGAAGACCGTATCAAATTCAAGGCCCTTGGCACTATGGACCGTCATGATTGTCACCTTATCCACGGTGGCGTCTTCCTGAGCCTCCGTCACAAGACTCACATGCTCTAGGAAACTATGGAGAGTGTCAAACTCTTCCACGGCCGCGACTAACTCTTTCAAGTTTTCTAAACGGCCGGGAGCATCTGGGCTTTTATCTTGTTTCCACATGGCTGTGTAGCCAGACTCATCCAGGAGGAGCCCTGCCAAATCTCCAGGGCGTTCTTTATCCAAAAGCTGAGACCATCCTTCGAGTTGCTGCAAAAGACCTTGCAAGGCTGTGCGGGCACGGCCTCGAATCTCATCGGTTTCAATGAGTTTCTCTGCTGCCCGGGCTAGGGAGATCCCTTGGCTCCGGGAAAGTTGGTGAAGGATCTGCACAGTGGCTGCACCAATGCCTCGGCGTGGGGTGTTCACAATCCGCTCGAAGGCAAGACTATCTTCCCGGTTCACGACAAGGCGGATGTAGGCCAAGGCATCGCGGATTTCTTGACGTTCATAGAATCGAGGGCCCCCGACAACCCGATAGGGGAGGCCTAGGGTGAGGAATCGCTCTTCAAACTCACGGGTTTGGAATCCAGCACGAACTAGTACAGCCATATGGGACAGAGACTCACCCTTGCGCTGCAAGGCTTCGACTTCATCACCAACAAAACGAGCTTCCTCTATCCCGTCCCACACACCGTGAACCCGGACTTTGTCTCCCATATCTCCATCGGTCCAGAGCTCTTTACCAAGGCGGCCTTGGTTATGGGCGATAAACCCACTCGCGGCCTTGAGAATATGACCGGTGGAACGATAGTTTTGCTCAAGTTTAATGACAGTTGCTCCCGGGAAGTCTTGCTCGAATTTGAGGATGTTTCCGATCTCAGCGCCTCGCCAGCCGTAGATGGACTGGTCATCATCACCAACACAGCAGATATTTCCTGTTCCCTGAGCCAACAGCTTTAGCCACTGATACTGAGCCACGTTGGTATCCTGGTACTCGTCCACCATGATATATTTAAACTGATTCTGATATTGGGTGAGCACCTCTGGATGATTCTTGAAGAGGTTCAGCGTCAGAAGTAAAAGATCCCCAAAATCCACGGCATTCAAGATTTGAAGCCGAGCTTGGTAATCCTTGTAGAGCTGCAGAAGAGAATAGCTCCCCCAATTGCTGTCATCACTGAGGGGAACTTGGTCAGGCATCAAAGCCCTATCCTTCCATCGGCTGATCAATGCTGCTACCATCCGAGGGGGGACTTTCTTAACATCAATATTTTCAGCCTGGAGAAACTGCTTGATTAGGCGCAGCTGATCATCTGTATCCAGGATAGTGAAGTCTGGGGTAAGACCTACCAACTCTGCATGGCGCCGCAGAATTCGCACGCAGATGGAGTGGAATGTCCCAAGCCACACACCTTCTCCTGTCATGCCGACAAGAGATTGGACTCGGTCTTTCATTTCACGGGCGGCTTTGTTCGTGAAAGTAACGGCTAAAATTTGGGAGGGCCAAGCTTTTCCTGTCGCCAGTAAATGGGCCATTCGGGAGATCAGGACGCGGGTTTTTCCTGTCCCAGCACCTGCGAGGATAAGGACGGGCCCCTCTGTCGTTTCAACAGCTTGACGCTGGGCCGTATTGAGGGTGGAAAGATAATCTAAGCTCATCCGACTTTCCGTTTCCGATGGGGTGGTGATTGCAAGACCAAGGGCTGTCAACAGTATTCTCCGTGTCTTGGGACCCATTGTACGGGAAACCTCTTGAAAAAACTAGGCCAAACCTAGAGTGTTTTCAAAAGGGGATCAAGGGGATTATACAAAGGGGTTGTAGCCCAATCCTGCTATAATTGCTGCAGTCGCTGCTGCATCTGCATCTGCGCTATGCCAACGAAGCTCACCTCCTAATCCTGCTAATGAATCGGGTCGAGTAAGACGTGATCCAAATACATCTTCCCATGTTTTAATTCCAGCTCTTGCAGCAGCTACACCAAGGCCTATGCCTCCTTTTTTGCGCCCCCTTCCTTGTGAAGCAGGAGCTGTCATGCCTACAAAAGCACCAGCAGGGGGGCGGGACTCCCGGTGAGGTTGGGAACGGGGTAGAGAAGGGGGAGGAGTGAGGTCATCCCCTTCATCGGCTGCGACAGCCGCAGGAACAGTTGCAGCTGAAGAGGCTTCTTGTCGGGCTTTCTCCTTGGCCGCTTCTTCAGCAGCAAGGGCAGCACGTCGTGCTTCTGCTCTAGCCTTTCTGGCTTCACGCTCCGCCCTCCTGCGTGCAATGAGGGTATGCCTTTTCGGTGTGCGGTACTTTTTATTTCCAGCTGTCACTTCCATATAGCGTCGCATCCAGTCTGAAGCTCCACGCATTTTAGCGTCAGCTTCGGCAGGTATTTCAGGAACAGCGGCCCCAAAAAGTCGTTCGGCCTCAGCCATCGTTGCGCGGTAGAATCCAGCATCTGCTCCCGTCCAGCATGCAACTTTGTGGACACCGGTTAGAATTCCTACAAAATGAGGTAAATCTTCATGAAAGAGTGGCTTCTCGGCAAGTTGCTCAGGTGTAAGGCCAAGTTTTGCTGCAATGCGTGCAAAGTGAGCAGGAGCAAAAGTACCATAGGGCCTGCAGTATCGAGAAACCAAGCGTTGGCAGTGCGGTTTTCTGCCGCTCTTGAAGAAATATATGAGGCACCCTCCGACTTGTACAATTGTATGGGTCTTTGAGAAGGAGCCTCCAACATAACTTGTTTCAAAGTCTACAACATAGATAATATGTGCTTCTTCTTTGATTTCCTTGCCATCTATGGTGACTGTTACCATTCGAGTTTCTGTGAAGTCAACATCATCAGAAGATTTGGCTGAGGCAACAAGAGTCTCATCTGTTGTTGCGCCAAGCGCGGCAGCTGAAGAAACACTTGCAGCAGTAGGAGGGGTTAATCTTCCCTCTTCCTCTTCTTCTTCTTCTTCTTCTTCTTCATCGTCAGATATACCCGGTTGTGCAAGGCCACCGAAGTCGTCATCATCATCATCATCGTCTTCAGCGGCAGCAGCGATAAGCCGGCGGCTGCCTGCTCTTAATCTATATCTACGCCTGGCTGCTGAAGCATGAGCGGCTGAAGAGCGCATGCCCCTTCTCCTACGGCTGCTCCTGCCTTCTTCTTCTTCTTCTTCTTCTTCCTCTTCCTCGTCATCATCATCAGATGTATATCGAGAGCCTTCATTATCGTCCTCAGCAGCAATCCGGGGGCGATGGCGTGCACCCCCCGCTGTTATGCCAAGTTGAGCAAGGCGAGTATGGCTAGCAAGGCTTACAGCGCCAGGGCTGTCTTCTCCATCAGAACCTAAACTTTCTGCTCCAGAGCCACCAGAGTTTGTATCAGGAGATCCATCTTCGTCTTCTTCAGAATCAGCGCCTTGAGACCTTGTAAAGCGTCTCCTGCGATCACACCCACGTTGATCTCTTGCCTCGTGTGGGAGTTTAAGAAGGGGATCCCCGTCTCTCCCTCGTTTTCCACGTATTGCTAGAGCGTGTGGGGTGGTAGAGGGGAGCCGGGCGCCCCCAAGAGCTGATAGAGGTGGTAAGCTAGCCAAAGCCCTCTCTGTTGTCTCTGCTGCAGCAAGATGTCGAGCGCTAGAGCTGTCATGGGGAGGTTCGGCAGAATATCCGTTTTGCATCAAAATACAAACAAAAAAGAGGATCCGAAATAAGCTCATGAAAACCAAAAAGTTTTTTTGTAGAAATGAATTTTTATGGAAAATTTGTCAATAAAATTAAGTTTAAGTAAATTTATTTAAAATTTTATATTATTTGGTTTAAGTAAAGGGTGGTAAATAGGGTGGTGCGTAGACACGATTCTTGTTGTAACAAAAAAGTCATGGCAATTTATCCCCTGAGCAGGTTTTGGTTTGCTGTAGGGGCGCTGAAGCTTCTTTGTTACATAAAATTTTAGAGAAAGAAGGAAAGGCAGTAGTCTTTCCTGCTTTTTTTAGGTAATCTTTACGTGTGAAATTGCGAGACACCAGATGGCAAAAGCGGCTCCTCCTCCCCAAGGTCAAAATTCTATCAAGCGTTTTGTGATGCTTGTGCTTTATCTTTTGACGTTGCCTATTCGGTTTGCCCTTTGGCTCTTCCGAGGGCTTTGGGCTATGGTGCAAATGGTCTTTACAGCTGTGACGTTTGTGGCATCTCTCTTTAGTGCGCTTGTTTTGCTAGGAATTATTAGTGCTTTGTATATCTTTAACCAGGGAGATCAAAGCGCCCTTTCTTTTGAGAAACCTGTGGAGAAGCAGGAGAAAATTGTCCTGACCTTGACACCTGGTGATATCTCCTCCGAAGTCGGGAATTCTCGCGGTGTCTTAAAAAAGCTGATGGAGGAAGATCACGGCATTCCTTTCTACACACTTCTTAAAGTACTTAAAAAAGCCCAAAAGTCCGAAGACGTTGCAGGTATTCTGTTGCGGTTTGAGGGGGATCGTCTTTCGGTTGCTCGGGTTCAAGAACTCACACAGGCTTTGCGTCAATTCAAAGAATCCGGTAAGGCTGTCGTTGCCTTGGTCCAGCGGATGGATGGTCTTTCTAGCTACGCTTTGGCGCAGGTTGCTGACCGGCTATATGTAGAGCCTGGGGCTTTTGTGAATCCAGAGGCGCCTGTTGTTGAGAGCCTCTACTATAAGAAACTGATGGATGCTTATGGTGTGAAATTCAAGGTCTTCCAGCGAGAAGAGTATAAAAGCTATTACAACTTCTTAACTCAAGAGAAAATGACTGCAGCAGAGCAGGAGAACGTCAAGCTTTTGTTAGCGTCTTTGACAGACCAAATGAAAGAACTTGTTGAAGCTCGAGGACGTCTCAATAAAGACGCATGGGAGGATACACTCCTCTTTAAGGGGCCGCTGGTCACCTCCCAGGCTGTTGCCAAAAATTTGTTTGACCGTGAAGTTGTAGATATTGAGACAATTGTGCAAAAGACTCTGAAGACAGAAACTGACCTCAAGTCTTTGAAAGAAGTTGAGAAGATTCGCTTTATGGCACCTGATGTCTATTTGAATGGATATAAGGAGAACTTCCTCAATACGCTTTCACACCGCTTAGATGAGGTGCGAGGAAATGTAACGGGGCAAAAGAAAATTCTTCTGATCCCTGTTGAAGGACTTATTGCGGATGGGATTGTTCGTGAAGGGGGGACAGGTGTGGATGCCTTGATTCAAAAGCTTGAACGCCTCACGAAGAAAGGGAACGTCAAAGGCATCGTGCTTCGCATCAATTCTGGTGGTGGGCATGCCCCTGCAGGGCATCGCTTGTATGCTTATCTGAAAGATTTGTCGATACGCAGAGGAATTCAGATTTTTGCTAGTTTCTCTGAGGTTGCAGCTTCGGCAGGATATATGGTGGGTTGCAGCGCAAAAAAGATTTATAGCTTGCCGGGAACGCTGACAGGTTCCATTGGGGTTCTTGCTGGTGCCTTGGATCTGAGTGAGGTTTTGGCGCGCAATGACATTCAGGTCAGTAAAGTTTCAAATCGTGAAAAAGATGAGCCTCTCTTTTCTGTTGCCAGTGGTTTCTCACCAAAGCGCCAAGCAGCTTTTGAAGCCTGGATTGATGATGAGTATTCACGCTTTAAGAAGATTGTATCCGAAGCCCGGGGCATCCCTATGGAAGAAATGGAAACCCGTGCTAAAGGGCGGGCCTTTACAGGAGTTCAGGCGAAAGATCTTGGGCTTGTTGATTCTTTGGGAACGCTCACTGATGTCATCCGGGAACTCCGGGAGCATATCCGGGATGAAGGTGAAAAGCCCGAAGATATTGAAGTTGTCCCTCTTCATGAGATGTCATCATACTCTTTGCAGTTTCGTTTATTAAACCCTGCAAATGCTGTGATGGATGCCAAGGCAGAATGGCTTGATCTCTATAAGACCCTCAAAAGGCCGGCAGCCTGGGCTTATACCCCGCTTTCAATAAAATAGGGGAGGACTTTCCTGTAAGGGTTTGCTATATGTTGATCCAAAAGGATAGGGACATCATGGTTCGCACACGATTTGCACCATCTCCAACGGGTATGCTCCATCTTGGAGCTGCACGAACAGCACTGTTTAACTGGCTCTATGCCCGCCATCATGGGGGAGAGTTTGTGCTCCGGATTGAGGATACAGATCGGGAGCGCTCAACCCGGGAAGCTGTAGAAGCAATCCTTGAGGGGATGCGATGGCTTGGGTTAGAGAGTGATCAAGACCCTTTTTTCCAATCTCACGCTATGCTTCGCCACCAAGAAGTTGCTTGGGAGCTCTATCATAAAGGCATGGCTTACAAGTGCTATGCAACGCCTGAAGAAGTCGAAGCTATGCGGGAGAAAGCCCGGGCAGAGGGGAAGCCTCCCCGCTATAACGGACTGTGGCGGGAAAAAGAACCCGGTGCAGCCCAGGAGAATCAACCTTTCGTTTTGCGTTTTAAGTCTCCTCAAACCGGAGAGACTGTCATTCAGGATCTCGTGCAGGGTGAGGTAAAAATGCAGAATGAGCTTCTGGATGATCTTGTGCTATTGCGCTCTGATGGGACGCCAACTTATATGCTTTCTGTTGTTGTGGACGATCATGATATGGAAATTACCCACATCTTGCGGGGCGATGATCACCTAACAAATACCTTCCGTCAGTATCACTTGTATCAGGCGATGGGCTGGGAAATACCGCAGGTGGCTCATATTCCCCTCATTCATGGCCAGGATGGTGGAAAACTCTCCAAGCGGCATGGGGCTGTTGGCGTGGGCGCTTATCGAGAGATGGGAATTTTGCCGGAAGCCATGGCAAACTACCTTCTCCGCCTCGGTTGGGGGCATGGGGATGAGGAGGTGATTCCTCAAGATCGTGCTATTGAGCTTTTTGATACAGATGGTCTTGGGAAATCTCCGTCACGCTTTGATTTGACGAAGCTCATGCACCTTAACGGCATCTATCTGCGCGAGGCTCATGATACTGAGCTCGCGGGCTACGTGAAAGAGCTCCTTGAAAAGCAAGGAGTAGCACTTGATAAAGGTCAGCAGGCTTTGCTAGAGCGTGCTATGCCGGGTCTAAAAGTTCGGGCGAAGGATCTTAATGAACTCGCAGATAGTGCATTAGTTTATTTTAAATCTCCAATTGAGCTTCTGGATGAGAAGGCAGAAAAGTTTCTCACGCCTGAAAACCTTGAAATGTTAGAAAAGTTTGCAAATGTAGCCCAAGCTCAGGAAGCTTGGGATCATGAGGTTCTCGAGCAAGCTGCCCGTGATTTTGCAGAAGCTGAGGATCTTAAGCTCGGGAAGGTAGCACAACCTTTGCGCGCAAAGCTCACAGGCCGCACTATCTCTCCAAGTGTTTTTGAAGTCATGGAGCTTCTCGGTAAAGAAGAGTCTCTGAAACGTCTGCGGGCTGTTTTATAGCGATTTAAAAGATAAGTATTTTCTGCGTCAATATTTATTATTCATTGTCAATTAACCTTTTTTAATTAAAATATTCATATTGTATAAAAAAGGTATTCAAATGAATAAGAATTTTTCAAAGTATTTATTGGTTAGTGTTTTTGCCATGACAGCCCAGGCTTATGCTGTTGATGAGGCAAAGCCAGTTTCAGCAAAAGAGGAAAAAGCTGAAGCAAAATATAAAATTGATGAATCTAAAATCCCTGCTCTTAAGGAAAAGCTAGTCAAGGTGATAAAGGCATATGATAAACTAGAAAGGATAATACCTAAGCTTCAGAAACTAGATAAAGCAGGAAAGACGGATAAGAATCTTGTAAAGGCAGGAAAGCTCTTTGATGAGGTAGCTGATAGTCTGGGTTATACAAATGAAAAAATGAAAGGGGCCTCTCCGGAGAAAATGGAGATTGCCTTGAAAGAAACAGTAGAGGCAATGAAACAAAAGGGCTACTCTGCAGAAGCAGAAATTGCGCAGAAGCACACAGGTGCTATGATTAAAGGATTAAAAAAGCTACTAAAACTCAAAAAAATGACTGAAGGTGCAGGGGCTCAGTTGGTTGGAGAGCTTGCAGCAGTGTATGGTGCACCAACAGATTCAGTTGAGATTAAGACCTTGTCTGAACAAATTGTGTTCTTGGAGAATCCAAAAGGCATAAAGGAATTTTTGGAAGCAGGGCGCGACCACCTTAATGGTGTGACAGATACCTTTAAATTGCTAATGAAAATAAAGAAACACATGAGGAAAATGTATCGTGATACGATAGGTTAGAGTTTGGGCATACTTCTGCTGAGAGCGAAAACTCCATGGGGTGAAAATCCCATGGGTTTTTTTATGTCTGTGTGTGGTGTCTATGCCGCTCATGGATTTGAATCAAGATCTTTGTGCGGAGCAAAGTCGCTTCAGCCGTATCCCAGCTTTAAGAAGGCTTAATCTTGAGATTCTGGATGAGAAGGCAGAAAAGTTCCTCACACCTGAAAACCTTGAGATGTTAGAAAAATTTGCAAATGTAGCCCAAGCTCAGGAAGCTTGGGACCATGAGATTCTCGAGCAAACTGCCCGTGATTTTGCAGAAGCTGAGGATCTTAAGCTCGGGAAGGTAGCACAACCTTTGCGTGCAAAGCTCACAGGCCGCACTATCTCTCCAAGTGTTTTTGAAGTCATGGAGCTTCTCGGTAAAGAAGAGTCTCTGAAACGTCTGCGGGCTGTTTTATAGTAAGTATCGTATCAAGGCGTTGAATGTGCCGGGCGCAAATATCGTCTAGCAAAAAACTTCATAGCTCTAATAGAAGGTTCAACATACTGTACAACACTTAACAGCTCCTTGCATGCCACAACCTTTATTTGAAGATGTAGAATCTAGTGGAATTGGATCTGAGATGTATCCCCTTGGGTAACCCCTTTTAATAACAAGCTTGGGAGGGTAACTGCTAAGTCTAGCTAAGTTTTGCCAGATGCCTGCGCGTCCTTTAAATGTAGGATTATTTTCAAGATATATACTGATTGGTCGAGCTTTAAATGTACGGGAACCTTGTTGGTTATAGCCGGCTTGCCCCATAAATTCGCCATAATCTCCATCTTCAGCTGGCTTAACACTTAACTTTCCACCGATGATAGATTCTAAATGCAAAGCCCCAACCAGGAAATTACCATATATTTTTACAGGGTTTGTGAACCCAGACAAATCAACAGATTTTCCTTTGAACGCTTTTAGAAAGGCTAACAGATCAATATCTCTAAGATTGCTTAGACCAGATAAATCCAAAAGCCCGGCAGTCAAGAAGCTATCTGAAAAACCACTTGTGTCAGGTCGAGGGGTTAGCTTGTTTTCAGCTTGAGATACTATTGCAAGCATGTCAAAGATTTTATTAAAGCTTCTGTTGACATATGGAGGCCTCTCTATACAAAACTTGTTATCGATCTCTATCGTTTTTAGATAAATTAAGGTTTTTTGATTGGGGTTACTTCTAAGCCAACTGTGCAAAGGGTCAGGATGGGAGCTTCCACGAGGAATTGTAAGTCTCTCGCTCCCAAGAACAAGAATTCCATTTGAATCAGAAGGAAGCGTTCCAGAGTAGGGCTTATAGCCTTCTGCCATATAGCGCTCTGCTAAATAATTGTAAAACTCCTCATTGAAAGTCCCTCCTCGGCTGACGTAATCTTCTATGTGCCTTCTCATCTTCCCTATAAAATGAGTTACACTCGCAATTCTCCAATATGTCCATACGGATTCGGGGCGAAGAGTAGAAGACGATGACGATGACGAAGAAGAAGAGGATAATAAAGATAATGCAGCAGCAGTTTCTTCTTCCTCAACACTCTGAGCGGCTGCTGCCGCACCGGCCACTTGCTCAGCCGAAGATGCAGAAGAAGAGGATGATGAAGATGAAGAACTCGCTGTAGCCGCAGCTGAATCACCAAACTTACTTTGTAGAGTGTCTAGAAGCCGAAGAATATGATTCTCTTTTTCGACAAGCTCTCCACTCCCTGTTTGTTGATTTGCAATCCGTATACCTCGATCATACCCAATCCCTTCCTCGGGAATATAAGGAGAGATTTTAATACGCTTCCCCAACAGGTTTGGATTGTCTTGTATCCAAATTTTTTCAATCTCATGAGAATTTTCAAGCCCTTGGACCTCCTCAATATTTGTATTAAGGATGCGGATCTGTTTCAAATGAGGGGCATTAAAAGTAAGTTCTTTGGTTTCCTGTTCCCCCTTGATTTCAATCACTCTCAGATTCGTCAACTGAGGCATTTGAGGAAGAATTAAAGTGGTTAATAATGATTCTTTCAGGCTTAAAGCTGGGATGAGAGATAATAACCTCTCCATTTCATGTGGGGGGATAATAGCGTGAACATCTGTAGAGAGACTATCGTCAACATATGAGTAGATAATATCCTTAACCACAGCAGTTACATCAGTAATAAACTTGTTTCTGGTGTGCTCATCGCTGAGTGAAATCTGATCTGAGATTACTGATATCATATGACTGAAGTCAAATTCAGTTTTATTGAAGGCTTTCAAGCAAGCTGAAATTGATTCAATGAGCGCCGTGTTACTTGTAAGAGCTTTTGGAAATATGGAGTGGAGTATTGGATAATCTGCAGGAAGTGGTAATGCATCAAGGGCAGCATAAGTTGAAAGGTTATAGGCTGATAGAGCTGCCCCATTTAGTCTATTCAGGAAACTAGTTTCTGACAGTGTCTTTTCTTCTCCCTCTCCTAATGCTGTCAAGGATTGAATTTCTCCGTGGCCGCTTTCCATATGAACAATAAAGCTAAAGCCTGTTTTGCCCTGTCCTTTTGGAATAAAACTAATTTTTACATCACCGAAAATATCAACATCTCTATCACCATAGCGACGTTTTTTTAGTGTTTTGTCACTAACACTTTCCACCGTAAAATCATAATTGGTATTTAACTTTTCAAGAATTTTTTTATACCACTCAAAGACTAACTCAGGGGATATCTCATCAGATTTGATGTTTGGAAGGGGAAGTTCTGTAATCTTTGAAAGCACTTTTAAAAAGTTCCAATGTCCAGTATCAACTTCAAAATTACCTTGCACATAGACAATTTTATTGGAACCCGAAGGAGGGGCTGCTACAGATTCGCTTGCAGCTGCTTGTGTCTCTTCGTTTAGGGCGCTCACAACATTTGAAAATTCAGTCCGTATGGGTGTGGAACCATCGGAAGCCCGGCCTGGTGTTTGGATGGTAAAGAAATGATTTAGGCTTTCGTTATTGCTTAATGCTTGGCTTAACTCAAATGTTTTGGTTTCGGGATTAAAAAGAGCTATGTTAAGAAACTGGCGTATGGCAGTTTCAACACAGTCTGCATAACCTTTGCCTGAAGGGGAGATTGCTAGGCCATTGCTGGGAAGGCCATTACCGAAAGTGTATGGGACTGGTTGAGAATAGATGTCTTTATAATACACCTGGTATGTTTTAATTAAGTCATCAGCCTGACCGTAACCCTTCAGCATTATACGGTCTGTGTGGCTTAGTGTTTGGGTTACTTTTTCCATGAAACTTTCTAACTCCTCAAGAGTATTGAAGTGCATCATCACAAAAGCCATGAAAATTTGCTCAGCTGTCCCCAGAGGATAGAAACTCCCAGGCTTTTTTTCTGCTTCAATCGCAGCATCAAGAGCTTCCGTCAAAAAATCAAAAACTGTTTTTTGCTTTTTGTTTTTAGCTTTATTGATTTTTTTCCTATGGCTACTTTTAAGCTTCTGAATCATATCGTCAGCCAAAGAACCTGGTTTAGCAACAGGATCAGCAATATGTGCCATGATGCGTGCTAAAGCTGCAATTTTATTCTCTGGTGTCATGCCATTCAGCATATAAGACAGATTATCTTGAAAATGACTGCCAATATTAAAAGTTCCATTGGCTGAGGGAAAAAGGAGTTTGGTTAAATTCCAGTGCGGGTCGTCTGAAGAGTCTTTACCGTATTTTCTCTCTCCATTTTCATAGTTTGGTTGATAATTCCCAGAAAATCGGATGTTTTCAACAAGGCTTGTATCAATGGCAAATGCCCCTAGAAGGATTGATCCGTAGAGCTTGTAATCAATTAAGGTGGCTGCGGCCCCACTCTGAGCGGCTGCTGCCGCTGCCGCACTGGACGCTTGCCCAGCCGAAGATGAAGAAGAGGAGGATGATGATGCGGCAACAGGTTCTTCTTCCTCATCACTCTGAGCGGCTGCTGCCGCTGCTGCACTGGCCGCTTGCCCAGCCGAAGATGAAGAAGGGGATGATGATGCAGCAGGTTCTTCTAATGCATATACCTTGCTAATGGCATTGTGCAGAATTTCTTTGGTTATTTGAGCTTGGAGGTTGTTAGATAATACAATAAGTATTAAAAATGAAATTTTCAGTATATTATTCATTATTATAAACAAATTAGTTTAAATATAGATTATAGGTGAAAGTTTAATAAATTAATAATGAACGGCGTTCATTCCTGCTTAACACTTGGCTTAACTCAAATGTTCTGGTTTCGGGGCACATTCAACCATCAAAGCGTTGCATTTCACTCCTGAATTCGCCTTACCCTTTTTGTAGAGCCTCAAGCATCAGCTTTGCTGTCTCTTCGGAGGAAGCAGGATTTTGGCCTGTTACAAGAACGCCATCTCGAACAGCATGAGGTTGGAAGGCTTCAGTACTTTCGAAGCGAGCGCCAAGTTTCTTCAAACGGCTTTCCAGCAAGAAGGGAACAACCTCTTCAAGCTTAGCTTGCTTTTCTTCCTCATTTGTAAAAGCATTGATGCGATGGCCCTCAACAAGAGGACGTCCATCAGGCTTCTCGGGGCCCACAAGAGCTGCTGGACCATGGCAAACAGCGCCGATGATCCGATGATCAGCGTAGAAGTCACTAATCAAGCGAGAGAGGATGGGGTTCTCAGGGAAGTCCCACATGGTGCCATGTCCTCCGGGCATGAAGATACCCTGGTAGCCGTTGATGTGCACGCGACTGACAGGAACAGTCTGATCAAGCTTTGCAAGTACCCCTGGATCAGCTTCAAGCCGCTTGAGTGCCTCGTGGTCTTTGCTCATGCTTGCGGGGTCAGGGTGAGCCTCTCCACCATCAATGGAAGCAATATCAACATCGACGCCAGCATCTTGGAAGGTGTAGTAGGGGGTTGCAAATTCCTCCATCCAGAATCCAGTTTCTTTTTCTGTATCTGGAATTTCGGAGACAGAGGTTAAAACAAAAAGAACTTTCTTATTTTCAGACATAGTTGTGATCCTTCCTGAAAATAATGTACGAGGAATTTTTTAACAAAAAGATATGTTTTGGTTAAAAAGGAGTTAAAGGGAGAAATTAAGTTTGGTTGGCGGTTTGAAGCAATATTTGCTTCGCCTTATCAGGAATCTGATTGAGGAGTTTTTTGATTTTACCTTCTCTTGCTTTTAAGGCATTCAGTTCATTCTTAATTTGAATCAGGTGTTCAGCTTCAAGATTACTATTCTGGAGCTGATCTTCGAAGATCACGTTCATTGTCATGATTTTATCAAGCTCGTGATCAATTAACTCTTTGCGTAATTCAATGCGTGCAATTTCAGAAGTACCATCTTGAATTTCAAGTGCAGGGGCACTGAGGAAAGTTCTTGGGATGCGGATTTGATTTTGGGAGAGGGAGTTAGACGATTCATAAGGAAGGCGAGAGAGAAACTCACGGGAGTCATTCTGCAAAGCCGTGAGCTCATTTTCAATGCGGATAAGGAGCTGGTTCCATTTTTTTCTCTCAAATGCCTTTTGGCGAGCCAGGGCTCGATTTTGTTTATGAAAGCTTTTTACATCATGTTGGAGAAGCTGAATCTGATTTCCGATGAGCTGGACCTTGCCTTTGTGGACTTTTCCAAGATCCTGCACAGAGGGCAATGTCGCAGCTTGTAGAGTTTGTGCACGTTGAGATTTTAGAGCGGCTTCATAGTCTGGCCTGTCCGAGGCTGACCAATTCCGATCATCCCCTGGCCGTTGGCGCTCCGGAGCATCACGGTAGTAGGGATCATCTTCAGGATACCTTCCCTCATCATAGTAGCGGTCATCTTGTGGTGGGAAGGATCCTCGTGGATCATCATAGTATTGGTCGTCTCTTGGAGGAAGGGGCTCACGACGGTCATCGTAGTATCGATCATCTCGAGGAGGGTATGAATCGCGACGATCATCGTAGTATCGATCGTCTCTTGGAGGGAGTGGATCACGGCGGTCATCATAGTATCGGTCTCGTGGGGCAGGACGACGATCATCATATCCATAGTCACGGTCAAGGGGTGGACGTTCCCGAGCATCACGGCGTTTTCTATCTTCCCGCTTCTCTTGGGGGGCAGCTTCATCCTTCTCGGTTTTTTCAGCAGGTTCTGCTTTTACAGCTTCCTCTTTTGCCGTTTCTTCTTTTGCAGGCTCTTCTTTCTTTTTAGCATCTTTTACATCACCGTTATCATCTTTTTTGCTTTGCTCTTCATCTTGGGTTTCTGCTTTATCAGTGTTGTCTTTTTTATTGGCGTCACCCTTTTTGTCGGCATCGTCTGGCTTAGCCTTGTCTTCAGTTTCCTCTGAAGTTTTTTCATCGGATTTTTTTTCATCTTTTTCTTCTTTAGTGTCTTCATCCTTGCCCTTTTCTTCATCTTCGTCAGAAGAGGATGTCATCTCAGGACGCTTGGCAAAGTCAGGAAAAAGAGTGCCGGCTTGCTCTTCCGAAATGGGAAGCCCTGTGAAGGGATCAAACTTAGGCATCATAGGCTTTCCAGTTACAGGATCAAATTTAGGCAGCCCTGTGAGAGGCTTTCCTGTTGTCGGATCAAACCGTACAACGGAGGCAGCCTGGGGTTGCTGTGCTGTGGTATCATATTGCTGTTGATATGAAGCAGCACCTTGTTGAGCGTATTGTTGAGGGTAGCTTGATTGATAACCTTGTTGGTAATTTTGCTGATAGCCCTGTTGATACCCCTGTTGTTGATATTGGCCCATATCTTGTTGCTGGTATCCTCCGGTTGCTTGCGGCTGGATAACAGGGGCTTGCTGAGCATAGCTTTGGCTTTGCGGCATTTGTGCTTGAGCTGGTTGTGTTTGCTGCTGCACTTGTGCAGGCTGCTGCGTTTTCTTTTGGCCTCCAGCAAAGAGCTTTCCAGCAACAGAACCAAGGATTTGTCCAAGCTGTGCACCGCCATCACTTTTCTGTGCAAGGGCAGGGGAAGCGCCTAACATAACATATGCTAGGGCAATCAAAAAAATTGTCTTGAGTTGTCTTGCAGTTGCGTTCATAGACTCCTCGTCAAAAATAATAATTGAGACCAAATATTCGAGTAATAGATCTCCAGATATATTTATTCTGAACCATTAATCTAAAATTTTGGTAAATTTTTTCAAAAATCATGTTGAAGCAAGTATTTGAACCGATGTAGAGTCGTTTTTCCATTGACAGCAGCCCTGGAAACGGATAATTATCACTTCATCCAGGGGGTGTAGCTCAGTTGGTTAGAGCGCTGGCCTGTCACGCCAGAGGTCGCGGGTTCAAGTCCCGTCACTCCCGCCATTTCATTCTATCATTACTTAAAAATAAAGTTACGTCACAGACTTTCGCGATGACAGTATGAAGTCACTGCGAGGAACGAAGCGACGCGGCAGTCCGCACATAGAGGGCTAAAGTCTCCAACTTTTGTGATGACTCTTCCCCTGGATCTCTATCTGTAGGGACGTCAAACTCCCCCTTGAAAGAAGGGCGTTTTCCCCTTAAGATAAATTATAAAATTTGTGGCAATTGTGAATCATCTCGATCTCCAAAGCTATTTACCCATTGTTGCCTTTTTGGCTATGGGGTTAACTATGTCTCTTGTGCTCTTGGTTTTGTCTCTTTTGCGGGGGAAAAGCCGGCCTGATCCAGAGAAAAATGCACCTTACGAATGTGGCTTTAAGGAGTTTAGTGATACCCGGGTAAAGTTTGATGTGCGCTTTTACCTTGTCGCAATCCTCTTTATTATTTTTGATATTGAAGTTGCTTTTCTGTTTCCATGGGCCAAAAATTTAAAGGAAATTGGGATCTATAGCTTTTGGTCCATGATCGTTTTTCTTGGAGTTTTAACAGTTGCTTTTGTGTATGAATGGATGAAAGGAGCCTTGGAATGGGAGTAAAAGGCGCTTCATCAGAGGAACCTCATCTAAAGGCAGGATCTATGGAAAAGACAGAAACCCAGGAGCTGCAGCACTTGGCCCAGCAAGTTTCTGAAAAGGGGTTCATTGTGACCCAAGCTGACAAGCTTGTGGGATGGGCACAGTCGAACTCTCTTTGGCCTATGACTTTTGGTCTGGCTTGTTGTGCTGTGGAGATGATGCAAACAGCTGCAAGTCGGTATGATCTTGATCGCTATGGGGCGATTTATCGGGCCAGTCCCCGTCAATCAGATGTGATGATTGTGGCAGGAACACTAACCAACAAAATGGCACCTGCATTAAGAAAAGTTTATGATCAAATGCCTGAGCCCCGCTGGGTGATCTCCATGGGATCTTGTGCCAATGGAGGCGGGTATTATCACTATGCTTACTCTGTCACCCGGGGCTGTGATCAGATTGTGCCTGTCGATATCTACGTGCCTGGGTGCCCCCCAACAGCAGAAGCACTCTTATATGGAATTTTGCAGCTTCAAGAAAAAATCCGTCGTCAGGCTTCAAACACAGTGATTGAGAGGGCATGATGGCAGATCAACACGCTCCTCTCGAACAGCTTAAACAAGACTTTCTCCAGCAATTAGGAGTGTCTGAAGAGCAAGTAGAAATTTCTCCTTTTGGGGAGGTAACAGTATCTTGTATGGCAGGAGACATTTTGCGGGTCCTGCGCATGTTGCGGGATCATCCGGCTTTTCAATTCAAACAGCTCATTGATCTTTGTGGCGTGGATCACCTTGGCCGCATTCCTCGTTTTGATGTGGTCTATCATCTCCTCTCTCATCGGCTGAATCAGCGGGTGCGCATTATCGTTTCTACAGAAGAAGGCGTATCTGTTCCCTCTGTTATTGAGGTTTTCAGCTGTGCAAATTGGTATGAGCGAGAGACTCATGACCTTTTTGGGATTTCTTTTGAGGGGCACCCCAACTTGGATCGTCTTTTGACAGATTACGAATTTGAAGGCCATCCTTTGCGGAAAGATTTCCCCCTCAGTGGGTATATTGAACCTCGTTATGATGAGGTTCAAAAGCAAGTTGTGTACGAGGATGTGAATCTGCCTCAGGCTTATCGTCACTTTGACAATCTGAGTCCCTGGGAAGGAATGAACAGGGAGCCTATTGTGTTGCCGGGGGATGAGAAAGCAACCCCACCTGTCGAGTTGGAGGAGGAACCCTCATGACGCCCATGTCCGCCCCACAGACACAAGCTCCAGAAGAGCGTTGCACAACAACCATTAACTTTGGCCCTCAGCATCCTGCGGCTCATGGTGTGTTGCGCTTGGTTTTGGAAATGGATGGGGAGGTTGTAACCCGGGCAGACCCTCATATCGGGCTTCTCCATCGCGGGACTGAGAAGCTTATCGAGCACAAGACCTATATGCAGGCTATGCCGTATTTCGATCGGCTGGATTATGTTTCTCCTATGTGCCAAGAGCATACCTTTGCTCTGGCGACAGAAAAGCTTTTGGGAATCACAGCGCCACTCCGGGCTCAGTATATCCGGGTGCTGTTCTCAGAGATTACCCGGATTCTGAATCATCTCCTGAATATCACAACATACGCTTTGGATGTGGGGGCTATGACCCCTCTGCTCTGGGGATTTGAAGAGCGGGAGAAACTAGTCGAATTTTATGAGCGTGTTTCAGGCTCTCGGATGCATGCAAATTATTTTTGCCCCGGTGGTGTGATGAAGGATCTCCCCCCAGGATTGCTGGAGGATATCTCAATCTTTACAGAGAACTTTCCAACAGTGCTTGATGATCTGGAGACGCTTTTAACAGACAATCGGATTTTTAAACAGCGTACTGTGGACATCGGTGTTATGCGGGCGGATGAGGCTTTGGACTGGGGCTTTTCTGGTCCAATGCTCCGAGCGTCAGGCGTACCATGGGATTTGCGTAAGTCTCAGCCCTATGACGTTTATGACCAGATGATCTTTGATGTCCCTGTTGGCAAAACCGGGGACGGTTATGCCCGCTATTTAGTTCGGATGGCGGAGATGCGTGAATCTCTTAAAATTATAGAGCAAGCGATTGCCCAAATGCCCGAGGGACCACATCTTGCTGATGACCCTCGGATCATTCCCCCCAAGCGGACTGAGATGAAGACGAGTATGGAAGCGATGATTAATCACTTCAAGCTCTACACAGAGGGGTATCATGTCCCTGCAGGGCAGATCTATACGGCTGTAGAAGCGCCGAAAGGAGAATTTGGGGTGTATCTCATTTCAGATGGATCCAATCGCCCCTACCGGTGCAAGATTCGTGCCTCATCTTATCCCTATATGCAAGCCTTTGATCACTTAGCCAAAGGCCATCAATTGGCAGACGTACCCTCAATTTTGGGGTCTTTAGATGTTGTGTTTGGGGAGATTGACCGATGAGTGTGAAGCCTCTCTTTCAGAACGAGCCCTTTGTCTTCTCCCAAGAAAATCAGGAGAAAATTGAAAAGTTGTTGGCACGTTATCCAAAAGATCGCAAGGTGAGTGCCATATTGCCTGTGCTTGATCTTGCACAACGTCAATGCGGAGGATGGCTCCCCCGGGAGGCTATGGAGGCTGTGGCAGAGCTCCTTGGCGTGACACCTCTTTATGTTTGGGAAATAGCAACCTTTTACACAATGTTTCATCTTCGCCCTACGGGGCAACACCATGTTCAAGTGTGCCGAACAGCATCCTGCTACCTTCGGGGAGCGGGTAAACTGACTAAAGTGTGTGAGAAAAAGCTAAAGATTGCTTGTGGCCAAACTCGGGAAGATGGGAAGTTTAGCCTGGAAGAAGTGGAATGCCTGGGGGCTTGTGTGAATGCTCCCGTGGTTCAAATCAATGATGACTATTACGAGGATCTTTCCCCTGAAGCTTTAGAGGATGTTCTTGAGGCTTTGGAAACAGATGAGAGCGTTAAGCCTGGGTCCCAGACTCGGCAAAAGCTCTCAACAGCTCCTGCAGGATATGGAGCCAAACCAGAGAAGAAGGGAGGGCGTCGTGCTTAGCAAAAATCGCATCTTCACAAATCTCTATGGTGAGTCAACGCCTTCCTTGAAAGGCTCAAAACGGCGTGGTGACTGGAAGGGCACGAAGGCGTTGATGGCGAAGGGGACAGATTGGATTATTAATGAGGTGAAAGCCTCAGGCTTGCGTGGCCGGGGAGGTGCAGGTTTTTCTGCAGGCATGAAGTGGAGTTTTATGCCTAAGGGAGGCAAACTCCCAAACTATTTGGTTGTGAATGCGGATGAGAGTGAGCCAGGTACTTGCAAAGATCGAGATATTCTTCGTCACGAGCCTCATAAATTGCTGGAGGGCATTTTGCTGGCTGGTTTCGCCATGGAGGCCCATACGGCTTACATTTACATTCGGGGAGAATATTTCCGGGAAGCAGAGGCGGTGCAAAAAGCTATTGATGAGGCCTATGAAGATGGTTTGCTTGGCCCTGATGCAGCCGGATCTGGGTGGCAGATGGATATTCATCTCCATCGTGGGGCAGGGGCATATATCTGTGGTGAAGAAACAGCCTTGCTAGAGAGCTTGGAAGGGCGTCGTGGGATGCCCCGGCTGAAGCCCCCATTTCCTGCAAATGCAGGCCTGTATGGATGCCCGACAACAATCAATAATGTCGAGACAATTGCTGTTGTGCCAGAGATCCTCAGACGTGGGGCAGACTGGTTTGCGAGTCTTGGTGTGAAGGGCAGCACAGGGACAAAAATCTTCTGCATTTCGGGCCATGTGAATCACCCCTGCAACATTGAACTTGAGATGGGGATTCCCCTGAAGGAACTGATTGAAACTTATGCCGGGGGTGTGCGTGGCGGTTGGGACAATCTCTTGGCGGTGATTCCTGGCGGGTCGTCAGTGTCACTTTTGCCCAAAGAGATTTGTGAGACTGTCACGATGGATTTTGACAGCTTGGCGGCTGTGCAGTCAGGATTGGGAACAGCTGCTGTCATGGTTATGGACCAGAGCACAGATCCTATCGGCATGATTGCAAACTTGGCACATTTCTACCACCACGAAAGCTGTGGTCAGTGTACTCCTTGTCGGGAAGGTACAGGGTGGATGATGCGGATCCTGGATCGTATGGTGGCAGGGGAAGCTGAGGCCGAAGAAATTGATAAGCTTTTAGACATTGCAAACCAAGTTGAGGGGCACACGATCTGTGCTCTTGGAGATGCAGCGGCTTGGCCCATCCAGGGTCTAATCCGCCATTTCCGTCCCCTCCTGGAACAGCGATTGAAAAAAGCAGCTTAAGGAGAGATGAGGTCACGATGCCCAAGCTCACAGTAGATGGAAAAGAAGTTATCTTTGAAGAAGGTATGACCGTGCTTCAGGCTGTGGAGCAGGCTGGGCAAGAGGTTCCTGTTTTTTGCTATCACAATCGGCTGGAGATCGCAGGGAACTGCCGGATGTGCCTTGTTGAGGTTGAGGGAAGCCGTAAGCCTGTGGCAAGTTGTGCCATGGCTGCTGGTGAAGGCATGGTTGTCCATACCAAAACGCCTATGGTGAAAAAGGCACGAGAAGGCGTGATGGAGTTTCTCCTTATTAACCATCCGCTGGATTGCCCCATTTGTGATCAAGGGGGGGAGTGTGATCTTCAAGATATAGCCATGTCCTACGGTCGTGGCATAAGTCGGTATGATGAGCCTAAGCGGGCCGTGGAACAAAAGCATATGGGCCCGTTGATCAAGACACACATGACCCGGTGCATTCACTGTACCCGGTGTGTGCGCTTTTTGGAGGATGTGGCAGGCGTTCCAGAGATGGGGCTTGTTGGACGGGGAGAAAATGCTGAGATAGTGACTTATCTTGATCAGGCGGTGACCAGTGAAGTCTCTGGAAATGTCTTGGATCTGTGTCCTGTCGGGGCTTTGACATCCCGACCCTATGCTTTCCGGGGGCGGCCTTGGGAGCTCACGAAAACACCGAGTATTGATGTGATGGACGCTGTAGGATCCCATATTCGTTTGGACTCAAAAGGAAATGAGGTTTTTCGAATTTTGCCTCGGGTGAATGATGACATCAATGAAGAGTGGCTCTCTGACAAAGCACGATTTTGCATGGATGGCTTGCGAACGCAGCGCTTGGATCGCCCCTATATAAAAGTGAAGGGGAAGCTCCAGCCTACGAATTGGCAGGGAGCTCTCGGGAAAGCCCAGGAGCTTTTGTCAAAAACAGATCCCGATAAAATTGGTGTGCTTGCGGGAGAATTGGTAGATACAGAGACCTTTTACACGTTCCGCCATATGCTTGATATGATGGGCGTGAATCACCGGGACTGCCGGGATCCAGGCCAGCATCTGGATCATCGTTTCCGTGCAGGCTATGTATTTAATACTTCTATTGCAGGGATTGAACAGGCTGATGCTTGCCTCATTATTGGAGGAAACCCTCGGTTTGAGGCTCCTCTTGTGAATACACGTTTGCGTAAACGTTTCCTCAAAGGGGATTTCCCCATTGCTTATTTGGGCCCAGAATTTACGCCTGGACGAGACCTGACCTATCCGGTGCAGCACCTGGGAGAGCGTGCAAAGGTTCTCGAAGACCTGTTGAATGAGAAGGGAACCTTTGCAAAGACTCTCAAAAAAGCCAAAAAACCTATGCTGATTTTATCGGCAAGCAGTCTCAAAGGTCAGGATGCCATGAAGGTTCTTGCTCTGGTCCGACAGGTGGCTGAGACTTATGACCTTGTGAGAGAGGGATGGAATGGGTTCAATGTTCTCCATAACCAAGCAAGCCGTGTAGGCGGGTTGGATATGGCCTTCGTACCAAAAGGAAAGGGATACGATACCCAGGGAATTTTAACTGCTGCAGAGAAGGGTAAACTAGACGTGCTCTACTTGCTGGGCTTTGATCATCCTAGCCTCAAAGATCTACCTGATTCTGTGAAAGTGATTTACCAAGGCCACCATGGTGAGGCAGGTGCAAGTGCTGCGGATGTCATCTTGCCGGGTGCTGCCTTTAGTGAAAAAAATGCGACTTATGTGAACACAGAAGGGCGAATTCAGCAGGCCTTAGCAGCAATTGCCCCACCAGGAGAAGCTCGGGAAGACTGGCGCATCGTGAAAGAACTTGCAGGCAGACTAAGCCTAGATCTTCCCTTCGAGACAATAGACGAGCTTCGGGAAGGCATGGCCTTAGAGAATCCTTATTATCAATATCGCGAAGTTCTGCATCAAAATACTTGGGGGCAATTTGGCCGGAAAGGACTCCTTGCCCAAGATCACATTTTAGGGTTTGATGAAGACTATTATAAGACAAACGTGATTGCCCGCAGTTCTCTCACCTTAGCCCAATGTGCCGTGGCAGGAGGATGGGAGCCTGAGGATGCACAACAGGAGGTCACACATGCTTGATTGGATTCCTGAAGAAATCCTGACATTTTTGATCCTGTGTGGTCAGGCTTTCTTGATTATTATTCCCCTCATTTTAAGTGTCGCTTATCTCGTGTATGCAGAGCGGAAAGTCATTGCCGCTATGCAGCTCAGGAAAGGGCCTACAGTTGTGGGGCCTTTTGGTCTTCTGCAGCCTATTGCAGATGCGCTGAAGCTTGTGCATAAGGAAACGATCATTCCTACAAAAGCGAACCCGCTCCTTTATATTATTGCGCCCGTATTGACCTTTACCCTCAGCCTGATGGCTTGGGCTGTCATTCCCTGGGGAGAGGGATTAGTCATGGCTGACATCAATGTTGGTGTTCTCTACCTGTTTGCCATTTCCTCTCTTGGTGTTTACGGCATCATCATTGCGGGATGGGCGAGTAACTCCAAGTATGCTTTTCTCGGGGCTTTGCGCTCTGCGGCTCAAATGGTTTCCTATGAGCTTGCAATTGGATTTGCCCTGATATGCGTGATTTTGTGTGCAGGATCGTTGAATTTGTCAGCCATCGTGGAGGCTCAGGAGAAAATTTGGTTTGTGATTCCTCTCTTTCCGATGTTTGTGATCTTTTTCATTGCGACTCTGGCAGAGACCAATCGGGCACCTTTTGATTTGCCTGAGGCTGAGGCTGAGCTTGTCGCTGGATATAATGTGGAATACTCCTCTATGAGCTTCGGCATGTTCTTTCTTGGAGAATATGCCAATATGATTTTGATGAGTGCGATGACCAGCATCTTTTTCCTCGGCGGCTGGCTGCCCCTCACATCATGGGGGCCTTTTGCTTATATTCCAGGTTTTGTCTGGATGGCACTGAAGATTGCTTTTGTGCTTTTCCTCTTCCTTTGGGTGCGGGCGACATTTCCCCGGTATCGCTATGATCAGTTGATGCGGATTGGTTGGAAGGTCTTTTTGCCGATCACCTTGGCTTATGTTGTGGGGCTGTCTTTTTGCATTGCCTATGGCGTCTTTCCTGAAACACTGGGGGTCATAAAATGAAGTCAACCTTTCGGGTCTATGCAGAAACTTTTTTGATGAAAGATCTCCTTCAAGGGATGTGGATGACTTTGAAGTACATGTTTAAGCGCAAGGTCACCTTGGCGTATCCCCATGAGAAAGGGCACCTCAGCCCTCGCTTCCGGGGTCAGCATGCGTTACGGCGCTATGCCTCTGGAGAGGAGCGGTGCATTGGGTGTAAGTTGTGTGAAGCTGTTTGCCCGGCTCAGGCCATTACGATTGATGTGGCTCCCCGCACGGATGATGGTAGCCGTCGGACGACACGCTATGACATTGATATGACCAAGTGTATTTATTGCGGTTTGTGTGAGGAATCTTGTCCCGTAGATGCCATCGTGGAAGGCCCCAATTTTGAGTATGCGACTGAGACTCGGGAAGAGCTTTTTTATGAAAAGGAAAAGCTGCTAGATAATGGTGACCGATGGGAAGCTGCCCTCCAGGCACGCCTCAGTCATCCCCGGCGGTGAGATTGTCCATTGTTCCCCATAGAGGGGGCTGATATACTGAGTAAAATTTGATTTAAATGATGATGGCAGGATTGGTATTTTATGGACTTGCGGGGCTGACACTTTTGTCAGCAATGGCGGTGGTATTCGCCAGAAGTCCTGTGTATGCCGTTTTGTTTTTGATCCTCAGCTTCTTTACCTCTGCAGGAATTTTTCTTCTCCTAGATGCAGAATTTTTGGCAATGGTCTTGGTCATTGTCTATGTTGGTGCTGTGGCTGTTCTCTTTCTCTTTGTGGTGATGATGTTGGATGTAGACCAAAAACACTTAGAGAAATTACGCCATTATCCCTGGAAAAGTTTTTTCAAAGCTGCCTTGCGGTCTGGGGTGCTGGCTGGCGTTTTTCTCGGTGTTTTTTACATGGCGAAACAGTTGTGGGGCGATAAGGTTGTCTTCCTGTCTGATGAGGGGCCTTTGACACATTCATTCATTCTTGCAGCAATGAGTTTTGCTGTGGCTTATGCTCTTTATTGGCCTCTTTCAAAGTGGCGTTTTCTTTTGCCGTCAGAATCTGCAGAAACAGTGGCTTGGGTTGAGGGAGCATTGCAATTTCTGATTTTCGCAGGTGTGATGACGTACGTTCTCTTCGGGGCGCCTTCGCTAGAAATTAAAAAAGAAGTTTTCGATGCGGGGGGTGCGCCATTGAGTACAACAGATGCTCTTAGCCACCTTCTTTATTCTGTCTATGTCATTCCTTTCCAAGGAGTGGGTGTTATTCTGGTTGTGGCGATTGTTGCCGCAATTGCTCTGTGCCTTCGCCATCGCCCTGGTGTGCGGCGTCAGGATGTACAACACCAATTGAAAACAACAAAAGAAGATGTTTTATCACTGTCTCAACCCAAAGTTGGGAAGGGGGTTGAATGGACATCACGTTAATGCACTATTTGTGTTTGAGTATGGCTTTGTTTGCCGTAGGTGTTTTCGGGGTTTTGATGGCCCGAAAAAGTCTCATCCATATTCTGATGTCTCTTGAGTTGATGCTATTGGGTGTCAATCTGACATTTGTTTCCTTTAGCCGTTTTCATGGGGAAGTCACCGGTCAGGTCTTTAGCCTGTTTATCCTCACCGTCGCTGCAGCAGAAGCTGCCATTGGACTTGCGATTCTCGTCGTCTATTTCCGGGAGAAGAGAACGATTCAAATTACAGATATGGTGAGTTTGGGGGAGAAAGTCGAATGAAACTCTTTCTGAAACTTGCTGTCTTTGGCCCTCTCATTTCATGCCTCTTTGCCGGACTTTTCCATCGACAGCTTAGCAAGACTGCCTTGATTCGCTTTTGTGGTTTTTTCATGGGAATCGCAACCCTGGCAGGCTCCACACTGTTTATGAAAATGGTGAAATCTGGGGGGGCTTTCGCTGTTACAGTTCCACTGATGACGTGGATTGAGATCGGTGATTTTTCAGCAACCTGGGCTTTGAGCGCAGATCCTCTCTCTGTCGTCATGATTTTTTTGGTGCTAGTCGTGTCTTTTCTTGTTCACCTTTACTCTTATGAGTACATGGAAGGTGAGGAAGATCTGAGCCGCTACTACGCCTACCTTGGTCTCTTCACATTTGCGATGTTGATGCTGGTTTCAGCCCAGGATTTACTCCAGCTCTTCTTTGGCTGGGAAGGGGTGGGCGTTTGTTCCTATCTTCTCATTGGATATTGGTATGAAAAGGAATCTGCAAACCAGGCAGCGATGAAGGCTTTTCTCGTGAACCGGGTAGGGGACCTTTTCCTCGTGATGGGAATGGCAGGTTTCTTCTACCTCACACAAACCCTTGAAATTGGAAAAGGCCTCTCCCTTTTGCAAAGTGCTGTGCCTGAGCCTTTTGTGGTTCTGGGTACCCCTGTTCCTGCTTTAGATGTTCTTGGCATTCTATTTCTCATTGGTGCCATGGGGAAATCAGCACAATTGGGACTCCACACATGGCTCCCTGATGCCATGGAGGGGCCAACACCTGTTTCGGCCCTGATTCATGCAGCCACAATGGTCACAGCAGGTGTTTACTTGATTGCCCGGCTGTCTCCTCTTTATCTTGATACTACCTTTGCAAGTACCTGTGTTGTGTGGGTTGGAGCGTTGACAGCCTTTGCTGCAGGAACGATTGCCTTGGTCCAGAATGATATCAAAAAAGTGATTGCCTATTCCACCTGTAGTCAGTTGGGATATATGTTCCTCGGCTTAGGGGTCGGGGCTTACAATGGGGCAGTCTTCCACCTTTTTACCCACGGTTTTTTTAAAGCACTCCTGTTTTTGGGGGCTGGAGCTGTGATCCACAGTATGTCAAACGAGCAAGACATGCGCAAAATGGGGGGATTGTATCGCCCCATGAAAATGACTTTTGCCTTTATGCTGATTGGGTCTTTGGCATTAGTTGGATTCCCCTTGTTCTCAGGGTTTTATTCAAAAGAAGCAATCCTGGCCTCAGCCTTTGCAGCACAAGATCAATACGGCTTGGGGCCTTGGGTGCTGAGTATCATCTCTCTTGTTTTAACAGCGGCCTATACCGGGCGGATGCTAGGAATGACATTCTTGGGTCGTAGCCGCGCAGACGAAGCTTTGCGAGCTCGGATTCATGAGCCAGGCTTAATGATGAACTTTCCTCTTGCACTTCTTGCGCTTGGGGCTCTTGTGTCTGGCATGTTGGGGTACAAGAAATTCCTCATGGGAGGGAAGGGATTTTGGGGTGATAAAATCGTGGCTCCTCTCATACCGCACCATGTGGGGATTGTTGAACTTGCTCCGACAGTTGTGGGAATTTGTGTCTTCGTTTTGGCTCTTGTGGTTTTCCGAAAATGGAAAGAAAAGAAGCTCGCGAAGTCCATTGGTTTCATGGAACGATTTTTAGTAAATAAATGGTACTTTGATGCGCTTTACCAGGCCCTGTTTGTGAAGCCAGTATGGTGGCTTGGTCAATTGTTCTGGGTGTTTGGAGATCAAAAAGGGATTGATGCAATTGGTCCTGATGGCCTCACCCACAAAGCCGTTGAAGGATCCCTCAAGCTGCGCCGGAGTTATACAGGCCTTCTGCCAACCTATATAGCGGCCTTGGTCATGGGGGTTCTGCTTCTTATCGTGTTGATTTTGTTTGGAGGCGGGCGTCTTGGATAGTTTTCCTTTTCTAAGCTTTTTAATTTTTCTACCACTGATTGGGGGGCTTTTTGTTTCTCTTCTCTCCAGTGAAGATGAGAATGCTTTTTATGTGGCTTCTTTCGTCAGCTTTGTTTCCTTTATCTTAAGTGTTTACCTGGTAATAAAGTTTGATCCTCTGGGAGGGTATCAGTTTCAGGAAATTTATGAGTGGTCCAAGATGATGGATCCTCAATATGCCGTGGGAATTGATGGCATTGCTTTGCCCTTAATTGTTCTCACCACTTTTCTCACATTCTTGTCAATTTTGCTGGGATGGGGGCAAGAGATTCAGCAGCGTCGATCTTATCTGGTGGCCTTTCTTGTTCTTGAGGGGGCCTTAATCGGCGTTTTTTCTGCGCGGGATTTGTTCCTATTCTACATTTTCTTTGAGATGATTTTGATTCCCATGTTCCTTATTGTTGGGGTATGGGGAGGGGCCCAGCGGGTCTATGCATCGTACAAGCTTTTTTTGTATACCTTCTTGGGATCTTTGTTGATGTTGGCGGCCATGATCTTGATCTATACCCAGGCAGGTCAAAGTCACCTAGATATCCTCGGTCAAAGTGATTTTAATCCTGAGATTACGATTTTCCTCTGGGTCGCATTCTTTATTGCGTTTGCCGTGAAGCTCCCTGTTTGGCCTTTTCATACCTGGCTACCAGATGCACACGTCCAGGCTCCTACAGCTGGATCCGTGATGTTGGCAGGGATTCTCCTTAAGGTTGGGGGATATGGAATGATTCGCCTGCTTTTGCCCCTATTCCCTGAGGCTTCTCTTGATCTGACTTGGTTAGTCTTTGGTGTCTCTATTGTAGGGGTTGTGTATACCTCTATGGTGGCTCTTGTCCAGGACGATATGAAGAAGTTGGTAGCCTACTCCTCTGTTGCCCATATGGCTTTTGTCACAGCAGGCTTTTTTACTTTTTCAACGATAGGGATCCAAGGAGGGCTTTTCCAAATGATTAGCCATGGCCTTATTTCTGGAGCTTTATTTATTTGTGTTGGCGTTCTGTACGCCCGTGTGGGGACACGCTCTCTCGCAGCATATGGAGGCGTGGCAAACAAGCTTCCTTTCTTTTCTGCCATGATGATGATTTTTGTCTTAGCTGCGACAGGACTTCCTGGAACGGCAGGATTTGTCGGAGAAGTCCTGGTGCTTATCAGTCTTTTCAAGGTCTCGGGTGTTTTGGCCTTCTTACTGGGAACTTCTTTATTCCTAGGAGCGGCCTATGCCTTGTGGCTTTACCGCAGGGTTATTTTTGGAAAGCTTGGGGAGGAGAGCGAAAAACTTTCTCCTTTAAATAACGTAGAAAAAGGAGTTCTTGCGTCTCTTGCGCTTTGTGTCGTTGGTCTGGGGGTTTGGCCACAGCCATTGATGAATGTGATGGCTCCATCCATAGAGCCTGTCACACAATCTTTGCATGCTGCACTTGAGAAGCAGAAAGATCCTCAACTTGCTATGATCGATCTCGCTCCATCAGAAGAAAAAGTAGTCCTTGCAGCATCACGGACCCCTGAACTCACGACACAGGAAGGAGATGCTCATGCTGGATAATTTTTTGATGGATCTCAAGCTGGTTCAAAGTGAGTTAGTTCTTTTGGGAGGAGGGCTCATCTTGCTTCTCATGACATTGTTCCCGAAACGATCAAAAGAATTTTTCCCTCTGTTTTCAGTAGGGATCATCCTCATGGCCTTTGCTGTGCTCTTTATCCCGTCAGGATCTTGGAATTCGGTGGATGGGATGCAGGGCTTTTTTGCATCTCTTGAAGCTTCCCCCCTTTCCCAATCTTTCCGGGGATATTTCTTGGCTTTAGCTGCATTTGTCCTTCTTGTCGGGGGGAGTATTACCATTGAAAAAGAGAAGACAGCCCCAGAAGGGTATTCCCTCATCCTCTTCTCAATAACAGGAGGAGCCCTTCTTCTTTCTGCAAATGATTTTTTTGTGGCTTTTGTGGCCTTGGAAATGATGAGCCTGAGCCTTTATGCTTATGTGGCTTTCTGGAGTGATGGGGCTAATGCAAAAGAAGCTGCCATGAAATATTTTATTACGGGGGCTGTCAGTTCTTCCTTTTTCCTTATGGGTGTAGCCTTTATCTACGGGCTCACAGGTGCTTGTCAATTTGATGAAATTGCCAATTTGATGAAGCTTGAAAGTGAGACGTTTTTGTCTTCTCCGCTTTGGTATCTTGGTATTGGGTTTTTACTAGCAGGCCTTGGGTTCAAGATGGCTCTTGCGCCCTTCCACCTCTGGGTTCCTGATGTATACCAGGGGGCTTCAACACAATCTTTATTGTTGATTGGCGTTTTGCCCAAGCTCGCAACTTTAGGGTTTTCAATCTTACTGTTGAAAGGGCCTTTCTCTCTCGTGTATGAGGAGTTGGGCGTGGCAATCACATTCTTGGCGGTCCTTTCCATGGGGTGGGGAGCGCTTGGAGCTTTAACACAAAGAAATTTCCGACGTTTGATGGGATATTCCGCTGTGGCCAATATGGGCTTTGTTGCCATCGGCCTCCTGCCTGGAGATGAAATCAGTTTGGCCTCGATGAACTACCTCTTGATCTATAGCATTGGCTTTGTGGCGGTGATCGGTTTAGTAGCCTACCTACAAAACCAAGGCCTCTCCTTGGAGACGGTAGATGACTTTGTTTATGTCCGACAAGTCCCAGAGGCCTACCGTCTCTTGCTAGCGCTTCTCATGTTTTCTCTTGCTGGTGTGCCGCCATTGGCGGGTTTCTTTGGAAAGTTCGTTGTCTTTAAGCACGCATTGCAACATGGATATACTTTTGCTGTCTTTGCGGGTATCTTCGTGAGTGTTGTAAGTGCTGCCTATTATCTTCGAATCATAAAAGCCCTCTACTTTGATGCTCTTCCAGAAGGGACAGAAGGTCTTGTGGCAGAAACACCCCTGCGTCAAAGTTTTCTCGTCTATCGACTGTCAAATTTAGCAAGTGTTGGGCTTGCAGCAATTACAATCTTATTTGCTTTTGTGCTCAGTTTTCTCTAAAACAAAAAAGAAAAGGGAAGCGTTTCATATTGGTTGCTTCAGACTGGCTTGTCTCCGCGATATCACCACTTTTTTCACTCCGAGCTTACGAATCAGTTCCGAGCACAATGGATATTGCCCACAAAGCTTTACTTGCAGGAGAGTTTGGGCAGGATACGGTTATTTGGGCGAAATCTCAACCTTCAGGCCGGGGGCGACAGGGGCGGAAGTGGTTGCCACCAAAGGTTGGGCTTTATGCAAGCTATGCCATAGAATGCCCCGTTGATGTGTCCCGTTTGGGAGAATTTTCCTTTGTTGTTGGCGTTGCAATCCATAATGCCTTACAGCATGTGATGAGCTGTCCATTGGTCCTAAAATGGCCCAACGATTTGTTGCTGCAGGATAAAAAAGTTTGTGGCATCCTGATTGAACGGGGGGCAAAAGATATGGGGGAATATCCGACTCTTGTTTGCGGGGTTGGGATGAATATCAATCAAGTCCACCCTGACGTCTGTGAAATTGCAACAGCTTTGAATGATCACAGTAAATTTCATCTCCCCTTGGAAATGGTTTTAGCAGCAATTACGAATTATATGGTGGTTTGGAAACACCGCTGGTTGGAGAGTGGGTTTGAAAGTGTTCTCTCATACTGGACGCGGAATACGGTGGAGCAGGGAACACCGATTCAGTTTCACAACGTTGATGGAAAGCGCATGCAGGGGTATTTTGCAGGTGTGTCAAACGAAGGACATCTCCGGCTTTCTCATACGCCCCAACTTGATAAAATAGAAACTTTTTTAACAGGGGATATGTTTTTGGAAAAAAATCCCGTAAAATTGAGTTAATGACGTTAATTTAACCTTTAAGGAAAATACATGGCAGAACATTTACATTTCCTCCCGCTTGGAGGATGTGGCGAAATCGGAATGAATATGAACCTCTACGAATATGGAGGGAAATGGCTCATGGTCGATTGTGGCGTTACCTTTAATCACGATCTGGGAATTGAAATTCTCACACCAGATCCTCAATTTATTGAAAGCCGGAGTAAGAACTTAGTTGGTCTTGTGGTAACTCATGGGCATGAGGACCATATCGGGGCAATCACTCATCTTTATTCAAAATTTAAGTGCCCCATCTATGGGACGGCTTTTACCCTGGGTCTTGTCAAACGTAAGCTTCAAGACGCTGGGATGCAATCCATGGCAGAGCTTCATGAGATTGATCTTAAGGGCACCTTCAAGGCAGGGCCTTTTGAGATGGAGTTTGTGACAATGACTCACTCTATTCCAGAGCCAAATGGCCTTTACATCAAAACCCCTGGAGGCTCAGTATTCCATACAGGAGACTGGAAGTTGGACAAGAATCCTCTGATTGGGGAAACGACTGATGTTGAGCGTTTAAAAGAGATTGGCAAAGAGGGTGTGGATACACTTGTGTGTGACTCTACCAATGCTCTTCTTGCAGGGCGTGCTGGGTCTGAGCTTGATGTGCGGGAGTCCCTTGCTGATATTATTGCCCAACAAAAAAATCGCGTTTTTGTTGCCTGCTTTGCAAGTAACGTTGCACGTGTTGAGACAGCAGCTCTTGCAGCAGAACAGGCTGGGCGAAAAGTTGCCCTTGTGGGTCGTTCTCTTCACCGTATGGTGGAAGTTGCTCGGGAATGTGGTTATCTTGCGGATTTGCCAGAATTTATTTCTGAACAAGAAGCAATGAAACTCCCAAAGGACCAGGTAATGCTGATTTGTACAGGGTCCCAGGGAGAGTCACGGGCAGCCCTGACGCGTATTGCCCGAGGAAAGCATCGAGATGTGCGTATCAGCCCCAATGATATGGTCATCTTTTCTGCTCGGATGATTCCTGGAAATGAAGACGATATTCACCGGGTGCAAATTCTCCTTGGGGAACGAGGCGCTGAAGTTCTCACAGAAGAAGATGGTTTTATCCACGTTTCTGGTCACCCAAGCCAAGATGATCTTCGGGATCTTTACACTTGGCTTAAACCTAAATCTTTGGTGCCTGTACATGGAGAATTCAACCATCTCCGGGGGCATTGTAAATTTGCGGAAGAAGAGGGAATCGCGCACACTATTTTGCCTCACAATGGGCAAATGATTCGGCTGCAGCGGGGCAAGGCGCCTGTTGTTGTTGAAGAAGTTCACTTTGGAGCTCTTGCTCTTGATGGACAAGACTTGGTGCCGCTAACCAGTGATCATCTGGGAGAGCGGGAGATGCTCAAATCTATGGGAACGATCTTTATCACCCTGATAGTGAATAACCAGGCCAAAGCGATTGCGCCTCCCCAAATCACTTCCTACGGCCTTCAGGCAAGAGGGAAACATGGAAGTTTGCTTGATGCAGTGAATCAGGGAATTGAGGAAGCTCTTGAAGCTGTTGCTAGTCAGGATGCTGCTCATAATAGTGATAAAATTCAGGACATGGTGCGCTATCAGGTGCGTCAGGTTGTAGGATCTTATACGGGCAAGAAACCGATGATTAGTGCTCACATTGTGAAAATCAAAGGTAAGAAAAGCTAGTATGGGCTATGTCACGGGAACAGTCCTTTTCGTTGTGTATTGGTGGGTGATTTTTGCAGCAGCGCTGCCTTTTGGTGTGCGCCGCCCCAACCATGTTGAAAAAGGCCATGCTTCTGGGGCTCCTGAAAATCCAAATTTACGGCGTAAGGCCCTATGGACAACAGTCTTGGCTACTCTAGCCCTAGCCTTAACACAGATTGGGCTTTCTCAGAAATGGATTGTTTTGGATCAGCCCAAGGACGCCCCATTATTGAGGTTGTTTTAGGCGTATGCTGAGATATAAAAGCATCTAATGAATTTTCATTAGCCTCCCATTATAGGGATAGCTTGTGATATTTTCGGATGATTTTTCCTGCTAGCTTCGGGTCAGTCTATTCAGAAAATTTCTGAATGTTAACAACTGAGTTACAGGGTAGAATCATGTCTAATCATCATTTGAAAATTTTAATCATTTTTATCGTTACAACTTCTTATTTGCAACAAGGGGATATTACTGAGGCTATGGACGTTGGTGCAGAAAAGACTTCTGAAGGCTCTGAAACTGAGCATATTCTCAGGAAGCTAAAGAAGAAGTTTGGCCCCCCGTTTGGCAAAGTTCAACAAAACCTGAAAGAGTCTTTAGAAGATATTTATATGACCCATGCAGAGCTGTTCTCAAAGTCTTGGGAAAAGAGATAGTCTGATACTTGCTTATGAGCGCACGTGGCTCCTCTCAGAAGAAATTCTCATGTGGGGGAAGTCGCGTTGTCGCGTGTTTTGTCTGGAAAAAAAGAACTAAATTTATTCCAAATCTTTTTAATCACCGCCCCAAAGTTTCCTTGAGGAGTTTGTTTGTTTTCTGAGTCTTCAAGAGTAATTCTGGAACGTAAGTCTTTCTTCTTATGCAAGACTATTTTTAAATCAGGATGTTTGAATTCCTCCAAAATTGAAATGGCTTTTGCATAGTGGGGTTCAGCATCAGAAAAATTCCTTTTGAGAGTGTAAACCTCTGCTAAGTGAAAGTGTGCAGAGGCTGTCCACAAATTGTTTTTACCAAAACTATCTTGGAATTTCTCAAGTACGGAATGGAGTAAATTTTCCGCCTCCTCGAGCTTCCTGATTTCTTTATAAACGCGTGCAAGCTCTAATTTTGCCTCAGCCATTCTGACATTATTTTCATCAAACAACATC
Source organism: Alphaproteobacteria bacterium (assembly GCA_030425805.1). GTDB lineage: Bacteria > Pseudomonadota > Alphaproteobacteria > JAUHZC01 > JAUHZC01 > JAUHZC01. The sequence continues at coordinate 190,977 of JAUHZC010000002.1, read as the reverse complement.
TTATGTACCTTCATTCCCTCTTCTGCCGCTTCTTGAGCTTTAGGAATGTTTTTGAGGTTTAAATAAGCTCCTGTTTGGTACAGTAAAGCCCAAGCGATATCAGCATGAGGGTGGGGTAAATTGTCTTTATATGATTTTGTGCCAAGGTTGATAAGCTGAAGGGCTTTTTTGTAATTCCCCGTTTTGCCATAAAATTCACCAAGGTGAACCAATAGCCATGCATAGTTTATGTCACTTTTGTAATGCTTCTTGTAAATTTCTAAACTCTTTTCCATAAGCGGTATGGCTTTTTCGTAGTCTCCTAAACAACCAAGAGAGACTCCTAAATAGGCCATGGTTCTTGCAAATCCTATGAGATCATGGAATTTTTGATGGATCTTGTATCCTCTTTCTACAACTTCCTTCGCTTTTTTAAATCTACCTAAATATCCGTACATTTCCCCCATCGCAACGAGCAGTCTTCCAACTTCGAGTGTGTTTTTTTTCAAAACTTCTTTGTATTTCTTCTCTACTTTTTTTAGCAAAAGCTGGGCCTTTTTGTTTTTGCCAAGTACGACATCAATATGGCTTAAGAAGACAAGCACATGTGCCCTGTCTATATCATTAGGATTATCATCTCGGTTGATTTTCAAGCTTTCTTCCAGAAGTTTTTTTGCCTTACGATCGTCCCTCAAATAATAATACATGTCCCCTAATTCTCTATATATTCGGGCGCTTCTTCTTGGGGAGATAAGGTGTGTATGTTTAAGAAACATGTCGCAATGCGGTATAAAAAATTTCATCTCTGATAAATCAATTTTTTCGAGCAGTGAGTTTGCATAGTTTTCAAATATGGCGGCTGCTTTCTCTAGAATGGCTTTTTGCTTGCTAGGTTCTAGGCTTTCCCTGGTATTTGAAAACATCACTGTATGCATGAATCGATGAATCGAAAAAGTTGTTCCCAAAGGGGTTCCGTGTGATTCGTTCGTGATAAGCGAGTACTTTTTAAGTTGGTAAATGAAATTGTCAACAATGAGGCTATCTTTATACATGTATAGGAAATTCCGAGGAATGTTTTGGGAGTCTAGCAATCCTACCAAAAATAAAAGCTCTTTGAATTCCTGATTGATTTGCACAATTTTTTTAAATGTTAAATCAGCAATGCTCAGTCGAGTCTCTTTATAAAAGCTCGTATTTCCCAAAACTTCCTTCTGCATTTTCTCAAATTCTAGCTGCTTTTTATTCAGGTGCTGTGAATATGAATTAAAGGAAATTCCAGTCTCTTTAAGATAATAGGCAGCAAGAGAAACATCGAGAGGCAGGGGAGGTATCTTCTTTAAGAAATTAGTGATTTCTTCCTTCTGGGGCTCGCTTAACGGGTGGTCAGGAGAGTTAAAAAAAATCTTTTTAAAAAGACTCAGGCTTTCACGGGGTTTAAGTCCCTCTACGATCACTATTTTATCTGGCTTGATATAACTTGTGTTAGAAATATGCATGTCCTGGGATGTGATGATGACGCTTCCCTTTCCCCAGACTCTGCTGCTGTGCGGGAAATATCTCTTTAGTTGGGTGTAGTCCTCTACGTTATCGTAAATTAGAATCCAATTTGGATACCTTTTAAGGAGTCTTGTGATAAACATGAAAAGTCTTTTTTCTTTATCATAATCTCCCAATTCAGAGATGGATCTAAGCTGTTCCCGTAAGAGCGGTGTGTTCGCCAAATTATTTGCCAAATTTTGAAACGAGAGGAGTAAGCTTTCCTTTGTCTCAGCATTAATGGCCCAGATGACAGGCGTTTCTTGGAGGCGTGCGTAATGATAAGCAAGTGTTGTTTTACCCGCGCCTCCGATGCCAACAATGCCAACGACTTTTATGTCACCTCCATCATTAAACTTTTCTTCAATTTTTTTAATAAGCTCTCTGCGATCTAAGAATGCATGGTTTTCCGGCAAAGAGGAGAGCTCTGAATGAACTTTTGGAACGCTATAGAGAATATCATAGCTTGCCTTTGTTACCCAAAACGCCACAGTGGCAACGAGAAGAACGTATAGGAGCTTAGGGGAGGGTGTTTTTTTTAGAGAAGACATTTTTCTCTGTTTGATTTTGACACACCCCTTTAAAAGAGCTTCTTGCTTTTTTTTGAACTCTTCAATTTTTTCTTCAGGTAATTGTGAGGGGTAAAGGGTGTGTAAAATACGTAACAATGCTATGTAGTAGTCGTCATGATTTGGGAGGTCATATGTATGATGATTCCTGGATATGTGATCATCAATTAATATGACAATACCGGATGCTTCTTGAGCCTCATCTGGGCTTAGATAATTCTCTTGCCCCTTGGTGATGTGAAAACTAAAGGACACATCTTTGTCTTCATCTAAAGTAAGATCAATACCTGCGAGTTTGAGGTGCTTTTCAAACTGCTTTATTGGGATCTGGCTTTGATCAATATCTCTGTCTACCCTCAAGAAGCCTTTTTGTTGATGGAGGTGCTTGCTCTTCAGGCTTTGGAGATAATCCTTCTGGAAAGCATCCTCCACCTCCCACCGTCGATAATGAAGTTGTAAAGCATTTTGCGAGGCTTCATCACAGTTATTAAGGTATCGGGCTAGATTTGGAATTTTGAGATACCCATTTTTATCCGCTCTGAAGTTTCTGAGGTGTGTATCCACACTGTTAGGGGAGAGGTTAAGAATTTGAGCTGTTTGTTCTCGGGGCTTTTCTTTGATGTGGTGAAAAATTGCAAGGCAATCAAACTCACTGAAGGTCGCTTCAAAGTCCCCAACGAGAATTCTGTTTTTCTCGTTTTTTAAGCTTGAATAAAAACTGGGCAGCAGCTTTGTGCTTAAAGGAGGGCTCTGTTTGACCATGCGGTACTTTCCCAACTATATAGAGTTACCTAAGGACCTTTAATGAAAAAATCCAGTTCTGATTCAAGTTTTTCTGTCATTGAGAGCAGCTTGCCCCCTTGCTCTATCTTGAAAAGCTTCTTAAAACAGTATAACTTGTCCTAACTCATAAAGAAGGGACGCTATGCTAAACTCAATCCTTGATTTTCTCCTTGAGCTCATTAGTTTGGAGCGCCTCATGGGGCTTGCTTTAGGCTTCCTTGTGATGTGTGGAGCTTACTATATCCGTCGGCCCATTATTCGCTATGGCGCAAGACTTGTAACTGAAAAGCGGACAGACGCTGTTGATTCAGTTGTTGCAGCCCTATCCGGCCCTATTGGCATGCTTATTTTTGTTGTGGGGGTCTATATGGGTGTTGTCCTCATTGGGTTTAAAAAGCAAGATTTCCCTTTTATCGGTGCAGTTTACTCAACAATGATTTTTATCATCTTGTTGTGGGCGGGGTATAACCTGACAACACCTCTTGCGGATATTTCTCAGCGGAGTCTAACAAAGTTAGACTTTTCCATTAGTAAAGACTTGGTTCAATTCATGGCACGGATAGCCCGGGTGGTTATTTTCATTTTTGGCTTTATCGGGCTCTTAGGATCGTGGGGTGTTGATGTTTCTGTGCTTGTTGGTGGAATCGGAATCATCACTGCAGCGCTAGCTTTTGCTTCTCAGGACACCCTAAAGCATCTTTTTGGGTCTGTAGCCATTATGCTGGATGATGCTTTTTCCCGTGGGGATTGGATCCGTACGCCTTCTGTAGAAGGAGAAATTGAAGAAATTGGATTCCGCACAACCACAATTCGTCAGTTTGATAAGGGCCTCGTCGTTGTTCCAAATGCAAAACTTGCAGATCAGGAAATTACAAACTTTTCCCGCCGCCCAACACGCGAAGTCAGGATGAAGCTCACGGTGCCCTACAGCATTAGCTCAAAGAAAATGCATTTGCTTGAAAATAGGATTAAAGAGATTCTTAAAGAACATGAAGAAGTCGACAAAAAAGTGATTCCCCCCTTTGTCTATTTCGATAGTTTTGGAGATAGTGCGCTTTTGATCTACTGCCGATTTTATACAACAACTTCTGTATACCGCGAATATATGCGTATTAAAGAGGAAGTTTTGTACAAGATTAAGGATGTGTTTGAAAAGGATAAGGTGCCTTTTGCTTATCCAACACAGACAATTCAAATTCAAAAAGAAGATGATTAAAATCATAAAAAACCCTCTTGAAAGTTTTGAAAAATAAGCTAACCTTGAAGGAGATTGTGAGGTCCTCATGTATAAGTATTTCCTTGGATTAACGGTATTTACGGTTGTTGGTTCTTGCGCAAGCAATAACTGGAGAGATGATTGTCAGAAATACTATTCTTCTGAGCGTGGTGACTATATTAAGTGCGTTTCTGATCGCAAGGCCCGTGAAAAGGCTAAGGCAGAGGGGCTTGAGGATGAGCGGACAGTTGGTTTGCAGTCTCTTGACTTACCTCGTGGCCAACAGGATCTTGGACGGAATTATGATACCTCCGATTCAAGTGACGAAAGTAGCCCTGATTAATCATGTCTTACACATATGACGTTTTTGAAACACCCCTAGGGTCTCTAGTGGGTGTTTTTAACGAAGAGGCCTTGTGTCGATTGGCTTTTGCACAAGATGGGGTGTCTTCTTGTCTTGCCAAGCTCAAAGAAAATTATGGGGAAAATCTTGTCCGGAAGCAGACGTCTCTCTCTGAAGCTTTGAGAAATGAATTAACGCTCTACTTCCAGGGAAAGTTGAAGGTTTTTCAAACTCCTGTGAAGGCAGAAGGAACAGCTTTTCAACAGAAGGCTTGGGAGGCTTTGAAGAAAATCCCTTACGGTGCAGTTGCCTCCTACAAAGAGCAGGCCATCAATCTTGGGAACCCAAAAGCCTCAAGGGCTGTGGGACGGGCCAATGGCTTGAACCCTGTTCCCATCCTGATTCCTTGCCATCGCGTGATTAACAGTGGCGGCCAATTAGGCGGCTATGCTGGAGGTCTATCCACAAAATCTCAGTTGCTCGAATTAGAAAAAGCTGTCGGGTAAAAGCTGCAAAAAGAGCAGCTGCTTCCCTTAATCTTCAACGGCGGCGGCTCCGCCACCTGCTGTTGCTGTCTCTGCAGCTAGCTCTTCTCCTGCCATTTGGGGGAATGTGCTTTCAATAATATGCGAGTTGTTTTCTGCAGCTTCACGAAGGGCAGCTATATTGCCAGGGACTCCCATATTCTCAAAGTAAAAGTGTGTGATTGTTGTATTGGCGGCCAAGGCTTCAGCAAGCTGGCCTATTTCTGTTTCAACATTCGTCGCATGCCAGGAGAGTGGAAAAGGATCTGGTGCATGTTCTCGGTCAGGAACTAAAGAGAAAAGAACACGACCATCTTCTGCATCTGTGGGGCATACTGAAATGGTGACATTTCCACGTAGAGCACCTCCACCACGTGTTGTGCCATTTCTCAAAGAGGCTATTGCTCTGGTAAGGCCATCAGCTTGTGGTTCGCGAAGGGCAGCATAGGCAAAAAGAGAGGGGGCAGCATTGAGATCCGTCTGCCCAGAAAGAGGTATTGCAGCATCTTGAGCATTATTAGCAGCATGGGCTTTTGCGGATAAAGCAGTGATTATTAAAAGCGTTAATGCAAGGTTCTTCATTCTATTTTCCATAAATTTTAAGCCATATAGGAATCGTAGATCCTAAAATCAAGTTTTGCATATATTGCCACTTTAGCCAAAGCTCATCTATAATAGGGAGCATGATCATCAATAATCTCCCACGTTCATTTCTCTATTGGGTCTTTTTAGCCCTTGGGATTCTGTACTTCTCCTACCACTTTATTGAGGGGAATCGGGGCGTGCGGGCTCTTGTTGAAACCTATGACATGCTTGATAAAGCTAAAGAACAAAAGACACAACTTCAGGCAGAAAAAATGTCCATGGAGCGTAAGGTGAAGGGGTTGCATACGGACTCTCTTTCGCTTGATCTTTTGGAAGAAGAATCAAAGAAAAACATTGTTTTTCAACGCCCTGGTGAAGTTGTCCTTTATGACATAGAAGAAAAAAACGCTATGGCCCCTGCTGAAAACTGATTTCAGGATTGCACTGGGTGGCAGATTCTGTCATTTTAAATTTCATGTAAACAAAATGGAGAATGACGAAATGTCACTTGAACTATGTTACGGGTTGATTTTTGGATCGATCCTCTTGGCTTTGGCCTACAGTGCCTATGCCTGGTCTCGGGTTAGTGAGGCCAGCACAGGTAACAAGCGCATGCAAGAGATTGCAGGTGCGATTCAGGAGGGGGCAAGTGCCTACCTCAATCGCCAGTATTCCACAATTATGGCTGTGGGAGCTGTTGTGGCGATTATCCTTTACTTCTTGCTCTCCCTTGAAGTTGCCCTTGGCTTTGTCATTGGGTCGGTTCTCTCTGGGCTTGCAGGGTATATTGGAATGAATGTATCTGTCCGGTCTAATGTGCGTACAGCTGAAGCTGCCCGTAAAGGAATGCATCCTGCGCTTGATATCGCATTTAAGGGTGGGGCCATCACAGGAATGTTGGTTGTGGCTCTTGGTCTTCTCAGCGTAACAGGATACTACTATGTGCTTTCTGCAATGGGGACAGAAGATCGCCTTCTTACAGAGTCTCTTGTGGCTTTGTCCTTTGGTGCATCTCTTATTTCCATCTTTGCCCGCTTGGGTGGTGGTATCTTCACAAAAGGTGCTGACGTTGGTGCAGACCTTGTTGGAAAGATCGAAGCTGGTATTCCTGAGGATGACCCCCGTAACCCTGGTGTGATTGCTGATAACGTTGGTGACAATGTGGGTGACTGTGCTGGAATGGCTGCTGACTTGTTTGAGACTTATGCTGTAACGATTGTTGCAACAATGGTTCTTGCCTCTCTGTTCGTGACTGGGGCTTATCAGGCAACAATGATGATGTATCCTTTGGTGATTGGGGCTGTTTGTATTATTGGCTCCATTATCGGGACTTTCTTTGTCAAGCTTGGCAAGTCTGAGAATGTGATGGGTGCCCTCTATAAAGGGTTTATCACAGCTGCTGTGATCTCTGGAGGACTGATTGTTCTCGTCACACTGAACATGATTCCAAATGATTTGGTCATTGATGAGAAGCTTGTGAGCTCCACAAACATCCTCGTATGTTCCCTCACAGGTCTTTTGGTGACGGCAGCTCTTGTTTGGATTACTGAGTACTACACATCCACGGAATATCGTCCTGTGAAGAGTGTGGCTGAGGCTTCCACAACAGGTCATGCCACAAACATTATCCAAGGATTGGCTGTGAGCATGGAAGCTTGTGCGCTGCCTGTGCTTGTAATCTGTGCCGGAATCCTTGTGAGCTTCATGAATGCTGGCCTCTTTGGAATTGCTATTGCAGCAACAACAATGTTGGCTTTGGCTGGTGTGGTTGTGGCCTTGGATGCTTATGGTCCAATCACAGACAATGCTGGTGGTATTGCTGAAATGGCTGAGCTTCCAAGTGATGTACGTAAAGTGACAGATGCTTTGGATGCTGTTGGAAACACAACAAAGGCTGTGACAAAAGGGTACGCGATTGGATCTGCTGGTCTTGCAGCTCTTGTTCTTTTTGCGGCATACACACAAGACCTTCAGCACTTCTTTGCAGGTAAGCTCAACATTACCTTTAGTCTTGAAGATCCTTATGTCGTGATCGGTCTCTTTATTGGCGGCCTGTTGCCTTACCTTTTCGGTGCGATGGGCATGATGGCTGTTGGCCGTGCTGGTTCTGAGGTTGTTGTTGAAGTGCGTCGCCAGTTCAAAGAAATCAAAGGCATTATGACAGGAAAAGCAAAGCCAGATTATAGCCGGGCTGTAGACCTTCTCACGAAGTCTGCGATTCGGGAAATGATCGTGCCTTCCATGCTGCCTGTATTTGCGCCTGTTGTGGTTTGGCTTGTGATCAACCAAATCTCTGGTGCAGAATCTGCTTTCATCACTGTTGGTGCGATGCTTTTGGGAACAATCGTAACAGGACTTTTCGTTGCGATCTCCATGACATCCGGTGGTGGTGCTTGGGATAACGCCAAGAAGTACATTGAAGATGGTCACTTTGGTGGTAAAGGGTCAGAGGCTCACAAGGCTTCTGTAACAGGAGATACAGTGGGAGATCCTTACAAGGATACAGCTGGTCCTGCCGTGAACCCAATGATCAAGATTACAAACATCGTTGCATTGTTGATGATCTCCATCTTGGCTCAGTTCATCATGTAAGATTCTTTTGAATCTGCGTTTTTAGAAAGGGGGGCTTCGGCCCCCTTTTTTTATTGTAATAGCATTTTAAGTATTTATAAAAATTCATTAAAAGTTTAATTGTTGTAAAAATAAAAAAACAAATTATTTTTAATAAAAATGGTTTGTTTTATGAAAAAAGAAAATATTTTATTTGTTCTGTCTGTTTTGATGACTGTTCCTCTCTTTTCAGCTGCAGAAGCTTCAGAATCAGAGGGGTGGGAGACAGGAACTGATCATTCTGGAATTGCTACTGCAGAAAGCCCAGAGACTGGGAGTGTGAGGAGTGAGCCTGCTGAAGGTTCCCACAGATTTTCAGAACCCTTGGCTCTTGCCCAACCAGTCGGAAAAAGTAATAGCGAACCCATGAAACGTGGGCATGATGAAGGGGAAAACTTTGAGCAGGCTCGTGAAGCCCAAGAAGCTGCTGCTGCCGCCACTGCAGCCCGTGCCTACAGACCTGAGCCAAGAAGAATGCCTACAGCACCATCCTCATCATCTTCTTCTGCAGCTTTCGCTGCTGCTCTTGCCACGGAAGTTTATTCAAAACCTCCCAGAAGAAGGACAAGGCCAGCAGTACCTCAGCCTTCTTCTTCCTCTTCTAGCGCTGCAGCTGCGGCTGTATCATGGCACGGAGTGGATTTTTCTGCTCCGCCAAGACAGGTTCTTGCTGGATCTCCTACAACAGATAAAGATCTTCTTCTTGTTGGAAAAAGAGGCCGGCCCGGAGAGTCTATACTTGTTCAACGGCATCATATTCAAGAGCCCTCAAAAAGACCCCGCAGCAAAGTGAAATATCCTTTGTCGGAAAGAGGATGTCAAACCCCTCAACAGGCTCAGCACCCAGATGATGATGAGTTTTAATCAAATGTAGAAAGGGGCCTCGGCCCCTTTTTTTTATAGATATTTGGGTCTCATTGAAAAAAATAAAAAAAGTACCATATAAGGGACATAAAGTATTTGACCCTATGGTAACCAGATACTTTACAACGACGACAAGAGAGGAAAAAAAATGTCTCGTTGGTATGTGAAAAAATTCGCTGATTTGCTGGGTGTTTCCATCCAGACCCTCCACCATTATGACCATATTGATTTACTGAAGCCTTCGATCCGTTGCGAAAACGGATATCGCCTCTATAGCCGAGAGGACCTGGAGAAAGCTCAGCAAATCATTGCTCTAAAGTTTTTTGGATTTAAGCTCTCGGAAATCCGAGAAATCCTGGAGCTTCACACAGCCCTGCCTCAGCGGCTTCAATCCCAAAAAATCCTTCTTGAGAAAAAAGCCCAGCAGCTTTTGAATGCTGCGAAGGTGATTGAGGCTACAACGACAAAGATAGACTCGGCCCAAGAGCTCACCTGGGAAGAGATTACAAAGCTGGCTCACCTGTATCACAAGGCAGAAACGCTCGAAAAAAGTTGGATGGTTCAAGTCCTCACACCTGATGAATTAGCAGCCTATGTTGCTTACCAAGAGGATAAGAAAAAGCGCTTTTCAAAAGAAGAACGTGAGGCTTTTAAAGAAAAATGGAAAGAGGTCCTTGCAGGTGTCTCCCAGCATTTGAGTGAGGATCCAGCTGGGGAAAGAGGGTATCAGCTTGCGGGGCAGGCGATGGAGATTCTCAATCAACTCTATACCCCAGAACATATTGCTGCCCGCAAAGCGGCTTGGGAGAAAGGGCATCGCTCAGGTCTAAGCCCTGTTCCTCAGGAAACCACAAAGTGGTTGGATCAAGCGGTTAAAGCGTATTACACCACACGCTGCCTAAGGTTATTGAAGCATGCTCCCTTTCAAACAGCAGCACAAAAGCAGGAGTGGCAGACGCTCATGACAGAAATCGGTGGTCGGAATCTGGAACTCATCCAGAATTTTCTGCATTCTTTGCAAGATGGAGAACAGCTGAGTCCGATGGCACGAGAATGGTTGCAAAACCAATACTTCACCCCTCATCCCAAAGGAGAAAAGAATGAAAAAATTATATAGTACTGTGGCCTTATTGCTTATGGCGCTGCAGTCGGACCCAAGCGCTGCAGAATGCACTCATACCCATTACGCAACAATGGCAGATGCTATAGCGGCTGTTGAGGTCGCAGCAAAAGGACACAATCCCCAGGATATTCTGGTTTGTTTCGATGTTGACTTTACGCTTACAATGCCAGGAAACATCAATGTTTATCCGAATAATCTGAAGGCCCATCGGAAGACTGTTTACAAAATTCTCAAACCCCAGCCCAAAGAAATTCGCTTTCTCGCCAAGGTTTTATCCACCAAGCAAGGGAAGAGCAAACTTGTCGAGGGTAGCATACCAAAACAAGTGAAAGCCCTCCAAGAACGTGGATTTCAAACCATGGCGGTGACGGGAACAATGCCAGGGAAGGTTGGGAACATTCTCTCCATCGAAGATCATCGTCGGGATGAACTGCAGGCCCAAGGGATTTCTTTTAAAGATCAATCTTCCCTTGGACGGCGTCGGATTGTGCTGACAGAGCTTGTTTCAACACTGAAACGTTCTCCTGTTTTTAAACATGGGATTTTGTTCTGCAATGCGGACACGAAGGGCTGTGCTGTGACAAAGGGAAGTGCTTTAAAAGCTCTCGTAGATCACATGCGCCAAAAGCCAAAGGTCATTGTTCTCATTGATGACAATGAGAAATACCTCGCTTCTGCCCAAGAAGCCTTTGAAAATGTTGAAGGTGTGACATTTGTTGGAATCCATTACACCGGTGCTAATGCCCATATGGAAAAAACAACGCCAGAGGCCTTCACAGCTTTCTGGAAAGAGATGGTCCTCAAAGCCAAAGCAGCCGCGAGAGGATAAGGTGTGTGGATTGCAGCAATGCTCCGCTCCTCGCAATGACCTCCTTACAGTCATCGCGAGCCCTGAAAGGGCGCGGCGATCCACAAGATGCTGGATCCCATCAGGCCTGGAATAGCAATATCTTAAAAAATTACTCCGCTTCTTTACTTTCCTCAATCATGCCTGTAGCAACTGGAGCTGCCACCGGAGCGGGAGGAAAAAGCGTTGTGAGATAAGCCTCGATTTCTGCTTTGAATCCCTCGAGAGCAGATGAAGGAAGGGTTTCAGGAAAAGTACTACAGGAGCATTGAGCTTCAAACTCAACAGTGTTCGCTAATATATGCGCAAGCTGCTCAGCAGTATCATCTTCAAAGAGGCGGAGGCCAATTTTATCTAAAACCTCATGTGCTGCTGCGTTGTAGAGCCTTGAACGCTCTTCATAGAGTGGATCGCTAGCGCCCCATAATTGTTCGGAAGAAAGAAAAATAGCTGAAATTAAAGTCAAAATTCGCACGAAGGGCTCCCTATAATTATAGGAATATGCTTTCGGATAAAAGTTAAGGAAGCCTTAACGTTTCAGGCGCCATGGACGAACGTGACGTCAATCTTGTAAAATCTTCGTAGCAACCGTGCATATATATTGTCACTCCCTCTAATACAGGCATGTTCCCCACCACCATGGGGTAAATGGGGATGTATTTTTTCACCTTCCCTAAGGTCTGGGTGAGTGAAGGCAGATCGTGTGCCAGCACGGCCGAGATCAAATTTCCCCCCTGTATGCGTTGCGAGTGATTTAAGTGCTCCAACCAGAATTCGCCTTTTTACAAATGCTGTGCGGGTGCCCAGGGCAAAAAATGCAAGATCTTGTATAGGGCCAGGAGCTTCGCTTAAGAGAGGCTTTTCGCCGCTGTCAGGGGTCTCTGCTCCATCAGCTTCTTCGTCATCATCTCCGGCAGCTGCCGCCGCGCTTCTTCTTGGGTCAGAAGCAGAAGCAGAGGCAGACGCCGCAGGGCCCCTTCTTCTAGGAGCAGAAGCAGCAGCTGAGGCACCAGCACCTGCGCTTGCCCTCTCATCTCTGGGAGCGGCGGCACCGCCACCTGCTTCTTCATCGTCAGCTTCTGCCGCAGCTGCAGCTCTTGCTGCTTCCCGTTCTCGGCATGCTTCCCAAAATTCTTGGTTTATGCGCATTGCTTCACGCATATCCTCTGCCCATGCAGCCTCTCTTTCAGCTTCCTCCTCGGCTTCCCGCTCCTCCGGAGTTTTGTGGAGGTGAGGAATGTCTCCCATGAGGAAAGCCTCCGCGCGCTCTACCAATTCTGCTTCTGGGCGCTCTGGTAAAAAACCTGCATCTAGAAGCAGTTTTGGCAGGACGAAAACATGTCGAGGTGCTGCTCCTTTTCTACCTTTGCCTTTTTTCTTTCCCCTCCCTCTTCCTTTTCCTTTTCCTCTTGAAAATCTTCCTGCACGAGCTCCTCCTGATGCTCCTTCAGCGCGTGAACCACAGAGCTCAAAGGCTGTACCAGCAAGAGCAACCTGCCATGCTTCGTATGTTTCCGGGGATTGTGGTTCATCTGCAAAAAAGGCTTCTGCTGTTTTATGGGTATTCATCAACAGATCTTGTGTAGAAAGAGCTACCTTTCTGGCGACCAGCCTTCCTGCTGACGTAGGTAACGTGGCTGATGCCAACAGAAGTTTATCTCCTGGGGGAGGTACTTCGTTATCCCTGTCTTCAAGAAAGCATTCGAGCTCTGGGTTGTCTCTAAGAATACTATCGAAAGATTCTTTCAAAAGAGCCTGACGCATGACAAGTACGCGCTGACATTCGTCTGGTGAACCTTTATGCCTTATAGTGTCGTGCCACTCTTTTACAGTAGTGGCCTTTCCAAATTCCTTTCCTTTGTATTCTTCAGGAAGATAACAATAGTTCGCTTTTAGAATGTAAAATAAAGCTTTTGTAGTGTATAAAGCTGCTACAGTCCTCTTGCTAAATTTTAAATTAAAAATATTGTCAAAAATACAGTGTAAATTTACAATAGAATCGGTTGACGCTGGTACTAGCCATTTTTTTCCTCTGCTTGCTTCAAGCTCTTTAATATCAAGAGCAAGAGAATGACGGAAGCTATCAAGACATATGACAGAGAAAAATAGTGCTGCCTTCGCTTGATATTCTTCTAGAAGTTCTTCTGTAGTGCCTTCGGGTGGGTTCACAAGGAGATCGAGGTTTGTTAATTTACCTCTCAGATTTCTCTGTATCTCTTTAGCTGAGAGAATACTTTTTGAAAGAGATTCAGCAGTTCCCACTCCTCCTCCTGCCAGTTCTGCTGCAAGCCTTTCCTTTCCCTGTTCGCAAAGTGCAAGGAGCTCTTCATGAAAATCTATCAAGTAGCCTTGGAGCTGAATAGCTTGTTCTATGCTTTGTCTAGCCTGCATAACCGCCTGCGCCTGATCAGGTGTAGCGACTTCATCAGGCATGGTAGCTGCAGCAGCACTATGCGCTGTGTATGATGTAAAAAGAAATATAAAAAATAATATCGATCTCATTGTCATAAATAAATATTTACAAATAAAATATATATTTTTTTTTGTATTTCAATATTTTTTTAAGATGGAAAATCTGTTAATTTTGACAAATATAATCATCAGGCCTTTAAAGCCTCACGTTTTTCTGCAGTGGATAGTGGAGTGCTTTAGAGTCTTGAAGCCTTAACGCTTCAGGCGTTTGAGAAGATCTAGCTTCGCTTGTACCATTTGACGGTCATTGCAGAGTGTTGCTTTTTGGAGCTCATCCTCAGCAGCTTCGATTTGTGCATTCAGGCGGGAAAGGGCTTCTTCTGTTTCAGATTTATCAAGATCATTTACGTGCACAGCTTCTTCAGCTAGGACAGTGCAGGCTTCTCCTGTCATATCAATAAATCCCTCAGCTACAAAATATTGCTGGTGCAGGGTTTCCCCTTTGAAAAGCTGAATCATGCCAGGGTTGAGGTCACTGATGAAGGGGATATGCTTCTTCAAAATGCCCACTTCTCCTTCAGAACCAGGGAGAACAGCCAGACTCACATCAGACTCCTCCACAACACCTAGAGGAGAAACGAGGCGGAAGGTAAATGTCTCTGTGGTAGTTTCTGGCTTCATGATAGATCCTTAAGCACTCTCAGCTTTTAGTTTTTCAGCTTTGGCACGGGCTTCATCAAGTGTCCCAACCATGTAGAAAGCTTGTTCAGGCAAGTCATCAGCCTCACCATTCACAATGGCTTTGAAGCCAGCAATCGTCTCTTCAAGCTTTACAAAGGTTCCGGGGATTCCTGTGAAGACCTCGGCTACGTGGAAAGGCTGCGAGAGGAAACGTTGGATTTTCCGGGCCCGCTCCACCGTGATCTTGTCTTCTTCAGAGAGCTCTTCCATACCCAGAATCGCAATGATGTCCTGAAGATTTTTATAGGTTTGTAGGACCTTTTGAACTTCACGGGCTACCTCGTAGTGCTCATCTCCAACAATGGCAGGGGAGAGAATGCGAGATGTGGAATCAAGAGGATCTACCGCTGGATAAATTCCCAAGTCTGCAATTTGGCGTGACAACACTGTCGTTGCATCCAAGTGAGAGAAAGATGTTGCTGGGGCCGGATCTGTCAAGTCATCGGCAGGAACATAAATCGCCTGCACCGACGTGATGGAACCTTTGTTTGTCGTCGTAATGCGCTCTTGCAATTGACCCATTTCTGTGGCGAGTGTTGGTTGGTATCCAACTGCCGAAGGGACACGGCCCAGAAGTGCGGACACCTCGGATCCTGCCTGGGTGAAACGGAAGATATTATCCACGAAGAGAAGCACATCTTTCCCTTCTTGATCCCGGAAATATTCAGCTTGGGTCAATCCTGTAAGCGCGACACGGGCCCGGGCTCCAGGAGGCTCATTCATTTGCCCATAAACAAGGGCAGCCTTGGAACTTTTACCTTCCAGATCAACCACGCCGGAATCGATCATTTCATGATAAAGGTCATTTCCTTCACGGGTTCGCTCTCCTACACCTGCAAAGACAGAGTATCCTCCATGGGCTTTTGCAATGTTATTAATGAGCTCCATAATAATCACAGTCTTGCCGACACCGGCACCGCCGAAGAGGCCAATTTTCCCGCCTCGGGCATAAGGAGCTAATAGGTCAACAACTTTGATTCCTGTCTCCAGGATTTCTGTCTCGGTAGCTTGGTCTGTAAAGCTTGGAGCTTCCCGGTGGATAGGGAGCTTGGTTTTTGACTTAATCTCTCCCCGTTCATCTAAGGGATCTCCGATGACATTCATAATCCGGCCAAGGGTTTCTGTTCCAACCGGCACCATAATCGGGTTGCCTGTGTTCAGGACTTCTTGCCCCCGGGTAAGTCCTTCAGTGGCATCCATCGCAATTGTGCGGACAACACTGTCCCCCATATGCCGAGCAACTTCTAGGACGAGGGGCTTGCCTTCATTCTCAGTTGTAATGGCTGTATGAATTGGAGGGAGATCTCCTTCAAAACGGACATCTACAACAGCACCGATGACTTGGGTGATGTGTCCTTTTTCCTGAGCTGGCATGTGTCTTCTCCTTACTGGTCACTGAGGGCTTCTGCCCCGGAAATAATTTCGATCAATTCCTTGGTAATATAGGCCTGACGGGTACGGTTATATTCTAAGGTAAGTTTCTTGTTCATCTCATCTGCATTACGGGTAGCGCCATCCATGGCTGTCATGCGCGCCCCTTTTTCCCCTGCAGAATTCTCGATAAGTGCCCGATAAATTTGAATGGCGAGGTTTTTAGGAAGGAGCTTTTCAAGAACAACTTCTTCACTCGGCTCATAAATGTAGGGGATTTTTGGTCCAACAGTCTCTTCAGCTTTTTCAACGCGATCAGGGGCAAAAGGAACCAATTTGTGGGTTGTGACGCGCTGTAGCATTGCAGAGAGAAACGCATTGTATACCAGGGTACATTCATCAATGATATGCTCATCAAACATCTCGATAATGCTTTGTGCAATTTTTTGAGCTGTTGAGAAAGCAGGTTTGTCTGGAGCATTGAAATTCAAGACAACTTTATCAGGGTAGCGGCCACTGAGAACCTCATAGCCGCGCCGCCCAACACAGATCAGGCGGAAGTCATGGCCCTGGGCTTTGTATTGGGCAATCAAACGCTCAGCTTCCCGAATCAGGCTTCCATTAAATCCACCACAAAGTCCCCGGTCAGAGGTGGTGATCAGGATGAGGTGGGTTTGAACATCTTCTCTACCCAACAAGAGGCGAGGGGGGTGCTCATAGACATCCACTTTTTCCAAGACATCCGAAACCATTTCAGCAACAGCAGAAGCATAAGGAACAAGGGCTTCGGCCTGTTGCTGTGCTTTTTTAAGCTTTGCAGCCGCGATCATTTTCATGGCCATCGTAATCTTGCGTGTCGACCGAACACTTTTTTGTCTGACTTTGAGTTCTTTCAGCGTAGCCATGCGGTCTTCAGTACTTTCTATGCAAACACGTTTAGAAATTCGTCCAAAAAGGCCTTAAGCTTCTCTTCCGTTTCAGGTTCAAGCTTACCAGTGGTACGGATGTCTTCCAAAATCTCAGGTTTTTTCTTTGAGAGATCTCGCAGGAGCTCTTCCTCAAATTTTCCAATATCAGCTAAATCAATTTTATCAAGATAACCCTTTACACCTGTGTAAATAATCACCACCTGCTCTTCAGGTCGGTAGGGATGGTATTGAGGTTGCTTGAGGAGTTCCGTCAATCGAGCGCCCCGTGCCAGTAATTGACGTGTGGCGGCATCAAGGTCAGAAGCAAATTGGGAGAAAGCTTCCATCTCCCGGTATTGGGCAAGCTCCAGCTTAACACTCCCAGCCACTTTTTTCATGGCCTTGGTTTGGGCAGCTGATCCTACACGAGAGACCGAGAGCCCTACGTTTACGGCTGGCCGTACCCCTTTGTAGAAGAGATCTGTCTCCAGGAAGATTTGTCCATCAGTGATGGAAATCACGTTTGTCGGGATGTAGGCCGAAATGTCACCAGCTTGTGTTTCAATGATGGGGAGCGCCGTCAGAGATCCGCCCCCTTTGGCATCAGACATTTTCGCAGCCCGCTCTAAAAGGCGGGAGTGAAGGTAGAAGACGTCCCCAGGATAGGCCTCGCGTCCAGGAGGACGGCGTAAGAGCAGAGACATTTGCCGGTAAGCAACAGCCTGCTTAGACAAATCATCATAAATGATGAGAGCATGCATGCCATTGTCCCGGAAATATTCACCCATGGCACAGCCTGCATAGGGTGCTAGAAACTGGAGGGGAGCAGGCTCGGAAGCTGTAGCAGAAACAACGGTGGTATAGTCCATGGCACCTGCGTCTTCCAAAGTCTTCACAATCTGGGCAACTGTGGATCGCTTTTGTCCTACAGCAACATAAACACAGTAAAGCTTCTCTGCCTCAGATTTTGCTGCATCATTCAGCTTTTTTTGGTTGATGATAGCATCAATCCCAATAGCTGTTTTTCCTGTTTGACGATCTCCAATGATTAGCTCTCGCTGGCCGCGGCCAATAGGAATGAGAGCATCAACAGCTTTAATTCCCGTTTGCATAGGTTCGGAAACAGATTGGCGATCAATAATTCCAGGGGCTTTCACTTCAAGGCGTCCTGGGTTCGTATCTTTGAGGGGACCCTTGCCATCAATAGGCTCTCCCAAGGCGTTGACAACCCGTCCCAGAAGACCCTTTCCTGTAGGAACAGACATGATTTTCCCTGTCCGCTTAACAGCGTCCCCTTCCTTAACAGCATCAGGTTCTCCGAAAATCACAATTCCGGCAGAATCCTCTTCCAAGTTAAGAGCCATCCCCATAGTGCCGTTGTCAAATGTGATCATCTCACCAGCTTGGACCTTGCTGAGGCCATGGACACGGGCCACTCCATCTCCCACATCAAGGACACGGCCTACTTCTTGAGCCTCGAGCACTGATTCAAAATCAATAATCTTTGATTTTAAAATATCGGTGATTTCATCAGCCTGAATTTTCATAACTGTGAGGTTCCTTCTAAGTTGCGGGCCAAAGATTGAAGGGTTCCAATGAGAGAGCCATCAATGAGCTGGCCTTGGGTGTGAATTTGAAAGCCGCCAATAAGTTCGGGGGCCTCTTCAGTTTTGAGATCTATCTTGCTTTGAAAATGGGTTTCAAGAACTTTGGTCAAATCCTTAACCTGTGTTGGGGTGAGAGGCGTTGCCGATTTGACAATGACCTCTTGCCGATTTTCTTCTTCTCTCAAAAGGGCCTGATAATCTTGTAGGATTTGGGAAAGTCCTTCAAAACGCTTATTCATGACGAGGACTTTAAGAAAACTCACAACCACGGAGTCAAGACTTAGACGCTCTCCTAGTTGCGTCAAAACCTGGGTTTTGGCTTCCCGGTCTACGAGAGGGCTGTGAAAAAATGTTGCAAGATTTGTGTTTTCACTCAAAGCCTGTTGCAGGGTTTCGATATGTTTATCGTAGGTCTTACGAGCAGCTTTATCAGAAGCGCTCTGGAATAAAGCCCGGGCATATCGTGAAGTGATCCGTTGAGAAAAAACGGGACCCGAACCAGACACCTACACCCTCCAAAAAAATCTCATAATATAGGCGTAGCACAGCTTTTGCACCCCTGCAAGGTTGTTCTTCCTCTGCATCGAAGTATCTTTAAATAATGACCTCATGAACCAAAAGTGATTAGGTTTTTCATATCAAAACCGTGCTGAAGAACAGACATCTTGCTATAGAGTGTCTTCATGGTATAAGGGTCTTCAGCCTCTATCATAGTATTCAAAGTTTTGAGTGTTATTGTTGTCACATCACCTAAAATGGTTTTCACAACGTTCTGATCCTCAAGGTTGTTCTCTGTGAGGAATTCTGTCTCAAATGTTTGAATTTGATTGCCAACATATGAGCTTTCGATCATTGATTTTTCTGCAAAAGAATTTAACACAGCTGCAAGCCTTGGGTTGCCAGGCACAATGATTTGACTGGCATGCTCGGGGAGTTCTGTTCTTGAATTTGGCAGGCTGAAGGAAACATTCAGCATATTGATAAAGTCACCATCTGCTTTTCGAAAAAGTTTGCTGATTTCATAGACCTTGAGCCGCTTTGGTAGTGCAAGATGCTTGATTCTTAAAAGGTTCCCCCCTAGTTCTTTGAGTAACTGTTCCCTTCCTGGTTGAGGACTTGGCATATGGAGAGATTGAAGCTCCTTCTCTATGAAGCTTGTATCAATGGCAGGGATAAATCCTCTTTTGAAACGCTCAAGTTTTTGTGCAAGCTTATGAATAGATTGAAGTCTTTGATATTCTTCTTGGGAAAGGGCTTCCTTCAAAAAAGGATACTTTTCACAAGCGTTTATCAAGGATGATGCGAGTCTCAGAAGGTACTTGGAAGCAGAAACCAATTTTTTGCCAGGCCCAGTCAAATTTCCTAGCTTATGAATAAAATAAGCAAGCTGCTCGATAGCGCTTATCATATAGGTTTTATCATTTGCATTTACAAACAAGTCAGGAGAATTTTCCGTGATTTCTCTACGCAGACCCGCAGTTGTTCGATAGCTTTCAGGATGTCTGATAACATCAGGGTCTTTGTCTGAGGGATATGTTGTTTGAATCCATTTCTCAACTTTTCTGGTCAGGAGCTGAGAATAGTCCTCATTTCCGATGACAATATTTTGAAATGCTGCCTGCGTTAAGTATCCTTCAGGGTAGAAAGTCTCCCTCAGGCCATACAGATAGGCAATATAGAAAGAAATATCCTCGATCTCTTTATGAAAAACTGATTGGACATCTGCAAAAATAGCTTTCTGTGCCGGGTCTTTCGCTTCAGAAACAATGCTTACATATTTCTCCATGAGATTCTTCTTTGCAAGAAACCGAGGATATTCCCCAAAAATAGCTAGAGAAATTTTTGTGACGGCTTTTATATTGAAGAGGAGCTCTACGTTTTGTTTGAGATGTTTTGGATCTTCTAGAACCCTTGCATCTAGGAGTTGCTTATAGTCCTCAAGAAAGGCTTGGCTATATTCCCTATCAAAAGTTTCAACGGCTTTTAGGATATAGTCTTTTCCTGGGATGTTCCTACTAAAATATGTCTTGAAATGAGACCATGGCAAGATATCGGACTCTTTTGAGTTGCGGTACATTTGGAGCAGGGCAAGAGATAAAGAAAGGCTGTAGTACTGAGTTTTGGGGCCAGGAATCTTCAAAGTCTGAGATGTTTTTAGAATCTTCCCAGCTTGAGGTGTATAAACCTCAGTATCAAATGTGACGCCCGAGGGGGATCGGTACATGTAGAAATTCAGAATATCATGGAGAAGCTTTGCAAAGACCTGAGATTTTATGTTTTCTGAATAGGCAACATTATCAATGTCTGAAGCATAGCCTACAGTACCAACAGAAAGCCAATAAACTTCAGGCAATCCAAAACTTAATAAAATCTCATTGATAAGGTCTTGTTTGAACTGTTTATCAAGATTTCGAAAAAATTCCCATGTTATATTTGCTCCAGGAGCATTTTCGCTTGTCATACGTGTCCCGAGTTCTACACGCAAATCTTCCCATGACTTTCCTCCGCGCAGAATACCTACAAAGGTCCGGTACGTCGTCAAAAAATCCTCAACCTTTTGTTTTTGAGATGGTGAAAGCATTGCAAAAACACTTTGTGAAAGAGTCTCAATTGTTTGGCTCTCTTCGATAGTATTTATAAGGTTAGCCTGAAGCCTAGCCTGGCTGGGAGTCTCTCCCCAAAGATTTTGAGCTACAAGAACACAGAAAAGAAAAGATTTAAAAAATTTCATAAAGGCCAGAAAACTACTACTCATAAATTCTAGCCATATTGTTTGCGTTTGGTCAATTTGATCTTAAGGACGGCCCCTGATCGCAACAAGGAAGCAATTTATTATTTTCCCACAGGAAAAATCAACGTCACAGTCGTTTCTACACCTTCCGTAGACGTCAGAGACATCTCGATATTCATTTTGTTGAGGATGTATTTACAAAAATACAGACCAACCCCTGTTCCCGTCGTTTTGGTTGTGACAAAAGGCATCATAATTTTTTGAAGAAGCTTCTTCGGAATTCCGCAACCTGTATCGTTGATCTTCACAACAAGTGTGTTCTTCTCCAGTTGCCCTGAAATGGTGAGTATGCCTTTGTCGCCTTTGCTCATCATGGCTTCATAAGAGTTTTTCATGAGGTTGTGGATGACATGGGAAAGTGCTGTTTTATCAACAAAAATTTTTACGTTTGGTGGGATTTTTAAATCAACTTTGAGTTTGAAATCTTCTCTGCTAGCCCCAAAGTCGGGATATTGTTCAATAAGTTGCTCAAGTGTTTCTCGTGCAGGGCAATAGAGGGGTTTCATAGCCCCTCTATCACCGCGCAAGGTTCCGAGAATAAAAGAAATTCGATCAGAGAGAGATTCTGATGCCCTGGATACATCCTCTGTATCTGCATGAAGAAATTTCAAATCAGGCTTATCTAGGATTTTTTGCTTTAGAAAGTGAATCGCTATGTTGAGTGACTGAAGGGGAGTCCGGAGCTCATGGGCAATTTGCGCTGCCATTGAGCGATAGTTCTCAACTCTGGATTGCACAGCCTTATCCCGGCTTCGTGCAAAAACATACCCAACAAGAAAACTAAAGATAACCGATTGTGTAAAGAAAAGGCCTTTTTCCCAGGTTAGCTCGATCAAGCTAACAGGAACAAGAGCCCAAAAGAGCCCTATGCCAGAGATGATTCCAACTAAGGCAAATACTAGGAAGCGCTCCCACGTGCAAAGGACGCTCATGAGGAAAAGTCCTACGCCAAGCTGAAAAGAAACCTGGTAGGTCAGACCTGCATTTAAAGCATTGACTGAGAGAACAAAGGGCAAGGTAAAAAGAAGGATCATATGCCAAACAAAGGGGAAAGATCCCTTGAAGGTGGGAAGCCATTCCTCACGCAGAATCAACATGGTACAGGCCACTCCTCCAATCAACTTGAGGAATGACATCAATCCTGTTCCCATCAAATTTTCAACATTCCACATAAAACTAGGCAAAGTATAGAGCGCCAACGTAAATACAGAAAAAGCATTGATAGGAATCCAATCTAAAAACTCTGGTGCAAAAAAGGATCTTGCTTTTTTGTAGAGACGTTGGGCTCCAGTGAGGTGGTGGTCAAAAAGGTCTTCTTGGGTTTTTGGATCAATTTTTGAGCCATCTTTTTGTATAAGGACAACTTCTTTTTGAAATTGGCGTCGCTCTTGGTAATGCCCCAGCAAGAAAACAATGGCATTGCCAATCATTCCAGCAAGGAAGCTGGGAACAAACGGGAAAGCTTCTTGGTAATAGTTGTCCCAGATGAAAAAGCTTACAGATCCAGCAATTGCCGAAGCTATAAAGGTGCGTGGCGTTGCTTGAATTTTAAAGAAGGCAGCATAAAGGGGAATAACAGCAATAGGTGCCCAAAAACCAATAAAAATAAGTCCAACCCCAAGAATATCTGGGAGATGTAGCGCCGTAACAACGCCTGCAACGCCCATAATTGCAGTGAAAATCTTTGCAATACGAAGCTCTTGCTTTTCTGTAAGAGGTTTCTTTTTAAGGGGGACAATAATATCATTCACTAAAAGAACACCAGCCATGTTGAGTTCAGAGTCAGCTGAAGACATAATAATGGCCATCAGCCCAGCTGCAGCAAATCCTTTGAAACCTTCTGGGGCAAGATTGCTGATAACATGAGGAAGGGCCAGGTCAGGATTGAGTTCTGGAAACAAATGGTATGCTGCTATCCCAATGGCTGTAATAAAAAAGGTAATTGGGACTTGAAGAAAGGCCGAGATCTTGAGCGATCTCTGCATAAGATCTGTATCCTTTGCCATTAAAAAACGTTGGATCACGAGAATATCAAACATTGGAATAAACTCTATGATGAAAAAAGCCATAAGATAGGTTTGAAGTTTCCTATCTTCTGGCCAGACAAAATGGGTTTCATGCGTGGTTTTAAAAAGCTCAACATACCCTCCCATTCCTGCAAGTGTATGGTTTGTAATCATTGGAATGAATGAAACTAAAAGGCAAAATTGTAGCACATCTGTAAAAGCAACAGCGCGAATCCCTCCATAGCTTGTGTAGACAATGATAATGCCGCACCCTACGATAACGCCAATCAAAAAGCTGACTCCAAGGAAGTATTCAAACACAAACCCAATGGCAGTCACCTGGGCTGTAACGCCCATAAGGGAGCGTGATAGAGCTGTGATACCTGTAATGACTTGTCCATACTTTCCATATACTTGACCCATGATATCTGCAATGGAGATGCGTCCTTCAAATTGCTGCATGCGTGGAGCAATGACATAGGCCAGGAAGAGATTGACGAAAGGACGACCTAGAAAAATAAAGAAAAAAGGAGCTCCATAAACAAAGGCCTTGGTTGCAAGCCCCATACTTGATCCTCCGCCAATGAGAGTAGCAGCGATGGTGGAAACCAATACAGGCAGGGAGAATTCCCGTTTTGAAATGGCATATTCTTTCAGGGATTTTACGCCTTGTCCCTTGAGAATTCCAATGAGCAAAGTTGCGGCTAAGTATAAAGCCACCATACCAATATCAATGTAGGTCATTCTCTGCTCCCTGAACTTTTTTGTTCAAAGTAGTGTCAATGAAATGCAAAGTAAAGGAAGAGGAGCATAATTTTTTTGAGTGTGGCCAGGAGACTTATTCCACCGGCTCTTCATAGGGTTCTATGAAGACGCCGGGATCTTCGGCCTCATCAAGCATTTTCTTCTGTGGTTTTTCCGTTGCGACAGGGCGCTTTGAAACTTCTTTTTTTGATAGAGGTTTCTCTTTTTTCTTTGCTTTCTTTTGAGAACGCTTACGGTCCCGGCGGTGCTTAAAGGCCCAAGATTTTCCATCAAGCATACGAATAGTTCCTTCTGCTTTTCTGCGGAATTTTTTCAAACTCTCTGTCTCGATGTATCCCATGGGGCTTGCAAGGCGGTAATGGTAAAGCGCCGGCATAGGGTCTTCTTTGAGCTTTAGCTTCTCAACTTCTTTTTGATCTAGATACTGATCTGGAGAGACAGTGAATTTTTCAAGCTTAAACCAAATGGGCTGACCATGTGTCATATCTTTATCATTCACAAACTGGAAGAAGAGAGAAACATCCTCCATGCTCTTAATCTGTCGCAAGAGCTGAATCACAAGGGCTGCCACTAAAGCTCCTTCATGGGAGAGACGGAGTTTGGGTGTTGTTGCCTGAGTTTTGAATGGAAAGGTCAGGTGGAGCGTTTTAAGTTTTGTAAAATGCCTCTTTTCAAATCCCCGCTGCAAGGTTTTAAGAACAGCAGCAATGGTTTTTGGGGGGCTGATGGGTTCGTCTTCTACTTTCAGATGCAGCCCCTCAGCATGTTCTTGGAATTTTTCGAGCAGCATGGGAAGTGTTGTTGCTCGGACAAGGACGCCCTGCTCAAACCCAATGAGGTGAAGGGAGAGGGGCGGCTTTCCTTTCTTCCCCCCAAAGTATGTAACAAAAGGGTCGAACGTCTTTGGTGTCATCAGATAAGTGAGTCCCTTTTTTGGGAGCAAGCGCAAGTCAACCAAAGTCTCCATCATTTCCCGATTGAATACATTCAAGTCAATTTCAAAAGGGAAGGCCGGATGAGATGTTGCATCATAAATACGGGGGTTTTGAATTGCGAGGATTTGGAGAAGAGTAAACTCATCATCATTTAGTCTGAGGGATGCTGGAGAAAGCTTTCCCGCAAAGAAGTCATCCCGAAGATCACGGTCTGCCTGAAGCTTCTGGTAGAAATTCCGGGGTTCTTCCCGGTTAAATAAAGCCATAGCCTCTTTGATGCGCGCAAGAAGGTCAGGATCTTCTTTGGCGCCTGTAAAGTAGTCTTCATGCTTGAGCCCGGAAGTCTCTGGCTTGGGCTTTGGTTTTGATTTATGGGCCCATGTGTTTTCCGTCACAAATATAAGGGAAAAGAGAAAAAGAAGGAGGTTTAGTCGCACAGCCCTGTCTCATAAAGTCATTATGAGAACGAGTCTAGCCGTATTTTTTGACCTTTTCAAGGAATTGCGCAGCCCGATCGCTAGCAGGGGTGTTGAAGAAATCTTCTGCTGGCTGAATATGGAGAATCTTCCCCTCGTCCATAAAGACAATCCGGTCAGAAACCTTACGGGCAAAAGCCATTTGATGGGTGACAAGCACCATCGTAATTTTATCAGCAGTAAGAGATTCAATGACAGACAAAACTTCACCAACGTTTTCTGGATCGAGGGCAGAGGTAGGCTCATCAAATAAAATGGCTTGAGGGGAGAGGGCAAGGGTTCTCGCAATCGCAACTCTCTGCTTTTGCCCCCCAGAAATATCATCTGGAAACGATTTCTCAAAGCCCTGCAAACCCACTTTTGCAAGCTTTTCTTTGGCAATTTTGTAGGCTTCTTCCCGGGGCTTCTTAAAGGCATGAATCAACCCCATGGCAACATTCTCAAGAACATTAAGATGCGGGAAAAGATTAAAGCTCTGGAAGACCATGCCAATACCGCGTGTTGCCGCCTGGAGAGGGGAGTGCAGTGTCTCACCGTCAACAAGGATTTCTCCTGAAGAGGGATGCTCAAGCCCATTCAGGCAGCGAAGTAACGTTGACTTCCCAGATCCAGAAGGTCCCAGGAGGGTCACTTTTTCTCCCTGCTGAACATCTAGGGAAACGCCTTTTAAGACGTGCTTTGTTCCGAAGGATTTTTCAAGGCTGCAAGCTTGGAGTCTCATAGGCGAACTCCTTTCTTCTTCGCACGCCATTGCTCCAGGGTATGGACAGTCGCCGTGAGAATCATCACAAGGATGTAATAGATGAGCGCCACAATCAGTAAGGGTTCAAAAAAGACATATTTCTCAGCTGCAATCATATTTGCCCGCCGCATCAGGTCCCAGGCGCCAATGGTGGAAACCAAGGCAGATTCTTTCAAAAGGTCTACAGACTCATTCACCAGTGCGGGAATAACCTGAGGGATAACCTGAGGGAAAATCACCTTCTTCAAGGTTTGGGTGCGGGTCAGGCCTAAAGTTGCAGCAGCTTCCCATTGTCCCTTGTGGACTGCTCGAATGCCCCCGCGGAAGATCTCACTGATATAAGCAGCAGAGTTCAGACTGAGAGAGAGAATACCCGCCTGAAAAGCTGGAATCTCATAGCCCGTGAGCTGTGGTGTTGCAAAATAGATGAGGGCAAGCTGCACCAGAATCGGCGTGCCTCGGAAAATTGAGACGTAAACAGTGACAACCCCCCTTAGAAGAGGATGGCGTGTCAGCCGCATCCCACTGAGAATCATACCCAGGAAGAGACCAATGGTGAGGGGAATAAACGTGTACAGGAGCGTTGTCCCAATCCCTGCAAGTAGAAAGGGCAGGGAAGGGAGGACGGCTGTAAAATTCAGCCCCATTGCCTGGTCAATTGTTGTGACAAATCCGTCTAACATTCCTAAAACCTACACGTTTCAGACCTTGGATGACAGCCATTTTTTTTCTAAGCTGTCAAAAAACCCCTCTTTGCGAAGTTCTTTCAGTGCCTGGTCAACATCGGACTTGAGAGGGGAGCCTTTCCGGAAGCCTGCGGCAAAGGTTGTGGTGGCTCCTGGAAGTGGAATAATTTTTAACGTGGGGTGGTTCTTTGCAAAGGTCTCTGCGGCTTTACTTCCCATCACGGCAACATCAATCCGATTGTTGAGAAGCTCTTGGATGACTTCGCCAATCTTAGAAAAGCCCCTGAGGTCAAATTGGAGTTCAGGGCTGCTCAGTTCCATATAGTATGACTCATAGGTGGAGCCTTGCTGGACGCCAATCCGGAGCCCCTGCACACCAGTTTTAGGGGCATAATTCAGAGATTTTTTTGCTAAAAGATAAACAGGGTTTTTGAAGTAGGGGGTTGAAAAATCAATATTTTTTGCCCGTTCATCACTTGGTGTCAGAGCTGCAAAAATCATATCCCCCCGTCCGGATTTTAAGGCGGGGATCAGAACAGAAAAGGGCATCTCAACGATTTCTAATTTTTTTCCCAATTTTTTGGCCAGGGCTCTGGCGAGATCAACATCGTATCCCTTAAAGCCGTAGTTTTGGGTGTCAAAAGACTCAAAAGGGGGATTGTCTGCAGATGTGAGAACAATGAGCTCTCCCCTGGGGTGTGTTTCCTCACATCCACAAAGCGTAAGAATAAGTGCACATAAGCCAATGATAGATTTCATTTTTTCAACCCACCGGAAAGTCTCTTCCCATTTAAGAGGTTTCGGGGCACACTAACAAGGACTTTTTTTAGGGAGATCCCATGAAACTTCTCTCCGGAACTCTTCATCCACAACTGAGCCAAGAAGTTGCGCAGCAGTGCGGTGTGACCCTCACCCCTGTCGATTTCAAGACATTTTCAGATGGGGAAATTCTTGTGCAAATCCAGGAAAATCTCCGAGGTGAGGATGTATTTATTATCCAACCCACTGGCGGGGCTGTGAATGACAGCATTATGGAGCTTGCGATTCTGATTGATGCAGCTCGGCGGGGATCTGCGCGGCGGATTACAGCAGTTATTCCCTATTTTGGCTATGCCCGACAAGATCGTAAAACTGCGCCTGGAACTCCCATTACAGCCAAGCTTGTTGCTGACCTACTCACTGCAGCAGGGGCAGACCGGGTGCTGACAGTTGATCTTCATGCACCGCAGCTTCAAGGATTTTTTAACATTCCCCTTGATAACCTCTCAGGATGCCAGGTTTTTCAGCAGTTCCTTGCAGATGCAAAATTAGAATCGTTTCACCCCATGATTATTTCTCCAGACGTTGGTGGATTAAAGCGCGCTCGGGCTTTTGCAGAGGTGCTTGGACTCGATCTTGCTGTGATTGATAAGCGGCGTAACGCTCAAAATGCTCCTGAGGTGATGCATGTGATGGGAGATGTGCAAGATCGGTCTTGTTTGATTGTCGATGATATTGTGGATTCGGGGCGTACACTTGTTGCTTGTGCGGAGGCGCTGAGGAAGAATGGCGCGTCTCAGGTTCAGGCCTTTTTGACTCATGGCGTCTTGGGAGATGGGGCCTTAGAGAGGCTTTCACAGGCCAAAATTGACCAAATTTGGATCACAGATTCTCTGCCTATAGATAAAAAAATTGAAGTTTTTGGCAAAATAGGTAAAATTTCCGTTGCAAAAACCCTATCAAACGGGATAAAAAGCATACACGAAGAGAAATCATTATTGAATTTTGTAGACCCGTTCTAGGAGTATTATTATGTCTATTTCAGCAATGGCTGCACAACGCCGGGAAAGATTAGGAACTGGAGCTTCCCGGGAAGTTCGTCGCCAAGCTATGGTCCCCGGGACTGTTTATGGGGCTGGCAAGGATCCTGAATCCGTTGCTATTGACGCACGTGATGCCTTAAAAGCACTTCACCAAGAAGGTTTCTTGGCGAGAGTCATTGACTTGGATGTTGAAGGCAAAGTGACGAAAGTCTTGCCACGTGGTATTCAGGCGCATCCTGTGACAGATCAACCCATGCATGTTGATTTTCAACGTGTTGAAAAAGGTGTTTCTGTTAAGGTTGCCGTGCCTGTGCATTACATCAACGATATGAAGTCTCCTGGGCTTAAGCGTGGGGGTGTATTGAACATCGTTGTTCATGAGCTGCTTTGTAAGTGCGATCCAGCAAATATCCCTCCTTACATCGAGATTGATCTTGATGGGGCACCTTTGAACAAAACATTCCATTTGAATGAAGTTGACCTTCCTGAAGGGTTAGCACCAGTGAAGCTTTCCGAAACCGCAACTTTGGCAACGATTGTGGCGCCTTCTAGCGTCAAGTCACAAAATGCTGCGGAAGAAGCCGAAGAAGGTGAAGGTGAAGAAGCAGAAGGTGGTGAAGGTGAAGGCGCATCAGAAGGCGACGCGTAAGCCTCTTTCCTCTCTTGTTTTGAGAATTTTTAAGAACCCCGACATTGTCGGGGTTTTTTTGTGGGAGGGTTAATATTTTTACTGTAATTCGATGGAAAATAATTGAATTTTTTTTCTATAGAGCTATCTTTATGTTTGTTTTTATGAGGTTTAATTTTAAGGGTGAATATTTTTCTTTTATTCTTATTGTTTTCTACCGGTTTATTTGCAGCAGCAGCAGGGGATGAAAAGCCATCTGCTGTTTATGGGGAATATGACACCGTATTAGGTTCTGGACGACATCGCTTTGTTCACATAGGGTACCCATGCATTCAGTGTAGGCCAGGATGCTCTTGTTCTGGAAAAAGCATCACTTTCAAGGGAGAAGAAATTCCACTGATGCAGCCAAGGGAGACCGATCCTAAGTGTGATCTTGTTGTGCCAAACTCTAGATATCAGCCAGGTGTCAGTTTTTGGTGCCTTGACCGGCCTTGTTATGGGTGGAATACTGCTTGTACCATCATACATCCTGTAGACCCTAGCAACGTTTTGTTTTTGTCACAGGATGAAGTTAAGGTTGTGGGCCCTGTCACGCTAGGTCCAAAAACATTTGTGCTTATAAACAGGAGCATGAGGCCTGCTCCAAACCTTGATAAAAGCCACCCCCTTTCCCATGATGCCCCCACAGCGGGGCTGAAATATGCAGATGCTGCATACTTTGCACGAGAATTAGAAAGGCGTGGCATTCCTTGGGCATATGAAGATGAAGTAGAGGACGATGCTTCCAGATGTAATCCTAAAACGGGCACACCTTATGCTCCTGGAGATGAGGAGGCTGCTGCCAGCAGTGTGGGTGCAGACCACATGCCTCGGCATGCCCACAGTACGCTTGGGAGGTTAGGCGTAACACCTCTGAGCTGCCCCCAAATTGTATGTTGTGAAATTCATCGACCAGAGCGTCATGTTTCTTTCACTACAAGCGGGCAGGCTGTGACTTTGGAGACTTTTCAGGAACTTGCAAGGCCATATCCCCATATTTCTCTTCCAGATGATCTCGAAAGACATAGTGGGATTGATCCTCTCTTAGTAACAATTTTTATTTTAGCTCCATGTTTTTCTGATCATGCAGGGAAATCAGTATATAGACCAGTGCATCACCAATATTATGGGAATAGAGAATTGAAGGCTGGGTATGATCCTCTCACAACACAAGTGACTAACGCATTAATACGTGCCCTTCGGGGATTGATAACAAAAAGTTCAACATTATCTGGTGCTGCAAAAACATGCCTTCTAAAGACTTACCCTGACCCTGAAGAGGGAGTCATCCGAATTGGCAGGGAAGAATATCGAGTGAGACCTGGGGCAGCCCCTCTCTCTCCACAGATTCTTCTTAGTCTTCTCATTAAGCCTGCTTTTGCAGTAACGCCTCCAATTGCAGGCGTCATTCTAAAAGAAGTTGGTCCTTTTTTCAAAAGCCAGCCTAGAGGAGCAAAGGCGTTGAATGCACTCGCAGAATACTATGGTTTAGAAGCCTTTATGAGGCGTTGGCCCATTTCTCAACAAGCTCATTCTATACGTATTGGAAAAATATTTTCTGGTATTGGTGGCAAGATGGAAAAGCCTTTGATTGGTCTCGCACGTGGATTTGATGATAAAGCAATACTTGATGCTCAGTTCTATCCCAGAGTTATGCCCTATGTTTGGTTATTACAGTCAAGACTGTTAAGGCGGCAAGCACATCTCAATCGCGTTCACTATGTTACTGTGAGTGTTTCGCATGCGCAATTAAGCCTAATTGCGACAGAAGTAATAAAAAGAATGAGGCTCCATCGGAGGCAGGGATCTGGGAAGTAAGTCATTCCGGGCCCTGACCCGGAATCTAAGCACCTTATGGATCGCCACGCCCTTTCAGGGCTCGCGATGACTTAGAAAGACAAAAAACTAGTACTTACCTCGAAACCCCGGATTTGATCCGGGGTCCAGGAAAAAAAGCCCTCTGCTTTCGCAGGGAAGAAATGAGTCCTGGA
The DNA here is from genome assembly GCA_030425805.1 of Alphaproteobacteria bacterium. GTDB lineage: Bacteria > Pseudomonadota > Alphaproteobacteria > JAUHZC01 > JAUHZC01 > JAUHZC01. The sequence continues at coordinate 160,098 of JAUHZC010000002.1, read as the reverse complement.
TTCCAGCCTGCGCTGGAATTTCGATCTCTCTTCCTATAAAGAAGATCATTCCGGGTTTAACCCGGAATCCACACATAACTGGTTAGGGAATAGGAGACTCTCGCTCCCTAATACATTGCCATACCACCGTTGATGTGTAAGGTCTGGCCAGTCATGTATTGAGATTCATCAGAAGCCGCAAAAACGCAAGCATTAGCAATATCCTGTGCGGTGCCCATTTTTTGTGCGGGGATTTTGGTAAGGATCGCTTTATGTTGATCTTCATTTAGTTTATCTGTCATAGGGCTTTCAATAAAACCAGGAGCAATACAGTTCACCGTAATGCCTCGGGTGGCAACTTCTTGTGCCAAGGCCTTAGAAAATCCAACAAGTCCAGCTTTTGAGGCGCAATAATTTGTTTGACCAGGGTTTCCTGTATATCCCACAACAGAACAAACATTGATGATGCGGCCCCAGCGATTCTTCATCATGGGCTTCAGCGCAGCCTGAGAAAGAGCCATAGGGGCTTCAAGGTTAATATTTAATACATCTCCGCGCTCTTCTGGCTTCATCCGCATGAGAAGGTTGTCTCGGGTAATACCAGCATTGTTAATGAGAATATCAATACCCCCCATGGCTTCAATCGCTTGAGGAATAAGCTGCGCGACGGCCTCAGGATCACTGAGTTTGCAGGGTACAATATGACAGCGGTCCCCGAGTTCTTTGGCAAGAGACTCAAGGGCTTCCACCCGTGTTCCTGAAATGGCAACAGTTGCGCCTTGGGCATGAAGGGCTTTTACAATGGCGCGTCCAATGGCTCCAGAAGCTCCCGTCACAAGAGCGCGTTTGTTCTCAAAGTTCAGCATATATTTTCTCCTAAGCTGCTTGTTTTAAAAAGGCACTCATGGCCTCAACAGAATTAATAGAAACGGCTGTGGCTTGGCGATCAATCCGCTTCATTAGGCCGGAAAGGACAGCGCCAGAACCGATTTCAACAAAAGTTTCAATGCCTTCTTCATCCCGAAGGTATGACATGGACTCCCGCCACCGCACAGAAGCTGTGACTTGTGTAACAAGGGATTGCTTGAGAATCTCTGGATCTTCCTGGTAGCAAGCAGAGATATTTGTCACGATGGGCCTAATGGGGGCCTTCAACTCTTCTTGGGAGAGAGCCTCGTTCATGACCTCTGCTGCGGGGAGCATAAGACTGCAGTGAAATGGAGCAGAGACAGGAAGAGGAACAGCCTTGCGGGCGCCTTTTTCTTGAGCAATTTGCATGGCTTTTTCAACAGCCTCTTTGTGGCCGGAAATCACGACTTGTCCTGGGCAATTATCATTGGCCATTGCGCATAGGCTTTCAGGATCCTGAAAGTCCTTCAGGATATCTTGAATATCCTGAATTTCAAGGCCAAGAATCGCTGCCATTGCTCCCTTGCCAACAGGGACAGCTTTTTGCATCGCTTGTCCACGTGTTTTCAGGAGCTTAGCTGTTTGTGCAACGGTAAGAGACCCTGCAGCGGCAAGTGCCGTGTACTCCCCGAGAGAGTGTCCAGCAAGGGCTTTGACGGTGTTATGAGAAGGTGTTATGCCACCTTCTGCCTCAAGACAACGGAGCATCATCATTGAAGCTGTCATAAGGGCAGGTTGGGTGTTTTCTGTGAGGTTAAGATCTGACTCCGGTCCCTCAAACATAGTTTTACCAAGTTTTTGGGAGAGGGCTTCTTCAACCTCTTCCATGACTTCCCGGGCGAGAGCAAAATTATCGTAGAAATCTTTTGCCATCCCAATTTGTTGGGACCCTTGGCCCGGGAATATTAAAGCGATACTCATTTAAAACCTCGTCTTTAGAGATGCTTGAAAGTGCGCTTTTTAAAGGGGTTTGTCAAGGGTCGGGCGCTTTTGGATGTGGTGCAAATACAACAGGTGAGTAAAAGTCTGTTCGCAAGCAAAAGGTTGACTTTTCCTTACAAACGCTTCATGACAAACATAATAAATCTTATCATTTTCAAGGAGATCCTTATGTCTGCATCACCCGACTCGTCGACCCAAGCCGTTGGAGTGGAGCATGATGAAACAAAGATGGGTCTGATTCAGTGTACAAGCCTTGTGATCGGAAACATGGTCGGGTCTGGAGTGTTCTTGCTTCCAGCATCTCTTGCTCTTTTTGGAAGTGTTTGCTTGCTTGGGTGGGCAATCACAGCTGTAGGCGGGATTGCGCTTGCTCTTGTCTACGCTCGGTTTGCGGGGCGCTATACCGATACAGGAGGCCCATACACGTATACGAAAGCCATATTTGGACGGTTTGCAGCTTTTCAAGTGGGATGGACCTACTGGATGGCAAACGGCATTACAGGGAACGTTGCGCTCTGTGTTTCAATTGTCTCAAATCTTACAGGAGCTTATCCTGAAATTGCAGAGAGTGTGCCTCTCCAGCTTGCAATTGGTCTAGGAAGTTTATGGATCTTGACCTTCCTAAATGCAATTGGTGTGGTTGTTGGAGGTCGTGTTCAAGTGGTTCTCACATTTGCAAAACTTATCCCTTTAATCGGTATTAGTATCTGGGGATTGTTTTTTGTGGATTGGTCAATGATCTACCCCTTTACAAGCGGAAAGTTTACCATGATTGAGGCTTTGAGCGGTTCTGTGGCCTTAACGCTCTTTGCTTTTATTGGTTTGGAATCTTCTACGGTCCCTGCTGAAGCTGTGGAAAATCCCCGGCGGAATATTCCCCTCTCAACTGTTGTTGGAACGGCACTAACTGCTGTTCTTTACATGCTGACAACGCTTGTGGTGATGGGGTTGATTCAGCCCCATGAACTTGCAAGCTGTAATTCACCTATTGGTGAGGCAGGATGCCGACTTTTTGGTCCCAGCGCTGGGATTTTCTTCAGTGTTCTTGCTGCGATTTCAAGTCTTGGGACACTTAATGGTATGATTCTTCTGCAGGGGCAAATGCCTTATGCGGGAGCAAGAGATGGGTTGTTTCCTCGGGTGTTTGAGTACCTTTCTCGTCGCAAGGTTCCTCTTTTTGGTCTTTTTCTTTCCACAATGATCGTAAGTCTTTTTCTGATCTTGGGGCAGGGCCAGGATCTTGTGGAGCAATTTACTTTCCTTGGAGGAATCACTATTTTCTGCGTGCTTGTTCCGTATCTTCTTACAGCTCTGGCAGATTTGGTGCAGCTTTGGCAGGAGCGAGAGATTGTAGAACGAAGGCAGTGGATTCGCGCTGTTGGGGTTGCAGGGATCGCAACACTTTACTCTGTTTGGGCTTTTATCGGTATTGGTGTTGAGGCCTTGCTCTATGGTGTTGCATTTGTGGTGCTCATTACACCCGTTTATCTTTATCTTGATTCAAAATAGATAATAGGGTTTTTAATAAAAATTTCATCACTTGTAGGTGATAATGACAGTATAGATTGAGTCGAATATGCGATTTTTGCTGTCATTTTTAATCTTGCTGGGAGTTTCTCCCTTAAGTGCAGCGGACCTTGGATCCTTGCTGGGAGGGCTTGCAGCCCATGCTATTGACCGAGAATTAGGGCCCAGGTCTCAATCCTCAGCGCCGCCTCTCAGCCGGCAAGGGTCTTCACGCAGTATGATTCGAGACATGACGCCCCCTTTGCGGCGTTCACAGTCCTCTCCTTCAGTTTTGCAGCATTCTGATAGTTATCGCTCAACACAGAGTCGACCTCAGTCTAGTTCCCAAAGATTTTTTGAGAGAGAGCGAGCTCGGGAGCGCTCTCGTCAGCAGAGACAGGCTACCCAAACCCGGCAACAGGGTTCTTATACCCAGCATCAAAGGACGCCGAGAACTCAGTCTGGTCTTGGGAATTCTTTGATGTCTCCCCAAGGACAAATGGGCTTTGGTGTGAATCGTCAAATGGGGATGGGCATGAGTCCGGGGATGAGTCAAATGGGCATGGGTGTAAACCCAGGAATGACACAGATGGGTATGGGGAATCCTTACGGTGGATACGGGATGAACAGCATGCATGCCCAAATTTTTTCAATTAAGGGGGGAGCTGGTTACAAACTAACACCTCCTTCAAATTATAGAACGCAGCTCGGGCCTTTGAAAGAGGTGCGCCTCACCTTTCCTGTACAGGTGAAGTTATATAATGGGCAGGTTATGGCTTTGAATCCTCATGAAGTCTTGCACATTGAGGATGGAACTCTTTTTAACCCAAGTGGGCAGTCGATGGGGCAAAAAGGGAGCATTGTTGTACGACAAGGCCAAGCTTTTCAGCAATATGATAATGGTTCTCTGGTAGAGCTGACACCCCGACCCCAGACAATGGGAATGTATGGTCAGGGGTATGGACAAGCCTATGGGATGGGAATGGGTATGACACCTTCTCCTTATGGTCAAACACCCTATGGTAGCATGGGTATGGGTGGACAGTATGGTGCATACGGAAATACCATGGGAGGTGCTGCTGGCATGATGGCTTCACCCTATGGTGCAACTGGTGCCTATGGAAATACCATGGGAGGTGCAGCTGGCATGATGGCCTCACCCTATGGCACAGCTGGTGGTTATGGAAGCACCATGGGAGGTGCAACTGGCATGATGACCTCACCCTATGGTGCAACCACAGGTCTTGGGTCTTACTGACGTTTTGGCTTATTCCCACGCACTACAGTCATAGATTGCACGGAGAATTTCTCCATACACACTGCGTGCATCCGAGGAAATACTACCATGAATATGTGGCGTGAAAGTTCCACGAATACGAGGGTGACGGAAAGTCCAACGAGACCCAGAACTTGGTCTCATTGTACTACCTATATCGCTCTGATCATCTGCAATGGCTCTAAGCCCTGACAGAATTTCACGGTATCTTACGCTCCCACCCGGACTTAGAATTGTTCTTGCGAAAGCTTTAACACCTGTGCTTGCATCAACAATAGAGGGGCGAGCTGGACCAGCGGATGAAGATGAGCTGGATGAAGGTGAGGCTGAAGCTGCTGAGCTAGATGCATCTTCTCCATCATCTCCATCATCTGCAGCAGATGAAGATGAGCTGGATGCTGCTGTCTCTCCACGTCTTTGGGCTCTGAACTCTGAGAGTATGCGATTGCGTTCTAACTGCTCTCTAAGAATTTGCTCATCTCTAGCTCTTTGTTCATCAGATCTTACATTTGGAGCGAATGAAGACGGAGCTGGTTGTATATGGACTGCTCTTGCTGGAGCTGCTGCAGAGCTACTCGCTGAATCAGGCTCTACTTCCTCTACTTCCCTAAAATTGGGGACTTCACCCATTAGAAATGCACGGGCTCTTTCAGCATCAATAGATCGTGGACGCTCACGAAGAAAACCCTCATCTGACAATTCTTTAGGAAGTTTAGCTGGAGCTGCTCTTCTTCTCCCTTTTCCTTGTTTTTTTCTCCCCTTTTGAGGTGTAGGACGAAAAGAATCATGTGCTGTCCTCGCTACAAGGGTTTCCCAAGCCTCAAGTCTTTCGGCAAGGGTGTCACCGCCAGCAGCCTCCAAGGCTCTCACCCCCTCTGCTCGTATGCGGATAAACAAAGGAGTGGTGGGGATTGTACAACCTCTAAGTTTAGGGTCTCCAAAAACAAGCTCTTCGTAACAAAGTGTGTCACATTCGCCTTCCCAAAATTTTTGAAGGACGGGATTTACCCTGAAGAAATCGTCTGGGGACAGTTCTAGAGTTCTTACCACGCGATCAGACCGAATAATGGGAAAACGGCTAATAACCACTCTTCTATGCTCTTGAGGCATACACTCATGATAGATCCCCATAACACTGCATAAAAACTCTAAATTAAGGACTGATTCTGTTGCCGTCTGGCTATAGCTTGTTCCAACAGCTTGATCTAACACATATTGTAAAGACGCAATAGGAGAGTGAGTAACTGGATAATAGAGAGCACCTTCAGGTTTTTCTTTTTCAGTAATTGTGAGGATAGTGAAAAAGCTGGTTACAAGTTCCAGAAGCAAATCTTCATAGAGCTTAATAGGGGTAATACTAACTCCCTTGTTGTAATTTTTGAGGAAGCTTTTGAGTGCTGCCAATCTTTTTTCATGATTTTCCAGGTTTAGGTCAGAGAGCTCAATAAGAACATCAATTTTGTCTAGTGGAGTTTGGTCTAGAAGCTGTCTTGCAAGTTCTTGCTGTTCAGGCACACCAGAATCCCGGAGCATCTTTGCTTCTTCCAACAGCCTCTTGCGACCCCTTGTTAGGTCTTTTTTCTCTTTAAGAAGGTTACAGACTCTTTGAAGTCTCTCTTCCAAACTGAGGGCCATTGTTGTACCTGCAACTTCAGTTGCTGCACCATAGGAAAAATTTGGAAATGTAAAAATAAGTATTGTCAGTAAAGTTTTCATGGTAAAAAAATATTTTTATTATTACATAGTTGAGATTTTAATAAAGTCAATTTTTTTTGAAATATGGTTGCTGGATATAAGTAGAAACTAAAGTTGACCCTACCGCTCCCAGAAGGAAGGGCTGAGGAAAACCAGAAGTGTGAGCAACTCAAGGCGGCCTAAGAACATCGCAGCCATCAAAACCCACTTTGATCCAATTGGCAACGGTTGATAGTTCCCGCTGGGGCCAATAATATCTCCAAGCCCAGGGCCAACGTTTGAAAGGGCGGAAAAAGCACCAGAAAGGGCTGTAATAAAGTCGAGATCAAAGAGAGACAGGGTCAGGGCGAAACCAACACCCGTCAGCAAGAAAACACCGACAAACGTGAGGATCGCTGCAACGATTGCAGAGTCAATGTTTCGACCCTCCAGCTGAGGAAGGAAGATTCCGTGTGGTTGGGTGAGTGTGCGCATTTGTGACTTTGCGACGCGAAACATGACCTGAATTCGAAAAATCTTCAGTCCACTCGATGTAGAGCCAGAGCATCCTCCAAGAATCATGAGGAAAAAGATCAGAACCAAAGGAAAACCAGTCCAATTTCCAAAATCGCAATTTGAGAAGCCGCTTGTGGTGATAATGGATACGGCTGTGAAAATGCCGTGGCGGAGTGCAATGAAGGGCTCATATCCCTCATGGTAAACGAGCCAGAGGGTTAGTAAAAGACTCGCTCCTCCTAAGAGCTTAAGGTAGGCTCGGAATTGATCATCTGTATAGAACTTGCGAGGAGAGCCTTTGTATAGGTGAAGGTAGAGAATCAGGCTTGTTCCGCTGAGAATCATGAAGAACACAGCAATGCCTTCTACCCAAAGGTTGTGAAACGCCCCAATGGAGCTATCCATGGTGGAGAAGCCTCCTGTGGCCATAATCGTCAGGCCATGGCAAATTGCATCAAGGACAGACATTTCTGCAACCAATAGACAGAATGTGCAAGCCAGGGTGAGGCCGATATACACCAAAAAAAGGTTTTTGGCGATATTGCGGACACGGGGGAGGACTTTATCTGAGCGATCAGAAAATTCACTGCGGAAAAGCTGCATCCCTCCAATACGCAAATCCGGCAAAATAACCATGGCCATCACAACAATTCCAATGCCGCCAAACCACTGAAGCATGCTTCGCCAAAGGACAATGCCAGGTGACGCAAAGTCAATGCCTGTCAGGACCGTGGCTCCTGTCGTTGTAATAGCTGAGATGGCCTCAAAAAATGCGTCTGTTGTGGAGTAAGTTGTAAAAGTCAGAAGAAAGGGGATTGTTGCACACAGGGAAAGTGTGACCCAGGTCAGCCCTGTGAACAGGAAGACGTCTTTAGTGCGATGGGCTTCTTCGCCCCGGTTCCGGGTGCTCAGTGTCATCATAATACCGTTAAAAAGGGTCACAAGAGCACTGAGTCCAAAACCATAACCATTGGCATCCCACTGATCATCAGGGTGAAGGGTGTCTAGAAGAGCAGGAATAACCATGGCAAGTCCCATAAAGCAGACAAGATAGCCAAGGGTATTCAGGAGACGGTAATATCGTGTTGGAAAGGTTAGGAGAATGAATATGGGAAGAAAGATGAGAAAAAAAATAAGATTTTGCATGTTCTTTCCTATCTTCTCTCAATGCTGTTGACGTATGAGCTGGTGCGCAATCGTGCAATGATATTATCAAGATGTTCCACGTTTTGAACCTCAATGTCGAAGAGCACTTCATAAAAATCTGCTGCACGATGGAGGATTTTGAAGTTTTGAATATTAGCTTTTTGTTGGCTAATCACCTGGCTGACCGCGGCTAAGCTTCCAGGTTTGTTAAGAAGAAACGCTGAGAGGCGGGCGGCATGAACCTTATCCTCCATGACTTCCATATCCCATCCAATATCAAGCCAGCGATCTGGCTCTTCTTCAAATTCCTGGAGGGTGGGGCAGTTTAGCTGGTGAACAGTGACTCCATGGCCTGTATGGACAATACCAACAATCTTATCACCGGGGACCGGATGACAACATTTTGCAAAATGAACAGCCATTCCAGGGATAAGGCCAATGAGGTTGGTTTGGTCTTGGTTTTTTGCCTTCTTGCTTTCTTGGAAGTGAGCCTCATCAATTTCCATGAATTGATCTGGAGGAGACTTGATGTTTTCAGGCTTTAGAAGGGCCCGCAAGACTTCATTCGAAGACAGAACACCTTGACCAAGAGAGCGGAAAAGATCTTCTGTCGTTTTGGCCTTAAAGCGGGACAGGTGCTTCTCTAGATCCTTCTCAACAAGAATCTTGTTCTCAAGTTTGAGGGCTTTTTGCAAGATGCTTCGGCCAAGCTTGATGTATTGTTCTTGCTCTTTTTGGCGTAAGAAACGTCGAATGTGAGATCTGGCTTTCCCGGTAACGACAAAGCGCTCCCAGTTTGGGGAAGGTGTCTGTGTCTTTGAGGTGGTGATCTCAACCTGGTCCCCGTTTTTTAGGACGGTTCTCAGCGGTGACATTTTGCCATTAATACGGGCACTCACGCAGGTATTTCCAATGTCAGAGTGAACAGCATAAGCAAAGTCCAGGGGTGTGGATCCCTGAGGCAAAACAAGAAGGTCTCCATTGGGAGAAAAGCAGAAAACTTGATCTTGGAACATCTCCATTTTGGTATGATCAATAAACTCTTCTGGTTCTGCATCTTGGTTTAGGATATCCAAAAGCCCGCGGAGCCATCGATAGCTGTCGGGGTCTCCACTACTGCCAGCCTGTTTGTAGGACCAGTGGGCAGCAACGCCGTTCTCTGCAATCTCATGCATTTGCTGGGTTCGGATTTGAACCTCAAGACGGAGGTGTTTTGGCCCAAAAACCGACGTATGGATAGAGCGATATCCATTTGGCTTGGGGGTTGAGATATAATCTTTAAATCGATTCGGAATGACGGGGTAGGTAGAGTGGATGATGCCGAGGGCGGTATAACACTCTTTGGCGTCCTCAACTAAGATGCGGAAAGCAATAATATCTGTGAGCTGTTCAAAGGCGATATTCTGGCGCCGCATTTTTCGCCAGATCGAGTAGGGGCGTTTTTCTCGTCCGTAGATTTTGGCTTTAATGCCCCCTTCTTTGAGAAGTTTCTCTAAGGTTTCAATAACATGCTCGACAATTTCTCCTCCTTCCCGGCGGAGAAAATGGAGGCGAGAGAGAATAGAATCTCGAGCATCTGCATTGAGTTGTTCAAAAGCAAGATCTTCAAGCTCATCTTTAATTTTGTGAAGTCCGATACGCTCTGCAAGAGGAGCGTAAATCTCCATGGTTTCCCGACTAATACGGACGCGCTTTTCAACTTTTTTGATATGGTGCAGCGTGCGCATGTTATGGAGGCGGTCTGCAAGTTTCACAAGAAGAATACGCAAGTCCTGAGACATAGCGAGGAGGAGTTTGCGAAAGTTCTCAGCTTGATTTGCCTTGTCGGACAAATTTTCAATGCGGGAGAGTTTTGTGACCCCATCCACAAGGGCTGCAATATTCTCGCCAAAATTTTTACGGATATCCTCAAGAGTGACATCCGTATCCTCAACTGTATCATGCAAGAGAGCCGTGATAATCGTATCACTGTCCATCGACAAATCTGTAAGAATATTGGCAACTTCGAGGGGGTGCGTGAAATAGGGCTCTCCAGAGGCACGGGTCTGATGGCCATGAGCCTTCATTGCGAAAACATAAGCTTTATTCAAAGCATCTTCGTCAACGTTTTTAAGGTAGGATTTTACCTTATTAACAAGTTCAAATTGGCGAATCACAGCCCGCGATACCCCGAAACCTTCCTAGTATCCTGGCACATTTTGCCTTTAAAATCTAGAGCTGAACAGGTTGGATATTATCAATCTTCTGGGAGGGAGCGAGCAGGCTGTCTGTTGATAAAGAGTTCGATAGCCATCTCGATTTGTTCTTCAAGGCCTTCTTGCTCTGCAGCTTCGCTATCAAAGATCCTCTGGAGTTTGTCTTGGAAAGCTTTTAAGAGAGCATCTTTTTCAGATTTGAGAAGTGGTTTTGAAGCATCTCCTCCTGCACCGCTTGCAGATCCAGTAGGAGCTCCTGTGACTGGGTCGATAGCAGGAGCCGAGAGGTCTACATCTTCGCCATCAAGGATGCGTCGAAGTGTTTCAGTGAAGGCAGGAAGAAGTTTTTTGCTGACCGCTGTGGTGCTAGGACCTTCTCCTGTCATATCTACATCTTCGCCTGCAAGAATACGCTCAAGGTATTCTCTCAAGACACCTGCCAGCTTCTCACTCCGTGCAGCTTCACTCAATCCATCATCTGCAGTTGCTGTAACTGGCCTTCCATCACTTGTGCGCAAGACACCCTTTGCATCAGGAATAAGGGGTTTTCCAGTCACAGGATCTATTGGGTTGCCGAATTGGTCTACGGGAATCCGCTTTCCTGATGCATCTGTGTAGACAACGCCGCTAGCTGAGGGAGGGTACATTGATTCTCCGCGAAGAAGGCGACCCAGTGCATCTGCTAGGACGCCTTTTAGTTTTTGGAGCCGCTCTGCATTACTCAATCCATCATTTTGCTTTTTCTCAAGAATGCGGCCATCAGAAGTCCGAATTTTTCCATCGGGACCTGGAGCAAGGGGTTGTCCTGTGCGAGGGTCAAGGGGACGCCCTTGGGCATCTGTTGGAAATTCTTTTCCAGTGACAGGATCAACAAAAGTAAAGGGTTTTTCAGGCTCGAGATCCTTGCCTTCAATGATTCTTTGAAGCCCTTCTCTGAAGGCTGACAAAAGTCTTTGGCGGCGCTCTTCCTGGCTTAAACCATCTCCTTCCGTTGCGTTAACGGGGGCACCATCAGCTGTACGCAACACGCCATCAGGGCCAGGAACAAGAGGTTTTCCTGTGTTTGGATCGATAGGTTGGCCTAGAGCATTGACAGCAAGAGTTTGTCCAGAGGCAGTCTTGTAAGTCATGGGTTGTGGAACAAGATCTTTCCCACTGAGGACGCGGAGAAGGCCAGCAACAAGAAGCGGTGTTAGCTTTGCTTTTACTTCTTCCGGACTCATTGATGGCGGAGCACCTGGGCCTCCTGGACCACCTCCCATGCCTGCAGCTCCACCAAAGCCAGCAGGGGGAACAACAGGCTCACCTCTCAAAGCACGATCTAGTCCCTGTTGAAACACGGGAAGAAGCATTTCTTTTGCTTGTTTAGAAGAAATTTGTGCAGGGGGTTGTGGTGCTGGACCTGGAGCACCTCCGCCTATCGCTACTCCTCCCACCGCACCTCCTGCCATAGATTGAGCCCCTCCGCCCATGGCAGCTTGTTGTGTTGCGCCCATCGCACTGCCACCCATGGCTGCTTGTTGGGCGGCCTTGGCTTGAGCCCGGGCCCGTTTAGCTGCCTCAATCACCTCTGGGGGAGCTTGTACTGTTTCCCCATTGGTTGATTGGAATTGACCATTCCCAATGGCCTTGAATGTTTCACCCGTCCTGAGGTCTGTGGCAACGCCAGTGAGGGGGTTGATTTGTAGGGTTCTGCCATCTGGTGTGGTGAATGTTGGGCCCGGAGGAACAGGTGCGCCTCCTCCACCCATTGCTCCTGCGCCCATGGCTGCTTGTTGTGCAGCCTTGGCTTGAGCCCGGGCCCGTTTAGCGGCCTCAATCACCTCTGGGGGAGCTTGTACTGTTTCCCCATTGGTTGATTGGAATTGACCATTCCCAATGGCCTTGAATGTTTCACCTGTTCTGAGGTCTGTGGCAACACCAGTGAGGGGGTTGATTTGTAGGGTTCTGCCATCTGGTGTGGTGAATGTTGGGCCCGGAGGAACAGGTACGCCTCCTCCACCCATAGATTGACCGTCATTGCTTTCAAAAGGCGGTGCACTTGGTGCAGGAGGGGCCATGCCGCCTGCTGAAGGCCCTGTGGAGCTAAGAGAAGCTTGGGCTGTTTCAATCTCAGCCTTGAGTTTTTCAGCTTCAGCAATCACTTCCTCGGGAGCTTTGATAACAGCACCCGTTGTCTCGCTCATGAAGAAGCCATTTCCTGTGGGGGCATACTCTTCATTTGTGGAAATATCAATTGCTTTGCCTGTTGTTGGATCGATGCGGAAGGTTTTTCCATTTGCTGTGAATGTTGGCCCAGACATAGCTCCAGCCTGCTTCAGAATGGCAGCTTTGAGCTGAACCGCTGCTTGAACTGCTTGGGGAGGAGGTGTAATTGTCTCTCCACTTGCAGATTGGAATTGACCATTCCCAAGAGGTGTCAGTGTTTCATTTGTTGCAACGTCAATGACATTTCCAGTTGCAGGATCAACGCGGTAAGTTTTCCCATTCATCGAGAAAGTTGGGCCATCCATAGTCACTTTGACTCCAGAAGCGCCAATGCCACTTTCAATCTCACTGATGATGCGTTCTTGGGCTGTGCTTGTGAGCTTGCTCTTAATAGCTTTACCAAAATCAGAAGACGTCAGCTTGGAAAAGAGGGCCCCAAGCCCCCCTCCGCTTGAGGAAGATCCTCCTGCTGCCGCGGCAGCACCACCTGAAGCAGCTTGTTCTAGACCTGTTCCTGCAAAGAGACCTTGCTGCATAGGATCAGGAGCGCTTGGAGCGGGTGCTCCCCCAGCAGAAGAGCCTCCTGGTCCTTGATCAAATCCTGTGCCTTGGAAAAGCTTCTGGGTGTTTACAGCCCCAGAAGACTGACCTCCAGCGTCTCCTGATAGGGGTCCGCTTTGAGTTTGATCAGCGTTTGTTCCTGCAAAGAGACCTTGCTGGACAGGGTTGGGGGCAACCGGATCACCTGGATAAGCTCCGGGGGTGGGGGCTCCAAATTGTCCACCCGCACTTGTGCCCTGGAAAAGACCTTGGGGTTGTTGCGGAGCAGGATCTCCTGGATAGGAACCTTGTTGAGGTCCCACACCCTGGAAAAGTCCTTGAGGGGCTTGTCCTGGTGACGCTGGGTACGCCGGTGGAGCTGAAGGCGCTGGAGGCTCTGGGTACGCTGGTGGGGCTGAAGGTGCTGGAGGCTCTGGATAGGCAGGTGGAGGCGCTTCTGGATAAGCAGGCGGAGCTGTAGATTGAGGCGCTGCATCTTCGAAAGGCGGAGCTGAAGGTTGAGGTGCTGCATCTTCGAAAGGGGGAGCTGAAGGCTCTGGCGGCATATTAGGGGGTGGTACAGCTGCAGCAGCAGGAGGAGTAGAGGCCTCACTTTTGACGCGAAGGTTAGCCTCAGGTCGTACATTCCGACCTGCTTGCCCGGCTTTTACAAGGTCTTCGTAGGTAATGACACGGACAGAATCATCTTCAGCAAAGGCGAGAGAAGGGGCTGTGAGCTCAAGTGCGAGCCACGCTACGGAAATCATAAGCCCCTGTTTCAGGGGAAGATTTATCAATTCATCTCTTTTCCAGGCCATAGACCTCTCCTATAACCCATCATAACCTCTAGACATTAACTAAAAATTAATACGATTTTTAATAATCGACTTTATTTTACGAAAAATCTAGCCTCGAAGAGGATTTATTGAAGAAACAGTTGACCATGGTCGGGAAAACAGGTAAAAGATCATAGATTTTTTAATTTATGGGTACCCATGGCTAATATTAAGTCTGCGAAAAAACGCGCAAAACAAACCATCGTTCGCACAGAGCGGAACAAAACTTTTCGTTCCAAGATGCGGACTTTCGTAAAAAGAGCTGAGCAAGCTCTATTGGGAACAGATGCAAAGGCTGCTCAGTCTGCTTTGAAAGAAGCAGAGTCTGCGTTGATGAAGAGTGTTTCAAAAGGCATTATTCATAAGAACACAGCAGCTCGGAAGACATCCCGTCTTTCTGCTCGCCTCAAGGCGATGGCAAAAGCTTAAGCTTCCCTAGTTTCTTAGTTGTAAAATCAAGGCCTGATCTCAGGCCTTTTTTTTGTGCCATGATTGTGGTGGGGGAGTGTTTTAAAAATACTTAAATTCCTCTCGGGGGTGTATATAAACATTTGTTTTTCAAGGGCTTTTTTGTTGTGTTTTAGGGCTGGGTCTGCAAGACTTTCTATCAAGAAAAATACTTGATACTGGGAAACAAAATCAGATGTTGTTTCAAAATAATAATCAGGATAATAAGCTGAAGGGAATAAAGGGATCTATAAAATATGGATTTGCCTCATTTTGGAATTCTTTTTGTGTATTCAACAATAAAAAAACTATTAAATTTCTTTATTATAAGTATTTGATTTTTAATTTGTTATTGATTGTTATTTACACTGGTTTGTTTTCATACCTAATTGCTTGCAAGATGGATGTTTTTATTGCCAGAGAGAAGCATGGTTTGGAAAGCTTTGAAAATTTCCTAAGTAATATGGGGGCTACCCTAACAGGTTTTACAGCTATTTTTTTTGCAATTCTTATATTTTCTACGCAGCAAAGCTACTGTAATCTGCCGTATAGAATGTTTAAAAAGGTAACGGGTGATTATCTTTTGATATTTCTCTTTTTGCTGTCAATGATATGCTCGATATCAATTTCATTTTCAGCTGTCGTTGTTAATGCAGGAAATATAGTAGAAGTTTCTAAATTTTTTTTAGCAACGCTTTTTTCCATCAATCTTCTCCTGATTTTTGCTTATGGCCATGCATTATCACTTATCAACCCTATGAAACAGCTGAATTTGATGCGGGTGGATGGCCGGAACAAAGTAAATTCCTGGTGTATACATGGTAGAGGAGCGCGGTTCCTTTATGAAAATGAAGATGAGGAAATAAAGGTTATTGATGATAAAAAACTTAGAGATGATCTAAGCTTGACAGCCTTTTTCCGAGATACCCAAGATAGGTCTTCTGATATCTGCAGTGTTATTGATCACGGTTTTTTTTATGCTAGAGTTTCAGCTGAAAAGGGGGACTATGAAGTTTCTTACAGTGCTCTGAAAACAGTAGTAAAAATTAACAGGTACTACGTAACAGGAAGGGGGAATACCTTTTATAAAAAAGGTTCTGCTTTTGATGATGCCTCCATGGAAGATGAGGTTATTAGCTCTACACTGGAGGGTTTTCGGCACTACATCAAAACTGGACTCAAAAACGCAGATGAAAAACAAATAGAACAAGCTTTAGAAGCCTTATGCAGTCTAGTTAGTATCTATATGGAGATTTCATCTCCCCATAAGAATTCACCAAAACATTATGCAGACACTGCAGCCCAACACCTTGCAGATGCTGTATGTGATGTGCCGCAAACTATGCCTGCTGTTCTCATGGTGGGAATTAGGCTTTTAAGAATAGCCGCAGATACCTTTTGGGTGGTCTCTACAAAAGAAGATGGTATTTTTTTATCAACAAAAGGTACAGTGAGTGTTGTGCATGCTATTGAGAAAGTTGGTAAAGTCGGTGTTTCCCAGAAAAGGCACCATGCTTTGACGCTGATGGCAATTGAAAATCTTTCAGAATTAAATCTGCTTCTTCTCGGTATTCAGAACGACATTGATCCCCACAGGGATCGTGTCATTGAGGAAGTTCAAAGCAGCCTACGTAGACTCAAAAAACTTTCTGAATGTGGCCCTGATGAAAAGGCAGTATCTTAAAAAATGATGCAGCTTCATGAAAGAGAAGGTTCGTCATGAGTGAAGGGGTTCTCTCCAAGGGAGAGATGAAGGTAACCCCTCAATTGATTTTAATCACCCCCGAAACCGTTCTCGCAGGAGGCTGAGGCAGTGTGGGATTGAGGTAAGGGTTTTTTCTACAGTGCTACCAATAGATTTTGCAACGCCTGTAACTTTGAAGATAGTCTGGACCTGATCCTTGAAAAAAGCCTCGACGGCCTTGTCCTCAGCCCCCTGGAGGCTTTTGACCAAGCTTGTGCTGTATACGGTACCAAGGATAGCCCGCTTAGAATAGTAGTTGAGGTCTGTTGCGGTATCTCCCGCCCGGCGCCAGATGGTATTTGCCATTTTAAACACAAGCCGTGTCCCCAAGGGTGCCCGGGTTGGGTGGGCAAGATATTTCAGGAGTTTTCTATTGGCCTGACAATGTTGTTTTTGAAGCTGAATCCGGGTGAGGGCTAAAAGCGTAACCTTTTCTGTTGTCCGCAGGGCATCAAAAGGGATTTGATCCATCTTCTCTAGCATTTGGGTGTTCAGGATATCATGGTAATACCAAATGACATCCTCGATCCCTTTTGGGAAATAATGATGGTAGAGTCCAGGCTCTCCCAGGGTTGTGGCGGCCTGAACCATGACATCTTCACGCCAGTCCTGATTTTCAGTAATTTCGAGAACTTTGGCAAGAAAATCGGCTTTTGAAAAAGGAAAGGAAGCTGTGTTTTTTGATGTCATGGGTAAATACTTCTTTTTTTTCGAGAAATATGTTATTATATTAGTTACGTCGTTAAAAACAATCTAACATTAGAAAGGGGTTGATGGCCACATGCTAGTGCCAGTACGCGACAATAATGTAGAGCAAGCGCTTCGCGTGTTGAAGAAAAAACTTCAACGCGAGGGTGTTTTTCGTGAAATGAAGCTTCGGCGTCATTTTGAAAAGCCTTCAGAGCGTAAAGCTCGCGAGAAAGCGGAGTCTCTCCGCCGCGTCCGTAAGCTAAACCGCAAGCGGATGGAAAAGGACGGTTATTAATCGTTTCTTATTTTGAAGATTTCAAGAGCCCTCTTAGCGCAAGTTAAGAGGGTTTTTTGTGGGGAATAGCCTTGATTTCTTTGTTTTTAATTAATGTCAAATTTTATGTAATAATTAACATTAAATTATATGCATAATAATAAAATATAGGGGAAGCAGGAGATAAGGCAATGTTTCAAGATTATAAAAAGTATATACTTTCACTTTCGTTGTTTCTTTCCCCAGCAATGGGTTTTGCGGAGACTGAGGATGTGAAAGTGCAAGAAGAGGGAATCCCAGAAGTTTCCCTTGAAGATCTGAAAAAAAATGCAGATGTGAAACCGGAAAAGACATATTCTTTTTCTCTGAAAAAGCTTGGTGATAAGCAGAAAAAGCGTCTTTCAAAACTGAGTGGAAGAATCAAGTCTGCCCACGGGAAAAATTCAGAATTCCAAGCTTTCATGAAAGACAATCAGGAAAAATCTGATAAAGCTATGCAAGAGGTGATTATGCCGGCTGTGATGGCCTTTTTTGAGAAAGAGGGGATTCCTCCTTTTGCCCTTCTTATGGGTGCGATTCCTCCCAAAGAAGTTAAAGCTTTGAAGGCAAAGTTCTACAAGGCTCATCCAGAAATTAAAAAGGATGCCTTCCAAAAGAAAATTGTTGATGGGCTTGCGCAGTCAATTATTATTGGATTCCGCTCATCCAAGCAAGAGATGCGGGTTGCAGGAATTTTAACAAGAGCTTTTGGAATGGATAAAAAGGTTTATCGTATCCAGAAGGGATTGCCTTCAGATGAAGATAAGAATACATACAACCATCTTGCTTGGAAAAATAACAAGGGTGAAGATCGCCACATGCTGATGCTCCGAAATGGGCAGATTGATATGGGAGTTCAGTTTATTACATCACTCTACGTATTCTTAAAAGACCCTGCAAAAGATGGGGGTGCTTTCTTGAAAAAAGCTGTCGCCTTTTTGAATGGGGTCCAAAAGGATTCCATCAAAGCCCGAGAAGCTTTTGTTGAGGGTATTAAGCCTTTCGTTGACTACCCAGAAACCGGTGAATTTGCCTTTTTGATGAAAGGTGAAAAAGAGAGCTAAAATCTCTCTTACTCTTGTCTGAAGTAAAACCTCCCCTCCTTTCGGGGAGGTTTTTGTTATGTGAAAAGCTTTAGGCTGTACCACCTCCAGAGCCATCAACACTTCCAACTGTTCTTGTCAGGAAGGCTGATTCAGGATGCTCAGGAAGGGGAATACCTGATCCTGTAAGGGCATCAGGATAAAGCTTTTCAAAGGCTGGACAATCTCTTAGATCTAAGACCTTCAGCAAAGGTGTGTTGCGAAGGGATCGAGGGCCGAGAGATTCAAGAAAACCACATGCTCGTAGACACACAACTTTAAGCCGGGTAAATCCTTCTAAAATGCCTGGAGATGCTGCAGAATAAGGGCTATCATCACCAAAGCACCTTAAAACGCTGTTTCCTGAGAGATCAACCACCTCTAGAGTATCTGCAAGTTCTGGAGGAAAGGTTCCTTGTAGAATTTCCACACGATCGCTGGAGTCAGAGAGAGCAATTCTCTTAACGGACCTTGGAATATGACCTCTCAGAGAGGAAAGATCAAAGCTGTTGTTTAATTCATCATCTTCATCTTCATCCTCATCTTCCGGAGGATCATTTGCTTCAATATCTATAACAAGGACATAGTCCGGGTGAGCTGTAAAAATGCGTGTGAGATCAGAGAATACAACAGGGCTGGAGAGTTGTGCTGTTGTAACAACAATTCTTGGGGTATAAGAGGGAAGGAGCCTTTGTTGCCAAGTTTGACCAGGAGGGGCTTGCGTTGCTGCACCTCCTCCTGCAGCGCTTGCTGCTCCATCATCCACTTCTTCTTCTAAATCAGGTCGTCCCCGTTTTCGAGGGGCACCAGAGGTAGAGTCCGCATGACCAGCTTCTGTTTCTTCAAGAGCAAGATAGTCACTCAGGCGAGTGTGCCCATTTCTAAGTCGGTTTGCTAAGTCTTCAAGTTGTGCAGGGGAAGCCTCTGGGTGCACAAAAAGCTCGCGACCTGAAGAAGCACGCATCCTTGCTACCCAATCTCCTCCTCGGTCCGGATTAACGGGTGAATATTTTCTAAAAAGGTCTATGAAAAAATCATTTGAGGGCATAAATAAGCCTTTAGAGGGGGCGCCAAATGGCCATTCACTAATCAAAGTATTGGCAAAGCCAAAAAAACCAATGCGCCTACCGTGACGTGGGTTACTTGTATATATGAAGGGCACGAAAAGATATCCTCTTACTTTTGCCTTTTCCACGCAGTCTTTAAGGACCCGAGCTTTTTGTTCTGGATGACAATTTAAGAAAGCAACGAGTTGTTCTTGGGTGGAGAGGGGAACATATTCTTCCCTAAGAAGCTTTTGAAAAGTTGTTCTGAAGTGCTTTTCAAAAAAGGCAGAGCTTACTTGCGTTCTGATGGTTTTTGAGGTTTGCAACAGAGCAAGAATTGCACCTGGGTCTAAGTGTTCAATGAGATGACAGCAAGGTCCTGGGGGAAGAGATTCTAGAGTAGCAGCGTTGCTTTGTACGGGTATGATGAAATAAAGAGAGAAAAGAAAAGCTAATAAGAACTTCATAAATCTTATCCTTTTTAAACGACGCCAAGTATTCTAGTCTTAGAAAAATTGATGTAAAGAAAAAAAACAGTCAAAATAAACCCTTATAACTAAGTTTTCCATAAGGCTTTGCGGGGGGGTAATTTAGTGATACCCTGATGTACCAAATTGGGGAGTCAGGGCTATGGAAACCTTCACCGCTCTTTTGAATATAGATGAACTTGCGATTCTCACTGCAGGGCTCATCAGCTTTATTGCGTTCATTATCGGGAGCTTTTCTATAAGGTATCTAAGGGGAGATCAGGCTTTTGGCCGCTTCTTCCTCCGTTTGGCCGGGTTGGTCGTTGCACTCCTTTTGATGGTTTCTTCAGATCATCTAGCGCTGTTCTGGGTAGCCTGGATGGTGAGCAATTATCTCCTTGTGCGGCTCATGATTCACAAGTCTTCTTGGGCTGCGGCTCGGGCCTCTGGTGTTTTAGCTGGGCGTATGCTTGGGAGCGGGGGGGTGCTGATAGGAGGTGCCTTTTTTCTAATGTTTTTTGAAACAGGGGAGACCTCACTCCAGTGGATTTTTCTCTATGGACTTGATGGATGGTCAAAAGTCCTAGTACTTTCTCTTTTAATCTTGGGGGCGATGGTACAGTCTGCAATTTGGCCTTTCCACAAGTGGCTTTTAAGCTCTTTGAATTCTCCAACTCCAGTTTCTGCTTTGATGCATGCAGGGCTTGTGAACGGGGGTGGCTTTTTGCTGGTGCGTTTTTCCCCCTTACTCTTTGGGGAAGGAGAAGCCCTTTCTATCCTGTTTATGGTTGGAATTTTCACAACCGTTCTGGGGACTTTCTGGAAACTTTTGCAAAGTGATGTCAAGCGAATGTTAGCCTGTTCGACAATGTCCCAGATGGGGTTCATGATCGTCCAGTGCGGGCTTGGGCTCTTTCCAGCAGCAGTAACGCACCTTTGCTGGCACGGTTTCTTCAAAGCATATTTGTTCTTGGCATCCGGTGGGGCGGCTCAGGAAAATCGCTATGATAAGCAGGTGACTCCGACTGTTGAAGCCTTTGTTGTGGCTATCATTTGTGGTATTGGGGCAAGTTATGGCTTTTGTGAGATGAGTGGCTATTCTTGGAAAGCTATGGATACCCGCACTTTCCTACTCTTTTTAACGACTGTTGCTGGGGCACAATTTGCGTTGACTCTTTTGAGAACTTCTTTGCTCAAGCGCTTTGTTCCTGTTGCCGTTTTGACAGCCTTGGTTGGCGCTGGTTATGGATATAGTGTTTCAACAATTGAGAGCTTTCTCTCTCCTCTAGGAGCTATGCAGCCACACCCCTTGAGCCTATTACATTTCGGGGCTGCCTTTACCTTGTTCCTGGTTTGGTCAGGATTTTTATTCCGTGAGAAGTTGATGGTAAAAGGCATGCAGTCTGAGTGGTTCCTTAAGCTTTATATGCGAGGGCTGAATCGTAGCCAGCCAGCCCCTGGAACACTAACACCTCACCGAAATTTATATGCCTATACTGAAGAGGCCTCCTCATGAAAATTGTTACCTCTCAACAAAAAAGTAAAAAGACTCAAACTCCTCAAAGAGAGGAGTCTCTCTCTGAGCTTCATGGGTTAAATGAAGTTTCCTGGCGCCTGGTGGCTCCTTTTTGGCCGCTTCAGAGCTTGATTGCTGTCAATCCTCTTCAGGGACTTGAGGACTTGTCTTTTTCTGAGGCTCTTGAGAAAGGGGCGCAGCTCTATGAGCAAACCTCCTTCCCCCAGGAAATTTTGACGTTAAATACAATCTCCATTAAGTACTTCCAGGCTTTCTTTGATGAAGGGCAGGCCACAATTGAAATGCCTTTGCGCGATCAGGGTCTTTTGCAGGCTTGGAAAAGGCTGGCTGTTTATGATGCAGAGCTTGTGGGCAAAGATAAAAATGCGGCCTCCTGGATTCAATCCCTGCCAGATTTGCCTGAAGGGGTTTTACATTCAAGTTTTATCCGGTTGGGTCTAAAGCGGGAAGATTGGGGACACTTTCTCACACTCCTCTTAGCAACACTTCCTGGGTGGGCAGCTCATGTGAAATATCTTGAGGACTGGTCTGGGCAAGAGAAAAAATCTTTGAAGATTGAGTTTGTTGCCTTGAGAGCTGCAATCCTAGCGCTGCTTTGGCCTGAAGAAAAACCAATTTCCGTTCTTTTGAAAAAACAAGAGACTCCTCTTGGGAGGGAAAAAATTTTAAAAGAGGTTATTGCAGCAGAAGAGACTTACCAAGAACATCTTTTAACGCTTCTTGAAACAGGAGATCCTCAGGCAAAACCTGATTATCCTCTCAAGGCACAACTTGTCTTTTGTATCGATGTGCGGTCAGAACCCATGCGTCGGGCTATTGAGGCTCGTGGAAATTATGAGACATTTGGGTTTGCTGGTTTTTTTGGAGTACCGGTCGCACTTCAGAAAAAAGGGGAGCGCGCGCCTTATGCAGCTTGCCCTGTTTTGCTTAAGCCAGAACATATGGTGGAAGAGCCAGGATTGGAGAAACGTTCCCGGTTAAGCTCCGCAACCTTCAAAAGGCTCTATCAATCTCTGAAATATACTTTTACAGCGCCTCTTGCGTTGGTTGAGACACTGGGGCCTCTCTCAGGATTCTGGATGGGGATGCGGACACTCTTTCCGCGCATAACCGGAGCCCTCTATTCTGTTGTTGGGTATTTAAGGCGCAGGCATGTGGCTCCCTTTGATCTTTCTGGGATTCCTCTCAAAATGCAGTGTGATATGGCAGAGAATGCTTTGCGGGGTATGGGACTCACCCATAACTTTGCAAAGTATGTCATCTTCTGTGGTCATGGTAGCCAAACCCAGAACAATGCTTATGCATCGGCCTTGGATTGTGGAGCATGTGCGGGGCATCAAGGGGGTGATAATGCCCAGATTCTTGCGCAGATTTTGAATACGCCGAGCGTGAGGGAGCAGCTTGCCCAAAGAGGGATCCGTATTCTAGAGGACGTAACGTTTTTGGCGGCACAACACAATACAACGACTGATGATATCTCTCTTTTTGGGGAGGCTGCATCACTGCCTGCCTTAAAAGAAATCCGGGAAGACCTTCAGAAGGCACAACAAGAGGTTTCTGGGGAACGCATTCAAAGACTCCCTGTTCGACGCAAAAAAGGAAAGCGTGTTCGCTCCTACGCTTGGGATTGGGCTCAGATTCGCCCAGAATGGGGGTTGGCTCAAAATGCTGCCTTTATCGTGGGACCCCGCTCCATTACAACAAGCATGGATCTGGAAGGGCGCACCTTTCTTCATTCCTATGACTGGGAGCAGGACAAGGATGGTGCTATTTTAGAGACAATCTTGACGGCTCCCATGGTTGTCGCCCAGTGGATTAATATGCAATATTTTTTCTCCAGCCTTAATAATGTTGCCTACGGTGGCGGGAGCAAGGTCACAAAAAATATTGTTGGTAAGCATAGTGTGATGCAGGGAAATGGGAGTGATCTTATGACAGGCTTGCCGCTTCAGTCTGTGTATGCAGGGGATAACAAGCTGTATCATATGCCACAAAGGTTACTGACGGTGGTTTATGCTCCTGTAGCGCGGCTGAAGAAAGTGATTCATCGGCAAGAGGTTCTTCAAAGGCTTTTTGGCAATGAATGGGTTCATTTATTGTGCATTGACCCGCAGACAGGAGAGCGCTTTTCTTATCAGGATATTGAACGCATTCCCACAAGAGAAGAGCTTCAGAAGCAGCAAAGATCCTCTAGGCGACAATCATAAATACAGGTATGATGGCGTGGTATGTTAGAGCAAATTCTCTCCATTTTTGAACAATACGGTTCGGCCCTTGCTTTGGTTGGATTGACTTTGCTTTCTGCTGTTTTTTCTGGAACAGAAACAGCTTTCATTGCGGCATCTAAGGTCCGATTGCACCGTATGGAAAAGGAGGGGTCAGTGGCGGCTTCTCGGGTTTTGCTTTTGAAGCAGGAGTTGCCGATTCTCATTAGCTCCATCTTGTTTTGTAATACATTGATTAATATTTTTGCTTCAGCTCTTGCGACGCACCTCTTTGTGGAGATGTTTGGAGATGCCGGTGTTTTTATTGCTACAGGGGTGATGGCGGCGGCCTTAGTGATCTATGCTGAAGTTCTGCCGAAAATTTTAGCCATTACCTTTGCAGAAAGTTATGCCGTGATTGTTTCCCCAATGGTCAGGGTTGTTCTCTTTATCACAAGTCCTGTGACACGGTTTATGGATTTTTATGCCCGAATGAACCTTCGGCTTTTTGGACTCAAAAAATCTCCAGATCAAGAGACTGTAGATACCGTGGAAGAGTTGAGGGGCATTATAGATCTCCATGGTCGTTCTGGGGTTGAGGCACGGGATGAGCAGTTAATGCTTCAGAGTATCCTAGATCTTGGCAATGTGGCTGTGGAAGAAGTGATGATCCACCGTAAAAACATGTTTTGTGTCGATGGAGGGCTTCCTGCGTCAGAGATTGTACGCCAGATCTTGGATTGCCCTTATACGCGTGTTCCTATTTATATTGATAACCAAGATAACATCGTGGGGATTCTTCATGTGAAGTCCTTCATTCGGGCTGTGACGTCAAAAACAAAGGTCAAGCTTGAGAGTATAGATGTGTTGGGTCTGGCCTCAAAACCCTGGTTTGTGCCAGAAACCCGGACGCTGCTGAGTCAGATGCATGCTTTTAGAAAGCGCGGAGAACACGTTGCTCTTGTGGTAGATGAATACGGCGATATTCAGGGCTTGCTCACTCTGGAAGATATCCTCGAAGAGATTGTGGGTGATATTACAGATGAGACAGACCAGGATGAGTCCAATATCTTTGTGAACAAAAAGGGCGAGATCATGGTCGATGGTAAGGTCACGATCCGTGATCTGAATCGTCGTTTTGAGTGGGAACTTCCTGATGAGGAAGCCAGTACCCTTGCCGGGCTAGTTCTTGAGGAGACCATGACTATCCCTGAGATGGGTCAAATTTTTGTGATCCATAACCTTGAAATTGAGGTCCTGCGCCGTGTGGGAAATCAGATCACCCTCCTGAAAATTACTGAGAAATCCCCACAGTCGTAATGGCCCCCTGAAAGGGGGTTGCATAATCTCCTTGGAGAAAAGACTAAAATCCGTTAAGGTGAGTTTCATTATGGATCGACAACACTTCATCCTTTCAAACTCTCCTGTTGTCTCCGTCGTCGTCCGCGTCGTCGGCTAACGCCGACCTACGCCTTTTTTCCCCTCATTTTATATTTCTATTTTAATTTTTATTTCGTAATGGATACGGACGATGAAACCTATTTTTTCTTATCATATTGGGCAAACCCTCAAGATTGGATTCGCCATTTTTGCAATGTTTTTTGGCTCGGGAAACCTTGTGTTTCCCTTAGTTGTGGGAACACAAAGTCTCTCAGGGTTTCCCTGGGCCAGCCTTGGTGTCATTCTTGCCGGTGTTTTTCTGCCTTTTTTAGGCGTACTGAGCGTTCTTCTTTTTAAAGGAGACTTTTTTGATGTTTTCGGAAGGCGTCTCTCAATTGCATTGTCTTTTCTACTCCTCAGTCTTTTAGGGCCTTTTGGAGTGGTGCCACGGTGTATTACAGTGTCTTATGGAAGCTTTTTGAATTTCGGCATCGAACTTCCGATAATGGCCTTTAGTTTATGTGCCTGCATTCTGATTTATTTCCTGGCTTTGCGGCGAGAGACCTTGATGGTGGCAATTGGGAAGTATCTGACGCCTGGATTGTTGATTGGGATTTTCTGCATTATTTTTGCAGGGCTCTATAAAGCACAGCCGCCTATGCAAATGACGACACCATCTCATGTCTCTTTGTGGACAGGATTTAAGGTGGGATATGAGACAATGGATCTTCTGGCGGCTTTCTTTTTTGCAAAAGTGATTTATGACTATTTGCAAAGTCAAGCGATCCCCAAAAAAGAACAGCAGTTTGTTCTTGGGGGGAGTCTGCTTCTTGCACTTTGCCTTTTTATCGGAGTGTATACAAGTTTTGTATACCTGGGGGCAGCTTACGCACCGCTTTTAGAAGGGGCGGCGCCACAACATTTTCTCGGTATTATTGCGGCTCATGCACTTGGTCCCTATAGCAAAAGCCTCCTTTGCTTGGCAGTCTCTTTGGCCTGCCTCACAACGGCCTCAGTGTTGGCTTTTCTTTTTGCAGAGTTTATCCAGAGCCAGCTGAAGCTCCCTTTTCGATGGTGTTTTCTGGGGACGTTGGCAATTTCATTTTGTTTCTCAACGCTAGATTTTCAAGGGATTTCCAGGTTCCTTGCGCCGATCCTTGAAATTCTTTACCCAGGACTCATCATTTTGACGGGATATCGGTTGGTTCAGAGTCAAATAAGGGGAAAAGGCTACGCCCTTGTTTGAACTTGCCAGGCTCGGACAGTGTTTTCCATGAGCCCAATGACAGTCATAGGACCCACACCTCCGGGAACGGGGGTGAGGGCCTTGGCAACCTGGACCACATCTGGGTGGACGTCTCCAATGACCTGGGTTTCTCCCCGGGTAATGCCAACATCAATAACAGTTGCACCAGGCTTTACCATGTCAGCTGTAATCAGACCTTGTTTTCCAACAGCACTCACAAGAATATCAGCTTGGCGGGTATGGGCGGCAAGATCTACTGTTTTGCCATGGCAATGGGTGACTGTACAGTCTTGCGCTAAAAGAAGCTGTGTCATGGGGCGTCCGACCAGGACTGAGCGACCAACGACGACAGCGTGCTTTCCAGAAAGATGAGGTTCTACAGATTGAATCAATTCAAGGCAACCAAGTGGTGTGCAAGGAATCATCCCGCTGTAATCCCCAGAAAAGAGACGTCCTTGATTCAGAGGGTGGAGGCCATCCACGTCTTTTTCAGGAGCAATGGCCTGAATCACTGCAGGGACCATAGCAGGATCTGGTAGAGGAAGCTGAACAATGATGCCGTGAACTTTCGGGTCTTTATTCAGTTCTTGGATTTGAAAGAGAATCTCTGAGAGATCAACATCAGCTTTCAGGGAAACCCGGCAAAATTGGATACCGACCTTTTCTGAGGCCTTGGCTTTCGCCCTTAGGTAGACTTGGGAGGCGGGGTCTTCTCCAACTTGGATCGCGCACAAGGTGGGATGACCAGGTGTCTTCTTGATCGTCTCACGCAAGGTATGAGCGATATTCGCCGCGAGCGTTTTTCCATTGATAAGGGTGGCTGACATTAATGAAGCTGTAAAATCAAATTCTCTATCATATCTCTAAGGAAATGAATGGCCAAAAGCAAGGCTAAAGGACTGAGATCAATCCCTTCAATATTAGGGAGGATCCGCCGAAAGGGTCCAATCAAAGGCTCCGTCAGGCGAAAGGAGAATTCATTGATCATGCTGGAAACCTGTCCATAGGCATTAACGATGCCGAAGGCAACCAACCAGCTCATGATAATCCGGAGGATTACAAAGAATTGCACAATGCCCATCACAGTGACGAGGAGATTTAAAAGGGGAATGAGAATGACATTGCTCATTTGGGACCTGAAACTTTCTATTGTTTAGTGTAAGTGGTTTTTATGGTTTTTTAAAGAGGGGTAGCTTCCATATCGCCATTTTCTCCCTCTACAAGCTTTTGCACCCGCATTTGTGCGTTCTTAAGGCGATCTTCACAGACCTTCTTCAAAGCCATCCCGCGTTCATAAGCCTTAATGCTTTCTTCGAGGGGAACTTGACCAGATTCAAGGGAGCGAACAATTTGAGAGAGTTCCTCAAGGGCGTCTTCAAATTTTTCAGGTAGAGGACCCTCAAGCTTGGGAAGTGCATTTGGTTCCATGGGTTTCACCTTTTGATTTCCTCAAAGATCTCAGAAATTTATGGCTTTGGCAAGAGGGTGTAAAAACATCTTCTTAAGCCTTGGCAAAGTGGGAGGGAGGACTCCACCCCTTTATGGACACTTTTAAAAAATCTCAAAATTGCCACATGAAGGTTATTAAAGGGTTCATATCATGCTGATCAGCCACCCGTAGGGTATGGATATATTGCTTCCTTATATCTGTTGCTTTGGCAAGATTACTGCCTCCCCAGGTGGGCTTATTGACTACAAGCTTTTTTGATAGAAGGTCTGCAGCTAATCGTGCAAAACGCCCATTTCCATTTGGATAGGGATGAATATAGACAAGTTGATGATGAAATCTTGCAATGATCTCTTTCTTTGAAAAGGTCTCGTTGCTAATCCAGAATTGGGTATCATCTAGACACTGAGATATTGAAGTTGGTATCAGATATGCCTCCACACCAATGTTGCGGGCTGTTTTTCGGTAGGAACCTGCCCATTTCCAAACATCAGAGAACATTTTCTTATGCAGCTGCTTAAGAAATTTTTCAGAAAGGAGAGGTACCTTAGAGGTATGCGCCCATTTCAACCCCTTTAGGATGTTTGCTTGTTCTGCAGCATTAAGCTCATCTCTTGTTGAAATGTAGGAGAGCTTCAGATCTTCAATTTCCTCAGGCTGAAGAGGCGTTGCATCCGAATCGACTTGAAAAAATTCAGTCATCCTTTTCCCATATTTTTTTGGGACTCTCTTTTAATTCTCGAATGAGCTCCTCCAGCTGGTGTTGAGATTCTTCTTTAGAAATCGATTGATTTTCTAGAGCCATTGAGTGCTCAATCTTTTTTAAAATTTGTATGGCCTTTTCCTTAGCGTTGCGTTCAAGATAAGCCTCAAGGTCTTCATTTGGGACAAAGTGATAGACAAGTTTGCAATTCAAGGCTGCAGCAACTTTCCTAAGCGTCTGTATTGTTATTGAACCTGAGGCTTCTCTTTTCTCATGCTGTACAAGGGCGGGTTGAGAAATGCCAATTCTTTTTGCAAGCTGTGTTGTTGTCATGCCGAGGGATTCCCTCAGCGCACGGATCCATCCTTTATGAGGAATTTCCTGAGGGCTACCTACGAATGCCCTCACTTTCTCCATAATTTTCCTACGCGCTGTCATGCTCATAACGAAACCTATAACTTATGTTAATATATATTATAATAAGCTAAAACCTATGAAAATACAATATTTAATAAGCTTTAAATTATAATTTTGATGAGATGTAAAAATTTATGGCTTTGGCAAGAGGGTGTGAGAGTATCTTCTTAAGCCTTGGCAAAAGATCTTCATTGAAATATCCTCCTCGTACTTTCAGAAAGAAGAGGGGTTAAAGGTGAAAATCGTTACTGCACATACTGATAAAGAGTGGGATGCCGTTAGAGAGTTTCGGAACAGATACTTTTTTAAACCTCATAAGATTGACGATCCTTATACCTGGACTTTTGAGCATGAGGGTCACAAACACTTCATCCTACACAAAGAGGCTGAAATTGTTGGCTATGCTCACATTCAACTCTGGCCCGAGGCAAGAGCTGCGATACGCATTATTGTTATTGATGAGGCTTATCGCGGCAAAAACTATGGGAAAGAATTTGTAGAGCTTATTGAAGAATGGCTGGCTCAGCAGGACTACAAAAGCATCCATACAGAGAGCTCTCCTTCAGCTTTAGGGTTTTATGAGCGACTTAACTACGTTGCTATGCCCTTTAATGACCCCGATGGGTATGAAGGCAGCCCTGAAGATACGGACATGGGGAAGCTATTATAGTGTTAGAGAATTCACTCCCCAAACACCAACTCAGTTTCAGGCGTTAGGGCTTTGCAGAGCTGGCGGAGATCCTTTTCCTGGAGTCCAAGACAGCCCGCGGTATAGCCTTTAGGAGAAGCAATGTGGATGAAAATGGCGCTTCCTTTCCCCGGGATTGGAGGGGAAGTGTTGTGGTCGATCACAATTCCAAGATCATAGAGAGAGGTATCCAGCCACATTTTCTCGTGGCCATAGGGACTGGGAAGGTGAACTGCCCGATTGTATTCAGGGCTGTGCGGATCATCACACCATCCATCCTGAGGAGAAAGCGCCCACAAAGGCATTTTTGTTTGAGGAGGCGTGAGGCGATCCGGGCGGTAAAAAACTTGGAGGGGATGAAAAATCCCAAGAGGGGTTTTCATGTCTCCTTCGACATGTTTGTCCTCAGAAATGTAGCCTTCTTTCCCATGGTGAAAAGAAAAGCTGTATACCCCGATATGGCCTTTTTTTGTGGGGAGATGAAATAGAATACGATTCATGGTGTTGGCACAACAAGTGATTTGAGTTCAGAAATTTCACTAATGTGTGTTGCAATAAGAAGCGTATCTTCTTCAAGAAAAACTTCTGTGTTGCGAAGAATCAAAGCATCATCTCGCACAATGCCTCCACAAAAGAGAAGGTCTTTTTTGTAGAGATCATCAGGTGTTTTTCCAATAAGAGGAGAACCAGCCTGGAGCTTGATTTCCATCAACTCCCCAAAACCCTCTTTGAAGGTATAGGTTTTTTCCATCCAATCTCCATGAACCTTATGGAGAACCTGGGAAGCTGTAATGGCTCGGGGGTTGATAATCCCATCAATCCCAAGAGAGGTTACAAGAGGGCTGTAGGAGCGATCATTCACCAAAGAAACACTCCGTTTTGCGCCTTGGTTTTTACTGAGGAGCGCGGAGAGGACATTTGTTTTGTCATCGTTGGTGACAGTCACAGCAAGATCTGTAGACTCAATTCCTGCTTCTTCCAAGATTTCCCGGTCCAGAGCGCTGCCACAAATCACGGTTGTGTTCGGGATATATTCCGCTAGGTCTAGAGCTTGGTGAGAATCATTTTCGATAATGGTGAGCCGCTTTACCCCAAGAGATTTATCATTTTGGATGTTATGGGCGATGCAGCTGCCAATATGTCCACCACCTGCGATCAGGACGTTTTCAGGGGGAGAGGTATGCTTTGAAAACAGCGGGATCACTTTTTCTAAATCCTCATCGGCACAAATCAGGATGATTTCATCTCCTGGCAAAAGGACAGTCTCATGTCGAGGGATCATGGGGGACTGGCCACGAATCAGGAGAGGAACTGAGAACTGTGCTTCTGGACAGAGGCTAGGGAGGTGCTCCACATCTGTATGACAGGCTTCTGTCTGGGCGGTTAGAGATATACTGACAACCTTTACGCCTGACGTAGAGAGGGGCAGAATACGATTGACGCCAGGAATCGTCAGGCTATTGCTGATAGAGCTTGCCGTATCCACTTCTGGGCATAGGGCATGATCGATGCTCAGATTATCTTCCCGGAACATAGAATCATACTTGGGATTCAAATAGGTGCGCCCCCGAATTTGGGCAATTTTTGTGGGAACATTGAAAAGGGCATGGGCAACTTCACAAGCAATCATGTTAATCTCGTCCATTTGGGTTACTGAGATTACCATGTCAGCTTGGCGGGCTCCTGCGCGATCTAAAACCTCAGGGTGAGAGGGAAAGCCAGAAATGCCACGGACATCAAGTGTATTGCTGATATGTTTGATAAGATCAGGATCCTCATCAACCACTGTGAGGTGCGTATCATAGTACGTCAAGTAGCGCGCAAGACTGACGCCGACATGTCCTGCTCCACAAATAATAATCCGTAGCATGATTAACCTGCCCGCTTCACATCAAGAGATTTGAGCTTTCTGTGGAGGGCTGATCGCTCCATTCCAACGAACTCAGCTGTTTTGGAAATGTTTCCCCCAAATCGCTCTACTTGAGCCACAAGGTACTCACGCTCGAAAACCTCCCGAGCATTTTTGAGGGGAAGTTCAAACACATTGCTTGAGACACCAGCTCCTTCTTCTGAAACAGGAGAGTCTTCAGCATGTGCAGAGGAGGGGAGTTCAAAAGGCCGAGGGCTTTGGAGCATAGGACTGCTCAACTGCTCAGGTCCCAGGATTGTTTCGGTTTTATCATTGCCGTACATAATGACGACCCACTCGACGAAATTTCGAAGCTGGCGAAGGTTGCCAGGCCACTTAGCTTTCATCAAGATCTTCTGGGCCTCTTCTGAAAGGCGACATGGGATACGCTGATGGTAGAAAGACAAATGACTCATCATATCAGCAAATAGAGGAAGAATATCTTCAGCTCTATCTGTAAGGCAAGGCATATGAAGGGGGACAACGTTGAGCCTGTAATATAAGTCTTCGCTGAATGTTTTCTCTGAAAGGGCTTCTTGAGGATCCCGCATCGTCGTTGCAATAACCCTAACATTGACTTGAACGGAGCGCTGGCCATTGACACGCTGGAAACTCATCAGGTGGAGGGCGCGGGCCAATTTTGATTGCACAGACAAAGGCATTTCAAGGACTTCATTAAGCAGAAGGGTTCCACGGCTTGCCATCTCAAGTTGACCCACTTGGAGGACTTGCCCCTCTTCATTTTCTTTACCAAACAAAGTTGCCTCAAAAGTTTCAGGGGAAACTAAATTGCAATTTAGAGAGATAAAGGGTCCTTGTGCCCGAGGAGAATTGCGGTGAACAAGGCGGGCTAGGGCTTCTTTCCCGCTTCCCGCTTCTCCTGTAATGAGAACACGACTGTTGGTTTCTGAAATTCGCTCAACAGCCTGGCGCAGTTTTTCAATAGCAGGGCTATGGCCAACCAATTCAGAGATGTGCTGATAAGGGGAAGGTGCCGTTGATTCAGCTAGCTGTCGGGAAAGGGAAGAGGTTTCCAAAGCGCGATTGACAATGACCATCAACTTATCTGCCTTGAAGGGCTTCTCCACAAAGTCATAAGCCCCCATGCGTGTTGCACGGACAGCTGTTTCTACAGTTCCATGGCCACTCATCATAATGACGGGAAGATGGGGGTGGGACTGTTTAACAGTCTCAAGAACTTTCAGGCCGTCAAATTGGGGGTCTTTCAGCCAGATGTCTTGTAGCAAGAGAGAAGGCTGGGATTTCGAAATTTCTTCGATGGCTTCAGCACCAGAGAGAGCTGTGCGCACAAGAAAACCTTCATCTTCAAAGACATCTTGCAATAATTCCAGAATGTCTTTTTCATCATCTACAATTAGAATTTCACGATCTGATTTTATCTGGGTCATGCTGCTTCTGATCCTTTTTTAAGAGGCAAGGGAAATTCGATGCGTGTTTGGGCTCCCTGGTCCGTATTGGAAAGCAAAATTCTTCCCTTATGGTCTTCTACAATTTTACGCACAATCGCAAGACCAAGGCCAGTGCCTTTTTCCTTATGGGTGATATAGGGCTCAGTGAGCTGGTGGATATGGTCAGGAGGAAATCCAGGACCATTGTCTTGGAGGGTGAGAACAGCATAGTTATTCTTTTGTTCTAAGGAAATGCGAATCGCTTTTTCTGCTGTTTCTGATTCCTCCATGGCATCACGGCTGTTTTGGATGAGGTTATCTAGAATTTGCACAACTTGCTCTGGATCAACAGAGAGGGGGAGTGTTTGAGCACCAGAGAAAGTGAAAGTAATGTCTTTGAAAGACGGCAAAATTGTCTCATCCATATGATTTTGAATGAGTTTAACAAGGTCTATGTCTTTGAGTGTTGGTTGTGGCAAGCGTGCAAAGTGAGAAAATTCTCTCACAATATTTCCCATGTGGGTCACTTGGCGTCCAATGGTCTGTAGGCACTTTTCGAGGACTTTTTGCTCGTCCTCGGGCAGGTCCTTGCCAATCCGCTTGCGCAATCTTTCTGTCGCAAGCTGAATAGGGGTCAGGGGATTTTTAATTTCATGGGCAACACGCCGGGCAACATCAGACCAGGCAGCCTGACGCTGCACCTGGAGAAGACTTGTAATGTCTTCAAATGTCATCACATAACCAAAATTCTTAGTCTCTGATTCGGCAGAAAGTTGGAGGATGAGCTGACGTTCTTGCCCCTTAACAAAAACTTTGATTTGAGTTTGGAAGGGTGTTGGGGGGAATCCTTCTTCAAAAAGATGGCAATGATACTTGGAAAAAAGGGTATGAATAAATCCTGTTGGCGCCTCTGAGAGTCCAAAAATTTTCATTCCCGCAGCATTCATCATGCGGATCCGTCCTTTTTCGCTCAAGCTGGCAATACCTGTTGAGACTCCTGAGAGAACAGCCTCAATAAATTGGCGGCGCTCATCAAGAACATCATTTGCACGGAGAAGATTTTTTTGCTGCTGATCGAGCTTTGCCGTCATTGTGTTGAAGGTTTGGCTGAGCTTGCCAACATCTGAGTCTTCACTGACCCTCACCCGAGTTTTTAGGTTTCCTTGACTGACTTTCTCAGCGGCGTGAATAAGGTCTCCAATCGGTTGAGCTAATTTATTTGCTGAGATAATTCCAACCAAAATCGCTCCCATCAAGAGCATCAAGGTAATCAGTCCAAAGATCAAAAAAAGCTGGATAGAAAGATCACCAAGATTTTTTTCTAACTCTGCGTAGACATCCACCGCTTCTTTTGTCGTTGAGATTTGCTTGAGAATTTTAGGGTCCAAAGGGCGTCCAACAAGGAGATAAATTCCTCGAATCTCATCAACAATAGAGAGGGCGCGGACCCGATCTCCCTCAGGAGAAACATAGAGGATAACGCTTGTTCGTGCCCGTTGAAGATCTTCAGGCGTGACAGGGTGAAGATCCAGGGCGTAGGCAAGTTGAGAGCGAGCAAGGATCCCATTTGCATCAAAAACAACAGCTTCGTTTAGGCCACGTGCTCGTGCTTGGTCATTCACGATGAAGGAAAGCTTTTCAGAGGAAATCCCAAGCTCGCTGGGGTTATGGAGACTTCCACGTTCTTCACGCATTTCTGCTTCTGCAATGGTAAGGATTTTTTCAATGGAGCGAGCCATCGCATCAGTGTGAACCCGGATGACTTTTTCGTGCTCTTTCAAATAAGCATCTGCAACAGCGCGGGATCCATTCAGAGCGGTTTTAACTTTATCATCAAACCAGGACTCTACACCTGCATGGAAAAAAAGGACCATTAACAAGCCCATAATAATAGCAGGGGTGATGGTAAGGATGGAAAAAAGACTGACAAGTCGGCTATGGAGGGCTGCACCTGCGGCTCCTTCCCGACGCTGGACAAAAAGGCGGATCACCCGCCGTGCAATAACGAGAAAGATAAAAAGAAGAATTCCCAAATCAATGTTTAAGAGCAGTGTCACAGATCGGGGATGAAACCCATGGATGTCTTGTCGGGAAAAGGCAATATAGGTGAGAATGCCCATCCCCACACTCAGCAAAACCAGAGACCATGCCAAACGGCGCGATGTGCCAGGATGCAGGATCCAAGCCGAAATTCTCCGCCACAGATGGCTGAAGTTAGGCCTTTTTTCGAGCTTAAGCGGCAACATCTTCATGACTCGTGTAAAATTCATTCACCATTGTAACAACTTTTTCCGGACAATTCTCCATATTGATGGCAGCTCGGAAAGTTGCTGCATCTGTCAGGCCTTTGCAGTACCAGCCAATATGTTTGCGAGACATGCGAACGCCAACATCTTTTCCGTAAAGATTATACATCATTTCAATTTGCTCAAGCAGGGCATCTCCTTGAGCCTTAAGGGAAGGAAGGGGGAGCCTGCCTCCTGTCCTTAAATAATGGTCAACTTGCCCAGGAAGCCAAGGCTTACCATAAGCCCCACGGCCCACCATTACGCCATCAGCGCCAGAGTTTTCTAAGGCCTGGGCAGCGTCTTCACAGCTACGAATATCTCCATTCACAATCACAGGAACGGAAACAGCCTCTTTAACCTGGCGTACGAAAGACCAGTCAGAAGAGCCTGTATACATTTGGCAACGGGTGCGGCCATGGACGGTGATCATTTGAATGCCGGCTTCTTCAGCAATTTTTGCAAGGCTCGGTGCATTCCGATTATCAGAATCCCAACCCGTGCGCATCTTTAACGTCACAGGAACGGAAACAGCCTTAACCGTTCTCTCAAGGATTTTTCCAGCGAGGGATTCATCTTTCATCAAAGCTGAACCAGCCCAACCTCCCACAACTTTCTTAGCAGGGCATCCCATATTGATATCAATAATACGTGCACCAAGATCTTCGTTGAGCTTTGCTGCTTCAGCTATGGCTTCCGGACAGCAGCCCGCAAGTTGTGTGGCAACAGGTTCCTCTTCAGGATGTTTTTTGGCTTTGATCATAGCCTGGCGGACTTGGCGAATCATCCCCTGACTCGCAATCATCTCAGAGATGACCATAGGGGTGCCAAATCGCTTGCAGGTTCGGCGAAATGGCATATCTGTAACACCAGACATAGGGGCCAGGAAAGTCTTTCCAGGCACTTGGATGTTTCCAATTTTGAGCCCCCAAGAAGAGGATGCGTGTTCACATGGCTGAGTCATAAAGGGAACTATACCGAAAATTGAGAAAAAGGGAAGAGAAATGTTGCAATTATGACACATATAAGGGGTGCCATGAAACTGGTAGCGGGGGAGGGACTCGAACCCCCGACACTCGGATTATGATTCCGATGCTCTAACCAGCTGAGCTACCCCGCCAGGGAATGATTGTTTATAAGAGTTTTGACGCCCTTTTGTCAACGGGAATTGTTCTACCCAGGAAGGTGTTTTTTAGCCTCTGAAATAAGTAACAAAAGGCCACATGTTTATGAAACCAGCCAAGAATGCGCTAACAACTAGCGTTCGCGCAACAGTTTTTGCACCAATACAATGCATACTTCGTATTCCATTGCTAATGAGGAAAAATGAACCTGCCCCAGCATCAGCACCAGCAGTGATGAGAGCTGTTAGAGAAACATCAGGTGATCCCCGCATTGCGCAACCGGCGCAAACAAGGCAACCAAGGCTACATGCACAACAAGCTGCAGCTGCTTTTTGATTATCACGATCTTCTCGAAGAGCATCTTCTGCGTCTTCAGGTTCTTCTCTGCCTCCAGGTGCTGCCCTTGAGCAACAGCAACTAAACGGATTCCAACAAGACCATGAGGTTTGCGTAGGAGATGGGTCTCTACTTCCGCTATCTATAGCTCCTGCTGTGGCGCCATGACAGACATCAAAGGAAAGCAAAACACACAAAATAAAAAGAAGATTTTTCATAATTATCCAAAAGTTTCTTATGGATAACCCTATTTAATCAGAGATTCAATATTAAAAAAGGAAATGGTCGGGGCGGAGGGATTTGAACCCCCGGCCCTCTGCTCCCAAAGCAGATGCGCTACCAGGCTGCGCTACGCCCCGAAACCGTAATTCTTTTTAGTCGTTTCTCGCGAGCTTGTCCAGAAAAAATCTACGAAATTTCCCGGGGTCGCAGTGATATGGCATCATCTTGGGGGTCTTTCGCAAAGGAAAGGAAGTGTTCCTTTGAGGAGAGGACAAAAAAGGCGGTGAGGAGAGAGATGACACCTGTAATGGCATAAAAGCTTTCCCAGGGGAGTTGGTCTGCTCCCCAGCCTGCAATCGCAGACAGGCAAACCCGGCAAAAGGACCCCAAGGAAGAAATAAAGGCGTAGTGAGTGGCCGTATAAGAGCCCTGGCAGCGGGAGGTGAAATAGGCAATAAGGGTAGCTTGGGAGAGACCACAGGCAAAATTCTCGATACCCATGGTGAGAAAAAGGAAGGGAATATTTTTTCCAACCATAGAGAGGGAAACATACATGAGGCTTGCAAATGACATGGCAAGACAAGTGCGCACCACAACCCAAGCGAGGGAGTAGCGGGCAAGTAAATAGCCCCCCAAGATCCCCCCTAAAATCATAGTACCGATTCCAAAGGTCTTGGCAACGTGGGCGATTTCAATCTTGGTATAACCAAGTTCACTCAGGAAACAAGGCGTCATAACATTTAAGACGGTGTCCCCAACTTTGAAGAAGAAGATAAAGAAGAGAAGGAAAACTAGGTCTTCTTGCCGGACAAGATTGAGGAGAGCTCTGGCGAGGCGCCGGAAATTGAGTTTGCTCCGATCAAGGGTAAAGGGCGCAGCTATTGAGGGGGAGCGGGTTGATTCTGAATCTGGACTAAAGAGGGTGGCAATGACGCCAATGACCATGCCGAATGCCATGAAGCCGTAGGCTGTGGTCCAAGAAAAAGAGGCAGCAAGGTAAAGGGCTCCTGCGCCTGAAACCCAGAGTCCTACGCGATATCCCAGAACAGAAGCTGCAATGGCGTAACCCTGCATGCGCCCCTTGAGAATCTCAACACGGTAAGCTTCGTAAATTACGTCTTGGGTTGCTGAGAGAAACGCAACACAAAAAGCCCAGAACGCGGTGAGAGAAAGGTGCTGGGCTGGATTCGTATAACCCAAATTGACAAGAGCAATGATGAGGAGGATTTGGGTGCAGACGAGCCAGCTACGGCGGTGACCAAGGCCTTTTCCAAGAATAGGGATTTTGACCTGGTCAATGACGGGAGCCCAGAGAAACTTGAGGGAATAGGGAAGGGTGACTGAGGCAAAAAGCCCAATACTGGTCTTTGAAATTCCAGCCTCAAACAACCAGAAAGTGAGTGTAGATAATGTCAGCATAAAAGGGAGACCACTGGCAAACCCCAGGATCCCAACTGAGAGAACCCGAGGGTCTCGCAATGCTGTAAAAATCTGACTCATCGGCTGATTATAACAGAAGCTATAAATTTTACAAAAAAAGCTGATTTTTGATTTTAACTCATCGCATGACCTTCTTCAAACTCATCGACGAGCCTTCCTCTCCTCCAGTCATCAACTCTGCAAAGGCCGAAGGCCTGTGGCGATCCATAGGATGTTTGGGCGCTCTTCGTAATGATAACGCTACCATCGTTCTGTACTTGATCTTGTCCCCAAAGTGATTTTTTAATTATCCATAATGCTTGAACCAGAAATAAAAAAAATATAAAACCCATAAAAAAGAATCAGAATTGAGGATTGTTATCTTTAGAAGAAAAATTTTTGCTGTTTTTGTTCTATGTTTTTCTTTCGCAGATCTAGAGGGGGCGTGTGTTCGACGTGCTGCTATTCGTGCTCGGGCAGCAGTCTCAAAAGCAGAGGCTGCTGCTTGTTTTTCAACTGGGGCTGGCCCCGGAATGCAAATTCCACCTCACCTGTTTCAAGGGTTTTTAGAGCGTCCTGATGGACTAGGGAAGTTGCGGCAGCAATGGTTTGAAGGTGTTAGAGATCCTATTGTGCAGCTTGGTCGAGACCGACTTGGCTACGGTGTGAGTCCCCAATGTACCACAGCGGGTCAGGAGCGGAACTTCAATCAATGGCCAGAGATTAAGACTGTAGAGCCAACAGCAAGAGCGTTTGCAAATGGACAGCGTCACAGGATTCCTTATGCTTACTACTGGAATGCAAGGCGTCTTGTTGCTGCTGTAGAAGAATACATCCGTTTTTATGGACGTGTGCCATATTACGATCGATTAGGGAAAGCTCAGAAATTTCTTGAGGGAAAAAAATCTCTCACAAGGAAAGAGCTTTATCAGGTAGCTCTCTTATGTGCTGGAACCTTTGGAGATATGACAGATGAGGCCTATGGATTTATAGCTTGGAATAACCTTCCTCTCGCAAAAACTGGAACTGATGTTACAGGTCAGAAATTTCCCGTGCCTGAGGGGCGGAGCACTCTTTTTGAGGGGGTTGAAAGATTCCCTTGGGAAACACCATCTTTTGATTGGCCTTTTCCTCACCCAAGACATCGTGTGGAAGCGGGAGTCCTGACGCTTATGGAAATGGGATTTATGGGTGCAGCTCCTGCGGTTGTTCCCATGACGCCAAAGGATATTCCGTATGATAATATTAGGGGAGATGCAGTGGGTTTTTATCTCCACGATGTTTTGCATGAAATGGCAAGTTTGATTTCTGGAAATCATTTTCCCCTCTCATTATGGTCTACTGTCTATGCTGAGTCACAGGGTTTGCATGCTTTAGAGCGAGAACGCCTCCTTATAGGAGTTGGGAGGTTGCCAGTGGGGCTTCAGTCTGTAATCCAACATTATGTTTTATCTCGGTATTGGCAGATGGGTTCAATGACAACCTCTGCAGAGGAAAGGCAGCGCATTGAGAGGGGGTTAAACCTTTCTTTTTGGTTGTGGCATGAATACAACTTTGAGTTGGGGGGAAGAACAAGGTTTTGGGAGGGAGCTGTTGATGCATCTGATGAAGATCGGTTGCGTCTTCTAACCGAGGGATACCTAAAGGCAGCTTTGGGAAGTTTTGCAGAAAAGTTTTACAAAGGATATATTGGTCTTCAAACTCTAAAATTTCAGGTGGGTCTGATTGAAACAGAAGCTGAACTTGCTCTGGCAGTAGCAAGAGCGAGCCCTCTATTCGTAAGTAGGGGAGATTTAAGATTTGCAAGAGAATTTAGGACTGAACTTCTCTCGGTAGAAACTGGCGAAGAGCAGGGTATTTATGTTGTTGACGTAAAATATCAATTGAGGCACGGGCCAGATTGGCGGCAAGAAGATACAGTAAAAGTACCTTTGGTGAGGTTTGACGAAACAAGGCTTTTTTCAAATTTTCGAGGGTTCGTTGATCCTAGAGGGGAGTTTTCAGATTTTGAAGTTTTGGGGCGTCTTCTACAAAATGCAGAAGACTTTAAAATAGATGTCATGAGTCATGTGCCTGCGGCTTTTAGAGAAAGAGCCTAAGGTCTCCATTTCACATAATTTCCCACATGAATCCCAAGCTGCGCACAGGTTCCCCCCCAAAGCTCAAGAACCTGGGAGATCGGTTGGTGAGGCCGGAAATTTTCAGATGAGAGAGGCTGAAGATTCAAAGCCACCTCAAGGATGCGGCCCTGGTCATCGAGAAACAGAATATCGAGAGGGAACAAAACACCCAGCATTTCCATGTTAGGGCGGGTTTTGCGAGGCCATAGAAAGAGCATGCCCTGATAGGGCATAAGCCCTCGATATCCCCGGAGTCCTTGGTAGCGTTCCTGGGGTGTCCGAGCAATGGAAACCTGGAAGCTATGAACATGATTTTGGGTGTGAATTTCAAGAGGTGTTTGAAAGCTTAATGCCTGAACAATCGGAGAAAAGGCCAGAAAAAGGAAAGGGAGCAAAAGCTGTTTGATCATGATGTGGCTTTCTCGGCAATGGCGAGGGTACATTCATATTTTCCGGCACGCACAGTATCAGGCCCTCCCAGGGGTGAGTAGGAAACACATTCAAGATTAAGAGTCCTGCCAGGATGCTGTTTTGAAAAATTAAGAAAGGCCTCACTCAGATAATTGAGCTTCCCAAGGCAATATCCAAGCTGATTTACAGTGGGAACATGGGTATGGGGAAGGAAATCAGGAGTGCCGGATGCAGACATACGTCTTCCTACAAAAAATTGATGTTTTCAGGCTGGGTCGCTTTAATCGTATCCATTAGATTTTCAATGTTTCGCTCTTCCCGCTGCCGGGCAGTGAAACGCTGGACAAGGAATTTGCCTTTGCCCTTGAGGTACTCATCAAGGCTGTTTTCAAGATCCATTAAAATGCCTTCCATAGCCAGAGCGTACCCTCCAGGCTTTTTAGCGTCTTGGCGTTGGACCTGCAGGTCGCGAATCATTGTAAAGGTCTCCACAATGGGATCCCCCTCTGTTTTTGTAGCGCTTTGGAGGGCAAGAGGAGGG
This sequence comes from Alphaproteobacteria bacterium, assembly GCA_030425805.1. Lineage (GTDB taxonomy): Bacteria > Pseudomonadota > Alphaproteobacteria > JAUHZC01 > JAUHZC01 > JAUHZC01. The sequence continues at coordinate 119,184 of JAUHZC010000002.1, read as the reverse complement.
GGCGTTGCATCTTCAACTGTCTCCCCAAGGCGTTCTTTGATTGCAACCTCAGTTTCATTGTAGGTTGGGTCCATGATGAGTTTGCTGGAGAGTGTGTCCTCTTCTCCCTCAGGTGAGGGCTCATCCAAAACATCTGTTCCCTGAGTCAAGGCAATTTGATCTCCTGTCGAGGTCAAATGAGGAAAGTGGAATGTAAGAACAACCCGAGCTCGGTAGAGATCAATAATGCCTCCTTGAAGCTGTTTTGGGGTTGTGGGGTGAGGAGGGTTGCCTTCTCGCAGCAATTCAAAAGAGCCATCAGTCATCTCAATTTCAATCACACCAGGAGTCCCATCAGGAATCAGCATAAGAGGGACTTTTTCAGCAATGGCCTTTTTGGCAACGTTCATGAACGTAGGTTTTTCACACAGAGGGCGTTTTGTCTTGAAAAGCGTTTTGTCTTCTTTATCGACGACAATAATTTTTGTCCCAGCAACTTGATGGCTTCTTTGGGGAACATACATGGCATTCGGGAGCTTAGGGCAAATTTTGCCACAGCCTGGAAGCATTGTGATGAGAAGAGAAAAGAAAAGAATTGAGCGAAAAATCATTTTCCCCCCTTGCGCCTGGTCAAGGGTTCGGGCATATGTTTTACTAAATTTTTTAAAGGAACGTAAATGTCTCACCTGTCTGCCCTTTGGACCCCTTCTGAGGATCAGATTCAAAATACACGCGTTTACAAGTTTTTAGAAAAGTGTTCTCACAATTTTCAATTCTCGAAAACGATACAAGACCTTTATACCTGGTCTATCGATGATTTTGAAGCCTTTTGGTCAGAGGTTTGGGATTTTACAGGCGTTGTTGGTGAGAAGGGCACACAAGCTTACGAGCCTCATCCTCAATTTCATAAATGTCGATTTTTTCCTGAGGCACAATTAAATTACGCAGAAAATCTTTTGCGTCCCCGGGCAGATGAAGCAGAGGCAGCCATTATTTATCAGGCCCAAGATCATCAAAAGCGCACACTGACTTTTGCAGAATTGAGAGCCCAGGTTTCCCGGGCACAGCAATATTTGAAGGATCAAGGGATCAAACCAGGGGATCGCATTGGGGCTGTCATGCCCAATAGCCCGGAAACAATTATCTTTATGCTGGCTGCGACAAGTCTGGGAGCTGTGTTTTCAAGCTGCTCTCCTGATTTTGCTTTGGAGAGCCTTTTGGATCGTTTTTCACAAGTTGAGCCAAAGATCTTATTGGTGACAGACGGGTATCGCTATAAAACAACCATTCATTCTTTGGCAGACACAATTCAAGGGTTGAGGGATGGGCTTCCAAGCCTCGAAAAGCTTCTGATTAGTACCTATGATTTAGCATCCCCGATTGAGGAGAGCGCGGGAGAGCGCTTCGAAGAGGTTTTGAAGGCCTATGAGCCCAAGCCCCTTACATTTACCCGTCTTCCTTTTGATCATCCGCTTTTTATTATGTTCTCTTCTGGGACGACAGGAAAACCAAAGTGCATTGTCCACGGAGCTGGCGGGACATTGCTCCAGCATTTGAAAGAGCATCAGCTCCATTGTGATATCCAGCCAAAAGATCGTCTGATGTATTTCACGACAACAGGCTGGATGATGTGGAACTGGCAAGTTTCAGCCCTGGCTTCCGGGGCAGCTCTTCTTTTGTACGAAGGTAACCCCTTCAGTCCCAAAAAAGATATTCTTTTCCAGTTTGTGGAGGAGGAAAAGTGCACGCACTTTGGGACTTCAGCAAAATACCTTGATGCTTGTGAAAAGTTTCGTCTCCACCCAGCAAAGTCCTTTAAGCTTGAAGCTTTGAGGATGATTCTCTCAACAGGATCACCGCTTCTAAATCATGGATTTCGCTACGTTTATGAAAAGGTGAAGTCTGACTTGTGTTTGGCTTCTATCTCAGGGGGCACTGATATTATTTCCTGTTTCGCATTAGGGAGCCCTGTGAAGCCAGTTTATCCTGGCCAGCTTCAGATGCGAGGGCTCGGCATGGCTGTAGATGTTTGGGATGAGTATGGGAAGCCGTTGCGTGGAGAAAAAGGGGAGTTGGTTTGTACAAAGCCTTTTCCTTCAAAACCAACGGGCTTTTTGAATGATGAAGGTGATGAAAAGTATTTATCCTCGTACTTTGAGCTCTATCCGAATGTGTGGGCTCATGGGGATTTTGTGGAGATTACACCGGAAGAAGGAATGATTTTCCACGGACGTTCTGATGCCACCCTGAATCCTGGGGGCGTTCGGATCGGGACTGCTGAGATTTATCGCCAAGTTGAGCAAGTTCCTGAAGTGCTGGAGTCTGCAGCTGTGGGGCAGCGATGGAAGGGGGATACCCGTATTGTTCTCTTTGTCGTTTTGAAAGATGACCTAAAGTTGGATCTAGATCTTGAGCGGAAAATCAAGACACAGATTCGAGAAAACACAACACCGCGTCATGTGCCAGCAGAGGTTTTTCAGGTCTCTGATTTGCCTCGGACAACCAATGGAAAGTTGTCAGAGATTGCTGTGAGTCGCGTGTTGAATCAGGAGCCCCTGACAAATCGTCAGGCACTTCAAAACCCTGAATCTTTGGATGAGATTGAGAAAGTCGCTGGGTAAAGCTTTGCTCCTGGAGTTCCCTGGGTATAGGGCTAGAATACATGGACTTTCCCTACAGTCATCGCGAGCCCGAAGGGCGTGGCGATCCATAAGATGAGTGGATTGCTTTACGAAGTTTCTTTTTTTAACAAAATTTGGAAAGCTTTGAGGGCATAGTCGGTACCAGAAATAAGCGTAAAGAAAACAACAGTGCTGATCCCAATTTTATGTATTGAGACCCCGGAGAAGGTGATAGTCGTTCCCATATTTTTCTCAAGCAAAACCAGCATAAGATAAAGAATCTGAACCAGGGTATTCACCTTACTTAGGAGAGAGGGCTGGGGGGTGATCTCTTTTTTTAGCAGCAAAAAAAGTCCCATAAAGCTTAGGATTAAAATATCCCGCCCTAAAATGACATAAAGGAACCAAAGGGGAATCAGGTCTTCAAAGACAAGGGCAAGTCCCATGGCGGCAATCAAAAACTTGTCTGCAATAGGATCAAGGGTGGCACCAAAATCAGAGGTTGCTCCCCAGCGGCGGGCAAGATAGCCGTCCAAAAAATCGCTTAACCCGAAGAAAGCAAAAAGACAAAGGGCAACACCACTTGCATCAGCAATCATGCAAAGGATAATTGCTGGAACGCTCAGGAGGCGTCCCAATGTAATCAGATTTGGAATACGATTCCGCCTGAAAAGGTCTATCATAGCAAGGCCTCTTGAGAGGTATGCGTTGCTTGGCCTGGTTCTGCATGGGCAACTTCTTCAAATGAGTCAAGAGACTCTTCAGCCTGAAATCGCTCTCGGAGAGACCGATGGCGGGGCGGATGAATCGGCGTTTGTGCCTTCAGATAAGCTGAGGATGTTAGAGGCGCTTTTGCGTGCATGGGAGGCTTAGGAGACACTTTTTCTTCCATGGCAAGGTCTTCCTCTACTTGAAAAGCTGTTGGAGCTGTTTCTTCTTCAGGGTCATGAGCTTCCATAGAAGTCATAGCACGGGGTGTTTCTTGAACTGCAATCGGCCGAGCTTCCCATCCCTCTTCAGACTTTTGAAGGCGGAAGCCATGACCTAAGAAGAAGTCCCGGAGAGCAGAAAGATCACGCTGGTGCTGGAGCTCATATTCAGCATAATTCGAAGACATATGTTTTAGGGTCAATCGTGGTGTTTTTTGGTCAGAGCTGGAAAGCCCTCCCATCAAATGGGTGATATGAGAAATCTCATCAAAGTAGACCTTAACAGCAAATTGCTTTGGAACCTTTGTGGTGAAAGCCTTCGGATATTCAGAGGCCGCTGCGCCACGTTTAGCGTATACATTGAGGTGGGAGACGGCTTGCTTTACAAGGTCTCCATCAGTACCCGAAGTTGCAAGGGTATGCTCATAAAGCTTTTGGGTTTTTTGGTTATAGATTTCAAAAATTAAAGAGGTTTTCTCATCAATAGTGCGTTGGGTAATGAGGGCAACTTTTTTCCCTGGATACCGCTTTAAGAGATCCTCAATCCCCTCATTGCGGGCAACGGGATCAATGAGTTTTTGAGAGGTGATCAGGTCTTGACCATCCCCCTCAGGAACAATAAGGGGGTGTGTGCTGAAGGGGAGCTTGTGGTTATACCATGCATCAAACCAAGGGCTTTCTTCTTCAAATACAAGTGGGGGGTACGTCTTGTCCAGAATGGGAACAATGATGAGAGGGGATTTAGAAAGAGAGGCTTGCTGAAGCCCCTTGTCCTGAAGGAGGGTGCTGACGGCTGTAGGATCAAATTGGAAGGTAAAGTGTCCTTTGAAAAAGTGAGAGGTTTGCTTGTCTACATGAACCTGATGCGTGAGGAGATACTGAAGAGAATCTTCAATCTCAGGTGTCTCTGCGCCTGAAACCAAGCGCTCCAGAAGCATTTGCATTCCTTCACGCAAAGCGGTTTGGAAGGCTTTTTCCTGAGCTTCTTTTCCACTCGCTCCTTTGGCCTCTGCAGGAACTTTCTCAACTTTGTACGCATCCATGTCAGTGGATTCGGCAAATGCAGAGGCAGTCAGGCCTGCCCATAAAAAAAGGAGGCCTGTGAAAAAAGACCCAATAGGGAATAAAACTTTCTTCACGGGACCTCCTTAAAATAAACCAATAAGGTCTATCTTAACCGACGATTTCAGTTTCTGCAAAGAAGAAGGCAATTTCTTTTGCAGCATTTTCATCGGAGTCGGATCCGTGCACTGAGTTTGCCTCGATAGATTCAGCAAATTCCTTGCGAACTGTTCCTTCATCTGCATTGGCAGGATTTGTTGCGCCCATGACACGGCGGTTTTCCTCTACAGCATTCTCGCCCTCAAGAACCTGTACAACCACAGGACCGGATGTCATGAAGGATACGAGAGAGTCATAAAAAGCCCGCTCTTTGTGGACTTCATAGAAGCGTTCAGCTTGGGACTTTGTTAGCTGGAGGCGTTTTTGCCCCACAATGCGAAGGCCTGCTTCTTCAAATTTAGCGTTGATTGCGCCTGTCAAGTTACGGCGTGTCGCATCGGGTTTGATAATAGAAAGTGTACGTTGAATTGCCATCATGGCTCCTTTTAATCATTCTGCCCTCTTTGTGTCATATTTACAGAAAATCTTCAATAGTTTTGGTGAGAGCAGCGAGGAAGAGCTTGATTTCTCCATTGTCATAGGTTATTCCGAAATTATGAAGTGTAAAGAAGTTTAAAGATGAAGAATTATTTGCCTTTTATAATATTATGTATTGTATCGTGCGGTTTTGCTGAAGACAGTGGTTTTTTTGCTAATATAGGGCCACGCGTTGTTAATGTAGGATCGCCTGGAAATCCTGCTTTAGCTATAGTAGAGCCTTCTTGGTCAGAACCAACAAGGGCTTCTCTATCTCAAATAAAAATGCCCGATGTTTGTTCAGAAGAGGATTCAGTATTGTGGAAGCTAAAAAGAGGTGCGCTTGGCAAGGGGCCTTTTAATATAGGGCCACGCGTTGTTGATGTGGGATCACCTAGAAATCCTGCTTTAGCTATAGTAGAGCCTTCTTGGCCAGAACCAACAAGGGCTTCTTTATCTCAAATAAAAATGCCCGATGTTTGTTCAGAAGAGGATTCAATATTGTGGAAGTTGATTGAAGCGCAGTTACTGGAAGCCGGGAAAGTTGGAAATTTTGTGGAGAAGGGAAAGGCTGGTGCTCTTGGACAAAAAGAATATACAATTGATGAAATACTTTTGGCATTAATTTCCTATGGAAACTTGAAATAAGTGACTTATGGCTTCATCTTTTTACAAGAAGCTCTAGGTATAACTTAGGGCTCTGCTCTTGTTGGGAAGTCTTCAATAGTTTCAATGAAATATCGTTGTGAGGAGCATAAGCTCTGGCAATCCGTTGGCCCCATAGATCCGGGTTAAGCCCGGACTGACTTTTTGTGATTGAACAGCAATTCTTCACCATCACTCTGGAATTGATCTGGAGTCCATATATAGGTTTGTGTGATGCTTTCTCCTCACATGATCCATGTCATTCTCTCTTGTATTCACAAAGCCTGGGGCGTTATACTCATGACACTTGAGAGAGGGTAGCCGATGGCCACAAAGCGAAAAGATATAAAACTCCGTGACGTCCAATCTGTGTCAGATTTTTGGGATTGGCTACGACCGCTTTTAGGGGCGCTCTTCATTGCTGTGATTTTTCGCAGTATTGCCTATCAAACCTTTGTGATTCCATCCCCCTCCATGGTGCCAACGCTCCTGATTGGGGACTATCTTTTTGTGTCAAAGTATATCTACGGATACAGCAAATACTCTTTCCCGTCTTTCACAGGCTTTAGTGATGGTCCAGACCATATTCCTATGGTGCCTCTCGAGGGGCGGGTTGGCTCTGATCGTCGTCCTCACCAAGGGGAAGTGGTCGTTTTCCGCGGACCTCGTAATCCTAACACAGACTTTGTTAAACGTCTTGTCGGGATGCCAGGGGATCGGGTTCAGATGAAAGAGGGGATCCTGCATATTAACGGTAAGCCTGTGAAGCTCCGTCGGATTGAGGATTATCGCGTTGTGCCTGAATCTGGGAAGCCTTACAAAGTGCAGCAGTTTATTGAAACCCTCCCTAATGGTGTGGAACATCCCATTCTAAAACACCTTCCTTTCGGGCAGGCTCGGTTTGATAATACGTCCGTTTATGTGGTGCCAGAGGGGCATTACTTTATGATGGGGGATAATCGGGACCAATCTGATGATAGCCGGAATCCGAATTTCTTAGGTATTATTCCTGAGGAAAATTTGGTGGGCCGGGTTGAGGTGCTGTGGTTTTCTATTGAAAATAGCTCCATCCTCTACCTTTGGGATTGGCCGTTCAAAGGACGGTTTAGTCGGATGTTTAAGCATATTGCTTAAGGGGGCATGATGGTAGAGACCTCTCCTTCTCAGGTACCCTATTTGGAAAAAGTCTTGGGCGTGAAGTTTGGGAAGCCTGAACTTCTCCAACAGGCCTTGACCCATGCCTCTACTGCGAATCGGGCAGCGACATATGAGAATCTTGAATTCCTGGGAGATCGGGCCCTAGCTTTAGTCATTAGCCATTGGGTGGTGGTGCAATTTCCAGAAAGTGATGAAGGAGATCTTGCAAAACGCCACACCCATTTGGTGCGAAAAGAGGCGTTGCATCAAGTGGCTCAAGAAATCAACCTGGATCGCTATATCCGTGTTTCCCGAGGAGAAGGGGCTCAAGGAACCCACAAACAAGCCTCCGTGATGGCCGATGTGATGGAGGCGGTTTTGGGTGCCGTCTTTTTGGATAAGGGGTATGGGGCGGTTGAACGTCTGATCCTGCGTTTGTGGGATCCCCAATTTGTGGAGCTGGGCCAAGATGTGCCCCAGGACCCAAAAACAGCTTTGCAGGAATGGCTGCAAGCCCATAAGAAAGGCTTGCCAACTTATAAAATTGAGAATATGACAGGGCCAGACCATGCGCCAGAAGTTACAGTGTCTATCTCTGTACAAGACAAGGTGATGATCACTCGCACGGCAGGGAACAAGAAACAGGCAGAGCTTGCCGGGGCGCAGGATCTGCTGGCCCAGTTGAAAAAGGAAAATTCATGAGCCAAAATCAGGCCTCCCAGAAATTTGCATTTGTGACCATTGTGGGAAAAACGAATGCAGGAAAATCTACGCTCTTGAACCAGATTCTTGGGCAGAAGGTTTCCATTGTAACTCACAAAGTTCAAACGACTCGTCGTCGCCTTCTCGGGATTCTCACAGAAGAAGAGACGCAGATTGCTTTTGTGGATACACCAGGTGTGTTTGAACCCCGAAAAGGCTTTGAAGGGCAATTGGTTTCCACAGCCCGCCAGGCTGTTGGTGAAGGAGACATGATTCTCCTCTTGATCGATGCGTCTGCACCTGTTGAAGGGGTAGAGCGTTTGGTGAATTTAGCCTTTCAAGCAAATCAGAAAATTTTCTTAGTCTTAAACAAAACGGATAAACTCCAAAAAGAGAAACTTCTAGATGTGACTCAATCCCTCCTCAGCCTCTGCCCTGAAGGAAAGAATTTTGATGAGGTCTTTATGATCTCAGCTTTGAATGGGGATGGTGTCGCAGATGTGGTTGCAGCGTTGAAAAAGGTTTTGCCAGAAGGGCAGTGGCATTTTGATCCCGAACAAGTCACAGACCTGCCGACCCGGGTGTGGGCTGCTGAGATTACACGGGAAGTTCTCTTTGAGCATTTGCACCAAGAGTTGCCCTATGGGCTCACAGTTGAAACAGAGGCTTGGGAAGAAACGGCCTCTGGAATTAAAGTTCACCAGGTGATTTACATCGAACGACAGGCTCATAAGTCTATGGTCTTAGGCAAGGGTGGGGAAAAGGTGAAAAAGATCGGAACCACTGCCCGGCATCGGATGAGAGACGAGTTGGGGTGCAAAGTCTCCCTCTTTCTTCACGTGAAGGTTAAGCCTAACTGGAAAGAAGCCCGGGAGGGCCTCGATGCTCTTGGGCTTGAGCGTTTTAATAACCTTGAGGATTAATTCGGATGGAATGGCGGGATCAAGGTTTACTGCTCTCAGCCAGAAAACAAGGGGAGTCAGGACTTCTCTTGACCATTTTTACACCCGGTCAGGGACTAGCTAAAGGGTGGTTCCGCCCCACTAAAAAAGAAGTTGCCCTCTGTCAGATTGGGGCACTTGGGGAGTTTACGTGGCGGGCACGCCTTTCTCAGCATCTCGGAAAATTCCAGTTTGAGTATCATGGAAACCCTTGCTTGATCTATATGGATGATCCCTTGCGCCTGGGGGCTTTGTCGAGTTTGTTGGGGTTATTGAGCATCGTGCTTCCTGAAGGACATCCTTATCTCAGGATTTGGGAGGGCGTGCAGGATTTTTTCGACCACCTGGAGTCGCCGGATTGGATTGGTCGGCTGATTCAGGTTGAATTGCTTGTTTTGCGGGAATTGGGTTTTGGCCTGAGCCTTGAAAAATGTGCCAGCACAGGCCAGCAAGAGGATCTCATTTACGTTTCTCCCCGCACAGCTCGGGCTGTGAGTCGGGAAGCTGGGGCGCCCTATGCAGAAAAATTGCTGCCTTTACCGGCATTTTTGGTAAAAAATATAGAAAAAGAGGCACCAAAAGCAGATGAACTCTTGCAAGGACTAGGCCTTACAGGGTATTTTTTAAAACATCTGATCTTGCATCAGGGAGGGAATGAATTGCCTCCTGCGAGACAGCGTTTTGAAAAGTTGTATCAGGAATGTCTAAGAAAAAGGCCGTAAGCACCGATAATATCCCTCCTTCTGGTGGGCAAATCCAAGAAGTTTCCTTCCAGGATGCGCTTAAAGAGCGTTACCTTTCCTATGCCCTCTCAACGATTTCGAGTCGGTCTTTGCCGGATGTGCGTGATGGGCTTAAGCCTGTGCAGCGCCGCATTATCTACGCCATGTATGAGGGCGGAAATACGGCTTCTAAACCTTTCCGTAAATCTGCAGATGCTCTTGGGAATGTGATGCGGAAGTATCACCCCCATGGGGATACGCCGATCTACGAGGCTCTGGTGCGCATGGCTCAGGATTTCTCCAGCCGTTATCCTTTGATTGAGGGACAGGGGAACTTTGGTTCTATTGATGGGGATGGCCCCGCTGCTTTTCGGTACACGGAAGCCCGCCTGAGTCCTTATGGGGAAGCCATGCTTCGTGGTATTGAAGAGGATGCTGTGCTGTTTCGCCCCACAGCGACTTCTAATGGAGAGGAGCCAGTGGTGCTTCCGGGTCCTGTGCCAAATCTTTTGTGTAATGGGTCTGCGGGTGTGGCTGTGGGAATGGCAACAAATATTCCCCCGCATAACCTTAAGGAAGTGATCCAGGGTGCGCTTGTGCTTCTTGAAAATCCTGAAGCAACAACGAAAAAGATAATGTCCAAGATTAAGGGTCCAGATTTCCCAACGGGGGGAACCTTAATTGATGCAAAGTCCCATATCGAAAATGTTTATGAGACTGGCCGCGGGAGCTTGAAAGTTCGTGCAAAATGGGACGTGGAAAAACAAAAGGGTGGGGCCTATGAGATTATCATTACTGAAATCCCTTTCCAAACCCAAAAATCACGTCTTGTTGCCCGGATTGCAGAGCTTCTTGAGGAAAAGAAGCTTCCCCTTTTGGGAGATATTCGAGACGAGAGTGAAGAGCATATCCGCCTCGTGCTTGTCCCTCGGGCTCGGACTGTTCAGCCAGAGCATTTGATGGCAAGCCTGTTCCAGGCAACAGATCTTGAACTTTCTTTTGGTGTGAACTTAAACGTTCTGACAAAAGATACAGTTCCCCAGGTCATGGGAATTCGGGGATTGCTTCAGGCTTTCTTGAATCACCGACGGGAAGTTTTGGTTCGCCGGGCTCAGTACCGCTTAGAGAAGATTGCGGAGCGTCTGCATATCCTAGAGGGCTTGCTGCTGATCTTTAACCATTTGGATGAAATTATTCATATCATCCGGACGAGTGATGACCCCAAATCAAAGCTGATGGAGCGTTTTCCCCTCAGCCAGATCCAGGCAGAAGCTATTTTGAATACGCGCTTGCGGGCGTTACGCAAGCTTGAAGAAGAGGCTTTGGATGCAGAGCAGAAAGACCTTCTGAAAACCCAAAAAGAACTCAAGACTCTTGTTGCAGATGCGGGGCTTCAATCTCAAAAAATGGCAGAAGATCTTGAGGAAATGGTCAAGACCTTTGGGGATAAACGCCGTACAGTGATTGAAGAGGCTGAATCTGTTTCTCTCACAGCAGAGGTTCTGAACCAAGTGAAAGAGCCTGTCACAATTTTGGTGAGTCCAAAGGCATGGGTAAAAGTTGTCAAAGGACATGAGGCTGATAAGCATGAGGGGAGTGAAGAGTGGGTGTTCGCTTTGAATGCTTACACAAACCAACGTCTTCATTTGATTGAGCCTCAGGGATACGTCTTTAGTTTAGCTGTGGGTGAGCTTCCGGGTGGACGTTCTCAAGGAGAACCACTGGGGCTCTTACTGAAAGCGGGGCGGGAAATTACGCCGCTTGCTATGTGGCTTCCAAAACCTAAGGCCCCAGAGGAAGAGCCAGAAGAACAATGGTTTGTTGCAACTCACAAAGGTCGGGGATTCCGGGTGGAAGCCTCCAACCTTGTCACTCAAACCAGGGCTGGGAAACGGCTTGTGAACCTTGATGCAGGTGATGAGTTGATCGTCTTTGAAAGGGTGGAGGGATCCCATGTGGCAACGGTGGGAGAGAATCGCCGGATGTTGATCTTTGCTGTTGAAGAAGTGCCTCTCGTAAACCGTGGAAAAGGCGTTATTTTACAACGGTTTAAGGATGGCGGCTTGTCAGACGCTAAAATATTCTCTATGAATGAGGGGAAATTGTGGCGAGGACAATCCATTTCATTAGATGAAAAGGATTTGGCGCCTTGGATGGCACACCGGGCTTCTCAAGGGCGGTTTGCTCCTCCAGGATTTCCGCGGTCAAACAAATTTAACGCAGTTATTGCGAAATAAAAGAGGTTTTATAAGATGGCAAAAACAATCAAAGCGCTTGTGATGGAAAACCGTGACGTTTTCGTACAGAAACAGCTTCTCTTGAAAACACTGATGGTTTTTCTAGGGTCTCTCATTCTTTATATTTCAGCCAAAATTCAAGTTCCCACAGGAATTGTGAAACTTTCCTTCCAACCTCAAGTGGCTGTCATGATGGGTATGTTGCTAGGTCCTCGGATCGGTGGAGCAGCTGTCTTGTTGTACCTTGCTGAAGGGGCAATGGGGCTTCCTGTATTCCAGAGCACACCAGAGCGGGGAATTGGTCTTGCTTACATGGTTGGTCCAACTGGGGGATACCTCCTTGGTTTTCTTGTTGGGGCCTGTATTTCTGGATCCTTGATGGAGCATTTTCGCCCCCGGAACTTCTGGGCGATCTTGGGAATTTCTCTCCTTGGTTGTTCCGTGCTCCAGTTTATGGGAGCAGCTTGGTTAGGTTATCTCTTTAGTCCAAAAATAGCGTGGAATGTGACCCTTGGGTTGTTGGCACCGTCTCTCTTGAAGGTTGTTATCACAAGTAGCATTGTGCGTTTGGCATATCCCCGTTTGATGGAGCGCTAAATTATGACTGAGGCTGCCGTACAAAACACTGTTTCTGATAATCCTCAGCGGGAAAGCCGCTTAGCAAAGCTTGAAGCGATTCGGGAGATGGGTGTTGAACCTTATCCCAGCACGTTTAAGCGCCTTCATGATATGGATGATATCCATAAGAACTATGCTCATCTTGAAAGCGGCCAAGAAACAGAAGATGAAGTTACGATTGCAGGCCGTGTAAAGGCGTATCGTAATTCTGGCATGTTTATGGATGTTGCAGGCCCAGATGGGCGTGTCCAAGTTTTTTGCCACAAGTCTCAGCTTGATGAAGAGCAACTAAAGCTGGTTAAGAATCTGGATCTTGGAGACCTTATTGGGGTTCGTGGCCTTGTGCGCCGGACACCACGGGGGGAGATCACCGTGAATGCTCTCGAGGTAACGTTACTCACGAAAACTTTGTTGCCATTACCCGAGAAGTACCACGGGCTCACAGATGTTGAAGTCCGCTATCGTCAACGGTATCTCGACTTGATCATGAATGAAGAGAGTCAAAAGACGCTCTTAACACGGGCAAATATCATTAGCCATATCCGACATCTTTTGGTGGATAAAGGCTTTGTTGAGGTGGAAACACCCATGTTGCATCCCATTCCTGGAGGAGCTTCTGCGCGGCCTTTCATGACGCACCATAATGCCCTTGATCAGGAGTTTTATCTCAAGATTGCGCCAGAACTCTATCTGAAGCGTCTGGTTGTGGGTGGTTTGGCTGAAAAAGTCTTTGAGATTAACCGATGCTTCCGGAATGAGGGTATTTCTGTGCGTCATAATCCTGAGTTCACGATGATGGAACTCTATCAGGCTTATGCCAACTATGAAGACATGATGGACTTGGCAGAAGAGATTTTTGTCTCTGCTGCAAAGGATGTTTTGGGTAAAACTGAAGTCCAGTTTGGCGAGCATCTTATTGATTTTGGGAAACCTTGGCGACGGGTGACTATGGCACAGCTTGTAGAAGAAGAGACAGGCATCGACTTCCTCAGTCTTGATGGTGATGAGGCTGCTGCTGAGGCTGCAAAGTCTGTAGGTGTTCATGTTGAAAAAACAGATACCTGGGGTAAGTTAATGCTCAAGGTCTTTGAGGAGAAAGTTGAAGAAAAGCTTATTCAGCCGACTCATGTGATGGATATGCCTTTGGATGTTTCTCCTTTGGCCCGTGCACATGAGGAAGATCCTCGTCTTACACGTCGTTTCGAGACATTTGTGAATGCTTGGGAAGTTGCGAATGCTTTTTCTGAGCTCACAGATCCTATTGACCAGCGTCACCGATTTGAGGCACAGGTCAAAGAGCGGGAAGCCGGGGATGAAGAAGCTCAACGGATGGACGAAGATTTTCTGACCGCGCTTGAATATGGTATGCCCCCTACAGGCGGCATGGGCATTGGTATTGATCGTATGATTATGCTTCTCACGGCCTCCCCAAGTATTCGGGATGTGATTGCTTTCCCAACCTTGAAGAAAAAGGGATAAGCATGGGAAGTGGGCTAATCTCGGTTATTGTAACAACATACAATTGGCCGAAGGCTCTTTCGTTTGTTCTTCTTTCTTTGTTCGCGCAAACAGATCAGAACTTTGAAATTGTTGTGGCTGATGATGGCTCCCGGGCTGAGACCCGGCAGCTCATCGAAAATCTACGGAAGACTTCCCCTGTTCCACTAAAACATGCTTGGCAAGAGGATAAGGGGTTCCGTTTATCCAGATCTCGAAACAATGGCATTCAAAAGACTTCAGGAGAATATGTGATCTTCATCGATGGGGATTGTTGTGTTCGGCCAGATTTCATCCAGACCCATAGACGTACAGCTGCAAAGGGGGCTTTTATTTCTGGAAAGCGCATCTACATGCGCAAGTGGGCTACTGAATTTGCTTTCAGAAATGATATGCATTTTTCTCAATGGGGAACATGGCGCTTGTTTCCTGTTATCGCTTTGGGTGCTGGATCGCGACCATTTTTGTTGATAGATTTTGGTCAAAGCGAAAAGAAAATTTGGGAAAATCAAGATAATTGGCAAGGTGTTGAGGGATGCCATTTTGGCGTTTTTCGAAAAGATATTCTAAAAATTGGCGGATTTGATGAAACCTATGAGGGGCATGGGTTCGAAGATTCTGATTTTTTCCTTCGGCTTATTCGCTCTGGGATTAAGCGTAAGACAATTAATCAAGGGTCTCCTGTGCTTCATCTTTACCATCCGACACGAGGTGGCGGTGTAAGCCCTAATGCAAAACGCATGAAGGCTCTTATCACTGACAAAGAGCGGATACACCCCATAAAGAGTTTGTTGTTGTAACCTGCTGAGCAAAGGCCTTACTTCTTTTCAGAAGCGTCTTTCTTCTCTTCTTCTTTGTTATCATTATCGCCTTTTTTGCTGCCGCCTGTGATGGCACCAAAAATGCCGGAAATAATGGCGCCACCTACTGGTCCACCAACAGCATTTCCAATGATATCGCCAACAGCACCTTTTGCATCGCCATCACCAGAGAATATTCCTGTAATAGCTCCAAGGCCAGGAACACCTTTTCCTGCAAATTTTGAAAGGCTTCCACTCAGGAGCTCCCCAGGATTATCTCCTGAAAGATCAAGGCCAAGTTGCCCTGCAATTTGAGACCCTGCAAGCTTCATTGCAAGACCGGCCGTATCCATTTCATGGGTAAGATTGTCAAAAGGCCCATGAAGTTTTGCGGGGACAGGAGGAAGGTTTTTAATAAGCTTCACGTTATATTCTCCGGTCATGTTGACTGCTTTTTTCACAAAGTCTACATCTCCTTTAAAGTCTACGTCTGCAAAACTAGACTTGGCCTGTGCCTTGGAAAGTACGCCTTTTCCTTTAGTTAGCTTCATGTCTACATTTAGACTATCTAGCGTTGAGGGTTCCCCAGAGCAGATATTCCCAATGTTTTTCTTATCATTGCTTCCTCCAGGAAGGAGATTTTTGGAGCCAGCAAGGTTAATCAAGGGACAGATAGCGACAACCTTTGGAGAAGACACAGTTCCTTTTCCGCCATCAATTTTGATGACACCAGAGCCGTGTTCCATGAAGGCAAGAGGGTGATGTCCTTTGGGGGATTTTAGGTCAATGTTGACATTCGTGGGAATGCCGGTTAGCAATTCCTGCCCAGAAAGCTTGCTCACAATATCTCCAAGGGGAAGGTCTTTTCCTTGGAGTTTCAGATAGTTTCCAGGCTGTGAGGCAAAGAGCTTTCCTGAGCCGGAGAGGGTTCCTTTTCCAATAGTCCCTCCGATAGACTGGATATGAACAAGGTCAGAACCTAAAGCCAGGACGGCTTGAAGCCCCTTGATCTCAAGGCCTTCTGCTTTCGCAACAGTTGGGCCTTTAAGAGTGACTTTCCCAGTAACGGGGATAGCCTTGATCATGTTAGGCAAATCTTTGGGGGATGATTTGGCTTCCTTGGCATCGCTTTTTTTTTCATTATCGTTACTTGCCTTTGAGGTCTTAGCTGCTGCTTTCCCACCACCAAAGCTCAATTTTTCAATGGTCACACTCCCCTGAACATCAGGCTTGGCTTTCGTCATATCAAGGGAAAGATCAGATTTTCCCTCAGTGTTAACGGCTGTGATGTCTAAATCAAAGGATGTTTCTTTCAAGTCAAACTTTTTAGGAGACCCCACAACCTTTGTTTTGATCTCAACAGGGCCAGCTTGGCCGCCATTGTCTCCTGTGATGCTTGTGAGCGTAGCCCCAAGGTCATCTGTCTTAAAAGTCAGGCTTAAATTAAGAGGATTTGGGTGCCCCCCATAGAGGCCATCAATACGTACAGAACCAGGATAGAGATTAAGGGTTGCATTGATGTCATATCCTCCGCCAGCACTCGTCGCATCTCCTTTAAGGTGGAGCTTTCCAGGGTGGGCTGGTTTGTGCTCTGCGTTAAAGAGATGAGCCCATTGTCCACCTGAAGGTATGCTAAGATTGTAAATAATTCTCATGCCTTTGGAGAGGTCAAGATCAACATCTCCTGTGACCTGAGCTTTGCCAATCTCAATTTTGAAGCGATCCAGATTAAGCTTCTTTGATTTTGGATTGTAAACAGCTTTTGCTGAGATTTCTGCCGATTGGTCTTCTGTCAAAACACTTGGAGATCCAGGCAGAGCCGCTAAGAAGGATTGGAGGCGGGCAGATTTAAAAGTTAAATCTCCACGGCTGACCGATTTTGAGGGCAGCAATTCAAACTCAAGAGATGTATCTCCAGGAAGCTTTTTGAAGCTAACTTGGCCTTTCATCGTTGGAGAGAGAGTCAGATTAATTTTTCCTGTGCCTACAGATTTTCCAAACTTAAGCTCTGTAACTTCCCCTTTGACAACATCTGGGGTGGCATCAAGTTTTCCTCTGAAAGTCACAGGCAGGCTTTGTACTTTTTTGCCTTTGCCAGGCAAGGCATCCCAGCCGCCTTTGAAATCAGCCTTCACAGCAATGTTCTTGCCAAGACTAACGGTTCCGCCTGCATCTGCACGAAGAGTTCCCTGAGCCAGCTCAAGGGAGAAAGAGGAGGGTGTTGCTGCGTTTAGATCTGCAAGGGAAACTTCTACACTTGTGGGTGTACCACTTTTGCTAAGTGTTGCTTCAATGCTATATGGCCCCAGGATATCATTAATTTCGAGATGAAGATCCATATCTTGGAGAGCTGTTTCAGAAGCTTTGTCTTTGTAGACGAAATTCACATCAATCAAATCTAGGTAAAGTTGTGCACGGCTTAAAAGAGGGACCTTTTCTCGAATGTCCGTGAGCTGTTGATAAATTGTTTTCTCACCTTCTGCTTTAGCTTTTTTAGCAGCCTCTGCTGCCGCTTTCTTGTCTTCCTTAGATTTTGGGAGAGTATCTAGAAAAGCACTGTCCATCATCCCTTCAAGCCCGACAACACGGACATCAGGCGCAATGGTGAAAAAGAGTAGCGTTAGAGGGTTTAGGGTAAGCTCAACCTCTTTGACTTTTCCCTTGATTAAGGTATTGCCGGTGGGAGATTTTTTCTCAACAATCTCAATATTCTCAACAGAAGCACTAATCAGAGGGAGAGCCGTGAGGTGAATATCTCCCTTGATTTTAACAGGCGTTCCAAGAGATGAGACCATCTCCTTCTCCAGGGTGGGCTTAAGAAAATTCCAACTGATGACACGAGGCGCAATGGTCGTGACAACAAGGAGAACCCCCAAGAAATAACTAAAAAGACGCAGTGCAAACATTTTTAATCCCTTACCCTTATTATAAGGGTAGTGCATATTTAGAGGATATTCACGTTTTTTTTGATTTAACTCAAATTTTATCAAAATTGGATAAGCTCAAAAAATGAAGTCTGTATCAATCATTGGAGTCGGCAATTCTTGGATGGAAAAAAATGGGGGCGGAAATGGTTCTCAAGACCTTCTCAAAAGCCAGGTTTTACAGCTACTCGAAGAGCACGGAGTTGATGCGCAATGGGTCGCGAACGTTTTCTCTATCCTTCCGGAAACAGGCGCTGATTCAGTCTTGGATGAGACAGAAAGAAGTTTAGTCCAAGATATGAATAGTCGCTTGGGAAATCTTTTGAAAAAAGAGTTGGTTGAAGGGAAATTACCTCTCATCTTGGGGGAAGCCCGTATCACAAGTCTGGGAACATGGCCGGCTCTTTGTCCAAAGAATATAGAAGGATTAATTTGGCTGGATAATCGGCTCTCCCTGGAAATCCCCACACAATCAATACCAAAACGACTTTGTCAAAAAGTCATTACAAACCTTTTAGGGCAGGGAACATTTCTCAAAGGCCAGACATTCAAGCCTGAGAATATATGCCTTATTGGCGGGCAAACTTTTCTAGAAGAGGAAAAGCAAGCTGCTGAAGCGTCTGGTATCCAAACCATCTTACTAGAAGAGGTGAATCGCAAGGGGTTGTCCCGTGCACTAGAGAAGGCCCATAAGATTGCAAGCCGAGGGCAGGGTGACTTTGGAATTTCAATTGGGCTAAATGCATTTGATATTTTCGAGGCACCCGGTGTTTTTTTTCCAGGTGAGTCGGGAATCTCTTTTTATGACCTTGAAAAACCTCTCCGGAAAATAGCCCGAGACCCCCGGCTTTGTGCCATTGAGGTCTTAGGGTATGATTTTTCTCAAGATCAGAGCCAAAAAACCTTACAGCTTTTGAAAAAAATTCTTGTCGTTCTTCTCTCACAAAAGCTTTAATATAGGGGTCAAAATGATCAGGAGAAGGCTATGTCTGAAACTCAAAACCCCCTATGCTCAGCCCAGAAAGCGTGTTGCAAAGTAGAGGACCCCTCTCTGAAAACAACCCAGGATTTCATTGATCTTGAGAAGTCCTACGGGGCTCTGAACTACGATCCTCTTCCTGTTGTACCTTCCTCTGCAGAAGGCTGTTGGATTTGGGATGTGGAGGGGAACCGATATTTAGATATGATGTCAGCCTATTCCGCTGTGAGTCATGGCCACCGCCATCCAAAGTTGCTCACAGCTCTTCATAATCAGCTTTCAAAAATTTGCGTGACTTCACGGGCTTTTTATCCATGCAACCTTGGACGATTTTTAAAAAAGCTTTGTGAGGTTTCAGGCCTTGATCGCGCACTTCCCATGAACACGGGAGCTGAGGCTGTTGAAACAGCGATTAAGGGTGCTCGTCGCTGGGGAGAGGAAGTCAAAGGTATTCCCAAAGATAAATGTGAAATCATTGTAAATGCTGGAAATTTTCATGGCCGCACAACAACGGTCATCAGCTTTTCCTCAGAGGATGAGTATCGTCGGGGGTTTGGTCCTTTGACGCCTGGGTTCCGGGAAATTCCCTTTGGGAATCTCGAGGCCTTGGAACAGGCTATTACGCCAAACACCTGTGCTTTTCTCACAGAGCCTATGCTCGGGGAGGGAGGAATTAAATTCCCGCCTAAAGGCTGGATGAAAGGCGTTTCAGAACTTTGTCGTCAGCATAAAGTTCTCCTGATTTCAGATGAAATCCAAACAGGGTTAGGCCGGACAGGAAAGATGTTTGGCATGGACCATGAAGAGGTCAAGCCTGATGCAATTCTGCTCGGTAAAGCTTTGGGAGGCGGGATTTATCCAGTCTCAGCTATGATTGGTACAGAAGAGCTCATGAATGTTTTTAATCCAGGTAGCCATGGCTCTACTTTTGGGGGAAATCACATGGCTTGTGCAATAGGGTTAAAGGCTCTGGAGGTATTGGAAGAAGAAGGCCTTGTGGAGCGCTCTCATACTCTAGGAGAGTATCTCCTCAAAGCCCTTCGAGAGATTCGCTCTCCCGTTATCTCCAATATTCGGGGCCGAGGGCTTTGGATTGGTATGGAAGTGAATCCTGATTATTGCAATGCGCGTGTTGCTTGTGAGCGCTTGCTGACGAAGGGAATTCTTTCTAAGGAAACTAAAGAGACAGTGATTCGCATTGCGCCACCATTGACAATTACCCGTGAGGAAATTGATTGGGGTGTCAATCGAATCGAAAGCGTTCTTTCAAGCCTTGAAGAAGATTTTGGATTTTGATAAAGGCAAAGTATTAAACCTCAAAGGAAATAAACTCTCCTTCCAATGGATGGGCAACAAGGTCTTTATTTCTGAAAATCCCAGGGAAGGTCTGGCCAATTTCATAGGGAGTATCTGTATATTCTCGAAGCTGAGAAAATAAAGGCCCCAGTGCATGAACAGCAAGCCCTTCGGTTTTGTCTGTCCATGCAATTTTATAGCGATGATCCCACATCATCCCATGAGGCAAGAGAGGCAGGGCCTTGGCAGAAATCTTAGAGAATTCCCGGGAGAAACGCAGGAGCTGAGGTTGGATCTCAATTAATGTGCCATGGACTGTGAGCTTTCCTTTTCCATCCAGGAGTTCTGGAAGGAGAGTCTCAAGGCTTCGCGTCCGTGGAGGATACCCCTGTGTTGGGCGTGTCCCATAGGTTTGAAGAATACGCCGTAGAACCATATCTTGGTGAAGGGGGGGAAGCGCTCGAAAGGCTTCTCGATTCAGGGAGCCCCACCCGTCATGACAAGCATATGAATTTTTCCAAAAAGGTTGGAGAGCTTCTTCATGGGCTTTCCCAAGTGCTGAAAACTTTTGGGCTGTGACAAGAAGCTCATGGGGTGTTTCTTGTTCTAAGAAGTGTCGATGTCGTACCCGGGAGAAGTCAGGATTGTGATTGGAGGGATCAGTGATCACCTTTGTCTTCCAGTGTTGGTGAAGCTCAGTCTTTGGATTGTCTAAAAATGGCCGAGCCAGAGTATAGGTATAGCCCGTATCTGTAATCCGAGAGGAGAGAGGATGCATCCCTTGAGCCCCAAGATAATCAGTCCCCCGCAAAAAGCGATGGAGCAGGGTCTCTGCCTGATCTTCCTGGGTGTGGCCAAGGAAAAGGTGGCTTAGCCTTTTACCTTGCATGAACTGGTCAAAAGCTTCGTAACGACCTTCCCGGGCAAAGGTTTGTAGATTTTCTCCTCCTTGCTTGGGTGAGAGCGTGCGCACCTCCCCAAGAACCCCAAATCTTGTGACCCATTGCAAAACTTGCTCCGCTTCAGCTTTTGCTTCAGGGCGTAGGCCATGGTTGACAATAACAGCATAAAGGGGAATTTGTAATTTTTCCGCGTAGGGCTTCAACCAAGCTAAAAGTCCGAGGCTGTCAGGGCCACCGGAAACACCTACGGCCCATCCTGTGCCTGGGCCTTTTCGCAAACTTTTTAGAAGCGTTTCGGGAGACATCTACCTAGAAGATGCCCGCTGGAGCAAGGCTTCCTGCCGTTTCTTCAACTTGTAAGGCATCATGGGAAATTCAGCTTTCAGCGCCTTCATGGTGGCCTTTGCTTGGTCTTTCTTTCCCGTATCAATGAGGATTTCTGAGAGTTTCACCATACTTGCAGGAACTTGGGCCTGGATCGTGGATTGATGAGGCTTGTTCTCAGGTTTCTCAAGAAGAGCCTTAGACAGGCTATAGGCCCTGCCATAGGCTACTGCTGCTTGAGATTTATCCCCTGCTAGATTGTAAGCTTCTCCTAACCAAAAGGCACCATTCGGGCCGAGAAGGGAGTTCGGGTAGGCTTCTAAAAAGCTGTTCAGCTCATTAATAGCCTTGTAGGTCTGTCCTTGCTTGAGGGAAGATCTAGCATTGGTGTAGGCGGTATAGTCATCACCATTGGGGATTAAGGTATCTCCAACAGTTGTGCTTTTTGGATTGTCCTTTTTTTGCTGGGCAATGAGGGCCGCAACAGGATCTTCTAACTCTGCTTCTTCGGCCTCTACATCAGGCGTTCCTTTGGGCTCAGCCGCTTCTTTAGGGGTAGATGATTCTTCTGTTTTCTCTTCGACTGTGGATTCTGCAGTTACATCTTCTTTTGCTGGAGAGCGTTTGGCTTCCATCTGCTCCTGAGCAATCATTCCTCCAAGACGGCGCACCTCCTCTTCCAGCTTTGCAACGCGTTCTTCTAGAGAAAGTTCATTGGCCGTCAAAAGAGTCGGGAGAATCAAAAAAACAGATGTGAGCGTGATGCGCATCATGAGAACCTCTATAATTCTTGCTTTATCCTACTCTGTCTCTTTGTATTGTTCAAGCAGCCTACTTGACTAAGAGCTTTTTCCACTAGCCCCTGTTTCCTCAGGTTCTGTGACATCTTTTCCCTCAGATTGCATTTCCATCCGATCCTTAAATCGGTCAAGCCGTTCTTTGTCCTCTTCTGATATAATGCCAATAATGCGCTCTCCCCCATCTTCACGGACATGTATAAGCAGATGTTTTCCAGCTCCCTCTGCATCAAGAATGAGCTTCCAACTTTTTCCTTCTCCAGATGCATTCCCCTCTAGCCGTGCAAATAGAGCATCAAAGTCTCTATCTTCAACAGTTTCAGCCTCAGAATAATCGGACCCTTGACTGCCCATGGCAACAGTCGGGGGCTTATCAGCCGCATCATCGTCTTTCGTTTGTTTTGCACTTGCAGCAAAGAGAGACAGCGGCGCCAGTGCTAGAATTAAAAGTTTCATAGATTATCTCCCTGTTCCTATTCCATTGTGCTTTGAATTATGGAAAGAAAAAAGAGCTTTTTAAAATTCTTTTGCGGGAAGAGCACGATCGGGAAGGGGAATGAATTCTTCCTCATCTTCAGGGACAGTTGGGAACTCATTTTTCTGCCATCGCTCGATATTTGCCATGAGGAGATCATAATTAGAGGCAACAAAATTCCACCAGATGTAGCGCGGACCATCCATCGCTGCACCGCCAATTTTCAATAGGTGGCACAGCTTGAGGCGTGGAAAATTGTGACATTTGAAATTCAAGGCTCCAAAATGAGAGGGGTTAGTGAAAGAAATTATTCTTAGCTCTTTCCATGAAAAAAGTCTTTTGGGAGTGTGAGGGAAACCTGAAGTCCCCCCAAGGTTTTTGAAGATGTAAAGCTCAGGCTTCCTCCATGTGCAAGAACAATATCATTGGCAATCGTTAATCCAAGACCAATGCCCCCGGTAGAGCTATTTCGGGAGCTCTCTAGGCGTTGAAAAGGCTGGAGAACGTCTTGATAATGCTCAGGGGGGATGCCGGGGCCATTATCATCAACAAAGATCTGGATAACTTGGTCTGAGATTCGTGTGGAAATTTCTACTTTGCTGCCATACTTTAAGCCGTTATCAATGAGATTGGACAGGGCCCGTTTCATGCTTTGATGTTGTAGGAGGAGGGTTGTGTCCTTCGACGCTCGATAACGAATATCCTTTTCTTGTTTTTTATAGGGCGCGATAATTTCAGATATAAAACCACGCAGGGAAACCTCACTCGGTTTTGTGTCATGCTCTCCTTTTGAGAAAGCAAGGTAGTCATCAATGATTCTCGACATGTGAGAGACGTCTTCTTCCAGAGATTGGGCAGCTTCTTTATCTTCTAACATGGCAATAGAGAGACGAATCCGGGTGAGTGGCGTTTTAAGATCATGAGAAACACCTGCAAGCATTTGCGTTCGTTGGGTGATAAACCGGGTGAGGCGTTGCTGCATTTGATTAAAAGAAATAGCAGCGCGTCGGATTTCCAAGGCTCCCTGGGGCTTAACTGTCTTCGTTTTGTTCCCCATACTAAACTCCATCAAAGCTTGGGAAAGACGGGTGATTGGGCGGATCTGATTTCGAAGGAATAAAGCTGCAATAATAAAGAAGCACAAGGGGGCTGCAAACATCCAGATTAGGAAGAGGGGCGTTGTTCGCAGATGAAGGCGTTTTGTCGAGCAGGTCAGGACAAGGAATTGTTGGCGCTTCCAGGGGAGTATAAAGAAGAGTTTATCTCCGCTTGCAAAAACTGAATGAAGTTTTACACCGCTTTGCCAGAGAGTTCTTTTTAAGAGAGAGATTCCTGGAAAGGATTTGTCTGGGGGAGGAAGTTCTTTTAAATCCTTTGTCACAGAGATTTCCAAGCCAGAGAGATGTCCTGCTTCTTCCCGTAGAGGTTGGGGCATGAATTTTTGTTGCTGGGTGAAATACTGAACGGTTTTGACAGACCGGACAAGGCTTTGGGACATTTCACGTGTTGTGGTGTACCAGTGGCGATCTAGAAAAACAAAAGTTGTAACTGCCTGTACAACAATCATAGGAAGCCAGAGAATGAGAAGGGCTCGCCCAAAAAGATGGCGCGGCAGAAGATATTTCAAAAGTTTAGGGATTGCGTATTTCATGATGAAATAACTCCAACAAGTACGTAACCTTGGTGACGCACGGTTTTGATCAAAGTTTGATCAGGCGCATAAAGAGAAAGCTTTTTGCGTAAGCGATTGATTTGCACATCAATGGTGCGTGGTGAAAGTGTAAACCCACCACTTTCACATAGCGCTTCTCGGCTTAAGGGGGTGCCTTGGGCTTTGGTAAGTGCTTTGATAAGGGATTCCTCTGTTGTTGTCAGTTCAACACGTTTTTCCCCAGCAAAGAGCTCTCCAGTTTTGCTGGTAAAGCTGAAGGGGCCAAACTGAAAAATTTTTGATTGAGAGGAGGAAGGTTTTTTCCGCTCTAAAAGCTTCTCAACCCTGAGAAGAAGTTCCCGTGTGTCAAAAGGTTTCGGCAGATAGTCATCTGCTCCATGACTGAGGCCCTTGACCCGCTCTTCAATATCTCCAAGGGCTGTCAGCATGAGAATAGGGGGGCGAGGGGCCTTGGGAAGATTTTCAAGAAAGCCATATCCATCCAATTCTGGCATCATCACATCAAGAATAATGAGGTCAATCTCTTCTTCCTCAAGTTTTGAAAGGGCTTTAGCCCCATTCTCAGCCTCAATGGTTTCATACTGACTTTCGGCCAAAAACTTTGCAAGCAAGGACCGAAGCTTGGTGTCGTCATCAACAATTAGAAGTTTTGGCTTGTCAGCATTCATGAAAATGGGCGATAGTGGGGGTTAATTTCTCTATAAAAGTGTAGGCAATCTGACATGGCAAATCAAACAGATATTCTCGTTATTGGTGCAGGACCCGGTGGATATGTGGCTGCAATTCGTGCCGCACAACTTGGCCAGAAGGTCACAATCGTTGAAAAAGCTGAGATGGGCGGGATTTGTCTGAACTGGGGATGTATCCCGACCAAGGCTCTTTTGCGGAGTGCTGAAGTCCATCATAACATATCCCATGGGAAGGACTTTGGATTTGAAAACATGAGTCCGAAGGTCCATTGGGATAAAGTCATTGAGCGCTCTCGCGGGGTATCTGGACAGCTATCTTCTGGAATCCAACACCTTATGAAAAAGAATAAAATTCAGGTCCTGACAGGAGAGGGGAAACTCACAAAACGAACCCCTAGTGGTTTTGAAGTCACAGTAGGTAAAGAAAAAGTTCTGGCAAAGAAGGTGATTTTGGCAACAGGTGCCCGGGCCAGGGCTCTCCCCGGTTATGATTTTAAGGACGACAATGTCTGGAACTACCGTAAAGCCATGGTAGCAGAGGCTTGTCCCAAGAAGCTTCTGGTAATTGGGAGTGGGGCTATTGGTGTAGAATTTGCAAGTTTTTATAACCAAATGGGTACTGAGGTCACGATTGTGGAGCTTCAGGATCGCATTCTGCCTGTGGAAGATCATGAAGTTTCAGACCTTGCCCGAAAGGCCTTTGAGAAGCAGGGGATTCGGATTCTCACCAAAACAACGGCAGCTCTGAAGAAAAGCACAAAATCCGGCGTTACCCTTACCTTGGAAGATCAAGCAAAGAAGTCTTCAAAGGATGAGACTTTTGACAAAGTCTTGGTTGCGGTAGGTATTCAGGCAAACACTGAAAATTTGGGCCTCGAGGCTTTGAGTGTTAAACAAGACAGAGGGCATGTCGTTGTTGATGGCTATTGCCAAACCAATGTCCCAGGCCTCTATGCTATTGGAGATATGGCAGGGGCTCCCTGGTTGGCCCATAAGGCCAGCCATGAGGGTGTGATTGCTGCAGAGCATGCAGCGGGGCAAAAAGATGTGCACCCGATGAAAAAAGAGAATATTCCCGGGTGTACCTACTCCCACCCGCAAGTTGCCAGTGTGGGCTTGACAGAACAGGCCGCTAAGGATCAAGGCTTAAAAATTAAAGTTGGTCGTTTCCCAGGTGTTGGAAATGGAAAGGCGATTGCCTATGGAGATCCATCTGGCATGGTCAAAGTCATTTTTGAAGAAAAGACTGGGGAACTTTTGGGGGCTCATATGATTGGTCCCGAAGTGACTGAACAGATTCAAGGATTTGTTGTGGCCAAGACCTTGGAAGCCACAGAAGCTGATTTGATGCACACAGTTTTTCCTCATCCCACACTATCTGAAATGATGCACGAAGCTGTCCTCGGTGCCTGGGGGCGGAGCATCCATATCTAGAAGAGGTATCTCTTATGCAGCCTTTAACAACGCCGAGAGAAAAAGGAAAGGCTCAGCCTTACCAAGTTAAGCAAGAAGGTCACAAGTCCCAGAAGCCAGATTGGATTCGGGTCAAAGCTCCTGTTTCTAAGGGGTACAATGAGACAAAAGATCTTATGCGGAAATACAAGCTGAATACAGTTTGTGAGGAGGCTTCTTGTCCAAATATCGGAGAGTGTTGGGCTAAGAAACATGCAACCATCATGATTCTAGGGAGTGTGTGTACACGAGCTTGCCGCTTTTGTGATATCGCAACGGGAATGCCTGATAAGCTTGATCCTCATGAGCCAGAGCGGGTAGCGGAAGCAATGTCTCAGCTGGGTCTTGCCCACATTGTGATTACTTCTGTGGATCGGGATGACTTGCCTGATGGGGGAGCGGAGCATTTTGCGAAAACCATTCGTGCTATTCGCCAGGCCTCTCCAGAAACAACAATTGAAGTTTTGACTCCTGATTTTTTGCGCAAAGAAGGGGCCTTGGAAGTAGTTGTGGCAGCAAAACCAGATGTGTTTAATCACAACCTTGAGACAGTTCCACGGCTCTATCCAACGGTGCGGCCTGGGGCAAGATATTTCCATTCTCTCAGGATCTTAGCCCAGGCCAAGGAGCTTGATCCTTCTCTCTTCACAAAGTCTGGGTTGATGGTGGGCCTTGGAGAGGACCGGGCGGAAATTCACCAGGTGATGGATGATCTTCGGGCAGCAGATGTGGACTTCTTAACGATTGGTCAGTACCTCCAGCCCTCTCCGCAACATCATCCTGTGATTGATTTTGTGACACCACAACAGTTCAAAAGCTATGAGAAGATGGCCTATGGGAAAGGGTTTCTCATGGCCTCCTGCACACCTTTGACACGTTCTTCCTACCATGCAGGAGATGATTTTGCTAAGCTGAAGGAAAAGCGTCTCGCGGCCTCATGCTAAATTCTGGTGGAAAACACACGTTTACAGAAGAAAAAATACTTCCTTACTGCCCGACATATCTTTTTGATTTGGTGGCAGACGTGAAGGCTTATCCGGAGTTTCTCCCCTGGTGCGTAGGGGCAGAGATTCATGAGCAATCTGAAACACACATGCTTGCCACCATGTCCATGGGATATCAAATTTATAAGGAGAGCTTCCTCTCTCATGTAACGCTCGACCGCCCCCATCAGATTGAGGTCACTTACGAAGATGGACCGTTTGAGTTTTTAAACAATGTATGGCGGTTTACACCAGTGCCTCGGGAATCAGGGCCAGCACATACCTCTGTCTATTTCCATGTGAGCTTCCGGTTTAAATCAAACATGCTGAATATGTTGATGGCGGGACTCTTTACCGAGGCGACGCATGTTATGGTCTCAAGCTTTGAGAAGCGTGCTCGTCAATTGGCCCGCCATAAAAAATGGCAAGAGAAGTGCCATAAAAAAGCCTAATTTTTGGCTATATCGAGTAATAAGCTAACCTTTTACCAAAGGTTGAAGGAGCTCTTATGTAAAAAAAATCCGGCCATAAAGGCCGGAATTATTTGAGGGATTTTAAATCGGAGCCTTCTCAGGTTCTTCTTTAAGCGTCGGCTCCACCGCCGCCTCCACCGCCGCCTCCACCGCCGTCTCCCCAATTACCAAAGCCGTCATCCTCTAGGCGCTGTGGGTTCAGACCTTCATCTGCAGCCATTCTACGTAACAATGCCGCATCAGCTGCTGCTATTTCTTCTGCATTTCCAATGGGTGCAGCAGCTCCACCGCCTTCCCATGCGGCCCCAAGAGGAGGCAAACCTCTGCGTAGCCTCATCTCTGTTTGAAGTTCCCTGAGGATAACTGTATCCACTCCGCTATCACTTGCAAAACGATCAAATCCTTCTGCACCTAAAAATTCTTTTTCAGGTACATCACTTTCCCTTAATTCTTCAATGGCCCTCAAGAAGGGGTCGAAATTTTCTGGTGCCATTTCTGAGAGGACTGCTGCAGCGAAATCTGCCGCTAATGGCATTACTGCACCTGTTGTGTAATCTATGGGGGCTAATCCACATTGCCTGCGAACAGTGGCGTGGAACTTTTGAAGTGCTAGAAGGCTGACGCGCTTTAATCTTGCCAAGTTTGCTAGGCCTTCGAGGGAAAGGCCTGCAAAGCCTTCTCTGTACATCTCATTTCTTGCAAAAACCTCGTTCATTTCCCCGGCTACCCTTGCATATTCCATTCCTTCAGGTGTTGCGGCTGCAGGTGGTGCTGCCACAGCAGCGAATGCATTTACTGTACACATGCTGGATAATAAAAATATGTAAAGCAACTTTTTCATGAATAAACCTTTTAATTTATGACAAGGATATAGGTATGAATATTTAGAAAATCAAGATAAAATTTGGAGGGGTGCTTGTTTTTGGATTTTTATCTGAAGAGGTTTTTTCCACAAATGGGGGCACTCAGATGTTAGAAAAAATGATATTTACGTTTTGCTGAAATTTAGAACCCCTTAAAACAATAGCATGGGGGCTTGAATATGTGGTTTTTCTTTTTCCTTAACTTGATACAAAAAAATAATAATCTGATTAATTTATATTTTTTTAATCATGAATATTTAGAATGATTATTAAAAGTATATTTTTGAGGGTGTTATGAAATTCTTTCTTCCTTTAATTCTTGCAGGAACTGTGTTTGGGGCATCAGAAGCTTTTGGAGGGTCCCTGGATGAGGTCTTGAATAGAAACCCTAAAGTACAGACTTTAGAACAGGAACTAGCCAAGTTGGGCTATTCTTCTGCGACAACAAAAGAAAAGCAGCAAGTTGTTTCGGTTATGAATGATAAAGCCCTAAAGGGTAAGATCAAAAAAATTATCAAAAAGCGTAAGAAGATAGAGACGCCCAAGCCCGTATCTTCTGCAGTTGGAACAGTGGGGAGGCATGCTGAAGAAAGTACACCTACTGCCGATCCTACAATGACTCCTGAGCCTGCCCCCACCGTGGCCGAAGAAGCACCAGCAGTAGTCGCGACTACTGCTCCGGCTGCGCATCCTATGCCTCCTCGTCGACCAGGGCCTGGTCTTCGCCGTCCTGGTCCTAGAGGTCCAGGAGGTCCTGAGCTTGTGAAATTAAAGCAACGCCTAGCAGAGGTTGGACAGCCTGGCCCTGATCCTCGGGAAATGACAAAGTTGCGCAGAGCTCCAGCAGATCAAAAAGACTCTACTATTGAGGAAATTGTTCAAGCCCGGTTGGACGGCTCTTACAAGCCGATGCGAGGGCCAGGACGTCCGAAGCGCCCTGGACCCCCAGGTGTTCCAAAAGCCCCTGGCGTTCCTGGACATGGGGTTGCCGTAAAAACTGGACCTGCAAAACCTTCTTATGAGGTTGTCGATATTGTTCTGGCAGATAAGGCACGTTCAATGCTTGAAGCTGCGTTTGATGTGGACAAGGATAAATTTGCTAAAGGTCTCACATCACCGACAAAGCGTGAAATTTATCGTGTGGCAAATGCTCCAGCAGAGGAAAGAGTCACTCTTGTCCGTCAGGTTGTTGCGGAGCGGATTGCGGGTCTAGATGAAAATAAGATTCAGAACGAGATCGAAATCGTAAATACAAAAGACCTAAGCATTACAGAAAAATCTTTGATGAGCGAACTTAACCGTATGCTTGGGGATAATGGTCAATCCGGACCCACAAACCATGAGGTAAAGCGTGT
Organism: Alphaproteobacteria bacterium; assembly: GCA_030425805.1. Lineage (GTDB taxonomy): Bacteria > Pseudomonadota > Alphaproteobacteria > JAUHZC01 > JAUHZC01 > JAUHZC01. The sequence continues at coordinate 89,534 of JAUHZC010000002.1, read as the reverse complement.
TCTGGACCGGCCAAATGATCCCTTTGCCCGTAAAAAGGAAATGCAGGATATTTTAGCCTCTCGTATTCGTCATCCTTTGCCTCGGGGGCTCACAGAAACAGTGGATCGTCCTTTTGATGATATGAGTATCCTTGAAACGGCTCTTTGGAAGAAAAAAGCTTACAAAATTTCTGAAACGCTTAAAGGAATGCGTGAATTTGTAGAGACAAATGCAGCTGTTTCAGATGCAGCCCGTAATCGCCTTCGTGGCCTGAAACGACTTGAGACAGAGTTACTTTATCTCATCATGTATGAAGGAAAGGATCCACCTAAGAAGAAAGCAAAAGCAAAATCTGGATCAGGTGGAGGTGACTTGATGGCAGAGCTTTTGAAAAAAACACAAGCCCGCAAAGCTCGAATTGAGGCGGGTAAGGGCGAAGACCTTGATATTGGTGGTAGCCCAGCACCTGCAGCCTCTGGTGGTGGGGAAGAGGATAGCTTCCTTGGTCAGCTGAAGAAGGCTACGAAACGTCGAGGGCGTGGTGGCGGAACTTCTGCTGCAGACATTGAGCGTCAGCAAGCCGAAAGACGCAAACGCATGGAAGAAGCAAACCAAGGCCCTGCTTGGATGCAGGAGCTAAAAAGCAGAAGAAAGCGGATCGAATAAGCTAAGCAGGTAAGTCTCATAAAACCCCCGGAACTCTGTATCGGGGGTTTTTTGCAAGAAAAGAGAAGGGGGGTATAAGAATTCCCTTGATTCTGGCATATCATATCCGTATAACAGATTCAGTGACCCCATCGTCTAGCGGTTAGGACATCACCCTTTCAAGGTGGAAACACGGGTTCGATTCCCGTTGGGGTCGCCATAAAATTTTATCTTCGTATTATCCGAAGAAAAGGCCTCCCACACTCTTCTTTTCAAAATCTCATGATTCAGTTCTCTGGACTTGACCCAGAATGTAACATCTTATGGATCGCCACGCCCTTCGGGCTCGCGATGATTGTAGAGAAGAAGGAGGGCTCGCGATGATTGTAAAAGAAGGCAGGGCTCACGATAACAAAGAAGGAAGAAACCCCGGCACTCTTCCCCAAAACCCCAGGACCTCCCCTCAAAACCCCGGACTTGATCCGGGGTCCAGGAAAATAAGCCCCCTGCTTTCGCAGGGAAGAAATAATTCTAGATTCCAGCCTCTGCTGGAACTTCAATTTCTCTTCCCATAAAAAGTTTATACCGGGCCTTGCAGCGATGACTTTTGTCTGGTTCTCCAAACATTACCCTGTAAATTCTGTCCGACGAAGCCAGGGGTTTTATTGTGTTAGCTTTGCGCCCTATATTTCCACCATGGAATCTGTGTATTAGGGGGGTATATGAACTAAACTTATGCCCGGCCAGACTCCTCTGCTGGAATAGACTTCTCTGAATCTCCATGTTTTAGTATTTCTGTCCGGGAAAGAGAGTAATCTTTCTTGCCTCCAGAAGAAGACATGATGATAACAGTATACACATCATGAATTTCCTCAGGATTCTTGTGATGTCTCACAAGAAAAACTCTAACACTACCTTCCGGATAAATATCTAAATCAAAAAAGAGAGGCACGCTTGCTGAGAAGCGAAGTTCTTTCCCACCAATAGTTGCTGGTGGGTAAACACGGTCACTTTCTCTTCTGATCTCTGCATATTGTTGCACTTCTTGAATAAGTTGAGCTTTTGCTTCATCCATGAGCTCTCTGGGGTGAGGCGAAGCACTACTGGCTTCCTCAGCTTTTGCCCCAGTACCTTCAGATGGAGGCGCTGATTCTATGGTTGCCGCTCCAAAAAGGGGAGAGGTTCCAAATGTCACAAGAAGAGAAAAGAAAAATGGTTTTGTTGTCATAGCAAACTCCTATTCTTTCGAAAAAGTTGATTCACGGATTGCTCCTCAACTCGTTTCAGAGTATGTTTGAAAAGTTAATGAGGTGTTAAATGCTAGAGAGTATCCGTAACGCAGCAAGTTCCATTTGGTTCCGCGCTTTTTTGTTTATCCTTGCGATTAGCTTTGCAGTCATGTGGAGCATTGGTGATATGATCATGCTGGGGGGACGGACGCCTTCTCGTGCTTTGATCTCTGTCGGGTCTACAAAAGTTGGCGTGGGAGAGTTTCAACGTAAACTGAAACAGGAACTGATTCGCTTCCAAGCAGAAATGGGGCAAGGCTTTTCACCAGAAATGTTGCAGCAACCAGAAATTATGCAAATGGTTGTGCAGCGGACACTTCAAACCCTCGTTCAAGGTGAATTAATTCGCCAAGAGGCAGATCGTCTCGGTGTCGTGGTTTCTGATGAGATCGTGCGGGAGAAGATCCAAGCAATGCCTTTGTTCCAACGGGATGGAAAATATAGCCAACAGGCCCTAAAAAGCATGTTGCGCAACTTTGGGCTTACAGATGATGATTTTGTTGCTCAGGTGCGCCAGGAAATTCAACAACGCCTTCTGATTCAGCCTTTGTTTGGGGCAATTGAGAGTCCCCCCTTTATGACAGCACAGCTTTATAAGTGGCAAAAACAAAACCGAACTCTGAAGCTAATCCAGTACAAAGATGCAGACATGAATAAATTCAGCGATCCTCTTAAGCTCCCACAAAAAGAATGGGATGGCCTGCAGGAGCAATGGAAAACATATTATGAAACCCACCAGGAAGATTTCCGCGTGCCAGAGGTAAGGAAAATTTCTGTGATGGTTTTGGATGCGTCTTCGGTTGATATGAATCCAACTGATGATGAGCTTCGTCCTCTTTTTGAAGAGCAGAAGAAGGAAGATAAGAAGCTGGTTTTTGCAAAAGTGAAAAATAACCTCAGGAAGCAATATAAGTTGAAGCATGGTGCAGATCAGTTATACGAACTATCAAACGTGATTAAAGATAAGCTTGCTGGTGGGGCAACTTTTGCAGAGGTTGCGAAGGATCATAAGCTAAAAATTTTGACCTCCACATTTAATGTGACTGAAACTCCCGATGAGCTTCGTCTGGCCCTTGGAGAGGAGGAAGCTGTTTCCTTGAAGCAGACCTCTCTTGAACTTCATACCGATGACCTTCCCCAAGAAGTGATGGGAGAGCAGGGGGAGATTTTCTTTGTGAGAGTTGATGACATTAAGGAGTCTCATGTCCTGCCTTATGATGCGAAAGAAGTTGGGAAAAAATGGGCCAAGCGGGAGCAGAAAAAGCTGAATCAAGATCGTGTCAGTGAGAAAATGATGGCCTTTGAAAAGAATAAAGCTGCTTTTGATGCTGAGTATAAAGCACGCAAAGGCCGTGAAGTATCTCTCATGCGGACAGAAGCGCGGAAAATAAAGCTTCCATCTTTTGTTGTTCAGGCTGCTTTTGAAAAGAAAAAAGGTGAGTATTTTATGGCACGTGATGCCTCTGGATCCATAATGCTTGGGCGTGTGGAAAAAGTATCTGAACCCCGTGTTGATACACAGGAAAAAGGATATCAGGCGATTAAAGGTGGTGTTGGCCAAATGCTTCAGGCTGACTTCTTAAATCTTCTCCTGCGAAATCTTGAGTATCGCTATAAGGTTGAGATTAACCAGCCTATGCTCCAACAAATCCTTGAATCTGGAATGACGGTATAACGATTCATAAAAATTAATTTAAATTTAAGCATTTCTGCGTAACATTATAGGGTAGAACTCTATATTTTTAGGGATAGATATGTCGCCTTTAGCGCAAGTGCTTACTGTTTTAAGTGTTGTTCTTTGTTCCTTCTCCCAAGGGCAAGCTCAGGAGTATTACCCGGACGATCGCGGTCGCCAATATGATGATCGCCGGGATTATCGCCGCCCAGCACCTCCACCAAGAGATTACCGTGATGATCGCAGAGCTCCTCCCCGGGATTATCGGGACGATCGTCGCTATTCACCGCGGGATCGTTATGCTCCTCCCCCAAGGGATCGCTATGCCCCTCCTTCTCGGTATGATGATCGTCGTGAGCCCCGGGATCGAGGATATGCTCCACCGCATCCCTCCCGTGATCGTGATTATGCAGAGCGTCGTGCAGATTCTCCCATGATGGATCGTGGATCTTCCCGTGATGAGAAAAAACGCTATTTCAATGCAGCCAGTGAGAAGATGGTAAAAGCCCTCCGCACAATGCAAGACTTTCAGCATAGCTATTTCAAAGTCATGTTACTGATTCGAGAATTCGTCCAGAATAATCCTGAGGCTAAAAAGAAGGCAAAGCAGAATTCGAACTTCCGCCCCTTTATGCAGTCTGCTTTTTCTGATCTCATTTATGGAACTGCGAATCTGAGAGCCCTCACACGCATTTTTGTAGAAATGAATCCAGCGGCAGCTCCAGATTTTGAGGATTTGGGGCTCCCGAAATTGGATGAAGCTTTTTATAAAGATCTTAATAAAAAATCTCCACGGGATCAGTTGCGTGCCCTCACGGAGCATGTTACCAAGCTTGCTCGGGAAAATCGCCCCCTCCTAGATGAAATCAACAAGGCCTTATCGGAAAATCCTCAGGTGAAAAAAAATGCAGAGCGAAAGGAAAAGGTGAACAACCTCTCACGCATCCTTATTTTTAAAATTGACTGGTTTATTCGACACATGGGAAGAATTTACGGTATTGTAGGAGATCTCTTGCCAGATAAAGCCCAGCAAAAAGAAAAATCTTCACAAAAATAATATTCGTTTTTCATAAAATTTTTTTGAATTGAGGATCAACTCTTGAGTTGATCCTTGTTTTTTGTATATGATATGGGACCAAAAAAATGGAGTTCTCCATGTCGAGTCAAACCGCAGTCAGTCAAAATACGTATCAGGATAAAATTTCTCCTCTTGCTTTCACGATGTGGTTTTTTGCGGCTTCTTTTTATTTTTATCAGTTTATTTTACGCGTCCTACCGAACTCAATTACCGATGAATTGATGCGGGATTTACACCTCACAGCTGGGACAGCGGGTCTTCTGTTCTCTTGGTATTACTGGGGCTATGCTGCGTTCCAAATTCCGGCTGGTGTTCTCATCGACCGGTTTGGCGTGCGCTATCCTCTAGGAACAGCGGCTGCGCTTGGAGGTCTAGGCTGTGTCTTCTTCTTTGTTTCTGACAGTTCTCTTCTTATGAGTATTGGGCGCTGCTTTATGGGCATAGGATCAGCATTCGGGTTTTTGTCGGCTGTAAAGATTCTCCAAACTCGTTTCCCTGTACGTTACCTCACGGTCTTTATGGGGCTAACCATTGCCTTAGGGACCGCTGGGGGAGCTGGGGGTGGCAGCTTACTCACCCATCTTAAAGAAACCCATACCTGGCAAGAGCTTGTTCAATACTTGGCTGTCTTTGGTCTTGTGATTTCAGGGGTTATTTTCTTCATTGTGAAAGACAGTGGAAAAAACCGTGCTGTTCATCATGAAGCTGAGGATGAAGAGGAAACCTCTGTTATGGGGGCGATTAAACTGATCGTGAAAAATCCCCAAACATGGTTTATCGGACTCTATGGATCTTTGATGTACGTTCCTCTCTCAGGGTTTGCTGATATGTGGGGAACCCAGTTCATGATGAAGTTTTATGGTGTTGAAAAAACAATCGCCAATGGTGCTGTCATGACATTTTACGTTGGTCTTGGATGTGGGGCTCCATTTAATGCTTTTCTGGCAGACCTTTTTAGATCTCACCGCCTTGTGATGAAGGTTTCAGCCATTTTCACAGGCTTGATCTTCTTGCCGATCATCTTTATCAAGATGCCTTTCTGGATGACATATGTTGTTCTTTTCTTTGCGGGGCTTGTTGCTGCTGGGCAATTGATTGCTTTTGTCACTGTTCTGTCTGTGAACCAGAAATCTGCTGGAGCGACAGCAAGTGGGTTCCACAACATGCTTTGCATGATTTCAGGGGTCATCTTCCAACCACTTCTGGGGTACATCATTGACTTTTTCTGGTCTGGGGCGACAGACTCCTTTGGTCAGCCTGTCTACTCCCTGTCTGACTACCAGAATGCAATGGCAGCTCTTCCCATTGTTGCTTTGGTTTCTCTTGGGTTGACTTTTGTCATTCGGGAGTCCTACGAAAGCGAGGAAGTTTAATGGGGGAGGGGCCTCAAACCTACAAGCGGGGCGAATCCCCCCTTTATTACCAAGAGACCTTGGCTGCGTATGCTGCTGAACTTCCTAAGCGTGGAGCTCTTTTGGGGCTTGATATTGGAAGTCGGACTACGGGCATTGCAATTAGTGACCTTAGCCGTACAGTTGCGACCCCTCTTGTGCAACTCAAGGCCCCGAGTTTTGGGAAGCTTTTGCCGGAGCTTTTGACGCTTCTTGAACAGCAAGAAGCTGTTGGAGTTGTGGTAGGGTATCCTCTGAATCTGGATGGATCTTGGGGGCCGAAAGCCCAAGGTACCCTTGACAAGGCTCATCTCCTGGCATCAAAGGTTGATTTACCCGTTTTTATGATGGATGAACGCCTTTCAACACAGGCTGTAGATAAGGCCATGTTGAGTGAAGATTTAAGTCGTGAAAAACGCAAAGAAAACAAAGATAAACTCGCTGCAAGCTATATATTGCAAAATGTCCTCGATTTATTGGAAAATTTAAACATTTCTACTGCATAAATTACCAATTTTTAATGAATTTATCGGACAATAAAACTGTAGTTTTAGGTTTCGATATATGCCCCAAAAGCCTCGCTTTGACGTCAAAAAAATTAATAAGGCCCTTGAACCGGCACGCAAGTGGGTCAAGAAGAGGCTTGCCCAACTTCAAAAAGAAACCAAGCCAGCAACAGATTGGACTGTTAAAAGCGCTAAAAAAGCAACAAAAGAGCTAAATAAGCGTTTTAACCAAGCAACTACGATGGCTCAGCGCTTCATCGTGCTGGGAATCATCATTTTCACAATCCTTTTGATTGAGGGGTTTTCCTCCAGTATTGGTGGAGGTGTAAAATACCTGGGTGTTCTTCTGAATCTCTTTTTGTCTGGGTATTTGATTTATTATGGTCTCGCTTTGATGAAAATCTACATTTGGCGCCCCTATGAGGAAGTTCATGGCCGGCCAGCGCCTCGGATTCTCATCAACATTGCAAGTGTGGCGATTACCTTTATCGTGATTGCTTTTGTCACAACTGTCATTCTAGATCGTGAAATTGGAGCCGTTTTTGCAGGACTCAGCTTTTTGGGTGCGGGTGTAGCTCTTGCTCTCCAATCCCCCATTTTAGACACATTTTCTGGAGGGGTGATTGATATTGAGCGCCCCATTCAAGTCGGAGACTGGATTAAAATTGATGGGTATGAAGGGCAAGTGATTGATATGGGCTGGCGTTCGACGGTCCTGAAAGAGGCACCGTTAGGGAATATGATCTTCATCCCAAATTCAAAATTCTCTACGAATACGCTGGTTAACTACTCACGTCCTGGAAAAACCTATAAAGAGCAAATAAAAATCAGCCTTGATTACATTGTTCCTGTGGATCGTGCAAAGCGTGTTCTTGAGTCTGCACTTTATAAAGTGCCTGAAGTGAAAGATTCTGGAAGCGCTCAGGTTTTTGCTTGGGAAACAACGACAGGTGGTGTGGACTTTATGATTTTCTACGATTGTCCTGACTTGGGATCCCGGGGAATTCTTCGCCATAAGGTTCAATCCAGCATCCTGCACGAGCTGGATAAGTATGGCATGAAGGTTTCTGAGAGTATCGGGGAGTACATGCTTTCCAAGGGCCATCCAGGTCCTTATGCAGCCATGCCAGAAAGAGATGCTAAGCATGCTGTTGATAGCATTGATCTTTTTGCAAGTCTCAAACCAGATGAAAAGAAAATCCTTATTGATGGTTTGAGAGAGCATAAACTCAAGGCTGGCATGGACATTGTCCTGCAAGGCAAAGACGGAGATTCAATGTTTATCATTGAGGAGGGAGCTGTCGAGGTGATGGTGGCTCTAAAGAAAGGTCAGCAGCCCCAAAGAGTTGCAATTCTTACTTCAGGTGCGTTCTTTGGAGATATGGCCCTTCTGACCGGAGAAAAACGCTCTGCAACAGTAAGAGCGATGACAAGTCTTCGGGTTTTTGAGATCCGCAAAGAAACGCTGGTGCCTCTTTTCCAAAAGTCTCCCGCACTCATGCAAAAGCTTGCTGAGGTTGTTGCTGAGCGAAAAATGGCAAACAAAAAATTGAAAATCAGCGTAGAGAAAGCAACAAAAGAAGTTAAGAAAGAGGCTTCTGGCATTCTATCTAAAATCAAATCCTTCTTTACCATAGATGCAAATGCTTGATTTAATGTTTTCCATAAAATGACTTTGCAATAAAATTTTCAGCTGCTAGCCTATAGATAGAAATATGATAAAAAATTCAGGGAGATAGGCGAGATGAAGGTTTATGTCTTCATGGTTTTTATTTGCTGTTCTAAGATTTGGGCTGCAGCAGTAGGAATTCCATCAGGCGCCTCGCCTGATCTAACACCAGCCCAAAGGCTCACAGAAGCACTCTCAAATCATAGTCTTGGGACTGAGGATCCACGCTCTCCTTCTCCAACATCTGAGGATATGCATAGGACTGTTGCAGGGGTTTGCTTGGCCCTAAATGCAATCCAAGCTTTTCAGGCTAAAAATTCAGATGCTTTTTCAGCAGAAGACCAAGACAAAGCTTCTCGGTTACAGGCTTTTGATGGATTTGAGCTTTTTGGTATTACTGAGTCGGACGGCCGATTTGTCTTTGATTCAGCAGCGCTAACTCAAAATATTTTGCAAAGATGCTGGGATTTATTGGCATATACTCATGGTGGTTATCTTGCTGATAAACCTCATTTTATTGTTCGCCAAAGAGCGTGTGATGCTCTGTTTTCCAGAAAAGAAGAAATCATCTTTCAATATGCTGTTTGTGAGGGAGGCCTTCTTTCCTCAAGCTTTACATATACAGATACTGATGGAAGTGAAAAACAAGTTGAGGCTGAATGTGTTGTCTCTGAGGCTGGAATGTGTTTTCAACATGATTTTCCAGAGGATGCAACCCCCACAGATCTCATGTGCTTGGACGTTTTGTTTTTAGGAACAAAAGCTGATCTTTTTCCAGCGACTTCCCCGAGTAACTCTGGGCGGAAAGTGATTTTAACCCCCTACACGGGGATTTTATTTCCTACCCTTGCAAGCGAACTAGAGGCTTTGCGTGAGAAGTACAGCATCCCACTTGAATCAATGTCAGACTAAAAAAAAAGGCTAGAAAACAAATGTTACAGATCTTTTTGATTCTTTTCTTTTGCTATCACTCTTCAGCCTGGGGAGCTGCAGAGCCTGGCCCCCTTGAGGAAAGATGTCAGGGATTGGTCGTTTCCTGCCAAGAGTTTTGTGGGCCATACAACGCAGCTTGTGCAAAGTGGAGGCGGACCCTAAGTGCTTGCGGTGCAAAACATTTCCCAAGCGCTATTGAAGAGACTGTGATGCAACAATGGTCTCATTTTGAAGCAATTGGTTTTTCACGTTCTGCCGCTGGGAGAGTATCCTTTAGTGAGTCCCGTTTTAGAGAAGCCTGGCGGCGTGACCACATCCCTATGTTTGAAATTTTATATGGATCCTACACCCAAAAGGAGAGGTGGTGCAAAGCTTGGTGTACAGAAAAGTTAGATCCTTATAATGTTTTTGGTCTTACCTTAAGCATCTTAGAAAGCGAGACAATTCCGGGAGCTGTTCATCCTCCTACTGCTTATCTTACTGTTTTAGATGACACGAGGAGAGATATAAGCTGTGAAGTATTTCTAGTTGAGGGTGGGTATAGAATCACCTGCTCAGAACTTCCAAATATTATCATCATGGCAGGGGCCATCAGGAGTGGCGTGCATAAGGCTACCCTCTATCCCCAATCTAAACCAAGTCTTCTTGAGGTCATAGATGTCGCCTTGGGGGGTGGCTATGAAGATCCAGGTTCTGAAGGTGGGAATGAACCATAAGAATATGGAAACTATGTGCTTGAAGGATTGAAATTTGGGGGGGAAACGTTTAAGAAAAGAGATTGGAGAGATGCCGGAGTGGTCGAACGGGGCGGTCTCGAAAACCGTTGTGCGCTCTGCGTACCGAGGGTTCGAATCCCTCTCTCTCCGCCATTTTCAAAAATTTTGAAAGGGCACAATCTTTCTCTCCGCCATTTTCCTTGGGTTAGTTATGGTAAAATGTGGATCGCCACGCCCTTCGGGCTCACGATGACGATAGAGAATGGAGAGGGCTCGCGATGACGATAGAGAAAGTATAGGGAAAATGGTGGGCGGTACTGGGATCGAACCAGTGACCTCTACGATGTCAACGTAGCGCTCTCCCGCTGAGCTAACCGCCCGATGGATTCTTTTTACACGAGACCACGCTCTCCTTCAACCTGTATTTTTAGTGAAGAGCCTGGGCTAGCCAAAGGTAGAGGCTAATTCCGAAAAGAACATTAAAGGGGAAGGTTACCCCAAGGGAGCCTTTCATGGCGTAGGCTACTTCTTTATCCCCTGCAATCATGGAAAAGGCTGCAGGAACAGCGATGTAGGAAGCGCTGGCGCAAAGAGTTCCAAAGAGAACAGCTCCTCCAACACCAAGGCCACAGAAGGTGCCCAGGGTTACACCAATACTGCCTTGGACCAAGGGTGTTGCAATACCAAAAACGAGCAAGGGGAGGAGCTTTTTCATCTCGATTTGTAAGAAGTAGCTTGCAACCTTCATCCCCATGAGAAGCATATAAATACTGAGAACTCCTGGAAAAGCTCCTTGGAAGAAAGGAACAAGATCTGCCTTAGCACTCTCAGTGAGGAAGAAGGCAATCGCCAGACCTCCTAAAATGAGGGTGATACTGCTATGAAAGAAAATTTCCCGCCATGGAATCTGATCTGCGTGAAGGGTTGAATCCTTTCCTTGGGTGCTACGGAAAAGGATCAGGCCTGAGAGGATCGCTGGAGCCTCCATCACGCCGGCTACAACTAAGAGGGAAGCATCAAAGGGAATGCTCTCTCGTGCTAAGAATTGTTGGCAAGTGACAAAGGTCACAATACTGATAGAGCCATAATGGCTGGCAAGCACTGCCCGCTTGGGACCAGGGAGTTTTGTGAAGGTTCCCAAGGCCCTAAAAGAAAGAAAAGGAAAACTGAAGCTGCAGAGTATCCCAAGGCCAAGGGCGATGAGAACACCGGAAAGAGACTCGCAACAAGCAAGGGCGAGACCAGCCTTCAAGCCAATGGTAAGGAGAAGGTGGAGGGAAAGTAGCCGGTCTAATCCAGGTACATGAATTTCTGAACCTAGGATTTTTGTAACAAATCCAAGAATAAAGAAAAGAATTGCAGGCTGTGTGAGAATTTCCACTGTCATTCCTTAACTAAAAAAAAGCTACTATACGCGATCTGAAGGGGGAGGAAAAGTCACTCCTTCTTCAGATATTCTTTACATCATCTCTTCCAGAGGATCAAACCAAAGTGTCATTCCCCAGGGATCTTCATTTGATTCCGAAATTTCGATTCTCCATATAGCAAAAGTGGCCATTCCGGGCACTAAAGAGGTGATTCCGGGCTTGACCCGAAATCCAAGCATCTTATGGATCGCCACAGGCCTCCGGACTTCGCGATTGTAAGTCTGAAATATGTGACGAAGAAAGACAAAACCCCAGCATTCTCCCCAAAACCCCCAGGACCTCCCCTCGAAACCCCAGGACTTGATCCGGGGTCCAGGAAAAAAAGTCCCTGCCTTCGCAGAGGAGAAAAGAGTCCTGGATTCCAGCCTTCGCTGGAATTTCGATCTCTCTTCCCATTCAGAAAGTCACAATTGCGAGGAGCCCAGCATTGCTGCAATCCATGGACCCCGGATCAAGTCCGGGGTGACTTTAGTGTGAGGGTCCAGAGTGACCTTCATAAGACTGCGTCGTCATTCCGGGCCCCGACCCGGAATCCAAGTATCTTATGGATCACCACGCCCTTTCAGGGCTCACAATTGTAAAGGTTATTTACTTCTTTGCTTGAGCTTTTTTAATCTCTGCTCGGATTTTGCGCCATTTCTGGTGGTTGCGTTTGTGGGTGAGGTAATCCTTGGCAAAGACATGACCTCCTGTGCCATCAGCAACAAAGTAGAGGTAATCAGTCTTTTCAGGGGTTAGAGAGGCCTCTAGGCTTGCCCGCCCAGGATGGCAAATGGCTGCAGGTGGTAAACCTGTGTTGAGGTAAGTATTGTACGGCGAGGGGGTTTTAAGATCTTCACGGCTGAGGCCTTGATTGATCTGCCGTCCTTCAGAGAGATAGAAACCGTAAGAGAGGGTCGAATCAGCCTGTAGGGGCATGCCTTTTTCAAGGCGATTGAGGAAAACACTGGCAATTAGGGGGCGTTCTCCATCAAGTTTCGATTCTTTTTCCACAATAGAAGCAAAAATCAGAAGATCTTCTTTTGTCTTGAGGAAGTGATCTTTGGGGCGTGTTTCCCAAAGCTTTTCAAGCAATGTATGGCAGGCTTTTTCCATACGCTTAAACACAGCTCTTCGAGAGGTGCCCCGGGCAAAGTGATAGGTCTCAGGGAGGAGTAAGGTCTCTTTTGTGATCTCAGCCTCTGGAAGTTCCCCTTCCAAAAAGTCAGCTTTTGCAATTAATTCTACGATGTCTGCAGTGAGTAAACCTTCTGGGACCGTGAGAGGGTAGAGAATGTGCTCTCCTGTTCTAAACTTTGCAAAAAGAGTCTCGAGGGTTTCGCCGGGTAAAAGCTCATACTCACCCGCCTGAAAATGGTAGGTTTCAGGGGAAAGCTTCGCAAGAAACTTAAAGAGGAGGAGGGGCATTTGGATGGTGTTGCCGTCATGAAGCCTTTTGAGGACCTGGAGAGCAGCCTCTCCCTTATTGATTGTGAAAAATTGTGGTTCTTTAATCTGTAGAGGTGCTGTTTGGTTCTCTCTCACATAGGTATAAGACCAAAAAAAAGCGCCTCCCAAAGTGAGAAGCGCTATAAAAGAGAGGATCCGTAACACGATCTTTAGCTCTCAAATTTTTTGAAAATAAGGCTGCTGTTTGTGCCGCCAAACCCAAAAGAATTTGACATTGCATAGGTGATCTTACGCTCTTTCGCCTTGTGAGGCACAAGATCAATTCCTTCAGATTCAGGCTCAGGCTCATCCAAATTCAAAGTTGGCGGAGCAATCTGGTTCTCAATTGCCTTCACGGAGAAGACAGCCTCTATGCCACCCGCAGCTCCCAAAAGATGGCCAATTGCAGACTTTGTGGAGGAAATGGAAACATGGTCAGTCTTACCGTCAAGGAAACGCTTGATCGCCCGAAGTTCTCCAAGATCTCCAGCGGGAGTAGATGTTCCGTGGGCATTGATATAATCAATGTCTTCAGGGTTAAGACCAGCCCGTTCTCTGGCCATTTTCATCGCCCGATAGGCACCATGTGCGTCATCTGGTGGGGATGTGACGTGATGGGCATCTCCAGAAAGGCCGTAGCCTACGACCTCTGCATAGATCTTAGCGCCACGCTTTTTTGCGTGCTCTAGGTCTTCAAGGACCATAACGCCGGATCCTTCACCCATGACAAAGCCATCCCGATGAATATCCCAAGGGCGGGAGGCTTTTTCAGGCTCGTCATTGCGTGTAGAGAGGGCCCTTGCCGCTGCGAATCCCGCAATCCCGATCGGGCAAATGGCACTTTCAGCACCACCTGCAAGCATCACATCCGCATCTCCAAAAGCAATCATGCGGGCCGCATCTCCAATCGCATGGGCACCCGCAGAACAAGCCGTTACAGTTGCGTGGTTAGGGCCACGAAACTGATTGCGGATACTAATGTTTCCGGAAGCTAAGTTTACGAGCGTAGAAGGAATGAAAAACGGGCTTACCCGACGGGCACCCCGTTCTTTTAATGTAATAGAAGCATCATAAATGCCAGGAAGGCCGCCAATACCAGAACCGACCATAACGCCGGAACGGTCTTGCTGTTCTTCAGTTTCAGCCTTGTAGCCAGAGTCAGCAAGAGCTTGGTCTGAGGCGGCAATAGCAAAGTGAATAAAGGTATCCACCTTGCGCTGTTCTTTACCAGAAAGGTAGTCGTCAACATTAAGCTGGCCAGGCTCTTCGCCCATGGGAACCTCTCCGCCGATAGAGACGGGAAGGTCAGTGGTGTCGCACCGCTGAACTTTTCCAATTCCAGAATGACCAGAAATTAGGCGATCCCAAGTTGTCTTGAGATTACCCCCTAAAGGAGAGACGGCTCCTAGCCCCGTAACGACAACCCGGCGTAACATTTACAACCTTAGGCAGCTTTGCTTTGCTCAGACAAAAAGTCAACAGCATCCTGAACTGTGAGGATCTTCTCAGCAGCATCATCAGGAATATCAACGCCAAATTCTTCTTCAAAAGCCATTACAAGCTCAACAGTGTCGAGGCTGTCTGCGCCAAGATCTTCGGAGAAGTTTGCAGAAGCAACAACTTTGTCTTCTTCAATGCTGAGGTGTTCAGCAACGATTTTCTTTACGCGATTCGCAATATCACTCATATCAAAAAGTTCCTATTCGTTTTAATATCGAAACAAGATTTAACACACCTTTCTCACTTTTGCTAGAAATAAGTGCATTCATCTATTTTTGATGAATATACCGAAGATGAATAAAAGAGTAAACGGGGTTATGCTTGTGGGAACTTGAAAAAAGTCCTTAAAAGCTTGCCACACGGAGAATTCTGAGGCGGAGAGCACTTGAAAGAATTTGCGACCTCAAAATCCCGGACTTGATTCAACCTCTGCTGATGTCTCTTTTTTCTTGATCTCTTAAAATGGTAATATTATATATAATATACAAATTTACCAAAAGGGAAAAAGAATGATATTTCGGTCTTTTGAAAAAGCTTATGAGGGCGTTACGGCAAAGCAGATCTGGCAGGTATGGCAAGATGTCAGTCAGTGGCATACTTGGGATCCAGATATTGAGGCTGCAAAGCTCAACGGCCCTTTTGCTGCTGGAAGCCATATTATGCTGAAGCCGGAAGGAGCGCCTGAAGTTGAGCTAACCCTTGTGGAGGTTGAGCCTCATCGCACATATGTGGATGAATGCCGCTTCTTCGGTGCAACACTTCGAGGGAGCCATTTTATCAAAGAGCAGGACGGAAGTGTCTGCCTTGAAATTCAGATTGCATTGACAGGACCACTGGCTTTTATATGGTATCTAATTGTGGGGCGGGGCATTGTGAAAACCCTTCCTGAACAGACAGATAATCTTGTTGCCCTTGCGAGAAAGAGAGGATAAATGCAAACCGAAACCCCTTTTGGATTTAAACAGCCAGAGCAGAGTCCAGGCTTTTGTTTGTGGCAGCTCTCCACTCTCTGGCAGCGCCAAATTAAAAAGGTTTTAAAGCCCTATGATCTCTCTCATGGGCAGTTTGTTGTGCTTGCACTTTCTCTTTGGGCTCAGGAGAATCAGTATAAAGTCTATCAGGCGTGGCTCACCCAAAAATCAAAAATGGATAAGATGCTGGTATCTCAAGCCACACGGGCCTTGTCCCAAAAGGGGTATTTAAAGATGCACCCTTGTGTATCAGACCCTCGTGCAAAGAGCATAGCAGTCACTCCTGCGGGAGCAGATCTGCTTAAAAAAATTGTTCCTCAAGTTGAACAAGCTGATCGACATTTTTTTGAAGTATTTCTGAAAGAAAATAATAACTATATTGATAATATTTTTCATTTTTTGAATAGATAAAAAAATTATTATTTGTTGATTTTTTGTTTTTGGCTTGATATTTTTTTTGAAAATATGGTTTTTTGTCAAATGAGAAAAATATTTCTAGTTTTTATTTCTATCCTTTTTGTTGCATGTGCAAACCAAGGGTATGCCGCAGCTGAAGCTGAAGAAGGTTGGGCTGGAGCACCTCATGCTGTTTCTCCTGAAGAAGTTCTGGCGCAGGTGAGAGAATTTAAAGAAGATGTGAGCATTTTTGCAATTGCTGCCTGTAATCATTTTCAGAGAACATGGGAGTGTATCCCTGGTTTGTATTCTCATGTCTTGAGTAAAATGGAAGAAGCAGGAGCACATAAGGAAGTCACACAGCTGAGAGAATTTAAAGCAAGAAATGATATAATGTTTGCAGCAGAAAGTTCAGGAAAGCTTTCTTACGATAAAGCCCGCGCTCAGTTTTCTGAGGCTTTTTCCACAGCTTTTCTAAGCGGTAGGGCTTTAAGGGAAACTTTGGCTTTTATTGAGTATCAATTCCGTGCTCATGTCATGGTGATGTTCTTTAGTGAGCTGTTCCGCAATGTAGTGGCTAAAGAAACGAATCTGTTAATCATATATAATGTTTTGAATACTGTGTCCCTATATTTAGAGGCATCATCCACGAGAGGTGAAGAACTTTTCCCAGGAGGGGTTTCAGGTGAACTTTTTGTGGGAGACCAAAGAGATTTAGGGGAGCAAGCTGCGGCTCTTGCTGCTATTTGTTTAGAGAAAATGGGCCCTGAAGATCGTGCTGTTGTTGATGCAGTCACAGTAGGGCCCTTAGAAAAAGAAAGAGGCCTTGATGACATCGTTGCATCTCGAGAGGGTCCTCAATTCGTTATTATGACAGGCGTAGGCCAAGTTCTACTCATGTCTAGAGAAAGTGGCGATAGGGGCAGTTTTTGTCGAAACTATTTTAAGTATTTTCATGATGCGTGGCTCACGGCAGAGGCGACATTTGGAATCTGTGAAATCTCAAAGATCCTAGCAGCTGAGAGGCATACTTTGGAAGTAAGGGGGGGGCCAATTTTTTGGGATTCTGGTGATGGGCTTACAGTGTTTTGTGGTTGGGGAGGTGACGCATCACTAAAACGTGCAGGATCCAGTCGTGTGCGATTCTTAAAATTGCTTCAAAGAGGTGCAAAAAAGAGTTCTGCTGCTGCTCCACGGGCAGAAACTGCCGCGGAGATTGCTGCCCGAGCAGAAGCTGAAGCGGCACTCCTTAAATTGCTTGCGGCTGAAGAAGCGTCAATAGGTAGGGGCAAGAGGAAAAAGAAAAAAAAGAAGGCTTCAGCACCAGCAAGTTCCGCTGCTGCAGCAGCAAGCTCTTCTTCCCCAGAAGCGTCAAGCTCCTCTTTCTCAGCAGCTGCTGCATCAACAGCCCAGGATGAGAGAAGGGCAGCTAGAGAAGAAATTCTGAAAACAAAGACTTTGCTCCTTTATTGGTTAATGGTCCCACCTGCTGCGCTTCCAGAATTACCGGATGGAGCATCATCATCAGCAGCAGCAGCACTTCCTTCTTGGGAAAAGCGTCAAGAGAATGTTTATACTGATAGAACAGTTGCTCCCTTTTTTGGAATGTGCGTGAATGAGCCTCAGACTGTACATCGCACATCATGGGCTAAGGCGGAGGCTGCCCTCACCAGGTTTGCAAGGCTTATGGAAGGGAGACTTGTGTCAGCAGGTGGCTCCGTTTCTGTTGTTGCGCCCGGTGATGATGGGAAGCGACGTCGAATTTTAACCTGTCACCCTTCTCACGGCTTAAGTGAAAAAAAAATGTATTCAGCACAAGCAGATATTATAGCTCAGTGGCTCCAAACCTCTGGATTTGATACAGGGAGATTTTCTGTCAGTTAGGTTGATTTTCTCAAACCGTCCAAATTTAAAGTAAGATGCAAAATTCAATCCTCCTTTTTATGCAGGCCTGCATAAAAGGAGGGAATGCCCCCTAGACCTGAGCCTGGATTCCTCCTAAACTAAAGGTATGGGAGATCATATGGCAAACAAACCAAAGAAAACAAAAATTCCAGAAAAGGTCATCGACGAAAAGGGACAGGAGTATCCTTCCTATGCGGGGCAACTGTTGGTTGCAACGCCTGCTATGAATGACCCTCGTTTTGAGCACGCTGTGGTTTTGTTGTGTGGGCATGACGACCAAGGGGCAATGGGCATCATAATTAATAAGCTTGTAGATAACCTAACGCTGATGCAGGTCCTTGATCAGCTTGATATTGCGATGCGGGAAACCATGGAAGATCGCCCTGTGCATTATGGTGGGCCTATTGAAATGGGGCGGGGTTTCGCAATTCATTCAAAAGATTACATGCATGAGAGTACAGTGCATGTGACGGATGAAATTTCCCTCACTGCAAATGCAGAAGTTTTGAAGAAAATGGCACAAAGCGATGAGCCTGAGAAACGCTTCCTTGCCTTGGGATACGCAGGGTGGAGCGCAGGACAGCTTGAGGATGAACTCCAAACCAGTAGCTGGATTCAGGTAGATGCAACGATTGAGCTTGTCTTTGAAACGCCTACAGCAAAAATTTGGACAAAAGCACTAGAGAAATCTGGGATTGACCCAGAAAAACTCTCCCTTTTCTTAGGGCATGCGTGATTCTTGCTGATCGAGGTATTGCTGAAGGGGGGAAATATCTTCCTTTGGAATGGGCTGATCAACCTGGATCACATAAAGATCCCCATCATCAAGTCGATAGATGGGGTGAACATGGTCTTCTAGAGCTTTCTCTGAAATGGCCTCTTTGACGCCCCAAAGACAGAGACCAAGATTTTTTTCTTCCAAGTCTTTCATTTTTGAAAACGTAGGATAATTGTCTTTGACCCACTCGTAGATTTGATCAAGTTCTTGGGTGTTATGGATGCCAAGGAAGGTGCAATTTCCATCTTTGTCCACAAAGAGACGGCTCCCAAGAGGAGAAACAGTATAATGTTCAATGTAGCTGTTCTCTTCCATAAGCTTTCGGCAAAGGGCGATGTAAGTATCGTTCCGGATAGCATTTTGATCAAAGAAAGGAACGAGAGATTGGTAGGCATTCTTAAAGAACATGACCTCTCCCTCTAGGAGGGTTTTTGCGATTTCTTCTCCGGCTGTGGGGGATTTGGTGATGAATTTTTCAATCCGTCGGTCGTTAAAAGATTTTACAGCAAGCTGCTCATCTGCATTCCCCGTAAGCACAACACGCTGCAGCCCAGAATCTGGAAAGTGAGAGAGCATCTCCAGCCCGTTCATACGAGGCATATTGTAATCGGTTACCACAACGGAAATCACATCAAACCGGTGAGGATCTTTTAGCAAGGCAAAAATCCGATCAAAATTAATGTATTTTGCGCCTACAGCTTTGGAGAGGAGGTTCGTGTTATCCTCTGCTAAGTATTGTAAGGGAGAAGCGGCATAGGATTTGCAAACCTTGCGGATAGCTTCTTCAGGCTCATAATCAAAGAGGAGGAGAGGGAAGCAATCCCCCAAAAGCTCCCACGCTGCTTGGAGAAAAGGCACATCATCATCAACAATAATTTGTGTTGTCGGATGAAAAAAGAGTGGGAGTGTTTTCATGTAAAGCTCTCAGTTTTCCTTGGCCGATTAGAAGTCCTCATCTAAGTCGAGCCCTCCACCCATATCTCCGAAGTCATTTCCTTCATCGATACTTGGACCCTCTACCTTAATACCAGCTTGTTTCGCTTTCATCAACTCCTGCTTTCTTTTCATTTCTTCTTGTATCGCACGAGCCGCAGCTGCCTTTGCCTCTATATCCTCTTTCATAGCTTGCGCAGTCTGTGCTGCTTGCATCATTTGCTGGAGCTTTTGCTGGAGTTCTGGGTTTCCTTCTGCAAGAGAGAGAGCTGCCTCAAAATCTCCGCTGGCGGCGGCTTTCATTGCATCAGCTTTTAATTTCGCATTGATCATTCCTTGGACAACGGGGTCATCTCCTGCAAGGTCTTGAGCTGTAGCGGTGTCTCCCATCTTGAGAGCTTCCATAGCTGCTCCTTTCTTAGCCATTTTAACCATCTGTAGAATTATAGTATCATCTCCTGCAAGAGCTTCGGCCTGATCAAAATCTCTATTCTTCAGAGCTTCGGTTGCGGCAGCCTTTCTTGCAGTGCTAATCATTCCCTTGGCAGCGGCATCATCCCCTGCAAGCATCTCTGCAGTTTCAAAATCTCTCCGCTTGAGAGCCTCTGCCATTTCGGCTTTTTTCTTCATGGCAACCATTTGTTGAAGGGCCGGGTTGTCACCTGCAAGTTCAAGTGCTCTATTATAGTCCTTATTTTTGATGGCCTGAGCGATAGCTGCAGCTTGCTGTGCTTGCTGAACTTTGGGATCATTCATATCGACACCAGCCATGGCCATCGCTGCAGAGGGGTCCCCTGATTTCAGAGCCTGGGCAGCTCCAGCAGCTTGCATAGCCTGTTGCGCCCGGGGATCGTCACCAAATCTTCCCATGGCTTGCTGGCGTGCAAATTCTTCTGGGTTCTCTCGGGCTAGCTGTGCCATTTGAGCGGCTTCTGCAGCCTTTTGGGCCCGGGGATCATCACCAAATCTTCCCATGGCTTGCTGGCGTGCAAATTCTTCTGGGTTCTCTCGGGCTAGCTGCGCCATTTGAGCGGCTTCTGCAGCCTTTTGGGCCCGGGGATCATCACCAAATCTTCCCGTGGCTTGCTGGCGTGCAAATTCTTCTGGGTTCTCTCGGGCGAGTTGCGCCATTTGAGCGGCTTCTGCAGCCTTTTGCGCTCGAGGATCATTACCAAATTTTCCCATGGCTTGCTGGCGCGCAAACTCTTCTGGATTTTCTCGGGCGAGTTGCGCCATTTGAGCAGCTCGTGCGGCTTCTTGGGTGCGTGGGTCTGCCATGGCTTGTTGTTGCATGGCTTGTCCACGTTGTGCCAACATCTGTTGCCGCTGCATCATTTCTTGTTGAGCTTGGCTTTGGGCTGCGTCAACACGTTGCTGACCTTGTGCCTGAAGCCCTGCAACCTGCTGTTGTGCTTGTTGCTGGCGAGCGGCCATTTCAGCTTCCATCTGGGCACGTTCTTGGGCTACACGTTGTTCGTAAGCTTGTTGTTGTTGCATGGCTTGGGCTTGAGCTGCATCAGCACGTTGCTGACCTTGTGCTTGAAGTCCTGCAACCTGTTGTTGTGCTTGTTGCTGGCGAGCAGCCATTTGAGCTTCCATTTGGGCACGTTCTTGGGCCACGCGTTGCTCATAAGCTTGTTGTTGTTGCATGGCTTGGGCTTGAGCTGCATCAGCACGTTGCTGACCCTGTGCTTGGAGGCCTGCAGCCTGTTGCTGGGCTTGTTGTTGCCGCGCAAAAGCCTGCTGTTGTGCATTCATCCCCACGGCCTGAGCTCCCTGGGCATATTGCTGTGCCTGAGTCCTGGCAGCTTGGGCTTGTGAAGTTTGTGCGGCTTGTTGGCCAGCATACATTCCTGCGGCCATGCCAACATCTTGTGCTGTGAGTGGTGCAGGCTGGGGTTGTTGGTATTGAGGGGCTTGTTGTTGTCCATAACCATACTGCTGTGGTTGTTGGTACCCAGGTTGCTTATACTGTTGTTGTCCATATGGATTCGGTTGGCCGTAGGCAGGCTGTTGAGCGCCATAAGCACCCCCTTGAGGCTGGCGATAATACCCAGCGTCTGCAGAAAATGTAAATACAGTCGCAAGGATAGAGAGTGCGAATTTATTCATGACAACAAACCTAAAATATACATACTAATATTTTAAGTAAAATTGACTTTAAAAACCGTTAATTTTGTTTGTTTTTCTGTTTATTAAGCCTAATCTGCTCTGCTAGGAAATGGATTCTCAGCTTTTCCTGTGTATTTCGGCGTGAGAATTCCAGCAGAAACTACCATCTTGATGCCTTCTTCTACAGTCATTTCCAGGTGGCGAATGTCTGCTTTAGGAACAAACAGAAGGAACCCTGAGGTTGGGTTTGGGGTTGTTGGGATAAAAACGTTTACAACTTCATCTTCAGTAAGAAGTTGAACTTCCCCCTTGGTCGTACCAGTGATAAAGCCAATGGACCAAATACCCTTACGGGGATATTCAATCATCACAACCTCACGAAAAGCAGAGGAAGAAGTGTGAAATAGAGCCTCTGTCACCTGCTTGATTGCAGAATAGATGCTACGTACAACTGGTGTTCGGCCGACAACTTTTTCAGAAATATTGAGGAAATACCGTCCAATAGCTCCCGCAGCAATGGCGCCAATCAGGGTGAAAGTAATGAGAACAATGATGAGCCCGAGCCCTGGAAGGTTGAAAGGCAGAAGGTTATTAGGGTTATAGGCATCTGGAATGAGGGGTGTAATGAGGTGGTCTACATAAATGACAATGGCCCAGGAGAGATAGAGTGTGAGGGCCAAAGGAGCCGTGACAAGGATTCCTGTAAAGAAATAAGTTCTCAGCTTAAGCCAGAAGCTAGTTGGGGGAGAAGAGGGGGCAGGTGCAAGTTTATTCATACCAGGATCATACCTCTTTTTAAGCCCGCCGGGAAGAGGCTATTCAGCCTTGGTGACTTTTAGGGAAACAGCGTGTAACCCCTCAGAAAACAAAGGCTTGAAGAGGGTCATAACCTTTCTATGAGCGGCAACACGCGAAAGATCGGCAAGGGGGCCTCCCACAATCTTCAGATTAAAGTGGCTTTCTCCTGTGTTTGGGCTTCCGGCATGCCCTTGGTGGAGATGAGAAACATTTTCAACTTCTACAGCATTGGGGGAGCATTCAGCCATCAAAAGGGCTTTCATTTTATCGGCCATGGACATGGGTCTCTTGTCCCTCAAGTCATTTCGTCTTAGAGTGAAGGAAAATGCGATGAAAATCAAATGATCTCTTGGGAGCGTCTTGTCCAAATTTTTCTCGGTATATGGCTTGTTGCAATGCCTCTTTATGGAGAGAAGCAAGATCGGCCATTTGACCAACTCTCGGCAAAGCGAGAAGTACAGTTTAAGTACAAAAATCGCCATGGGCAGTTCTTGATTTCAGCTCAGGTTTATGAAGGAAAGACAGCAGAAAATGGTCTGAATGCCCTTTTAGTAAGATTCTCAGGGTACCGAAATCGTCAGGCCATGACACCCTACACTGATGCTGATCATGAAGTTTGGGCCTGTCGGGAGCGTTATAAGGAAAAAGATAAGCCTAAAAAGGAACAAGAAAAGTTTCTGATTGAAAACCTCAAATTCAAGTCCATGGTCTATAAAAATGAGGTTGTTGGGGTTTATCTTGAAACTGGAAAGAAGTGTAAAACCAAAAAAGAATTTCTAGGCCAAGCTACCTTTCTCTTCCCAAGTTTTGAACGTAAAGCGGGGTGGACAATGAAGACCTTAACGCTTCCTGTTGTGAAACCCTTTGCTCTTGAGCCTTATGAGCCAGAAGGAAGTGGAAGTAAGCTTGTGTCCTTTAATCCGCCAGCTGCGGGAGAGGAAGACTATACAGATCTGGATGGAAACTTCACGAAAACCATTGGGGTAAATCCTCGTTCAACAGCTGATCCTATTGTGAAACGCCTTTATATGGAGCCTTTGCTCAAAGAGTCGCTAAAGAAAAAGGCAGAAGAAGAGGCGGCAAAGCTGGGGACCAATGCTCAGCCAATTCTCAATCGTTTGCTGCAAAAAGCCATATCAAATCGTCAATTGCCTAAGGCTGCTCAGGGTTCAGTTTCGGGCTTTCAAGTGAGCTTTAAAGAGGCTGGAAAATTTGGATCAGACAAGAAAGAAAAAGGACTTGGTGGCGTTGAGGGCGACATTCTTTATGGTTTGTTATCTACACCTGATCCAAAGGACTTGTCCGATCTCTATAAAGGGCCTTTACCAGGCCTTGGTATTTGGAACCTTGAAATGCAGCCTCCCTTACCAGGGTCTTCAGCGAAGTTTACACTGGTTCCCACATTGCATGTTATAGCGCCTGACGGCTTTCAGGGGCAGATGATTCTCCAGGAGCCTCGATTGCCTTCAGATGTGGAAAAATGGCACCCGAAGGAAGAGCGTTCAGGACTTGGAGATTTTGCAACAGCCTTCTTTCAATTCAATGTGCCTGCCATGGTGAGTCTTGCGAAGGCTGTGATTGATGATCCGAATGGACCGCAGTGGTTGAAGGCTCAGGGAATGCCAGATGGGGAAGGCCATCTTCAGTATTACATTCGCAAAACTTACCGACGCGTCCCCAGTGAGTTTGACAAAGTCTTTGGACATTACCCTGGAGACATTGGCCTTGTCTTTGGCACAGGCTTTAAGGGTCGAGAAAATATGGCAAAAGACATCAAGGTTGAAGATAATTCTTCAGCGATCAATGCTTTTAACAGGCGTAAACAGCAACTTCTGGTGCAAGATGTGGGAAGAGCTTTGAAGGCACAGGAGAATCAACTGATAGCTCTTGCTGAGGAAGCAAAAAAGACCAAAACAGCGGAAAAGCTTAGCGGATTTCTTAAAAAAGCTTTCACAGATTACTATATGCTTGAAATCTACACCACAGGTCAGATGGTGGTGGACCTTAAAGCTGAAGCAGAAAAGCAGGCTGATGCTAAGCTGACAAAGCTTGGAATAGAGGTTCCTACAGAGGAAGAAGGCTAAGGATTTGTTACCCCGTCAGGTGGGACTCAAGCATCCAGGCGAACTTGTCATGGACTTGGGTGCGGGCGATCATCATATCAGCCGTAGCTTCATCTCCTTCGCCTTGAACATGGGCTGTCATCTTGCGGAGTGTGTCACCCATCTTCTGATGATCTTTAAGTAAGTTTTTCACCATACCCATATCCTTCTCTTCACTATCATCTTCAGTAATGACAGAAAGGCCTTTATACTCTGAGAAAGTGGCAGGCGCCTTGTGCCCCAGAGCTTTGATACGTTCAGCAAATTCATCAATGGCCTCAAACAAGTCTTCGTACTGCTCCTGGAAGAGCTGATGGAGGGCATGAAAATGAGGACCCTTAACATTCCAATGGTAGCCATGGGTCTTCAGCATCAAGACGTAAGACGATGCCAATAGGATGTTTAGTTCTTCAGCAACAGCTTTTTTAGCAGTAGGGGATAGGGTGCTCATGGGAACCTCTCTCTTGTTTTTTTATTAATGTGTTCATTGTAACAGAAAAAAGGGCGTGATGCCTAATCTTGCTTCAAAAAAAACCACATTAATCCATATTGAAAAAAGCTGAGAATCAACCGGATAATGTATGTCCCGAAAACATAGGTCTGGAGAATGGTTGTAAGGGGAAGTGGCTGAGCTGCAAAAACGTACCAGGCCAGAAAAGAGAAAACAAAGGAATCTACCAAGCTCCCCAGGGCTGAGGAAACAAAACCGCTCGTCTGGGGGGATTTGAAGAAAGAACCATCGCGAATGTGTCGATAAACCCAAATATCTAAGTATTGGGAAATAACATATGCCGTGACACTGGCCAGGAAGAGGGCTGGCCCAACCGTGAAGAGGTGTGTCATGGCAGTGTGGCTTTGGTGGAAGAAACTCTCAGTTTCGGGGACAGCTGGGATGAAAATCGTCAATTGGGTTAAAATCACAAAGAGGAGATAGAGGCCTAGGCTAATCCAAATCGCCCGGCGAGCATTGTGGGGGCCGTAGGTCTCATTGAGCAAGTCACTGGCAAAGAATGAGGCCATCATCACAATTGTTCCCATGGCGACAGGCTCCTCAAAACCAGGCAAGAGAATGGCTTTTGTCGCCTGGATGTTTGCAAGGATCAAAGCCATGGCCTGAAAGCTAATTAGTCCTTTTTCTCCAAAGAGGTGGTAGGCAGCCAAGCTTCCTCCGTAAGCGACAAGAACCATCAGGCCCAATAGAAAAACTGTATTTTCAATCATGATTTTGTGTTTGAAGGAGAGATTCTCCTTGCTCTTTTATCTCAAATTTGTTTAATTTAACCCTGTTTAGAACGAGATTCAAATGATTACAACCCTTCTAGTTGTTCACAGTATTATTGTTTTGTTGATGATTGGTGCGATCCTTTTGCAGAAAGGGGAATCTGGTGGCCTTGTGTCTTCTCAGAATTCCATGATGTCTGCTCGGGGAACAAAAAACTTTTTCACCCGCACAACAGCAGTTTTGGCAACACTTTTCTTTGTGAATTCTATCGTGCTCGCACTCTTGATTAAGTCTGACGTGCAGCAGAAAGCTTCAATCCTTCAAGAAGCGATGGAAGAAGCTGAAGAAACAGCTCCAGAAGCTTCTCAAACAGAAGCAGAGAATGTGAATCAGGAAAAGCCTGAGGAGCCACAGAAACAGTAATAGCGTCAACATAGGTTAGGGGATGACAGTGACACGGACAATTTTTGTAACAGGTGGTGTAATGTCTTCCCTCGGGAAGGGAATTGTCGCCTCTGGTTTAGCAGCCCTTCTTCAAGCCCATGGCTACAAGGTCCGTCTTAAAAAATTTGATCCCTATCTCAACGTAGACCCGGGCACCATGAACCCCAATCAGCATGGGGAAGTCTTTGTGACAGATGATGGAGCTGAAACAGATTTAGACCTTGGGCACTACGAGCGTTTCGTCCATGAAAGTGCCTCTCGCTACGACACAGTCACTTCAGGCCGGGTTTACTCTGATGTTCTCGCAGCAGAGCGCCGGGGAGATTACTTAGGAAATACGGTTCAAGTGATTCCCCATATCACGGATCGGATTCAGGAGCTTTTGCCTGTTGATGTGAAAGAGGATGTGGACTTTCTCATTTGTGAAATTGGTGGAACAGTTGGAGATATTGAGGGCCTTCCCTTTATTGAGGCTATTCGCCAATTTTCTCAGAAAGTAGGATCCCAGAACTCTCTCTTTATCCACCTCACTTATGTCCCGTATCTTGCCAGCGCCGGGGAGATTAAAACGAAACCATCCCAGCATGCGGTAAAAGAGCTTCTCCATGTTGGTATCCAGCCTCAGATTTTGATGTGTCGGTGTGAGCATCCAATTCCTGCAGAAGCCCGGAGGAAGTTGGCCCTGTTCTGTAATATTGATAAGGACAACGTGATTGAGGCCAGTGATGTAGACACCATCTATGCTGTGCCCCTAAAATATCATCAGTCTGGCCTTGACCGTCAGGTATTGAAGCATTTTGGCCTTTGGAAAGAGCAAGAGGCAGATCTTTCCCAGTGGAATGATTTTGTATCTCGTCTGCGTTCTCCAAAAGCAGAGGTAAAGATTGCTGTTGTTGGGAAGTATAATGAGGTGAAGGATTCTTATAAGAGTATCCTTGAGTCCTTTATCCACGCAGGCGCTGCAAATGAAGCAAAGGTGAAGGTTGAAATCCTTCCCGCAGAGGATTTAGAACCTCAAAGTTTTAAAACGGATCAACTCAAAGCCTTTGTAAAAGAAAAACTCTCAGAGTATGACGGCATTCTTGTGCCGGGTGGATATGGCCTGAGAGGGAGCCAAGGAAAGATTTCCGCAATTGAGTATGCTCGTGAAAACCAGGTGCCTTTCTTTGGAATTTGCTTTGGGATGCAGTTGGCTGTGATTGAGTATTGCCGCAATGTTTTGGGTATGAAGGATGCAACTTCTTCTGAATTAGAGAAGAAGGGGAATATGGTCGTTGGATTGCTGACGGAATGGGAAAAAGATGGCAAAAAAGCCAAGCGCACAGGCGAAGAGGATATGGGCGGCACTATGCGCCTAGGGGCCTATCCCTGTCAGCTTATAAAAGGATCTGGGGCTGCGAAGATCTATGGAACATCCCAAATTTCTGAGCGTCACCGCCACCGTTATGAAGTTGATGTAAAGATTAAACCTCAGCTGGAAAAGGCTGGCATGGTTGTGTCTGGCCTCAGCCCTGATGGAAAACTGCCTGAAATTGTTGAGCTTCCGGACCATTCCTGGTTTTATGGAATGCAGTTTCACCCAGAATTGAAATCTCGCCCTTTTCAACCCCATCCCATGTTTAAATCTTTTATTCAGGCCGCATTAGAACACAAACAAAAGCGCTAGGAGTTTTGTTATGACATACGCATCCCAAATTGCAGTTCAAGGAACTTCTTCAGCTTCTGAAGTCTTGTTCTCCCAACATATGCCTTTTAGCCTGATGGCAGGGCCCTGTGTGATTGAAAGTGAGGCCCATGCCTTAGAGGTCTCTGCAGCCCTAAAAGAAGTCTGTGCAAAGGCAGGTGTGGGGTTGGTTTATAAATCTTCCTTTGATAAAGCAAACCGGACCAGCATTGGGAATGGGCGTGGCGTTGGTATGAAGAAGGGGCTTGAGATTCTTGCGAATGTTAAGCAAACCCATGATCTTCCCATTATTACAGATGTGCATGAGCCTGAGCAGTGTGCTCCCGTTGCTGAGGTCTCAGATATCCTTCAGATTCCTGCAATGTTGTGTCGCCAAACGGATCTTTTAGTTGCTGCAGGAGAAACAGGGCGCCCTTTGAACGTCAAGAAGGGCCAGTTTATGGCGCCTTGGGATATGGCCCATGCCGCGGGGAAAGTTGCATCAACAGGAAATAACAAAGTTATGCTTTGTGAGCGGGGAACTTCCTTTGGTTATAATACCCTTGTGAATGATATGCGTGGACTTATTCAAATGGCAGATATTGGATGTCCCATTATTTTTGACGCGACTCACTCTGTTCAAAAACCTGCAGCAGCAGGAGGAAAAACAGGAGGAGACCGACGTTTTGTGGCACCTCTTGCCCGTGCAGCCTTGGCTGTGGGCGCTGCAGGTGTTTTTATGGAAGTTCACCCAGATCCAGATAAAGCCCCTTCTGATGGACCAAATATGTTGCACCTTAAAGATTTGCCAGAAGTTTTGGGCGTTCTGACACAGGTTGATCGGATTGCGAAAGCGCATCCTGTGCCCCAGGAAAAAGCTGCTTAATTATCCTCTTCTCAAGAGGGGGGAATTCAGCTAAGAAAATACGAAAAGTAATGTTTTAGATGTTTTCTAATTTTCCCGGCTTATTCATTTTTCTCTGTGTTTTTCTGTTGGGCTGCACAGCACAGGAAGCCCCTCCTGAAGAACCTGCTCTTCAAGATCAGCACTGGGAAATTCAAGAGGGGGCCATCCCAGCTTTTTTGAGAGAGGGGCAAAAGCTTAAGATTCTTGATCGTTTAGGGATTCAGACTTCCTTTGTAGAGGGAGGAGCTGAGAAACCCGACGCTGTTTTTGACCCGATTTATTTTTCTCAATCTACAAGGGAAATTTTGACCTACAAAGGTGTTGGCGTTTATGCTTTATCTCCGGGTTTTGAGAAGCTTCATATTGGGATTTCAGCAGAGAGTCTTTTGACAAATGATGCTGAAAAGCTTGAGACTTTCCGTACTGTTTTTCAGGCCGTGGGACGAGCATATCAAGCTCTTGGATATAGAGATTATTACGCATTTGTTGATTTTCAGAAAATCTCTGATGAAAAGGTGCCTCTTTTTGAAATGATTCCTGAGGGGTATCAGGATTCCAAGACAGGGCAAGAAGTAAGAGAAGTCAACATTCGAAGGAAGCTTCAGCGCACACTTTATGGTCTTTTTGGATATCTTCCCGAGCGATTTCGTAAACCCCAAAACCCTGCACTACAGGAGTCGTTTCACATAGAGCTTTTGAAAGAGCTGCGTCAACCTAGGCAACGCACAATCTCTCCTGGTCAGGACTGTTTTATCAGGCCGGCTATCAAAAATCAGGAAGTTCTTGATATGCTCGGTTTTCTGAAGGAAAAGCTCCAGAAGGCAGGAGCCTTGAAGGTGTTTAGAAAGAAGTCTCCCTCTCAAGAGAAGTCCCATGGAGAACAATTAGCCAAAAGACCAGAAGATGCCGAGTTTTCTAGAGCTGAGCTTAAGTTTGATTCAGGTAACTGCGCTTTCTGCCGCCCGGAAGTCATCCAGAATCAAAAAACATGTGAGAAAGAAGGTGTCGTTGTTTTGTATAACTTCGCTCCTTACTCTCAAGAAAAGCATTTTATGGTTATACCTCGTGCCCATATTCCTAATATTCAGGATGTCTCAAAGGAGATGTGGGAGCATTTCCACAAACTTGCTTTGGCAGCAACACAAGGGCTTTCTGAAAAAACACCACAGGGTCATGTTATATGGTTTGTTCAAAATGGAGTTTCTGCAGGTCAAACAGTACCTCATACTCATTTACATGTGCTTATTCGCCCCAATCCTCTTGTCTTTGCGTACCGTCTAGTGCAACATCTTGATGGGAATCGAGAGTCTCTAGAAAGTATAGATCGAGTGAATAATCAATACAGGGGATTATTTCAAAAATATTTGTCAAAAATGGAAAATATCCCGTGAGTTTTCGGGTGTTTTATGATAAGTTACAGATGTGAATTAACATAATAAAAAAAAGGAGGTTCCTATGGATCTATTCATGATTATTTTAATGGTTCTGGTTTTTGTATTTCTTGCAAAAGCTGTCATTATTATCCCCCAAGGGTATAACTATACGCTCGAACGTTTTGGAGAATATCGTCATACTCTTCGGCCTGGACTTCGCCTTGTAAAGCCTTTTATTGAGGTGATTGGTGCCAAGGTAAATATGAAGGAAAATGTCATTGATGTTCCTTCCCAAGATGTCATCACCAAAGACAACGCTATGGTTCGTGTGGATGGGGTTATTTTTTACCAAATTCTAGATGCAGCCAAGGCCGCATATGAGGTGAATGATCTTAAACGTGCAATTGTAAATCTTACGATGACAAATATCCGGACCGTGATGGGATCTATGGATTTGGATGATCTTCTCTCTCACCGGGAGCAAATTAATACGAAATTGCTCGGTGTTGTTGATGAAGCTACAACGCCTTGGGGTGTCAAAGTGACTCGGATTGAGATTAAAGACATTGTTCCTCCTGCCGACCTTGTAGAATCTATGGGCCGACAAATGAAAGCTGAGCGTGAAAAGAGAGCCCAAATCCTTGAGGCTGAAGGTCTTCGCCAAGCTCAGATCTTGGAAGCCGAAGGAAAGCGTCAAGCTGCGTTCTTAGAGGCTGAAGCTCGGGAGCGTCAAGCACAGGCTGAAGCCAAGGCCACAGATATGGTCTCCAAGGCGATTGCAAACGGTGATGTGCAGGCTATCAATTACTTTGTGGCCCGTGAGTATGTCACAGCTTTGAAGGATATGGCATCTGCTGAGAATCAAAAGGTTATCTTCATGCCACTAGAGGCCTCTAATGTGATTGGATCTCTGGGTGGAATTGCAGAGTTAGCCAAAGAAACTTTTGCAGATAAAAAATAGG
Source organism: Alphaproteobacteria bacterium (assembly GCA_030425805.1). Taxonomy (GTDB): domain Bacteria; phylum Pseudomonadota; class Alphaproteobacteria; order JAUHZC01; family JAUHZC01; genus JAUHZC01. Next base: position 58,731 of record JAUHZC010000002.1, on the reverse strand, counting down.
AGGAAGCTATGACAGATTTTGTACATTTCTTTCTCCAGCCTATTCCCGCTTGGACATGGTGGACGTTTGCTGGATTTATGCTTCTGATTGAACTGACAGCAGATGGAGGGTATTACCTTCTCTGGACAACTGTGAGCGCAGCAATTACAGGCATTATTCAGCATGCTTTTCCTGAGCTTCCTTTGATCTGGAGTGGTTTGATCTTCTCCTGTCTTTGTATGGTCACCTTAGGAGGTTGGCTAGCTTATAACCGGCTTAATCCGCCTGCTTCCTCAGATCAGCCATTCTTGAATCAACGTGGTATGGAGCATATTGGTCGGCTGGTTGAGGTCAAGAAAGACTTTGTCGGTGGGGAAGGGCGAATTCTGCTCAATGATACAACATGGAAAGCCCGCTCTTCTGATCTTCTGAAAAAAGGAGATCAGGCAAGAATCGAAAGTCTTGAGGGTAAAGTTTACATCCTGACAAAGGTCTAAATACAAAAAGCCCCAGAACTTTCTGGGGCTTTTGTCTGACTCCTCTTATGGAGAAGGTCATAGCAATCTAAACACTAAGACGAAGTAAGAGCCTGTCATCCTCTTCATCAATGGAGAGCTTTTGCTGTTTTGTGCGGATAATCTCACCTGTCAGATGCCAAAGAATTTTGCTTGGCTCATCAGGAATAATTTCTTCTTGCAAGGCTGTTGTAATTTCTTCAGGGGATTTTGTATTCCGTCCAATAAATGTAATTGTAAGCGTGTCTTCTGAAGGGATAAGGAACTCTACCTCTCCCTCAGGAAGAAGGGCATCTTGAAGGAGCCACAAAAGGCAAAAGCCAGACCGTAGAAGACCCTGGTCTACATCCTCACGGACAGAAAAATTCGCGAGCCGATGCTTTTTAATGGAAACGATACGATGCAAAAAAGTACTGAGGTTATCTTTTCCTTGCACAACCCGGGGGCCGTTCTTCCCCCAAGCTGCTCGAAAAACCATTAGCTGCGTCAGCGCCTTATCGACAGCTTCCTTGAGCACATTGAGGATTTCATCATCAGGTTTGTCATCGCTAGTTTCGAGCAACTCAACGCCATGAGATAAGGCCCCTAGGGGAGCAATCAGATCATGCATAAGTTTTGAAGTTAAGGCCTCGAAGCCAGGTCGATGTGTAGAAATCTTAGCGGGAATATCATCATTTGCCATACGTCATGATGGCATGATTTTTTGGGAGTCACAAGGCTGTTTTTGCCTAAAAAAGCTTCTCTTTTAAGGTTTTTTCATTCTTGATGACTGTGGTGAGAAGACCATGAATAAGACGGGTCTCATCTTGGCTGAAAAAGCCATGACTGAGGTGGAGATACTCATCTACAACCACTGCAACGGGGGCTTTCCCCATATAAAGTTCTACCGCAGCACTATAAACCAGACTTTTCATCAGGAGGTTCAGGCCAATAAATTGATGAGGGGTGATGAGTGTTGTTGAGAGAAAGGTGTGAAATCCGTCAAAGCTACTTTGCATATGTGTGAGAATTTTACGGGTGAGCGCTCTGTCAGGTTTAGCAATACGATCTTCTCCGTCCCCACCTAAGTCTTCTTCGTCAAAAAGATCAAAAGAAGCTAGGGCTTCAGGGCTCTCAAGGACTTCTAAAAAGTCACGGGAGTCTTTGGCTAAAGCACTGTAAATACATTGCACAGCAAGCAATCGACCCAGCCGGGCCTTTTGTTGAGCAGGTTTCATAAAGGCATCTCAATTTGTTCCTCCTATGTGTATATGAAATTTTGTCTGTACAATGCAAGGAAATTAGGTGTTTGGGTGGTCGAATTGCTGTGAAAAGCTGACGTTTTCTAACCGAGGTCTTATCGCCTGGAGGGAGCAGGTTGGCCCAGCTGGCCCATAACATGTTGCCAGACTTTCCCAGGAAGGGATGCACCTGTCACACGACCCATGCTCTTATTGTCATCATTGCCCACCCAAACACCAAGGGTATAAAGGGGTGTGTATCCAATAAAGTAGGCATCTCGGGAATCTTGAGTGGTTCCTGTTTTACCTCCCTGGAGAAGCGAGGTTTGAAGGCGGCACCGCCGGCCAGTCCCTTTCTCCATGACCTTCTGGAGAAGGGTCTTCATATCCTGATAAGTTTTGGGTGCAAAAGTCGGCGTTCCTTTTTTTGGGGGACGTTGGAAGACAATCTCACCCTTACTATTTCGAATGCGGACAATTCCATAGGCGTTAGAGGCTTTACCCTCTTGGCTAATATGGTTATACGCATTTGTCAGGCGGAAGAGGTTCGTCTCACCACTTCCTAAAACTCGCGTTAAGTCAAAGGGGCCTTTTGTCGAGAGCCCCAGTTTCTTTGCCGTAAGTTTAAGTTGTTTGACCCCTACCTTGCGAGAAAGGTTTACTGTAGCTGTATTGATCGAATATGAGAAAGCCTCCTCTAAAGAGACCTCTCCTCGTGAACGCCAGCCATAGTTTTTTGGTGACCAGTGCCCAATTCGAACCCGCTTGTCGGATATTTTAGAGCGAGGTGTTTTGCCTGATTCCAGAGCAGCCATGAAAGGGATAATCTTGTAAACAGAGCCTGGTTGGCGCATGGCTTGGGTTACGCGATTGTATTTGGATGTTTCATAGTCAACGCCCCCAATCATAGCCCGGACAGCACCATTTTGATCAATTAAAATCATCCCGAGTTGTTTAACAGGAGCTTTGCCGCGAAGAGACATAAAGCCCAGCACGCCTTCTCGGGCAACAATGCGCTGGAGGCGAGGAGAGAGAGTCGTCTCAATAACAAGATCCCCTTTGAGCGTGTTCATATCCACGATTGTTTTAAGCCGCGCCTGAACCCAATCAACGAAGTGGTCTTCCATCTTGAAGTGGTGGGGAGGACGCCTGAGGCGATCAAGCTCATGGGAGATATTTCTCTCTTGTTGAGTACTGACTTTTTCCTGGTTCTTCAGACTCGCAAGCACAACCCGGGCCCGTATTTTTGATTTTTGCAAGTTGTGGGTTGGGGCATAGGCCGTTGGAGCCTTGAAGAGGCCAGCCAGGATAAGGGATTCAGCATGGTTCAGCTTGTGAATAGGTTTGCTGAAATACCGCTGAGCTGCCTCTCTTAGGCCATAAATTCCAGATCCAAAATAAGCTCTGTTCACATACAGGGTGAAAAGTTGTTGTTTTGAAAATACAGATTCTAGGCGTCGTGCAAGAAGAAGCTCCCGCATTTTTCGGAAGTAAGATCGGTTATAGGTCGTTGTCTTATTGGATGTAATTAGAAGATTTTTCGCCAGCTGTTGGGTGATTGTGCTACCCCCTTGACGAATTTTCCCAGCTGTTAGATTCATCCACATCGCTCGGAAAATGGAGGGAAGGTTGACGCCACTATGAGTGAAAAAATTCCGATCCTCAGTGCTAAGAATGGCTTGGCGGAGAAAAGGTGGGACTTCGCTGTACTTCAGAGGTTTTCCTGAGGTTTCACCGCGGCGTGCAAAAGGTTTGCCCTCTGCATCAAGAAAAGTAAGGGATCTTTGCCGCACCTGGAATAACGCCGGGTCATCCAAGGAAGGTAAATCCTTAATCAGCCAGAGGTAGAAAAGCCCCCCGACAAAGAGAAAGACACAAAAAACCTGAGCCCCAAGAATCCATAAAGGTGTACGCTTGGGTGATTTTTTTCGTCTCGCAGGAGAAGACCGCTTCTTAGGAGAAGGGGTCTTCTTTGGAGAGGGTAGCTTTTTGGGCATGGTTTTCACCAAATCCTTTTAAGCATCTACATTCGCATAAATTGCATTTTCTTGGATAAAGTCTCGACGTGGCTCAACAATATCACCCATCAAGGTTGAGAAGACTTCTTCAATCTCATCCTCATGGCCAATCTTTACCTGAAGAAGCGTCCGAGATTCAGGATCCAAGGTTGTATCCCAAAGTTCATCAGCATTCATTTCTCCCAACCCTTTGTAGCGCTGGATGTTCAATCCACGACTTCCGAGATCTACAATGGTATTGTGAAGACTCAGCGGCCCTGTCACAGGGAGCTGTCTCTCGTTCACCTGGAGGGATCCATTCTTCCCATAGACATTTCCCAGAACATCTTGGGCGTTTTTCAGGCTGAGTGCATCTGCACCACTTAGCTCGGGGCGAGACACCGTGTAGGTTTCTGTCACGCCTTGCTCTGTGCGGAAGAAATCAACCTCACCGTCTTTTGCATTAAAGGTCCACTCAGCGTCTGCATCACCCCGATTGAGGGCAGTCTTTACTTTCTCAAGCAAGGACGCATCCCCCAAATCTTCAGGAGACATAAGGCCAGTGATGGCCATTTGCTCAATGAGATATGAAGATCCAACCTTCTTAGCAATTTGCTGAATGCGAGCAGCATACTTTCCAGCCTCAGTCGTAAGGGCATGAAGGTCCGCACCAAGGACACGCTCTCCATCCTCAAAGTCGAGGGTTGATTTCTCAACACCCATATTGATGAGGTAGTCATCAAGAGCTTTTTGATCTTTCAAGAAAACCTTGGACTTTCCGCGCTGAACGCCAAAGAGAGGAGGTTGGGCAATATAGAGATACCCACGATCCACCAGTTCCCGCATTTGACGGAAAAAGAAGGTGAGCAAAAGCGTGCGAATGTGACTTCCATCAACGTCCGCATCTGTCATGATCACGATTCGGTGATATCTTGCCTTTTCAGGATTAAAATCTTCAGGGCCAATTCCTGTGCCAAGAGCAGAAATCAGGGTCCCAATTTCCTGGGAAGACAACATTTTGTCAAATCGAGCCCGCTCCACGTTCAAGATTTTTCCGCGCAGTGGCAAAATCGCTTGGAAACGGCGGTCTCGCGCCCCTTTTGCGTTTCCGCCAGCAGATTTTCCCTCAACCAAGAAAAGTTCACTTTTTGAGGCATCACGTTCCTGACAGTCTGCAAGCTTTCCGGGAAGGGAAGCAATTTCAAGAGCTCCCTTACGACGGGTCAGTTCCCGAGCTCTGCGGGCGGCTTCACGGGCAGCAGCGGCTTCGTAGGCTTTTCCAACAACATTCTTAGCTTCTGCTGGGTTTTCTTCCATCCACTGTTGGAGCTTGTCCGCAACAAGGGACTCAACAACAGGGCGCACCTCAGAAGACACAAGCTTATCTTTCGTTTGAGAGGAGAATTTTGGATCTGGGACCTTCACGGAAAGCACACACGTGAGTCCTTCCCGGGCGTCATCTCCTGTGAGGGTAACTTTCTCTTTCCTTGCTGTTGGCATGTTTGCCGCATAAGCATTGACTGCACGGGTCAGCGCACCCCGGAAACCTGCCAGGTGAGTTCCGCCATCTCGCTGAGGAATATTGTTTGTAAAGCAGAGCACATTCTCATGGAAGGAGTCTGTCCACTCCATGGCAATATCAATGGAGATACCATCTTTTTCTGCGCGGATAACGATAGGTTCTTTATGAACGCTAGATTTAGCGCGGTCTAAATAATTCACATAAGCTGCTGTTCCGCCTTCGTAATGAAGAACGACGTCTTCGGTGTCAGGGTTACGGTCGTCCCGGAAGACAATCCGTACGCCGGAGTTCAAGAAGGCAAGCTCGCGCAGGCGGTGCTCTAGGCGACTTGCGCTAAATTCAACATCGCTAAATGTATTAGTGGATGGAAGAAAAGTAACTTCTGTTCCTTTTTCTCCGTTCGCATCTCCGGTCACCTTTAAATCACCTTGAGGCTCTCCATCAAGGAAACGCATATGGTGTGTTTTGTTATCCCTGTAGATCGTAAGATCCAGCCACTCAGAAAGAGCGTTCACAACGGAGACACCTACACCATGCAATCCACCAGAAACTTTGTAGGAGTTTTGGTCAAATTTTCCACCAGCGTGGAGTTGTGTCATAATAACCTGAGCGGCAGAAACGCCTTCTTCAGGGTGAATATCAACAGGAATCCCGCGGCCATTGTCTCGTACGGTGACAGATCCATCTGCATTGAGGCGTACTAAAACCTCATCACAATGCCCTGCAAGAGCTTCGTCAATTGCATTATCTACAACTTCGTAGACCATGTGATGGAGACCAGATCCATCATCTGTATCACCGATATACATTCCAGGGCGCTTGCGCACAGCCTCAAGGCCTTTGAGAACTTTAATCGAATGGGCGCCGTAGCCCTCTGTATTTGGGTCTGTTTTCGAAGCTGTCATCGTCAACGTTTACTCCTTATCATGGGCCACATGGCCATCTCTAACATAGAAGAACTCAGCCTTCCTGACTAGTCCTTTAAAGAAAGTCTTTTCAGTTCCTGTCATCCACGTTTGAACTTCTAAATCCATCAGGGTTTTGAACAGGGCTTCCCGCCGATTTTCGTCAAGGTGTGCCACAACTTCATCTAAAAGAAGGAGAGGTACGCCTAAGAATTGGCCTTTTAAAACTAAAGCATATGCAAGCGTCAGTGACAAGATCAAAGCTTTTTGCTCGCCTGTTGAACCTTGGGATGCTGGGATATTTTTAGGGCAGAAAATGACATTTAAATCAAGCTTATGTGCCCCTTCTTGGGCCCCACCAGATTGGGCATCAAGGGGGCGATTTTCTCGCAAAAGCTGACGGAACTTTTCTTCTGCCATGACAGCTGGGCAATCTTCTGCAAGCTTTGAGAGATTTGTGAGAAGAGAAAGCTGCCCCTGAGGAAAAGCAGGATTTAAGAGCATGATGGCTTGATTGAGTTGCTCGGCAAGCTGCACACGAGAATGGTGAATCGCAAGGGATTCCGTCGCCATGATGTCCTCAAGTCCTCCAAGCCAACCTTCATTGAAGATACCTTGCTTAAGGAGCTTGTTCCGCTCCGCCATAGCTTGTTCATAGCGGTTCAGGCGTGTTTGGTGCGTGGGATCTTGGGTGCTGACCCAACGATCAAAAAAGCGCCGGCGCCGGCCTGCTCCTTCTCGGAAGAGGTCATCTTCTTGGGGGGTTAACGAAATAATCCCTACCCGATATGCCAGTTGGGAAAGAGGGCGTACATCTTGGCCTTCAAAGCGTCCGATTCGTTTTTCTTGCCCGGTCTGCCAGGCATCAGGGCTGAGCCCTGTGGCTAAATTCTGAAGATTCTCCGCTGGCCCCACTTGTGTTTGAATCACCCAAGGGAGAGTTGGCGCCTCCCCCTGGTGACACAAATCACTAAGGGTTGCCCGTCGAAAACCACGGGTTCCATTTAAGAGAGAAAGAGCTTCCAGAATATTTGTTTTCCCAGATCCATTGGGGCCATAGAGAACGTTCATTTGCCCCAAACCTTTCAGGCTGAGCTGAGGAAAATTTCGAAAGCTTTCAAACTGTAGGTGAAAAACCCCTTCAATGCTTGGTTTTTCCTGTAGTTTGGGAGCTCCCATTATCTCTATCTCTCCTATGCCGCAGGCTTTGCAGGATGTTTGCGTAGTGTTAAGAGAACGACACTGCTGAAAATGAGCACAGTTCCAATAAGAAACACTGTTGTAAAGGGCGCCTCTTCAAAGAGGAGAAAACCAAAGATGCCGCCAAGAAACACCCGGGTGAAGCTGAAGGGCGTCAAAAACGTGACAGTTGCACAGGCATAGGCTTGGGAGATGGCCCAATGGGCAATAGCCGTACAAAGACCTGAAACCCAGATGAGCTTGAGCTGTAAGCTATTCATGGGAGCCCAGGTGGGGATGGCATAAAGGGCTGTCATTGGTGCCATGAAAAGCAGGAGATAAGTTCCCATAATACGGGGAGACTCCCCTTGGGAGGCCATCGAACGGCTTACAACTTTGGAAGCTGCAAGGCAAGCTGAAGAGAGCAATGGAATCATCATATAAAGCATATTGCTGTCAAAGTTTGCGAGACCGAGAAGAAGCTTTTGGTCTGGGCGAATAATAATGGCCGCCCCGACAAAACTGAGGCTAATTGCCATCATATCTTGGGCTGAAATCCGTTCTTTCAGAAAGAGCCGTGCAAAGAGAAGGGTAATTGCAGGGCTTGTAAAGCTGAGGGAAGACGCCAGAGCCAATGGCATATGAATCAGGGCTTGGTACCACAGGAGGATTCCCGCACTCGATGAGATAATACGCAGCGCATGGAGATCGTAGCGCTTTAGCTGTGGTTTGAGCCCTTGAAAATTCCTGATCTGGGGTAGGAGGATCAGGATCATCCCAATGGTATTTTCCAGAAATACAATTTGCTGAACCTGAACACCCTGATTATCCGGGTGCAGGGTCATGTATTTTACCAAAGCTCCCAGCAGCGCAAAGCAGCCTGACGCAACTGTTTTCCAGAGCGCACCTTCCCAGTGAGGATAGGTCTCAAAAAAAGAGTGAATGCGCTGAATCATAAAGCCTGCCTTGTTTTTTGATGTTTATTGAGGGTGCGTTGATCCAGGGAAAGGCAGTAAAGGCTCAGGAGAATCACAATAGTCCCAACCCAGAGCGTTTGGGACTTGGGAAACTCTCCGAAAAAAAGGTATCCGACAAGGCCGCTGAGCAGAAATCGAGAAAATCCAAAGGGGGTTAGAAAAGTCACTTCAGCATATTGGAAGGATTTGGCCTGGAAGATGTGGGCTCCTGTGGCGAGCAAGCCAATGATCAGGATCCAAAGCCATTGAGTGCTGTCAGGCATGCTCCAGCTGGAGAGGGCCATGAGGCCAGAAACAGGGGCCATAAACAAGAGAAGGGCTCCTGTCATAACAAGGGAGGATTCTCCAGCTGCGGCTAGCTTTCGGCTGCAGATCTTAGATCCAGCCCAAAAAGCAGCCGCCAAGAGAGGAAAAGCTGTAGCCCAAGCTGGGAAGGGAAGGCCAGTCTCTCCCGCTAAAACCTGGAAAGGTTTTGTGATGATAAGGGAACCTGCGAGGCCTAAACCAATGGCCATTAAGCGATAGAGGGTGAGGCTTTCATGAAGGAAAATCCGACTTCCCAGCACTGTAAGAAGAGGGCCCGTGAAGCTCAGAGCCATGGCATAGGCGATCGGCATAAGGGAGAGGCTTCTGTACCAACAAAGCAACCCAAACACAGCACACAACACGCGGATGAGGTGGATATGGGGGTGCTTGAGTTTGAGGCCAGCTTTGATCGTAGACCAACTGAGAGGTACCATGTAAGCCGTTCCGACAGCATTTTGCAAAAAAGCAAGTTGGGCAAAGGAAAGGATCGCAACTTCAGCAAAGGGGAATTCAGCTCCGCCTGTTAATCCCCGCACAAGCCCATTGACCACGGCAAAGCATGCACAGGCCAGGATTTTTAAGGCAACGCCAATCCAGGGATTCTTTGAATTTCTCATCCCCATAACATAGGGGAATTTCTCACAAATTACCACAAAGATTGTAGCTGTTGTGCCAGCCTTCCTCAAAACCGTTTGCCAGGGGGGAGTGCACTTTCTATACTGGGGGAAACGTGAGGGGGACACATGTCACGAACAATTACAGTTATGCGTGGGGATGGCGTTGGTGGAGAGGTTGTTGATGCTGCCATTCGCATCATTGAGGCTACAGGTCTTAAACTCACATGGGAATACTGTGAAGCTGGGGCAGAGGTCTTCAAAAAAGGGCTCAGCAGTGGCGTTTCCCAAAAAACACTCGAGAGTTTAGCTCATAACAAAGTAGCCCTGAAGGGTCCCCTGGAAACGCCTGTTGGGTATGGTGAAAAAAGCGCCAACGTAACCCTCCGCAAGGCTTTTGAGACATTTGCAAATGTGCGTCCGGTCCAGAGCTGTCCGAACATTCCTTCTCCCTACCAGGATCAGAAGATTGACTTCATCGTAGTGCGGGAAAATGTAGAAGATCTCTATGCTGGGATTGAACACATGCAAACTCCTGATGTGGCTCAGGCCCTGAAGTTAATGACCACCAAGGGTTGTGAAAAGATTATCCGCTTTGCCTTTGAACTGGCCCGGGCAGAAGGGCGGGAATCTGTCCACTGTGCTACCAAGGCCAATATTCTGAAATTCACAGAAGGGCTGATGAAGCGTACGTTCGAGCGCATTGCCCCAGAATATCCGGAAATTCGGGCTGAACACATGATTGTGGACAACTGTGCTCACCAAATGGTCATGGATCCGACACAGTTTGAAGTCGTTGTAATGAGTAATATGAATGGCGATATCCTCTCAGATCTCGCGTCAGGTCTTGTCGGCGGGCTTGGTTTTGCGGGCAGTGCCAATATGGGAGAGGATGTTTCTATCTTTGAGGCAGTTCATGGCTCTGCTCCAACCATTGCTGGAAAAAATGTGGTGAATCCTACAGCTCTGATCCAGGCAAGTGTTCTGATGCTCCGCCATATTGGCGCTTTTGACGAAGCCATTTTAATAGAGAACGCTCTGCTCACAACCCTTGAAGAGGGATTTGTGACTCAGGATGTGAAGACGGTGGGTGAAAAACTTAGCACCACGGATTTCACAGACAAAGTCATTGAGCGTCTTGGAAAAACGCCTGCGCATCCTCGCTTGCGGGAATATAAGCCATTGAAAATGCCCCAGAGCACAGGAGAGATTGTTTCAACCAAGGACGTAAAAGTCGAGCGGGACGGTGTTGATGTTTTTGCAATTGCCGATGAAGGGCCGGAGACACTGGGTCCCAAGCTTGAGAAAGCTTGTGAGGGAACAGGGTTTTACCTCAAGCTCATCTCCTCTCGGGGCATCAAGGTTTATCCAGACGTGTTCAATTTCCCGGACTTCGTAGATTCATGGCGGTGCCGTTTTGCAGAAGTTGCTCCAGGAGCCGGTGATATCTGCAAACTCTTAAAAGAAATGGAAGAGCGGGGCATTGACTGGAATCATGTGGAGAAACTCTTCTCCTTTGATGGCAAGGCTGGGTATTCCAAGGCTCAAGGAGAAGACTAACTTCCCTTGAACAGGCATGAGATAATTGACTATAAGAAAAGAGAAACGAAACTGAGGACTTATGGCAGGCCATTCCCAATTTAAAAACATTATGCATCGTAAAGGCGCTCAGGATAAGAAGCGGGCAAAGGTGTTTACCAAGATCATTCGTGAGCTAACTGTTGCTGCGAAGGCAGGAGGAGAAGACGCTGATGCAAATCCTCGTTTGCGGACAGCCATTGCTAACGCTAAAGCTGCAAACATGCCAAAAGACACGATGGACCGGGCTGTGAAGCGTGGAGCTGGCGGTGAAGATGATAGCAATTTCACAGAAATGCGCTATGAGGGGTATGGGCCTGGCGGCGTTGCAGTTATTGTTGAGGCTTTAACGGATAACAAGAACCGGACGGCTGGGGAAGTTCGGGCTGCGTTTACAAAATTTGGGGGAAATATGGGAGAGACCAACAGCGTCTCTTTTCAATTTAATCACCAGGGCGTGATTCGTTATGCTTCAGAAGGATTGGATTTTGACAAGGTTTTTGAAGCAGCCTTGGAAGCCGGAGCTGAAGATGTCCAAGAAGAAGAGGGCGTTCATGAAATTCTTTGTCCTTTAGAGGAACTGCACGCGGTTTCAGGGGCCTTGGCAGCGCAGTTGGGAGACCCAACTTCTTCTGGTATCGAGTGGCGCCCAACTGTTCTCTCAGAAGTTGATGAAGACAAAGGGGAAACCCTTTTGAAGCTGATTGATATGCTGGAAGATAATGATGACGTCCAATCTGTGTTTACAAACGCAGATTTTAGTGATGCGCTCTTGGAGAAACTGAAGGGCGATGATTAGAGTTTTAGGTCTAGATCCTGGGTTGCGGGCCTGTGGTTGGGGGGTGATTGAGTCCAATGGAAATCGCCTTCATTACATTGCCCATGGCGTCATTCGCCCTAAGCCAGATCAGGAACTTGCCTTTCGCCTTCGGGATATTTACGTGGGAATTTGTGAGGTTATTCAGAGCTATAGTCCCGAACAAGCTGCCGTTGAAGAAACCTTTATGAATCAAAACCCTGCCAGTGCCCTGAAATTAGGGCAGGCTCGTGGGATTGTCCTTGCCACACCAGCAATTCAAGGATTGTCCGTGGCAGAGTACACAGCCAACCAGATTAAAAAAGCTGTGACGGGGGTGGGGCATTGCGACAAAGCCCAGGTGCAGCTTATGATTAAGCACCTTCTTCCTCAGGCTGAAAAGGTGACAGCAGACGCAGCAGATGCATTAGCTGTTGCAATATGTCATAGTTATCAATATCCAGCACGGAGGCTTGCATGATCGGATGGTTGCACGGAACAGTTGTGGAGATGACGAAGCCAACGCTTTGCCTCATCAATGTGAATGGTGTGGGCTATGAGGTGAATGTCCCTGCAAGCCAGCCCAAGGTTCAGGGAGAGGTTGTCACCTTCTTTGTGCATACACAGGTTCGCGAAGATGCAATCACCCTTTTTGGATTCACCACACCGGCAGAGCGAGAATTGTTTCTAAAACTGACCCAGGTTCCAGGAGTAGGAGCAAAGGTGGCCATGGCTCTCTTGAGTATCGGCCCCAGCGAGACCCTGGTCCAGGCAATCTACCAGGGAGATGAGCGATATCTGACTCAAGGGGAAGGGATTGGCCCGAAATTGGCAAAACGCCTTCTCAATGAGCTAAAAGATAAGTCTCTTGAAACCAGCACAGCCCTGCCTGGTGCATCAATCACGCCCTTGCGGGAGAATCTTCCCAAGGGAGGGTATGCCGAAAAGCAAATGGCCCTCTCTGCTCTTTTAAATTTAGGGATGAATGATCGAGAGGCTCGTCTTGCAATTGAACAAGTTTATGTTGAGGCTGACGGGGCAACGCTTCAGGTGGAAGAAGTTGTTAGGCTGAGCCTGAAGAAGTTGTCGGCTTAAAAGAGGAGCCATCTTCTAGTGCACCTGCTTTAGCGCTGAAAACGTCCCAAGGGAGCCTGTAGTGGGGGCGGCCAGAACTTCCTCCAGGAAGGGGACAGACATCCCCTTTTGTCATCTGTTGAACTAAGATATCTAAGAGACCACTGCTTCTAATGCCATTTACAAATCTTCTCCAACTTTCTGCTTCAGCTGCATCTCTGGCAGCTCTGGCAGCTCTGGCAGCTTCCCGTTCACGTGCCTCTTGGGCCTTTCTGAGACGGCCTTCCTTTTCAGCCTCTGCCCTACATCTTTCGTACCAAGCTTCTTCTCGCGCTTTTGTCCAGGGGGGTTGTGCACCAATCACACATGATGTTGTCATCAAAAAAAATATACAGGCGGAACGTAATCTTCCCATTCTTAAACTCACTCAAAGGAATGAAGCTAATGAAGAAGAACATTTTTTTCAAGAGGAAGTGTGTGATGTTATGGGAAATTTTAGGGTTGCCTATTTCTCAAGTCATTTTTTGAGTTGTGACCTAAAACACGCTTTCTTTCAAAAGATCAGATGAAAAGTCGCTTTGCTACTTATTTTTCTGTAGATTTTACAAAAATTAATGTTAAACTTAAAATAAGTTTTGTTCTAGGAGGAAAAAACAATGAAACTTTCACAAATTACAGCGATTCTTTTGGCCGGAACTTTTGTTGCAGCATGTGGCGATTCCAAAAAAGACGGTGAATCCATGGCAGATAAGGCTAAAGAAGCTGTTTCTTCTGCTGTTGATACAGTCGGTGATGCCGCTAAAGAGGCTACAGATGCGGCAACTGAGGCTGCAGGTGATGCAGCAGAAGCTGTTTCTGATGCGGCTAAAGAGGCAGGCGATGCTGCGACTGATGCTGGCGACGCTGCAATGGGTGCCGTGACTGGTGAAGATAAGTCTGGTGAAAAGCCTAAAGATATGAAAGATCAAGAAGCAGAAACAGCTTAAGTATTTTTTCTTAAAAGATGTTTTTAAAAAGCCCTCGCATGAGGGCTTTTTTTGTGAGGGGCTTTTCCCATAAAGAAAGTCGCTCCGGACTTGATTTGGGGACCATCATCAAACCTCTAGCAAAACTTGAAATTGCGTTGAATGTGTTATACTGTCGGGCAAATTTAAAAGGTGCTTCCCATGTCCAATTTGCTCACAAAAACCCTCTTATTTATCTACTTAGGAATCAGTTTTTCCTCTGACTCTGTTCATGGGGCAGATGGAAAGGAAGAAGTTGTGAGAATCGGAGGTGTAAATTTATCTCCTGCTGCTTCTGTGGGGCGTGTTGCCGAAGCCCTTAAAGCAGCGGTTGCTAGGAGAAAATTTGGAGCTATATTAGCTGTATCAGAAGTTGATTCATTAAAGGGACAGGCGTGGCAAAAGTACTTCGAAGAACGGACAGCCTTAGTTTTTGAGAGGGCGAAGGAGGATGCTGCCTTTGCAAGCAGAGCAGGAGCAGCGCTCTCAGTTCTCTCTCTTTCTTTGCTTTCACAAACTCGTTTTCTTTCGAAGTCTAGAGGCCTTGCTCCTCTTCTCATGAGGGGCATAGCTTTTGGTGGGTCCGCATACATTGCTGGTAAGTGGGGCACCTTGTATGCTATTTCCGGTGAAGGAAATCCTTCTTTTTATGTTATGCATCCTGCGCTGTATAACACAATGTACCCATCAGCTTATAGGGATTCTGCCGCTGTTCAGACCGCTGTATTGGGATCTTTTAGGGTGGCACTAGACCTTACGACTTTCTATGCTGTCTTGGACAATGGTGAAAAACAAGAAGTAGCTAGCATCCTTGACCGGGCTGGATTGACCTCCCCAAGAGAGAACGAAAGAGCTTGATTTTTGTGAGGAGCGCAGCATTGCTGCAGTCCATAGACCCCGGATCAAGTCTGGGATGACTTTAAATGAGAGTCCGGGGGCCGCTACTTCATCATTCCGGGCCCCGACCCGGAATCCAAATCTCTTATGGATCGCCACGCCTTTTCAGGGCTCGCGATGACAATAGAGAAGGGTGAGGGCTCGCGATGACAGTAAGGAAGTTATTGCGAGGAACTCAGCGCCTGGGCAATCCATGAATGCAGGGATTTTGGAAATTAGAAGAAGGGCTACACAACTGAGGTGACGCTCTTTACAGGGTATGTTAAAGTGCAAACCTCTTGGAATCCCAAGAATTTGTTAAGACTTCTGTGCATATCCTAAAAATTGAGAAAAGTGCACAACGACCTCTAGAGGTTTTTTTTGGAAACGTTAGCCGTTTGTTTGTTGGGAATTATTGTTGGGCTGTCACTGGGGCTGATAGGCTTAGGGGCCTCTGTCATCGTTGTTCCCACCATGGTTTACGGCATTGGTCTAAGCTTTGATGATGCTGTCGGTGTGAGCCTTTTTGGTGTGTGCTTTGGGTCCCTTGTGGGTGTTGGAGCTCAGCTTAAAGTTGATAGAGATATTCTTCGGCCTGGGTACATTATGGCGACTGCTAGTCTCATTACAGCTCCTGTCGGTGCAACATTATGTCAATATCTTGATCCCCATATGGGAATGGTGCTTTATGCCCTTGTCCTCCTTTTTTCAGGGTGGGTCTTGTGGATGCGCTCCCAGCAGCGACAGCTCCCCGCTTTTATTTTTGGAACACCTTTGAATCTTGCGCCTCATGATGGTCATGTTAGCTTTGTTGTTCGGCCTCTTGTCTATGCTGGCGGGATTGGAGGTTTTCTTACAGGTCTCCTTGGTGTTGGGGGAGGGGCTTTTCTCCTGCCGGCTCTTCTAACCTATACGTCTCTCTCTACAGCAAATGCAGCTCGGGCCTCTTTAGTTGTCATTATCGGATTTACCTTTGCTGGTCTCGCAGGTCACCTGTTCCAAGGAAACGGTGTGCCCATGGCTATTGCACTTCCTTTCGCAGCTGCTTCCGTTGCAGGTCTTTTTGCCGGGAGAGCCCTCCAAGGGCATATTGCAGACACAAGCTTAGCGGCTTTTTTCTCTTATATGCGCTTGGTTGTAGGTGTCGTTATTTTAATCCGTGAGATTGCTCTTTATCTTCTTCGCTACTTTGCTTAGACTACCCCCAAACAGGGAGATAAAAATGGCACGCCCAAAACAATATGCACTGACTCTACGTATTCTTCATTGGCTGATGGCCCTCGGAATTATTGGGCTTTTAACTTCTGGATTAATGATGACCTCTGGCTTTTTTCAAGGGGCATTCAAATTTCAGGTCTATGGCATTCACAAAGCGACAGGGATTTTGATTTTACTCACTCTTGTTTTACGGGTCGTGATTCGCTTGGGATCAGAAATTCCACAACTTCCAAATACAATTTCTCCTGTAGAGCAGAGACTGGCAAAGTTGGGACATTTTACGCTCTATGTCTTAATGTTCCTCTCTCCGTTTTCGGGATGGGTGATGTCTTCTGCGGGGGGATATGGCATTACAATCTATGGTTTGTTTGCTTGGCCATTTATTCCAGGGGTGGAAGGAAATAAAATGTTAGGTAGTTTTGCCCATGAAGCTCACGAAATTTTGGGAGAGGCTTTTATCATTGTCATTACTCTTCACGTTCTCGCTGTCTTAAAACACTACCTTCTGGATCGCACAAATCTCCTTGATCGTATTTGGAGCATCACGTGATAAACTGGACGATTCTCCTCTGGTCTGATATAATTTTGTTTGAAAACAAAGGCTTATTTTTAGAAGTTTAAATTTTTTCCCCCATTAACTTTTTGTTATGAGCTTCATGGGATACTGAAAATAAGAATTGTCTAAAATTTTATAGAAATTTTTTCTTAATAAGCGTAGGGTCCATCTATGAGCGAAAAAGATCTCGAAAAAGAAATTCTTCATTGTTCCTTTTGTGGGAAGAGTCAACATGAAGTCCGTAAACTTATTGCTGGGCCTAGCGTCTTTATTTGCGATGAGTGCATCGAGCTTTGTAATGACATTATCAAAGAAGAAAGCGCAGCAACAAATGATATTGCTGAAGGTGTGCCAACGCCTCGGGAAATTCAGAAAGTGCTTGATGATTATGTGATCGGTCAAGACCGAGCAAAACAAGTTTTGTCTGTTGCGGTTCATAATCACTATAAGCGCTTGTCTCATAGTGCAAAGAATCCTGAGGTTGAGCTTGCCAAATCCAATGTGCTTTTGGTGGGTCCTACAGGATGTGGTAAGACTTTGCTCGCGCAAACATTAGCGCGTATCTTAGATGTTCCTTTCACCATGGCGGATGCAACGTCGTTGACAGAAGCTGGATACGTTGGTGAAGATGTTGAAAATATCATTCTGAAGCTTCTTCAGGCTTCTGATTATAATGTAGAGAAAGCGCAACGGGGTATTGTCTATATTGATGAGGTGGACAAGATTTCTCGTAAATCTGACAATCCATCCATTACCCGTGATGTTTCCGGAGAAGGTGTGCAACAGGCGCTCCTTAAGATCATGGAAGGAACGATTGCTTCCGTACCACCGCAAGGAGGGCGCAAGCATCCACAGCAAGAATTTTTGCAAGTAGACACCACAAATATTCTCTTCATTTGTGGCGGAGCTTTTGCCGGACTTGAGAAGTTGATTCAAGATCGCTCTACAGAAACGTCTATCGGATTTGGTGCTCAAATCGAGCGCCCTGAAGATGTCTCTTTGGGGAAGACGTTCTCTGCGCTTCAGCCTGAGGATCTTCTCAAATTTGGCTTGATTCCAGAGTTCATCGGACGTTTGCCTGTTGTGGCAACCCTTGAGGATCTCGATGAAGATGCCCTGATCCAGATTTTGACTGAGCCTAAGAATGCTTTGGTTAAGCAGTATCAGGCGATTTTTGAGATGGAAGATGTGGCCTTGACTTTCACTGATGATGCTTTGCACGCCATTGCGCAAAAAGCCATCGAGCGTAAGACAGGGGCACGCGGCCTCCGCTCTATCTTGGAAGAGGCACTTCTTAGTCTGATGTATGATCTTCCAGGTCGTGAGGATGTCCAAGAGGTGACAATCAACAAAGAAGTTATCTTGGGAACAGGGGAGCCTCTCCTGACGCTAGAGAACTCCAAGAAAAAGGCCTAGGGTTTAGGCACATCCCCCTTCGCCTTCGTAGGCAGGAATGGACCACGCAGGTCTTGTGCCAGGCCCTGGAAGAAGATGGTCAGGATTGATCTCATAAGGGGGGCACATAGGTCCCTCTGGCATAAAGCCTTCAATGCATCCGTGGATCAGTACACCCGTTCCCGCAGCTACCAGGAGGAGGAATCTTGACATTCCTTTTTCGCCACTGGTAACCCAAGAGTCAGGTCTGTGCGCACAAAGTGCATTGACTGCAGCGCCTGCAAACAATAGGCTCGTAATGTACCCAGAAACCCCATGCGCATACTTTTTACAATGACTATGATGAAGTATGCCTCCAGCATACCAGCAAACCCAAACATCCCTACAGCTTCGAGTTGAACTTCGGGTGGCAGAGTTGTAGTAGGTGCTGCATTCTACGCCACGATTACAGCAACCAAGAACTCTTTCATCGTTGATTGCATCAATAATAGTCCTAACATCGTTGATTGCAAAACTGGAGAGGGAATAGGCAGCAGGAATGAGTAAAACTGAAACAACAAGCCCAGTTTTTCGTACACCTTCCCTAAATCGGGTGCATGTAGCTCTGCTGCAGCTTAAAGCGCTTCGAACACGGCTGCAGCATCCAGGCATAACAACATGTTCTGCGGGATCTGCAGCGGCAGCAGCAACTTCACCTTCCTCAGCGGCAGCCTCTTGAGGCCCAACTGCATTGCGGCGCCGACATCCCATAAATTGCAAGCAACGTTGCAAACATCCCCACAAGCCGTTTGCTGGGGGAGGCGCATCAGCAGCAGGAGGATCTGGGTTGGGAACAGCGGCCCCGCTTGCTGCCGCAGGCGTTCCCCCCTGGGGCTCTACTCCTCCAGGATTTGCAGAATAAACCGAAGAAAAAGTAAGAAAAAGAAGAAAGAAAAATTGAAAAATGAATCGCATAGCTCAGTAATAATTTTCTAAGCATACTAGAAACTTCTTTTTCAGAAGTCAATTCTGCTCTCCATCGTTGACGCCATGGGCGAGGACCAGTAGAATTATGGAAGGCAATGTGAGTTTTTAACGTGGCACAGCGGATTTCTTATCTTGATGCTTTGCGGGCATTCTTTATTCTCAGCATCATTTTTCATCACTGTTTTTTTCCTTACGGCACAGTTCTCTCTAGAAGTTGGTTTGTAGAGGAGTCTGCTTTTAATCAAGATGTTTTCTTTGATATTTTGATTCTCTTAACAGATGTGTATATGGTGCCGGGAGCTCTCTTTGTAGCTGGGATTTTCTCATATCACTCTCTTTCTAAATATGGGGAGAAGAAATTCATCATCAGTCGGGCGCTACGGCTTTTGGTGCCTCTTGGGGTTCTCACGCCTCTTTTACTTCCTCCCTTAATGTATCCAAAGTATGTAGAACGCTTGTCTCTTTATCCTGGCTTTTATGGCGAGGCAATGGGCTACCTTGATTATCACTTTTCCTCAGTGTATTGGGAGCGCCTCTCCTCTGCGGGGACATATTGGTTTTTACCTTATTTGATGATTCTTTCTTTGCTCTATGTATTGATATGGGCCGTATTTCCCAAAGCTCTTGAGCGTCTTGCATCATATACCAAAGCTCTGATACAGGATCTTAAGCCGAAGCAAGTTGGGCTCTTGATTCTGATTTTGGCTTTTGGTGTTTGGGTTGGTGATTTCTTGACAGGTTTTCGGGCATGGACCGGAACCCTTATTGTCCTGAGTTTCGTGCCTTCTCAGCTAACAACAAATGTTGCTTTATTCTTCCTTGGGGCTGGGATTGCACAAAGTGGCCTTTTGAGAGATAGTGCTGTGATCGAGGCTCTGTCCCGGCATAAAGGGAAAATTTATCTCACGATGATGCTCTCTGCCATACTGTATTTGGCGTACACATTGGGAGGGGATAAAGATATTGTACGGAATCAAGATTTTGTTTTCTATCGTCAAGGAGGAGGGTCCTTTTGGAGGATTTGGCCTTATCTCTGGGATCACTTTATCGGGGTTTTCCCTCGGTGTCTTCTCTTTGTGACCGTGATGCTGAGCTGGATTATGGGGTTGATGTTGCTCTTTAAAGGGCGCTTTCAAACCCTGAGTCTCCTTTGGCAGCGGCTAAGTGAAAACACCATGGCGCTTTTCCTCTTTCACTTGCCCGTGGTTATTTTTGTACAAAGTTATTTTAAGGGGAGTGATATTCCCTCAATCATCAAAGGGGGTGTTTGCTTTGCTATAGCTTTGCCTGCAACCCTTGTGCTTTCTATCCTTGTACGTCGCATCCCTGGTGTGGCGCGTGTGATTTAGCCGGAAATCTCCTTCTGGAAAGTCGAGAAACAGGTTTTGGCCATCGCGAGTGCTGAAAATTTAACCTCATAGTAAAATAAAAACCAGCCCCCTGCTTTTGCAGGGGAGAAGATAATCCTGGATTCCAGCCTTCGCTGGAATTTCGATATATGGATTGCCACGCCCTTCGAGCTCGCGATGACAATAGAGAAGGGTGAGGGCTCGCGATAGAAGGGAGCAGGTTTCCTAATGGTAATGAGGTTATTGCAAGAAGCACAAACTTTCAAGGTCATTGCGAGGAGCGCAGCGACGTGGCAATCCACGTACAGACTGCCACAGATCTTCAGGCCTCGCAGTAAAATTCAGCACCCTTCGCCTAAATCTTATCACTCCTCATCAAAACCCAAGGACTCTCCTCGAAACCCCAGGACCTCCCCTCGAAACCCCGGACTTGATCCGGGGTCCAGAAGAAGCACTGAACAAGGGCATCGGTTCTTGTTTCTTCTTAAATAAAAAAAGCCCCAGGATGTTCTGAGGCTTTTATTTGTAAAGCTGAAGACTATAACCCTCTATTCAGCAGCTGCCGCCCCTGCCGCTGCTGGTGGTGCAAGGAAATCCCTGTGGATTTGCCCTTGTATAGCCCACGGTCCACGCCCGAGAGGAAAACATGTTCTTGGCTCAGGAGCTGCTACAAGGAGAGCATCCAAAGCATTTTGTAAAACTTGAAGCTCTGTGTCAGTATTTGCACCTCTTGCATAGCTTCTAAACTTACAGTTAACTGGATCCTGATCCCGCCGAATCAATTCCTCTCGAAGCTGCCGGCTTATTCTCGCTCTTTCAAGTGCTCTGTCCCTCTGTCCTGCTGTAATGCCATCTGTTGCACCTAACCCATAAACAGCACGAATTAGGGCGTCACGTTCACCCTCAGCAGTTGCTTGCGCTGCTAGTGCTAACCCACGTTGAGCTTCTGCTTCCTCTCTTGCAGCAACAGCTTCTGCTCGTTCTGCTTCTGCAGCCGCACGTTGGGCTTCTGCTTCTTGCTGTGCGGTTTGTGCTAACTCACGTTGAGCTTCTGCTTCCTCTCTTGCAGCAACAGCTTCCGCTCGTTCTGCTACTGCAGTCTCACGTTGGGCTCTAGCTTCTCTAACGCGTTCTCTTGCAGCACCCCCAAGGTCCCGCATTACTCCACGCTGAGTCCTCTCTCTCCAGGCTTTCCCTATTCTCTGTGCTGCTGTAATATTTCCAATTTGACGGCGTGCGCTTTCTTCAGCCTCTACCCGCTGAGCTCTCTCTGCACGTGCAAGTTCTCGCAGCGCAATAGCTTCTTCTAGAGCAAGAGCTTCTCTTCTTGCGCGTTCATCAGGGTCGTCGACCTCCTCAGAACTTGCAAGAGATGCTAAATCACCCCCTGCATCCACTGGCCCATCAGCACCTCCTCTGTCTACAGCAGCAGCCGCCGCCTCTCTCTCAGCTCGCAACCTGGCAGCCTCTGCGGCACGAGCTTTTGCTTCGCCTTTCTTCTCAGCGGTGTAATCTTTTAACAGCTTGGTTGCTCTTGCTGTTCGAGCATTTTTGCTGGGTAACCCCCTTAATTCAGGAAGTTTTGAAATGAAAAAATCAACAAGCTCTCTGGTTGGTGACTTACGTCCAATCCTTTCTAAAAGCTTTCTGACAGACCTTTCCTCTTCTGCTTTTGAGAATTTCGTAGCAGCTCCCCATGCGTCAAAGGATAACAAAAGAAGGAAACATATAGATACAAATTTTTTCATTGTTAAAACCTATAATGCACCCCGATTTTGAAATTGTGCCCAGGAGACTGCTTGAGATAGACATTACCATTATCTCCACCAGCACCTGCCACATTCGTAACAGCAATCCGCTTCTTACCAAAAATATGTGCATATTCAAGCTTGATGCCAACTTTATTGATGTTGTATGTAGAGCCGAAACCAAGATACGGTCTAACTTTTGTTTTAATGACTTCTTTAGTATTTGAACTTCCCTTTGTTAAAGTGGCTCCTTCCCTTGAGATAGAGGGACCAGCTTTAACGTAAAATGTCCATTCTTTATTCTGGACATAAGAAAGTGTGACACAAGGTGTCACGCTAAATTTTCTCTGGTATGAGACTGAATGTGCACCGTCATCATAGGGGTCACCGTCAGCTTTAGAAACAATAAAAGTTTCCTTTGTGTGAGCAGGAAAATCTAATGCTAAGTCAATCCCTGCCATTATTTTTTCAGTAAATGTGTGATTGTACCCACCATAGACTCCAAAAGACAGGTTGGAGCTATTTTTTGAAATGTTTACCGTTTCTAAACCCTCTTCATCCGTTGTGCCGGTCACGCGAAGGCGGGTGGCTGTGCCTTGAACACCTGCATAGAATTCAGCGCTGGCAAGGGTGGGGACTGTTGTGAGAAGAAGAAATGACAGTGTCTTTTTCATGGATATAAAACCTCGATATTGCTTTCAGTGTAAATTAAATCAAATTTAATGGAAATACCTTATCAGGAAAAAAGAGTAAAAAACTTATGCTGTGCCATTTTTGTTGATTCAACAGCTCAAACCAGTTTAAGGTAGGCTGTGAATTTGGGTGCCTCTGTAACAATGGATCAAACAACAATTTCTCAAGAAACGCAACCTCAGCCTGTTCAGCTTAAGGCTGTGGGGCTGAAAAAGGCCTACAAAGGTCGGCTGGTTGTGAATGATATTTCCATTCATGTTTCTGCAGGAGAGGTTGTGGGGCTCCTCGGGCCAAATGGGGCAGGGAAGACTACTTGTTTTACTATGATTGCAGGTCTGATTCAGCCCACATCTGGGCAAGTCATTCTTGAGAATATGGATTTGACCCAGGCTCCGATGCATGTTCGTTCCCGCCACGGGATTGGGTATTTGCCCCAAGAAGCTTCGGTATTTCGAGGGATGACGGCAGAGCAAAATATTCTGGCGGCTCTTGAGCTTAATGTGGATGATCACGAGAAACGTCGGGAGCGTTTGGAAGAGCTCTTGGCTGAATTCTCGATTGAACATCTGCGCCATGCCAATAGCCAAACCTTATCGGGAGGAGAGCGCCGCCGGGTTGAAATTGCCCGTGCTCTGGCAGCAAGTCCAAAATTTATCTTGCTCGATGAGCCTTTAGCTGGGATTGACCCCATTGCTGTGGGAGATATCCGGGAACTGATTCGCCATCTTAAAGATCGCGGCATTGGTGTGCTGATTACGGATCACAATGTTCGTGATACGCTGGAAATTGTGGATCGGGCCTATATCATTGCTGAAGGAAAAGTACTGATGGACGGTCTTCCTGAAGAAGTGGTTGCCCATGAAGGTGTCCGACGGATTTATCTTGGGGATACCTTTACCACTCCTTTGATAGAGTCCTGATGAAAACAGTCTTTATCATCAACGGCCATATGCCCTCTCCTTATGAAAAAGGGCGTTTGAACCGAACGCTTGTGGATATTGCTGATCGTTGCTTTCAGGAAAAGGGGTATACGGTTCTCCATACTGCAATGGGAGATGATTATGATGTTTCTGATGAGCTTGAGAAACATCAAAAGGCAGACGTAATTCTTTTGCAAACGCCCGTGCATTGGATGGGGCTGCCCTGGGGAACAAAGAAGTATATTGATGAAATTTATTCTGCAGGTATGTCTGGCCAGTTCAGCGATGGCGATGGGCGAACTCGAAAGGATTCATCCCGTCACTATGGATCAGGGGGAACCTTGGTCGGGAAGCAGTATATGCTTTCACTTACCTTTAATGCCCCGAAAGAGGCTTTCCAGGATCCGGCACAGTATCTATTCCAGGGAAAGAGTGTGGATGATCTTTTTTTTCCGACCCATATGAACTTTAGGTTTTTTGGCATGACCCCACTGGAAACCTTTGTGTGCTATGATGTTTTGAAAAATCCAGATATCGAAGCTGACTTTAAGCGCTTCCGTGCGCACCTGGATCAAATTTAAAAAAAAGATTGATCTAAATCTAATAATTCGGAAAACTTGTAAAGTTATATTTTGAATTACAATGAATCCGAAACAGTATTTATTCGTTATTATTTTTCACATTTGTTTTGTTTCTCAAGGGTTTGGGGCAATTGTTTTATCTTCTTCACATTCTAGCCGGATTCCGGAAGATCCCTTATGGGCTGCTCGGTGTCATTATGCAGGTACTGTAGGAAAGCATCTTGTGCGGGGAGCATCCTTTAAGGCTCTGCTTGGATCAGCTATAGGCATACCTGGTATTACAAGGACATCTCTTGTAAAGGTGCGCAATGAAATTGAAGGAGCGCATCCCTTTTGTCAGCAATCTGTCCAAGAAGCTTGTTGTGAAAGATGGGAGGATTTTTTTGCATTTCGCCTGCCGAATTCTCAAGCTCTCTTGAATTATGCCCCTCTGGAAGAAAGGTTGAAAGGCGGGTCAATGATACTCATTATCCAGGTTTTGAAAGCCGGAGAGAGTTTTGACTCTCTGGCTTCACCCCGCAGCTGGATTGAGGAAGAGGAGGAAGGTTTATTTGTCTATATAAACCTTACCCCCTCTCAGATGGAGGCTCTTAAGATGGATGGCCTTCGCCAAATGTCAGCATCCATTTCTCATGTGTTTCGAATGCTTTCAAAAAGTGAAGTTCTTGAACCTCGGGCACGGGAATTTCTTCTTGCTGTCGCATCACTTTCCCCACCACGAGGTGAATGAAATTATCGGAATCTTTTAGATGCTATAGATCTTACGTACCGTATCCAGCATTCAAGAGTCTTGTCTTTATCCCCCCGTCTCAAGGCATCCACCATCTGAGCATAGAATCTTGGGTTTGCGGTTGGGGGAAGTCTACGAGGTGGATAGGTAAAGTAGACATCTTTGATTCCAAGGTTGTCTACAACGGGGACGATAATAGGGGGAACTGTTGGCCCAAAAGTGAGGGAGCCATATTTTCCAGCAATGTGAAGCTGTCTGGTGTTTTCTCCATTAACAACAGACAAAGCACCCGCAAAAATACCATCCAAACAGGGGATTCCTACTGCGGGATGTACCATATCAATGATGAGGCCTCTCAGCCCTTTGCCAATTCCCCGTCCACGGTATTTTGGGAGAACAAAACTAATTATTTCTGTATAGTATTCTGGACGTCTTGATGTGGCAGCAACTGCAGCCTCCACTGACAATGCTGATTCATAATCAGAAATACCATCATCATCTTCTTCTGCGTCATTTTTAAGTTTTCCTTCAAGTGTTATCGGCCTATCTAAGATGAGGTAACCGACATCAGCAGGACCTGTTCCTGGAGAGCGGGCCTCTATAACGTAGATTTTCATGGCGCAGTCAGGAACTCTGCCGTGGCGAAGACCTTCCAGTCGTTCCCTTTCCTCATTGAAATCCCGGAAACCTTCCCAAATTCCCTTAGGATCAGTATCAACAAATTCTGGCCCTTTTTCTTTGCTTCCCTCAGCTGCAACCTTTAGGGCTCGGCATAAGTCTTCTGAGCTAACAACAGGATGCAGGCTAAGTGCTGCTGTTGAGCCCCCTTCCATGGCTGCTGCGCCACTTCCTTCTGCTACTCCTGCAGCAAACACAGAGAAAGTTGTATTAAAGGTGAGTAATAAAATTAAATAGATAAGTATTTTATGCATAATTTTCTCAAATTTATTCCCTTTTATTTTGAGTTATGGAAAAAATCAAGAAAATATTTTTTTGCTTCAGTCCGTTTTTTTATATGGTGAAAAATTTTCACCTCTAGGAAGAGGGGGGAAAGTGCGTTATATTAAGAGAACACATAACAGATAGAGAGGTTTCTATGAGCGAATTTGATCCCACCGTAGCAAGTACATTGGTACCAATGGTTGTTGAGCAAACAAACCGGGGGGAACGTTCATACGACATCTATTCCCGTCTTTTGAAAGAAAGAATTATCTTCCTCACAGGGGAGGTGAATGACCAGGTGGCTTCATTGATTTGTGCTCAGCTTCTATTCCTGGAGTCAGAGAATCCTAAGAAAGATATTTTCCTCTATATCAATTCTCCGGGTGGCGTGGTGACATCGGCCTTGGCGATGATGGATACGATTAATTATATCAAGCCAGATGTAGCAACCATTTGCATGGGACAAGCAGCCTCTGCTGGATCTCTCTTGCTCACGATGGGATCGAAAGGCAAGCGCTATGCATTGCCCAACTCCCGCATCATGGTTCACCAACCTTTAGGTGGTGCTCGGGGTCAGGCGACAGATATTGAAATTCATGCCCGTGAGATCATTGAGCTCCGTAAGCGTATTTACGAGATGTATGCGACAGCTTCTGGGCAAAGTGTGAAGAAGATCGAAGAGCTCCTTGAGCGTGACCGTTTCTTAGGCCCTGAAGAGGCAAAGAAACTGGGCTTTATTGATCACGTTATCACTAACCGTCCTACCTCAACTGAAGAAGTGGCAGCTTAGCTTTAATTATAGACCCCGGATCAAGTCCGGGGTGACTTTAGTGTGAGGGTCCGGAGTGACCTTCATAAGGCTGCATCGTCATTCCAGACTCCGACCCGGAATCCAAGCATCTTATGGATCGCCGCGCCCTGTCAGGGCTCGCGATGACTGTAAAAAAAGAGGAGGGCTGGAGGGAAGATTATTCTGCAAAAATGGTATCCGCCGGAGGTGCACTCCCCAAGTTAGCAGCTAGAAATGACCTGATTTCTGGCCTTGTAAGGTCAACAATAAAATTTGTATTTATATATACAGGGGGCTCTCCTGTAGTAACAGATACATGAGAATTAGCAAGAATTCCGACAATTTCTCCTTTTGAATTGATAAAAGGAGAACCTGAAGTAGATGAGCCATAAGCAGCTGGTAAGTGAAGGTCCGGAACATGAGCATCAGCAAACGCTAATTCTGCAGGGTTTGTTGTTGCAACATCAACAGTTAAGCACCCTTCCATACCCGGGAACAAACGAGGATACATTCCTTCTTCACGATGAAGCCTAGCTTCAGACATTGCAAGAACAGGTAATGCTGCAAATGATGTAGAAAAATCACCAACCTTCGGCGTGGCATAACTCAGGACAGTACACGCCATAGGAAATTCTTCTGCAGAAGCAGCCTTTGCAACAGGGATTGTCGCTGCACCAGCTGCTTCTGGACAATGAAGGAGCAAGAGATCATTACGAAAATCAAATGCACCCGATGTAAGAGGAGGGTTGAGCTCTGTATCATGGCCTTTTTTTAACAACCCAGAGTGCACGGAATAGAGTCGCCCCTCTAAACTGATAGTTGTCTTGCTTAAGATTTTTTTAGCAGGCAGGGCTCCACCAGCAATATCAAGAACAGCTGTTAAAAAGTGTGCATTAGCAAGAATATGCCCTCCTCCAAGATGCACACAGGTGGCATTTATCTTCTGCCCTCCTTCAAGCTCAAGATCAGAAACAAAGATTTGGCCAACAGCCCCCTTTAAGGGATGTTCTGCAGCTGCAAGGAGAGCCTTTGAGGCAATCAGGGGATCTCTATAGCAAATTCCCGCTATTGTCTTTAAATCGTCACTAAGGCTTTTGCGCATAAGTGCTACTTGTAAATATTTTTGACTGTTAGCATCAAACACTGCCTTTGTTAGAAGATCCTCAAAAGATGTAGCAAGGGAAACTGAAGGTGGGGTTTCTGCTGATGGTTCACTTCCTTCCATTTCTGCACATACAGTCTCTAAATTCTTCTTTGTTGCGCCCAGACCAAGACGGTCCCAAGATGCTTGAAACCAAAATTGGGCGAGGGGCAAATCCCCTATTGCGTAGAAAAGTCTGCCAAGGTTGTGCATAGCTTTTCCGGGAATATCTCCTTTCCCACACAAACAATGCATGAAAAAAGTTTGAGCGTTGATGAGCTTCCCTATGTTTACGACTTTTCCACCGGTTAAGCACTCGTTTCGTAGAGACACAGCTTGGGCATATTTATCTGCAAAAGTATCGACTCCTCCTGCAGCTGCTGCATCAGCACAGTATCCTGTGGATGAAAGAAGGCAAAAAATAAATACAGGTATATATTTAAGAAATAACATTATCTTTTGTTGATCTAAATGAAAGTAAAAAATAGTTTTTCTTTTTTATGAAAAATAAATATTTTTTTCAAGAGGAATATTTATCTTATCATTCACCATCCTCATCGCGAGGAGCGTAAGCATTGCTGCAATCCATACATAGACTTGTTGCGGAGTTAAACGTTAAATCGGAATAGGATGACGTCACCGTCTTTGACGATGTATTCTTTGCCTTCTTGGCGGAGTTTTCCAGCGGCCTTGGCCCCGGTTTCACCCTTATGGGCAATATAATCCTCAAAGCTGACGGTTTCAGCGCAGATATAGCCGCGTTGAAAGTCTGTATGAATAACGCCTGCAGCTTCAGGGCCTGTGGCGCCCTTGGGAACAGTCCAAGCTCGGGCTTCTTTAGGGCCTGCTGTGAAATAGGTCATAAGGCCCAGGAGATCATAGCCAGCTTTTACAATTTTCCCTAGTCCTGTTTGGTCAAGGCCGAGGGCTTGGAGGAATTCCGTTTTCTCTTCTTCTGTCTCTAGGGCGGCAACCTGGGCTTCAATCTCAGCAGAGATGGTGACGACTTTTGCGCCTTCAGCTTCAGCAACGTCCTTCACGTGTTTCACATGTTCATTATCAGGGGATCCGATTTCATCTTCGCCAATATTACAAACATAAAGCACAGGTTTTTGGGTCAAAAGTTGGAGATGCTTCATAAGCGGAGCCTCAGCCTCTGTGGGTTCAAGAAGGCGAGCAGGCTTCCCATCACTGAGAAGGGCAATCGCTTTTTCACAAAGAGACTTCAGGTGGACAGCTTCTTCATCCCGGCCACGGATGCGTTTTTCTAGGGCAGGGAGGCGCTTCTCCAGGCTTTCTAAATCTGCAATCATCAACTCAGTTTCGATGATTTCTTTATCCCGCAGGGGGGAAACAGAGCCTTCTACGTGGGTGATATCATCACTTTCAAAGCAGCGGAGCATGTGGATAATGGCATCGACTTCCCGGATATGCCCAAGGAATTGGTTGCCTAATCCTTCTCCTTTGCTGGCGCCTTTCACAAGGCCTGCAATATCAACAAATTCCAGACTGGTCGGAATGATATTCTGGGATCCAGCAATCTCAGCTATTTGATCAAGGCGGGAGTCTGGTACAGCTACACGTCCTGTATTAGGTTCAATGGTGCAGAAGGGGTAGTTTGCAGACTCTGCAGCAGCTGTTGCTGTGAGTGCATTAAAAAGGGTGGATTTTCCGACATTCGGTAATCCAACAATCCCACATTGAAACCCCATCTTAATCTCCTAAGGCGTTTTTGTTCTTATACGCTGATTTTAATGAGATGTGAACCGTGTTTACGAGGGGTGTGTGGCAGGAGTTTATTCGGACCAAACACTATCGCCACGGCTCCTTCGTCTTGCACGTTCCTCACGGTTTCTAGCAGCTCTAGCTCTTTCCGCTTCTGAATGAAGCTTTAGAGCGGCCAGCCAAGCCTCCTCTCTTTCTCGCCTTTGGGCTGCTCGTGCAGCACGAGTTTCTTCAGCAGCTCTTCTGTGTGCTTCAGCTTCAGCACGTGCTCTTGATTCAGCGGCTTCTTCCCGAGATGCGAGTTCTTGGGCACAACAGTGAAGGTAACTACAATGATAGTAAAGAGCTTGAATGTTTTCCTCTATACCAGCAATTCTCGTACGGGGATCTCTTGCGGCTTCATGCATAACTTCCCAGTGATGCCGGGCCCTTCGGTAAACTACAGTGGCTTCCGCTCTGGCAGTGAGAATTCTTCTATCGTGAGGAGCTTCCCTCAAAGCGGCATTAATTTCACCGAGCTTAATAGAGGCTTCTGTACAGGCAGCACAAGCTCTATGCTCAGCTGCAAAAGCAGGTGCGTGTGCTAACAGCATCATTCCATGCTCTTCTCTTCTTGCTAAGAATATTGCATTAAGTTCTTTATATTGGCGTGCGAGAACTTTTAAATGGTCTAAAGTCATCTCTTTCGGATCTGCCAAAGGGCCTTTTAAACATGCTCCATCAGGGACCGCACGCTGTGCCCAGTCAGGGTGCGCACCCCATAAAAACGAAGGAAAAAGGATAAGTATCCAAACAAAATTTTTCATAATAAACAATCATATAAAAAAATTATCTTGTTATGCAATTGTTTAATTTTGATGTAAATGTTTCCCATTCTTTCTTGAAAAGCAGAGAAAAGAGGGGCGGGGACTGTGTCAGGAAATCAAAGACCCAGCCTTTTTCTTCCGCCTTGGGAAAGTCTTTCAAGACGTAGCCCGAGACGGCGTCCCGATGGCCGGGATGGCCCACACCAACCCGAAGGCGCCAGTAATTTTTTCCCAACCGTGCATCAATATCCCGGAGGCCATTATGCCCCCCATGTCCACCGCCTTGTTTGAGCTTAATCTTGCCAGGCTCCAGATCAATATCATCATGGATTACGCAGACTCGCTCCAAGGGGATTTTGTAAAACTGACAAGCGGCCAAGACACTTTGACCAGAGAGGTTCATATATGTCTGAGGCTTGAGAATATAACCCTTCTGCCCTTCAATTATTCCTTGGGCAATCAGGCCTTGAAATTGGGGTTTGAAGGCAGAGAAACCATACTCCTTAGCGATTTCATCGGCAGCAAGAAAACCAATATTATGGCGATTACGTGTATACTTTTCACCCGGATTTCCAAGGCCAACAAGGAGCCAGGGTGTGTCTGTTTTGTCGTGCCACATCTGTCGCTGTTCCTTTTTCGCGTAGGTTGAAAGCTCTGTGAAGAGCCCAGCAAAAAAAATCATGACCAAAAGCTTAGCGAAAAAAAAAGCCTTTGTCTTCAGGGAAAAGAAAGAAAACATATACTTTTTTAAAAAGAGTTTAAACTCTTAGTATAGTCATTGATTTTATTTAATAAACCCCTTTACAGTAAGAATAGACTTTTGTAGAAAAAATAAAATTTTAAGGATTTCCCGTGAAGCCTCTCCTCTTTTTTTTCTGTGCCTTCTTTGCTGTGCCAAGCTGGGGGGCTGATGCAGCTGGGCTTATGAGTTGGGAAGAGGTGATGCGTGCTGTGGTAGGAAGTTCAGCCGATGCTCCTGATCCAACGCCGCGAGAGCTTGCTTTGTATCGTCGCCTTAAGGCATTTTCTGTCCACTGGGAGGAAGGTGAAGAAGAGATGGGGGCCATCCCTGATAATGAGGAAGAAGATGATGGAATGCTTGATAATGTGTGGGGATATGCTGCTCTTTTAGATGGCGTTACAGAAAATTATGGAAATAGTGATTTATCTGGAGATAAAAAAGATGAAAAAGCATGCGGACTGGTTGAGTCGTTTTTTACGAGGGTTACCTTAGACCTAGGAGATGGGAATACATTTAAGCCTTTTGTCGAGGAAAAAGAGGGGGACCCAGGATCAGACTCCAGGATTTGGTTGGTGCTTTCTCTCGCTGTTTCTGCACAGGCCAAAGATAAAGTTAACGGATCCTTTCTTGAGATACTTGAGACTGAGATATTAGAGCTTCTTGAAGAAGCAGAAACTGCTGCTCAGAATAGTGGAGCTTCAGATGAGGTATAGTCTCGTTTTTTTGTTTTTGTTAAACGTTTCCCTTTGGGGTGCTAATCCGGAGGAAAAAGGGCCTGCAACTTTGAATGAAGTTTTTTATGCTTCCTGTGGCTATAAGGAACTTCCAGGGGGTGTTGGGCTAGCCCGAGTGCAAGCTTTATGGTGTTTTTTTGGGGATCTGGCTATCGTTGATTTGCAGGGAAGCTCTCCCACTGTTGCAGAGGGATTTTCTCCCATACAAATTAGTTTTTACGAACTTGTAAGAAACGTTCGTAACTCAACTGAAGGGAAGGAAAAGTACATGGGAAGAAAAGATCCTGTGTCACAAAAAACCCCAAGGCAACTGATTACAGACTTTTTCCTACGATGTGTTTTGGAACTACAACAGAAGCAAGTTATTGGAGAAGATGTTGAAGCTGAAAAGAAAGCAGGTAAAACAATCACCTTCCCAGTTTTACACCTCACAGATGGTGCTCCCTCAGATGAAGACAGTGATTGGGGTGTTGTTGTTGCCTTGAATCGGGCTGTTGAAACAGTGGCGTTGCAGCCAAGGTCAAAATTTTTGCAGGTTTTGCACCGTTGTTTAAAAAGTATATTAGAATGATAAAAAATGAAGATTATTTTTTGTATTGTTGCACTTTTATTCAGTTTTCCTTCTTGAGGGAGTGCAGCTGGAGCAGATACCACACTGCTTGGGCAGGATGTTCTTCATAGGGCCTTGCAACAAGCATTGGCATTAACTGCGGCCGAGCTTTCAGCCGAGCAAATTGCGGAAGAAGCAGAGCACCAAGAACCTGCAGATAACCACGTTTCACAATTGGTTGAGATTTTAAAGGCTCTCGATGTTGCCGCTGCCGATTTTAAGCGGGAGGTGTTTTATGAACGTAATGAGGATGCAATTTGGGATATGCCTTGGCGTTTCCAGGTGATTCTTTCACGCATTGGGGCAGCTACCACAAGAAGTCAACCTCCTAACCCAGAGACAGAGGTCAGAGGTGCCGCATTGGGGAAATGCCTGAAAAAATTTTGTGAACAATTTCCCCTTAGTGATAAGCAGTCTGGGCAAATTTTTGGCCTTAATGATGAAGCAATACAAGCCATGACTTTGGCTGCAATCGCATGTGTTTGTGCAGGTCCAGGTGAAGGCTCTGGTCTTTTGAATTGTTTAAGGTCACAAATTTCCATAATAGATACAGATGAAGTGGCTTAATTTTGCGTAGAGACGTAATGCATATATAAAATCAACCCAGCAAGACTTGTGATCAAAAAGCCTCTCTAACAAGATTATTATTCATCATCAGCATTTGCAGCTACAGCAGCTGCCGCCACTGCAGCAGCTTCTGGGACATCTTCGACGGAAAGATCAAATTCTTCGCCATCACCATCTCCCGTTCTGTCAGTTCCTTCTCCTCCTTCAGCAGCAGTGGCTAAAGAGCGGGTAGACTCCTCTTGCAGGTGATGTGGTTCTTCTCTTCCCATATCTTCAGTATCGTCTGTATCGCCAGAAGAAAACCTTCTCAAGCCTCCCAGAGGCGCTGCCATAGCTGTAGCGGCAGGCGGTGAGAGACCTTCCACTGCTGCGAGAGCCTCATCTGCTGCTAAATCTAACCCAAGTCCTAGTCCTGGTCCGGCTACTCCTGGGCCCTCTTCTGGTGTAGCTCGTCTATCTCCCAAAAGGCCAAAAGCTGCTTCCAGTCCTAAGTTGGCAGCATCAGGGTCCCCTGGAACACTTACCATAGCAACAGCTGCTGCAAGCAGTGAGCTTGAGCTTGCTGCAGGAAGCGCTGTGAGGTCTGCGCCTGCAGGGATAAGACCAGCCTGAGGCCTTAGTATATGATACTCGAGGCCTCCTGCTCCGGCAATATTGCCTTCAAGAATATCTTGGAGGCGAACTCTGCGGACACGGAACCCCCCAGTGAAGTTTTTAGCTTCTTCAAAGGAGACAATTGTCTCGCCTGCAAGGTTTACTTCCACATCTACAACAAGCATACCGTGCCCTCCACGTCGTGCTGCTTCTTCTTCAAGGGTTGTTGCAGCCGCAGCTTCTCCTGCTTCCTCATCGCCATACCGCCAGAAGAGAATATCCCGGGCTTTTATGTCTCTGTGATCCGCGACAACATCAAATGGAAGTTCAACTGGGGGAGCAGCTCCACCCTGTGTTGAGTGTACAAAAGCTTTTAGGAGGCCTGTATCAAAACGCACGCCAGCTGGAAGCTCTCCTAAAAATTTTCGGTAAGCCGCATAAATGGCACTTGTGCAGTCATACCAAAAGAATTGCCCATCTAAAATATAGCCATTATGGGGTAAGATTATGCTCCTTGAACCATCATCATCTGTCGCCATAAAAGGCTCCAAGCCTTCTAGGGCAGGATCTGAAGCATCTAGAGAAAAGGCTTGTATAACCTTTAAGGAGAGAGATTCTAGAGAAACCCCTGCTTTGCGTAAAAGGTAAATCCCCAAAACACGTTGGCGGAGATGGACTGCAGGATCTTCAGGAGGGGAGGCTGAAGCTGAGCAGAGAGCGATAACATCCTCATGAAAATGTGCGTGAACATCCCTGAGAATACTTGGACCTGTTGCACCTGTAATTTTCGTATAACGACAGAATTCTCTTAAGACCTTATAGAGGACAACACCAGAGCCAGAGAGGCTTGTAACGGCTGAGAAAGATGCCGCTGCTGCATCAGCAGCAGTACCGATCTCTGCCTTAAGCTCTGTAAAACAAAGGGAACCAGGTTCACACGCTTCTCTAACAGCACGGGCAACTCTCCTATAATCTAAATTAAGATGAGCGTGACAGCGCGCCTGAATTCTATAAAATCTCTCACAGGGCGTTGCTCCACTAGAGTTTGTCACTTGTGTATCAACGCTCAACCCTCGGGCTAATTCTGGAGCAGCTCCCCCCCCCGAGTCTGGTGCCGCAAGACCCGCTGCTTGAGAAGCGTTTCTGGATGTGGGGGCAGCAGCTATCCCCTCAGAATGACCACGCAAGAGGAGGCCACTGGGTCCAGCAGCAGCTGCCATTAATTCTCTCGCTGCAGCTGCTGTACGTCCCAGTCTGGTAATTGCTACTGCACGGTCAAATCTCATAACTCTACCCCCGGGTTTTTGAGGAAGTCCCCTTATATTTGCGTTTCCTGGGAGTAATCCTCTCTGAGTTTTGCCAACCGGTGGGACTCTATCTCCAGGAAAAGCTGGATCACTACTTGCTCTTGCAGCTGGAACAGCAAGGAGTGATGAGCCAGCAATTCTCCTGCCGCATGCTGCTGGTGGTGAACTATGTAAAGGGGGGTGGCTTGTTTTTGGAGGGGCAGCTGCGGCTGCTTCTGCAGCAGCATCTTCTCCTACGGCTCCGAACAAATCTTCTAATTCCCAACCATCTTCACCACCGCTAGAGTCTGATAAGGCCGCATCAGCAGGCTCTCTTCCCTCTCCCTCTTTAGCTTCAGCACCAAAGGCCCGATACTCTCCTAAAAAAATTAATAAAAGGGCGAGGACACATAAACTTACATTTTTCATTTTTTAGAATCATTAAATATTAACTAAAATTATAACATGCTCTACAACCCCTGGTTTTCTGTCATTTTGATGTTTTGCTTTTCCTGCGATGTCAAAAAAGGTTTGGGAGGTCAAACTTAAGAGGTTCTAAAAAAACAGGTGAGGGTAGGAGTGGTTTATGCTAGTCCTAAAAAAAAGGTTTGAAAAATTTCATGAAAAAAGCATTTAAAATTCTAGGGAGCGTGTTTCTCGGGCTTATTGTTGTCGTGTTTTTTGCATATGCTCGTATTGCTTTTATCAATGATTATTCATTTCAAAAACCTGTTGAGTCACCCTTAAAAGACAACAGTGTTCATCTTGTCTCTTTTGCAAGTGGTGAAGTTTTTATTCAAAACCAGAATTCTCTTTTAGCTTCTGCCATTAACAAAGGTTTTTCCTCTTACCGTGCTTTTGGAAAATCTCAGTTGGATCAAAAATTTATAAAACAAAACAAGGTTGCATTCTCTCACAGTAAGGGGGGAGGGCTAATGATTTGGAAGCCTTATGTCATTGAAAAGGCCTTGTCCAGTATTCCTGAAGGAGATTGGGTCATTTATATGGATGCTGGGTTTATTTTCCAAGGACCTATTGCGCCTTTGTTCAAAGATCTTGGGCCAGAAGTTTCCTACGTTTTTCAGAAAGATGGATGGGATGAGGCTTCTCTTGTGGGCTCTAATGAGTGTTATACCCGTCGGAGTGTGATAGAGCGGCTCTGTGGAAAACATATTGAGAAGTGCCGTAAAGACCCCCTGATTTCATCATCTTTTATGATGGTACGAAATGATTTACGGGGGCAGGCCATGATTCGAAATTGGAAAATGAAACTTGAAGAGCAGGAGAATCTAAACCTACTGCCAAGGCACAAATCAGATAAAAAGAATTATCCAGGATTCCTGTGGCATCATTTAGACCAGGCTGTACTATCAAATCTTATTTCATCCACAGTACAGTTCCATGATCCACGGTATGCAAAGTTTGTGACAAAGAGTGACGTTTTTCCAACAGCCGTATGGACACATCGTCGTGGAGGAGCAAGCACTCGGTTTAAGCACCTCTATTCTCATTATGGGGCGGCACCAACTTTGCATCCTCATACAAAGAGTGCGAAAGCTCTGAGTTCAATCTCTCCTTTTAACAATCCTGTGATTGTGCATTTGAGACATTGGATTAACCAAGCTATTGGGATGTAATCTCTAGCAGTATCGCTTGTAACACTCAAGGTAAGTTGGGATAACTTCCTCTAAGGGTGTTGGCGTAACTCCCATGTTACCTAGAGAAAGAGCATTTGAATCAACAATATTATCTTGCCTTAAAAGCTCTACTTGATCCGCTGTGAGGGGCGGTGTTGGAAGAAGGCTCGCGATACGACCTACAAAAGAGGCAAGAAAGTAGGGTAGAGGGATGAGAGCGCACTCTCGATTGAGGCATTTCAACATGACCTCCATGAGCTTTTTAAAGCTATATGTTTTTGGCCCCCCAAGCTCAATTTTTTTGCCTTGAAAAGCTGAGCTCAGAAGAGACTGCTCAATTGCCTCTGCTATATTGTCCACATACACAGGCTGCATCAATTTTTCGCCCCCTCCGATAAGCGGGAGGGTCTTAAAAAACTTTGCCATTTGAGCAAATCGGTTGAAGAATTGGTCCTCAGGGCCAAAAATAACACTGGGTCTGAGAATTGTGGCGTGGGTAAAATTGCTGAGAACAGCTTTTTCTCCAGCAGCTTTTGTTCTAGCATATGCAGAAGGACTTTTCAGATTTGCCCCGAGGGCGGAGACATGCACAAGGGATTGAAGATTGTGCTCATCAGCAAGTTGGGCGATGGCTCTTGCACCCAGATGATGAATAGCTTCAAAAGTTTTGCTGCCTTTTTCGTATAGAATCCCTACCAGATTAACAACAGCAGAGGCTCCTTCAAATGCAGTATTTAAACTCAGAGGAGCGGTTATATCCCCTTGGTAGAGCGTGATTTGTCCAACAGCTCCTGCTGTCCGGAGAAATTCCGCTTTTTCAGGATGAGGCGTCACAATACGAACAAAGGCACCCCGCTTGGCAAGGCGGCGGACAACATACCGTCCGAGGAAACCCGATCCTCCGATAACGACAATAATTTTTCCTTGAAGATGTTCCATTTTGCCTCTCCTCACTGCCTCCATTATAGGGGATCTTCATTGACTTCTCAACGATTTGGAGGTAAACAGAATGAGGCAGGCCCAGGTGGCGGAATTGGTAGACGCGCTAGATTCAGGTTCTAGTGGGAGATTAATCCCGTGGAAGTTCGAGTCTTCTCCTGGGCACCATATCGTGTAAAGGGATACAGTATGTCAAAGACTCCAAAAATCCATCTCCATAAAGGTGATTTACCAGAAGGTCTTTCTTTTTCGGGGCGTGTTGCCGTGGATACAGAGTCTATGGGGCTTCTTCCTCAACGGGATCGGTTGTGTTTGGTGCAACTGAGTGCAGGAGACGGAGAATGTCATTTGGTGCAGTTAGGGCAGGAAATTCATTGCCCACGTCTTATCTCTGTTTTAGAGGACCATACTCTAGAAAAAGTCTTCCATTATGCCCGGGCGGATATGGGGATGTTTCTTCAGCAGCTTGGCGTGATGACAACACCCGTTTTTTGTACCAAAATCGCCTCAAAGTTGGTGCGAACATATACAGACCGTCACTCTTTCAAATATCTTATGCAGGAACTTTTAGGCGTTGAAGTCTCAAAAGAACAACAAACCTCAGATTGGGGTGCGGATGAACTTACAAAAGAGCAGCAGCTTTATGCTGCCATGGATGTTTTCCGCCTCTTGGAATTGCGAGATATTCTTGAGGAGCGTCTTATCCGAGAAGGTCGGCTAGAACTTGCTCATGGATGCTTTGACTTTTTGGCCTGTCGTACCTATTTAGACGCTTTAGGGTATGAAGCCAAAGACCCTTTTGACTACAAGTAGGAGATTTTAATGGCTGACTCTCGTGTTGTTTCTTTGAAAAAATCAATTTCTCAGATGTCTAAAGCTGAGATTTCTGCAGAAGCACATCGAGTTTTGGAAGTTGAAGCTCAGGGAATTCTGGCCTTAAAGGAAAATACGGGAGATGTCTTTGCTTCCCTTGTTCAGCGAATTCTGGGAATTGAGGGACGTGTCATTGTTTCTGGTATGGGCAAGAGTGGTCATATTTCAAATAAGATCGCAGCAACCCTTGCCTCAACAGGAACACCTGCTTTCTTTATTCATCCCGGGGAAGCCAGTCATGGGGATTTAGGCGCAATTGCAGAGGGCGATCTTCTGTTCTTGCTCTCAAATTCCGGAGAAACCTCTGAGCTTGCAGATATTATCGCTTATGCAAAGCGGTATAGCATTCCCTTGGCAGGAATGACTTATCGCTCAGAATCAGCTTTGGCACAGGAAGCTGATTTCCCAATTTGTTTGACCTCCTATGAAGAAGCCTGTCCTCTTGGGTTGGCTCCCACAACCTCCTCTACAGCAATGCTTGCCATGGGGGATGCGCTTGCTGTTTGTCTTCTGAAAGCACGGGGTTTTACGACACAAGATTTTGGACGCTTCCACCCTGGAGGAAAGCTGGGTCAGCGTTTGATGAAGGTCGAAGAATTAATGGATACAGGCGAAAATATGCCTCTCGTCCAGGAAGACACACTCTTAGGAGATGTTCTTCTAGAAATGACAAAAAAAGCCCATGGATGTACGGGTGTTACGAATGCTGCTGGTGAGCTTGTTGGCATGATTACGGATGGTGACCTGCGTCGTCATATGGATGAAACACTGATGACAAAGTGTGCTGCTGACATCATGACGCCGGACCCCATGTGTCTGCCTGAAAAAATGCTAGTCGTTGAGGCTTTGGCATTGATGAATGACAAAAAGATCACAAAGATTTTTGTGCTCAATGAAAAGGAACAGGGACAAAAACCCGTAGGGATTTTGAATATCCATGCTTGTTTATGGGCAGGGATTGCATAAGAGATGACAGTTGTACGTGGACACTATTTGCTAAAAAACTTCCTGCTTTTTGCAGTACTTCTCATTATCGTGTCTTTTTTCGCGTGGCCTCATATTATGCCAAGCGACACGCCCCATGCGCGTGCTGTAGCCGCGAAAAAATTGAATGTCGTGATCAAGCCCAAAATCAAATCTATTGACAAAAATGGCCGTCCTTATGGTATTGAGGCAGATGCAGCACAACGTGAGGGCAGTGGGGAAGAAACATACCTTGTGAATCCAAAGGGTGAATTGGAAAGTGCTGAGGGCCGTATTTTTAATGCTGTTTCAAAAACAGGAAATCTTTCAGAGGATGGGAAAAGCCTGAAGCTGAAAGGGGACGTTGCCATTGAAACATCTGATGGCTATACGCTTGATAGTCAATTTATGGATGTTGATTTAGAGACGAAGACGGCAACAACCACAACGCATGTTCAAGGAACCTCAGAACAAGGCACCATCAATGCTGATGAAGGCATGGACATGGATCAAGAGGGTGTTGTAACCTTTAAAGGTAAAACACATCTTGTTATGAATATCGAAGAATGAAACGCCTCAGCAATTTCCCTACAACTCTGGCTCTTCTATCAGGGCTTGTCTTTACCTCACCACTTTCTGCAAAGGTTC
Source organism: Alphaproteobacteria bacterium (assembly GCA_030425805.1). Taxonomy (GTDB): domain Bacteria; phylum Pseudomonadota; class Alphaproteobacteria; order JAUHZC01; family JAUHZC01; genus JAUHZC01. The sequence continues at coordinate 19,036 of JAUHZC010000002.1, read as the reverse complement.
TAGATCTTAAATCCGATGGCGGAATGACTTGCGATAAGGCCGGAAAAATTTGTACGGCACGTGAGAATGTTCGAGTCCTTTACGATGATATGCGGTTGCGGAGTACAACTCTAACGACAAAAATTAGTTCTGAGAAAAAACTCCAGGAGATTCACGCACGAGGTGGAGTAACAATTTTTCACGGCAAAGCGTATAAATCTCTCTCTTACAAGGCTGACTTTGATGAGCCTAGGAAGATTTTGACTTTAGCAGGCAAGGTGAGATTATTTGACCTTTCTGAAAAAACGGAAATGCACGCTGATTTTATTCGTGGGGATATGCAAGAGGGGCCAGAAGGAAAGCTTGAGCTCAGAGATGTTCATGCCCCTGGAAAATTCTGGCTCTATGGCGATGATATGAGTCTCACAGGTCAGAAGGGACATTTGAAGGTTGCTGCCAAGGATTATACCATTGATGGAGATGTTCAAATCTATGGGGATGAAGTTGTCGCCTGGGGGGATCATGCCAGTGGAAATATGGCTGAAGATACACATACCCTGGTTGCTAAAGAAAATCGTGTGAAGATTTATCTTCCGAATACAGAAAACGAAAAAAGCAAAATAGCTTAGTCATATTGTGAAAAGAAACCTATCTATCCCAATGATGAGGGTGGGGAAGGACAGCGAGAAGTTATCTGGCTTTTTCGCAGGCTTCGGCAAGTAACATCAAACCTTTTCTTTTCCTCCCTCGAATTTGTTCTTCAAGGAATTGGGCAGTTCTGTCCTCTGCTGATGCTTGACCAAAAAGGGCAGGAAGTTGATAAGCATAGGTTTTTTGATAAATATCTAAAAATTTTACCAAGGCTTCTGGAGAGCGGGCACAAGCTTCTTTATGTTCTGTATCAGCCTGTTTACAAAGAGCTCTGTATTTTCCCCATAGTTCTTGAGATTTACAAGAGGCTTCACGATGAGACGCCTCTAATTGAGAAAGAGAGAGTTCTGGTTGCTCCCCTACTCCTGCAAAAGCCGCAGTTGAGAGGAGGGTGATAATAATTGTGATTGTTTTCATAAAAGTTATTCTTGCGTCAAAAAAGCCCCTGAGAAACAGAGGCTTTTTTAAAGTTAAACCATACCAAAAATGGATTAGCGTTTGGAGAACTGGAAGCTCCGGCGTGCCTTCCGGCGTCCGTACTTTTTCCGCTCAACAACACGGGAGTCACGAGTCAAAAGGCCTGCTTCCTTAAGAGGAGGGCGAAGCATTGGCTCGAAATAAGTCAAAGCTTTGGAAATTCCGTGGCGAACAGCACCAGCCTGACCAGAAAGGCCACCGCCTGTAACTGTTGCAACAACATCAAATTGCCCAAGGCGATCCGCTGCCTTGAAAGGATGATTTACGATCATTTGCAACACAGGGCGCGCAAAGTAAGTTGGAAGATCACGTCCGTTGACCTTAACCTGACCTGTTCCGGATTTAATCCAGACACGTGCAATAGAATCTTTCCGCTTTCCTGTTGCATAAGAGCGTCCAAGTGCGTCCTTTACAGGCTGTGCTGGAGCTCGCTCTTCTTGAGGTTCAGCAGGCTCAGCAGCTGCAACCACTGCTTCTGCAGGTGTTTTTGTGTTTTTTACTTGCTTTAAATCTTCAAGGCCGGCCATGTCTTAGGCTCTCCGTACGTTTTTTTCATTAAGAGATTTGAAGTCAATCACTTCAGGCTTCTGGGCTTCGTGTGTATGCTCGGCACCAGCAAAAACCCGCAGATTGCTGAGTTGCTGACGTCCCAAGGAACCACGAGGAAGCATGCGCTCCACAGCTTTCATGATGACACGCTCAGGGTGAGCAGAGTTCAAAAGCTTCTCAGGTGTTGTGGACTTAATTCCACCAGGATGTCCTGTGTGGCGATAATAAACCTTGTCAGAAAGCTTGTTTCCAGTCAGGTGAATTTTATCCGCGTTGATGATAATCACATTGTCGCCACAGTCGACATGCGGTGTAAAAGTTGGTTTGTCCTTACCACGAAGCTTTTTAGCAACAAAGCTTGCTAAGCGACCAAGGACAGCATTTTCAGCATCTACAACAACCCAATTTTTGTTGACGTCTGCCGGTTTAAGCGAAAAAGTTTTCATAACGAATACCAGTTATTTTTGTCGAATTTTTGTTATCTTGTACTCGACTTGGCCTGAAAGGTCAATGAAAATAAAGCCCTTTCCCCATTTTATTTAAAGAAAAATCACCTCAACGTCGAATGGGGGGCTTTTTATCCTTTTTTGAGCAGTTTAAAGTAGTGGCTTGTGCGTTTTTCCTGAACCGCTTTGGACTCGTATCTTGTTTGAATCCATTGCTGAGGAGGGGCTGTGAGTTCTTTATTTTCATCAGGATCTATGGTGAACTTTGCAAAGTTTGTCACTTGCTCTTCCATCCAAGTAATCATAAGAGGATCATCGGATGCGAGCAAAAGCTTACCTCCAGGTTTCAAGAGATCCCAAAATTGCTGTAGAGTCTCTTGCTGGAGGAAACGACGCTCTGCATGCCGACTCTTGCGCCAGGGGTCTGGGTAAAGAAGATAAATCTGATCCAGTGACCCCGTGGGCAGTGCCTTCAAAAGCTCCCGGGCATCATCAGGATAAATTCGGATATTAGAGATGTCCTGCTGATCCATATGACGCAGGAGAGATGCTACACCGTTGATAAAAATTTCTCCCCCTAGAAAAAGGTCACCAGGATTTGATTTAGCAACGTGGGCCAGGTGCTCTCCAGCGCCAAACCCAATCTCCAGGCAGATACGCCCCTTTTGTGATTTAAAGAGGGTTTGAAGAGCCTCAGGCCTTAGATCTAATGTCACCTCAGGCAGGAGGGTGTGGAGAAGACCTTGTTGATATTTACTAATAGGGCGGCCTTTGCGACGGCCATAGGTTTTGCGGATCCGATGGGGGTGCGTCATAGATATCTTAATGTTTGGTGGTGCCCGCTGCCGGACTCGAACCAGCACGACCTTTCGGTCAACAGATTTTAAGTCTGTCGTGTCTACCAATTCCACCAAGCGGGCAATGGTGCTCCTACATTATGAAGCTTTGCGCGAAAGATCAATAGTTTTCGGAATTGCAAAATAAAAATAAAAAAGGCCTTGAAAAGATTTTTCCTGGAACTAGTTATGGGAAAAACAGGAGGCTTTTTATGAAAAGAAAATATTTGTTAAGTTTAATACCCGCATTAACCGTTAGTTTGGCCCATGGGGCAGATGCTGGTGATCCTTCTTCAGCAGAAGGAGGGGAACCTCGAGCTCCTGTAAGACTTGAAGATGGAGGGGAGATTTGTTTCCCTACCCGAGGTGGAAAGCCACTTCCTGGATACGAAAGATTATTATTTTATGCATGGGATGCTGAAGAACAGGTGCGTAAAGGAGAGCTTCGTTTTCCGGGTGAAGAATCTATTATCAAGATTGACTTTCAATGTATTGGTTCGGTAGGGGCTAAAAACATTGCGGAGAATTTGGAACGTGTTCCTGTTAAAGATCTTGAACTGCATGTTGCTGAGACGGACCCGGTGGAAATGGAAGTGATGCTGGGGGCGCTTGCTGTGAGAAAAACAGTTACCAAACTCGGCCTTTTCTCTTCTCAAATTACTCCAGCCATGGCAACTGTGATTGCAGCCTCACTTGGCAAGTTGCCCCAAGTTACAAAACTCTGGCTTGATTTGCGCAGCGGGGATGGAGAAATTGATGCAGAGAGTATGGCTATTTTGTCAGGGGCTATTACCGCCATGCCGGGTGTCGTTGATTTTCGTTTCCGGTTTAGTGGACTAACTGATGCAAGCGCTCCTGCTGTTGCGGCTCTTGTTCAGGGCATGCCTGCGCTTACGGACTTAAGCCTTCATGAAAATGCCTTTGGAGTAGAGGGAGCTAGAATCATTGCTGAAGCCCTTTCTGCAATGCCAAAGCTGAGGAAGCTTGATTTTGGTGGGCAACCGATCGGAGATGAGGGAGCGATGGCTGTCACAACGGCTGTGGCAGCCCATGAAGGATTTAACCAGCTTCATCTATGGTGGAATGGTTATAGTGCTGAAACCCTAGCAGCTATTCGGGAAATATTTGCAGGAAGGAAAATGGAAAAGCTAGAGCTTTCTGTTGGCGCTAGAGAAGATGCTTGGGACTCAGGTTCTCCCACTGTAGGAGCAAAGGCAGAATAAAATATTTTAAGAATGCAGGGTTTTCTCAATATCTAATCTGCTAGAACATTTACACGAGTTCTAGCAGATTTTATGCTGTGGTTTCCCTGGGACTGTGGATACTACCAAGCAGCAGTGGCATGCTGAGCTGTAAAAAATGCTACAAAATTTTTGACTACATTGATCAAGGTGCTTATGATCAGGGTCAAAATAACAAGGGGTTTCTCATGGAGGATTATTTCACATTCTCAGAAATTTTTAATGAAGAACGCAAAAAAGAGCTTTTAGACCTTTATCGTCAAGAGTGGTGGTGCAAAGATAGAACCGCTCGCGATGTTGAGGATATTTTAAAGGGATCTTCTTTTTCCTTTGGGCTTATTGATCAAACCCAGAATCGGCTTGCAGGATTTATCCGTGTTCTGACGGATTTTTACAAGTATGCCTATGTGTACGATGTTATCATTGCAAAAGATTATCGCGGGCAGGGGCTGAGCCGGCGTCTGATGGACCACGTGATAAACCATCCTCAAATTTCACCCCTTAAGAACATCTCCTTAACATGCGTTCCTGAAATGACTGATTTTTATAAAAAATATGAATTTACAGATAATTTTGGTGAATTTGTAAACATGGTGCGTCGGAATCCAAAAGCAACTCGGAATTAGGGATTGTTGCCGTAAAAGGATTGGAAAGATGGAGTCGCATCACGGCGGATAGTCATTCTTTTTCCCAATACGCCTCTCTGCCCGCAAGTACCAAGATTGCTTCTGAAAGATCCTTACCAGATGAAAAACGTTGGGTGTTTCCAAAGAGAGTAACGTATGTGCCAGAATAGTTTCTGCTGATCTGGAGGTCTGGCTTAAATCGCCGACAACAAAATAAAGTCCCTAGAGCTCTCCATAAGTAAGAAGGAGGGCCACCTGGGATAATGAGCCTCTTTTCTTCCTCATCACCGGGACTGCTAAGGTCAAAGAAATATTGTCCCCGTTCAAATTGGAGGGGATGGAATGTGACAATGGGAGGGGAACGGTGTCGACAGGGGCATAATCCAGATGTGTAAGCAACTTCTCCTGGAGGAGCTGCCCAAAGAGATGTGTGTGACCAACACAAAAGAAAGACTATAATTTTTAGCATGAGACTCAAAATATTTTTTATTTTTTAAGAAAAAATATGGAAAACATCAAGTCCGCAGAAAAGAGTTAGAGCAAAACTCTAATGGAAACACAAAATCTGTTACCCTTTTTTAAGAAAATCTCTCGCATACTGAAAGAAAGATAAAAAATTGAGTTTTAATTGTGACCCAAGCTGAAAAATTGAAAGATCCCTCTCTTGCACAAAGACAAGAGGATGCTGAGGAAATTCAGCCATCAAATAAAAAATCCCACGAATTTGTTCAGGTCAAAAAGGCCAAGAAAATCCAAGGATTTCTGTATAAGGGCCATTCTGTCATAACAAACCTTATGACGGGAGAGATTTGCATTCAATCTCCTTTTAAGCCAGGGCAGGAAAACTATCTCTTGTTACGGGTGGGGGAGAGCTTAGGCAAAGTTCCCTTAACTTCACCGGTTTGGGGAGATTGCTTGGCTCAGCGTTTGCCAGGTGGATTTCAGGTGATTGTTTGCCGGTTGAATCACACAGATCAAGAACAAACCTATAAATTTTCCCTTCTTGCAGAAAAGCCAGAGGTTGGCCAGCTTTCTGATGTTTCTGGGGAGAAAACAATGGTAGAGATTTGGGCGGAGCTCTCTGAGCCTGAAGGTACCTACTATTTTACCAATAGTCGTTTTTATATTGAGAAGATGGAGGGGTAGCAGAATAGCTTTAGAAGTTTTCAGCGTCTTCTGCTAATCTTTTGCGTGTTCCAGGTGCAGACCTTCTTGCACGTGGGCGTTTTCCTCTAGATGCTGTTACTTGCAGGAGTAATTCTTGTTGATGGGCTGTAGCAGAATCGCCATTGCGTGGGGAAGGGTCAGCCGGCAATACAATAGGACGACCAAGGTTATCCGTAGGGTACCAAAAAGATGGACCTGGAAGCCCTTCTTCGAGTGCCCAAGAGCTTTGTAGAGATCCCACTGCGGGAATGCCTCCTCCTCCACCGCCACCATGCGCTGCTGGGATAAAGCCTGCAAGAGAACTTCTCTGACGAGAAAGGGGAGCGGCAGCCTGGGCTGTTTCAGTAGCCTTTTGGGCTGCAACAGCTTTTCGGACATCTTCGAGGAGTTTTCTTAGAGCCACTTTGACAAGATCGCCAACAGTTTCTTGGAAAGCCTGCTGAATTTTAGCTGGTCTTTGTGCGATTACTTTTCGAGCGGCTTCTTCTCCTCTTAGGTGAGAGGATTTTTCCGGGCATAGGTCTGCAAGGCGTGGGTGCGTTTCGCGGAAAGCTCCGCGTGCTAGAACCATCGCAAGAAGTTCAGCCTGAATTTGTGCTTTGTCATCGTCATCTTTGAAACAAAATCTCCTCCTGATAATTGAGGTATATTCTGCGGGGGTGAGGCCAAGCTGTTTTCCTATGCTTCGGGTTTCCCAAAATGCAGCAGATTCCTCTGTTGCTGCATAGGAAGTTGAAGCTGTTATTAAAAAAAGAAAAATAGATAAAATTCTAATCATAGGAAAAAACAAAATTATTTATAATAACTACAGTTTTTTTTATAATATAAAATAAAAAACAACAATATATTTTTATTCTGTTTTTTGATGGGGAGATCAAAATGAAAAAGCCTTAGAGGTCGTGGCAATTTCCTTCCCCATCACAATACTGAGCCCCTGATCCCGAAGCTGTTCCAGAGACACGTACGTTGCCACCAGAAAAGAAGAACGCTCTTTTCCTTCCAAAAGGCCACCCAAAAAACCAGGAAGAATCAGAGTCTTTTGCAGATCTAGCGGCTGCTGCAGCCTCACGCGTAGCGCGCGCTGCCTCTTTCATAGCCTTTGCATCGTGCTCAGCCCCATCAACTGTATCAAAAGGGCCCGAAAAAGACTGTATTAGACTGAGACGTGCCCCTCCAGTTGCATGCCCCGAGAAGAAATACTGGTTCTTTCCTTTGTCTTTTGGAAGGTCTGCCTTCACTCTTTCTCGTAAGGCTGCAAGCTGCTCTGGAGAGAGATTTATCTGATGCATAATAGTTCCTCCACCTTCAGCAACGGCCTCAAAAGCATGGGTCTCCCTTCCCTCTGGCCTTGAATCAGCGGCTATCCCTCCTGGGGTAAAGAGGAACAGGGCACCCACACAGAAAGCCAATAAGCCCTTGTGTCGTGCACAATATCCTCTATCATCAACAGCTGCATGCCCTATTTGTGGCAAGCCAAGGGAGGTTATAAAAAAGAAAAGGAGTATTTTTTTCACGGTGTATCTTCCTGTTTATTTTTACTTTATTTCGGAAAAATTAGAGAAGTCAAACCTTCTTCACGAATTCAGATTTTAGGCCCATTTGGCCAATACCAGGAATTTTGCAATCAATATCGTGGTCACCATCGACAAGGCGGATATTTTTGACCTTGGTGCCAACTTTTACAACGGATGAAGATCCCTTGATCTTAAGATCTTTAATCACCGTGACAGTATCCCCATCTTTGAGCTCTGTGCCATTGGCATCACGCGTGACTTTAACATTTTCAGCTTCTTCTGATGGAGACCACTCATGAGCGCATTCTGGGCAAATCAAGAGACTTCCATCCTCATAAACATAAGGAGATTGGCATTTAGGGCAGGGGGGGAATTCACTCATGAGCTTACTTACTTTCTTTTTTAAATTTATGCTGTCTGTTTCAATGACGTCAAGAGGCTCAAACTTTCTTCGCAACCCGGATCGCGATTTCAGAAAGACCCCGGATGGCTTTATAGAGAAGAGGATAGGCCATTGCTTGCTCGGCCCCATGTTCTAGGCCTGTATCCCGATGCTCTAACTCTTCTTCCCGGCATTTGGTGACCAGGTCGTAGAGAGGTTTTTCCTCCTCGACATCTTTCAGGAGATCTTGCTGATGTTTGTAGTGCTCATCAATGGCCTCTTCTACAGCGACTGTGCAAGCCATGGCTCCTTCTTTGCCGAGGAGGGCAGAGGCCGCCCCCAGGGCATATCCCCCGATCCGCCAAAAAGGGGAGAGGAGAGAAGGACGAATGTCCCGCTTCACAACTTCATCACAGAAGCGGCGGTGGTGCTCTTCCTCTTGTTCTAGCATATGCTTGAGCTCAGGCCCAATCTCAGTGTGACCCAGGACAGCAAGCTGTCCCTTGTAGATATAAGTAGCGCCGTATTCTCCTGCGTGATTTACACGGACATATTCTGTGATCTTCTCCTGAAGATCAGGTTGGCCCGGAAAGTTGGTTGTTTCATCTTTAGGAGCTGTTGTTTCAGAAGGGGCAGAGGGCTTTGTGTGAGGCATTAGAAAATCCTTTTCTTGGGTAATGTCACAATTCGAGAAAGGAGGAGAAGGACCCCACCAGAGAGGAAAACATTCCAGTTTGCCATGCTTAATCCAAACAAACGCCATTGAACTGTTTTGCAGGATGGGGCAAGAGAATTCAAAACTTGTTTCAGCTGATCAGGCCCTTTTTTTATGAGGGTGATTTTGCAAAATTCATATTCTCGCACGAGTCCAAGCTCGAGAAGAGTTTGATAAAGACTTAGTCCCAGCATGAGAACAAACACCAGAATCAAAAACCAGCGGTAAGCCGGAAAAGGTGGCTTTTTTGTGTTGATGAGAAGAAGTCCTCCTCCCAGAAAACCACCTGCAAAAAGGATCTGTTGTGCCTTGCACAAGATACACGGGGTAAGACTCCACACAGATTCGGAAACCTTGGCAAAAGCATAGGCTAGAGCACAAAGCAAGAACACAAGAACAAGATCAATTTCTTGGTTCCAACGCTTCATCTGTGCTTATCCCCATATCCACTTAACGAGTATAAATCCTAGCACAAGTACAGAGAGGCCGACAACGGTGATCAGGGTCAAGTTTTTCTCGAGCTTTTCTTTTACAGCAGGGCCAAATTTCCAAATAAAGAAGGAAACATACAAAAACCTAAAGCCCCGCGCCACAAGAGAGGAAAGGGTAAAAGTCATCAGATCAAGCTTTGCGACACCACTGGCCAAAGTCACAACCTTATAAGGAATAGGCGTAATGCCTTTAGCGCAGATGAGCCAGAAGCCCCACTTTTGGAAATCCTGCTGGAACTTGTCAAAAGCAGCTTGCAAACCGTAAGCATCGATAATGACGTGTCCCCAGGTTTCAAACACACTGTAACCAATGTAATAGCCGAGATACCCTCCAAAAACGGAGGTGATTGTGCAGAGTGCACCATAATACCAAACCCGATCCCGATGACGTAGGCCCATTGTAAGGAGAAGGGGATCCGGGGGTAGGGGAAAGAAAGAGCTTTCAATAAATGAGATAAACCCAAGCATCCACGTTGCATGCCGGTGGCCAGACAGATCCATAATTTTATTGTACGTCGCTTGTAGCATCGATGAAATCCAAAAACTAGGCACAGACTACGTGAAACCCTTACTGATGTCAATTTTCATAGGGAAAAGAGGCTAATGCTTTTTCCGTAAAAAGGCCCTAGGTAAAAAAATTATATTTTTAGTAAGAAATCAGGATTAGAATGAAATTATGTTGTTGATTTTGCTTGTCTTTTTATCTTTTGAGCAAGCGTGTGCAGCACGTGTTACACCTGCTGAAGAGCTGCCTGTTCCCCCTAGAGTTCAGGATATTGTTGATGGAAAGCCTTCAGGGTGTTTTTCTTGCTTTAGTGCTGCGCGCCCCCTCTCTCCCCCTCCTCAGCACGGCTACTGGGGGAACCAAATTCGCCAGTATGTAGCAAGGGAGCCAGAAGCAGAGCAGAAGAAATTTGAGGCTCAGGCGAGAGCTTTTATGGCTCTTGAAATGTGTGATTGGGGGATGGTTCTCAGGACTTTATCAACGCTTCCAGCTGAAAAACGGTATGAATTTCTAGAAGAAATTATCCCTTTGTATAAACCAATCTACTATGCCGGTGCAGCACGCCGCGCAGCACGCCGTACAGTGCCACGGGAAATTATAAGAATTTATTGTGAAAAAGGGGGAGAGGCCTACTGCCTAAGACGTGGAGCAATTGAGAAGCTCCCCCTTCCTCCTGCTCCTATTCGTACTGCGGCAGCAGCTCCTGCAGCTGAGCCTGATCTTGGGAGTCCTGATACAACGGATGCTGTGATTGTATCTCCTTAAGATTTAATGTGAGGGGGGTAGTGATAGAGAAAGTCATTCCGGGCCAAACCCGGAATCCACGCTAAGCTTCACCGAATTGAATTAAGAGAACGGGGGTGGAAGCCTTTTTTCTTGAGAATTGCCTGAGCAAAGGAAACTTCACTAGGCGCAAGGCCACCAATGATAGGCGTGTAGGTTTTTTTGCGTTTTGAGACAAGAATCCGCTCTTCTACAAGGCTGCTCATATTTAAAATTCCAACAGCTTTTTGGAGGCTTGAGACAGCAGCCTCACGATTGTTTTGGGATGCCAGAGCTACGCCAGCCTCTTTATGAAGTAGGATTTTTGTCAGAGGATCATCAGCATCAACATTCAAGGGGCCTTCATTCTTAAAGGCAACAGTTGTAATGCGCGTATGATCCGCAAGTGCCATTTGATCGTCAGTCATGACAGACTCTTGATCCGTATCTGCAACTTCAGTTTCTTCGGGTGATGTTTCGTTTTCATCAACCTCCGCAACAGCTGTCTCCACTTCTTCTTTCATATCTTCCAGATCAATGAGATCACTCTTACGTCGCGCCTGGAGGGCAAGAGGAAGAGGGGGGCGGCTCTTTGCCTCAACAATAGGCCTTTTTAGAAGGGGCTTTCCTGTTTTTTCCTGATGTTTCTTGATGATATCTCCAATGCTTGGCATCTGGCCAGGGCGTTGGCTTGCTTGAAGATCAGTGGGTGTGCCTTGACCCTTTGCTTCTCGCTTGAAAGAGGGGAGAGGTGAAGGCAAAGGCTTTCCTCTTACCCATTTGGGTTTTGGATTTTCTGAAATATGAAGCGGTTGGATCTGCGGCTGGGAATCTACATCTCGACGTTGAACGGCAAAGCGAACACGGTGCTGAGGCAGCTTGCCTGGGACGATTCGGTGTCCTCGGGTACGATAAGCAGGTAAAGGTCCCATGGTGACACCTCTGTACCCTCCCTGCATTTTGATGAAATTCGCTTCAAGCATCTGGGCAACTTGGCTATTACGCTTTCTCCCCGTGGGGCAGCCCATAGCAACCGCAATGATCCAGCGGCCGTTCCGTTCGGCGCTGGCGGCTAAGTTAAAGCCAGAAGACCGGGTGTACCCGGTCTTAATACCATTCACACCGCGGATCTTCCCCAGCAGGCGATTGTGGTTCGGATGCGATCGCCCGCGGTACCGAAAGACCTGCTTGCCAAAAAAAGGCTTATAATCTTTGAATCGCGTGAACAAGGCCTGGGATAAAAGAGCCATATCATAGGCTGTCGTCAATTGTTGAGGGTGTGGCAACCCAGAGGCATTCTTGAAAGTTGTATGCTTCATGCCAAGCTTGCGAGCCTTTTGTGTCATCCTCTGAGCAAAGCGGCTCTCTGTTCCTGCAAGAGCCTCTGCAATGACAGTTGCAGCATCATTTGCTGATTTTGTAATGAGCCCATAAATTGCATCTCGCACCATAATCGATGTTCCCGGTTTCAGGCCCAATTTTGTGGGAGGGCGCCGGGCTGCACGGCGAGAAACAACAAGACGATCCCGGAGCTTATAACGACCCTGCTCTAAGGCCTCAAAGAGCATATACAAGGTCATCATCTTTGTCAGAGAAGCAGGATGGACCTTCACTTTAGATCTATAGCCCGAGAGAATGCGACTGTTTTTGCCATCAATCACGATAGAAGTGAACGTTGGTTTTTTATATCCCGCCCAGGCAGGGAAGCAGCTAAAAGCCATAAACAAGACGCCTACAAGAAGAAGGCAGGTGAGAATATCTTTAAAGAGCTGTTTTCCCCACTGAATTCGCTCTTGAAGCATATGTTGCCGCCTGTATCGACGGAGATAATATCTTGCGTGGCGATAAGCCTCTATCACTTGAGAGGGTGTTTTGCGATTGGGGTAATGAAGAGAACGCGGCATATAGCTATCTCCCCAGCCACACAAAGTGTTGCGCAGCTGCACGATGCCTTCTGTCAGAAACACCAAAAAACCAACCCGATCTCGGGAAGCTGAGGCTTTTTGGGAGGATGCAAAGTTCCAACATAATTGACAAAGTGCTATCACGTTACATCTCTATCTTCTGTCCAAAAGGGTTAAAATTTGTTAAAAAACACGTTAATTTTTACAAAAATTTTTGTAACCTGCTTTTTAAGTCTTGTAAAGAATTTCCTACTTAACCTTAAGATTTGTTACACGTTTTTCTGTGGACTTGTCAGAATTCATGTCTGTATTTGATGGAGATTCAATTTGTAAATTACTAATTGTTTTCGTTAAGATGCGAATCTCATTCCGTAAATCTTGAGACAGCATTTGCTGACCTTGATCAGAAGTTGTAATCAAACGGTTCAAGGCGGCATCAAGGTTGCGAATATGATTGCGTGTCCCTGCATCAAGACCAAACTCACCCTCTGTAATTTTGTCACCAAATTTACGTAAATGATTCTGGAACTCAACTTGGCCCTCCGCCACTTTGATTAAGAGGCTCTTTTCCATCTCTCGCTGATCTGTCAGTTTTGTGAGCTTTTCAGTTAGGCTCATCATGGTTTTGTTCAAATCTTGGCGGGCATGCTCACTTTTTGCGAGAAGATTTGTCACGCCTTCAATGCTCTCAAAGGTTTGCCCTACAAGAGACTGAAGATAGGCCCCTGAGATGACACCTTTTCCTTTTCCTGAAAGCTCTTGAGCAGAAGGGGTCGTTGCCTCCTCTTGTAGGCTAGAAAGGGTTTGCTCGAGGTGATAAAAGAATCGGCGCCAGAGGGAGCCAATAAACAACTCATAAACTCCCAAGATCAGAGAACAAGAAATTCCAAAGAGGGAGGAGCTGAATGCCAAGGCCATGCCATCTAATGGAGATTGAAGCCCTGTTTTTAAGGCTTCCATAACACTTTTAGACTCAACACTGGAAATAGAGAGGCTTTGGATCACACCGCTGATAGAGCTAATGGTCAGGCTAAGCCCCCAAAATGTTCCAATCAGGCCAAGGAAAATCAAAACGCCAAGGATATACTTGCTGAGATTTTGGGATTCTTGTCCCTTTAGCATTACGCCGTCAAGGGCGCGCTCATGCTCCCGAGAAGAAGATTGATCCCCAGTTAAGAAACTGAGGGGAGAGAGAAGGCGGGGGAGATTCTCGCTATCCATGGGCCGCTCCTCAAGGGCAGAAGCGCTGAGATGAATTTGGGCAAAGCGATAGAAACTATGAAGAATTCCGAACCCGAAGACACCAAGAATGAGTCCATTTAGTCCAGGATTTGTGCGATAAATTTCCGCCAAGTCGCCAGAAAGCGAATAACCACCCCAGCTTAACAATCCTGTGAAAATAAGGAGCCCTAACCCTGTAAGACGCGTACCCATCCTGACCTCTTAAGATATATGAACACCATCATAGACCGGAATCAGAAATCAGAAAAGGGGGTTTATGAAGGGCGCCTCTCAGGAAGTTTATATGGGCACTCAGGATCTCCTGCTGCAGCACAGCGGTATTCATATTCCCGTATGGTTTTTATTGCAGAATCGTAAGCTGCTTGGGCTTGCGCAGCTTCTGCCAAGGCTCTTTGTTGTTCTTCAACTGTCCTTGCTTTTTCAAAAGCAATACAGGCTAGGGTGTATTGCTGGGCAGCCTCATCGCGTGGATCTGTTAAAACTTTTGGAATGACCCAAGCTGTAGATGCAGCAGAACCAACTGTTCCAGGTTCAGAGATTACTGAACCACCTTCAGAAGTTGCTCCCCAAGCTGCACTTGTAATGAAGAGAGATAGAAAAAAGTAAAAAGAGATTTTTCGTTTCGTAATATTCTAAAAAATTTTTTCTTTTTTATGAAAAATGAATATTTTTTTCAAGAGGAATATTTACTATGCCATTTTTACTGTGAAGAGCAAAAGCATTAGATTCCAGACTTGATCCGGAGTCCAACATCGAAACCTCAGCACAGGCCTGGGCCGGGATTATAACTGGACTAAAGCAAAAGGTTATTCCTCCAAAGGGAGGTATGGATTTCCAAAGAAAGTAGCAATATCTCCGGGGTGAAGACCTACAGCAAGCAAAGCGCGCATTTGGTCACGAAGGGTTGTTAAAAGTTCTGTCGGTCTCGTTTCTCGAATAATTTTTGGTCTTATGGGTTTAGAGTAAGCTTCCATGACGATTTCTGCCCCACAAGGGCTTCTCAGGGTCAATGTATCAGGTGCTGGGTCTGCAGTGAATGAATTCCCCGCAACATGTATCAGCGCAACATCGTTGTCTAAAATCTTGCGCCTTGCACATTCATACTCTCTATCCCTGCGTTGGGGGGCAAGCATTGCTGAAAAAACACAACTCACATTCAGAGATTTTCTGTAGGATTCATGACCTTTAAATGCTCTTACATATGTTGTCCAGCGTTCAGGGTCCCTCACGCGAAAAACCCTTTTTCTCTCATAAAAAGGGATATCTGCGGCAGCAATACAACATTCTGGACAACATCTCCCGACTGCCATTGTAAAAGGCGTGCCTTCTTCACCAGCCCATAGAGAAGTGCCTAACTCAGCGGGAACAACCTCTACACGGACAGGGGATCTTGGCTCATCGACAAGCTGAATTAAAATACTCATCGCAAGAGTGTTGAGAGGGGAAAAGGGGGTCGTTTTCCTCAGTAAAGCTATAGCACACTGAAAATCAACCTCTAAATCCCCTTTGCCAATGTGTGGAAGGGTTGTGAAGATAAAGGCTAGGTCAGGATTTTTCTTGCAAAAGGGCCGTAGAACTCAGTTGCTTGAAGATGAAGGGATCCCAAACTTGGGCAGCGGGCAAACCTTGCTGCGGTTGCAGGGGGCTCGGCTGTTGCTGCAGAGAATGCAGATGAAGATAAAAGAATGAAAAGAAGAATATATTTGTGCATTTTTCAATAAATTCAAAAATTTTACATTTTTTTATTTTTTTTAATTAGTAAAGTCAATGTTTTTAATTTTTTCATCGATGTATGAGGATTTTTCTCTTCATCACAATCCCAAGGAGTGTAGCAGTGTGGTGATCCGCTGATTATGGATTCCAGACTTGATCCGGAGTCCAACATCAAAACCTCAGATTCTTCCTAACTAAAATTTTCTTTGATATATGCCTTGAGGGAGGTGAGGACCTTATTAACTTCAGGCTTGTCACGTCCCTTCATGACAATTTGAACGGTATAGTGGTCACCGTTATATTGAGGGTAACTGCCAATAGCTACGGAAGGATGGGCTTTTTGTAAATCTGCCATCACGCCTCCAATCAGACCTTCATGCCCTTCGAAATGAAGTTTTTCAGTGTAAATGGGGGTTCCTTCGCCGATTTCTTTTAAGACATAAACCAGCATGCTTTGCATGATATGGGGGAAGCCAGCAAGGCAGAACACATTCTCAACTCGGAATCCAGGGGCTCGACTCTCAGGGTTGAGAACAATCGTGGCGTTTTTGGGGAGAGTCGCCATATAGGTTTGTGCAGGCGTGAGAGGGGGAGGGGTTCCCTCTTGGTGATCTCTTTGGAAACAGGCAACAGCTTCGGGGTGAAGCTCCATCTCTTGTCCAAAAGCTTCTCCCATGGCTTGTGCTGTGATGTCATCGTGGGTGGGGCCAATTCCCCCCGTGGTAATCACATACGTGTATCGCTCTCGTAAAGCATTTACAGCTTCAATGATGTCCTCCATCACATCAGGGACAACTCGGCATTCGCTGATCTGAAGGCCCTGGGCTTCAAGTTTGCGGGCGATGTGGCTGAGGTTCAGGTCTTCAACTTGTCCAGAAAGGATTTCATTTCCAATCAGAAGCACGGCAATAGAGGGAGAGGATTGCTTTTCCATCAAAAATTTCCTAAGCTTTAATAAGGATAAAAGATAACAAGTCGATGGATTTTTCAATACCTTTGATGTCAGGGACGCTAAAGAAACGCTACAAGCGGTTTCTGGCAGATATCACTTTGGATGATGGTCAAGAAATTACAGCCCATTGTGCGAACTCAGGGGCTATGTATGGCATTAAAGATCCCGGTCTTAAGGTATGGGTTTCTGAGGTTCCACCAGAATCAAAGGGAAAACTGAAGTACAAGTGGGAATTGGTCGAGGCGGATGGCACAATTATTGGGTGCCATACTTCCCACCCCAATGGGATTGTTGCTGATGCTATTCGAGATGGGAAAATTCCAAGCTTAAATGGCTATGACCTCCTCAAGCGAGAAGTGAAATATGGACAAAACTCTCGGGTTGATATTTTCCTCTCGAAGCCTGGCTGGGCTGATTGTTATGTGGAAGTAAAAAACGTCCATATGGTGAGAGAGCCTGGTGTTGCAGAATTTCCTGATGCGGTGACTGCTCGTGGGGCGAAGCATATGAAAGAACTTGCAGACATGGCCCGCAAAGGCAAGCGTGCCGTCATTGTTTACCTTATTCAGCGACAGGACGTCACACGGTTTAAGCTTGCCGGCGATATTGATCCAGATTATCGCAAAGCCACAAAAGCTGCTCTCAAAGCAGGCGTGGAGGCCTTGGCATATCGCTGCAGCGTCTCTCCTCAGCGGATAGAGATTGACCAAGAGGTCATGGTGGATATATCTTAAAAGGTCCTTTTATAGTTCTTTACGAGCTCAGGCAAGTCTTGCCAGCAGGGGAGTTTTGTAGGTTCGTATGATCCCCAAGAAGCTTGTGGTGTTGATGAATGTACTTGCATCCTTTTTGCTTCTGCCCAAGATTTAGATGCAAAAAGCCAAGTTCTCGTAAGGCAACAAAATTGAGAGGGTTATGTTTTAATGACCAGAGATAGTAGCCTTCTGCCCCTCTCACATTTCCCACATTAGCCATGGCTTTGGAGGCTAAAACACAAACTTTCCACGACTGGGGGGAAAGCCGACAAGAAGCTCCCAGAAGCTCAGGGTCCGTTGGGTGGTTTGCTTCAACGTACTTCACCCCAATAAACAAAATAGCAATGATGGAAAAAACACTATAAATGCCAAAGTATGCACTTCTGGGCAGGATAGCCTTGGAGGATTTGAGCGAAATCAGATAAATAACGTATCCTAACATTATTGCAGAGATAAAGTACGGATAAGGTGTTGCAAATGGGAATTGGGTCATCGTTTCCGAAAATAAGAAAGGAAAAAAAACAATCACTGGTTTAAAATATTCAACTTTATAGCTTTCCCACCTTTTAAAAAGTTCAGAAAATAAAGAAACCCAAGCCACCACTATAAAAATAAGATAAATAATTCCTTCTTCAGCTAGAGTCCAAAAATAAGTATTATGAGGAGTATAGGCAAGTGCCTCATCATAAGGCATTTTAATTTTTTGTTTTTTTCTCCAAAACTGTGCTTTTTGTCTATAGGCAGCCTCTTGGAAACCAAAATTTCCTCTTTTGATACCGAGCGGATGATCTTTAAAGATAAGAAAACTTGCTTCCCATAGGTTAAACCTTTCAATATAGGAATTCCGCCTCCCCTTCAGTATAGAGTAATTATCTAAAATATCATATGTACGCTGCTGTATAGGTAGTCCCCACTTTTTATGTATCCTTGCTATGTAGGGGGACCCCAGAATGGAGCAAATGAAGCATGCTAGAACTATAAATGCTGGGAGGCGCTTTTGTAGAGAAACTCTTTTCTTGAACTCATAGACGATAAGGCAAATTAGCGCGAGAAAAACTCCTAGCGTAACAGAGCGGCAGCCTACTACAGCAAGTGTTGAGACAGAGAGGAGGAGGATGAGTCCAATGAATAGGTTTTTATAGTGCGGCTTATAGGAAAGTTTTACCGTAGCCATCAGTGTTGAAATTCCAATAAATTGGGCTGCCATATTGATGTTTCCAAAAGTATAAGACTGCGTATTAAAAAGGTTTTTTAGAGAGCTTGGGAAGATTTGCATAAAGTAGAAAATAAGCCACACAAGAAGGGAGAGAATGAAAGCTGTAGAGATTTTCTCTAGTTTCCCCCCATATTTAAAGAACCAAAAAAAAGAAAGCACGAGAATAGGCCAGCAAAATGTGCGAGCGCTTTCAAATGAAATAAGACTGGTTGTTGTTGTAATTAACCAAATAGTGTTTAAAAGGAATACTCCTGTAATTGCAAATTTGAAAATGGGAGAGAATAAAGGAAGAGGAAGCGACCTGATAGATACTAATGCCTTAGCACCGAAGAGCAAGCTGAAACAAAATAGAGCTACCCACTTGGTTCCATTAAAGGGGTCTTGAAAATGAGGGGTTACCAGGAAAGGAAAAATAAAGATGAAAAAGCAGGCCCACAGATTACCTTGTGCTTGATAAACAGATAGTTTCTCTTTTGTTCTGGGCCAAAAAACACTTAGCTTAAATCCGTTTTTTTCATTTTTTTTCATTTCTTAGATCAGACGCCAGACATACCGTACGGTGCAGACATGCCGTATGGATCAGACATGCCGTATGGATCAGACATGTCGTACGGTGCAGACATGCCGTATGGATCAGACATGTCGTATGGTGCAGACATACCGTACGGTGCAGACATACCGTATGGTGCAGACATACCGTATGGATCAGACATACCGTATGGTGCAGACATACCGTACGGTGCAGACATGCCGTATGGATCAGACATGCCGTATGGATCAGACATGTCGTATGGTGCAGACATACCGTACGGTGCAGACATGCCGTATGGATCAGACATACCGTACGGTGCAGACATACCGTATGGATCAGACATGTCGTATGGTGCAGACATACCGTACGGTGCAGACATGC
>JAUHZC010000001.1 GCA_030425805.1 Alphaproteobacteria bacterium | reverse complement strand
TGGATCAAGGAGAGGCGGGAGACAACGTTGGTATTCTTCTTCGTGGAACGAAGCGAGAAGATGTTGAGCGTGGTCAGGTTCTTTCTGCACCTGGTAAGATTACGCCACATAAGAAGTTTGAGTGTGAGTGCTACATCTTGAACAAGGATGAAGGCGGACGTCATACACCATTTTTCTCCAACTATCGTCCCCAGTTTTACTTCCGTACAACGGACGTGACAGGATCCATTCAGTTGCCAGAGGGAACAGAGATGGTTATGCCTGGAGATAATATTAAGATGACTGTTGAGTTGATCGCGCCGATTGCGATGGACGAAGGGCTTCGTTTCGCGATTCGTGAAGGTGGTCACACAGTAGGTGCTGGTGTTGTTGCGAAAATTGTTGAGTAACACATACCTTTTATGTTAAAAGAGCAAAACTGATTTTTATTGGAAACTGAAATGAGTAATCAAAATATCCGGATCCGGTTGAAGGCATATGATCATCGCGTGTTAGATCATTCTGCTTCTGAGATCGTGAATACAGCCAAGCGTACTGGTGCGAAGGTTCGTGGCCCGATCCCTCTTCCTGATCGTCGGGAAATTTTTACAGTTAACCGCTCTCCGCACATCGATAAGAAGTCGCGGGAGCAGTTTATGATGATCACCCACAAGCGTCTCTTGGACATTGTGGACTGGTCACCTCAAACCGTGGATGCACTGATGAAGCTGGATCTAGCTTCCGGTGTGGATGTTCAAATTAAATTGTAGGTTGGCATGAAGCTTCGTACAGGACTTATCGGTCGGAAAGTTGGCATGACCCGGATCTTGCAAGAGGACGGAACTCACGTTCCTGTGACTCTCGTTAATGTGTCCGGCAATCGTGTTGTCAATCAGGCCACCCAAGAAAAGCGCGGATATACAGCGGTTTCTCTTGGCTATGGTGAAAAAAAAGCAAAGAAGGTGAATAAGCCTTCTAAGCAACATTTTGCAAAATTAAAAGTAACGCCTCCTCAAATGGAAAAAGAGTTTCGTGTTTCTGAGGATGCCCTTTTGGATATTGGTGCTGAATTAAAAGCAGATCACTTTGTTGAGGGTGGTTTTGTGGATGTAACTGCACAGTCCATTGGTAAAGGGTTTGCTGGTGTTATGAAGCGTCACAACTTTGGTGGTTTGCGTGCTTCTCATGGTGTGTCTATTTCTCACCGGAGTCACGGATCCACAGGTCAGTGTCAGGATCCAGGGCGTGTCTTCAAAGGTAAGAAGATGGCTGGTCAAATGGGTAACAAGCAAGTAACAGCCCAAAACATCAAGGTTCTAAACGTTGATGTTGAGCAGGGGCTTGTTGCATTGCATGGTTCCGTTCCTGGCTCAAAGGGAAGTTACGTGTATTTGACAGATGCTGTGAAGAAGAAGATGTCTGATAATCTTCCTTTCCCAGCCTCTATTGTTCAAGCTGGAGGCAAAGCAGCGGAAGCAGCTCCTCAGGCTGAAGATGTTAAAGCAGAAAGTGAGGCTGAATAATGTCAGTCGCAGTAAACGATATTCATGGTAAAAAAGTTTCCGGCATTGAGCTTCCTGAGTCTATCTTTCAGGTAGAGATGAAGTCTGATGTTGTGTCTCAAGTTGTACGTTGGCAGTTGGCGCGTCGTCGTTCAGGAACTCATTCCACATTGCGTGTGTCTGATATTTCCGGAACTACGAAGAAGCCATGGCGCCAAAAGGGTACAGGTCGTGCACGTCAGGGAAGTTTGAGGAACCCTCATTTTAGGGGTGGTGCAACGATGCATGGTCCTTTGCCGCGGAGTTATGATTTTGCCCTTCCTAAGAAGGTACGTAAGCTTGCTCTTAAGATGGCAGTGTCTGAAAAATTGCGGACAGGTAATCTCATTTGCTTGCCAAAAGGCTTTAAGGCATCCACAACAAAAGAGATGAAGGCTCTTCTTGAAAAGCAAAGCATTTCCAAGGCGTTGTTTGTGGATACTCAGGAGAATATGTCTGCATATGCAAAGTCTACAGCAAACCTAAATGGTGTAGATGTTTTGCCAACCGTTGGTATGAACGTATATGACCTTCTCAAGGCTGATAAGCTGATTGTTTCAGCTGATTCCCTTGAGGCAATTAAAGAAAGGCTTGCATAATGACGACTTCAATTTCTGAAAATTCTCACCGTCTTTATGATGTTCTTGTCTCCCCTGTGGTGACAGAAAAAGCAACTTTCTTGTCAACAGACAATTATTACGCTTTCAAAGTTGCATCTTGGGCGACAAAGAATGACATTAAGCTGGCAGCGCAGAAAATCTTCAAAGTCGATGTTGAAGATGTTAAGACGCTCAATCAGCAAGGTAAGCGAAAAGTCTTCCGTGGACGCAAAGGCGTTCAGTCTGATTTTAAGAAGGCTTTTATTCGGGTTAAAAAAGGTCAGAACATTGACCCATCAGTGGGGATCTAAGTCATGGCATTAAAGACATATAAACCAACTTCTCCAGCTCAAAGGCAATTGGTCACAGTTGACCGTTCACAGCTTTGGAATGGAAAGCCTTTCAAGACTCTGACTGAGGGGCTTACAAAGTCTGGTGGACGGAATAATACCGGCCGCATTACCTCCCGCCACATCGGTGGTGGGCATAAGCGCAAATATCGGATTATTGATTTTAAGCGTGATAAGTTTGACATGTCTGCGGATGTGTTACGTTTGGAATATGATCCAAACCGGACTTCTTTCATTGCGCTTGTGAAGTATGAGGATGGAGAGCATCGCTATATCATTGCACCTCAGCGTCTCGCTGAAGGGGACAAGATTATTTCCTCTGACAATGCGGATATTAAGGTTGGGAACTCTTTGCCCATCAAAAATATTCCAGTAGGTACAATCATCCATAATGTAGAATTAAAGCCTAAAGCTGGGGCACAGTTGTGTCGCTCTGCAGGGTCTTACGTTCAAATTGTGGGTCGTGATGGGGCTTATGTTCAGCTCCGTCTTCCTTCCGGTGAGTTGCGTCTCGTGCATGGAACTTGTCGGGGAACCATTGGGACAGTTTCCAATGCCGATCACAAAAACATTAACTTGTCGAAGGCTGGTCGTTCCCGTTGGTTGGGGCGTCGTCCGAAGGTTCGTGGTGTTGTCATGAACCCAGTAGATCACCCTCATGGTGGTGGTGAGGGACGGACCTCTGGTGGTCGTCATCCGGTAACACCTTGGGGTGTTCCAACAAAGGGTAAAAAGACCCGCGATCGGAAGAAGCAGTCTTCTAAATTTATAATTACACGCCGTAAGAAGCGATAAGGAGTAGTTCAGTGTCTCGTTCAGTTTGGAAAGGACCATTTGTTGATGGATATCTGTTTAAAAAAGCAGAAGAAGCCCATCAATCTAAGAAAAATCAAGTCATAAAAACTTGGTCCCGCCGTTCAACAATTCTTCCACAGTTTGTTGGATTGAACTTTGGTGTTCACAATGGTCAAAAGTTTGTCCCTGTGCATGTTAGTGAAGAAATGATTGGGCATAAGTTCGGTGAGTTTGCTCCAACACGGACCTACTACGGACATGAAGCTGATAAAAAGGCGAAGAAGAGGTAAAAAATGTCAGGAGTACGCGCACATTTAAAAAACATGCGGGTGAGCCCTCAAAAGCTTAACTTGGTTGCGGAAACGATTCGTCGCCAGCCTGCTGTAAAATCTGTAGAACAACTCAAGTTCTCTCGCAAGCGCATTGCGAAGGATGTTCAAAAGGTATTAGAGTCTGCAATTTCCAATGCAGAGAATAACCACGGTATGGATATTGATAATCTCTATATCGCAGAAGCTTATGTTGGAAAAGGAATGGTCATGAAGCGCTGGCGGGCACGGGCACGTGGTCGTGTAGGGCGTATCATGAAGCCTTTTTCAAATTTGACAATTATCTTGAAGGAAATGGAAGTTTAATATGGGTCAGAAAGTCATCCCAATTGGTCTAAGGTTAGGGGTCAACAGAACCTGGGATTCTCGCTGGTTTGCCAGTGGAAAAAACTATTCTACAAACCTCCTTCAGGACATTCAGATCCGTAAGAAGGTGGAAGCTGCGTTCCCACAAGCTGGAATTTCCCGGGTTGTTATTGAGCGTCCAACTCATAATCCTATCGTAACTGTGTTTTCCTCCCGCCCTGGTTTGATTATCGGGAAAAAGGGAGCAGATATTGACAACCTAAAGAAAAAGCTTGGTGCTGTCACAGGAAACGATGTTTCTTTGAATGTTGTTGAAATTCGCAAGCCTGAGATTGACGCACGTTTGGTTGCCGATTCAATTGCCCAACAAATATCAAAGCGTGTCAGCTATCGCCGGGCGATGAAGCGTGCTATTCAGCAAGCGATGCGTTCTGGTGCAGAAGGTATTAAAGTCATTTGTTCTGGCCGTTTGGGTGGAGCAGAAATCGCTCGTGTTGAACAATATCGTGAAGGCCGTGTGCCTCTCCACACGCTCCGTGCGGATGTCGATTATGCTCATGCGGGTGCACACACGACATATGGTATTTGTGGTGTGAAAGTTTGGATTTTCAAAGGCGATATCATGGAGCATGATCCAATGGCTCATGAAAACCGGATTCGCTCTCAACAGTCATCTGTAAGGTAGTCACATGCTGAGTCCTAAGAGAACAAAATTTAGAAAAGCGTTTAAAGGCCGTATCCAAGGAGATGCGAAAGGTGGATCCAGTGTTCACTTCGGAACTTTTGGATTGAAAACTCTTGAGCCTGCACGAATTACAGCACGCCAGATCGAGTCTGCACGGCGCGCTATGACACGTCACGTGAAGCGTGCAGGGCGAATTTGGATCCGCATGTTTCCAGATGTGCCGGTTTCCTCCAAGCCAGCCGAAGTTCGGATGGGTAAAGGTAAAGGTGCAGTTGAGTACTGGGCCTGCAAAGTGAAGCCAGGGCGCGTTATGTTTGAAATCGATGGTGTTTCTGAGTCTGTTGCAAAGCATGCTTTCGCTTTGGCTGCAGAGAAATTGCCCGTCAAAACGAAAGTCGTTACACGACTTCCATCACAGGTGAAATAATGTCTAAGGTATTCAAAGATTACAAAGAGATGAAGAGGGAAGATTTGATCACAGAGTTGACAAATCTGAAAAAAAACCTTATGTCTATCAGGTTCCAGCAATCAGCCGGTCAGCTTTCTCAAAGTCATTTGTTTAAGCAAAACCGTAAGCAAATTGCCCAGGTTCAAACAGCAATCAAGCAGTTAGAGTTGAAAAATGCCTAAAAGAATTCTTACAGGTCAAGTCGTCTCTGATAAAACAGATAAAACCATATCTGTTGAAGTGCAACGTCGCTTCCGTCATCCGACTTACAAAAAATATGTGACGAAGAGCAAGAAATACTTGGCACATGACCCCGAGAACAGTGCGAAAATTGGAGAGACTGTGTCTATCCAAGAGTGTCGTCCTCTTTCCAAAAATAAATCTTGGGTCCTCTTAGCAGGAAAGGAGGCTTCATCATGATTCAGATGCAATCTAATCTTTTTGTTGCTGACAATTCCGGTGCTAAAAAAGTACAGTGTATCAAGGTTCTTGGTGGTTCAAAGCACATGCATGCCGAAGTTGGTGATGTGATTGTTGTTTCCGTTAAGGATGCGATTCCACGCGGTAAGGTGAAAAAGGGTGATATCCATCGAGCAGTAATTGTTCGTTCTTCTGCACCAATTCATCGTACAGATGGGTCTGCAATTCGTTTCGACGAGAATGCAGCTGTTCTTTTGAACAAGTCTAATGAGCCAATTGGAACACGTATCTTTGGCCCTGTAACACGTGAACTTCGCCGGAAGAATTTCATGAAGATTGTTTCCCTTGCGCCGGAGGTTCTATAATGTTGAAGTTTAAGCTCAAAAAAGACGATCCCGTTATTGTTATTTCTGGAAAATCAAAAGGCCAGAAGGGGAAAATCAAACAAGTTTTGCGAGATAAGTCAGCTGTTTTGGTTGAGGGTGTTAACCTTTCTATCAAGCACAAAAAACCCTCTCAGGCAGATACAGGTGGTATCTCCAAGCAGGAGGCTCCCGTTCACATTTCAAATGTGGCTTATTTTGATGAGGCTTCTAAAAAGGCTTCTCGCATTGGATACAAGGTTGAAAAGGGGAAGAAGTCCCGTTTTCTGAAAACAAGTGGTAAGGTTATTGACTAATGACAACACCAAGATTGCAAGAAATTTACGCTACAACACTCAAGTCCTCTCTTAAAGAGGAGTTAGAGCTGAAAAACGATATGCAGGTTCCCCGCATAAAGAAAATCACGCTCAACATGGGTGTTGGCGATGCCGTAGCCGACAAGAAAAAGCTCGACGCTGCATTTGAAGATCTTCAGATGATTGCTGGTCAAAAGCCCGTTAAAACTCTTGCCCGCAGGTCTATCGCAGGATTCAAAGTTCGTGAAGGAATGCCTTTGGGATGTAAAGTTACTCTTCGCGGAAAAAGAATGTACGAATTCCTGGATCGTTTGGTTAATATCGCAATGCCACGCATTCGGGACTTTCGCGGGATTAACCCAAAGTCCTTTGATGGTCGGGGAAATTACTCTTTTGGTATCAAGGAACACATTGTTTTTCCCGAAATTGACTATGATAAGGTTGACGCCGTTCGTGGTCTTGATATAACCATTGAGACATCAGCAACAAACAATGCTCATGCATTGGCGTTGTTGACGAAGTTTAACCTCCCATTTTGGAAGAACTAGGCTATGGCTAAGAAAAGTGCAGTAGAAAAAAACGATTATCGCGGAACTCTCGTGAAGAAGTACGAGAATCGCAGAAATAAACTTAAAGCGATTATCCAAGATAAGACCGTTAGCCCAGAGGAGCGTTTCCAAGCTCAGCTTAAGCTGAATGAGCTTCCTCGTAACAGTAGTTCTGTTCGTCTTCGGACACGGTGTGCCCTTTCCGGTCGCCCTCGTTCCGTTTATCGTAAGTTTAAATTGTCAAGAATTGCCTTGCGTGAATTGGCTTCTACAGGTCAACTCCCAGGTGTAGTGAAAGCGAGCTGGTAATATGTCTATGTCCGATCCTATTTCAGATATGATCACCCGCATCCGTAATGCTTTAATGCGGAATAAGAAAACGGTGAAATGTCTTTATTCCCGAACAAATGTAAACATCCTCAATGTTTTGAAGGAAGAAGGTTACATTACGTCCTTTGCTGTGAGTGAAGTTTCAAAGAATATTCAAGAAATTGAAGTGACTTTGAAGTATTTCGAGGGCAAGCCTGCAATTGAATCCCTTCGTCGGATTTCAAAGCCAGGGCGCCGTCACTATACGTCAGTGGTTGATATGCCTCAGGTTCGCAACGGGTTGGGAACTTTGGTTCTTTCCACTCCCCAGGGTGTGATTGCAGACCATAAGGCGCGTTCTTTGAACGTTGGTGGCGAAATTTTATTTAGTGTGATGTAGGAGCAGTTATGTCTAGAATTGGTAGAAATCCGATCACATTTGATACAACAACGAAAGCGACACTCGCTGAAGGCGTTCTTTCTCTCGAAGGAGCTAAGGGGTCACTTTCTTTGCCGATCGCACCTGAAGTTCAAGTCGAGATTGCGGAGAACGTTATCACAATTTCTCCTAAGTCTGATTCTAAGCGTGCAAAGGTGCTTTGGGGAACAACAAGGTCTAATATTCAAAATATGGTTCAGGGAGTTTCCCAAGGGTTCACCCGTGAGCTTCATATTAATGGTGTTGGGTATCGTGCAGCTGTGAAGGGTCAAGATTTGGTCTTGAACCTTGGGTATTCACATGAAGTTGTATTCCCAATCCCGCAGGGTATTAAAATTGTGTGCCCAAAGCCAACAGAAGTGAAAATCGAAGGTTTCGATAAGCAGCTTGTTGGGCAAACAGCCGCAAAAATTCGTGGATTCCGTAAGCCTGAGCCTTACAAAGGTAAGGGTGTTAAGTACGCGGAAGAGACAATCTTTAGAAAAGAAGGTAAGAAGAAGTAGGTTAGAGATGTTGACAAAACTTAAGAGAAATCAGCAACGTCAAAAGCGCAATCGCTATCGTTTGCGTCAGGCATCTGGCGACCGTCTTCGTCTGACTGTTCATAAGACGGGAGCAAATATTTACGCTCAAGTTATCGATGATAATGAGCATAAGACCCTTTGTGCTTATAGCTCCCTCGATAAGGAATTTAAGTCTAAAAACAAGACAGGTTCTAGCATCGCTGCAGCCGAAGCCGTAGGCTCACAAATCGGTGCACAACTTAAGAAATTGGGTCATACCAAGGTTGTTTTTGACCGTGGATCTTATGTATATCATGGACGTGTTAAGGCTCTTGCAGAGTCTGCACGCAACGCTGGATTGGAGTTTTAAAGATGGCGAGAGAAAATCAAGCTCCTCGTGAGCAAAAGGAACAATCCGAGCTCACTGAAAAGCTGGTACACATTAACCGTGTTGCCAAGACTCTGAAGGGTGGACGTCGTTTTGGTTTCTCAGCACTTGTTGTTGTGGGAGACGGAAAAGGGCGTGTTGGCTTTGGACATGGTAAAGCACGTGAAGTTCCAGAAGCCATTACAAAGGCAACGGAAGTTGCAAAGAAATCATTGATTCGCGTTCCTTTGCGTGAGAACCGGACGCTGCATCATGACGTTGCAGGTCGGTTTGCTGCGGGTCGCATTGTTATGCGTTCAGCACCTCCAGGAACGGGTATCATCGCAGGTGGTCCAATGCGTGCGGTTTTCGAAGCGTTGGGTGTACATGATGTTGTCAGTAAGTCCATCGGGTCCAATAACCCTTTCAACATGGTGCGTGCAACATTTGATGCCCTTCAGGCTTCCTCTTCTCCAAGAGCCGTTGCCTCACGTCGGGGACTTAAGGTTGCGGATCTCGTTTCACGTCGTAAACAAGCGCAGGAGCAAGTAAATGACTAAGGCAAAGCAAACACTAACAGTGAAGCAAGTCAGAAGTGCATTACGCCGGCCAAATTCTCAGCAGCAGACACTTTATGGTCTCGGGCTGAAGCGTATTGGTCAAGAGCGTGTGCTTGAGGATACTCCAGCAGTTCGGGGAATGATTCGTTCCGTTTCCCACCTTGTGCAAATTGTAGAGGCTTAAGATGAACTTAAATCAACTTACTTCCCCAGCAGGTTCAAACAAAGAAAAGAAGCGTCGTGGGCGCGGAATGAGCTCTGGTCTTGGAAAAACTTCTGGTCGTGGTCAAAAAGGTCAGAAAGCAAGATCTGGTGTTTCCCTTGGTGGTTTCGAGGGAGGTCAGAATCCTCTCTATCGCCGCCTTCCAAAGCGTGGTTTCACAAACATCTTTGCTAAAAAAGTTGAAGCTTTGACGCTTGATCGTTTGGCCCAGCTTTTACAGTCAGGAAAGATTGACGGAAAATCAACAATTACCCTTGATTACCTCAAGGAGCTTTCTATTGTTTCTCCGAAAGCTGACTTTGTCAAAATCATTGGGGATACAGACCCGAAAGCAAAACTCAAGTTTGAGGGTGTTCTTTTTTCCAAAAAAGCAGCAGAAATTCTTAAAATCTAAACATCGAGGCCTACATGTCATCTCCAGCTGAGCAACTATATAATAATATAAGTTGGAAATCTTTCGCGCAGGCCGATGAACTTAAAAAGCGCCTCTGGTTTACCTTAGGCGCTTTAATTGTTTTTCGCCTTGGGACTTATGTTCCCTTGCCTGGAATTAATACGCTTGTAATGTCAGAGCTAACAGCACAGCATTCTGGTGGTATCCTTGCCATTCTAGATCGTTTTTCGGGCGGGGCTCTTGGCCGGATGTCTGTTTTTGCTCTGGGTATTATGCCCTACATTTCTGCAAGCATCATCGTTCAGCTAATGACATCAGTTTCCCCAACCCTAGAAGCCCTTAAGAAAGAGGGTGAGCAAGGGCGAAAGGTTATAAACCAATATACCCGATATGGGACGGTTTTGATCTGTTTACTTCAATCTTTTGGGGTGTCCTCTGGCCTTGAGTCTATGGCAACTTCTAGTGGTTCACTGGTTTTTGCTGATGGCTTTCTCTTTCGTCTAACAACTGTCATTACTCTCACAGGAGGGACACTCTTCCTGATGTGGTTGGGAGAGCAAATCACTTCTCGTGGTGTTGGAAACGGAATCTCCCTTTTGATCTTTTCTGGTATCGTTGCAAACATCCCATCAGCTTTGGCTGTAATGTTTGAGCGTGGAAAAACAGGGGAATATGATTCTCTCTTTGTGATGACGGTTTTGGTTGCTGTTGTTGCCATTATTCTTTTCATTATCTACATGGAGCGGGCGCAACGAAAGATTCCTGTACAGTATCCAAAGCGTCAGGTGAAAACAAAAATGATGGCAGGGCACTCTTCTCATATGCCTTTGAAGATCAATACTCCTGGTGTGATTCCTCCCATTTTTGCAAGCTCAATTCTTACACTTCCGATGACAATTCTTAGTTTCTCCTCAACACAAGGAGAGGGTTTCTTAGGCTCTGTTGCTGCTTATCTTGGGCCACAAAAGCCGCTTTATCTTCTTCTCTATGTGGCACTTATTGTCTTCTTTGCGTTTTTCTACACTGCGATTGTTTTTAATCCGGAAGAGACAGCAGAGAACCTCAGGAAGAACTCCGGCTTTGTTCCTGGGTATCGTCCTGGTGAGGCAACAGCAAAGTATTTTGATCACGTGCTCACACGCCTTACAGCTATTGGTGCGATTTATCTGTCCTTTATCTGTGTGCTGCCTGAAGCCATGATTGCTAAGTACTCCCTTCCCTTTGCTCTCGGTGGCACAAGTTTGCTTATCGTTGTGAGTGTGTGTATCGACACTGTTTCCCAGATTCACTCTCACTTGATTGCCCACCAGTATAGTGGTGTTCTTGAGCGCATGGGGATGAAGGGCAAAAAAGCCCCTAAGATGCGGTAAGACTTATGGCGATTATTTTTCTAGGCCCTCCTGGGTGTGGTAAAGGGACCCAGTCAAAAGAGCTCCAAGCTCTGGGTTATACCCCTATCTCGACGGGTGATCTTGTCCGTGCAGAGATTGCAAAAGGAACACCTCTGGGAAATGATATTAAGGATAAAGTTAATGCGGGCTTTTTGATTTCGGATGAAATGATTTCCGAACTTCTGGAAGCTCACCTTTCCACTCTTGAAGAAAAAGATAAAATTTTGCTTGATGGGTACCCACGTACACTTGCTCAGGCAGAATTATTGGAATCCCTTCTTCAAAAGCATGGTGTTTCCATAGAGAAAATTTTTGACTTCCAGGCGCCTGATGATGTCCTCATCGTTCGTTTGACAGGTCGTTTTACTTGCGCCTCTTGTGGTGCCGTTTATCATAAGGTTTTTCGTCCAACAAAAGAGGATGGAAAATGTGATGCGTGTGGGGGAGAATCTTTTACTGTCCGTAAGGATGATACCCCTGATGTCGTTGGGAATCGTTTGCGTTTGTACTATGACGAAACGGCTCCTGTAACTCAATTTTATCAACCCCAACAAGGGTACGTTGTTGTAGATGCAACTTTGTCCCCTGAGGATGTTGCTATTTTTATTCGAGAACAGTTAGGTGAATCTGATAGAAATGGTTGACTTTTCCTCTAAATTTCAATAAAGATCATAATTAATTCTAAAGGAGCTTATTTTGGCACGTATTGGTGGTGTTAACATTCCGTCTTCCAAACGCGTTGAGATTGGATTGACATATATTTTCGGTATTGGTCGCACATCTTCCCGGAAGATCTGTGAAAGTACTGGTGTAGACTTGAATAAGCGCGTTCACGAACTCACAGATGGTGAGCTCGGACAACTGCGCTCATACATTGACGAGCATTTTTCCATTGAGGGAGATTTGCGCCGTGAAGTGTCCATGAACATCAAGCGTCTTCTTGACCTCAGATGTTATCGTGGGCTTCGCCACCGGAAGGGTCTTCCTGTGCGCGGACAACGGACAAATACGAATGCACGGACCAGAAAAGGGAAAGCTGTCCCGATTGCTGGTAAGAAGAAATAATTAGGTGTAAAGATGGCAAAAGCACAAACGAAGACGCGTCGTAAACAAAAAAAGAATATTCCTGCGGGTGTGGCGCATGTGAACTCTACGTTCAACAATACACTCGTGACAATTACTGATTCAGCTGGAAACGCTATTTCATGGTCTTCTACAGGGACAATGGGATTCAAAGGATCTCGTAAGTCCACACCTTATGCAGCTCAGGTTGCTGCTGAGGATGCAGGTCGGAAGGCTCAAGAGCATGGTGTGAAGAGCTTGGATATTCTTGTGCGTGGGCCTGGATCAGGTCGTGAAGCTGCGCTTCGGGCTTTTCATGCAATCGGGTTTACTGTGACATCAATTAAGGACGTCACCCCTATTGCTCACAATGGTTGCCGTCCATCAAAGCGTCGTCGTGTTTAAAGGGAGAAAATAACGTGTTACAAAAGAACTGGCAATCTCTAATCAAGCCTTACAATTTAGACATCTCCCATATCGAGAATGATAATTTTAGAGGCGTTGTTGTCGCTGAACCTCTTGAGCGAGGTTTTGGTCTGACTCTTGGAAATGCCCTCCGTCGTGTCATGCTTTCTTCCCTTCAAGGGGCAGCTGTCACTTCCATTAAGATTGAGGAAGCACAGCATGAATTTACATCTATTCCAGGTGTTCAAGAGGATGTTCCTGAGCTGATTCTTAACATCAAGGCGCTTTCTGTAAAACTCACAGGGGAAGGACCTAAGAAACTTCGCCTGAAGATTGAAAAGCCTGGTCCTGTATACGCAAGTGACATTCAGTTGCCTGCAGATGTGGAGATCATGAATCCTGAACTTCTCCTCTGTCACATTGACAGCGGCTCCACGTTGACAATGGAGTTGGTTGTTGAAACAGGAAAGGGATATGTTCCTGCTGCGCAAAATCGTCGTGATGATACACCAATCGGGGTGATTCCGATTGATGCGCTTTATTCTCCTGTCCGCAAGGTTGCGTACAAGGTGGAGAATACACGTGTTGGACAAATCACTGACTACGACAAGCTTATCTTGAGCGTTGAGACTGATGGAACAGTGACCCCTGAAGATGCAGTTGCTTTAGCAGCCCGTGTTCTTCAAGATCAGCTCCAACAGTTTGTTAACTTTGACGAGCCTGAGCAGTTTATTGAAGAGTCTGAGCAACAATCTCTACCATTCAATCGCAACCTATTGCGTAAGGTTGATGAGCTTGAACTTTCTGTTCGCTCAGCGAATTGCCTGAAGAATGAGAACCTTGTGTACATTGGGGATCTTGTTCAAAAGACCGAGCAAGAAATGTTAAAGACACCTAACTTTGGACGGAAATCTTTGAATGAGATCAAAGATGTTCTTTCCCAAATGGGCCTTGAGCTTGGTATGCAGGTTGAAGACTGGCCACCCGAGAATATCGAAGACTTGGCCAAAAAACTTGATGATCCTTATTAAAGAGAAAAAAGATGAGACACCAACTATCCGGTCGTAAACTAAATCGTACAACACCTCATCGGAAAGCTTTGCTTTCAAACTTGACGATGTCTTTGGTGAAGTATGAGCAAATTCAAACGACACTCCCTAAGGCAAAAGAGCTTCGTTCTTATGCTGAGCGTCTTGTAACTTTGGCGCGCCGTGGGGATCTCCATGCCTATCGCCAAATCCTCTCCAAGGTAGGGGACAAGGAAACAACACAAAAACTCGTTGATGTTCTTGCAAAACGCTATGAAAAGCGTCCTGGGGGATATACACGAATCCTGAAAAATGGTTTCCGCCACGGCGATAACGCACCTATGGCCGTTATTGAATTCGTTGACCGTGATTTGACAGCGAAGCCTGCCAAAAAGGTCAAAGAAGAAGCTGAGGAAGCTACAGCGGAGTAGGGTTGTGACCTTGCAATTGTTCTTTCAAAAAAAGCCAAGCCTGTTGATTGCTTGGCTCTTTTTTTTCCTCATTTCCCTTCCTCTTGCTGCGGAAGAAAAGGCTGGGCCGTCATTCATTTCAATTGCCCCAACTGTTGAGCAGGTGAGCCCGGCTGTGGTTCATGTTTCGGCAGAGTCTGTCCCTAAAAACAACCAACGTCTTTTATTTTTTGAACAGTTTTTTGGATTTGGTCCTGCAGTTTCAGGTTTTCCAAAACAAGTAGAGAACTCTCTTGGCTCTGGTGTTATTGTTCGCAAAGACGGGCTGGTGATTACCAATTATCACGTGATTGATGGTGCAGAAAAAGTGTTTGTGACAACGGCTGATGGCAAACGTCATTCTGCTAAGGTGGCCGTTCAGGATCCCAAAGCGGATCTTGCACTTTTAAAAATTGAAGGATCTGACTTTCCGACGGTTTCTCTTGCTCCTCTTTTTCAATCACGCACAGGAGATTTTGTTGTCGCTCTTGGGTATCCTTACGGTATGCAATCTGTAACCTTTGGTTGCATTTCAGCGTTGGTGCGTGACAATATTATGGGCAAAGGCACACAACTTTATGTTCAAACAGATGCAGCTATTAACATGGGAAATTCTGGTGGTCCCCTTGTCACACTTGATAATAAACTCCTAGCAATTAACACCATGCTCTACAGTAAAACAGGGGCGTTTTCTGGAATTAGTTTTGCGACCCCTGCGGATTACATTCCTGCTTTGATTCAAGCCTATGATGAGAACAAGCCTTTTATGCGCCCTTGGGCAGGATTTGTCTTTGAAAAGCACTTAAACTCTCAGGAAAAGGCCTCTCTTTCGAAAATGCCGGCAATTGTCCGCCGCATTTTGAAAAACAGTCCAGCAGAAAAGGCAGGTCTCAAGGCAGGTGATCAAATTCTTGAAGTGAATGGATTTCCTGTACCTTCAATGGCTTTTGTTTATTTTGCTGTTGATACGGCTTCTCCTGGTGATGAGCTCACCTTTAAAGTCCAACAGGGAAATGATAGCCCACGGACTCTCAAAATTCAGCTTGCATCCCCAAAAGCGAGTGAGACAAAGCCAATTCAAATCACAGGACGCTTGCCATTGTCGGGTCTTACTGTTGCAGAAATTTCTCCACAGCTAATTCAAAAGTGGGATTTCGGAGACATCGGGGAGGGCGTTGCTATTACCCATATTCGGCGGGGATCACCGGCTTATAATCTTGGTTTTGAGCCAGGAGATATTTTGCTTTCTGTCAACGATGTCACCTTAGATGACCTTGATCGGTTGTCTATGGCGCTTCGCCGTGGGGCACGAGGGTGGAAGATCACCTTCCTACGTCGTGGACTTCGCCAAACGCTCCATATTCGTTAAGAAATAAATTGTTTTTCAAATGTGAATACGCCGAAAAGACTTGCCTTCTAGGGGAAGGTATGGTTTATTCATGGCGAATACGCACGTAGACTTTGGGGCACCCGCCCTCACCGGTGTTTGAAAGCACAAATTGGGTCTACGGAGGCTTAACCGGTAAAGGAGTATAAAATGAGTTTAGCCGAATTTAAAATGAGAGACCTGTTGGAAGCAGGTGTACACTTTGGACATCATCCTCGTCGTTGGAATCCAAAGATGGAAAAGCATATCTTTGGTGTGCGGAATAATGTTCATATCATTAATCTTGAGCACACTTATCCTATGTTGCGTGTTGCTTTGAACGCTGTCAAAGAGACTGTTGCTGCAGGTGGTCGTGTGTTGTTTGTTGGAACAAAACGCCAAACAGCTGATTTTATTGCTGAGGCTGCAGAAAAAACAGGTCAGTTCTATGTGAATCACCGCTGGTTGGGTGGAATGCTCACTAACTGGAAGACTGTGTCTCAGTCAATCGTTCGCTTGAAAGAGCTTGAAGAGACTTTAGATCCTGAGAATCCAGAGCTTAAGAATTTCACAAAGAAAGAGCTTCTGAAAATGAGCACCCAGTGTGAAAAGCTTCAGGCTGTTTTGGGCGGAATTAAAGAAATGGGTGGTCTTCCTGACATTCTCGTTGTTTTCGACGTGACAAAAGAAGCCATTTCCGTTGAAGAAGCGCACAACCTCGATATTCCTGTTGTTGGAATTGTGGACACAAATGGAGATCCAAACACTGTTGATTATCCTGTGCCTGGAAACGACGATGCCCGTCGCTCTGTTGAGCTTTATTGCCGTCTCTTCACAGGTGCTGTGCTTGACGGACTTCAAATTCAAATGTCTAAAGCTGGTGTTGATCTTGGTGGTTCTGATGATATCGCTGAGTCCATGCTTGCTGCTGAAGCTGAAGAAGTCGCTGTAGAGGCTGTTGAGTCAGAACCTGAAGCGCCAGCAGCAGAAGTTGCAGCTGAGCCTGCTCCAGAAGCACAGGCTGAAGCTGCAGAAGCTAAGCCTGAGACGGACCCAGAGGCAAAATCTTAAACTAACTGAAAAGAAGAGGTTATTATGACAATTTCAGCATCCCTAGTGAAACAGCTTCGGGAGTCATCCGGTGCTGGCATGATGGACTGTAAAAAAGCACTCACAGAAACAAATGGCGATTTGGACGCTGCTGTTGACTGGCTCCGGAAAAAGGGCCTTTCTGCTGCTGCAAAGAAATCTGGCCGCGCTGCTGCTGAAGGGCTTGTATCCGTTTGCATTAGTGACGATCAAAAAACAGGTGCTTTGGTTGAAGTAAATGCGGAGACAGACTTTGTTGCCCGTAACGATCATTTCCAAGCTTTTGCAGAAAAAGCTGCTTCCCTTGCCTTGACAACAGGCGGTGATATCGAAGCTTTGAAGTCTCAGGATTTTGGTGAAGAAGGTCGCGATGTACAGGCTCAGCTGACGCACCTTATCTCTGTGATTGGGGAAAACATGAATCTTCGTCGCACAGGCGTATTGAGTGTAGAGAACGGCGTTGTTGTTCCTTACATCCACAATGTGACTAAAGATCTTATGGGACGCATTGGTGTGGTTGTGGCTCTTGAGTCTGAGGGTGATAAGAGTGCACTCGAAGCTGTGGGTCGTCAAATTGCAATGCATGTTGCTGCTGCAAAGCCCTTGGCTTTGACACAAGAAGATCTTGATGCAGAAGTGATCGAGCGGGAGCGTAATATCTTGATTGAGCAATCTGCTTCCTCAGGAAAGCCTCGTGAAATCATTGAAAAAATGATTGAAGGCCGGATGCGCAAGTACTACGAGCAAGTTGTTTTGCTTGAGCAGTCTTTCATCATGGATCCAGATCAAAAAATTAAAGACGTTATTGAAAAAGCAAGCAAGGATGCAGGAGCTCCTGTAACTTTGAAGGGCTATGTTTCTTATATCCTTGGTGATGGCGTTGAAAAGAAAGAAGATGATTTTGCGGCTGAAGTTGCAGCAGCAGCAGGTCAATAAACACAACTCTTAAAAACAGGAGACCCCTATGACGAGCTCAACCATTCCCTATAAGCGTGTCTTATTGAAAATGTCTGGTGAGGTCCTCATGGGGTCTCAATCTTTTGGGATTGACCCTGAGGCCACAGAACAACTTGCAAAAGATGTTGCTGAGGTTCATGCTCAGGGTCTCGAAGTTTGTATCGTTGTTGGTGGTGGGAATATCCATCGCGGCAAAATTGGCACAGCACATGGCATTGATCAGTGTACCTCTGATTATATGGGGATGCTTGGGACAGTCATGAATGCTTTAGCGCTTTCAAGTGCGCTAAGCAAACTCAAAGTCTCAAACCGTGTTATGTCAGCGATTCCTATGGAATCTGTTTGCGAATCTTATGTTCGGGATCGAGCGCTCCGGCACCTTTCCAAAGGACGTGTCGTGATTTTTGCTTCGGGAACAGGAAATCCCTACTTTACAACGGATACGGCAGGAGCCCTTCGGGCCTCTGAAATGAAATGTGATCTCTTGCTGAAGGGAACAAAAGTTCCTGGTGTTTTCTCTGAAGATCCAACAGTGAATCCAGAAGCGAAGCACTACAAAGAAATCAAATACGGGCAAATCCTCAGTGAAAACCTAAAAGTGATGGATGCAGCCGCTGTTGCTCTGGCACGAGAAACCAATATTCCAATGGTTGTTTTCCGAATTCAAGATGAAGGGGCTTTTGGCCGCGTTTTGAAAGGCGAGGGTGTCTTTACAAGTGTTCAACAGGATTAGGAGCCTAAAATGACTGATCAATTAATTCAAGACTTACAAAAAAGAATGGAAGCTTCTGTTGAGGTTCTTAAAAAAGAATTTTCCGGTTTGCGGACAGGTCGGGCTTCAATTTCTCTTCTTGATCCTATTCATGTAGATGCTTATGGCTCTAAGATGCCTTTGAACCAAGTTGGGACTGTGAGTGCCCCAGAAGCTCGGATGCTTTCAGTTCAGGTTTGGGATCAAGGAATGGTTACGGCTGTCGAGAAAGCCATCCGTGAATCTGATCTTGGTTTAAATCCTTCCAGTGATGGAAACCTGATCCGGATTCCTTTGCCTGATCTTTCTGAAGAGCGCCGCAAAGAACTTGTTAAGGTTGCAGCAAAATACGCAGAACAATCTCGAATTTCAATTCGTAATATTCGCCGTGACGGTATTGAGTCTGTTCGCAAGATGGAAAAAGACGGTGAAATTTCTGAAGATGATAAGCACCACCTACAAGACGAGGTTCAAAAGGTGACAGATAGCGAAATCAAAAAAGTTGATGAGCTTCTAGCGCACAAAGAAAAGGATATTATGACAGTTTAAGTCATTATAGAGGTACATGGACGTCGCAAACTCTAACCCGTCAGATTCTCTTCACGTTGCCATTATTATGGATGGCAATGGCCGGTGGGCGAAGTCCCGCTTCTTGCCACGGCTTGCGGGACACCGCCAAGGGGTAAAAACACTGAAACGGATTGTGAAAGCCTCTCCTGATCTGGGGATTACCCATCTCACAGTTTATGCGTTTTCTACGGAAAATTGGGGGCGTCCTTTTGAAGAGGTTCAAGGCTTAATGAATCTAATTCGCGAATTTATTAAGTCAGAGCTTGCAGAAATGCATCAAGAAGGCGTTTGTTTTCGAGCAATTGGCGATAAATCCGCTTTTTCAGAAGATATTCAAGAGCTTCTTCTCCATGCTGAAGAAACAACTCAAAACAACGCACGTTTTCATTTCCAGGTCGCTCTCAATTATGGTGGGCGCCAAGATATCTTGCAAGCGACCCGCGTTTTGGCAGAAAAAGCAGCAAAAGGTGAAATTACTCCAGACCAAATTGATCAAGGGATGTTTGCCTCCCAGCTGACAACACAGGGTCTTCCTGATCCTGATATTTTGATTCGTACAAGTGGTGAGCAACGCCTGAGCAATTATTTGCTTTGGGAATTGAGCTATGCTGAGTTCTTTTTTATTGATGAGCACTGGCCTGCTTTTACACCAAAAACATTGGCACGGATTTTAGAAGAATATAAGAGCCGAGATCGGCGTTTTGGTGAAATACAGGAAGAGACCGTAGAGGCCCAGGCGTGACAACATTCTTAAAACGAACCGCTGTTGCGGCCCTCGGGCTTCCCTTGTGCTTGGCAATTCTCTTCTATATTCCCTATGGTGCCTATCTTCTGGTGAGTGCAATTTGGGGCATCAGTGTCGTGGAGTGGTTCTTTCTCACCCGCAAGCGGGGCGTTAAAGATCCTGTTCGTTTGTTAGGGCTCTGTTACGGAGGCCTTAGTTTTTTTCTGCTGCTTTTATCATTATCCTGTGCTTCTCAGCCAGAGCTCTTGCTTCTTGCAATGCTTGGTACCATTTGGGCCTGTGATACGGGGGGATATATTTTCGGTATGCTAATTGGTGGACCAAAGTTATGGTCTAAAATTAGTCCGAAAAAAACCTGGGCAGGATTTTTTGGAGGGCTACTTTCCCTTTCTATCGTTGCCCTAAGTCCCTTGGGCGATTCCTTCTGGAGCCTGCTACAGATTAAAGCCCCTTTTTCCCAAGGAGCTATAATTCTTCTTTTTGCTGCTTTCGCCCAAGCAGGAGATCTCATTGAATCAAAAGCAAAGCGTGTTCTGGGCGTAAAAGATAGCAGTCCCCTTTTGCCAGGGCATGGCGGGGTTCTTGATCGCTTTGACAGCCTTATGGGGTTGAGTTTTGCGCTGAGCTTCCTTCTGCTTTTTTAACCTGCCTTTACATTTTTAGACTGGGATAAGTAAAGAAAATCAGGTGTGTTAAATTCAGGAAGAAGTGTACCAAGATGCTGGTATAGAGGGTTCCAGACCGCAGATAAGCCAACCCATAGAAAATTCCCGCGACGGAGGCAAGACCAATCATAATGGGCCCAGATTTATAATGGGATAGACCAAAAAAGATCGAGATGATGATTAAAAGAGCTTTCTTTGCAAGAGCGCTTTGAGGATTCAGAACCGCAACGCCCTGGCCGAGGAGAAAACGGCGGAAAAATGCTTCTTCACAAATGCAAACAATGAAAAGATTATGAAGAATCCAAGGGAAAAGGATACTTGGGATTTTGGGGTCAATTCGCACATACCCAGAAAGCAACGCTGGCAGAATTAAAACACCAACAACCGCAAGATAAGAGTAGAGGAACCATTTTGCTGGAGGGGCCTTTTTTGTCATTTTTTCAATAGGTTTATCTGTATAGGTCAAAAACACCCAAAAAGAAAAGAACACCGTTGGGATCCAAATCCCCATGTTATAAGGAATTGCATCTGGTGTGATTTGTACATTGGAGAAGATTGCAATTTCAAATCCAGGACCGAGCAACTTGGAATAAAGATAAGCCCCAAGTCCTAGAATCAGAAATTGATTCAATCGGGAGAGAGTAGTGTATTTCTCTGAGAAAAAGATACAAACTATGCTCAGCAGTAATATGCAAGCAATCCAAAGGGGCATATACCCTGTGAAAAAGGCACAGCCAAGGGCAAGAGTTAAGAAAAAAGAAAGAGGTTTTGGACCGATCATGCTCATTTTTATACCTCTTTTAGGCTTGTTCTGGGGGGACAAAGGATTTTCCTGTGACCATGTAAAAAATAGTTTCAGCAATATTGGTCACATGGTCTCCGGAGCGTTCAATGTTTTTAGCAATGAAAAGCATCTGAGAGCAGGCGCCAATATGCCGGGGATCTTCCATCATGTAGGTTAAGAGTTCCCGCAAGAGGCCTGCATACATATTGTCTACTTCACGGTCTTGGTGCCAGACGTGGAGTGCCATCTCTTCGTCAGAATTTTGGTAGGCTACAAGGGCTTGCTTGAGCATCGTAACAACAAGCTGAGTCATACGGGCAAGAGCATCTACGCTTGTGGGAAGTTTTTCGCCTTTGAGCTCAATGGCACGCCTAGAAATGTTTGCAGCATGGTCGCCCATGCGCTCTATATCGCTTGTAATCTTGAGAGCAGCAATGACGGTGCGTAAATCCCGTGCAACAGGGCGGCGCAGAGCCAAGATTTTGACGGCCAAGTCATCGACCTCTCGCTCGAGTTTATCAATCTCTGGGTCTGTCTGGATCACAGTCTGGGCCAGACTTCCGTTTTTTTCAACGAGAGCTTTAATTGCATCTTCCAAGCACTGACCTGCTTTCTCTCCCATCTTCATGACGAGAGAAAGCATCTGGTTCAGCTCCTGGTCATAGGACTTCACAATATGTCCGGAAAATGTGTCCATGTTTATCTCTCCTCTTTAACCGTATCGGCCTGTAATATATTTTTGGGTTTCGTCATTTTGGGGATTTGTAAAGAGTGTTTCAGTTGGGGATGCCTCAATCAAACGTCCTTGGTGAAAGAAGGCAGTTTGCTGGGAGAGACGCGCTGCTTGAGAAAGACTATGGGTAACAATCACGACACTCAAAGAGGTGCGGAGATGGTCAATTAATTCTTCAACCTTCGCCGTTGCAATCGGATCAAGGGCAGAACAGGGCTCATCCATAAGCAGAACTTCTGGATTCACGGCCACAGCCCGCGCAATGCACAATCGCTGTTGTTGCCCTCCAGAGAGGCTTGTGCCCATTTGATCAAGACGGTCTTTTACCTCTTTCCACAGTCCAGCTTGGGTCAGGCTGCGCTCTACGATGTGATCAAGATCTGCCTGGGTTTTATACATCCCATGAATCCGAGGGCCATAGGCGACATTTTCATAAATTGATTTTGGAAAGGGGTTTGGCTTTTGGAAAACCATGCCAACCCGTGCCCGCAAACTCACCAAGTCCGCGGAAGGATCGTAAATATTCTTTCGATCAAGTTTGACCTTTCCTTCAATACGCACACCCTCAATATGGTCATTCATCCGATTTAGGCATCGTAGGAATGAACTTTTTCCACACCCTGAAGGACCAATAAGGGATGTAACCTGTTTAGCAGGAATGTTGAGAGAAACATCTTGAAGAACCTGCTTATAGCCGTAGTAAAGATTCAGCTTTTGAGCTTGCATTTTTGCCATGGCTACCACTTCCTCTCAAACCGTTGACGTAAGATTTTTGCGATCATGCTGATACCAATTAAAATGAGAATAAGAACAAAGATAGCACCTGCCGTATTTTCAATAAAGCCCCGCTCTGGATTACGCGCCCAGGTGAAAATCTGAACAGGGAGAACTGTTGCAGCATCCATGGGAGTGAGGGGAGGTTGAGATACAAAAGCCACCATACCGACCAGCAAAAGTGGGGCACTTTCTCCCAACGTGCGGGCAAGGCCCAGAATCGCACCTGTAATAATGCCTGGAAGTGCCAGAGGGAGGACATGGTGGAAGGTGGTCTGTACCTTAGAAGCTCCTAAAGCAAAGGCGCCCTCTCGAATACCTTTAGGGATAGCCTTGAGAGCTGAACGCGTAGATACCACAACGGTGGGCATCATAATCAAAGCTAGAGTCATGCCGCCTACCAGAGGAGAAGATCGGGGCAATCCCCAAACGGTCAGGAAAATAGAAAGTCCTAAAAGGCCAAAAATGATGGAGGGCACAGCCGCGAGATTTGCAATGTTAATTTCAATCCAGTTGGTCCACCTGTTCTTTGAGGCAAACTCTTCTAGGTAGAGAGCTGTTCCAACTCCAAGGGGAAGAGAAATGAGAAGCGTGACCATCAAAGTGTAGAGGGAACCGATAAGGGCTGCCCAAATTCCTGCAACCATAGGATCACGAGAATCGGAGCTTGTGAAAAAAGAAGTATTGAAGCGTTGATGAATTTGATCTTGGTCTTTTAAAGTCTCTAGCCATTCCTGTTGCGTCTCAGTGAGAAGACTGTTGGCCGGTTCAAAATCAAGGATTTTCATCTTCAGCGTTTGGTCCACATTGTCAGAGACCCGTAAAGAAATTTGACGCCGTGTTCCCAAAATCTCAGGGTTTTTTTGGAAAAGGCTGTGAAGGGCAATATCTGTTGTTGGGGAAACCAGCCCCATCAACTCCCGGTTTTCTTCAAGAGTTTGAGGAAGAACGTCCAATTCTTTCTGTAGTGCTTTTCTGAGAATGAAATTATAGTTCAGAGCTTGTTCTTGCCCAGGGTCTGTAGATTTAAGGTATCGCTTGCTAAAGCTTAAATCTAAGACAATTTCTGCTTTGAAAAAGGAAGACAGTCCTTTCCAACAGATACCCGCAAACAGACCCAGAAACAGGCTTAAGATCAGAAGCACAAGCCCTGCTGAAAAGGCTTTAAATAAGCGATCTTTCAGGAGGCGTCGATTTATGTTGGGAAAGGGCTTAATCATTGCCAAATTGCCTTCTTACACGGCGAACCATTTGGAAGGCGCCAAGGTTTAGGATGAGAGTGATGAGGAAAAGAACAAACCCTAAGGCAAAAGCTGCAAGGGGACCAGGAGAATCAAAACTTTGATCCCCTGTAAGAAGACTCACCATTTGGACAGTTACAGTTGTAACAGCCTCAAAGGGATTTGCTGTGAGTTGGGGCGTTAGGCTTAGGGCCATCACAACT
This sequence comes from Alphaproteobacteria bacterium, assembly GCA_030425805.1. Lineage (GTDB taxonomy): Bacteria > Pseudomonadota > Alphaproteobacteria > JAUHZC01 > JAUHZC01 > JAUHZC01. Next base: position 414,007 of record JAUHZC010000001.1, on the reverse strand, counting down.
AACATGGTTTCACCAATGGCACGGGAAAGGGATAATAAAGCTGCGCTCATCACTCCAGGGAAAGATGCAGGTAAAACAACTTTGAAAATTGTTTCTGTTGTTGTTGCTCCTAAGGCATAGGAGGCATCTTTGAGGGCTTGAGGAACGCTTTTGAAGAGGTCTTGGCATAGGGAACTCATATAAGGCAGGATCATAACACCCAGAACAAGGCCGGCTCCGAGGGCATTTTCAGAAGAAACTGTATAGCCATGTCCTTCAATAAGCTTTTTGATCCAGGGTGAGACAGTGGTCATTGCCAGAAAGCCATAAACAACAGTTGGGACTCCTGCTGCGACTTCAAAGATACTTGTGATAATTTTGCGTGCACGTTTTGGGGCAATCATGGTGATGTAGATACTGGAAATAATGCCAAAGGGAATAGCAAGCGCAAGACCGATGCTTGTGATAAGAAGGGTGCCAGAGAAGAGAGGCAGGCTTCCAAAACTGGGGCGGGCTCCAATGATTGCAGAAGTTGGGGACCATTCCGTACCGAGGAAAAAGTTTGAGAACGGAATTTGTTGAAAAAAACGACAGGTTTGGAAAAAAAGAATAATGCCAATGCTGAGGGTGACAATGATTGCGACACCTGAGCAGCAAAACAGAAGTGCTTTGACAATGCGCTCTAGCCACTTACGGGGATTAATTGAAGGACGTAGTGTGAAGATGCTGAGGACCCCAGCGCTGATCCCAAAAAGAAGGCAGATCTCTCCTTGATCCTCAAGGGTTGTAAAGGAGAAGAGGGTAAGCAAACAGACACTATAGCTGATTAGAAAAATACTTACTGGAAAAAGCCCGTAATGATGGGCTACTGTCCGCCGTTCGAGATTCCGCCGGTAACATAAAAATTTGATCCAGCCTAAAGTGGCACTATAAAGGGCCAAGCAGGAAAGAATAATGATTAGAAAATCTGTCACTGACAGCCAAATGCTTCCTTAACTATAAGGCCTGTTTTTTTAGGAAAAATCAAGTGCTGTAAGGGAAGGATAAGGAAGTTGTTGGAAGATGTGTCTCCTTCATTGTTCTTCAAGGAGCGCCTCCTTTCACCGTCGCTGCGAGGAGCGAAGCGACGTGGCAATCCCGGAACCTGTACTCTATTATTCTGTTACGAGAATACCCCAGGCATTTGCACGGGGGATCCAGTAGAAATCTTTATAAATTTTAATTTCGACCCAATTGTCTTTCAAAGAAACAAGACGGGCAATTACGCCTTCTTCTGCCCGTGCGATAGCAGGAGCGAGTGTATCCGGCTTTTTCCGGAGGGCAACTTGGGAGCTTCCTTGAATCATAACAGTCCGGATGCCTGAGAGGAGGGTTTGGTGAACCCAGCCTTTCACGCCTTCGTGGTCTTCAACGTAGCGCCAATTTTCATGTTCTTTAATTACTTTGACAGGAAGTTGATAGCGGACATAAGTCCACTGAGTCGGGTATTGCTTTCCAGGTCCGACACGAAAGTTTACTTCGCCTGAGCGCAAAGAGACAAAGCGTGGAATTGGAAGTTTTGCTGCCAATACAGGCAAAGCCCCCAACCATAACATAAAACAAAAAAGACTCAGGCGCTTCATCATGTTTTTCTAACCAGCTTTCAGACCTGTAGAGCCGAACCCAGCTTCACCTCGGCTTTGGGCCTCAGGAAGTTCTTCCTGCACAGAAAACCGGACACGGCTGAAACGGGCAATAATCATTTGTGCAATTTTATGTCCCCGCTCGATCGTAAAAGGCTCTTGACCATGATTAATCAGGATAACTTTGATTTCTCCCCGATAGTCTGCATCGATGGTGCCTGGGCTGTTTAACACAACAAGGCCATGCTTGTAGCTCAAACCTGAACGCGGGCGAACCTGGGCCTCGTATCCTTCAGGAAGGGCAATTGAGATCCCCGTTGGAATTAAAGTCCGCTCTCCTGGTGCGAGAGTGTAGGGCTCTTCAACAGCAGCAAGCAAATCAAGGCCAGCACTCATTTCAGTTCCATAAGATGGTAGAGAGAGACCCTCACCATGGGGTAAAACTTTTACAGGAAGGCTAAAAGAGTCCATCGTTTGTCTCATTCTTTTCCCTAACATTCTATGGAAAATTCTATGCTTTGCAAGAGCTAGAGAATTTTAGGGCCGGTAGGTCCACATTGATAAAGCGCCAGATATATAGTCAGGATTCCATCGATTTTCTTCAGGAAGCTTGCTAACCTCTTCCATAGCATTCGGTCTACGACTAATGTCTATGCTGCAGAACATCCTGAAAAGATCTCCAATAACCAATGCGCTGGCATCTAAGCGTTCAACTACAGCCTTAAAAGATTCCCAGAGTTCCATTGCACCTCTTAAAGAACCTGCACGCGCAAGTCCTTTTAAGAAGCATGTTGTTGCCCTTGCATCTCCCTCTGCAAATCGCTTTAAAAATTCTTGTATGATAAGTGCATACCCCATCTGGTAGACATGCCCCTCTCTCTTCAAGGTTTTTAAGACAGATATCGCTGATGTAAAAAGCTGAAAGCGGCTTCCTGGAGTCCCTGCATGAACCAACAAAGAAGCTATTTGAAAGCATAGTTTTCTTGAGCCTGGCTCCTGTTTTTCAAATGAGGCCATTTCCGCTGGTGTCAATGCATTATATTCTGGAGGAATGCATCCTAGAAAGGCTGGATCAGCATTGTCAAAACTACTCCGCACACAGGGAAACATGACTTCGAAGCTTCCTGTAGACATACCGTGCAATGCAGCAACATCATCTACAGGAAACCAAGGATCAGCATGAGCTGCGGCATGCACTTTAAAACTTGTTGCTATCATCCCAACAAATAAAAATGCAGAAAATTTCAATATGTTCATGAGAAAATCTTCGCTTAATTTTCATCTGTATAAACTTCTTTACAGAAAATTTCAACAAATTAGCGAGACCATATTTCTCTTGTTGATTTAAAAGAGATATCATCCACCCCTTTTCAAATGTGCAATTCTCTCCTACCATAAAGAATGAGGTTTCGAGTCGTCCATGTTCTCACTATCTAAATCCCAAAAGCGCTTTCTTTTTCGACCTTCCTATTTGGAATCAATCATTATGGGTTTTTTCCTCTTTGGCATGGCCTGTTTTGCCGGGTATATGGTTCACCTCACGGGTGGCACGCATATGTCTTATGTTCACTTTCTTTACATTCCTATTTTTGGAGCAGGGCTCTTTTTTGGCCCTCGTTGGGGACTTAGTGGTGGTTTGCTGGCGGGCTTGATCTTAGGGCCTTGGATGCCAGAAGACGTGATTCTTGGCAAAGACCAGACAACAGGGTCCTGGCTTGTGCGGCTTTGCTTTTTTGGCGCCTTTGGTGCTGTTGCAGGGTATGCCAGTCAGTTGCTTCGGGATTACTTCGAGGCAGAAATTAAGAAAGCTCAGTATTATCGCAACTCCAAGTTGCTTTCTTTTACAGGCTTGCAGAGTGAATTCCAGCGTCGTATTGCAGATTTGAAAGGGCACCTGACGCTTCTCTTTGTGACGATCAAAAATTATGATGCCATCAGTGATTCTGTCTCTCCTCTTCAGGTAGAGGAACTTCATGCCCTGGTAGAGAAGCGCCTCCTTCAAAAGACGAATGCGGATGATATGATGTTTGGACAGCTCAATGAGTCTACCTACATTATTGGTGTGGGTGCAAGCTTGTCTGATAAGGATCTCAAAGCTTTTGCGGAAGAAGTTTTTACAACACCCTATGAGCTTGGTGATCTTCCTATTGCTTTAGAAGTGGTTTTCAGCTTGATTCGCTTCCCTGAGCATGCAAATACCTTTGAGGATTTGATTCAGCGTGGGCAAGCCACTCTCCGGTCCCCTGAGGCTATTCGTACAGGATTTTCTGAATATTCCCGTGATAGTCGCTCATTGTCTCGCCGGAATTTGGCGATTTTCCACCACCTGCGCAGGGCTATTAATGAGGACAAACTTGATTTGGCTTATCAGCCAATTATCAATCTCCAAACGGGCTTAACAGAGGGCGTTGAGGCCTTAGCGCGCTGGAATCACCCTACGTTGGGAGATATCCCTGCGAGTGAATTTATCCCCCAAACAGAGAAGACGCTCTTGGTGGAGCCTTTTACGGAATGGCTCATCAACAAGGCTCTTCCCCAGTTTAAGTTTTGGTTGAAAGAACACCCGAAACTCACCCTCTCTTTGAATATTTCTGTGAAGAATCTCATGGCTCCAAATGTTGCAAAGAGCTGGCAGCAAGCTGCGATGGCCTATAATATACGGCCTTCCCAAATCCAACTTGAGGTGACGGAGTCAGCCATTGCAGAAGATTTGTCCACGGTTGTGCAAAACCTTCACGATCTTCGGGAAGCTGGATTTAGGATTGTTATTGATGACTTTGGCACAGGGCAATCTTCCTTGCAATACCTCTTTGAGATGCCCGTTGATCAAATCAAGATTGACCGCATCTTCACCCAGGCGATGCACACTACACCCAATGCCCTTGCGATTATTAAGAGTACTCTTGCGCTATGTACAGACTTGAATATTGGGTGTGTTGCTGAAGGCATTGAAACAGAAGCTCAGTATGAAATGTTAAGAGATCTAGACTGCGCCTCCGGTCAAGGGTACTTTATCAGCATGCCGTTAACGGCTGAGGAAACCCAACGGTGGCTGCGCCTTCCTTACACGCTGCATCCCACCATGGGTCACTCCAAACACCCATAGCTGGAGGAAATATGCGTATCATTGCTGGCAATCTCAAAGGGCGACGCCTCTATGACCTGCCGCGTCATGTTAAAACACGCCCAACCCTTGACCGTGTTCGGGAGACAGCCTTTCAACTCATTTCCAACCGGATGGATTTTAAGGGTATTCGTGTCCTTGATGCTTTTGCGGGGACCGGCTCATTAGGATTAGAAGCCTATTCTCGTGGTGCAGGGGAGGTCTTGTTTATCGAGCCTGATCCAACCACTTTTAAGATCTTGAGCGAGAATGTGAACTCTCTTTCAAATCATGATACAGAACACCTTCGGGTTCTAAACCAGCATAGCCCTGGGATTTTTGACAGCTTTCACCAGCCTTTTGATTTGATTTTCCTCGATCCCCCTTATGAAAAAAATCTATATCTTCCAAGCCTTGAGAAGATTATCACCCACAATCTTCTGGCGCCTGAGGGATTGGTTGTTGTGGAGGTCGATCATCGCAACCTATTCGACGTTCCCTCTTCCTTCCAGGTAATTAAGGAGAAGAAAATGGGTAAAGTTCATGTGCTTTTTTTGGAAAAGGCGTGAGAACTGCCTGCAAAATTATTATGAGCCGAAGGGGCATGGTAACAACAGACAGCTAAGCCTTTGCAGAAGCTGCACTTTCATCAGTTTCTTCAGATTCCTCTTCCAGAGTTGCAGGCGAGGATTGCATATAATCATCCCGGAATCGGCCAATGATTTGGCTGATTTCATCAGCAGGTGTCCCAAGTCCTCGAAGGGCTGAGGCAGCAAGCTGAAGGGTTGGCTCAAGGCTTTCTGGCATCACGACACTCACCCCTGATTTCGCAAGCTTCTCCTCAAATTGGCGATCCTGGATGCGGGCACAAACTTCTACATCCGGGAAGTTCCGACGCAACATCAAAGCCGTCCGTGTCACAGATTGGTCTGTATCAAGACAAACAACAACCTCCCGGGCTTTAGCGATCCCGAGAGCTTTCATGACCATGGCTCGCCGCGCATCTCCGTAGAAGACGGGGTATCCCCGAGCACGCCCCTCAGCGACCCGGGCCATATCATTGTCGATGGCAACAAATGGAATGATTTCCTGAGACATGACCTGCGCCATAAGCTTTCCAACACGACCAAACCCAGCAATAATCACGTGGTGTTTGAGGTCTTCGACCTCATCTTCAGCACTGGCGATAGTGGCCTCTGCTTCATTGGATGAAATCCAATCTTCAACAGTTTTTCCAAGAATAGCTAGGAAGGGTGTAAATACCATGGAAATGGCCACGCTCAAGGTGAGAATATCACTGAGTTGTTTTGAGAGGATTCCCGCTTCTACTGCTGGGTCAAAGAGGACGAAAACGAACTCTCCTCCTGTTGCGAGCAACAAAGCGACTCGCATAGAAGAGGCCAAAGGCAGGCTGAAGAATCGCCCAATCGCGGTCATTAAAACAAATTTTGTAATGATGAGAATTGTAATGAGGGAACACACAATCCAAAACTGGTTAATGAAGAGGGAAAGGTGAATATTCATCCCGACAGACATAAAGAAAAGACCAAGCAAGAGCCCGTGATAAGGCTGAATATCTGCTTCCACCTGGTGGCGATACTCGGTCTCTGAAATTAGGAGCCCTGCCAGGAAGGCTCCCAGTTCCATGGATAAATCTGCCGCTGCCGTTAGCATTCCAGTAGCAAGAACCACCAGCAATGTTGTGGCGACAAAGAGCTCTTGATTGTTGAGCGAAGCCACAAGGCGAAAAACTGGCCGCAAAATCACGCGCCCAAGGAAAATAATACTCAACAAAGCCACGATAGCCTTCCCTGTTGCGAGGGCTAAAATAATACCAAGGTTCCCATTCCCATCTTTCATCGAGGTGAGCAATACGAGCAAGACCACGACGGAAAGATCTTGGAAAAGAAGAACGGAAAAAGATACACGACCAAATCGGGAAGCTGACTCTCCTCTTTCTGCCAAGACTTGCATACTTACAGCTGTCGAGGATAATGCCAAGCAGGCCCCAATGAAAAAAGCAGTTTCAGCAGAGTGAACAAAAAAATGTGTGATGAACCCAAACAAACCTGTGGTGAGTAAAAACTGGGCTGCTCCCATTCCAAAAACATATTCGCTCAGCATTTTTAAGCGCTGTAGAGGCATCTTCAGGCCGATGGAGAACATCAAAAAGATAACACCAAGATCTCCGAAAACCTTGACCTGTTCAGCATCATCAATAAATTCGAAGGCATGGGGGCCGATCATCAGACCCGCAGAGAGATATCCCAGAATGGGGCTAACCTTCAGCCACCGGAAAATGGATACGACCACCACCGCTGCGATTAAAAAGACTAGGATTTCATCAAGAAAATGTGCCCCGTGCACTGCAAAACTCCCATATCGCACAATGATAGCAACCCTCCCCCTAATTAGGAAGGCCTTTTAGCCTTTTTTCAAAGATTTTTGAGAGGCTTTTTAGTGCATGTTCATTCTCAAGAACAAACCTCTTGTTCTTATTTCCATAAAAAGCCATCATTTAATAGATGAGGGCTTTAAGAATATGAAAAAAATCTTCTTTTATATTTTCTTTTCTTTCAATTTTTGTGGGCTTCTCAATGCCGCGCAAGTTGCTTCCGAGAGGTGCCCTATTTCGCCGGACTCCCTCCATGAGGCCCTTGTTTCTGGAGAAGCAGAAACTGATTCTTTTGAAATGCGTGCAGCACGGAGAATTTTGAACCACATTCAGGCAGAGTTAATAAAACCAGGTGAAAACCCTGATACTGCTCAAAGGGCTTTTCAGAGACTCCTTGACGGAGAAGAACTGAATAGTCAATTTTCTCCTGGAGGCCATGCTAGGCTTTATGATGTTTTAGAAGCTTATGTTCAAGCACTCTCTGTAAAAACCTTAGATGGGACACGTTTCAGCTATTTTGATGATGAATCTGTGGCTGTCATTGTTGCTGGAATAGGGAACTTTGCTGAAGCTCGCCGGGAATATAGTGCTTCAAATACATTGCAAGTTTGCACGCTAAAAACACTCCAAGTCCTAGAAAAATGCCATGCTAAAATGGCAGAACAAGGGGTCAAAGAGAATGATCGTGATGTTGAAGCTGTTGTCAGCGCCGTTCTCTCTGGTGCGGGAGCAGGTGATGATGGCGTATCCCATAGTGAAGATACTTAATTAATCTCGGAATGACTTTCTGAATGGGAAGAGAGATCGAAATTCCAGCGGAGGCCGGAATCCAGGACTCATTTCTTCCCTGCGAAAGCAGGGGAGGTGTTTTTATTAAGAAGAGGAAACAAGAGTTATGCTCTTATTCAGAATTTCTCCTGGACCCCGGATCAAGTCCGGGGTTTCGAGGGGGTACTGGGGTTTTGGGGAAGAGTGCTGGGGGGGTCTTCCTTCTTTACAGTCGCGAGCCCTGTCTTCTTCTCCAGTCATCGCGAAGGCCGAAGGTCTGTGGCGATCCATAAGACGTTTGGATTGCTTCGTCGCTACGCTTCTCGCAATGACAATAAAGGAGCTCCTCACAATGACCTTCTTACAGTCATCGTGAGTCTTCCTCTTCTCCAGTCATCGCGAAGGCCGAAGGTCTGTGGCGATCCATAAGACATTCAAGGGGCTGCTCTATTTTTCAGAACCCTTGTCACCGTCATCCTTCTTCTTCCGGGAAGTAGGTTTTTTAGAAGACTTCAGGGGCTTTACAGGGGATGAAGAGGTTGCTTTTCCTGCCTTAGCATAGGATCCAGGAAGGGAGGTTTTCTTCCGTGGTTTTTCAACAGGTGTTTCGCGTTTTTCAGGTTTCTTACCTTTGCGCAAATCATTGATCTCATCACCTGTGAGGGTTTCAAACTCAAGCAAAGCCTCTGCCAGGGCTTTGAAGAATTTCTCGTCTTTCTTCAAAACTTCTTGTGTGCGCTTGTACGCTTCGTCAATAAGTTTGCGAACTTCAGCATCCACCATCTCTGCTGTTTTTTCAGACATGGCCTGTTGTTGAGTGACGCTGTGGCCTAAGAATACTTCTTGGGAGTCATTTCCATAAGACATCGGACCCATCTTGTCAGACATGCCCCATTCCTTCACCATGCGTGTTGCAATATCTGTTGCTGCTTTGAAATCACTTGATGCCCCAGTTGTGACATTGTCTTGGCCGAAAATAATTTCTTCTGCAACACGTCCCCCAAGAGCAGTGACTAACCGAGATTTCAATTGAGAGCGCGTGATGGAAATTTGATCTTTCTCAGGAATGTACTGCACCATTCCAAGAGCCCGTCCCCGGGGAATAATGGTTGCTTTGTGAATGGGGTCTGCATCCGGCATGTTTAGGGCAGCTACAGCATGGCCAGCCTCATGATATGCGGTCACCTTCTTTTCATCTTCGGTCATGATCATAGAACGGCGCTCGGGCCCCATCATGATTTTATCCCGAGCTTCATCAAATTCAGAAGCCGTGACAATACGCTTGTTCTTGCGTGCTGCAAGGAGTGCTGCCTCATTTACAAGATTCTCAAGGTCTGCTCCTGAAAAGCCAGGCGTTCCCTTGGCAATCACGTCAGCTCGCACATTATCAGCAAGGGGAACACGACGCATGTGCACACTCAAGATTCTTTCTCGTCCTGTAACATCAGGAAGAGGAACTACAACTTGACGGTCAAAGCGTCCAGGACGCAAAAGGGCAGGGTCCAGGACATCAGGGCGGTTTGTGGCGGCCAAGATGATTACACCTTCGTTGGCCTCAAAGCCATCCATCTCAACAAGCATTTGGTTTAAAGTTTGTTCACGCTCATCATTTCCGCCGCCAAGGCCAGCACCACGGTGCCGTCCAACGGCGTCAATTTCGTCGATAAAGATAATGCAGGGCGCATTCTTCTTCCCTTGCTCGAAAAGATCCCGGACACGGCTTGCACCGACACCAACAAACATCTCAACAAACTCAGAACCGGAGATGCTGAAGAAGGGGACATTTGCCTCTCCCGCAATAGCCCGTCCCAAAAGTGTTTTACCCGTTCCTGGAGGGCCAACAAGAAGGACACCCTTTGGAATTTTACCGCCGAGCTTATGGAATTTTTGGGGATCCTTCAGGAAGTCTACGATTTCAGAGACTTCTTCCTTTGCTTCTTCCACACCAGCAACATCCTCAAAGGTGACACGGCCTTTGGCTTCTGTCATCATCTTAGCCTTGGATTTACCAAAGCCCATGGCCTTATTACTTCCTTGTTGCATCTGCCGGAGGAAAAAGACCCAAAGCCCAATCAGAAGGAGCATGGGGAACCAGGAAAGCAGAACTTGTAAAAGGGTTGGGGAGCCATCATCTCCTTGACTTACGCGGACATTTACATTGCTGTCCATCAGAAGTTTTTGCACAGTTTCTGTGTCTTTGAGCAAGCGAGTCTGGAAGCGTTGACCACCAACAGTTTGCCCATCCACATGGATGTCATTCTTAATCACAACACTTGAAACATCGCCATTTTTCACACGAGAGACAAACTCAGAAAGACTTAACTCCTGTGCAGGGGGGGCTTGGCGGTCTGTCCCCATCATATTAAATAATAAAATGACACCAAAAACGATGATGAGCCAAAAAAATGCGTTGCGACCGTATTGATTCACAGAAAAATCCCTAGCTAGAGTTACAGACTCCATACTATGCCATGCCGCCAAGAATCGCAAGGGAAGTCACTTCTTCGAAGAAGAAAAAAATCAAGCTCTTGCGGGAGGTTATCTAAAATTTGAAAAAAAAAGGTCTAAAATTTCTCATAAATCGTGTAATATGGAGTATAGACTTAATGTAAAATGCATTAAGTTGCATAGGAAAAAAGGAAAGATAATGTTCAAAAAACTATTTTTGATGCTTTTGTTAGCGATGTCCTGCAGCGCAGTTGCTTTCGCTGGAGACGGAAGCGGAGATGGGGATCCTCCTACACCTGGAGGTAACAATGGTGGTAATGACGATAAAGATAAAGACGATTAAGGAATAATCCTTGCTCTTGACGAAGCATCCCATTTGGGATGCTTTTTTGTGCTATACTGCTCTTAGTACGTCTTTACGGTTTGCGAATCTGGCCGTTAATAACATTCAGGTTCTGAGTTTGTCGTTCCCAACCCCTGACTTTTCCAGGTTTTCCCTGAAATTCAATTGTTTTAATTTTGGAATTTCCTTTCAAGAAAACACCATCTCGGTCTCCGGGTGTTTTAGAGAGGGCGCTCCAATCCACGATGATATGCTCAATATCTGAGTCCTCAACTTTGGCTTGAAGGCCACGAATCGTGACTTCATGGGCTTTGACTTTTCGCAGCGTTGTGTCGCCATTCACGGTAAAGCCACCATCCATATCGCATCGCTCGGCAATAAGTTCTCCATTCACCTCAAGGTCTTCTTTTACACGGGTGAGAACCAGGTGGCCCTTTCCATTCACTTTTAAGCGCTTAAAGGAAGACCGGACAGCCCGCAGGGAACCGCTCACATTGATTTCATTTTCACTTTGGATTTGGGTAAGCTTGATTTCTCCCGCACCTTCAAGGGAATCAATGACCTGGTTATAGAGATGTTGGGAGCCATAGATTTTTTGTGCGAGGGCTGGGGATCCAAAAAGGATGCAAAAGCTGAGAATAAGGGATTGTTTTTTCATTGATTTTCCACTAAAACTTAAAATTCGAACTTTTTTGAGAGAATGTTTAATCCATCCCCTGTTCGTTAATACATTATTAATGAATTGATTCTAAAACAAGATTATAAATTTTAGGGAGAAAAAAAAGTGGCTGCACGCACGCTTACACGAATTGATTTAGTTGAATCTATGACACGTCAATTAGACATACCGCGGCAAAGATCTTCAGATGTTCTTGAAACAGTTTTAAAAACACTCAGCCAGGGCATCGTAGAGGAGGGAGGCGCTAAAATTGCCTCTTTTGGAACTTTTGTTGTGCATGAAAAGGGCAATCGTGTGGGCCGTAATCCCCGTACAGGAGAGGAAGTTGAAATCACACCTCGAAAATCTCTTTCATTTAGAGCCTCTCACATCTTGAAAAATCGTCTGCAATCAGTCAAAAAGGCATCATAAGCTTTTTTGGGGACGCACATTGTTAAAGTCATTCTTTGTTGTGGGCCGGAAAATTTTTTCGGCCTGCTTTCTCTTCTTCTTCGTTTTGACGCTTCCTGTATGGGGAGGGGATATTCCTATTAAGGGGGAAGAGCTTTCGTTTTTATGGGCGCTTCCTTTTTTTGGTGTGTTGCTAAGTTTGGCCTTGATGCCACTTGTCCTACCTCGCTTGTGGCATAACCACTTTGGGAAGATAGGAGCTCTCTGGGCTATTGTAACGGTAGCCAGTATCACTTCCTTCTATGGTTTGGAGGCTTGCTTGCAGGTGATGGGGCATGTCTTTTTCAAGGAATATTTTCCTTTCATCATTATTGCAGGGACCCTTTTTACCGTTGCAGGAGGCATTCGGATTGAGATTCATAAGCTTGGAACGCCGCTGAATAATACGGCACTGATGGTTGTGGGAACGTTGCTTGCGAGCTGGATTGGAACGACAGGGGCCGCAATGCTTCTTGTGCGGCCTTTGCTTTCGATGAATGAACATCGTTATTATCGCCGCCACACAATGATCTTTTTTATTTTCCTCGTGTGTAATGTGGGAGGGGCTCTTACAGCACTAGGAGATCCGCCTCTCTTCCTTGGGTTTCTTATGGGGGTTCAGTTTTTCTGGCCAACAACTCATTTGTTTGGGCCTTTTATGGTGATGGTGATTCCCCTTACATTGATCTATTTCTTTTTAGATAAATATTACTTTGGTAAGGAAGAGCTGCCGGATGAGGCTAAAAATCTGGAAGTGAACACGCCCAAAAATTGGTTTCAGGTTAGGGGAAAGACAAATCTCATCCTTTTCCTTTGTATTATCTTAAGCGTCCTTGTCAGCGGCTATTGGCGGCCGGATTATCGCTTTGTGATCTTTGCAAATAAGATTGAACTCCAAAATGTGGTGCGGGATCTTTCCCTCATTGGGATTGGTCTGATTTCTTACAAAGTTGTGAGCCAGAGAGGGCGGAAAGCGAATCACTTCTCCTTTGAGCCTTTGATGGAGGTTGTGAAGCTTTTTGCCTCCATCTTTGTCACAGCAGCGCCGGTTATTGCGATTCTACAAGCCGGCACAAAGGGCGTGATGGAGCCTGTCGTGAGTTTTGTGACCGGTCTTGATGGACAACCGATTCCAGACGCCTATTATTGGGTAACAGGGGCTCTCTCAGCTTTCTTAGATAATGCACCGACCTATCTGGTGTTCTTCCACATGGCAGGGGGGAATGCTGCTGAGCTTATGACAACCTTAGCCCCAACCCTTATTGCTATTTCCTGTGGTGCTGTTTTCATGGGGGCCATGACCTATATTGGGAATGCCCCAAACTTCATGGTGAAAGCTATTGCTGAGCAAAAAAGAATCCAAATGCCGAGCTTCTTTGGCTATATGGTTTGGTCATGGGGGATCTTCTTTCCCTTCCTAGCCCTTGTTGCGTGGTTCTTTTTTTAAAATATTTATGGCAAGCGCATAGGGGGGTAGGGATGTTAGTGCTTTTTTAAGAGGGGTATGCCAGAATGGATTCATTCGTCATGTTTAAATGGATTTGAGATGTCTTTATTGCTGTGCCGTTTTTTTCTCATCATCGGAATTGTTGTTTTTGGAGTTAGCTCCCTTGAAGCCCGGGTTGGAAAGCAGCATGTATATGATGCTTTGAGGCTTGGCTCGGGTGACACTTCTACCCCCTCACTTCATCAGGATGCAGCATCTGTTCAGCAGGCTAGCACTGGCTTGGATGAGAGGGCACGCCAACTCTATGGCTCAGTTCTTTTAGGTCTTTTTGCCCATGAAACAGGCCTTGTCTATAACCTGCGCTTTTTTGGAAACTATACCCCTGGTTATTCTACGCCAAAGACCGATGAGGCTCGTGATATTACCGCCAAGATTAGAGATACACTTGCAGGTAACGAAGCAGGTGGTGACATTACTCTACCTAATTCTAGAGTTTTGCGAGCCTATAAAAACATAGAAGCCGGGGTGGGAATTCCTATGGTTGATGCGGCTATGGACATCCAGCTTGCCCAAGGTAATCTAGAGTGGAAGCGTGATTATGCTAGGGATTCCTCTAAGGATCCCCATTGGAATTTGGTAAAGATCTTTTTCCCTTCTGCCAATGGAACTTTTAATATTGGCGGTAATTTTCAAGACAATCTGTCTTATATGCTGAATGGCATGACACCAGAGAATCGATTTGAAGTTTTGGCACGCATCATGGTGCACATTGCAGAAAAATCCTCTTCGGTTGCTGAACGAGGTTCTTTAGCTGATGATATGATTAAGAAACTTAAAAGTAGCCATAGGAAGAAAATCAAGAACGCTAAAAATAAAGGGAAAGAAACACTTTTCGATGTTTTGACGAAAGCTCTTGATGCTGCAATTGAAGCAGAAAATAAGCCTGGAAGTTTCTATCCCCGGGGGACAGTGGAACAGATTTTTAATGCGTTTGTTGTTGAGTGCCTCAATACCCAGGAAGACTTAGAGCAATATGTTAAGGCTGTTGTTGATGTGGTTCCTGCTGATCAAATTGCCGGTCTTGTTGGCGGGAGTCAGGCAAAAGCCCTTATAAAGACCTTTATGGTTTATTATGAAGATATACGTCGACAACCCACTCCCTATACTTTCGGGGTCCCCATGATCAGTAACGGGACTGCAACTTCCCCCAATGGAAGGTCGTCCTATGCAGACTGTGTTGAAACCACTGTCAGACAGTTTTTTAACTTTGCTTTATATAATTTTACAGAAGGATCTTTCAAAGTTCCCGGTGTTATGCTGGAAAATGAGGCATTAAGAGAATTTTATTCCCGACAGACAAAAGATAGGGCCAATGATGGATCGACAGCTATGCGGACCCGTTGGTCTCATGTGGTGAGTGACATGAATAGGAAAACAGTGCCTAGAGTACCTGTTGTAGATGCAGATTTTTCTTCTGCAGCTACAGCTACGTCTGCTGGTCTTGTGCATGATAAGGCTATATCTCGAACCTTTGGGGACAGTGAGTTTGATGAGATTGTTTATGTTAAGGGTAATTACGAGCTTGAGACAGGTCATCTGAATTTTCTCCGGGTAGTCGCACGTGTGATGGGAATTCCGCTCTCAGAAATCAAGAAAGCTAATGGGACACCTTTGGGGTCTGTGCCTCAACAAAAAGAAAAGGCCATTGCATATATTAAGGAAGCCTACGTCGCAGTCCTTGAAACTTTAAATCCGGATTATGATTATGAAGTGGCAGGAGACCTCTCGTGGCGCGCATTTAGACGTGATTTCATGGGGGATCTCACATTTACATATCAATTCAAAGGAGATTCCCAAGGCTTTCGCTTTGACCTCGAGATGTCAGACGGCCATGGAGAGATCAGCAGTCTAGAGCCCCTCATAAAAGAAGCTGCCAGGGCAGGCGCTACCCTCTCTCTGGGGAGCATTGGGGAACTGACTCATGCAGGGTTATTAGCCTACAATTTATCAACCTTTAAGCATGAATCTGGAGGGGTAGATCTTCCCTCCCTTTACAGGGTTTTTCCTCAACCCCTCACAGACAACAATGGATATATTGAGGCTCTAAAGCAGTTTTTGTTGAGCGTTCCTTCTGAAGGTTATGCCCAAATAGTCCGGAACCTTGCTAGTGAAATTAACCTTGATGATCGTCATGTGCGGGAGAGGTTTGGATCGGAAATGACAGCTACATATATGGCATCTGTAAAGGGGTCTCCTCAAGAGCGGGTAATGAGGAGTTATATTCCTGCATTGCAGATCTACTCACAAGAACATGCTGATCAGATTTTGCCTATCCTTGATCAATTTTCAAATCTCCAAGATTTGTATATTGATGGAGTCTCCACCAGTGCGATAACGATTAAGGCTCCTGGGTTAAAAAGGTTAGAGGTTCTGGGTGCTGGAATTGGTCAGATTAATGGACTCTATCATTCGCCTAATCTCAAAACTGTCCGGCTTCTTAACAATCCAAACATGCTTGGCAAGGTTATCTCTTTGCATCCAGCAGCATCACAAGAGAGCTTTATTTATGATCGAGGGGTTACTTTTGGGAAACTTGATCACACAGGATACCTGGTTGAGAATCCAGACCGTGAGGTAAGGTTTTTGCGGATGTTAGACCTTCCTGCAGGAGAAGATCCTTTTGTGCCTTGGCGTATTGCTGCTGTGACCCACTTCTTGAGTCGCAAGAAGGAAGAAATTGATAAAAGAGTTCACGCTGGAGTGCCCATAGAGGAAACTCTAGAAAGTCTGAAAAGTGAATATGAAGCTAAATCCTACATTTCTATTAATGACTATCTTTCTGGGAAAACCGGAATCGTTGTGGGGACAAAAGATGAGATTAAAAACAACAAGGCAGAGCTTAAACCAAGAGTGGAAATAAATCCAGCCCAGCAAGTACTCATCTCTCTTCCTGTTAAGGGTGCATCTGGTGAGTATGCTGCAAGGCTATCAAGGGATGATCTCCCCTCCAGTTTACAACAATTGGCTGTTGTGACCCAAGCGGCAGGCCCGATAAAAATAGGGGATGACTTCCTCTACGGCTGCAGTGGGCTGACCTCTCTGGATTTGTCGGGTCTGTCAAATGTCACAAAAATTGGGAAGAAATTCCTCTTCAGGTGCAATGGGCTGACCTCTCTGGATTTGTCAGGTCTGTCAAATGTCACAAAAATTGGGAAGAAATTCCTCTCCGCGTGCCCTAATCTGAGGAAGCTGGATTTATCACCGCTCTCAAAGGTCACAGAAATTGAGGAAGACTTCCTTTTTATGTGTATTAGACTGACGGATCTAGATTTATCAGGTCTCTCAAATGTCACAAAAATTGGGGGCGGCTTCCTCTCCAGGTGCGGCAAGCTAACGGATCTAGACTTATCACCACTGTCAAATGTTACAAGAATTGGGGATAACTCCCTCTCTGACTGCCGTGGGCTGACATCAATTCATTGTGGAGAGGCACAAATTGGAGGAAAGATAAAACCTCCTTCTCTTCGAAATATTCCCAATGGGTGTGAAGTTTATCTTAATCTTGCAGGCGCAGCTTTTGAAGAAGAAAAAGCGGCTTGGTTGGGTCTAAATCCAAACCTGAATGTTCTTCAGCAAAGCCTAGCAGATACAGATGCATCTGCGACAGCAGCTCCTTAAAGGGCTTGCGCAGGTGCTTAAACAGGGATTGAGGTTTCATGTGTGGGGATATTTTTTCCCTTTCTAGCCCTTGTTGCGTGGTTGTTTTTTTAACAACAAAGATTGATCAAATATTCACCATATCCTGAAAAGTAAGCCCATACGGCAACACTAGCGACAACACCAACAGCGGCTGCGGGGGCTGTAAGGTCAACTGTGTAGACAGGGTGCTCCTCAGCACCTTCCTCTGGAGCGGCTTTAGCTTCTGCTATTGTACGATCAACCCAAGGAAAGAGGGGTTCTAAAATGAGGGGTGCTGTAAGGGCATAATGTTTAAAATTCAGGCGCGGCATCAATCCCAAGGAATAAAGAATGCCTGCAAGTTGACTCTTATACAACTTTGAGAGAAAACGCTCATTGACTCCGAGAAGCTCTGTGTAAAAGAAAGATTGAGGGAGTGCAAAAAGCTTTCCGTCTTTTGTCAAGCAGGCTCCTCCACAGGCTCCCTTCCAAAGAAAAGGGTTTTCAAGGTATTCCAGTCTTGTCGTGGTGGGTGGTGATTCTCCAGATTGCCAGCATGCATAGCGCGTGACTCCTTCTGTTGCGTCTTTACCTCTTGCGATAAAGGTGGAGTCACCCATTGTATATTGAACGAATGCTCTGCGTCTCATGTCAGGAAAAGATATGGTTTTTGCGGCCATAGGATAGCCTACAGTGAATATGGTTTGACCCGGCTCTGGAGGTTCGGCAAAGCGCATTCCTGAAAGGGGGAGGGGGGAATCAAGCTCTAAAACAGCAATATCATTTTCTTTAAATTCTCCAGCTTCGCGAGCTCCTGGAGTATGATCTTTATGAATCCATGCTCTACGCACTGTTACAAGGCGAGAACCTTTTTTTAAATCAGCTCGAATCAGAAGGGTAAAAGAAAGTTGTAGCCTTCCACTATCGTCTTTTGTGCAGAAGGCTTCTATTGTGTGTGCGTCTGTAAGACAGTATCCATGCCCGCCGCATTGGCCTATGTAGGTTGCGCTTGCACCAGCAGCTATTGTTTCGTAGACAGGAGCACCAAACATCATGAATTTTCCAGGGATGAGAATTTGGCATACGTTCTGAAAGGCTGCGTTTTCTTTCCCGGCTCCAAAAGCGACCAGCCGACCGTCTAAATCTCCTGGATGTAAGCCCTCAGAGGGAACAGTTATCGCTAAGCTGGCTTCGTCATGAGAGGGTCCCAGTTGTGCCTCTAAATCAGCTGCAGAAGCAGAATAGGCGTCGTATGAGATAAGGAAGATCAGAACAAACAAAGAGTTTTTCATTTTTGTAAAAACATTTTTTCTAACAAATAAGTTTTTTTGTTCTTTTTGCAATAAAAATCAGGGGTTGACTCTATATTTGAAGGGCGTATGGTCCTTTTAAGAGAACGTTATAGAAAACAAATATTTGCAAAAAATAAAGTGAGAAAATGATTATTATTACGATTGATGGTCCTGCTGCTTCAGGAAAAGGAACGCTTGCAAAGCATCTGGCAAAGGATTTGAACTTTGCTGTTTTGGATACAGGTCTTTTGTATCGGGCGGTTGGGTACTTGGCCCTCAATCAGGGTGTCAACTTTGATGATGCAAAGGCTGTAGGGGCTTTGGTTGATCAAGTGACACCTGAGCTTCTTGAAAATCCTGAGTTGCGGGCAGATGGTGTTGCCCAGGCGGCCTCCAAAGCGGCGGCTATTCAGGAGGTGAGAGATGCCCTCATTCCTTTTCAACGGGAGTATCCCAAGAGAGTTGCTGCGAAGTATGAAGGGGCCATTTTTGATGGCCGGGACATGGGGACTTTCATGTTTCCAGATGCAACAGCAAAGCTCTTTGTGACAGCAGATTTTGAGGAACGTGTCAAAAGACGCACAGAACAGTTGAAAAAGTTGGGGAAATCAGTTACTTTCCAAACTATCTCTGAAGATATGGCGCAACGTGACCAGCGAGATGCAGGTCGAAAAATTGCGCCTCTTAAGCAAGCAGAAGATGCTTTGTTCATTGATACAACCCATCTCACAGATGGTGAGGTTTTTGAGCAAGCCCTTGTGTTTATTGAGAAAAAAGTATCTGAAGGTAAGCGCTGCAATTCCGGTGCCAGCAATGGGAAAACATCAGGAGCTGCAGGGTAATTTTCCAAAAAGGAATATATTTAAACTATGAACTACTCACGTGTCGATATCGACAATTTAGAAAAACCAACCGAGAGTTTTGAAGCCCTCTTGAACGAATTGGCTTCTGCAACCCCGAAAGAGGGCTCTGTTGTTTCTGGAACAATCATTGCCATTGATCGGGAATGCGCCACAATTGATGTGGGCTTAAAATCCGAAGGAAAAATTCCATTGCGTGAATTTGGAAGCAGTGCCGTTGTTGCTGAGCTGAAAGTCGGAGATAAAGTTGACGTTTATGTAAACCGTATTGATGGACCTGGTGGTCTCGTTGACCTCAGCCGTGAAAAGGCGCGCCGCGAAGCCGCTTGGAACGAGCTTGAGAAATCCCATGCGAAGGGAGATAAGGTCAATGGTGTGATCTTTGGTCGTGTCAAAGGTGGATTCACTGTGGATCTTTCTGGTGCCGTGGCCTTCTTGCCAGGAAGCCAGGTTGATGTTCGTCCTATCAAGGACATCGAGCCTTTGATGGACATCGAGCAGCCTTTCTTAATCTTGAAGATGGATCGTGCTCGCGGTAACATCGTTGTTTCCCGTCGGGCTGTTCTTGAAGAGTCTCAGGCTGAAGTTCGCAGCGAGATTCTTTCTAAGATTGAAGAAGGAACTGTGCTTGAGGGTATCATTAAAAACATCACTGATTACGGTGCTTTCGTAGACCTTGGTGGATTTGATGGACTTCTCCACGTTACAGACATTTCCTGGCAACGCATTAACCATCCTTCCGATGCTCTCAATGTTGGGGACAAGGTTAAAGTTCAGGTCATTAAATTCAACAAAGACAATCACCGCATTTCCTTGGGCATGAAGCAACTTCATGAAGATCCATGGAAGAATGTTGGCGGTGATTTTGCTGAAGGAACACGTCATAAGGGTCGTGTTACAAACATCACTGACTACGGTGCATTTGTGGAGCTACGTCCTGGTATCGAGGGATTGGTTCATATGTCCGAAATCAGCTGGACAAAGAAAAACGTACATCCAAACAAGCTTCTTTCTGTGGATCAAGAGGTTGAACTTTTGGTTCTTGAAAGTGAGCCTGAGAAGCGCAGGATTGCTCTTGGAATCAAACAATGCCAAGACAACCCATGGGATGCACTTCAAACTCAATTCCCAATCAACTCCGACTTTGAAGGCGAGATCCGGAATATCACTGAGTTTGGTCTCTTTGTTGCCATGAATGATGATATTGATGGTATGGTTCACATGTCTGACCTCTCTTGGGAGAAGTCCGGTGAGGAAGCGATCAAAGAGTATGCGCAAGGGCAAAAGATCAAGGTCAAGGTTCTTGATATTGATCCAGAGCGTGAGCGTGTTGTTCTTGGCGTGAAGCAACTCACAGCTGACAAGTTTGCTGATAACACAAAGGATCTGAAGAAGAACCAAGTTGTGACTGTTGAAATCACAGACGTTGTTGATGGTGAACTCCGCGTTCAAGTTGCTGAGGATGTTCCTGGTGTTATCCGCCGGACAGAATTGGCGCGGGATCGCAATGACCGTCGTGCAGATCGCTACGCCGTTGGCGAGAAGATCGACGCCATGATCGTCAATGTCGACAAGCGCGCCCGTAAGGTCATGTTGTCTATTAAGTCTCGTGAAATTCAAGAAGAGAAAGAAGCCGTCGAAAAGTATGGCTCCACAGACAGCGGTGCAAGCTTGGGCTCCATTCTTTCTGCTGCTCTTGAACAAGCAGACGCAAAGGCAGAAAGCAAGAAAGCTGAAAAACCTGCAAAAGCAGAGAAAAAGGCTGACAAGGCTGAAAAGAAAACTGACGATGCTTCTTCTGAGGAAAAGCCAAAGAAGGCTCCTGCTAAGAAGAAGGCTGCAGCAAAGAAAGACGAAGCACCTGCTGAATCTTCCGACGCATAAGCTAAAGCTTTTTGCTAAAGGTACAAAACACCCCTTCGGGGGTGTTTTTTTGTGGGAAAAGTTGAATATAAAAGTACTTCAGAATTTGTTAGAGGGTTGATTTTTTAACAGAGAACACTAGCTCAGTAAAATGAGACATTTTAATGAAATAAAAAGAATATTTATTCTGTTTAATTTTTTAATTTCGAGCTTTGCTTTTGGAGCAGCTACTGGTGTGCCTGCGAGTGCAGGTATATCACCGCTCCAAGCAGCCTTAGAGCAGGTTAGAGCATTGTCTTCTGAAAACGTCGAAATGCTACTTAGGGGACAACTTGCTCTTGTTCGGGAAATGTTGCCGTTTTTTGATGGGGGAGAAGAGGAAGTTGAACTCGCTAAGGCTTTGTTAGAAGCTGAATCGCGCGAAGATGCTGAAGACTTTGCGAAAACTTGTGAAACTTCTCTTGGCGAGCTGGGGAGGGAGGTGGCGTTCTTCGTAGACTTAGTTGAAAACCCAACAAGCTATACAATAGGAAATCTCTATGAATGGGGTATTAGAGTTTTCTCTAGGTATGATAAATCCTTTAGAATACTCCTTCTTGATGTTGCTGCGTCTGAAGAAGCAGGAAGATACCACCCTGTTGATTACCCTCCTGTGCAAAGGTTACAAGAACTCTTGCGAAATGCCGGTTTTATTGGAGAAGGTGATGAAGAGTCAGTTGCTTATTCTCCTCATGAAATAAGAGCTTGGGAGTTAAGAATATGTTGGTTGCTTATTCGTAGCTTTCACAAAAGTACTGTTGCGGGTAAAAGCCTGAACGTGAAGGCTTCTGATATTGATTCTTTATTTTATGAAGCTTTCTATAAAAAGATGGATTTAAATGGTGCTTTAAAGGCGTTTGTGGAGGGGAAAACAGAAAGTGTGCCACCTCTTGAGGAATATGTATCGTTAACTCCTGTGGGGAAGGAGAAAGTAGAGACCTCTAGGTTGTTTATCAATGTCCGCCGACATGGCAGGAAAATGATTTTGAAGCAAGGTGGAGATAGGCTTAAAGAAAGCCTTACGGCTTGGGATAGAATAGTCACAGCTGTAGCCTATGATCACTTTTTACCGACTGCGCAAACAACTAAGCGGGGAGGTAGAAAATCCCGTTCTTTAAATAAACCCCCAGGATTGATAAAGGTTTTAAGGGAGGTTGGTTCTGTAGCAACAAGGCGTCCAGATAAAAGGAAGTTGCGTCAAGCAACAGGTTTCCTATTAGGCAAAGTTGATACCCTTGAATTACCTGAAGTGGTTGCTCATGGAGGTAAATATAAACCTAAAGGCAGAGTAAATACCCTTCCTGTTGTTGCGACATTGGCTGCTAGGAGGAAAGATTCGGAGCTTTTAGCAGAAGAAAGAAGGGACCAAGAGGCTTTGGACGTCGTGCTTGAGCTAAATCGGCAAGCGCATGCTATGAAGGCTGCTAAAAAAACTACTGCTGGAGGCGCATCAGCATCAGCAGCTGGGGCAGCTGGAGGAGATACAGCTGCAGTGGTGGATAAAGAAGAAGCTGCAGTGTTTGGTGGTGGGGCATCAGCAGCTGCAGCAGCTGGCGGAGGTGCTGCAGATGAAAGGATTTCTCTTTCTGGGCTTGCTAACGGGCACAACGTTCTTAAATTCGCAACACTTGTTCTTGATCCAAATGGGGCTGCAATAAATGGGCGTGCAATTCTGGCAGGTCTGAGATCGATAAGACGACTCCTAGGTGAAAAATGTAAATTGGAACAAGCAAGTGGATCAAGAGTTAAGTTTTTCCACCCTCTATTAGGCGAGACCAAGACATACCACCTGCACAAAAATATGATTCATATGGATGCACGTAATGTTTTTAGAGAGGTTCTCAAAACCCTTTTTAATTGCGAAGGGATTTGACCGGTGCCTTATAACACGCTGATTAAAAAAAACCCCAAGAGGGTGTTTTTGTGCAGGGTAGGTTATGGGAGGATTTAAGGAAATTGGATCCAGAGTCTATGGATTGCCACGTCGCTTACGCTGTGACTGAAAGGAAGGTCTTGTACTGTCACTGCAAGGGCCTTTAGGCCTGCGGCAGTTCATTTACTTTAATAATCCGCACTCACCTGTTGAGAGTGCTAAAACTCTTTGCCTGTTTTTTGACCGTGTGATAGAATCACTACAGATAAAGATAGTCACACCTTTAAGCTTAAGGTAAAGTGGATGAACAGGTGGGCATTGTGACCCAACCAAAGGAGGAAATTATGAACGATCGTTTTAACCAAGATCCCATTACACGGGGATCCTCTTATGCAAGTGAGGTAGATCAGGGCCTACGCGCCCACATGCTACGTGTCTACAATTACATGGGCATGGCCCTGGGGGTCACGGCTCTTGTTTCTTATGGAGTATCATTGTCACCAGCTCT
The DNA here is from genome assembly GCA_030425805.1 of Alphaproteobacteria bacterium. GTDB lineage: Bacteria > Pseudomonadota > Alphaproteobacteria > JAUHZC01 > JAUHZC01 > JAUHZC01. The sequence continues at coordinate 390,681 of JAUHZC010000001.1, read as the reverse complement.
GATGTCTGTGCTTTTTGGCTCACCTTTAGCGTTTGTTGTGCTGCTGGCACCGCTGGTTATGGTGTTTGTCCTGGTTGGCCGCCTTCATAAGATGTCAGTGCAGTCTGCTCAGATTAGCTTCTGGTCCTATAGTGCATTGATGGGCTTGTCCCTTGCACCTATTTTTATGGCGTATACAGGTCATAGCGTTGCAAAAACATTTCTCATCTGCTCCGCAACATTCGGAGCCATGAGCATCTACGGCTACACGACAAAGAAAGATTTAACAGCTATGGGATCTTTCCTACGCATGGGACTGTTTGGGTTGATCATCGCAATGGTTGTAAATATTTTTGTCGCTTCTGCCATGATGGACTTCTTGATTTCTGCTATTGGTGTTGTGATTTTCACAGGTCTCACAGCTTATGATACTCAAATGATTAAGGCTTCTTATTATGAGGGTGATCATAGTGTAATTGCTGAGAAAAAAGCCATTTTTGGTGCATTGCGGCTGTATCTTGATTTTGTAAACCTATTCCTAATGCTTCTCCGTTTCTTTGGAGATCGCAGGTAGTTTTGCGCTTCATTTTATGTCTTCAAAACCTCTCTTTTTTGAGAGGTTTTTTTTTGCCTTTTTTGCTTGTTAATTTTTTTTTAAGAATCCTCGAATATCGTAGATTTATCGTGTTGACAATAACCTGTGAACGCAGTACAAAAATCGCTCGACTTTTAATTAATTGATGAGGAAACCTAAGTGTCTAAGCCGGAATGGGGAACAAAACGCGTTTGCCAAAAATGCTTTAACAAATTTTACGATTTGAAAAAATCACCGATTCTTTGTCCAGCTTGCGGAACAGAATATGTGCTCGCAGGGCAGGAAGCAGAAAAGAAAGATCCAAAATCAAAGGTTGTTGAAGAAGACGTCCTCGAAGATGATTTTGATCCCTCATCAGAAACGCTCCTTGAAGAAGATCTTGAGGATGATGATGAGGATCTCAAAGTCTAATTAGGACAGGAGATTCTTACACAGCCTCATTTTTATCACTGCTAGAGTTGAAGACTCGTGGTGGCTTATTGATTATAGATTCCGGGTCGTGGCCCGGAATCCCTTTTTAAAAGGGGGGCGAAGTCATTCATCACCTATCCTCTGAATTTAATCCGGAGTCCGTAGCTTACTTCTTAGTTATCATCCCCAGCTTTGAGAGCTGCAAGGAAAGCAGATTGGGGGATCTCAACCTTTCCGAATTGACGGAGCTTTTTCTTACCCGCCTTTTGCTTTTCTAGGAGCTTGCGCTTACGGCTGATATCTCCGCCATAACATTTGGCAGTCACATCTTTGCGCATGGCAGGAATGGTCTCTCGTGCAATTACTTTCCCGCCAATAGCCGCTTGAACCGGTATCTTAAAGAGGTGACGGGGAATGAGATCTTTGAGGCGCATACAAAGACTCCGACCACGCTTCTCAGCCATTGTGCGGTGGGTCATGAAGGAAAGGGCATCAACTGGCTCTCCATTCACGAGAATACCGATCTTGACCAAGTCACTCTCAGCGTAAGAGTCCATCTCGTAGTCAAAGCTCGCGTATCCACGGGAAATGGATTTCAGGCGATCATAAAAGTCAAAGACCACTTCGTTGAGTGGTAGGCGGTAGATAAGCATTGCCCGTTTGCCTACATAGGTGAGTTGAATTTGTTCTCCTCGTTTCTCAGTGCAGAGACTCAGGACAGGGCCAAGGAAATCGTCAGGGACAAGAATTGTTGCCTTAATCCAGGGCTCTTCCATGGCTTTGATTTTTGTAACGTCTGGCATGTCGGCAGGGTTATGGAGCTCCTGCACAGTGCCGTCATTAAGGTACATTTTATAAACAACGCTGGGGGCTGTGGTTACGAGATCCAGATTGAATTCTCGCTCCAGGCGTTCCTGAATGATTTCTAAGTGAAGAAGGCCCAAGAAACCACATCGGAAGCCGTAGCCAAGGGCCGCAGAGCTCTCAGGTTCAAACTGGAAGCTGGCGTCATTGAGATGGAGTTTTGCCAGGCTTTCTCGAAGGGTTTCAAACTCAGCAGCTTCCACAGGGAATAGGCCACAGAACACGACAGGTGTGGAAGGTTTAAACCCAGCTAGGGGTGTGATCTCTGTACCCTGATGGGTAATTGTGTCCCCAACCTGACAGTCGGAGACGTGTTTGATGCTCGCTGTGATAAAGCCAACCTCACCAGGGCCAAGGCTGCCGGTGATTTCTTTCTTAGGTGTGAAGACACCCACCTGATCCACCTGGTATTCAGCCTTTGCAGCAATCATGCGGATTTTATCTCCCCGCTTGAGTTCACCATCCATGACACGGACGAGAATGACAACACCCAGATAGGTATCATACCAACTGTCCACAAGAAGGGCTTTGAGAGGGGCCTTGGACTCCCCCTGAGGGGCAGGAAGTTTTTGAACGATTTCTTCCAGAACACCCTCAATCCCAAGACCCGTTTTTGCGGAAACCTCAAGGGCCTCAGAAGCATCAAGTCCAATGACTTCCTCAATCTGAGCTTTGATCCGTTCTGGATCAGCTGCAGGAAGATCGATCTTATTTAAGACCGGGATAATTTCATGGTTGTTATCAATAGCTTGGTACACATTAGCAAGGGTCTGAGCTTCTACACCCTGACTTGCATCCACCACAAGGAGAGATCCTTCACAAGCTGATAAAGACCGGCTGACCTCATAAGCAAAGTCTACGTGCCCTGGCGTATCCATAAGGTTGAGCTGATATTGCTGCCCATCTTGAGCATTATAGAGCAAGCGAACGGTTTGGGCTTTAATTGTAATGCCGCGCTCTCGCTCGATATCCATATTATCGAGGACTTGTTCTTTCAGCTCACGCTCTGTCAATCCGCCACAAACCTGGATCAGGCGGTCTGCCAAGGTTGATTTTCCATGATCAATATGGGCGACGATGGAGAAATTGCGAATCCGCTCTAAGGGAAAACTCATGCGCGTAACACTCCACCTGTGGTTTTCTCCACAGCGTCTTGGACCTTCTTGAGGAGGGTTTGAATTTCTGCCTCTTCAAAGGTTTTTTCTGGATTGCTAAAGGTCAGGCAAATAGCGACAGATTTTTTGCCAGACTCAAGCTTGTCACCGGTGTAGATATCAAAAATATCTCCTGTGATCGACAGTTTTGGGTCCACTTTCAGGGCAGCTTGAAGAACTTTTCCACTCTCAACAGCTTCATCCACGACAAAGGCAAAGTCACGTTCAATGCTCGGGTAGGGGGAAAGGTCGAAGGCTGCGTTGGTTGTGTTCTTAGGATAGGGAACTTGATCAAGATACAGCTCGAAAATACTCACGGGGCCTTTGATGTCATAGTGATCCGCCGTTTGAGGATGCACAACACCACTATAGCCAAGGATATTTTTGGGCCCCAAAGAATAGCGGGCGCCTTGTCCTGGGTGGAGCCATGCTGGCACTTCTCGGGAAAGGCTAACTTTTTCTGGCTTCATCCCGCATGCAGAAAGTAAGGAAAGAACATCTGCCTTTGATTGGAAGAAGTCTGCATAAGGCAGCGGGGAAGAGTTTTGCCAATGGCGCGGGGTTTCTCCCCACAAAATGCCAGCAATGCACAGAGATTGTTCCCCAGGTTTAGAACCATGGAATACATTTCCAACCTCATAAAGTTTTCCGTAGGCTGTACCTTTAGCTTGAGCCCGGGCGGCACTCTTGAGGAGATGTGGCAATAGACTGGTGCGCAATTGATTTAAGTCTTCTGAGATCGGGTTCTTCACAGGAACGCCTTCCCCAAAGAAAACTTGGTCATGATCTGACATGAAGGAAAAGCCCATAGCCTCAGCATATCCACGGCCGAGAAGAGCGCGGCGGACACTTAGCTGGCGCCGACGAGGGGCAAGGATGTTCGGAGCATTCTGGTGATCATTTTCAAGAATCGGGGGAAGTTCAGCTTCAGGAATCAGATCATAGCCCTTTACACGCAAGATTTCTTCTACGATATCTGCGGGGCCATCAATGTCATGGCGCCAGGAAGGAGGGGCAATGGTAATTTGGTCTTCGATGGCCTTGGGATCAAAACCAAGCTTATCCAAAATGACTTCCACATCTCGTTGAGAGAGGGTCTCGACCCCCCCTAAGGTTTTTAAAAGCTCAGGATTGAAGGCAAAACGCTCTGCAGGTTTTGGAGTACGGCCAAGGGTTGTTACAGGCCCTGCTGTGCCGCCACAAAGCTCTAAAATCATGGCTGTAGCTTTTTCAAGGGCAGGGATAACAAGCTCTGGGTCAACGCCGCGCTCAAACCGGTAACGAGAGTCAGAATTGATTCCTGAGGCTCGCCCAGCATTGGCGATAAGAATCGGATCAAAGAGGGCAGATTCGAGGAAAATATCTGTGGTGTTTTCCTCAACAGCGCTATGTAAGCCTCCCATAATTCCCGCAAGGGATTGGAGCTTCTTTTCATCACGAATGATGACAGCATCTGCTGGAAGCTTATAAATTTCCCCATCCAGGGCTTCAAAGTTTTCCCCTCCTTTGGAGAGGCTCAAGGTTAAACCACCCTGAAGCTTGGAGAGGTCAAAGGCATGCATCGGTCGGCCCAAGTCATAAGCCAAGTAGTTGGTAATATCAACAAGGACAGAGATCGGGCGAACACCTACGGCCTTGAGGCGATTTTGAAGCCATTGTGGGCTTGGGCCGTTTTTAACGCCCCGAATGATGCGTCCTGTGAAGAGGGGACATGCGTGCTTCTTGTCTTCAGGAAAGTCAAAGCTGAGAGGGAAGGATTCGTCGATTTTTGCAGGCACAGCCTTGGCTGTATAAGTCTTGAGGGCACCGAGGCCACCAGCAGCAAGCTCTCGGGCAAAGCCATAAGCCCCAAGACAATCGCCCCGGTTTGGAGTGATCTCAATGTCGAGCGTTGTGTCATCAATTCCAAAAACTTCGGCGACAGAAATGCCCAGGGGTGTGTTTGCAGGAAGCTCAATGATAGATCCATCATCGGTTTCTCCCAGCCCAAGCTCCCCGGAAGAGCAAAGCATACCATGGCTTTCTACGCCCCGAATTTTTGCAACTTTCATCGTGAGCTGGTTCGCCGGAATTGTCATGCCAGGCTTTGCCAATACAGCCACAATGCCTGTGCGGGCATTGGTCCCCCCGCAAACAACTTGGGTAATCCCTTCTCCTGTATCGACAGTACAGACCTTTAAGCGATCAGCGTCAGGATGAGGCTCAGCCTTGGTAACTTTCACTGTTTTGAAAGGGGCAAGAAGCGTTGCTGGATTTTCCATATCCTCAACACACAATCCCTGACGGGTGAGAACTTCTGCCATTTCCTCGGGAGTAGCAGAGGTGTCGAGATAATCTTTAAGCCATTGAGATGTAATTTTCATGAGCCAATACGTCGTTAAATCTTATTGATCGAGGGCGCTAAAAGCATGGGAAGCCCCAAAACCATAGTGTTGTGTCCAGAGAGGGTTTCCTTCGTAAAAAGCCCGAAGGTCGGGGATGCCGTACTTTAGCATGGCCATACGTTCCACACCAAACCCGAAGGCAAAGCCCTGATGCTTTTTGGGATCAACGCCACAATTTTCTAACACGCAGCGGTGGACCATCCCACAGCCAAGAATCTCGAGCCAGTCCTCAGAGCCTCCTAAAATAAGTTGTCCATTCTCCCAACGGCAGCCAATGTCAATCTCTGCGCTGGGCTCGGTGAAGGGGAAGTAAGAAGGGCGCATCCGCACAACCAAGTCTGGTTTTTTGAAAAATTTCCGAAGCATTTCTGCCAGGCATCCCTTCAGGTGAGCCATGGTGATCCCTTCCTCAATCCACAACCCTTCCACCTGATGGAAGTTAGGTGTGTGTGTGGCATCAGAATCGCAACGATAGGTGCGTCCTGGTGCAATAATACGAATAGGGGGTTTGGCATTCTTGAGAGTGCGAATTTGTACAGGAGAGGTATGGGTGCGTAGTACAAGGTTTTGTCCTTCCGCATCCGTATCTTCTAGGTAGAACGTATCGTGATCCTGGCGTGCGGGGTGATGAGCCGGAATATTCAGGGCATCAAAATTGTTTTCTTGGGTTTCAACGTCAGGCCCTTCTGCTACATCAAATCCCATATGCACGAGAATTTGTGTCAGTTCCCACATAGCTTCCGTGAAAGGGTGGAGGGAACCATGGGTAAGATCAGGCTGCGGTGTCAGGGTGATATCCACATTCTCTTGGGCCAGTTTGGTCTTCATCTCAGCCTCTGCCAAAGCATCCCGCCGGTTTTCAAAAACCTGGGTCAGAGATTGTCGGAGTTTGTTAAGCTCCTGGCCCCGTTCTTTCCGCTCCTCGGGGGGGAGAGTGCCAAGGGATTTCAGCATACCCGTGAGGGAGCCTTGTTTTCCAAAGGTCTTCACTCGCAAATCTTCAAGTTCAGTTAAAGAGCTGCTGTTTTCAAAAGCCGAAAGGATTTCTTTTTGAAAGGTCTCAAGAGACGGTTGCGCTGACATAAAACCCTATATATCTGTCCACTTATTGTCTTAAGAGGAAACAGCTGAGATTGCAAGAGATTCCTGCGGATAAGGGTGCAGTGTGATGCCAGGAGATGCACTGCAGTTTAAAGGGTTTCTTCTCAGAGATTATGAAAAGCAACATCTCTAAAAAAGGCTGATGAAGCCTTTTTTTACAAGGAGTTCTTGTCAGAATTTTTTAGAAGTGGTTGAATATTTTTATTATTTAATGTTGCGAGGAAAGATCCTTTCGCTTAAAAGCAAACCAACAGTGGGGCTATAATGAAATTTTTCTTATTTATTTTCTGCTTTTTAGGAGCTGAGCTTGGGATTTTTCCTGTGTATGGCGCCGATGCGGCGGGAGGGGATTTCGATTCTCGTGTTCTGTTTGTGATGCTCCCTATGTCTCTTTCTCCTGAGCTAAGAAGAGGGGCTCCTGGTGGGAATTCAGCCGTGACTTGTGCGCGGACTGCTGATTGGACTGTGGTTCCAGATCAAGGTGTAAAAACATTGACGCACGACTCAGGGGTAGAAGATGTGGATGCCTTAGCTGTGAAACATGGTTGTGACCCAAGAGAGATTTGTTTCAGCGATGGCACGAACGTTCTCACAGCTCTTGCACGGCAAGGGAATCTTTCTCTGATCAAAAAATTATATCAAGAGCGGCGCTGGGATATTGATCAGGCAGATGTACGAGGGCTTCGTCCTCTTGATGTGGTTGGGTACTGGTGTGGATTGCCTGAAAGACAGCATCTGCTTGATTCGCTGAAGGAAAATTTGGAAGAAAGAAGAGCCCTTGCAAAGACTATACTTCTTCTGGCTAGGGATGTGAGGTATAATCCTAAGCTTATAGCTTGGCTCCAGTGGTCCGGCGGAGTGCTCACTGATGATGTATAAAAACCTGAAGCTTCCTGCTTATTCGATTGCAGAGTTGGCAATTGTGCTTGTGGTGATTGGAATCCTCGCCGGTGGCATCATGAAAGGCCAGGCAATGATCGACAATGCCCGGATTAAGGCTGTTGTAGCACAGATTCGGGACTATCAAACAGCAATCAGCACCTTCCAAGAAACTTTTTATGCTCTTCCAGGTGATTTTTCACAAGCCCAAGAGGTTTTTGGAAAGAAAGCTGTGAATGGGAATGGAGATGGTGTGGTTTCAGGGCCAAGTTATGGGACTGCAACCAGCGAAGCTGTGGCGTTTTGGGCGCACCTTGCTGGAGCAAAATTGATTCCTCATGGGGCGTCAAAAGGGAATCGGGGAACTTTTGGATATGGCTTGCCAGAATCCCGCCTAGGGGGTGGTTTCACAGTCGCTTATAATGTGGATGAAAGTCTTACAGGCCATTGGCTTGTTCTAGGGACTGCGTCAGGCTCAACAGGACAAGGAGGTCTGCTAACGCCTAAACAAGCCATGCAACTGAGCAAGATGCTTGAGGATGGAGATCCTCTGACAGGAGATGTCCAGGTGCGCAATGGTCAGGGCGCTGGGGCAAAATGCTTGAAAGCCGATGGGCATTACACAGATTCTGATGAGAAAGTTTGCACTTTGTTTGTGCGTGTCCCTGCGTGATCAGGCGTCAAAACCTACCCGGATTTGCTTTGGTTGAAGTTGCCCTTGCCCTTGTGGTGATGGGAATTGTTGCAGGGAGTTTGTTGGGAGCGTACAAGCCTATGCGTGTCCTGAATGCGCAGAAAAGAACAAAGGCTCATCTTGCCCTGGTTGAAAAAGCAATTGCTAGCTATATCACAGAAGCAGAAATCAATTTGACACAAAGCGGTAGACGTGTGGGGAAGAGCTCACAAACACGTCCGTTTTTAATGCCTGAGGGAATACGTGAATTTTCAAGAAGCTCTTCAATTTTTGTGGGAACAGTTCCCTATGCCACATTAGGCCTTCGAGAGGCCCAGGTGAAAGATGGGTGGGGGCGTCCTTTCCTTTTTGTAGTTATTGCTCCCAAGCCTTTAAAAGATCGACGAAGGTTGACGCTTGATATCTATAAGCCTCAGGTAGAGGTTATGATTCAGGGGCTGTCAGGGTATAAGGCCGTTCCACAAAAGGTGCCCGTGCTGATGCTCCTAATTTCTCAGGGGCCGAAGGAGGGAGGTGCTCTTCCTCATGTCTTATCAGAGAACTTTTTACCAACACCTGTGTTTGTGCATCAGCATCCTCATCAGGTTTATCCACTGACAACAAATTATCTGAGAGCTTTGGGGAAATAAGAAGCTCCAATTCCCTGAACAAAACTGATGCCGAGGAGGATCATTCCCATTCCAATGAAATAGCTTTGTTCTAGCGGCGTGTCATAAAGGTAAGCGCTTAAGCCCAGCGTCATTGGCGGGATGAGGAGGGTAAAGGGGACGACTTGATAGGTATGGTACAGCTTCAGCATTTGTGCCCAGATAATGCTGGCTCCTGTTGTTGGAATGAGGCCTGAGATCATAATGATTGCAAGATGAATCCCTTTTATCTGGGAGAGTTCTTGGAAGAAAGCCGTGGGACCAACTTCAAGAAATCCAAATCCCAGGGCAGGAAGACTGCCTAAGGCAGCCGCATAGATAATGAGGTTGGGTGCGATATGGTCTTTGAGTTGGGACATCATGACATTGCTATAAGCATATAGAATTGAGGTGCCAAAGACAGCAATGAGGCCCACATTAAAAAAGCTAATTTGTGCGGGCTGGAGAATGACAATGAGGCCTGCAAACCCGATGAAAATCCCAAGAAGCTTATACTTTTGGGGAACGCTGCCTAGAACAAAAAAAGCGATGAAAATCGTCCAAAAGGGAGCCATCTGAGTGATAAGCGTGGCGAAGCTGGCTTCGATACCGCAGGAAAGCCCCCAACAAAAGAGGCTGAGAGAAGCACCAAAGAAGAAGGCACCTAGGAGAAAGAGCTGACCAAAAGGAACCTTGGGGCGTGGGAAAAAAGGAACAAGAGCCCAAATGCATCCAAGTTTAATGGTGTTGTAGAGCCCTGCGCTAATTTCAGTGAGGAGTGACTTTTGAAGAACAGCATTACCTGCCCAAAGAAAGGCAATGAGTGAGCAGAGAAAAACATGAAAAAGGGACATGGCGAAGCGTTTTTTTATTTACCGTAGCAGAAAAAGGTAAAGAGAGCCTTGATGTGATTTTTCATGCTTGCTTCCCTGCGCTTTTTAATATCATGCCAAGGAATGGTTGATAACGAAAGGGAAAAGAGCATTTTTCGATGGTTTTAATAGGGTTGGGAGATTACTCTAAGAAAAAAGAAAGCGAGCCTATGACAACATATGCACTTGGTAAAGACGGTATTGCAGCGGAAGCTTTAGATCTTCAACAGAGAATTGTTGGGCAAGATTCTTTAAATTTTGTGATGCAGGCGGGTTTGAAAACCGGAGACCAAGTTTGGGAGTTTGGGTCTGGGCCTGGATCAATGACCTTTGATCTTGCAGCACAGGTGGGACCTACGGGGCATGTTACAGCTATTGATCAAAGTGCAGAGCATCTCCAGCGTCTGGAAGAGCAGATGCATGAAAAGAGATTTGAGAATATTTCAACCCAAGTGATGGATATCGAAAAGGAGGTTCTCCCAGCACATGAGGCAAATTTTGTATTTGGACGATACATCTTGATGCATTTAAATAATCCGGAGGGTGTCTTGAAAAAGTGTCAGTCTATTTTGCTTAAGCCTGGAGGAAGAGCATGCTTCATCGAAGGGTGTTGGGATGAGTCTACAATTCAAGGGCCTTATGCTGATGAGCTAACTCTCTTTGTGAAGAGTGTAGTTGCCCTCGGAAAACATTGCGGTGTGGATTATACACTTGGCCGAAACCTTAAAAAAATGCTGGAAAAGACTGGATTCTCAGAGATTGGTTCGAAGAAAAAAATGCTGACTTTTACAGGGTCAACGTTATCTGTCCTGTGGCAAAGGCGGCTTCATGAAATGGGAGAGAAATTTATTGAAGCAGGCATTGCCTCACGGTCTCAAGTGGAGAATTGGCAAGGTATTGCTGAGAAACTTCCCCAGCAGTCAGGAACCTCGACCATGCATTCTCCCGTTTATGCTGGGTGGGGACGGGTTTCATCTCCTGAATAGATTCCGGGTCAAGCCTGGAATGAACTTACTCATCTTCAGAATGCCTCCTGGCCTCCAGTCTTGGCCAAGGTTTTATCAGCAAGGTTAAATTTGAATAGAAATACATAAGACTCTTTTTGTAAAAATAGAAACTTATAAATTGACTTTTTGATAAAAAAAAGCTAATATATTTCTATTAGGGGGATGTATGAGTAAATTACACCAGCAGCTGAAGGCCCGGCGCCTTGCCTTAGGATTAACTCAAGAAGACATGTTTATGCGCATAGGCATGTCCCGGCAGCAATACCACCGGCTGGAATCAAGGGGGAATCCTCGACTGGATACTCTAGAGCTCGTTGCTGCAGGATTAGAGATGGAGTTATTGCTTGTTCCAAAAGAAAAACTTCTTGCTATAAAGAAAGTTCTACAAGATGCTGTGCCTGAAGATGAAGATCCTTGGTCTGGCCTGCTTGAGGAGGAAGAATGATTGAGGAAAAAGCACAGGCAGTTCAAGTTTTGGAAGTTAAGCTTCATGACCAGATTGTTGGACATCTCTATGGATTTGAAAAAGGTCGCAATCTTTTTCGGTTTGCGAATAGCTTCCTGGAAAATGATGCTCGTCCAACCTTGAGTTTGGTCGTACATCCACGATTTCCAAACGCACAAAAGGTTCTTGAGAAACCCTGGGTGACGCACCACAGACTGCCGCCATTTTTTTCAAATCTTTTGCCTGAAGGGGTCTTGCGAGAGCTGCTTGCAAAAGGGCTAAAGGCCCATATGGATAATGAATTTCGACTCCTTGCCGCTCTCGGGCAAGATTTGCCTGGAGCGTTGGTTGTGAAGCCCCTTCAGCCAGAGGATGTTCCAGAAAGTTTAATTCCAGCACTTGGCCAGGTGGAGGCTTTGGCCCCAACTCCAGCAGGTGTTCAGAATAAATTCTCTCTTGCTGGGGTTCAGGTGAAGTTTTCCATGAAGGCTAAAGACGGTCGCTATCTTGTGACACAATCAGATGAGCTTGGGGATTGGATTGTGAAAACACCCTCAACTCAGCATCAAGACGTTCCCCTAAATGAGTTCACAGCAATGAGTCTTGCACGAATTGTGGGCGTGGAAATTCCAGATATTCGGCTCATTCATGTTGATAAACTTGATAATCTCCCTCCTTTGCGTTTGCCTGATGAGTCTTATGCTTATGCGATAAAGCGGTTTGATAGGGCAGAAACAAACCGGATTCACACGGAAGATTTTGCTCAGGTGTTTGTGAAATATCCTCATGAAAAATACGGTGCTGCGAATTATGAGCAAGTAGGACAGGTGTTGTACACGTATACCGGCGATGGCTTGAAGAATGTGCAACAATTTGCGCGTCGACTGTTGGTAAATATTCTTTTGGGGAATGGGGATGCACATCTTAAAAATTGGAGTTTGATTTATGAAGATCAGTTCACTCCTATGCTTTCTCCTGCATATGATATTGTTACAACCTGTGTCTATATCGAGGGAGAAGCTGAGTTTGCATTGAATTTGGCAAAGATAAAGAGTTGGCAACAAGTTTCCTTAGCGCACTTTCAATCCTGGTCTCAAAAAGTGGGTGTCCCATGGCCTGCCATTCGCTTGCACCTTGAGGACACGATCGACCGGGCACGTACACTCTGGCCTCAAGCCTTAAAAGGGCTGCCAATGAATCCAGGACATCAGAAAGTACTCATAGATCACTGGAGCCACTTGCATAAGGATTTCCAGATTTTGTAGGCAGATCTTTTCAGCATTAGCCTCGAAAAGAGCGTGGGGATCCATAAGAGAAGTGGATTCCAGGTCAACCCGGAATGACGGTGGGACTCCTATGGGCATCACACCGGACTTGATCCGGGGTTTATGGATTGCCACGCCGCTCCGCTCCTCGCAATGACCTCCCTACAGTCATCGCGAGCCCTGAAAGGGCGTGGCGATCCATAAGGTGCTTGGATTGCGACGTCGCTCCGCTCCTCGCAAAGACGATGGGAGAAGGTTCCTCGCAAGGACCTCCTCATCGTCATCGCAAGCCTCTCCTCTTCTCCATTGCCATCGCGAGCCCTGAAAGGGCGTGGCGATCCATAGGAGACGCGGATTAACTCTCTTTGCTGATATTATGAAGCCCTAGTGTGCTTTTAGAATGTCAGTGCTCTTTTCACCAGCAACACGGGGGACGTCAACAGGATCTGGCTCTGACCAGGTAATGCTCTTTGGCATTTTGGTCAACGCATTCTTCAAAACCTCATCAACCGTTTTGACGGGCACGATTTGAAGACCCTCTTTAACGTTCTTTGGGATTTCCTCGAGATCCTTTTCGTTCTCCTCAGGGATCAAGACCTTCTTAATGCCACCTCGGTGGGCTGCGAGAAGCTTTTCCTTGAGGCCGCCAATCGCAAGAACCCGGCCTTGAAGAGTGACTTCTCCAGTCATAGCAACGTCTTTGCGCACAGGGATATTTGTCAATACAGAGACGATAGACACACACATGGCAACACCTGCAGAAGGACCATCCTTAGGTGTGGCACCTTCAGGAACGTGGATGTGGATATCCCGCTTTTCAAAGAGGGGTGGGGCCACACCAAAGTCTACGGAGCGAGAGCGAATATAACTCGCTGCAGCTTGGATGGATTCCTGCATGACATCACCCAGCTTTCCTGTGATGACCATCTTACCTTTTCCGGGCATCATGACAGCCTCAATGGACATGAGCTCACCACCAACCTGAGTCCAAGCTAAGCCTGTCGTGACACCAACAATGTCCTTTTCGTTGACTTCGCCATAGCGGAACTTCATGACACCAGCAAATTGGCCAAGGTTTTTCAGTGTAACCTTGATCTGCTTCACCTTAGCCTTCTTTGCTTTTTTAGCCTTTCCTTGAGAGGCGCCTTGCTCCAGCAAAAGTTTTTTCACAGCTTTACGGGCAAGATTTGCAATTTCACGCTGAAGATTCCGCACACCTGCTTCTCGGGTATAGTGACGAATGAGGTGACGAAGGGCTTCGTCCGTAATGCACCATTCTTCAGGAGAAAGTCCTGCCATTTCAACTTGCTTTGGAATGAGGTGGCGGCGGGCAATTTCAACCTTCTCATCTTCAGTGTAGCCGGAGAGACGAATGATCTCGAGGCGGTCCTGAAGGGCGTAGGGAATTTGACTCATGTCGTTTGCTGTTGTCACAAACAAAACGTTAGATAAGTCATAATCCACCTCTAGATAATGGTCGTTAAAGGCCTTGTTTTGAGAGGGGTCCAAAACCTCCAACATGGCAGATGAAGGATCTCCACGCCAATCAGAACCGAGTTTATCAATTTCATCCAAGAGGAACAGAGGATTTGATGTTTTGGCCCGTTTCATGCTCTGGATAATTTTTCCAGGCATGGAGCCAATGTAGGTCCGACGGTGACCGCGAATCTCAGCTTCATCTCGAACACCTCCAAGGGCAACCCGGACAAAGCTCCGTCCTGTGGAGCGGGCAATGGATTCTCCCAAGGAAGTTTTACCTACACCAGGAGGGCCCACGAGACAAAGGATTGGTCCTTGAACCTTACCAACACGATTTTGAACTGCGAGGTATTCAACAATTCTCTCTTTCACCTTCTCCAGGCCGTAGTGATCTGCATCTAAAATGTCTTGAGCTTGGTTTAGGTCATGCTTCAGCTTGGAGTTTTTCTTCCATGGAATCCCAAGAAGCCAATCGAGATAATTTCGGCTCACAGTAGCTTCGGAAGACATCGGATTCATCATCCGAAGCTTTTTTAGTTCAGCATGAGCCTTCTCCTGGGCTTCTTTGCTCAGCTTTGTCTTTTTGATTTTATCTTCGTATTCATCAGCCTCGTTCTTGCCATCTTCAGCTTCGCCAAGTTCTTTTTGAATAGCACGCATTTGCTCATTCAGGTAGTACTCGCGCTGAGTTTTTTCCATCTGGCGCTTTACACGGCTACGAATCCGGCGTTCCGTTTGAAGGACACCAATCTCACCTTCCATGCGCCCAACGATTTGATTCAAGCGCTCCTCAACAGAAGCAACCTCTAAAAGCATCTGTTTTTCAGCGATTTTGAGGCTGAGGTGTGCAGCAATGGTATCTGCAAACTTTGCAGGTTCATCGATCTTTGTAATTGAAGCCAACACATCCGGTGGGATCTTTGTATTGAGTTTGACATATTGCTCAAACTGGGTGAGAGCAGTGCGCATGAGAGCGTCTGCTTCTTCCTCCGACATTTCCTCTTCAGGAAGAATTTCTGCCTGAGCCTGGAGAAATGGGCTGTCTTTTTTGTATTTTAAAATACGGGCTCGATGGGTCCCTTCAGCTAAGACCTTGACCGTACCATCAGGAAGTTTGAGGAGCTGCAGGATATTTCCCAGGGTTCCAACGGAGTAAAGATCTTTCTCTTCGGGGTCTTCGTTGTCAGGGTTTTTTTGTGTGACCAGCAAAAGAGGCTTATTGTCCTTTGCAACAGACTCCAAAGATTGAATCGACTTTGCCCGCCCTACGAAAAGCGGGACAATCATGTGTGGAAAGACAACGATATCTCGCAGCGGTAGAATTGGAAAAAGATGATCGTCAGGAAGAATCAGCTTTGGTGTTTTATCTTTAGCCATGTAAAGCCCCTCATAAAATCTAATAGAATGTGGATGTTATCATATTGAAGGAGAACTTCTCAAAATAGCATCCTATTTTCAGTTTATCTGGATAGATATCGGTTTTTCAAGGGTGGATTTTGAAAAATTTGAACTTATTTAAAAGATTCTTCCCTTGTTATTGCAACTTTCTTCTTCTGAGTCACAATCGTAAGGCCTGAAAGGGGGTAGCGATCTACGCGGTGAGTGGATTGCCGCGTCGTTCCGCTCCTCGCAAAGACTTAGAAGAGAAGAGACTCCTCGCAATGGTTATGACCGCATTGTCATTCGGGCAAGAGGGCGCTGGAGCTGCGCTGGGATTTTACTTTCAGAGATGTGATGAAGTCTCTCTAGGGCCTCTGGTGACTTGATCAGTGGCGTTGGAGCTCCAGGAACGTGAGATGTACTTTGTGCTGGAGAGGATTGAACATGGCTGAACATTTCAATTTGATTTTGAAGGCCTTCCACCATTTCTCGACGGAGCCAAGGGAGACCTTGAACTTTCTGCTTCGGCATTTTGATATATTTCTCTTTGTTTTGATCGATGTCTTTATGAATTTTTGCACGAACAACCAAACGGATATGAGAGGGAAGGCGGATAAACTCAACAGGATCAAGTTTCTCATAATGAGAGAGAGGCTTTTCAAGTTTCTTGTTTTCATATTTCTCTAAATTACCAGAGTGGGCGATTACAGAAAAACTTAGAAAATATGAAAATAAAAATAAGAAAAGTTTCATTTGTCACAATGCCATTTTTTAACATTATGATGAGAAATTGGTTTATATAGAATTAACCAGGTTTATTTTTTGTCAAAATTAAGGGATAAAGCGCCAAAAGGCCCCAGCAGCTCTTTGATATTCAATAAGACTCAGGGTCATTGCCGCATGGACATCGGTTTCTTCTACGACATGTTCTTGAAGATCTCGGCAATAGGAAACCAGGCCTTGAAAAAGGGTGCTCTGTGAATTTATTTGAACAAGGCGTTCTATTGCTCTTGCTAAGTCTCTTCGCTTTTGTATCAACATGAAGCCATGAAAAATAAGGCAGAGGAACTCTTGTTTGAATTTTCGTTTGTATGCGGACAAGAAATCTTCGAAGGAAGAGTATTCTGCTTGATCAAGGTATTTTTCATAAAACCTCAAAAGAGTATGATGAGGTTCCCAAGAGGGCCCCATCACCTCCCAGTATGGGGGGAATGCATGAAGGCGGCGAGCATGCTCTAGGGTCTCTTGAAGAGAAGACCCTTCTAAATCAATATGGGAGGGGCTTAGATCTTCAAGGTCAAGGGTGCTTGCTGCAATTGCTTGGGAGGAGGGCAGAGCCGTGAAGAGAGTAAAAAGAGCAAGAATCCATGCGGGATATGTCATTTTTCTCTCTCTTTAGGTGGGTGAGCATCCTTAAAAAGAGGAGCTTCTGCGGGGCGAGGCGTTGACGGCTTTTTAGGGCCTGGGTGGTGAAAAGGGGGGAGCTGTAGGTCAGGGCAGAACTTTGGAGTTGATGGAGTTTTACTATCTTCTCCTCCATCTGCTCCCCAAGAATAAATAGGAAAAAATAAGATAAAGAGTAATAATTTCATATCAATTCCCCCTGATATTCTCAGGTTGACATAATTTTATAGAGTCGTCTATTGAGAAAGGGGTCTTTTTTTCTTAGAAATGAAAAATGTGTAGACTGACCTTAAAGCGTAAGATTTTTTGAACAGTCCCTATGGTAAGTAGATTTTACCCCGCCGATGCTGCGAAGCGAGCCTTGAGTTCTTCAGCAGTAATGACTTCAACACCAGCCGCTGCAAGTCTTTCATCCATGACAGTTTCGGTGGTTTTACCGCCAGGGAGTGGCATTGCAATCGAGCGCGTTGCATCTTTGACAACAATGACCTTAAATCCGTCTTTGACAGCATCTTCTGCAGTCCAGCCCACACAGAAGTCGTAGGCAAGTCCCCCAAGCACCAAAGTTGTAATGCCTCTTTCTCGCAGAACTTCTGTGAGTGTTTTTCCATCGTCGAAGCGGGGAGGGGTTTTCTTATCATTCTCATAAAATGCAGAATAAGAATCTACTTTGGGGTTTGTCCCTTTTTTGATGACCAGGTCTCCTTCTTTTCTGACGAGATCTTTATGGAATTCTGCACCTGGAGATCCTTGTACGCAGTGATCAGGCCAGAGTACATTTCCTTCTTCATCCGTTTCGAAGAAAGCTTTGCCCTCGTGTGAACTGGCAAAAGAACTATGACCCCTAGGGTGGTAGTCTTGGGAGAGGACGACTGTGGGGAAGAGATCTCGCAGGTTATTAACTATGGGGACGACTTTGTCTCCATCGGTTACGGGAAGTTCACCTCCTGGACAGAAACTATTTTGGATATCAACAATGATTAAAGCTGTTTTTTTGGGGTGGGGGTAAGTGTTCGTTTTTGCATCAGTCGCAAAAAGGTTTGTGGTTGAAATAATGCTGTAAAAAATCAGTGAAAGACAGAGGAAACGAAACATGATTTTTTCCCAAAAATAATAGTTTTTTTTATGAAAAATGAATATTTCTGTCAAGCTTGGTTAGGTGTTGGAAAAGACTATGAGGATGGGGAAAAAAGAGTCTTGAGGTCAGGATGGTACTTGCGGGGATTCATTTCCGTAACTTCAAAATTGGCAACATCTTCTGTATGAAAAGGATCCTCTGTAAGAATTTTTTCAAGCTGTTCTTTGGTTTCTGCTTTTGCAAAGATTATTCCCCCAGCCCGCGGAACCTGGGGGCCAGCAAAGAGGAAAATGCCTTTTTCAAAATAGCGATCTAAAAAATCAATGTGGGCTGGTAGGTGATGATCTACGGTTTTGAGAGGAACTTTGTAGGTAATGGAAACAATGAAATAGGACATAAACTAGTGAGCTCCTTTGAAAACCAAAGCTGTCCTATTGGTAACAATACAAAGTTTAAAAGTCGAGGGGCAATCCTATTCACTGCCATAACCATCATCGTCATAATAATCATCCCAACCATCGTCATTGTAGCCAAGGGCATTTTCGGCAGCTGCCATGGCTTCTTCATCGGTTTCGCGGTTGTCATCCTGAAGATCAACGAGGGCTGATAATCTATAAAAGGAGGTCGGATCTAAAGACTGCCCTGTTATGTCTAGTGTCAAGGGAGCACCCCCAGAGGTAGCCCGTGTTTCAAGGGCTTTGAGAATTATAGAAAAATTTTTGTGAGGACAGCTCCAAGTTCGTGTATTTGCAAGCCTAGCATAAACTATCTGCATATCTGCTTGATCCATTTCTTCGTCATCGAATTCAGGACAAATTCCCTCAGGTTCAGGGCCCAGCATACTCAGGCTTCTAAGCTGAGGAGCCTGAACAATCACAGCTAGGGCTTCAAAGTTCATACCTTCTCCGAGTGCAATATCTGCACGGAGTGAGAGAGGAGCAGTTTGTCCAAGACTTCTAAAGGCATATGCTGTTGTGATGGGAGCATCTGTACTCATAAGATACCCTGATATGTCCCAACCAGTGTACCCTCTCGCGGCGTATTCTCTTCCCAGGACATCCACATGTCTTACAATTTTTTTGCGCATTTGAGTAGCATCATCAGGAATCAAATTTCTCTGAGGATAAAAATCTGTACTTGTATACCGTCTGCTTAATCTAAAGCGCTGCAAAACTATAGATGCAGCCTTTTCAAAGCTGGCTGCGGATAATTTGCAAAGTCTTTTGGTTAAATCAGATTCCCTCTCTGAATTTTTTGAAGTGGCTCTAGCTGCATTAATATTCTTCAGCCATTGCTTGTGATGAATACCTGGAAATCTCTTACCAAGATGGGGAGGTTTTAGTGGTACTCTGGTTGAATGATATTTTCTTAGAATGATGAAGGGAAAAATAACTTCCTGTTCTTCAATAAGCTTCTTGCTCCAGTGGTATGATAATTTTGTGTCTCCTGTTGCAAAGGCCTCAAGGACAAAAAAGGCCCCCATTTCTCTGAGGTCTTCTTGGGGAATAATGATGGTGTCAACGAATCCAATTTCCCCATTCTTAGGCTTTCCTTGCGCGTCATATTCCGGATAGCGCCTGAGCTCATCATGGCCAAATAATTTTAAACCACTTCCATATCGAAGGGCGTGCTCAACCTTTAATGTGGTTGAAAGAAAAGGGTTAGCAGTGAGTTCTAATCCTGCAAGTCGGAATATTCTTCTGGTCCGAGAAGTTGCACTTCTAAGCTGTGTCGTAAAGGTATTATAAGAATTTGTGTATAATTGCACGAGCTCAGCCATGGGGGAGGGGGCGGTTGGTTTGAACTCAGATCGTTCAGAAGTTGTCCAAGGCCGGCTAAGCGTTTTAATTTTTGCAACACATGCCAGAGCCTCTTCTTCAGGCATATCAGGAGGAGTAACTCGGGAATGTATACCATTTGCTCCTCTATCGATTTCAGAAACATCCTTTCCTGCTAAAAAATGGAATCCTCTGTAGAAAACACAAGCTGTGTGGGCCGAGCTGAAGCTGAAGAGTAATATCGTTAAAAAGCGAAGTAGGGCCGTCATTTTTATCATTAATTTTTGCCTCTGGTCGTATTTCGATCAATGGATATCAGGAAAAATATGGATAATTATTTATTGACTTTTTGTCAATAAATATAAAATACGATCAGTAAAAATTCCTCAAGGGGAAATTTGCATGGAAGGATTATGCTTAAAATTAAGCCTACTAAGTGATGCCAAATAAAGAAATTAGGATTTTACCCAAAATTCTTTTTAAGACTATAAAAGTATCTGGCCATGGCATCCAGGAGGATTGAAACATCCTGGTGGCTTGGTTTTTCGTGAGTCGCTAAGGAATCACCTTCACCAACGGTTTCATTCTGAACCTTTCTCCCCCGTGGGTCCTTGTTGAGAAAAGCCTGGATAACAGCCCCTTGATAAGAAGCATGGGGTTGATTTGAGATGGATAGAATCTTCATACCTTGTGAAAAATCAGTGTCTTCATTGAGCCAGGTTTCAATTGTATCGTCTGTGTTTGCACGTTTTCCATTTTTTCCTTTGGCCTTGATCCAGAGAATAGGCAGAGCTTTCATTTCTTCTGGAACCGCGACTTTGTGATGGAAGGTGTATTCAATCAAACCTTTTTCATTAAGCTCATATCCAGCATCTGAGATCTCTTTTTTCATAGCCGCATCTGATGCAGGCGCATCGAGAGAACGCTCACTTCCAAGCATCACAATTTTATTGAAGCGAACACCTTGCTTCCACAATTTGACGAGGTAGGTCAAACGTGAGTGAACCCGGGTGCTTGCAGCGCCCAAAAGCAATACTCGATCATATCTGCTAGAAAGTTTTGGAGCTTTGGAATCAACAAAGCCAAGTTTGCGAGCGAGAGAAACAATCTCTATAAGTTGATCTTCAGTGTAGGTTTCTTTTTGCTTGTGCCATCTCTCTCCTGATCGTAACCACCCATTTTCTTTGTTTTGTGTTGCTGAAACAATAGATGCCAAAGTGCCATCATGGGTTTGGTGGGTTATTGATAAGAGTCTTTTAAGATTAGCATCAACGAGACTTCCCTGAGAGCTGAACATATTTTGGGACGTTTTGGGGCTCGTCGTACAGCAGCCTCCCAAAGCAGCGAGGAGGAGGAGAGAAAAAAAACAGGATGCGATGTGACGAAAAAACATTTTTGCTCCCATTTTGTCTCCAATATTTTTAAGGAGAATCTGATATTTTTAAAAAATATAGGTTTGGTGGGCGCTACAGGGCTCGAACCTGTGGCCCTCTGATTAAGAGTCAGATGCTCTACCAACTGAGCTAAGCGCCCAAACCGCTTTTTTGTTACCAAGAATCCCATAAAAAGTCGAGGATTTTTTTGAAGGAAAAGCTTTGTTCTCAGTGCGTGGTTATAATGTGGACAGGCCATTGTAATTTTTATGAAGTTGATTATGATGAGGAAAGTGTTTGAAAGACTAGGTTACTATGCGTCTCAGCCAATATTTTCTCCCAACTCTGAAAGAAAACCCAGCCGAAGCTCAGGTGGTTTCTCATCGCCTTATGTTGCGGGCAGGGATGATTTCCCAAACTGCTGCAGGAAGTTATTCCTGGCTACCAATGGGGAAACGGGTGCTCTCGAAGATCGAACAAATTATTCGTGAGGAGCAAAACCGAGTGGGTGTGCATGAAATCACGATGCCGACGCTTCAACCAGACGAGTTGTGGCAGGAGTCTGGACGATCTGATGCCTATGGGAAAGAGATGCTTCGGATTAAAGACCGGCACGAGCGGACTTTGGTCTATGCGCCAACTGCTGAAGAGGTAGTGACTGATATTGGTCGGCGGTTTATGAAGAGCTATCGGGATTTGCCTGTGGGACTCTACCAGATTCAATGGAAATTTCGGGATGAAATTCGACCCCGTTTTGGGGTGATTCGGGGGCGTGAGTTCTTGATGAAAGACGCTTATACTTTTGATGTGGATTTTGAGTCTGCAGAGAAGACCTATTATCGCATGTTTAGTGCGTACCAAAAAACCTTTGCCCGGATGGGTGTGGCAGCGTTGGCTGTGCAGGCAGAGACAGGGCCTATCGGAGGCACATTAAGCCATGAATTTCATGTGTTAGCGCAAACCGGGGAGAGTACTCTCTTCTATGATCCGAAGATTGATGAATTGAAGCAAGCAGACACGCTGGATCTAAAAGCTCTTACGGAGCTTTATGCCGCTTCTGATGAACTACACGATCCTGCAAAATGCCCCTTGAAAGAAGAAGAACTTCGGACGACCAAGGGAATTGAGATGGGGCATATCTTCTACCTTGGGATGAAATATAGTGAAGCGATGGGGCTTCAACTTCAGGGAGCAGATGGAAAAATGTTTCATCCGCACATGGGGTGCTTTGGAATTGGTGTAACCAGGATGGTTGCTGCAGTGATTGAGGCTAACCATGATGAGAAGGGCATGATCTGGCCTTGGCCTGTGGCGCCTTTCCATGTGGGGATTTTGAATATGCGCGTGAAGGATGAAGCGACATCTCAGATTTGCGAAGCGCTAGAAGAGAAGCTTGGGGCTATGGGCCTCCAAACACTTTACGATGATCGGGATGAGCGAGCTGGCGTGAAGTTTGCAGATATGGATCTGATTGGTGTGCCATATCAGATTTTGGTTGGACCAAAGAACGCTGCCAATCAGCAAGTGGAGCTGAAGAATCGCCGTACAGGCGAGGTAGAGCTCTTAAGTGTTGATGAGGCTGTGAATGCCCTAAAATCTCAGCAAGAGCATTTTGCACGTCAGGTGTTCCAGGGATGAATCTGAGCTGGACTATTGCAAAGCGGTACATGAAGCCTCGCCAGGGAGAACGGATGATCTCAGTGATCGGAAACATCTCTCGTTTAGGAATTACAATTGGGGTAGCAGCTTTGATTGTTGTCATGTCTGTGATGAATGGATTTCGCACAGAACTTTTGAAGAGCTTATTGTCTTATAATGGGCATCTGGAGATCTTAACGCCTATGAAGAGCGGGATTTCTCCTGAAGATCCTTTTCTCAAGGTTGTGCAGGAGAGGGCAAATGCTATCACGGTACCCGTAGTCGCTGGAGAGGCTGTTCTGAGTTTAGAAGGACAGGCGAAGGGAATGTTCCTGCGAGGCTTGGACTTTGGCAAAGATGCAAAGTCGTATCCTTTCTTGAAAGATATGCAGGTTGTTTCAGGAGAATATCCTCAGCCCGGGGAAGTTATGGTAGGCGCAGAAGCCCGACGGGCTTTTGGGCTACAGCTTGGACAGTCTCTCAAATTCATTGCTCCAGAAGGGAATAGCACGCCCTTTGGATTGATACCTCGGACGCGTTCCTTTAAGATTTCAGGATTTTTTACCGTTCATATGACGGACTATGATACCAGCGTGGCCTTGGTCAATCGGGAAGATGCACAAAAGTTTCTCCGGCTTGGAACACAGGTTAACCGGGTTGAAGTTTTTATCCCAGATCCTGAAAAAGCCCCTGAGGTTATGGAGGCTCTCAAGCCTCATACACCACCTGGACTTTATCTTGTGAACTGGCGCCAGACCCAGGGACCAATGGCGACAGCACTGGAGGTGGAGCGGAATGTGATGTTTGTGATTCTCAGTCTCATCATTTTGGTTGCAGCTTTTAATATTGTTTCTTCTATGATTATGCTTGTGAATGACAAGGTTCAGGAGATTGCGATTCTGCGCACCATGGGGGCAACGCGGCAGCAAATTCTGACAGCATTTTTGATGTTGGGTACCTCCCATAGCATTATCGGAAGTTTGGGCGGTTGTGCCTTAGGTCTTTTGATTGAACACTATTTAGATGAAATTCACCGGTTCTTGGAAATTGTAACAGGGACGAAGCTATTTGATGCTCAAGTTTATTTTCTTTCCAGTCTCCCCAGTGAGCTTCGCATGGAGGATGTCATTGGCATTGTGACGATTTCCTTCTTGTTAACATTTTTGGCGAGCCTTTATCCAGCCTGGCGGGCGGCAAATCTTAATCCCATAGAGGGGTTGCGTCATGACTAAGAAGTCTCCCGTCTTGATGGAAGCTGTGAATCTTTGCAAAATCTACAAAGATCAGGAGGCAAAGCCTCTCACAGTGTTGAAGGGTGTGAATCTCAAGATACAACCACAGGGTGTGACAGCCTTAGTTGCGCCAAGTGGGGCAGGAAAATCGACACTCCTTCATCTCCTTGGGCTCTTAGATGAGCCTACTTCAGGAGAGGTTCTCTTTCAGGGGCATCCCACTCAGAAGATGACAGTTCAGCAAAAGGCAGCTCTCCGGGCTCAACATATTGGAGTGGTTTACCAATTCCACCACCTTCTGCCAGAGTTTTCAGCTTTGGAAAATGTGCAGCTGGCTTTGAAAATCTCAAAAAAATTTCCTGAGGATGAGCATAGTGAGCGTGCTAAGTCCCTTTTGAGCAAAGTTGGCCTGAGTCGCCGGCTGGAGCATCTGCCTTCTCAGCTGTCTGGAGGGGAGCGACAGCGTGTTGCTGTTGCTCGGGCTCTTGCAAATGAGCCAGACTTAGTTCTTGCTGATGAGCCAACAGGGAACTTAGACCCAACAACGGCGCAAAAAGTCTTTGATCTTTTTATTGACCTTGCTTCTACACAAGGAGCTGCTGTGTTTTTTGCAACCCATAATATGGATTTAGCATCTCAAGCTTCAAAACGAATTGAGATATAAGCTGTTTTTATGGGTTGGAGATGAAAAAACAGACTATTTTCGCAGTAATATATTTATGCCTTGTGTCTCAGGTGAATGCGGCTGATGGGAGGCATGAGCATATAGTTCCTTCGGATGCTCTTAGACTCTGCCTCTCAAATCCTGATAGTAAACTTGTACTTTTTAATGGAGGGTTTAATGCGCAGTATGCCGTGCCGAGAATCCTTGAGCAGTTTGTAGCACTTGTTATTCCCCCGGTGGTAGATGTGGAGGAATGTGCAACACCCGTACATTATACTCGGGAATCTACAATTTTATGGAGACTTCAAACAGGAGAACTTACCCTTGAATCAGAAATAGGTTTTTCCGGGGAAGAGATGACAGTGCGTGACTATTTTAAGCAACTTCTTTTAAAGACTAAGTCGCCGCCTATTTTGATTGATCTGGCTTTTTCTCTTGAGGACTGCCCTGAAGTTGACAAAATGATTGAGGCTCTCCCTGCTTTTTCCTGCAGTGGGAAGCGGGATTTTCTTGAATTTCTTTATGCACACATGACTCTTGCTGGGGAGGAAGATGCCTAGAAGGTAATCTGCCTATTTTTCAGAACTTACTCAGAATAATTGAGGAACTTCAGCCTAAATATAAAAAGATCGTGTTAAATCAGAAAAAATTGAGTTAAAATAAAAATAACAGTCTATTAAACGTATACAGGAGAGGGGCTGAGCGATGCAAACAATCAAGCTCATGGTCTTGAATTTTATAATTCTTTCAACGCCTTTATGGGGCCAAGCACAAATGGTGCAAAATTTGGTGCAGGGTGCCCAAAACATGGTCTCGAAACTCCCACCGCAAATGCGTGGAGGGGCTGAACGTATGGTTCAGGGTGCGCATAATGCTATGAAGCCCCGGGAATTGATGACTGCTGAAGAACTATTTAACAGCAGTGGGCCTTATCCTTTGCCTCGTCTTGTGGATGATATCGTTCGTATTCTGCAAAATGCCTACAAGGTAAAGACAGTCAAGGCCGTTGCAGGAGATGAAAAAGCTGCTGAAGGCGGGCAAGAAACAAAGAAAGATCCCAAAACTCATGAAGAAGTTTCGATGGATCTACAAGATCGAAACAATTTGCGGAAGATGATCAAAGCAATCCAAGCTGAAGATTTTAAAACCTTCAAGGAAGCTTATGATATGCGTGAGCAGCGACGGAAACAGTTTTATGGAGATACGCCTCCACCTTGGGTTCGTGAAGCTGCTAAGGCAAGTCGGATTTGGGGTGCGTTGGCCTTGGCTGATGCTGTGGAAAGTATAAAAGTTTCCCGGTGGGTGCACCTTCTTTCTTCCCATGAATATAAGACTTTGATGCGGGCTATTTTGAGCATTGATGCAATCGTGGATCAAGGAGTCATTACAAAAGATCAAGCCCAATTCTTTGCAGAGCAGGGGAAAACAATCTTTCGTTTGTGGGTGCGCACCGACCGCAGTGCAGGTGCCTTGGTGACAGCCTTTAAGACATTCTTCCAAAATCAAGGGCTTCTTTCAAAGGCACATCCAGCCCTCTATCATGCTTTGCGTGAAGTTGTTGTTGATGAATATAGCTTGGCTTCGCAGCTTTTGGGAATGCCTCCTGCAGAATATCAAAAAATGCGTGGAGAGAAACAACTCTCATCACAGATTCCAGGGCAATCTGGTCCTATGGCAGGTGCGGTGCCACGCCCACCATTCCCACCACAGGGTAGGCAGTTCGGTCCTCCTCCAGTTGGGCCTCCTGGGCCTTTCCCGCCGCAGGGTGGGCCGCGTCCTCCGTTCCCTCCTCAGGGACCACCGCTTCCACCACAAGGCGGACCACTTCCTCCTCTTCCGCCTCAAGGTTTTCCTCCGCAAGGCCCTCCACAGCAGTTTGGACCTCCGCCAGCTCTGCCAATTAACTAACAAAGTTGAATGGGTAAGTCCTCAGCTTTAGATGGCCTTAATTCATTGCCACCATCCCCTCGGGCGGAGATGGAGCAGGTTCTCTCTCATATTGGGGTTGGCTTTGCCCTTTTTGATCTCCAAGGAAAATTAGTTCAGATCAATCCACAATTTGAAATGTTTTATGGTCTTTCAAAAGGAGAGGCATTGGGGCTTAGTTATAAGGCCTTGCTAGAGAAAAACCTAGAAAAGGGGCTTTATCTCGTTGAGCAGCGTCAAAAGCCTGGAAGAGGGGTGATTGGAGAGGATAGCAAAGCATGGCTTCAAGGCCGACTCCAATGGTTTGAAGCGCCATTGCTTTCTCAAGAAGAACGCCTTGCAAAAGGAACATGGCTTGAGGTGACGGCAAAAATCCAAGCAGATGGTTCCAAACTCTTAGTCTTGCAAGATGTGACGGAAGAGCGCCTGAAAGAGGTGCGCCTTT
Source organism: Alphaproteobacteria bacterium (assembly GCA_030425805.1). Lineage (GTDB taxonomy): Bacteria > Pseudomonadota > Alphaproteobacteria > JAUHZC01 > JAUHZC01 > JAUHZC01. The sequence continues at coordinate 364,008 of JAUHZC010000001.1, read as the reverse complement.
CTCACCAAGCTTTTCACGATAGTCTTACGGGAGTAGGAAATCGGTCTTTGCTTGAGAGTGCGTTGCACGATATTGAAATGACGCAGCAACCTCACGCCTTTATGTTCATAGACGTTAACGGTTTTAAAAATGTGAATGATGCTTTGGGACATGATGTGGGAGATTACCTCCTGATTTCTGTTGCTCAACAGTTACAAAGTTGTACGCGGATGGAAGATCAGATTTTTCGGGTTGGAGGAGATGAGTTTGTCATTTTGTTGAACGGGGTAGATCAAAAAAAAGATGCACTTACCTTCGCGGAGCGGATGCAAGAGGCAGTTTCAGAATTAGCTCTTGAGGGAGTAAAACACACCCCCTTTAGTGTGAGTATTGGGATTAGTCTTTATCCTCAAGATGGAACGATTGCACAGGTGCTAAAAAAAGCAGACCGGGCCATGTACCAGAACAAGAAAAAAGGGAAAGACGCGCTTTCCCTTTAGAATAAATGAGAGGTTCTAGCTCTTACTCTTCATTTGCGTAATCATCTACAAGAAGAGACATCATTTTGCCTGTCAACATCTTCCAGTCCTCAAGCATGGTTTTCGCAGTGTTAATCATGCGTGTGTGCTTGCGGCTGTTTCCAAGAAGACGTTGTTCGAAGTATCCACGGTCAGCTCGATCAATAATGAATTGAATCCAGGAAATTTGGTAAGCTATGTTCTCTATGTGGTACTTGACTTGACGATCAAATTCAGTTGCCCGTGTCATTAAGTCCGGATTATAAGCCCCCTCCACAGGATCTTTCTCAATGCTTTCAAGGGATTCCTGGCGAAGGAAAAGAATATTGAAAGGAATATCTTCTGCTTTTACAGGATTAATAAAGCGTTTGATATTCTCGTAAACGTTGAGATCCGAAAATTCTCCAATTTCACCAGTGAGTTCCCCATTCATTTCCTCAATTTTGGCATTGAAGTCTGCTTGAAACTTTTCAAGGAGAGCCATTTGGTGCTTGTCTTGGGTTTGAGGAACAACCTTAACGTAGATTTCACGGTAGAAATTCCAGGAAATTGGGAAGCTGCTTTTTAAGAATGCAACGCTCTCTCTTAATGATTTGAGAGCTGTTTCTAGTGTGGGTGCCTCAAATTCAGGCTCTTTCACTTCAGGGAGATTTTGAATAGCCGCTCCTTGAGGTGGCATAGGCATGGGTCCCATCTGTGCATTGGCTTTCAGACAAAAAAGGCTCCCGAGAATAAAGCCAAAGAGCAAAACGCGTAGAGCAACCTTTGCGACCTTGGAGAGAGACTCCGCAGAAATCCTAGAGTGATACGTTAGATTCATACCTTTAATCATGGGTCTTATCCTAAATCTATATTATTACAATAGTAAAAATTAAATAAAAAACAGTTAATTTTGACAATAATAAAGATTTGGAAAAGGAAAAAGGACTTATTTCATCTCAACAGTGCCATTGCCAATGTACATGATAGGCTCAGGATAACGCGTAAGGTGGTCTTTTTCATGGGTAATCATGAGTGTTGTCTTCTTGTGCTTGCGGCTCAGGGTATAGGCAAGCTCAAGAACTTTTTCACCTGTGGCTTCATCTAAGGCAGCTGTGATTTCATCCATTAAAAGAATTTGGCTGGGGCTGAGTAAAGCCATCACAAGGGAGAGAGCTTGACGTTGTCCTCCAGAAAGAGCGCCTGCAACATGATCCAGTCGATCTTCAAGACCCATATTGAGTGGCTTTAGTGCTTCCTGAAAACGGGATCGGCGTTCTGTAGTAAGGGCAGACCCCAGTCCGCGCAATTGCCCCCGGGTCAGGGCCAAGGCCATGTTCTCCGCTATGGTAAGTTCAGCAACAGTTCCAACTTTTGGATCTTGGACAACTTTACTAATCATGGCTGCCCGAGCGTGTTGAGGAATTTGTGTAACATCTTGGTCCTGGATCAGGATTTTCCCAGAGGTTGGCAAGAGATGTCCAGAAATGAGATTGAACAGAGATGATTTACCAGAGCCATTTCCACCAATAACCCAGGTGAATCCTTCTGCTGGGAGAGAAAAATTCAGGTTTGTGAAAAGAGGAAGACTTTCTCTTCCCATGTTTTCTAAGATGAGTGAAATATTCTTGAATTTAATCATGTGGCCCTCATGCGTGTAGATTTTCCTGGGCTCGGGAGGAGATGGATGCCAATGACCAGAACACCCGTAATTAAATTGAGGTCTTGAGTATCAAGGCCGAGAAAATCTCCGTACAGGGCCCAGGCAATGATCAAGCGATAGAGAATAGATCCTGCAAGACAGCCGAGAAGCTGGCACCAGAGGCGACGTTGAGGGAAAATCTTTTCCCCAATCATAACAGAAGTGAGGCCGATAATGACGGTTCCCACACCCTGGGAGATATCAACAAACTCTTGGTGTTGGCTGAAAAGGCTTCCTCCAAGTGCGACAAGTCCATTGCTGAGGGCTAAGCCGAGGAAGGTCATGTTTGTTACAGAGATCCCAACAATGGGGGCAAGGTTTGGGTTGAATCCTAAGCTTCGTAAGGCAAGGCCAATATCCGTTATAAGGAGTTTCCAAAGGATCAGCACAATGCTCAAACAGAGGGCAATCAGTATGCCAGATTCCAAGGGCGTGCTGAAGACGGTAGGTTCCCCTTCGAGAATTTGATTGGGAGTCCCGCCAAGGACACGAAGATTTATAGAGTAGAGCATGAAGGCGACAAGAATTCCTGATAGAAGTGGGGAAATCTTGATGCGGCGGTTTAGAAAAGCTGTGAAAGCTCCAGTTCCCATTCCTACGAAAAATGCAGCAAGAGTTGCAAAAGCGGGATGGTATCCAGCCTTAAGAAGAATAATGGAAAGGGCAGCTCCTGTGACAAAGCTTCCATCACAGGTGAGGTCTGCAAAATCAAGGGTGCGAAAGGTGAGGTAAATCCCGATTGCAACCAGGCCATAAATCAGACCAATATCAATAGCTGTAAGAAATTCTGCAAGGCTCATCATGATCCACTCTCCACAGGGCAGGGAAGATCAAGGGCTTCTAGAGCTTGCGCATTTGCAAAATGTTGAAGATCTCCAGGTGTTTCAGGAGGAAGATCCTCAGCCTTTGCACCTTTTAGGATTTTGAGGGCCATTGCACCAGTTTGTTGGCCTACAGCATACTGGTTCGGGCCAATGGCCGCAGCAGGACCTTTGGAAATCGCATCCACATCACTCACAAAAACAGGGACTTTCTTTTTGTGACTTAGCTTCACAATCAAACCCAAACCACTAAGTGCTAAATTATCATTAGAGATGAAAATCGCATCAACTTGGGGGACGAGGCGCTGGGTTCCTTGGGCTAAGTCTTGAGGACGGGGAACAGCTTGTTTAATCAGCTGAATTCCGCCGGCTTCGCAAACACCTTCAAGGCGAGAGACAATCTCGACACTATTTACCTCTCCAGGGTTATAGAGGATACCAAGTCTTTTTAGCCGGGGAATATAAGATTTGATCCGGGTAATTTGAGGCTTGAGAGGGGCAAAATTACTGACGCCTGTAATAGGCCCCTTGTCTTTTGTGAGGCCAGCTTGTTTTGGGAAACTTACAGAGGCGTACAAAATCGGTGTATTCTTTTCTTTAAAAGTGCGAGTAAGCGCCTGAGCTGCCAGTGTCCCAACACCGATGACAAGATCTGGGTCTTGGCCCGCAAATTTTTGTGCAATTTGGGAAGAAATTGCAGGATTTCCCTGAGCTGACTCAACACGAATGACGTCCCCTTTGGTTTCATCAATACCACCTTCCTTCAAAGTATCTTGAATCCCTTGAACTGTGCGATCCAGGGCAGGGTGGTCAACAACTTTGCTAATAAGGATGGTTTTTGCAGATACAGAAATGGAGAAAAAGGTGCAAAGTGCTAGCATTAGCTGTTTCATGAGGGAGTCTCTTTTTTTAGTTTTTCTTGAATCAATTGGTACCCTTTGTAGGGCTCATCTTTGAGAAAGCGGGCAACCCGGCCAATGGTCGTGAGGCTGGCCCCGGTCATCTTGTGAATTTCCCGATAGGAGTATTTTTCTTCACTCAAAAGCTGGCAAACACGCCAGCGCTCCTGGAGGGCATTCACTTCGTGAGGGGTACAGAGATCTTTAAAGAAAGCTTCTGCTTCTTCTGCCTTCTCAATTTTGCAAAGGGCTTGCCAAAGGGTATGCATGATTCCAAATCCTACTGTGCTATTAAGATAGTACAGTAGTACGGACAAGTCAACGTGTTTTTAAACTATCCCAGCCATAGCAGGAAAAAGATTTCAGCTCCAAGCTGTCCCTGCTTGTTGAAAAAAGAAAGGAGTGTTTGCGGGTGATCTGTGTTCAGGCGGTAAGTGCGATAGAGGTTAAAAGCCAGAACACCAAAGATACAGGCCCAGCTGGTCCAGTCAAAATGCCACATATCAAAGAGGGGGAAAGGAGCTTTTAGTTGGTAGATGGTGCTGAGGAGAATTCCGGAAAAAACAACAATACAGGAGAGACTCACGGTTTTTGTTGCGTCACCTAGGAGGAGGGGGAGAGATTTAGCGCCAGCTTTTTGATCGTCTTCTCTGTCTTGAAGGCCATAGAGAGTGTCGTATCCTATGGTCCAAAAAACGAAACCTCCGTACAGCAGACCAACTTCCCAGGTCAAAGGCTGTTCCATGACAATCCAGGCTAAAGGGACAGCTCCGTTAAAGGTCAGGCCCAAAAAGAGTTGCGGGAAGAATGTAATCCGCTTCATAAGGGGGTAAAGGACGATCAGTGGCACAAGACCAAGACAGGCAAGCTTTGCTGCGAAGGGGAGGGTGATAAAACAAGAAAAGGCCCCAAGCCCAGCCGCAGCAAGAGAAAGACATCCTTCTTGTACCGAGAGTTCACCACTGGCTAAGGGGCGATGCTGGGTGCGTCGGACCTGAGCATCAAGGCGGCGATCCCAAAGATCATTAATAATGCATCCTGCGCTGCGAGCAAAGAAAGCGCCAAGTGTGAAGATTGTAAGCCAGAAATAGGGGGTTTTTTCAGGAGAGGCTAGGAGAAGGCTGATTATGCCTGGCCATAAGAGGAGAAGAAAACCCGTGGGCTGATGCATCCGCCAGAGTCTGACATGGGGCATTAAGTGGGGTGGAAAAATTTTAGTTAAGAGAAGTTCTGCAAACATAGGGCAGTATTGACTGATTTTTGCAGAAGACTCAAGTCTCTCTTTTCTGGGTCAGTGAAACAGGTTATGCTTTTTAACGAGAGGTATTTTATGACATCTTTTTTGCGTGTATTTTTAGGGCTCTTTATCATGACAACATCGTTTGCAGCATCAGACAATGTTCAGGATTCTCTTCCAGCCTTCATCTACAAGGCGCTTACACCAGCAGAGTGGAAGTCTTTTCAAGAAAATGGAAAGTTTGAGGGAACAGCTTTAGACAAAAAAGATGGTTATATCCACATCAGCATGATTCACCAATTGGATCGGATCCTGAAGAAGTTCATGAAAGACGAACCCCTTGTCATTATTGTAAAGCTCAAGACATCTGTGCTCAAAGATAAATTAGTTCTAGAATATAGTAAATCCCGAACAGATAAGTATCCTCATTATTATGGAGCGCTCCCAAGAGAAGCTATTGCTGCTGTGGAAAAGCGTCCAAACGCATAGCTTTTACCCTTATAAGGAGAGATAGTAGCTCAGCCTTCGAATTTGTGGGTGGTTTAAGATAGCTTTAAAAATTTTTTTGAGTAACTTGGTCACGCCTTGTCCCCTTTCTTTATTATCTTTCTAAGGTCGATTCGAATATTAATTGATGATCTTTTTAATGTCAAAAAATGCTAATCTTTGATTTTTTTGAGGAAATAATTTTTATTTGACTTTGTTTAGTAATATTTTAATCAAAATGACAAATAATGGAATTGTAGATATGTATAGAAGTTGTCAAAATGAAAAATTTGTCTATATTTTTAATTTTTTTGTTTTTTGCTGGAAGTGCCCACGCAAATTTCTTTAAGTCCTTTACAGAAGGACTAGGAAAAGCTGCTAAGGGGACTTTGGATGTTCTAACGCAACCTGTTCCGCAACAACGTCCGCAGCAAACAACAACTCCCACTGCTCCTTCGGCCAGTATGGCTGCAGCTTCAACAGCTCAAGCTCCAATGGCGCCTTCAGCATCTCAAGCGTATCCTGGGCCTGGGTCTTTAGCACAGGGACAGAGTTATCAGGTTGACCAGCGCGTCACGACAGAAGGATTAAGAGACGTGAAGCAGCACCAGCAAGCTGCAACTGGAATTCTAGGAGCAATGTTTAACGCAGCTGTGTCTGCTGGTAGAACACAGGCGCAACAAACTATTGAAAATAACCCACTCTATAGTGGAGTGGTTCAAACTGCACAGACAATTCGAGATCCCCAAGCTGCAGCAAAGGAATTTGCGCAGCGATCTCTTCAAGCCTACGCTATGTCTGATCCAACTCTGGCAGCGCTCTACAATTCAGCAAGCATTATGGCATATTCTGACAATCCAGAGATGATGGCAAAGATGATTGCTGTGGAGTTACTGCTCTCCCAGGCTCAGATTGATCCTCAATCTCAGCAGCTTGTACGTGATATTGCTGCAGGTCGTGCAAACCCGCAGCAGGCTATTGGTGCAGCTGTTGGTGTGGTAAAGCGAGATATCCAAGAAAAGCTGAATGCGGCCCTTCAACCAAGAGAGCGTGTCATTGCAGAGACAGCAATGGCCTCTATTGTTGCATATGAGCAAGGTCAATTAACATTAGTCCAGGCAATGGCACTTATGGAAATGTACGCTACAGTTGATCCGCGGGTTGAGTCTTCGGTTGCTGTTTTGCGAGCTGTGATGATCTTTACGCAGCGTCCTCAGGATTTGAATGAAATTGGGAAAATCATGCTTGAGCAGACTATTGTTGCGCGCCTTGAGGCTTCCAAGCGTGAAGGAAATGAGGCTGCTGGACAGGCTTTGGTTGGCTTTCAATCATATCTAGCGGATCCGATGTCAACGCCTGCTGGAGTTGTGATCCAATTGCTCCAGAGCGCAGCTGCAAGTGACCCAAAGCTAGGTTACCTCGTGAATGTATATACAGTTTATGATGGTTTGAAAACCGGGCAGATGGATCCTGCTATGGCAATGAATCAACTCACTCCTTATGCTCAGCAAGATCCAATTTTGGGACGTGTCGTCTTTTACTTCAAGATCTACATGATTGTGCACCAAGGAGGAGTGAAGGGGCAAGCTCCTGGTACTACTCCAGCCCAACCTGTTCCAGGTGGACAGTCTGGAGTCCCAGGTGCTCCGCAGATGCCTCCTGCAGGTATGCCACAAAATCCACAACAACCTGGGGCTTATCCTCCTCCTTACGGATATTATCCTCCTTATGGGTATCCTCCCCAGGGTCCATATGGAACTCCTCCTGCCCAAGGTGGACAAGGTCAAACTCCAGGACAGGGTGCTCCCTATCCTTCTTATCCCCCTTATGGATATCCGCCTCAAACACCATACGGAGCCCCTCCTGCTCAAGGTGCTCAGGGGCAAACTCCAGCAACTGGAGTCCCAGGTGCCCCGCAGACACCTTCTGCAGGTGCGCCACAAAGCCCACAACAACCTGGGGCTTATCCTCCTCCTTACGGGTATTATCCTCCTTATGGATATCCTCCTCAGGGTCCATATGGAGCACCTCCTGCCCAGGGTGGTCAAGCGCCTAGTACTGGTGCGGCACCTGCAACCCCGCAGGCTGGTCAGGCCCCACAAGGATATTATCCACCACCACCTCCATATGGATATTACCCACCATATCCTCCTTACGGGTATCCACAACAACAGCCTCAAGCGCCCCAAGGGCAAGTTGGTCAGCCATCTCCAATGCCACAGCAGGGTGCTCCAGCCTCACCGCCACCACCACCGGCCCCTGCGCCAGCACCAGTTGCTCAATAAATAAAGACCCCGGACCAAGTCCGGGGTTTTTTGTGGGATGTGATTACTTATGCATAAACCTCTCGCAATTTAGAAAATTTTTTCTACTTAGAGTAAATAATGAGATTTGTTCAGATGTTCAGTTCATGTTTCTGTGGGGAAGAAAATGGCACTAGATACCGGGTCACCTCTGAAATTTTGAGAGAGAAAGTAATCCACAGTTAATTCTGGATTTTTTGAATTTTACTTCTACATATAAGCAAATAGAGGACGTTTCTGATGAGAAAAATATTTCTCTTTTTTTTGTATTTTGTGAGTCGTGAAATTGTGTTTGGGGCAGTTGCAGATACTACTTCAGGCGCAGGAGAATTCAAGGTGTTTGATACAGAAGCTTTAATGTCAACGATGCCGTTCGTGACACCTAGTCGTGATTTAGGCGTTAAATTTACAAGGGTTTCTACTGGGGTGCTGCCCAAAGGGTTTGATGCCAATAAAGCCTATGATTTGATGAGGGCTTATGCACGCCATCCAGAGCATAAAGAATTTCTAGCTGTTGGGATGATTTATGTAAAAGGTGGTGGAGCAGTGACAAATGTTGGGACAGGGGTCCTTGTTGCTCCAAATATTCTTCTGACAAATGCGCATGTTGTAAGTAACGAAGCAGCAGCCTTAACAGAAGAAAATTTTAGTTTTGTCCCTATTGAGGGGAAGGGCGAGGTTTTATTTTTAGATGGAGAAGAAATCACGCAGAGGGCAGAATTATTACCTTTTGCTTGGGTTTCTTCTCGTCTGCCTGCAGATGACCCGGAAGGAGTGCCGAGTCATCAAGGAACGGATTGGGCGCTTCTTATTTTAGATCCAGGAAAAAAGCATGGTGACTTTGCTGAAATTGAAGCATGCATTCCACCTCCTATCCTTGATAATTCAGGTATCCCTTATTTGGTATATAAAAATTCATGGAGCTTTTTTCCGCTTAATTTTTTAAATATGGTTTATCGTTTTTTTGGTATGGAGGCTGCGGGAGAATATTATATTCTAAATGTTCTCATGGGGCGGATAACGTGTGTAGGCTTTGGGAGCTCTCCCGTCTGTGAGCACACTAAAGGAAAGAAAGCTGTGTGCTATGATCGTAAAATTGCAGATTTCAAAACAGCCTTTTGTCTTAGGGAGCTCTTTGAATCTCGCGAGTCTAAATTGGCTGCTCATAGCTTGGGAAATTGTATCGGAGAACCTTTTAAGGTGGGGGAGCATTCACCTTTAGAGGGGTTCCCATCTCATGGCGCAAGTGGGGCACCTGTTTTTGTCCATCTTTCTCGTACTTCTGGTCTTTATGGAATAGTTTATGCTGTTAGTGATACCCATATGATGCCAGATGGATGTCAAGTGCCGGTCGGTGGTTCTTTAACAAATATCCTTCCCCTCTGGATGATCGCTGATGAGCTTGGGCCTGCATTAGAAGATGCAAAGCATGTTTCTGAAATGCTAGCTGCAGATCCTTCAAAGGTTGAGGCCTTTGTTGCTGAAAAACTAGCAAGCATTGGTAGTGAAGTTGTAACGCCCCACGAAGCTGGGGCTGCAAGTGCAAGCAGTGCTGGAACTTCAAGTTCAAGCAGCAGTAGTTCTGCATAAACCTCTCGCAATTTGGGGGATCTTTCCTATATAAAGGGAAGAACGAGGTTTGTGATGAAATTTCTGGATCAAGCGAAGGTTTATTTGAAAAGTGGGGATGGTGGTCCCGGCTCAGTGAGCTTTCGCCGTGAGAAATATATTGAATTTGGCGGTCCTGATGGAGGCGATGGCGGCCGCGGTGGAGACGTTTATATTGAAGCTGTGGAGAATCTGAACACACTGATTGACTATCGTTATCAGCAGCATTTTCGTGCCCCGAGTGGTCGGCCAGGAGCAGGGGCAAATCGGACAGGCCCAAGTGGAAAGTCAATTACGCTCAAGGTTCCTCCAGGAACACAGGTTTTTATGGAGGATAAAACAACCCTCATTGCAGACTTGGTGAAGCCAGGTCAAAAAGTTCTCATCCTCAAAGGGGGAGATGGCGGAAAAGGCAATAGCCAATTTAAGTCTGCCACAAACCAAGCTCCACGGCGTGCTGATCCTGGATGGCCTGGAATGGAAATGTGGGTGTGGCTACGTCTCAAATTAATTGCTGAGGTCGGGCTTGTGGGGCTCCCTAATGCAGGGAAATCAACATTGCTAAAGGCATTAACCCAAGCAAACCCCAAGATTGCAAACTATCCTTTTACAACACTTCATCCCCATTTGGGTGTTGTGGCTTTAGGTGATTTTTCTTTTGTGATGGCTGATCTTCCGGGTTTGATTGAAGGAGCGAGTGAAGGTGTGGGCCTTGGCCACCGTTTTCTGGGGCATGTAGAGCGATGCAAGTGCTTGCTGCACGTGGTGGACCTTTGCTCTGAGACATTGGTAGAGGACTTCACCACAATCGAAAGTGAATTGGAGGCTTATGAGCCCATGCTTCTTGAGAAACCCCGCCTCATTTTGGGAAACAAAGCTGACGCCCTCACGCCTGAAGTTTTGGAAGAGCAGGTAAAAGCTTTGAGAGATGTGACTCGGCTGCCTTTCTATGAGATTTCAGGCCAAGCCCATCAGGGATTTAAGCCATTTTTAGAAAAAATTCAAAAAATTCTTTCCTCAGTAGGGGAAGGAGAGTAGACTGATAGGTTGTTTTTCTGTTACACTGTAAGTGTAACAAGTGGAGTTGTTCCGATTAACGATAACAAAACGTATCAGGGAAGTGTTTCACTCTGTGAACTGGCTTCCAAAGTTCTCTCCGAGCGCAAAGCCGAAGATATTGTTGTCATTCCTCTTGAAAATAAATCAACCATTGCTGATTATATGATTGTTGCCAGCGGGACCTCCCAGCGGCACTTGCAGTCTCTTGCAACTTGGTTAGAGCAAGAACTCAAGCGCGTTGGGGCGTCAAGTATTCACGTTGAAGGCAAGGCAATCTCTGATTGGATCCTGGTTGATGCGGGGGACGTGGTCATTCATCTCTTTAAACCAGATGTGCGGGCCATGTACAATCTTGAGAAGATGTGGCAAGCCGACTTCGAGCTTGAGTCCAGAGGGGCTTAGGATAGCGAGTGATCTCTTAAGGTTTTAAGAGATTGTATGCTTTACGTCTTTTGTTTTGGCCATGATGCCATGGTCTAAAGGATTCGCCATCTCCTCCTGCAGTAGTTGTAAGCCTGAAAGCAGGCAAATTTTTCTGCTTTACAGGGTTCTTGCTGCACATTTTTTGTACTTTCCATTCTCAGTATATCTTCATAGCTGCAAAGGGCTTGTAGCTAGAGGTTAGCTTGGTTAAGCTAGCCCTAAAAGCAGAATGGGTGAAGTATGAAAAAAGTTCTCTTGAGTCTATGTTGTTTGTTAATGGTGCCGGCACAGGGGCAGGGAGCCAGGGCAGAAGTTTTAAGGATCTTCAGAACAGGCGGGGCTTTAGCAGGGCTGGCTTCTTTTGGCACGGTTTCTGATGTTAAAGCAGAGGGGCACGTACCAGGGGTAGCTTGCCATGAAGACTCGCTAAGAGCTGCCCTCCATGGCGCACATGGCGTATTTCAGGGAAGGGGTGTCCATGGGGGGCGCTTTAATCATTGTGATCTAGCCTGCGCTGGTTGTAGTCGGAAGGGATCTTTTAGGGCAAGAGCAGGGAGATTAAATAAAGAGCTGGTGATTACGGTTTATCAAACTTATACATGTCCTGGAAAGATAGGCAAAAGCTACTGGGATAATAAAACAGTCTATACACTTGCTTCCAGAGGAGGAAAAATTGAATGTAGCGTGCTCCTTGGTGAGGATACTCCTCAAGAAGAATTTGATAGCCTTATAGAGCTTGCAAGAGTCGCTCTAGTGTATTTCAAAAGCCCTGAGAGGGTAGCAGAGTTGCTTATGGATTTAGAAACGGTAGGGCCGAAAGGAGAACATACCCAAAGAGTCTTGTTGTACAATTTCCTCCAAGTGAAGGCCTTGGAAGAGAAACGGCTTAGGCTGATGAGTTGGGGAGGCGAGACAGGAGGAGCAGAAAAGAGGAGTGATCTTGGAACCGGAGGGTTTTGTGATCCAGATGAGGTTGGTGGGGAAGCAGATGGTGCTCATGATATTTCCCCTGGGCCTGGATTTGATGGATATGGTGAAGAAAGAGCCTAGAACTTTATGCAAAAAGGTGAAATCCTCTTTTCACAGATGGTAAGATAGGGTACACCTATATAATAGAAATTTCTTGATAGAAGGGGTCTCCCATGAAGTTTACTGTTGCCCAAAAAACATTTCTCAAAGCCCTGGCCCACGGTCATAAAGTTGTAGAGAAGCACACGACTGTGCCGATTCTCTCCCATACGCTTTTGAAGGCTGAGGAGAATGCTGTTTCCATGACCTCTACGGATCTTGAGATGTCCTTGGTTGAGAAAATTGAGTCTACAGTAGATGTGCCAGGAACCATTGCAGTGCCAACACATATGCTGCATGACATCGTTCGGAAATTGCCTGCCACAGCAGATCTTACTGTTCATTATGATGCAGAAACAGGCCAGGCAGAGATTGTTTGCGGGAAGATTGACTTCCGGATACCTTGCTTGCCGCCAGAGGACTTTCCTGCCATCAAGCAAGAAGACCTTCCTCACAGTTTTGAATTGCCAAGCCCTGTACTGAAGGATTTGCTGAACAAGACACGGTTTGCGATGTCTAATGAAGAGACCCGTTACTACCTGAATGGTGTGCACTTCCATATCAAAGACGGGAAAGAAATGCGGGTTGTGGCAACAGATGGTCACCGATTGGCCCAAACGTCTATCGGAATTCCTCAAGGAGCTGAGGACATGCCTGGTATTATTCTCTCTCGCAAGACTGTGAATGAGTTGATTCGCCTTCTCCAGGAAACGAATGAGAATGTCCAAATTTCTACATCTGACACGCAGGCAACCTTTAGTGTTGGGGATATCTTCCTCTCCACCCGCTTGATTGATGGAACATTCCCTGATTATGAAGCTGTCGTGCCGGCAGCAAATGATCGGATGATCCAGGTGGATGTGCAGGAATTTTCCAGTGCAATTGATCGGGTTTCCACGGTTTCTTCTGAGAAGGAGCGGGGGATTCGCCTCAGTGTTGAAAGAGGCAAAATGACCCTCAAGGCTGTGAGCAATGAGAACGGCTCTGGACTTGAAGAGATTTTAGTCGATTATGAGGGTGATCCTCTGGAGATTGGCTTTAATGCCGCTTACTTGATGGATGTTGCAGATCAAATGCCAGGTGGAACAGCCCAGTTTGCCCTTAAAGATACCGCAACAGCAGCTTTGATCCAAGATCCCCAAGAGAACTCTTCGATCTATGTTGTTATGCCGATGCGGGTGTAGTTAAACTTCTAAGCCCCGGGTTCGAACCCTTCGCGTTGGACTATCAGCAACAGATCTTGAACTGTCAAATTTATTAAACCTGCGACGTTTACTTTTTGGGCTGATTGCAACCCCCATAACTTGTAAAGACCTTTGAGTACGACTTAAAAGTGTGCTTATTGCTTCTCTAAAATCAGTAAGCTCCATTATGGTATAAGGGTCTATAAGACTATCATTGACAAAAGGATCAATGGCTGTAGAGAGGTAGGCTCCTGCGACTCTACACCTTTCTTTCTGTGTTGAGGTATCTAGTGTTGGGTAAGGTTTATCTCCCGCTAAGAGGTGGGTTACTTCTTCACGAATGATTCCATGCCGATCAGGGCTTAGAGCCGGGTGAAATACCAAACCTGTACACTCTGCAACAAGTGATGAAGGGTCAGCTTCTTCAGGTTCTCGTTCTGATGCTTCATGCCGTAAATCTTCTGCTGAATATCCCAATAAAGTTTTAATAGCGTTTTCAAGTTGCAAATCTCTCATAAGGAGATAGGGAGATTTATGCTTAGCCTTTACAAAAGGTTGGATAGCCTTAAAAAGATAATCACCTACCAGTTCACACCGCTCGCTTTGTGCTGCAGTATCAAGTTCTGAAAAGGAAGGGACTTCTGCAACGGCCCTGGAAATTGCTCTCATAATGATATCAAAGCCCATTGCTCCTAGCTCAGGATGGTAAAGGAGTACTGCCTGTTGAATGATAAGAGGAAAGTCTTCCCCTATTTTTTCATAATCAGATGGCGCATAGACTGTGAGCTCTGAATGAAATTGGCTAGCTAGTTCAGGAAAACGCCGTAAAACACACTGAAAAGACCAAACAAAAGTATCTGCTTCGGTAGCATCTATAAATCCACGGACCTGCATGGAGAGGTTTTCGAGGCTGATTGCTCTTACTTCAATCTGCCTCCGTAGCTCACGCAGAAGGCCCCGAAGAGGTATTCTGGGGCGAGAGTGAAGAAGGGTGAGATAACTCTGCGTGACCATTTGCTGGCCGTGTGGTGTAAGGCGTCCTACAAAGCAATGGAGATTGTCCCTGAAATCTTCAAAAGCATCTGTAGGATTAAGCTCGGACCAGAGAAGGCTCCGAAACGCAGTCATAAGATTTGGAGTAATGCCAGGAAGTCCTCGCATTTGCTGTGCAAAAGTGAGGCACCCGTCCAGTCGATCAGCCGGATCTGATGAAAAATGTATTCTAAGTTGGTTCGCATGTTCCAATACCTGCCATGTATCCATGCCTGCAATATCAGGAAGTAGGAGTGCTCTCAGCATGCTCATATAGTGAGTACGGTGTCGAATTTGGACAGTGTAGAGACTTCGGGCCAGCTTGGCCTCAAACCCGGGCTCTTCATCTTCTGTAGGGGTGTTTGTAGCAAGTTCACGAAAGTCTACGGCAACAGCTTGACGTTCTGCTGGGGACATTCGACGGTGTGCCCAAAATCTGGTCCAGCACCCCGAATGGCCATTCAAATAACGCACGGCTGCTGCTGGGGCATCGGCAGGAACAATTGCAGCCTTCAGTGAGGATGTGAGCAGGAGAAAGACAAAAACAACAAAAAAATGCATATATTTTCCATAAATCAAGACATAAGTAGTTGGATTATATTGTTTTTCAACATTTTTTTATGTTTCTCTACATCTTTCCACGACTCTTCTTGCGATGTCTTGTTTTTCCTTCACTGAAAAATGATATGTCCAAGTCCTAAAAGAGAAAACCGTCTCAGAGAAATCATAGCTATTCATAACGCCTATGAAGGCTTCTAGAGCGTCTAAAACGGGTATTCTTTCAAATTCTTCAGTGGAGATATTGTCGTAGACTTCGAGGAAGATGTATCCAATGCCGTGGATAGTTCTCTCCTGGTAGGTGTCGAGAATAGTAAAGACTCGGTGGAAGTCTGTTTCTGTGGAATGAGCTTCAATGATTCTCAATGTATTGCGAATCATGTGATCAATTGTATGGTAGTCGTGCTTACGGCATGCATCTCGTATAGCGTGAATCATCAATTGCTGATTAAGGCCAGTATAGCTGCTAAAAATGCCGTAAAGGTTAGATAGTTTTTCCAAAAAGAACTGCCGCTGCCTAAGAGGAAGTGAGGTCATGGCACGAAAGAGAGGAATGCGGTTGGGGTGGTCATCAACTCCAACAAGTTCAGCCGATAAATCGGCAAGCTGAATGAGCTCACGCTCTGGTGTGCGGAGGCGGACAAAAAAACCAGAAATCGGGCCAACACCTCTGAGGAAATCACCAATGGGATCCTCTTCTTCTAAAAATGGAAAAACAGTCTCTCCGTCGCTATCGGAATCGCCGAAATAAGCTGAATACACAGGGGGAAAATTAAAGAAAATCAAGCATAAAGCTAAGTATCTCGACCCCATGATCTTCACTCCCTTGTCATAATTCTTTTAATAAAATTATATTTTTAGGATACGCGTGAATGACAGAAAGTTCAAATAGTGGATTTTTTCTGACTTTTTTCAAAATCCTGGTTCGCCTTGAAACCCTTATCAGCTGTCAAAAATTGAAAAAGATTAGCATTTTTTGACAATTGGATTCCCGGTTTATATCCTCAAAACGTTCAATAAAGAAAGAAGGAGAAATGCGTTGAGCACTGAAACAACACAATATTCTCCCGAAAACGTGACATCTCAAGAGATGGCAGCCAAAGCAGGTGCAGCTCTTGATGTGAAAAGGGGAGGCACAGATTTCACGTCTTATGGAGACCAAAACCAGTTTAGTCAGTATTTGCGTTCTGGCGACGAGGGATTGCGCAGTGAGTATGCAAGCAAGTCATTGAGCCGTGAGGAGGACATGGACGGGGGTTATGCCGTTCCTGAGGCCACAGGGGCTATGATTGTTAGCAGCCTCGCGAACCTTTCGCCTCTACGTCAAATTGCAAATACAATTGAAATTTCAACAGACAGCATTGAGTTTTTGCAGGATGAAGGTGCCGCTGATGCCGGCTGGGTTCATGAAACGGCAATGCGCCCGGAGACAGGGACGCCCACCTTCAAGAAGAAGCGAATTCGTGTCCACGAAATGTATGCATCTCCGCGGGCAACGCAAAAGCTTTTGGATGATGCTTACATTGATATTGAGTCCTGGCTGATTGCTAAAGTCTCCCAAGAGATGGCACGTATGGAGTCCCAGGCCTTTCTCTATGGAGATGGAGCAGATCGCCCAAAAGGTATTTTTGCATACCCTCGTGGGGACGGCGCTTTTGAAGCTGGGGACGGATTTGAAGAGATCTGTACAGGTGTGGATGGCGATTTTGATGCAGAAGAAGGGGCTGATGTTTTAATTGAAGCGATGAACCGCCTTCCTGCAGAAAACTTGTCTGGGGCTTGTTGGCTTCTATCACGCTCAGCCTATGCACAATTGCGTAAGCTGAAAGATCGCAATGGTCAGTATATCTGGCAGGCAGGTCTTCATGGAGATCATCCTGGGACTCTATTTGGCTACCCTGTCGTGATTTCAGATCAGATGCCGAATTTGGTTGCAGGTACCCGCTCAACCCCAATTATTTTTGGGAACTTCAAGAAGGCTTATCAAATCGTGGATCGAAACCGGGACCGTATGAACATCCTGCGGGATGAGTATACACATAAGCCTTTTGTCGAATTTTATGTCACAAGCCGAGTAGGAGGTGATGTCGTCGATTTAGAAGCATTGAAATTTATAACGTTTGGAAAGGAGGGAGAGGAAGAAGATGCTGCAGCAGAAGCAGCGGCAGCAGTCTAAAAAAAAGCCTCTGGTAAGGAGAGAAGAAAAAATCTTCCCCTTACCAAGCTTTTATTAAGAACATTTTGGTAGGATGAGAGAGTTAAAGGTGAACACAAGTCGGAAAGATATGGCCCTAAAACGCCTAACAGAACCAGCAACCCTCCCAGTTTCCTTTGAGGATGTAGAGGAATTTTGCAAAATCAATGCGGAGACGGAAGAGTCTTTGGTTCGTCAGCTGATTGAAACAGCGACACAGTCAGCAGAGGCATATTTGGGACGGCATCTTATCCGGCAAAGGTGGCAAATGACAATGAACCCTGTCTTTGCTCAAGCCTGGTCAGATATAGATTATCTGAGTTATGAAACGACAGTAGGAAATAAAGGTGTCCAGATTCCTCATGGCCCTTTTCAAGAACTTGATTCCGATCCTGTTGTCCGATCAGAAAAAGGCAGTTCCCGACCTGTGAAAAGCTATCGCTTGGATACATCGGGAGAGCAAGTTTACCTTCATGTGGATTTAGGGGGCGAAACAGCTCCAGGGGATCTCCTCGCTGTGACCTATTGGGTCGGTTATGGAGATCACTCTGACGATGTTCCTGAGTCCATCAAAACCGCTATCTTGACACTGGTTTTGAACTTGTATCAGGAGCGGGGAGCCGGGGGGAAATATCGTTTTCCTCTGTTTCCAGTTATGACGCCACAAATCCTTTCACTTCTCTCTCCCTTCAGAATGGATCGTATTCTGTAAAACTAAAAGTTGATAGGGAGATCAATGATGAGTATTTCACTTTTGGAGGTGGCAAAGCCATCTTGCTTGAATCAGCGTATGGGACTTCTCAAGCGTCACGTTATTCCGAGTGGTGACGGGAAGAGAAGAGTTCACTATGAGACACTTCAAAACTGCTGGGGTGGTCTCTGCCCACAAGATCTAATTCAGAAAAATATCCTGCAAGGTTCTCTTGGTGTTGTCAAAGTGAATGGCAATGCAAGATTTTTTATCTTGCGCAATGATGAGACTCTGGAAGCCGCAGATGCAATTCAGCATGGGGGAGAAATCTTCAAGCTGATGAAGCATCGGGCACATAAGATATTTGGCTTTGCCTTTGTGTGGGGCTTTCCCATTCATTCTATGCACCTGGAGAAGGAAACAAGGCAATGACAACGGCCTTTGCTTTTATGGAAGGGCAAGTCCAAGATCTTTTGGAGGAGCACTTCCCTGAAGCAGAGGTTTACCTGGATTCACAACGAGAGGCGAATGTAGCCTATTCTGAGGGGGATGATATCATTGTCACCTGGCGGTTAACGCCAACTCCTTTTGCGAATCAATTTTGCATAGAGGCAGCGCTTGAAATGACATTGTCGCTCCCTCAGAATTTAGACAGGCCCATAAGGGCACGGCTTTTTAAGGGGGTATCTATGCTTACTAAGCGAAAGCTTTACCCTGAGGCCTCACTTCTTCTCACGTTGCAGAAATCAAAGTTAAAGCGTTTAGAAAAAATAGATAAAGAGTGTTTCCAGGTTAATTTTTCTGTCTTTCAGAAATCATACCTTGAAGAAAAATTTGAGTGGGAATGGGATGAGTGATTTCAGTTTTTATATTCCACAAGGGGTTGTAATTGAAACAGAGCATATGGCGCCTCTTGCTTTGAATCCGGTGACTCAAAGCCTGGTCCCTGTGAAATCAAATGTCTATTACCGAACAGTTGAAGGGAGACTCGTTTGTGCCACGGGTGAAGGAGACCTCCCAGAAACGAAATGGGCAATTGAAATTTCGGGGACCGGGCATATTCCCCCTCCTGTGATGAGTCTTGAAAGGAAGCCTTTATTGATTTGGAGTTTATACCCCCTAACGGAAGCTGTTTCCGCATCATCGCCAGAAGAGATTACGTTGAGTCGGCCGCACATTCCCAACCATCTCTTCAGTATCAGTCGAGAAGGACATGTGAGGCCCATACCAGAAGAAAGTTATGATTCAGAAGATGATTCCATTCGGTTGCCCTCAGAGACCGCATGGGTGCGGTACCAACCAAAGTTTTTTGTGTATTTGAATGGAGTCAAAATGTCAGTAGGACAAAATGATGAGCCAGGATGGAACCTGTGCTTTGAGGAGATATAAGAAATGAGAGCCCTTGCTTACCAAAAACTAAGCAGCTTTGGTTTTGTCAGTTTCCGTTACTGGTTTCTGATCTTTGCCTTTGTTTGCAATCTTTGTCTCGTAATAAGCAATGGCAAAAGTGCTCGGCACGATCAATGCGGCGCCCAACAAAGTAAAGATATCAGGAATTTCTTGAAACAGGGTATATCCAAAGACGCCCGCAGAGAGCATTTCAACATACCTGTATGGGGCCAATGCAGAAACGTCAGTTGCAGCAAAAGCCTTCAACAAACAGTAAAGAATCAAGTTTGCACCGCCACCCAGCGCAACAAGATAGATCAATTCATTCATCGTTGGAGCTTTCCAAACCAAAAGGGCGGGGCCAAAGCTAACGATTGTTGTTCCCAAAGCAAAGTAAAACAACATGGTATAGCTGGACTCAGTTTCAACCATAACTTTGTTCAATATGTCAGAAACGGCAAACAAAATGGCAGCTGCCAAAAGGGCCATTATCCCCAAATTTTGAGGGTTAATGTTCATCAAGGTTTCAAGAGTTCCGCTTGGCATCAAAATAACAAGGATACCAGCAAATCCAGTAAGCGTTGCCAGAGTTCGTTGCCAGCCAACGGATTCCTTCAGGAACAGTGCCGCCATGGGCAAAACAAACAGGGGTACAGTTTGAGCCATTGTGCTTGCCAAGGCCAGGGGAGAAGTACTCACGCCGTAGCACCAAAACGCAACAGCACCAAATCCAAGAATAGCCCTCAGGACGTGGAGTCCAGGGCGTTGGGTTTTAAAAGCAGATTTTCCTTCAGAGATCATGATGGGGATCAATGTGATCGTGGAGAAGAAAAAGCGGAAAAACGATATTTGCATCGGATCGAGGCGCTGCCCCGTGAGACGCATCAAAATGTCATTCATGTTGCTAATCAGGCTAACAAGAATGATCCAGAATACGCCTTGAGCGTAGCCTTTTTGAAAAAACCAAGCAGAGGAGGAAGAAGACAATGCAAACATCACACAAACTATACATAAATAGACATAGAGATATGCCACATTCTTACAGGGACTGTCGAGGTTTATTTGAAAAGCTGTCTTTGAGAATGCGTAAAGTGCGGAAGAGGGAAACCCCTGGATCTTCCCGTTTGCCTGATATCCAGAGCTTATTGTCGAGGGAAAGTAAGAAGGGGTTGACTTCAAATTCATCTCGCAAAGTCACCGCTTCAAATCCCTCTCCCTCTCTTCGGGAATGCTTTTCTAAGTATGTCTTTAATTTTTCAGATAAGGAGGGGTCGTGTTGGTAGAGTTTTTCACAAAAATAGCTATTGGCTCGAGTATACTCGTGGCCTGGGTAAAAGCGCGTTTGCGGCGCAAGCGCCGTGTACCGCATCAGGCTATTAAAGAAATCCTGCGGCGTGCCATCCAAAATGCGGCCGCACCCCAAGCGAAAAAGCAAATCTCCGGTAAACAGAGCTTCAGCCTCTCGTATGAAAAAGTTCCAGTGGGCTGGCATATGTCCTGGAGTGAACAATGGCTCTATGGTAATGCCACCAATGGAAATCGGATCAGCACTTTGAATTGGGTGCGTCGTTTGGGGAATCAGATAGTTCGGGTGCTGGGGCGCGTATATAGGACAATTGTACGCCGCATATATATCTTCCAGGCCTTCTATATGATCCCAATGGCCGTGTGTAATCAAAATGCCTTGGAGTTTTTTACCACGCTGGAGCAAAAAACGTATAATCGGCTCTGCTTCGGGGACATCAATACAAAGACAGGTGTTCCCCTTCTCAACGATGTAGGCAAAATTATCTTTCAGGCAGGCAATGGTGTGAATTGTAACCATGAAGAAAACCTAGCATCCTGCTTGGGATCTGACAATGCCTTGGAGAGGGTTTCATGATCATTCGGGGGATCTTTGGAAAAGACAGTAAGAAAGCTACACTTTCTTGTGAAATTGATCCGCTTTCTTTCCGACTTTCCCAAGAATCCTCAGAGGATGAGTTCTGGTGGGAGGTGAAGCTAGAGCGCATTTACCAAAAGGATAGGGCAACACCACATACGCTCCATCTTCCTGAGTTGGATCTCTTTTTGCAACTTACAACAAGTGTTCTTGAGAGAAAAGTTGAAACGCTTTTCTATACCACCAAGGGGCAGGTTTTCGAGCAAATGGAGGTTCTTGAACCCCCATTCCAGGCATTCCTGGAAACGCTTCCCCCTGTTTTGAAAGCAAAATTGAAGGGGATGCCATTAATACGACAACTTCACTTTTGGTTGATGACAACACCGGAAAAAATTTTATGGTTATCCCCAAACACGTGTCGTCTTATCTCAATTGAGGCACCTGAGGATATAAATGAAATTCCAGAAGACGTGCCTTTTC
This sequence comes from Alphaproteobacteria bacterium, assembly GCA_030425805.1. Taxonomy (GTDB): domain Bacteria; phylum Pseudomonadota; class Alphaproteobacteria; order JAUHZC01; family JAUHZC01; genus JAUHZC01. Next base: position 342,516 of record JAUHZC010000001.1, on the reverse strand, counting down.
TAAATACAGTTTATCATCGAAGGCCAGAGTTATCATCTCTTGTAAGTCATGTCTCAATTCGGTGGGTGCGTCAGGTCCAGGGGATTTCTTCGGCGACAATGGCGCTTCTTTCCGGTATGGAGAAGCCTTTTGCAAGATCACAGCTAGACAAAATTCAAAGCCAGTGGTTTTTTAAGGGGCAACGTTTGAATCCATCAGGATATTGGGTTGTCTCAGCGGGTCTTTACCCAACTGATATTGGAAATGGAGGAGGGGTTCTGCCATCTCTCGTGTTGGGGTATCAGTACAGAGAAAAACGAGAAGAAAATCTGACATTGTCTCAAGAACTGGGTGCAGAAGAGCAGCTCTCAGAAAAAGAGCAAAGCTATATTCTAACTCTCCCTCTTTTGACACCACCGCCTTTTTGGGCCCCTCATACACCATATGTCAAAGGATTTGAGGTCCGTTATGGAGGGGCGGTTTGGCAGGCAAAAAAAGAGCATAACAGCAGCTCAACATTTGATCAGGATCGATCTGTGTTGTGGGAGACAAAAGGAGCGGAGAGTCCTTATTTCCAGGCTTTGACACGAACACGATACCTGGAGACTGAAGAAGGGCAACAGCTGATTCATTTATTAAAGCGGCAACAAATGGTTCAGGTGCTACGGGATAAGGGTGGGCCTCAAATGCACTTTGAAACAACATACAATATTGCCCAATTGCAATTTTTCCAGGAGAACTCCTTTGTTTCCTTTGGGGGGAAAGTGTACCGAGTGGAAAATGTTTCAGTTATTCTTCAGTCCCAGCCAATTCATCGCAAAATTTCCCTCACGCTTACCGAATGGACCAAAGTTCGAGAACGTGCTCAGAAGCGATATGAACAGGTTAGTGGTGGGAGTCTCTCTTACGGTCATGAAGAGGTTTTTGAGCCTGATGTGGTGGAAGCCGGAGAAGCAGGGGCTCCTCTTGTTTTGGAAGAGGTTGAAGAGCTGCCTGTCTTTTCTCCGCACTGTCGTCGGGCACGTATCTATGATGCAGGGAGGAAGAGGGGTTGGGCAATTGATTTAGATCTTCCTCCACTGCGGCCTGCTGTGGGAGCTAAACGTGCTTATAGCTTGCATGAAAGGGGATTAGGAGAGGGTGATGGTGCAGCCTAAATTTATTGGAGAAGAAGACATCCTCGTTTATGAATCAGGTGCTGGGGCAGATCTTTCCCCTGCAACGCACTATATGCTAGAGGGAAGCAGAACATCAACGGGACCCCAGTTTTATCTTCATCTTGAACCCCTTCCTCTTGAAAAGCCTGTATTGCGGTGGGTTTTAAATGAGACCGTGCGTGCTGTGACAACCCCCTCTGAATCGGTTCTTTGGCCTGCAGGCCAGCGCATGACAGCAGGCCTCAAGGCAACCTTAATCCAAGGAGAAGATTTGGATGAGACCGTTCTTCCTTTTCAATTCTTGCATGAAGAGGGCGAACTGCCACCTGAGGTAACCTTTGATTTTCGTCATGATGATGTAGATGGCATTGGGTTTCAGTGTCCTATCCTAGGAATCACAGAATATGATCGTGCGCCCTTTATACCGTTAGGAGGAAGCTTGGGTGGTGTAGCACCAGCTTGGCATCAGGTTTATGGCCAACCTTTTTTGGATGAGGATGGGTATGGTTTTGATATTATCTGGCAAGACCAGGTCGGCGGCCCTTTGCCAATATGGTTTGGGCCTGGTATTGATGCAGGGCCGGCTTTTCCACCGGCTTCCTTTATCTCCATCAAAAGTCGCCTTCAAGCCCATGCATGGTCGATTGGAGGTCAGCAGGTTTATCTCAAACAAGTTCCAGACTTTCTGCTAGAAGCGGAAATTCCTGTGGATGTCATCGTACGAGAGTAGAAAGGAGAAAAAAATGATAACATATCGTACAGAAAAAGGGGCTCCGTTGACGGCTATGGAGCTTGATCAGAACTTTCGAGAGCTTGAAGAGCGCATACAGGCCTTGGAAGCTTTGCTGGAATCTGCACTTCGGGTTCCTGAATCAGCGGCTTCTTCTGGTGCTGCTCAATCTGTTGGAGAAGACGCATGACTTTTCCTCTTATCGCAGCAGCTCTTGGATTTGCAGAACTTGTTCCGGCAATTGGGCGGCTACTTCGTCCCGGAAAAAAAGCAACAGAAGATGCTCTTACTTTCAAGAATACCCTCGATACTGCGGATAAGATTCTTGACCTTGCCCGCAAAGTGACAGGGGAAAAGAATCCCCAGGACTCTCTTAAAACCTTGAAGGAAAATCCAGAAATGCTTGTTCGTTTTCAAGAGTGTGTCACCCAACTCGAGCAAGCTCAGATAGAGGCTGAGGTCCAAGATCGTATCTCAGCACGGGCTCGTGATTTGAGCCTTGCAAGGATTGGGCGGGTCAATCGGCGTGCAGATATTATGGTGATTAGTGCAGCTCTTGGGCTTGTCGGGTGCTTGGTTTGTCTTGGGCTTTATAAAAGCGAAATCTCGGGAGAAGCTGTCGGAATTCTCTCAACAATTGCAGGCGTTTTTGGAGCCTGCTTGAAAGATGCTTTCTCTTTCGAATTTGGAGCGCAACGGGAACTTAGGATTTCAGGGGGGAAGGATCTCGTTGGTTTTGAACCTGAAGCAAAATGAAGCAAATGATAGCGCTGACCAAGAAGCCCATCAGGAAGAAGCTTTCAATTTTTCCATAGATCCAAAAGCAAAGACTCGGAAGAACTTTTCCAAAAAGCCCACTTCCCAGGGTGCCCCCGAGCCCTTGAAGGAGGTAGGGATTTTGAAAGTTCTTCAGGTAATCTTTTTGGTGCACACCAAGAACACAGGAGTAAGCTACACCCCAGAAAACAATGAGAATCCGGAGGATAAAGAACAAAGGCATGTTTTCAAGGGTAAGAAAGATAAATCCTGCCCCAACTGTGAATAGAAGCCCTGCCACGGCTTGAACCATCACAGCGGTTGGAGATCGATGTTGAAGGATGCGACCGAGGGCCAGCATCAATATCATATCGAGGACCAGCAGCCCTGTGTTCACGCTCATGAAAAAACCAGCCTGATCTGGATAGCTCATCACGAGAAGACCATTCATGACGACAAAGGCGAGGGTATACGTAATATAGCCGATTCCTGTTGTGAGCGTGGTATGAAGGAGAGGAGCAAAACTTTTTCTCACAATAGCCAAGAAGGGTGTTTTTTTTGGGGGGAACCTTTCTGGAGAATGAAAATCCCCAGGGGTGAGATGATTATGGATAAGGGTGTAGAGCACAAGGCTTACAGCTCCTCCTATGAAAAAACAGACACGCCAGGAAAAGAAAATCCCTGAAAAGCTTGCGAGGAACATGCCTGCCATAGCAAGAGATTGCCGAAGACTCTCTCCACGAATGCCAGCTTTGCTGGATTTGTCTTCCAAAAAATAGAGCTGGGAAATGGCCTTCACCCCGGCAGAGAAAAAAGTCCAGCCTAGTCGTAAACAGATGAAACCAGCAATACTTAAGTACCCCCCAGTCTCGAAGCCCGGGAGGAGGCTGAAGAGAAGTGTGAGAAAATAAACCCCTACAAAACAACGCTTGAGATCAAAGCTCACACACCGGTAGGGAAGCATCCGTGTCCAAAACCATACGCCGACGGGTCGGATAAAAAGAATTAACCCTGAGATTCCATAGGTGAGGGCAAGCTGAATCGCAGGCTCAAACTGAGGAAAAAAGGTAGGTGCAAAAAGAGGAGCCAGGAACGTATACAGGGCCATATCGTACTTTTCCAGCGTGCTGAAAAGGTACATAGCCTGATCTCTATTGCGGATCCATCTATTCATCATGGACATACATTAGTCGAGAACAAAAAAGGCCGCAAGCTCCAGGAAATGAAGAGTGCTACAGCGGTGCGGATAAAGAGCGAGGTCTGCTAACGGCTGCAGAGGCTACTGCGCTAACCACTTCCCCTGCAGAAGCAACCCCTTCATCCGCTTCGCCGTCACCATCGGCCTCTTCAGGAAGAGCCGGCGCTCTGGGTCTTATGAATTCCCTAGGAAATGTTGTCCGAAGCGCTTCGAAAAGCGCATTTCCGGTAAGGGGACCAGAAGCTTCTAGTCTTTCTAAAACATAATCAGCATAAGCTTCCCAAGAGTCTGCAGGTACTGTGTGGTAGGTTGCCCACATAACCAACATAGGGCGCCTTCTCTCATACCATGGATCCTCTCCTCCTAAATCTGTGAGGGGAAGCCGTGAGAGGCAAGCAGCAAGAGCCCGACGATGCCCCTTCCCAATATCTTTTACGTCAGTAATCTTTCCCCGAAATTCTGGATAGGTCATCTCGGAACGTGTCAATGCTGCGAGAAGTTCGAAAGCTTCCACGATTTCGTCATCAGGAAAGACACGGTCTAAAAGGCCAAAAATATTTGCAAGGTCTGCAGGATCATATCTTCTAGGCAAGACATGGCCCAAATCTCTGAGGACGGGTTCCCGCAAACGAGCTGGGGCTGCTGCAAAACAAAGGGCAAGGTCAACAACGGTTTTTCCTCTAGAAAACTCGAAGCGACCAATGTGATCAATTGAGTAAATTATATGGGCGGAGAGTCCACACAAGTTTTCTAAAGGACAGCGTGCTAAATACACACAAAGTCGTTCAGCTCCCCAGCGTGAAAAAGGAAGACTCTTCTCTCTGGAAACCGTGCGAATTTGCGCGACTTCTGCGCAAATCATCATCTGGCAGTCTTCGCTTAAAGGTCTTAATGAGCGATGAATCACGTCATGATTCTCGAGGTCCGGTAAGGATTCTAAAACAGCAGGGCAGCGCCAAGGACCTGCTGTTGCAGCTCCGGTAGCTCTGGCCGCAAAAGCAGTAGAACCCCAGCATGTTAAGAGTATAGTAAGGAGGCAGCTCATTCGTATCATAAGAATCTATTTTCCATAAAAGAAAAGCATAATATTTATTTTTTTATTTCATGTCAAAAAAGAAATGAGCCCTGAAATATTTTGAAAACTGATAGAATGTTTTATGGTTATTTTTCTCATTGACTTCAGAAAAAATAAGTTGAATCATGTCGCCATAAAAAAGGAGGTACCCAGGGATGCGAATTAAAAAAGTTCTATATTTGGGGTTAATGCTGAGCACACAGGCTGGTCATCAGGCAACAGCTGCTTTTGCGGGTGGGTGGTTCCCAGAAGAAGACCGAGATCCACTTCCAGCTCCAGCTTCTAGCCTGGTTGCTGTCTTGCCTTATTCTGACGTTGAAATGCCGGCAGGAACTTCTGGAGATCATGAAGATGCTTTTAGGTATGCGATCGATGGAGAGGAAATGGAGCGACTAACAGCGGCATTATTTCCACGCAGGTATACAGCCCCCGATCTTAAGCCATATTCTCACAGGGCTCCCGGAGATGTGACTCGTTTTGACCGTGCGCGGGAAAGGAACAGAATCTATGTTGATCCTGTTGTTGTAATGTGTCGAGATGCATTCCTTTATCTTTTAGGGGGTAGCGTAGGCCGCATTATCGCGGCTCATGGGGGAGAACATGAGTTCTTAGAAGACGATAGAAGAACAGTCGAGGATCTTTCCCAACGGAAAAAGCGAGGAGCTTCATTTTGGGTGCATCTGATCAGATTGCATCGGTTCTATGCAAGCGTTGAAGCCGCAAGAAGAAGAGGTATTGCTCGCTTACTTAGTGGAGAAGCTGCAAGGCGTGCTGCAGAAGAAACTGAAGCAGAGAAGCGCGTTGACGAGGCTGAAAGAGCAGCGGCAGAGGCAGCAAGAGAAAGAAAATTGAGAGCTGCGCGTGCGGAACTTCTTTTAGCGGAAGCATCTGAGCTTGCTCCACCAATAGAGCAGCGGGCCAGGAAGCGCCGTGCTTCTGATGCTAGTGATGATGCTCCACGCCCAAGAAGGGCACGGCGTTAGAGCTGCAAAAAGGAAAGCTTCTTTTTAAGAAGCTTTTCGGCTTGTGGACTTGAGGTCGAGTTCCTGACCAGACGCATTCCAATCTTCCATGAATTGGTCGAGCCCTTTGTCTGTTAAGGGATGTTGGTACATCTGGTTAAAGAGCTTTGGTGGAATTGTGGCCACATCTGCACCAAGCTTCGCTGCCTCAACAACATGTTGGGGAGAGCGAATAGAAGCTGCCAAAATCTCAGTTTCTAGGTTTGGATAGTTGTCATAGATCTGGATGATTTCCCGAATCAGGTGAAGGCCAATGCCACCAACATCATCAATACGTCCAATGAACGGGGAAATAAAACGAGCTCCAGCTTTAGCCGCTAACAAAGCCTGAGCTGGGGAGAAACAAAGGGTCACATTGACATCAATCCCACTGTCAGACAGAGTTTTACATGCAATGAGACCATCCCGGGTCAAAGGGACCTTCACACACACATTCTTCGCGATTTGAGCAAAGTACTTTCCTTCTTCAATCATAGCAGCTGCTGTTTGGGCAACAACCTCTGCACTGACTGGCCCATCAACTAAATCACACATCTGGGCGATGGTTTCATCTAACTTCGCGCCAGATTTCGCAATGAGGCTGGGGTTTGTGGTGACACCGTTGATCAAACCGGTTTCGGCAGCGGCGGCAACATCAGCAACAGAAGCAGTATCGAGGAAAATTTTCATGTGTATTGACTCCCTAAGGTAAACACTGCTTTAGTTCTACAAGATTACCCCTCTTTTGTCGAGTCCTATGAAACACCAAGTTCAAATCGCTGTTGCTCAAAAACAAATGGAAGCCTTAGACTATTGGGTCTCCGGGCGGAAAGCCCCTGAGGCGGGGCAGTGGGTTCAGGTTCCCTTGCGGAAGAAGTCTGTGCCCGGGGTGATTGTAGGGACTCAGACCCGGGACCTTTCTTATAAATTGAAAGATGTGGAAGAGGCCCTCGACCTTCCGCCCCTCTCAGAAAAAACAGTGAAATTTCTCCAGTGGATGGGGGGGTATACCCTGACACCCATAGGGACACTTTTGAAGATGATGGTGGGGAATATCCTAGATCAGGACCCCCCAACACCCCGCACCCGGGTCCAATGGGCTAGCTGGGCGAAGGAGTGGGCTGTAGGTTTGGAGGGCCCAGAGCATCAGGCACCCCTTCTGCGGGAACTCATGGAAAAAATGGGCCTTGATGAAGCTGAGGTGGCGAAACTCTACACTTCAGGCCAACTACAGCCCGCGGGACGGAAAAAGACAGCCCAGGCTGTGAGTCCCCATGTTTTTGGAATTATCCCGGATGCTCCTTTTGCACTCAATGACGAGCAAACGGCTGCTGTGGGAACAATTGAAGAAACGCTCAAAGCTGAAAAGCCAAAACCCCTGTTGATTGATGGTGTTACTGGCTCAGGAAAGACAGAGGTTTACTTTCAGGGCCTAGCAGATGTTTTGAAAGCAGGAGGGCAGGCCTTGGTCCTGTTGCCAGAAATTTCTCTGACACAGGAGTGGCTCTTGCGCTTTGAATCCCGGTTTGGGACGCGCCCCTTTGTCTGGCACTCAGGTATCCCTCAGCCCCAAAAGCGGGAGATTTGGCATAAGATGCTTCATGGTGAAGCAGGGGTCGTTGTGGGGGCCCGTTCAGCGCTCTTCTTACCTTTCCAGAAACTCAAGCTTATCGTTGTGGATGAAGAGCATGAGCAAAGCTATAAGCAGGAAGAGGGAGGTGCCATTTACCATGCCCGGGACATGGCTGTGGCCCGAGCTCATTTTGAGTCAGCATCAATCATTTTGTGCTCAGCAACACCTTCACTGGAGAGTTTAGAAAATGTTGAGCAGGGCAAGTATCAAAAAGTGATCCTCCATGCCCGGGCGAAAGAGGGGGCGCAGCTTCCACAAGTACACCTGATTGATTTGCGAGAAACCTTTCGAGAAAAAGCCCAGTGGCTTTCTCCTACGCTTGTGGATAAGCTTTGGCAGAACAAGGAGCAGGGAGGGACTTCGCTGCTTTTCCTGAACCGGCGTGGTTATGCTCCCCTTGTTCTGTGCCAAGGTTGTGGACATCAATTCCAGTGTCCGAACTGTGATGTATGGCTCTCCCAGCATAAATTTAGGAACAAGTTATTATGCCATCATTGTGGGTTTGAAGGGCCTGTGCCCGAGAGCTGCCCTAAATGTGGAAGTCTGGATGATCTCGTACCCTGTGGTCCGGGTGTGGAGCGCTTGGCAGAGGAATTAGCAGAGAAAGTTCCAGAGCTTAAAGCGGAGGTTCTGACCAGTGATTCTCTCAAAGGGCCGGAGGATTTGGTGCCGATCTATGAGCGCCTAGCCTCAGGAGACTTAGACGTGATCATTGGGACACAGATGTTGGCAAAGGGACATAACTTTCCCCGTCTTTCTCTTGTGGGTGTTGTGGATGGGGACATGGGCCTGATGGGCGGAGATCCTCGATCTCAGGAAAAGACTTTTCAGCTCCTCCATCAGGTCGCTGGCCGAGCAGGTCGGGAGGGCCAAGAGGGAGTTGTGTACATCCAAACCTATCAGCCAGAGAGTCAGCTCATGCAGGCTCTCAAAGCTCATGATCGTGATCAGTTAATGGGTTATGAGAAAGAAGCTCGCTCTTTGGTGAAGCTCCCGCCTTATGGGCGATTGGCAGCGGTGATTCTTTCTGCACCTCAGGAGGCGATAGGGCGAGAGGCCTTACAGCACCTTACGAGGATGATCCCGAAGGTTACCGGGATTCAGATTTTAGGGCCTGCGCCGGCACCTCTTTTTAAACTGCGAAATTGGTATCGCTGGCGATTTTTAATTAAGGGTGAGGCCGGGGTTTCACTTCAGCACTATGTGCGCAGCTGGCTTTCTCAAACGCCATTGCCCCGAACGGTTAAGCTCCAGATAGATATTGATCCCTTGAGTTTTTTTTAGGGGGCAATTTGGATCGCCACAGGCCTCCGGCCTTCGCGATGAAAAAACAGTGACGGCAAGTCGTAGCGTTGTTTTCTTTGCCATGTTAGACTCGGAGTATGGCACAAAAGATTTTTTACACCATTCCGAGATTTGAGCAGCTGAATCTTCCTCACGGCTTCTTTACCCGAAGGGGAGGGGTAAGCAAGGCGCCCTTTGACAGCTTGAATATGTCTATCAGTAGGGGGGATCCTCGGGAAGATGTCTTGCAAAACCAGAACATTGCCAAAAATCTTTTGGACCCAGAGCGTAAGCTGGTGATTGCAAACCAGACCCATGGTGCTGTTTGTGCTGTTGCAGAAGCCTCAGCTCTACCAAAGGACTTTGATGCCTGGGTCACAGCAGACCCTCGTTTCCTCATAGGGGTCATCTCTGCAGATTGTGGCCCAATTCTCCTGTCTACAGATGATGGCCGTGCTGTGGGTGCTATTCATTCTGGATGGCGTGGAACACTTTCAGGGATTATTCCAGAGACCCTGAAGCAGCTTGAAAAACTGAGCAATCGACGTGTTTATGCTGTGGTTGGACCCATGATTCATAAGGAAAGCTATGAAGTAGGATCAGAGGTACGAGAAGCCTTTTGTGAGAAAGATAAACACCTAGATGTTTTCTTCTTTCCTTGTGTGATGCCTGGAAAATATACCTTTGACCTTCAGGGAATGATTGTTCATCAACTTGAAAGTTATGGTGTAAGTGTTGAAGTCTTAGGACATGATACCTATCGCCAAGCTTCAGATTATTTCAGCAACCGACGATCTTTTCATCAAGGAGAGAGTCGCTATGGGTGCCAGCTTTCTGCAATCGGGTGTAAGGCCTGATCCTAAAAACTGAAAAGCAAACTCTCATAAAAAAAGGGCTAGGCATCTGCTATAAAATCCTTATAGTAAATAGCAATTTAACTGAAGTGAGATGTAGATGACACAGACCGCGTTAATGCAGGGGAAGAAGGGACTTATCATGGGTGTAGCCAATGATAAGTCAATTGCTTGGGGTATTTCAGAGATGCTTCACCAACATGGAGCAGAGCTTGCTTTTACATATCAGGGTGATGCCCTTCTCAAGCGTGTTACGCCTCTTGCAGAAAGCATTGGTAGCGACACAATCTTGCCTTGTGATGTGACAGATGAAGCCCAGGTGGCAGAGGTTTTCAAAACCCTTGAGAAGAAGTGGGGCAAATTAGACTTTCTTGTACACGCCATTGCCTTTTCTGACAAAGAAGAGCTGAAGGGTAAGTATGTAGACACAACCCGGGAAAACTTTAACCGAACTTTAGATATTTCCTGTTTCTCATTCACATCTGTTGCAAAACATGCAGCTCCTCTGATGACAGATGGTGGCAGCATGGTAACCCTCACTTATTACGGTGCTGAGCGGGTCATGCCACACTATAATGTGATGGGTGTTGCTAAAGCTGCTTTGGAAGCGAGTGTCCGCTACTTGGCTGTGGATCTTGGGAAGCAGGGAATTCGAGTTAATAGTCTCTCTGCTGGGCCTATGAAGACCCTTGCAGCTTCTGGGATTGGTGACTTCCGCTATATCCTAAAGTGGAATGAATATAACTCTCCATTGGGGCGCAATGTGACACAACAAGATGTTGGTGGATCTGCACTTTACCTCCTGTCTGATTTGTCAGCAGGCGTTACAGGAGAGACCCACCATGTGGACAGCGGCTACCATGTGGTTGGCATGAAGGCTGTTGATGCCCCTGATATTTCGGTTGCATAGATCCTAAATCTCCACTCACCTCAAAGAGCTCCATTTTTGGAGCTCTGAACAGATAAAAACTTAGGGCGAGGCTCTTCAGGCCTTAGAAACTTGGGGCTTTTTGCTGGTTTCTAAAAAATTGCGCAGTTCAATATAAGTTACGACAAAAACATACGATACAGCTATGGAACCAAATGCACGAAGATATAGGGGAGCTTCGAGCATAATATAGGGGAAAAGGAGAAATCCAAATCCTGTTCCTATGATGACTGGAAAAGCATATCCAAATTGTGTGCGCACATGATCTAAATGCGGCATATCTGTGCTTGTTGCTGTCATGATTGTTGTATCTGAAATTGGGGAAATATGATCACCGGCAACACACCCAGAGAGAAGAGCCCCAATGGTTGGAAAGAAGAGCGTTAAATCTTCTATGGAAGGAGTTCCTAACCCTTGATATTGAGCTGCAATCGTTGGAATGATCATGGGGAAAAGGAGGGCTGCTGTTCCCCATGATGATCCTGTAGCAAAAGCAATCATTGTAGCTGTGATAAAGACAGCCAAGGGGAGGGTTTCATAGGAAACATGATTTAGGATTTGAGTCGCAATGTACTGCCCGATTCCTAAGTCTTCACGCAGAATGTCTCCCATGGACCAGGCAATCAGTAAGATCATGAGGGCCCCTTTCATCAAGGTTACCCCCTCTTGAGGAAGGGTGTATAGCTGCTTCTTTTGAAGGTGTTTTTGATGCAGCAAATAAAGGGGACAAGCAAAAGCAATTGCACAGCTACACATGAATAAGGCCTTATTCACATCCGTGTACTGGAGTGCTTTTAAAAGGTTGTTTGCTCCTCCAAGCCCAGACCAATCTCCATAATACAGGAGGCTGAAAACCAGGGAGAGAATCAGAAAACCCCAGATAATGAAGAAATCATGAATAGTAGCTTGGCTTGAGGATGACAGAGAAGATCTAGCAGAGTTTATATTTCCCCCAAGCTGGCCTTTTGTTATTGCTTTATGCTCAAAGGCAGCCATTTTACCAAATTTTATGTCACGTATAACAATATACCAAGCAGCTCCCATGATAAGGAATGAGTAAAAAATAAAAGGAAGCAATTCTAAAAAAGTGTAAAATGGAGATCCCTGAATAATAGTTCCTTCCTCTAAATTTTGGTGGATGCCACTATTGCTAAGAAAGCCAACAATTACTCCTACCCACGAAGAAAAGGGGCATAGAATTGCAACAGGACAGGCCATGGAGTCAATTAAGAACGCAAGTTTTGCTCGTGAGATCTTAAACGTGTCTGTTAAAGGCTGCATAAGTGTTCCCATGGAAAGACTACTGAAGTAATCATCAATGAAGAAGATTGTGGAGAGCACCAGGCTTGTTTTTTCAACATCTTTACGTGTTTTTAGCCGGGACTGTATTTTCTTTGTAAAGGCGAGCGTAGCTCCAGACCTCACCAAAACAATAATCACAACTCCCATTGCAATGATAAAGGCAAACAGGCCTGTATTTCCGCCTGTAACATTACCAGAGACAAAACCTTGATAATTGAGAGTGTTTAATAATGCCATGAGGATTTTTTCGAAGGTGGGTACCAGCTGAAAGTTACAAGCAATAAAAGCAGAGCTAAACAACCCTAAACTCAAGGAAAGTAATACACGGCGAGTGAGAATAGCCGTAATGAGAACAATCAGGGGAGGTAGGATTGGAAAAACATTCATGGTTTATCCTATGCCTAGTTTTTTAGCAGCCTGTGAAATTTTATCTAGGGCAAAAGAAAGGTCTTCAGGAGTTGTAAAACGTCCAAAGCTGAGTCTGATAGACTCTGCACAAGCGTCTCGGTCACAACCCATAGCTTGGAGCACATGGCTTGGTTCCTGAGAAACTGATGTGCATGCTGATCCAGTGCTGATTGCAAGAGAGCCCTTCATTACAGCCATTAGCTCCTTTGAGGCTAACCCAGGAATTCGAAAATTCAATGTGCCTGGAACTGTTTTTCCTGGAGCAGGGTTTCCATTTAACACAATCTGTGGGAAACGAGTCTGAAGCTGAGCAACTAAATCAGCTTTCATCTTTGAGAGGGATATAATTTCTTTTTCAAGGCCTTCCATAATAATTTCAGCTGCCTTTGCAAATCCTATGATTCCTGGGAGATTAACTGTTCCAGAACGCGTGCCCGCTTCTTGCCCGCCACCGAGGAGAAGAGGGTGGGCCTGAAGAAGTGAGATGTCTCGTGCATATAAGGCGCCTACACCCTTTGGGCCGTAAAATTTATGTCCTGACAGGCTTACAAAATCTAAAGGAATGTCTTGAACGCTTAAGGGGTGCTTTCCGACCATTTGGGCACAGTCTGAATGGAGTAAGATATTGTGCTTCTGGGCAATTTCTGAGGCTTTCTTCAAGTCCTGAATGACCCCTGTCTCATTATTAACACCCATGATAGAAATTAGCCGGGTTTCAGGAGTGATAAGATTTAAAAGTTCTTCAATTACAACGTGACCACTGCAATCAACTGGTAAATAGGAAACTTTGCACCCTTCTTTTGCAAGACGTTGGCATCGTTGCAAGATGCATTTATGTTCTATCTCTGTCGTAATGATGTGACAGCCCTCACGGGAAAATTTTTTGGCAATGGCTGTGAGAATTGTATTGTTTGCTTCAGTTGCTCCTGAATTAAAGATAATTTGCTTTTCGTTTGCCCCAATCATGTCGGCAATCTTTTGGCGGCACTCCTCTAGAAGGTGTAGAGATTGCCAACCTATACGGTGTGTTGATGAAGCAGGATTCCCATAATGCACCTTCATGGATTCAGTTACTGCCTCTATCACACTGGGATCAATAGGGGTTGTTGCACCATAATCAAGATATGTCACATTTTGAGGAGCAGACATCTATGCAGCCTCCTGTTTTGAAAATTCGGAGGAAGGGAAATGGTGTTCCTCATGCATTAACATGCTTCCTTCTTCGTCAATATAGAAAACATTCATGATAAAGAGATCTACGGAGCCTTTTTCTTGGATAAAAACCTTGCCTGCTCCATTTGCTCCGGCGACAACTTTAGATTTATCAATCATTTCAGAGTAATCAACGATGAAAAAAGAATGCATTTCAGGGAAGCGTTCGTATGCTTTTTTAAGGCAATCCCGATAATGTTGTCCCATAATTGAGGGGCACTTTGCACGGAAAACCTCCCCCTCTTGTTCAGCAAGCAGAACGGACTCGCCAGAGGGCATTAAAAAAGAAAGCTTTGTTTTTCCTTCAACTCTTTCTTGATCCACAATGTTTTTTTTCTCTTTTTGGATTTTTCGCAGTGTTTTGATAGCCCGGTTCTTTGCAGCTCGTTCTGAAAAAATCAGGAATCGAGGCGCTTTGAATAGAGGGCTTTTTTCAAGAGTTTTTCGGAGGTTGGAAGGTAAATCTTCCACACTAGAGATCTGTGCAGAAGGTGATTTTTCCCCAATAGAGCAGGTTTCACCTCCACACTCTAGTCCAAGGTCATCGACAAGCAAGCCGAGGACAATACGGATCTTTGATGAAAACATTTTCATCAGCATAAAGCCAAAATCAAGGGCTTCTTGTAGGGAGTTTTCTGAAAAAGCATCTGGGCCAAGGCGGGGATCAAAATGCCCCCCTTCTAGAAAAACTATTGGCGTTTCATCTCTTTCAATAGATGCATGTAATCTATTTATAATCTGTTTTTGATAACTTTTCATCCTAACATCCTGACTGAGTTTTTATAGCGTTAATTATCAGAGTCTAATGGTCATGTTTTATGGAAACATATCTTATGAAATCATTACTGCTTTCGAAGATCTAGGGATTTTTTGGTTTTTATAACAAATAGATTGTAATTTTACTTTTTTATTGTGTCAGAAAAATTTTTTTCCTAAAATGCGTTTTTAGCTTTTAAAATGCTATAAAAGAGGGATATCAAACCCATCAAGATGAAATACTATGGAGCGCCTGCAGAGGCGATGGTTTTATTAGTATGAAGGCTGTTGATGCTCCTGATATTTCAGTCGTTTAAGCTTCTCAAATTTTAAGAATGAAGAATGAAAAAACCCTGTTTCTGGGGTTTTTTATGTGTCCATTCACAGTTATTTAATGAATTTTGTTCATAATTGTTAACATAGTTAATGGAGTTATTATGAAAAACAATATTCTTATAAAAGCCTTTGTGTTGGGGGCACTTGCGACAACAGCTCAGGCAACTCCAGCAGAAAAAAAAGAAACAGAGACTGAAGCGGCAAAACCTGCAGAAGCACGTTATAAGCTAGATAAGGCTGCGGTTGCAGAGTTAAAGAAAGTTCTAGGTGAGAAAGCCAAGTTAGTGGCAGAGAAGGCTGAGCTTGATAAAAAAATTAAAGAGGCTTCGGAGAAATTTCCTATGGAAAAGAAACAAGAAGCTTTTGGAAAAATGGTGGAAGTCATGAAAGAGCTTGGCTACTCTCCCGAAAAGATGGGGCAGCTTTCTCCAGAAGAGGCTAAGGAAGCTGATAAAAAAATAGAGGACGCTGTTCGTGAAAAATATCCAGAGCAGGCAAAAGTTTTGGATGCTATGGAAGAAGAGGGTAAGCTTACTAAGGAATTAAAGCCTATTTCTCAAAAAATTGGTGATTTAAAAGTTCGAGACAAGCTCGGAGAAGTTTTTGGAATTAGGCCAAATGATCCTGCGCCAGGTGATTTGTTTTACCTTGGTCAAGATTTAGAACGTTTGAAAAATCCGGGCCAAAACCTAGATACATTTGTGAAGACTGCGCTTGAATTTTTGAATGCCTCAGATGGTATAATGCCCCATGAAAAAGGTTACAAAAAAGCAAGAAAAGCATATGGAAAAGTGGTTAAGCCTCTTTTGAATAAGCCCAAAAAAGAATAATCTTTTTTAGAAAAGACTATAGACAAGCCCCAGAAATGGGGCTTTTTTTATGAGCTCTTGGGGAAAAGGCTACTAAAGCTTACTCCAAAGCAATTTCATCTGTTTTTAAAAATGCATTAAGCTTAGGGCTTTTGAGTTCCGCAACGTTGTGGTATCCCACGGTTTTGTAGAACTCTTTTTGGCGTTCTGTATCTTCTGTCAAAAGGACATGTATCCTCACATGTGAAAAGCGCTCATGGCATTTTTGAATAAGGTGTGTGCCATATCCTTTCCGTTGTGCTGAGGGTTTCACGATTAGGTCTTTGAGGAAATGTACATAGGCGTCATCAGAAATGCTTCTTGCAAGGCCAACCAGGTTAGAGCCCTCGTAGCAAAAGAGGCTATAGGTTGAATTTTCAAAAGCTTTTTTGAGCCTTTCTGGTGCTTGGCCATAGGCGTCCCACCCAACGCTTGCGTAGAGATCAATGATTTCCTCAAACGGGATATCGGAAAAACCCTCTAAAAACTTCATCACCGCCCCAAGCGCTCATGCAACATATCGTCAATGGAATAGAGGCCTGGACCTTTTTGAGAAACCCAGCGGGCAGCTTGAAGGGCGCCCTTTGCAAAGGCAGATCGATTGTGGGCCACGTGCTTCAAGCTGATTTCCTCTTGGTCTGTGGCAAAGTGCACTGTATGTTCACCAGCCCATTGGCCCCGGCGGTGAGAAATACAATGCACAACCTTTTCTCCTTTACCCTTCTTCTGTGAATATCCACTGAGAAGGTGAGCTTCCCGATCTTTTGGAGGAATGCCCCAAGCCTCAAGAATTGTATGAGCCAAGGTGAGAGCTGTTCCCGAGGGTTGGTCAATTTTTTGATTATGGTGGATTTCGTCGATCTCAATTTCGAGAGGGTCTCCTGCCATTTGCATCACGAGAGGAGCAAGACGGTTAAGAATTGCAATTCCTGTGGACATATTGGTGCTGTAGAAGATGGGGCGCTCATGGCTCAACTTCTCAAGCTGATCCATTTGAGTTGAACTTAGTCCTGTAACACCTAAAACATAAGCTGTTGTTTTAGGAGCTTTGTCGAGCCATGCAAGGGTTTCTACCAAAGTGGTGGGGAGGGAGAAGTCAATCCAGACCTGTGCGTCCTTGGGGTTGACTTGCTCAAGGGTTTCGTAGGGGAGGTTCACATGGGAAACTTTCCCAAGCTGGGTGGAGCCTTGACGTTCAATAAGGTGAACAGGTGAGTAGAGGTCAGGATTTTTTAAAAGACCTGTTTGGAGGGCAAGGCCCATCCGGCCGCTTGCACCAATAAGACCAACTTTTAAGGAATTAGACATGGGACACTCCTACATTGGGGGATAGAATATCATCGCGGTCTTAAAAGATCGAATGGTTCTTTTTTAAAAATTATGTTAAATTTTAAGAAAAGCAATAACAGAGAGGTTTTTATGAACGAAGTTCACCCCCTTAAAATTTTTATGGCTGAAGCTTTCGGCACATTTTTCTTCCTGACCATTGGTTTGGGAGCGCTGATGCTTGCATTTAATCCTAGCCCCCAGGCCCAAGAGGTAGCGAGTGCCGTATCTATGTCAGCTTATCCGCCTCTTCAACAAGGGCTTTTATTTGGGGTTATTTTGATTGTTTTAACCCAAGCTATGGGGCCAATTTCTGGGGGGCACTTTAATCCAGCTGTGAGCCTTGGGTTAATGCTGACAGGAGATATTCGGGTGATGCATCTGCCTGTATATATTGTCGGTCAAATTCTTGGATGTGCGGCTTCGGTTTTTGCTGTGCAGCTCATTTTCCAAGGGAATGAGACCTATAATATGGAGATGTTTACAGCAATTGGAAATCTCTTTGATCGCGGGCTTGGAAATAATGGATTTTCTTCAACAGCATGTGCTTTTGTAGAGGTGATGGGGGCAGGGCTTCTCACCTATGCCTATATTGCTTCAGAGACACCAAATTTCCCAGAGAGCATGAAAGGGCTGACAAAGGGCCTTGCCTACAGTGCAGCCCTTGTTTTAGCTGTTCCTCTTACGAATGGGGCTGTTAACCCTCTTCGGGCCGCTGGAGCAGCTTATATGGTTGATAAAGATCCCCTGCAACAGCTTTGGTTTTTTGTAACTTTCCCCTTTGCAGGGGCCATTTTAGCCGTTATTATCCATCGTATTATTCACAACTCTGATCAATAGGGATTCTCCCTAGAAAGTTGATTTATGAATCAGGTGGATCAGTCTCAACCGAGGCTCTCCTTTGGTGCCATTCAGGCCATGATCATTCTTGTCGTTTCTACCGGAATTGCGGCAACTGATCTCTATGTTCCAAGCTTCCCCTCAATGGCCCGTGATCTTGCTGTGAGCCATGAAGCGGTGCAAAGCACGGTTGGTTTCTTCTTTTGGGGAGTGGTTTTAAGTGCTCCAATCTATGGAATTCTCTCTGATATGCATGGGCGACGTATCATTTTAATGATAGGGCTTGGGATTTTTACTTTTTTCAGCTTCCTTGCCCCTATGACAGACTCCATTACAACACTTCTTATCTGTCGTTTTTTTCAGGGGATTGGATCGGGTGTCACTGGGGTTGTCCCCCTTGCCCTACAAACAGAGATGCTCACCCCAGAAGAAAATGCAAAAATGATGAGTACAAATGGAGCTATTATTGCGCTAACACCTGCACTGGCGCCTGCTTTGGGAGGGGTGATCGAGGTGCATTATGGTTGGCGGATGAGCTTCTGGGTGATTTTTGCCCTATGTGTGGCAAGCCTTGCGATGTCAGCTGCAAAAGCTGTGGAAACAAATTTTACCCCCAACCGGACCCCTCTTTTTAAACAGCTTCGGGAAATGTTCGGGATGTTGAAGTCTCGAAATTTCCTCAGTGCAAACCTTATGATTGCTGGTATTTTTGGAGCAGCTTGGGGATACATTGTCGTGAGCAGTGTTTTGTTCCAAAGGCACTATAATGTTGATCCAGACACTTATGGGTTGTTCTCAACACTGATCGTGAGTGGCTATGTTTTTGGATCGCTCATTAATCGAAAACTTATTGCGCGATTTGGGATTCATAGTTGCCTGAAGCTCGGGCTTTCCTTTACTGTATTGGCTTCTGTTCTTCATATTTTAAACGGCCTCTCGGGAACAGAGGGGGCTTGGAGTGTGGCAGGAACCCAGCTTATCTATATTTTTGGGATGGCTTTTATCTTTGGTCCAGGAATGGCATTGGCAATGGAGTGTTTTCCCAATAACCGGGGTGCGGCAGCTTCCTTTGTTAGTTTCTTTAGAAATGTCTCAGCTGCACTTGGGGCCGGGATGGGATTTCTCGTTCGTGAAAGCACAATTTTGGACATGGGAATTGCCTGCCTTCTCTTAACAATCATGAGCATCTTGGCGCTTCGTGCTTATCGTTCCAAGAAAGTGTAGAAAAGTCTTTGACGCTGGAGATAAATTCACCTATTAATACTGGCAGATCTGTGCGGGTGTGGCGGAATTGGTAGACGCGCTAGACTTAGGATCTAGTGTCTTATGACGTGGGGGTTCAAGTCCCTCCACCCGTACCATTAAAGAATTAGGAATGCATATTGATGAATGTCACGGAAAAAAAGGTTGAAGGTCTCACCCATCATTTTGAAGTTAAAATCCCAGGCGATGTTTATAATAAACAACTGGAAGCAACGCTGACAAAACTTGGTGAGCAAAAATCAATCCCAGGCTTCCGGAAGGGGAAAGTTCCTCTTGCTGTTCTCAAACAAAAATTTGAAAAAGAAGCTGCAGGCGAAGCCCTAGAGCGCTCCGTACAGTCTCATATCGAAAAGGTTCTTGAGGAAAAGAAGCTCGAGCCTGCTGTACGTCCAAACTGCAAGGTTACAAAGTTTGATGAAGACCAATCTATCACTTTTGATATGGAAGTTGAGGTCATGCCTGAAATTAAGATCCCTGATTTTAAGAAGTTCAAGCTTGAAAAGCTTAAAATGAAGATCGATGAAAAAAAAGCGATTGAAGACATTGTTGGCCGGATGCAGGACGAGGATCTCTCTGGTAAGGAAGTCAAAGACCGCGGTGCAAAAGATGGCGATGTTCTCGCTCTCAGCTATACACTAACAGTGAACAAAGAAGAAAAAGACAAGGCTAATTTCTTCATTTGCCGCTTGGGCTCTAAGGGCACATTGGATGATTTCCAAAAAGGCTTGAAGGGGTTGAAGGCTGGAGATAAGCATGAATTCTCCTTCACATTCCCGAAAGATTATGGTGGAGAAGATATCCAAGGCCAAAAGGGAACTTTTGCTGTTGAAATTAAAGAAGTCCGTGAGGCTGGAAAAGCTGATGATGAGTTTGCTAAGAAGCGTGGCTTTAAAGACATGGATGATTTGAAGAAGGCTGTCGTTTCTTCTATGGAAAAAGACAGTGAGCGTCGGTCCTTTGTTCACCTCAAGCGCCATACACTAGATGCCCTTGATAAGGCTTGTCAGTTTGATGTTCCTCCAACCATGGTTGAGAACGAATTCAAAGCAATTTGGGATCGTTTGCTCCAGGAGTCTAAGGGCGAAGTTCTGTCTAAGTCTGAGAAAGAGCAAGAAGAGCTCAAGAAAGAATATAATGCTTTGGCGCTACGTCGGGTACGTCTCGGTATGGTCTTGAACAAGATTGCTGAGGAGCAAAAGGTTGAAGTCACCAATGAAGAAATTCAGCAAGGTATCCTGCAAGAAGCTTCAAAATATCCCGGCCGTGAGAAGGAATTTCTCGATCATTTGAAGAAGAATCCTGGTGCCATTCAGCACATTCGCGCACCGCTCTTTGAGGACAAAGTTATTCAAGCCATCATTGATGGGGCTGCTGTGAAAGAAAAAGAATTGGATGCAGATGCGTTTCATGGCGAGGTGACAAAAGTCACGGGCTAATCTGGTTTTTATAGACTGTTTCAAAAGCCAGGATTTATATCCTGGCTTTTTTTGTGGAAGGAGAAAGAGACAATGGCAAATTTTGCAAGTGATAATACTTCAGGCGTTCACCCTAAGATTTTAGAGGCTCTTATAAAAGCAAATGAAGGGGATGCTCCAGCTTATGGTGCAGATGAGATTTCTGCTGGTCTTACGGCGCGCCTGCGAGATTTTTTTGAGCACGACGCCCTTGAGGTTTTCCCTGTGTTTAATGGCTCTGGGGCGAACAGTGTCGCGATTGCGTCTCTCCTTAAGTCCTTTGAAGGTTTTATTTGTCACAAATTTGCCCATGTAAATCAGGATGAATGTGGCATGCCGGAGTTTTTCTCTGGGGGGAAAGCCCTTCCTCTTTCTGGACTTTTGGGGAAGCTAACGCCTGAGGGAATTGAAAAGATTGTAGCTCATTCTCAAATCCATATGGTTCATCATGTGCGGCCAGGTTGTGTGACGATTACTCAGGCAACGGAAGAGGGGACGGTGTATGATCTCGAAGAAATCCAGGAGATTGGGGCGGTTTGTCAAAAGCATGCCTTGCCGCTGCATATGGATGGCGCGCGGTTCTATAACGCCGTCATGGCTTTAAACTGTACCCCTGCAGAGATGACGTGGAAAGCCGGTGTGGATGTCCTCTCTCTCGGCGGGACGAAGAATGGGGCTATGATGGCAGAAGCTATTGTGTACTTTAATTCAGAGCAGGCAAAAGATGCGCCTTTCTATCGTAAGCAGCTCGGCCAGCTTGCGTCTAAGCATCGATACTTGGCTGTGCAGATACATGCCCTTCTGGAGGATGATCTCTGGCGCCAGAATGCGACCCATGCCAATCAGATGGCTCAAAAATTGGGAGAGGGGATTGCTAATTGTGAAGGGTGTTCTCTTTATAACCCTGTTCAGGCTAATGAAGTCTTTGCCCATCTTCCTCTTAAGACTGCAGAAACACTGGAAGCCAAGGGTCATCAATTTTATCCTTGGACACTTCTTGGGGCAGATGTCTACCGGTTCGTGGCAAGTTTCAATACTCCGAAAGCGGATGTAGAGGCCTTTTTGGCAGATTTGAAAGTAGCATAGAAGTTAAGCTGTTGCTGCAGCTGCTGAGGCAGAGGTGCCCTCTGACGTAGGTAGATCTCCTGGGAGAAGCTCAAGTAGGGGCGTCCAATCTTCTAAGGAGGGCCCCCATTCTGGATGCTCTATTATTTCTCTAACTTCTTCTGTCTCATAAAGACTTTCTAAAGGGCCCAAGGGAGAAAGGAGAGTAGCCAGCCTTTCTTTTCCTTCCATGGCGGTTATTGTGCCTGAAAGGTTTTGTTTATAGATCTCCAAGGCTTGCATGAGTATGTGGAAATTTTCTTCACTTAGTTCGCTTTTCCAAAACGGGAGGAGGTCCTCAATGGCCTCAGGACTGAGCCCTAAGGCAGTTTGCAAGATAATACGCATTGTGTCTTTGGGAGATCCTTCTGAGGCTCCGCTTGCTGGGAGAGCCGGAAAACGGCTGAGAACAAGAGTCTTAACGTCGGGAGCAAGTGTTTTGCAGGACCCAAAATATTTTTGGGCAAGAGTAATCATTTGATTAGCAAATCGCCAACTGAAAGCATTTTTAGAAGACTGAAGCTCTGGGATTATTTTTCCAAGTTCATAATCTCCGTGTTCTGCAGCATTACGAAGCTTTTGAGTTGCACGGAGAAGACAGGCAAGACCACTTACATACCGGAAATCATCCCCAACAGAAATATGAGGATATTTAGCTAAGAAGGGCCCCAAAAAAGAGGGATCAACACGTTTCCCAGAGGGTGTGAATGCGGGAGTATAAGGGGTGTAGTGTCCTTTCATTCTTAGAGGAAATACGCCATTTTCCCTAAGAAGAGATTCAACAAGCCTTTCATGCGAGAGCCACATATTACAGGTATCGTCTTCCTCCACAGGCTCGGTATCAGGAAGCACTTTGCATGTAATACCTCTTGATTTGCAAAGGGCAGCAAGATGCTCAAAGGGAAGTCTAAAAGTAGCCCTAGCTTCCTCGTCATACAAATCAACATCTGGTGCATTTTCAGAAGAGAGATTTCCATTCCATCCAACGGCTTCAGGGTCTTCAGAGCGGGTTGCGACGTAAACAACAGATCCTGGGCCAAGGATGACTGGGCCCCCTACAACAACTTCCCACATGCACATACTTAGAATTCGCTCAGGCTGTAAAGGGTGTAGAACTACAGCACCCCGAATTGCCCAATTGGTTACAAGATGATCAAGACACCAGTAAGATCCACCCCCCCCTGAATAACGAGATACAGGAATCTGAATCTGGCAGCGTGGATCCATTTCTGGAGGAAATAGGATGGGATACTCCTCCCCTTTGTACATTACTGTTTTTTGACAGGAGCATCCTTCAACACACAAAGGAATCGGAAAGCCGGTATGAACAAGGACATGTTTTTCTCCATCAAGGGTTGGGCTAATTTCTTCTGCTGACGATGATGAACAATCACAAGCAGCAGCTTGTAGCTGCATTGAATTAAGAAATAGAATAAATACAAAAAATATAAAAGAGCGCATTGAAGTTCTTTTTTTTGCATAAATAGGGTGATATGACAATAAAATCAAATTTTTAGCGGATTTGAAAGGGCTGGAATAAAAGTCGCTGGCAAAGGCACAGAGGTCTAGTCTATTTTGTCTGTGGACTGCCGCGTCGCTTTACTTCTCGCAGTGACAAAGAAAAGTGAAGCCCCACAGAAACCCCGGACTTGATCCGGGGTCCAGGAACTCAGCTCTGAACAAGAGCATGGCTCTTGTTTTCTCTTCTTAAATAAAAATAAGCCTCTGCTTTCGCAGGGAAGAAATTCCTCCTGGATTCCAGCCTTCGCTGGAATTTCGATAAAGAGCGGTCCGTTGAAAACCTTATCTTCTGGAGATTTAGGATTGACGGGGGAACGGGGGATATGCGATATATGGCACATTCCGTTTATGGCGGGTGTAGCTCAGTTGGTTAGAGCGCCAGTTTGTGGCACTGGAGGTCGCCGGTTCAATTCCGGTCACTCGCCCCATATTTCCTAATATGCTTGTATTAAAAAAGCCCCCCGGAAGGGAGGCTCTTGGTAGTAATTATCTAGAGAGACGATTTATTCTTCGTCTTTTACGTCTTCCTCAGCTTTCTTTTCTTCTTTTTTTACGTCTTCATCAGCTTTTTTTTCATCAGCTTTGGCTTCATCGCCTTCGTTATCAGATTCATCTTCAGTATCTGCAGACTCTTCATCTTCAGATTCTTCTTCAGCAGCTTCTTCTTTTTTGCCTCCAAAGAGACCATCCCAGAAGCCTTTTTCTTTTTCTTCAACAGCGCCTACAGCATCAGCTTTAGCTGCAGAAGATGTTTCTTCAACGCCTTCGCGCACCTTTCCAAGAAGTGTGCTGGCGATATCAGTCTCCGCATGGGCTGCAGGGGCGCTCAAAGCTGTTGCAAGAAGAAGAGCATAAAGTGACTTGTACATAATTCGCATCCTTTGATGGTTTTTATAAGAATAATGTACAAGGAAAAGTATAATTTTTTATTAATGTCAATAAATGTAGTTTTCTGATTTTAAATACTTCTCTATATTGTTTGCTGTGCTTTGTATAAGAGCTTCTGTCTCTCCTTCCACCATGACGCGCAGGAGGGGCTCTGTACCCGAACGGCGAATGAGAAGGCGGCCTTTGTTGCCGAGTCCTTCTTCAATTTCCTTGAAATAGACCTGAGCCGGTGCATCTGGTGCTGTGGGATCTTTTTCAAAGGAATAGTTATTGAGGAGCTGTGGGAAAGCTTCATAAGGGTGATCGATGCGGGATAGAGGCTCTCCAGATGCTACAAGAACTTCTAGAAGTTGAAGGGCCGCAATGAGCCCATCTCCTGTAGTGGCGCACTCTTTGAAGATGATATGACCGGAGGCTTCTCCTCCTAGAGCTGCTCCTTCCTTTTCCATAAGCTCGCTAACATAGCGGTCTCCTACTGGGGCACGAAGCATGGTAATACCTTCATTCTGGAGGTATTGTTCAAGCCCCATATTCGACATTACGGTTGTAATGAGTTTATTCTCGGGGAGGCGGTCTTCAGCCTTACGGTACGTTGCAAGAAGGGCCAAGATATGGTCTCCATCAAGCGTGATTCCCTTCTCGTTCACAACAATGAGGCGGTCTGCATCCCCATCCAGGGCAATGCCAATATCTGCTTGCTCTGCAAGAACCCGTTCTGCCAGCCCTTCAGGGTGGAGGGCACCACAATTTTTATTGATATTAAAACCATCAGGTTGGGCATTCATCGTTATGACATCTGCTCCGAGTTCCCAGAAAACTTCAGGAGCAACCTTATAAGCTGCGCCATGGGCACAATCTAGGACAATCTTGAGCCCTTTGAGTGTCATGTCTTTTTTGAATGTATTCTTGACGAATTCGACATAACGACCCTGAGCGTCATCAAAGCGTGTCGCTTTTCCCATGCCTGAAGGGGAAGATAGAAATTGGTGCCCATTCAGGGCATTCTCTGCAATTTCAATCTCTTGAGCTGTTGTAAGCTTTTTACCATCTGCATTAAAAACCTTGAGTCCATTATCATCAAAGGGATTATGGGACGCAGAGATCATCACACCGAGGTCTGCCCGCAAAGATTTTGTGAGCATCGCAACTGCTGGGGTAGGGAGGGGACCCACAAGAAGGACATCCCAGCCAACACTGATAAAGCCTGCTGTGAGGGCATTTTCAACCATGTAGCCAGAGCGGCGCGTGTCCTTTCCGATGAGAACTCGGGGCTTTTCCTTGAACTCACCAAAAGTCAATCCTGCACCAATGGCAACAGAGAGAACGGTCTGAGGATCCATAGGGTATTGGTTGGCCTTACCGCGAATACCGTCTGTACCGAAGAGCTTTTGAGTCATGGAAATCCTCTGTTCACATTTCTTAGATTTATATTCTACATCCCAACACGCTTATTGAATAGGTGAAGAAGGGTAACAATTTATTACATTCCCATTTTATAGAGAGTTTTCTGCAGAAGAAGAAGGTACGTTAACGATTCATTAAACATTGGATTCGAGAATGGAAGAATAGTTCTAACTGGAGAATCCTTCACCATGCTTGCAAAACGTTTTTTTACCTTATTTCTTTTTATGTTTGCTGTCGGGGTAGCCCTTCCTGGGCATGCCAAAGAAGTGTCAGCCGCCAATATCAAGTCAATGTATTTCAACCCTCAGATGCGAGGATTTACAGATTTGCACAAAGTGCTAAATCAGATTCCGCGGCCTGGTCATATGAACTCTGAGAAGCGTGTTCTCGGGGGAATGCCTTTGGATAGACTGCAAGAACTTGCAGAGCCTCATGAGGGGCTAAAAGAAAGCTTGGAAAAACTTCTCACGGTTGCTGAAGGGATTTTGAGTGCAGATCAATTCGAGGGTTTTAAGCGCACGGCTGTCGTTCAATTGGATGGAAAGAAAGGGGAAATTTTTGTCTCTTCTTATGATAAAGGCCTCCTTAAGGATTTTGGCAAAAGATCCATTGGAGATATTTATGAAGCAGCCACAGGTGGAAAAGATGAAGTAAATGGTGTTGATACACACAGAGGTTTTCTTGTGGGATCAGCAAAAGTAACGGGTAACTGGGTTGTGCCAGATAGTAACGTCTTTAGTGTAAGCACAATTATCCAAATCTCAAATGTTTCTGTTGCAGATGGCGTGGTTAATGTGGGTTTTGGCCGTGATGTATTTATGTATGCTCCCTACAAAAATCCTGATCCTTATGCTGAGGAGGTTGCACCAGCACCAGAAGTTGTCGCTGAAGAAAAGTCAGAAGCTGTGGAGGTTGAAACCCCCGTAGAGGTGAAAAAAGTTGGTATTCCAGGTAAGCGCGGGATTCCTTACTATGATACAAATGCTGAAGGATTTAATGAGGAACATAAGCTTTTGAATACACTCCCAAACCCCAGTTATAAGACCATGGGTGGTGGATACTTTAGAGGACGTTCTCTTGCCGATGTCTTGAAAGAAGCTGAGAGTTTTCCTGAGCTTAAGAAAGCCTTCGAGGATATGATGATGGTTGCAAAAGCGCCACTTGCAGAGTCTATGCAAAAGCGTTTTGAAGAGACAGCAATTGTGCATCGCAGAGGAGATATTGTTTATATTTCTTCAAATGATTCTCAGATCCTCAAAAGCTTTGGTCGCAGGACGCTTGGTAAAATCTTTGGAGATGCAAAAGAAGCTGTTTCTGATGTTAAAATAGGGCGAGGCTTCACAAAAGATGATTACAAGGTCACGGGAAACATGCTTGGTTTTGGAGACAGTAATTTTTACGGGGTTGAGGCTCGTATCGGCGTGCCTGGTGCCTGGGTTGATCCTCTGGAAGTGCTACTCAGTTTTTGGGCAGACGGCAAATTGTATGAAGGAAAATACGTTGATCCTGCTGATTCCAATAACTATAACCGGCAGCATTTTGAAACAGGAGAGATGAATCTCCGGTAGAAAAACGGATAAATTTAAAGTTTAAAAAGGAGGCTCAGGCCTCCTTTTTTGCGTTTAAACACTGCCAAGAACACGTTCAACCTCTTGAGGCGTGACTTTTTTTGCTGCCATAAGCCTCTGGGCTTCTGTCATGAGAGGGCGGAATCCTGCTTGGGCAGCAGCCTGGGCTAAGTCCTCAACAGAATGGTCCTTGCGAAGAGCCGCTTTGATCCTATCCTCAACAGCAAGAATTTCCCCAATGGCAAAGCGCCCTGTTCCAGAAGCTTTTCGGAGAAGACGCTGACACAATACACCACTTACATGATCGGCAATCAGGGAGGTGGAAATCTTAAGCTCTTGCAGACGCGGGAAAACACCAAATGCATTTTGGGTGTGGATAGTTGTAAGAACGCGGTGTCCTGTCATCGCAGCACGCAGAGCCATCTGGGCTGTCTCTTCATCCCGAATTTCTCCAACCAAAATAATATCTGGGTCTTGGCGTAACAAGGATCTGAGACCTTCGGCGAAAGTCATTCCCCGCTCTTGGGCATCGGTTTGGTGAATGCCCTGGAGGCGATACTCAACGGGTGCCTCAAGAGTTACAATATTGAGAGATGGGTCACGCAGTTTTTGGAGAAGGGCATAGAGTGTTGTGGTCTTTCCTGCCCCTGTTGGGCCCGCAACCACAAAAAGGCCATCTGGGCGTTTCAGAATTTGAGTCAGGCTTTGAATCACATGGGGAGAGAAGCCAAGCTCTTCTAGGCTGACAAGTCCGCGTTTTTGATCAAGAATGCGCACCACAAGTTTTTCTCCCCACAAGGTCGGATGGGTAGAAAGACGAAAGTCAATTTGCCGCCCTTCTATAAAAGATGAAAACCGGCCGTCTTGAGGAAGGTGTTGCAGAGAAAGATTCATCCTTCCTGCAATTTTGAACTGATTGAGAAGCCGCCCTCCAGCATCGGAGGAAAGGTTTTGTTCTTCTTGGAGGAGCCCATCTAAGCGGACACTGAGACTATACCCTTCTTCTTCTGCGCTGAGGTGAAGGTCTGTGCAGCCTAATGAAACGGTTTTTTGGAGGAGAGTATCTTTTTCAGAGACAGCAGCAGGCTCGAAGACAGGTACAGGAAGCTGTTCAAACAACTTAAGCATGTAAAGGCCAAAAGTGCATGATCAATGGAATGCCGGAAAGTACAATTAAGATCTCTAGGGGAAGTCCAAGGCGCCAGTAGTCTGAGAACTTATACCCCCCTGGGCCCATAACAAGGATATTGTTTTGGTGGCCGATGGGGGTCAGAAAGGCACAAGAGGCTCCAATAGCAACAGCCATGAAAAAGGGATCTGGATTTACCCCAAGTTCAAAGGCTACATCCTTTGCGATTGGGGCCATTAAAAGGGTGGTGGTTGCATTATTCAGGACATCTGAGAGTGTCATTGTGATAACCATCAGCATTGCAAGGAGGGCCCAGTCTGGGAAAGAAAATTTAGGGTGAGCCAAAAATTCAGCGATAATTCTTGTAACTCCAGAGCTTTCAAGAACGCTTCCAATTGGAATCATGGCTCCCAGAAGAATTACAACGGACCAATCTACATTTTGATATATTTCTTGGGAGGGGGCGAGGCCAAGGATAATCATAGAAACAATGGCGATGAGAAAAGCAACTTGAAGGGAAATCAAGCCCGCTGCAGCACAAGAAATACTGAGAAGGAAGATGGCTAGAGCCATTTGCCCACTCCTAGGAGTTTGGAGCTCTTGTGGGCGGCTGCGTAAGGGGAGGCAAGACAAACGCTGAACAATAGTGGAGAGAGCTTCTTTTTCCCCGTGGAGAAGCAGTATATCCCCAACCTTCAAGCGGAAGTTTCCAAGATGTCCTCGGTGGATGAGCCCTTCCCGGTAGAGACCAAGGAGATTGACCTTGAAGTAGGAGCGGAAGCGCACGCTTTCAACGAGGCGCTGATGAAGGCGTGAGCCAGGACCAATCATCACTTCCACCATTTCAGTATCTTTAGAATGTAAAACTTCCGCTCGTTGGGAATCTGCAGGAACCAGAACGAGCTTTTGCTTTTCAATGGCTTTTTGAATCTTCTCCTGGCTCCCTTCGAGCAAAACCATGTCACCAGGTTTAAAGGTAAATTGTTTTGATAAAACAGTGATTGTACGGGCATTAGAGACAACACTGACGATTTCGATTTCAAGTTCTCTTAGTGCTTTATGGATCTCTCCAAAAGTTTTATGAACAATTTTGGAGTCTTCTGTCACGCGGGCCTGAAACAGATAGTTATCAATTTCAAAGTGATCATCCCCAATTGTTGTTTTATCAGAGACTTTGAGAAAACGATATCCAATAAAAAAAACAAAAAGAACACCACTAACGGCAAGCGTTAAACCTACCGGAGTGAAGTCAAACATTTGGAAAGGAGTACCAACGACATCAGCTCGATAGGAGGCAATAATGATGTTGGGGGGAGTTCCAATAAGTGTGACCATACCCCCCAAGATTGAACCAAAAGAGAGCGGCATCAGAATTTTGCCAAGAGGGATTTGATTTGTTGTCGCAATATGAATCACAACCGGCATGATTAAAGCCAGTGCCCCTACATTGTTCATAAACATGGACAAGACACAGGCCAAAGCCATGAGGATGAACAGTTGGGTTTGGGGTTTTTTTGAAAGAGATGTTGCTGAATCAGACATGAAGGAGGTTGCCCCACTGCGAGTCAGGGCAAAGCTCAACATCAAAACAAGAGCAACCGTCATTGTTGCAGGATGGCCAAATCCAGAAAACAGCTCTTTTGCCGGAATGAGCCCCAGAAGCCCACAAGCTGCAAGGCCCATGAGAGCTACAAAGTCATACCGAATGTTTCCATAGATAAAGAAAAACAGCAAAACGGCTAAAATGCCAACAATAAGAAATTGCTCAACCACGCTGACCCCCTGTATTGCCCCTAGTCTACGCGAGGGAGCCTGAGAATGAAAGGGAAGAATTCAGATTTCCTAGCTGTAGTGCCCCATGAGGCCGTGTGCAATCGCAAGGCCGCCAAAGATAATGATAATAGCTGAAGCAAGTTGATTGATACGGTTGAGCCAGTTTTTGCCCAAGCGCTTTCCTGTTGCTGACATGACGGAGGCAATCAAGATCCACCAGAGAAAAGAACCTGTAAAGATACCTGAGGAAAGAGCATAGGTTTCATTCAGGGTAATTGTTGGCCCTGCCAGAGCTGAGAAAACGGTTATAAAGAGGAGAACAGTTGAAGGGCTAGCAATTGTAAACATAAACCCAAAGGCTGTTATCATAGGCTTTTTATCATAACGAAGCTTGATTTTATTTCCCGAATCAACTTTTGCTAAAAGAGTTTTTATTCCCCAAAGAATGAGGAATCCACCCCCCACAATCTTTGTCCAGAAAGCAATTTGCGAAAGCATTTCTGATACAGCCCCCATCGCAAGCCCGACAGTCACACCAATAAGAGCATCTGCCATAGAAGTTCCAAGTCCCATGCTGAGACCTGCTCCTACCCCTTGGACAAGGCTGTAACGCATGCACATAATCGCTACAGGACCAATAGGAGCTGCAATAGAGATACCAATCAGCATGGCATTGAAAAACAGAGAATCAAAAATCAGCAGGTTACTAAACACATATCACCAAGTCTTACCCCCTATTGATACAGAATTTCACGGCTTTTGACAAGGGTTGGGGGCTGTTCGCTTTTATCCTTCAAATGCTAAACATCTCATCAAAAGAAGGTGTGGTGAGATGATGCTTCCGGCGCATACCTTCATAGTAGGAACGAAAAGCCATAAAACCTAATTTGTCGAGAACTGTTAAGCGCTCATCAGAGAAACGAGCAACGAGCTTTCTGCCTGTTTTATGAGAGGTGCTCCAGTAAAACCAGAGTTCATCTGCGTATTGCAGATATATCGGAAATCGCTCAATGAAAGCCAAGCCTTTAGCGCGAATATCTTCTGGGGTTGCCTGATAGTTTGCCTGGGCTTGCATGCGATGTGTCGTTGCTTCCATTCGGGTTTTGTCAGATGCACCGCAGAGGAGGAGAATGATTTTATAGCCACGTTCTTTCAACCCCCTGTAGAGATCAGCAATGCTAGGGGAAGAAGATGTTGTGCCATGGGCTATGTGACATCTTTTTTCAGCTGCTTCATTCAACAATGTATAAGCAATCAGATTTGAAGCGTTCCGCCATTTTTCATAGGCTGCTTTTTGTGTTTTTTGAAAACTATTGTCTTCAGCAATCCTATAGAATGAAAGTCCCTGGCTATGATAAGTGTGCGCCATGAGTTTCAGGCCACGAGCATCGGGGTCTGTATAAACAACCCCTGAGTCTTCAAAAAGACTCCTGTTTTGGGCTAAAAATTTTTCAAGAGTTGTGCTTTTTAGAGCCCCAGGGCCACCAGCTGTTGCAACATAAATTGGGTGTTGAAGGGCAGGGGATGCTCCTTTGAAGAGAATCTGTCGAATGTTTTTAAGATCTAGCTGAATAGCTTTTTTCTCAGAGACGCTATAGGCCTCTTTCAACTTCTCAAGGCGTGCAGCGGGAATCAGAGATTCTTTAGGCTTTGCACATCCAACAAGAATCAGAACAGCAAGAACCGGAAGGAGGGTTTTGAGCATCAGATTCCTCTTAAAAATGTTTTATGCTTTTTTGCAAATATCCCCACCCACTGATAATGGTGAGGGTTGCTGCACCCCACAAAAGGATATAGCTAATGGGGTTAAGAATAGGGGTGTTTGGAAAAGTAAGATCTACATTTAGGATCATAAGACCAAGAGCCAAAAGTTGACAGGCTGTTTTGACCTTTCCCCAAGCACTCACAGGCATATCTACATTAAGCTGGGCTAGAAATTCACGCAGACCCGAAACAAAGATCTCTCGGCATAGAATAACGATGCCAGGAATCAGGTGAAGACTCGGGAGCTGCCCTTTTGCTGTGAGCATCATTAAACATGAGCAAACAAGGAGCTTATCTGCAACAGGATCAAAAAGGATTCCAAAAGGGGAGGTTTGATCAAGGGCGCGAGCTAGCTTGCCATCAAAGTAATCTGTGATTGACGCCAGAACAAAGGCTCCAAAGGCAATCCAATGCATGAGGACGGACTCAAAAGACATTCCAATAAGGACAACAGGAATGAGGGCGATCCGAAAGAGGGTCAAAATATTGGGAAGTGACATGAGTCCCTAATAGCTTTCTTCTTTCGTTTACCCCATTTCTTCCGTCGCCTCAACCTTTGAATCGGGAACTTTCATGCTCAGGTAAGGTTTTAGCTTGAGAGAGGGGCATAAAGCACCATTCCAGATTCTAACCTGGAATCTGCAGTTACCGCTTTGCAATGGCAAAGAAGTTCTATTCAGCGTTATCGTTCAGGGTTTGCTTAAGCTGCTTGCCTGCCTTGAAGAAAGGAATATATTTTGCAGGAACTTGAACTTGGTCACCTGTACGGGGGTTTCGGCCGACCCTTGGTTTACGGTGGCGTGCTTCAAATACACCAAATCCACGAAGCTCTACACGGCCTCCCTTTGAAAGGGTCCCAGAAATCTCTGAAATAATATGCTGAACGCACTGATCAATCTTAGCTTGTCCAATGTCCGGAAAATGTGCACTTACTTTCTCGACGAGTTCTGACCGCGTCATAGAACCTCCCAAATTGTTTTTGTTAATAAGATTATCTTGCCAAAGGGGTGGGTTTGCGTCAAGAAACTTCTCTCTCTTTTCTTCATATTTTGAGGACAATTCTTCTATTGTCCAATAACACGGTTTCTCCTATTCTGTAGTATGTCTATGATTCAACCAAAAACCTTACCAACCCTTCTTGATGTGAGTGATAAATATCAAAACTATGTGGTTGATATCTGGGGGGTTATTCATAATGGCGTAAAGGTATTTCCGGAGGCTGAAGCCCTTTTACGTGCCTTGAAAAAAAAGGAAAAGACCATATGTTTGCTGACAAATAGTCCACGACTCCCTGAGGACGTTAAGGATCAGCTGAAGAATTTCGGTTTAGATTTGAGCCTCATCGATGGTCTTTGGTCCTCAGGAGGGCAAGCCCAGACCCTTCTACACGACTGGATTCGGGAGGAGGGACCTTTCTGCTTTTTTATGGGTAAAGAAATACATAAGGGAATTCTTATAGAGGCAGGAGCTACACCTGTTGATGATCCTGAAATAGCGGATTTCATTTATAACTCTGGCCCTTCAAGCATTGCAGAAAATTTTTCTCAACATCAGCGGAACCTGGAGAAAGCACAGGCGGCAGGTCTAAAAATGTTCTGCACAAACCCAGATATTATGGTCCTTCATGGATCTGAGCAGGTTTATTGTGCAGGAAGTCTTGGACAGCTCTATAAAAACTTGGGTGGGGAAGTGGTCTATGCTGGTAAGCCATATTCCAACATATACGAAATTCTATTTGCGCAATCTGGTACAAAACCATCGCAGACGTTATGTGTAGGGGATTCTATGGCCCATGATATCAAGGGTGGCTGGAAACAAGGTTGTGACACGGCTCTTGTCCTATCTGGTGTAGAAGCTCAACATCTTACTCCTGAGACTCTTGCTGCAGGATTTGAAGATAAGTACGGTTTTGGCCCAACTTATATTTTAGATAGCCTAAGATGATCAAACTTCGGCAAACTTGGATTGTATTTCTGTTTGTCAGTATTTCTTTTTTATCTGCCTTTGGGGCTGTATCTTCAGAATCAGAAGAGCCCTCACACATACTCCCACGTGTGGAGTTTTATCAATTCTTGAGCGGGTCTTTTGAGGGGCCTGTCTTACTTGTGATTGATTGCATGTCTTTGAAAATTCCAACCATTCGTCACGCCATTGAGAGCATTTTTCTTGCAAATCCCCTTCACATTCTTGTGATTAGGGCAGAAGAGGACGTAAATGGAGCTTCTCCAAAGTCTATAGTTCGGATCCCAGCATCGGTTAAAACTTTTGTGGTTTATGGGGAAAGTGAAGGATAAGGACTTACCTAAACGTCTAAATCTGTGGCGTAAGAGGCGTTTTCCTGGATAAAGGCGAAGCGCTTTTCAGGCTTTTTGCCCATCAGATCATCCACAAGAAGATCAGGGTTGTCAGAGGTCCAAGAGACTTCAGCTTCTTGTGCTTCTTCATTTTCAATAACTGCTTCTTCAGGAGCTTCGGGGACAAGTACGGGTTGATGATCTTTAATCAGCACTTTCAACAAAATCCGTGTCTTTGGGGACATGGTTGTTGTCTTGAGCTGCTGCCAGCTCATTTCGCCTAATCCTTTAAAGCGGCTGATCACAATTTTGCGGTTCTTGAAGGTTGTGGCGAGGAGCTCATCCCGATGGGCATCATCAGCAGCATAGGCACTCAAAGTTCCTGCTGTAATTCGATAGAGGGGAGGTTGCGCCAGATAGAGATGCCCCTTTTCAACAATGGGGCGCATTTGTGTGAAGAAGAAAGTCATCAAGAGGGACGCGATATGGGCACCATCCACATCTGCATCTGTCATAATGATCACACGGCCATACCGTAGGTCTTCAGCTTTGCAGTTTTTACCTGTGCCGCACCCAAGGGCGAGGGCGATATCTTGAATCCCTTGGTTTGCAACCATCTTATTGGACGAGGCGCTGGCCACGTTTAAAATTTTTCCACGAAGGGGAAGAATCGCCTGTGTTTTTCGCTCCCGGGCTTGTTTTGCAGATCCTCCCGCAGAATCTCCCTCAACAAGGAAGAGCTCTGTTTGTTCCCGGACGCTGCTTGTGCAGTCAGTCAGCTTACCAGGAAGGCGAAGGCGGCGGGTTGCTGTTTGGCGTAAAACTTCCCGTTCTTGCTTCAGGCGCTTGCGGGCTTCGGCTTGGCGGATCAAAAGCTCTACAAGATCTTTTGCAGGTTGGGGATCTTTAATCAAAAGGTCTTGGAAAATTTCTT
Organism: Alphaproteobacteria bacterium; assembly: GCA_030425805.1. GTDB lineage: Bacteria > Pseudomonadota > Alphaproteobacteria > JAUHZC01 > JAUHZC01 > JAUHZC01. The sequence continues at coordinate 307,797 of JAUHZC010000001.1, read as the reverse complement.
TAATTGCATTTTCAAGAGGACGACTCAGGCCTTTGTTGACAAGCTTTTCCTTAGTTTGTCCCTGGAATTGAGGATCAGGAATAAAGACAGATAGCCACCCACAACTCCCAGAAAATATATCATCAGGAGTGAGAATCGTAGCCTTTTTAATGCCGGACATCTCTCCAAAAGTTTTCAAAGCCTTGGCAATCCCTTGGCGGAATCCAGTCTCATGGACTCCTCCTTGATCTGTGGGAATGGTGTTACAAAAACTCTTGAGATCAAGGCCAGACCTCATGGGCCAGCATAAGGCAAAGCTTCCTTTGATGACCGGGTCATCAACAGTGAAGTTGTGGGCATAGATGCTCTCCGGCGCCTCTTCTCCCAGATCCTCTTTCAAGGCCTGTAAAATTCCATCAGGGTAATGAATCAGAATCTCAGCCTCGAGGTCTGCTCCCCCAATTTCTTCCTTATCCCAAGCATAGTGAACTTTCACTCCTGCATGGAGAGCTGCCTTTACCTTTAACATCTCATAGAGACGTTTAGGGCAGAACTTTAGGTTTCCAAAGATCTCAGGATCAGGGTGAAACTGAATGGTTGTGCCGCGGGCAAAGGCTTTTTGAACCTCATGCTGGAGTTCAGAAGTGGGTTTTCCCCGGCTATAAGTTTGTGTCCAGCAGTCTTTTTTGCGATGGACAATAACACGAAGCTCATCTGCAAGAGCATTCACCACAGAAAGTCCGACACCGTGAAGACCACCTGCAGTTTCATAGGCCTTTCCTGAGAATTTCCCTCCTGCGTGGAGGGTTGTCAAAATAACTTCAAGAGCGGAAGTCCTTGGGAATTTAGGGTGGGGATCCGTTGGAATTCCACGACCATTATCCCGAACCTCAAGGGTGTTTCCTGCGCAAAGGGCAACCCAAATGTCTGTAGCATGGCCAGCGACCGCCTCATCAATAGAGTTATCAATGATTTCTTGGGCCATGTGATGGAGGGCAAAAGTATCTGTTCCTCCGATATACATTCCTGGGCGACGGCGCACGGCCTCTAATCCTTCAAGAACTTCAATAACATCTGCAGAATAAGACTCAGATGGCTTTTCTTTTTGAGGGGATTCTTGAGGTTGAAAGAGTGTCGACATACAAAATAAATTAGGTGAGTTTTCCAGAAAACTCAAGCATAATGAGCAAAACGTTGGAGTGCATCATGTCCATAATGAGCTTTTTTATCACTTTTGCCCTGGTTGCAACTTTGATTACCTTGATACTCGGAGTGTATACCATGTTTAAAGGGGATAAAGGGGAGCGCAGCAATGCCTTGATGCAACTCCGGGTTGGGCTGCAAGGTGTGGCTATTCTGCTCCTTGGATTAGCCCTTTATTACAAGTAAGGATTAGAAATGGTCAAGCTGCACAAGATTTATACAAAAACGGGCGATGACGGGACAACGGGGGTTATGGGACCTCACCGCTTAAAGAAGGATCATCCCCGGATTGAGGCCATCGGTGAGGTGGATGAGGCCAACAGCGCTATTGGCTTAGCCCGTCTAGAAGCAGGAACAGAAGCTGATAAAGCCCTTTCCCGGATTCAAAATGACCTGTTTGATCTTGGTGCAGATTTGGCTCAGCCAGAAAAAGCAGATGTAGAGCGGGAAGCAGGGACGCTCCGTATCTCTGAGAGTCAGGTTTCATGGCTAGAACAAGAAATTGATCGGATGAATGAGGCCCTTGCGCCGCTGACATCATTTATTTTGCCAGGGGGGAGCCGCTTGGCAGCCCATCTCCACCTTGCTCGGGCTATCACACGTCGAGCAGAACGCCGAGTCATTACACTTTCTGAAGAGTCACCTGTGAATTCCCAGGCACGCCTTTATCTGAATCGTTTGTCAGATTATCTTTTCGTTGTGTGCCGGTATGAGAATAACAAGGGACAAAACGATGTTCTCTGGGTCCCAGGGGAAAATCGGTAAAGTTACTTAAGTTTAAAAGTATTTAGTTTGAACGGAGAACTCGGGATTCGCTCGTAACACTCTCTGCTGGGCAGATCATCGTGCCTCCAGACTCAACTTCTTGGACTTGAACGATCTCATAAGCTTCTTTGTCGCAAAGAAGGGCTTTGAGGAGAAGGTAGTTCAAGTGATGGCCCCCATTATGGGTTTCAATCTGTCCAATAATAGGCATACCGCCCATGTACATATCACCAAGGCAATCAAGTACCTTATGGCGGACGCACTCATCTGTGAAACGGAGCCCATTCTTTGTGAGGAAGGTTCCATTCTCCAGGCCTACGGAATTTTCAAGGGATGACGCCTTTGCAAGGCCAAGTTCCTGAAGTTTGCGTAAATCAGAGACGAAACCAAAAGTACGGGCTGTGGAATACTCAACCTTGAACTGATTCATCTCACCATTAAATTGAGCGCGTTGGGGTTCAAAGTTCTCACGACCAGCAAAGTCACAGAAAAAGTCGATAGAAAGGCGGCCATCTTCAGAGGGTTTCAGCGTTGCCCAGCGATTTTCTCCAACTTCAACTTTAACAGGCTTTGTGACGCGCACATATTGACGTGGCGCCTCTTGCTCGGTGATGCCTGCACACTCAACGAGGAAAATAAAGGGCGCTGCACTTCCATCCATAATGGGAACTTCAGGCCCAGAAACACGAATAATACAGTTATCAATTTCACAGGCAGCAAGACCAGCCATCACATGTTCAACCGTGCTGACAGATGCACCGCGACCATTGTCGATTTTGGTGCACATTTTTGTGTCGGTCACAAAGGACCAATTTGCCGGAATTTTGTTCATATCCGCAGGCAGGTCAGAGCGCTCAAAAACGATACCTGTGTGTGGCTCTGCGGGAAGAATCTCTAAGGTAATAGGAGACGCTGAATGAACACCAACACCTTTGCAGGAAACGGGGGTTTTGAGTGTTTTTTGATTCACAGCGGAACTCCTCTATTACTTTTACTGTAACAATTCTTTTTTACTGAGGAGAGTGTTATTAATTTACAAAATGTTACAAACATTACAGGCTGGTTTTGATTTTTTACGCATGGTAAAAATGAGTTATGCCTCAATCCACTAACTCTTTGCAACCTTCTTCTTCCTGGATTGGAATGAAGAGTTTAGAAGCCCTTCCCGGGATTGGTCCTCGGGTGCGGGAGCGATTAGAAAAGCTGTTGGGGCCACGCCCTCGTTTTATTGATCTTCTCCTTCATCGTCCAAGTCAGGTCCGTGTCCGGTCTCGGGTGGAGACGGTTTTATCAGCGGGAGAAGATCCTGTGACCCTTGTGGCGAAAGTCATCGGTCATCGCCCAGCTCCGAGAGGGCGCCGGGGTCCTTACAAAATTTTGATGGAAGATGGGAAGGGGATTCTGTTTGATCTGGTCTTCTTTCAGGGAGGGCAGCAATGGTGGGCGAAAAAATTCCCAGTTCAACAAAAGTTTGCCGTTTCTGGAAAAGTAGATCGGTTTCAAAATAAATTTCAAATTACCCACCCTGATTATACAGGCCCACCTGACATGGTGTATCGATGGTCAGGACCAGAAACAATTTATCCACTGACAGAAGGGATCCATAAGGCTCGTCTGAAGGGGTGGATTGACATGGTTTTTACAGAAGTGTGGACACAGCCTTCGCTGGAGGAGTGGTGGGATGCTCCCACCCTCGCCATGACCAAAGTTTTACCGTTTGAGGATGCCTTGCGGGCACTTCATGAACCTAATCCTCAACGTTGGGCTCAGGCTATGACACGCCTCAGTTTAGACGAGCTTTTGGCCTCTCAGCTAATTCAGCAGCAGGCCCGTTCCCGGTTTCAGGAGGTGAGTGCAACAGCCTATCCCATTCCAGATGCGCTGCGTCAGGCTTTTTTTGAGCAGCTTCCTTTCACATTCACCAAGGCCCAAACAGAGGCCTTGGCTGAGCTGGATCAAGATTTGGCACAAGATTGCCCAATGATTCGCCTCCTCCAGGGAGATGTGGGAAGTGGGAAAACACTCCTCAGCTTTTGTGCAGCCCTGAATGTATTAGGCGCAGGAGATCAGGTGGCTCTCTTGGCTCCGACAGAGATTTTAGCACGCCAACACCTCAAGACCTTGCAACCTCTTTGTGAGGCTTTGGGGCTTCGTGCTGACATGCTCCTGGGCGGAACCAAGGCTCGTGATCGTACCACGCTTCTTGAAGACCTTGCCAAAGGGCGCATTCATTTTCTTGTGGGAACCCATGCCCTTCTCGAGGGAGAAGTGCAATTCAAGAAGCTTGGTTTTGTGATTGTTGATGAGCAGCACCGTTTTGGGGTGAACCAGCGTCTTAAACTTGCCCAAAAAGGAGGGACGCCTCATTTGCTTGCCATGAGCGCAACGCCGATTCCACGGTCTCTTGCTCTGACGCTTCATGGGGAGATGGATATCTCTGCTGTGCGGGAGAAGCCCCCAGGGCGCCAACCCATTAAGACAGCCCTTTTGCCCCTTGATCAGTTGGCCAAATTGGTCACCCGACTGGATCAGGCAATCGAACGCGGTGAGCAAGCCTACTGGGTGTGCCCTCTCGTAGAAAGCTCTCAGAAAATAGATTTGGCTGCTGCTGAGGAACGATACGAGGCATTGCGAAATTTTCTTCCCCATATCCCTATGGGGCTCATTCATGGACGCCTTAAACCTGAGGAAAAAGCTAAAATCATGGCTGCTTTTCAAGCTGGGGAAATTAAGTTGCTTGTGAGCACAACAGTGATTGAGGTTGGTGTTGATGTGCCCCAGGCCACAATTATGATCATTGAACACGGGGAGCGCTTTGGCCTCTCTCAACTTCATCAGCTGCGAGGGCGTGTTGGGCGCGGGGAAAAATCATCCTCTTGCGTGATTCTTCATGGAGACCGTCTTACACCAACAGCCTACCAGCGCTTGCGAGCTATGACGGAGACAGAAGACGGATTCCGCCTAGCGGAGATTGATTTGAAAATTAGAGGGCCTGGAGATTTTCTTGGGAACCAGCAAAGTGGACAAGTCTGCTTCCGATTTGCAGACCCTTATGGGCAACAAGATCTCCTCCGCATTGCGCACCAGCGGGCCCGGGAGATTGTCATGGCAGATCCGGACCTCTCGCAACCTCGCCATAAACCTCTTTGGCCTCTGTTAGAGATTTTCCGCCAAAGCCGAAATCAAGACAACCTGATGTCTGGTTGAGTTTTAGCTTTGCGTCTGTATGGATGCCTTCTTGAAACCCCAACTTACCAGTACTTGAGGGCTACAATGGAAGCAGAAGGTAGATATTTTGCCTGGCGGAGATTGATTTAAAAATTAGAGGCTTTAAATTATTCCTCAACACATTCCTTAAAAGGTCCCTGGAGTTTTCGGGAAAAGCCTAACAGAAGATAAGGCTTCCTGGATGCTTCAAGTCCATTCTCAGCTAAAAACCTCCTGAATTCACGTGCTTGTTCAATAATCTCTCTAAGGGGAGCGCCCTCTGAAAGCATCTCTAAAATACCTTGAGCACTTCCAGAAGAGGTTGCAGCATCCATTGATTCATATTTTATAGTCTCTAAAATTTCAACTAAATCTTCCCAGTCTACTGGCAAGCTTCTTGGGTCATCATGGGGGAATAGGGCCCTTGTAAGTCGGACATCCTCTAACCTCTCCAAACGTTCGTCTGGAGACAATTTAAATAGTGTTAAAAGGTAGTTCAGCTTCTTATGGCGATCATCTTCAGCTGTACCTGCAACGATAGGGTGGAGATGAAGGGCTGCCTCCGTTAACCAGGTCATATCCCCTAACGAGGATGACCTTACGGCTTCGGAAGCCTCATCTGCACTCCTTGCAGCTGCAGATGATCTTACAGTGGTCTCAAGTAATGAAGAGGATGATGAAGCTGCTGCTGGAACTGCCTCAAGTGCATGAGCTGCTACAGGCTCACTCATTACAGCCTGGAGGACAAGACAATGCGTGCCATGTTGATCGCGCATTAGGTGAGTTTCTCCTGAGGCCTCACGAAGGAAGTGGGATAAAAATTCAAGCAAGTCTGGCTCTCGACCAAGAAAATGCGCCTCTATGAAAGCAAGCAAAAAATCTGCCCATAAGATATCGGGGTGAGGTGGGTTGTGATCTTGAGGGTCGTCTAGACCTGTTATTTCTACAGGAGCTCTTAAGAGAAAATCCAACAATTTTTCTCTATACTTAAGAGGCATCAAGCCTTTTCGAATTTCAGCTTCATATTTACCAATTGCTGCCTTTAGCCATAGCTCGCAAAGGGTTCTTCTTGGTACTGGATCGCTTTCATCCTCAGAGGTGCTTGGATCATGATCATCTTCAGGAACGACAATGCATCTTACTGCTGCGGTTGCTGTTGGATCATCTGGTGAGCTGTCAGCTCCATGGGAGTCCCTAAGATGCCAAGGTGCAGGGGTACGAGGTGGCCTGGAGATACGCCAGCTCTGGGGCGTTGTTCCCGGCATGTTCCACAATGGTCCTATACCTTCTGGGTGACCTCCTGATTCAGGTGCTGCTGGATCACCTGGGGAGCTATCAACTTCACTAAAGTCCCAAGGCGCGCGTGTTCTTACAGGCATGCCCCACGATGGTCTCATGCCTTCTGGGGGCTGTGATGCAGGGGAGTCTTCATTGAAAAGAAGGTTTCTGATGGCTTCTTCTAATGCTTCATGCTCAACCGTTGTTCCGCGAAGTGCTCTTAAGAGGGGAGGGCATAAAACTCTGGAAAAATAAGCTCCTTGTGCTGAGGTGAGTGACGCCAGTGTCTTAATAGTAAGAAAGTTAGTTGTACGAAGGGGGGTGAAAAACTTTACAGCGTTAGCTCGGACAAGCCCACAAAGCAGCATAAAATTTCTGATGCGAGCCTGAGGTTGACGCCAACCTATGAAAAAACGTACATTTTGCATAAGTCCCAGATCAAGAGCATCTATCAAAAAAAGGAGATCTTCAGCATTAAGTTCTGGTAACTCTTTTGCAATCTCCAGAATGGAACGATGGTTAGACTCAAAATTTGACGCTCTCCTCCAACGGCTGCAGGCGCTTAGTGGGATAAGTGAGACACAAAATTCTTCTAGGGACATACTGTTTCGCCTGAGGGGCCTATCTAGATTCTTAAAGACCTCATCAGGATCAGATCCTTTAAAAATTCTGAGTAAAAATTCTATCAAAGTATCTCTTAAAACATCTTCTTGATCTTCGGGAGCCGTGAAGGTCCTTAAATTAGTGATAAGCTCTTGGATAACCCTCATTGTATAGTGTGGATTACATCTTTGTAGGATAGGTGCGATCCTCAGGATTTGACGGAAGAATGCTTCTCTCTCAAGAGGGTGAGTGAGGCCACCACGGGCACAAGCTTCTTCTATTCTTCCCATGTCATGCTCACTCAGTTGGAGCTGATCTGCAACAGAAGCAAGAGTAGTTGGCTCAAGGGGGCTTCCTAGGACTAAGGCCCCAGCTTCTCTTGCTGCTTCAGCTGCTCTTTCAGCTGCTCTTTCAGCTGCATCTCTGACAGCCTCATTTCCAACGGCTCTTCTCATGGCAGCTGTTAACGTCTGAGGTCCCCTTGCAACTCTCACAGGGGCTCCGGCAGCAACGATTTCAGCTTCGGATGCAGCAGCTTCCAAGGCCACTGCCATGACTTCCTCGCCCCAAGCTCCAGCTCTTGTAGCTCTCCATTCAGCTTCTCCTGCTGCTCTTTCAGTTGCTCTTAAAACTCTATCTCTGGCTGCCTCTCGAACTGCAGCGACAGCTGCGCCAAATTCATGTCCGTCGGCCATCATTGCAAGCACAGCTTTAACTTCCTCTGTCTCTGTTTCATTAGAAGCAGTAGCTCTTTGGTAAATTTCAGACATGAGCTGGGAAAAGCTGGGGAATGATGCTTCTGGGAGTGCAGCAGCTCCAAGAGCTGCATTTGAAACCAAGAATGAAAACAATAAATAATATAATTTTTTTGTCATAAAGGAAGAATAATTTTTTCTATTGTGGGATGTAGTAATAAATTTGTTTTTTTCAAGAGTTACGTAAGATTTTTAGTGATTCTTGTTTTCTTCTTACTTAGGAAAAACAATATCAAATTTCAAATCTCTCCTGTCAGCAGAATTCCTAAAACTTATAAATGGAGTTTCTTTTCTGCAAAAGATGCGCTTTGCGATCTCTGGATTTGACCCTGAGCCTAAGGCTCAACAATAAAAAAGGGAAGTGGTGGCTAGGGAGGGAATCGAACCCCCGACACAGGGATTTTCAGTCCCTTGCTCTACCAACTGAGCTACCTAGCCGGTACACACATTGATATTCAACTTTCTCACAAATGTCTAGGCTAAAATCTTAGAAAGGCCGCTTTTTTTAATTGTTTTTTAAGAAGGAGGGGGGTACGATCTAGACCAAACTTTGATTCGGGAGGCCCCATGATCGGTTTGGTTATTGCAGCACATGGAGATCTAGCTTTCAGTTATGGGAGCGTTTTGGCTCATATTCTTGGGCCTTTGCAGAATGTTCGTGCGATTTCAATTAACCCAGATGATGATCTTTCCCAGAAAACAAAGGAGATTCAATCTGCTGTTGATGCGGTTCGGGGAGAGCAAGGCGTTATTGTTGCCACAGACTTATTTGGAGGGACGCCCACAAATTTATCGATGGCCCTGACCCAGGATCCAAAAGTTGATGTGATCAGCGGCATCAACCTTCCTGCTCTTATTAAGATTATGGAGCTTCGTGAGTCTGTTGATTTAAAAACCTTGGCTCGCGCAGCGAAGCAGGCTGGGGTTGATCAAATTCATCTCGCCTCATCTTTGCTTGAAACCCAGGTGCAGCCAGCCCTAAAATCCTCCGAACGTAAAGCTTCTTAGATGATTGAAAAACAAGTTCTTGTTCAAAACCCTGCTGGTATTCACGCACGGCCTGCGGGGAAGATTTGTAAGCTCTGTCAGCAATATGATGCAGACGTAAAACTTCTGTTTCAAGAACGGGAAGCCCGTTCCCGCTCCATCCTAGAGCTGATGTTGCTGGGGGTATCGAGCGGGGATACCTTAACCCTTCAGGCTACAGGGGCACAGGCCCAAGAGGTAATCGAGGCCTTAGTAGAGCTGATTGAAAATAACTTTCAGGGCGGGCCCCTGTAATTAAGAAGAGGCTGGAGCTATCTCTTTCTGACAGCACACTGCCTCTACAACAGCATTTATATAGACAAATGTGAGAACAAGAAAAGCCGTTCCCTGGTGTGCAACGCCGTAGAAAAGAGGCACTTGATTCAGGAGAGTTAGTATTCCAAGAATATACTGTGTCATAATGATACTCGCCAAGCCAAGGGGAGCCCACTGGAGTTGGGGGACTGTGGCTGTTTGTTTGGAGAGTCTTAGAGCCCAATAGAGAAGATATCCAAATGTTAGGGTGGCAAGCACACGATGGGCCCACTGGACAGCTGTGGGGTCAAAGAGCCAGATCCGGAGATTTGAGTTGCTCAGGATATCTTCTGGAATCCAGGATCCTCCCATGAGAGGGAACTCATTATAGATCCAGCCAGCCTTAGTGCCTGCTACAAGAGCGCCATAAAAAATAGTAAGGATTGTAATAGGCAGGGGAAGTCGGCCGGCCTCAAAAATCTTTGAGAGGGGAGGACGCAAGCCCCGGAGACGCAGCAAAGCATGTGTCAACACAGTCAGAATTGCTGCTGCAAGAAGAAGGTGCGCGGCTAGACGTAAAGGGCTTACATGGGGATTTGCAATAAGCCCGCTTTTGACCATGTACCAACCCATTCCACCTTGGGCAAGGCCTAAGATCCAGAGGAGCCCTATCACGAGTCGGTAGCCTTCAAGTCTGGGAGAACGCCAAACAAGAATTGTAGGTAAAAGAAGGCTGAAGCCAATGAGCCGCCCCCAAACTCGGTGGATATATTCAAGCCAGAAAATAGATTTAAATTCTTCCAGGGTAAAGTGGGTGTTGATTTTCAGAAACTCTGGTGTGGCTTGGTAGATTGTAAAAATGCGTGTCCATTCTTCGTGACTGTGCGGAGGAATCCAGCCAAAGAGCGGGCGCCACTCTGCCATACTCAGGCCGGAACCTGTAAGGCGGGTTGCACCACCAATTAACACCATAAAAAATATCATCCCCCATACAAAAGCAAGACTCCAAAAGAGTTTAGAGCGGTCAGGAGAAAGATTTTTTGTAAGAGACATTTTTCTGCTTTCCTGGTTTGAATTTTGATCATATTCTAACGACATGAGTCAACTTTGAAAAAGGAATTTATAATGAGTCTCGTGAGTTTTTTGAATGCAAATCCAGAAATTGTATCTTGGGCCGCTGGTCTTTGCACAACTGTTTGTTACCTGCCGCAGTCCATTAAAACATTACGGACACGCAAAGTGCGGGACATTTCTTTGCCTATGTATGTCCTTCTTTTCTCAGGTGTGTTTTTGTGGACAACCTTTGGGGTTCTTATTGGCTCTACCGCCATGGTGATTTGGAACGGTATTTCTTTGGCCTTTATCTTTAGCATCTTGATGATGAAGATTTTCTACGAAGTCAAAGATTCTCCAATTGTTTCAGAGATTGTAGAGTAAGCTTTACCTCTAAAAAACAAAAGATTTCATACAGTCTATCCTTATCGCAAGGATAGACTTTTTTGTTCTTTGGGTTATGAAAAAGAAATCTTGCCATCTCTCCTGATCCCCTTACCATAAAATTATATAAGAAAATAATAATCTCAAACAGGAGAGGTTCTCATGCAAATACGTTGGTTTAATCCTCAACGAGCTATTGGTGGGTGGGCAGTGCTGCCGTGTTTTTTTTCTCTTCTTTTTCTACTTTCCCCGTTTGCGACATGGGGAGCGACAGCAGTGACTCCCTGGGCGCTGACCATTGGGGCTGAGCGCATTTCAGGCCAGCCAATGGGATCCTCCCGAGAAGGTGGTAAGGTTAAGGGGGTGATTTTTACAAAAGAGCAGAGTGTCATTGGGTTAGAAGGCGCCCAAGAGGCCTTGGTGGAAGCCGTGAGGGAGGGAGGTCACCTGATAGAAATTCTTTCTCCTGATTCGGATCTTTGGAGGGAGATGAGGAAGGTCAGCCGAGAAACTGCTGCGATTGCTTATGTCATTCAGGGGGTGAATCCCATCAATGTTGCTGAACTCCTGATAGCTCAAGGGCTTTTGGAGGCTTCCGATCGGGTTGCTTTTATAGAGGCCGGTGTTGGAGAGCTTGTTAAAGCAGAAAGTCCTACACCTGGGGCGGAGTCTGAGGTTCCCGCTTCCACAGCACCAGAAAGACTATCGCATGAGTAATTACACCGGCTACGAGACCATCAATGCCTGTGATGCCTTCAAAAGAAAAAGTCCAACCGAGCGTTCCTAAAACACCAGAAAAGCTTGAAAGCAGGAAGCCCCGGGTATTGAGCTGGTAGCCTACAATCCCCATCACAAGAGGGATAAGGATGATGGGGGACCAGAAATTATAGCTATAGAGCAAAATGTCCATAGCACTTTCAATATAGATGGCAAAAACAACGGAGAATACACCGATCAGAAGTGTGCACAGACGGGTCAGATGGAGCTCTTGGCCCGAGGTGAGATCATTTTTCTTCAGAGGGCGAACAAGATCATGAATAACTGCAATAGCTGCCGCATTCAGGTAGGAGTCGGCCGAAGACATAATGCATGCAATGATTCCAGCCACAGCTAAGCCTTTTAGGCCGACAGGGAGCATTGTATCAATCACGTAAGGCAGGGACATATTGGCATTCAGCTCTGGATTCAGTGCAAAGGCCACCAGTCCAATGGCACCACCAGCAAGGAAAAACGGGATAGAAAGCCCACAACTAATGAGGGTTCCTCGGCTTGTGGTTTTTGTGTCTTTCGCAATGAAAAGGCGCTGGACATAGGGAGGAACCAGAGCCTCACCTAGGAGAAGGCTGAGGAAAACACTGAGCATAGCAATGCCGCCCATTTTTCCAGGAACAGCTGTGTGCATTGGGGGAAGTTTAGAAAGCATTGCTTCTATTCCTCCCAATTCATAAACACTGATGAATAGGGTTAGAGGAATCATCACAATCAAAACAAGAAATTGGAGGATGTCTGTGGCGACCACAGCCTTAATGCCGCCAAAGACAGCATAAGCAATGACAATGCCACAGCCAATGAGAATCCCGAGCATGGGATCAACGCCTAGAAAAAGATTAAAAACATATCCTGTGGCTTTGACCTGGGCACCAATAATGCCTGCGCAAACGATGGCAGATGAAATGCCTGTGATAAGGCGGCCTGTTTCTCCATAAAATGTGGCCATGATATCACCCACAGAATAGGCCTGATAGAAACGACTCATCTTCGGGGCGATGTAGCGTGAAACCAAAAAGAGCTGGAGGCTGAACCCAAGGAGACAAAGGCTGTAAACCATGCCTGAAGAGAAGGATTTCTCACTAACTCCAAAGGTGTAACCACCTCCAATGTAAGATGCAGAGAGGGTAGCAAGAAGGGCAAAAGTCCCATAGCTTCTCCCCCCAACAGCGTAGGCTTTTATATCTGTAATACCACGCCCTGCATAAGCGCCAATACCCAATGTAAGGAGCAGAAAAACACACAAAACTGTTAAATCAAGGAAGTCCATAAGGAGCTCATGTTTTTCTCACACGGTACTCTTTTTTTCTAAGCGGATCTAGGGGGTTTTGTAAATGTTTAAAGAGGGGGAATTTTAATGGAAAATTAAGTCTTTTTATTCACCATAAGGGGTATAGGTTTAGAAAAAGTGAGGATCCTATGAAAATCAAAGTATTAGCCGCCGCCTTTTTACTGTCTACGACAGTTGGGTATGCGAAAACAGCAGCAGAAGTTCGCGGAAATCTAAGTGACGCCGTTGCTGAAATAATGAAGTTTTCTAAAGCAAGAGGAACAGAACTTTCACAAAAAGATGCAGAGATTGCAGCTTTGGAAAGAACAATTAAAGCCCTCCGTGCTGATTTGGCAGCCCGTGGAGCAGATCTCAAGCAAATGCAAGAGAAAGAAGCCCAGCTTCGTAAGGAGAGTAAAGAGGCAGCTGAAGCTGCTGCTGCTGATCGCAAAGCTGCACAAGAGCGCTTTGAGGCCCAGCAGGCTGAGCTGAAGGCGGCACGAGAGCAACAAGAAGCTACTCAGGCGAGTCTTGATGCTGAGACAAAAGCAAGACAGGCTGCTGAGGCCGATGCGCGTGAGCAAAGAGCTCAAAAAGAAGCGGCTCAGGCTCATGCCAAAGCAGCGGCAGAGAACACAGCTCAAGCACGTCAAACAGCTGCAGAGCGCCAGAAAGAACTGGAAGCAGCCACAAAAATGGCGGAAGCTGCTAAAAGAGCACAAGAAGCAGCAGATAAGCTTGCTGCGCAAAAGACCCAAGATGCAGAAGAGGCTCGTGCAGAGGCTGATCGTGAGCGCAAGCAAGCAGAAGCTGCAACTGCCGAAGCCCAAAAAGCAAAGCGTGATGCAGCAGCGGCCACGGCTCTTGGTCAAAAACGAAAAGCCGCAGCCATGTTTGGTGGTGCTGTTGACAACATGAGAGCAAAAAGAGCGAAGGAAGAAACGGCTCAAACAAAGACACGCCTCGAAACACTTCGTGGAAAAGCCAAAGCTCTTCAAAGAACGAACCAGGGTATGTTGGAAGCTGAGCGAAGAAGGCTTGAGGAAGAAAGAAAGAGACAAGAGGCCATTGGAGATCTTGACGATATCTAACTCGAAGATTCCAAAATCCATAAAACACCCTCTTCGGAGGGTGTTTTTTTTATGGTGAACCCCTTGCGGTTTAACTGGGAAATGGGTATGTTAACGCCTATTGGGGCCGTAGCTCAGCTGGGAGAGCGCTACAATGGCATTGTAGAGGTCGTCGGTTCGATCCCGATCGGCTCCACCATTTCCTTACAATCTTTCTTTGCGATATTGTAGACTTGTAATTGAAAGCCCTGATCTCTGAGGGGGCTAACTTGCTACGATCTTTTGCCCCAGAGGTCTTTTTAAGAAAAATACAGCCACAGCCGCAATGAAACTCACATAGAATCCGGGTAGGGCGGTCATGCCTGTCGTCTTTATTAAATAGACCATAAGAAGAGGCGTTAGGCCTCCAGTTACAGCCATGGCTGTGCCATAAGAAAGGGATACGCCTGTAAAACGAACCATCGGTGGGAAAAGCTGTGTCATGTAGGCATTCAAAGGGCCAGCAAAGCCTGCTGCAAAAATACCAAAGATAACTTGCCCCAAGATAATGTATAGGGGGATTCCCGTGCTAAAGAGGAAAAAGACTAAAGGTCCTCCAATAACGAGTCCCATCGCAGCAAAGCTCATGATTGTTGCATGACCTCGACGGTCACTGAGGATTCCCCAGAAAGGAACCGTCAGGACAAAGGTGCTAATCCCCACACCCGTTAAGAACAGGGAGGAGTCTGCAGAAAAATCTTGGGCTGTGCTGAGAAAGGCGGGGAAGAAAGCGACCAGCATGCCAGCCGTGGTTCCCCCAAGAGTGGAGATGAAAAAACCTGTGAGGAGCTGGGGTTGAAACTCCCGGAATAAAACCTTTGCGGGAGCTGGTGGATTAGACTTTTGCCCTTTTGCTTGAAGGAAGGCAGGGCTTTCATCCACGTATTTGCGGATAAAATAGCCCACAAAGGCAAGGCTGAAACCAATACCATAGGCAACGCGCCAGCACCACTCTGGGAGAGCAGGATTCATGCAAATCCCACTCACAGCCATCGCCATAAGGCAGCCAAGCGTTCCGGCAAGGGCCACAAGGGATCCTGCCAGGCCACTATTTTTGTTCCCTGAATGCTCGATCAAGAAGATAGCTGCACCATTGTATTCTGCACCGGCGCAGAGCCCTTGAATAAAGCGAAATAAGGTAAGGGCAATTGGTGCCAGGAGGCCAATTTGCGCATAGGGGGGGAGGAGTGTAATCCCCAAGGTGGGAATGGCCATGAGAATCAAACTAAGGGAGAGAGCTTGTTTGCGCCCATATCGATCCCCAATATACCCAAAGAGGAGAGCCCCAAGAGGACGGGCCAAGAATCCAGCAGAAAAAGCAGAAAAAGCATAAAGCACTTCGCCGTAGGGCGTCGTATCCGGAAAGAAAAGTTTTCCAAGCAAAACAGCCATGGCACCAAAGAGACTGAAGTCGTAAAACTCCAGAATATTACCAAGGAGAGCGGGGATGATGATACGATTTTTAAGCATACTTTCCATAGTATAGGGATCAGGATTCATTTCTACAAGGTTCAAAGGCTGTGAGAGAGCGATTGTGGTGCCTCTAAAACAGTGTTAACCTGAAAGGGTAAAACTGGGCGGCATTGTCACACATGCGTATTTTTTATCATCTTCTTCTAACTTTGTTGCTTTTGGTTCAGCCATTGTGGGCTGATAAAAAAGAAGAAAAAAATGGTGAAGTGGATAATGGCCTTAAAGATGCAGCAGGCTTGATTTATGGCGTGTCTGATTTGGTAAAGCGTCGCTATGTGGAGGAGGTTGAAGCCAAAGAGCTTTTGACTGGTGCCCTGAAAGGAATGCTCTCTGGTCTTGATCCTCATTCAAATTACCTTCCTCCAGAACGTTTCAAGATGAGCAAGGATGAGTACAGCGGGTCCTACGTTGGATTAGGAATTGAAATTACCATGGAGAATGGGGCTGTGAAGGTCATTAGCCCTATGGATGGGTCTCCAGCAGCTAAGGCTGGACTTAAGCCTGGAGACCTTATTATCATGACTGATGGAAAGCCTTTTGCATCTGACGATATCTATGATGCGGTGGATCGCCTCCGTGGTAAGGCTGGCTCGAAGATCCGCCTGACGATTCGGCGAAAATTCAAAGCGCCTTTTGATATCACCGTAACCCGCAAGCGTATCAAGGTCCATCCTGTGAAATGGAAATTAGAAGGAGATATCGGGTATCTCCGTATTCGGGATTTTGCAGCCCGTACCACGAAAGACGAGCTTTTATCTGCAATTAAAAAGATTAAGTCAGAAGCCAAAGACAATCTCAAGGGCTATGTTCTCGATCTTCGTAACAACGGTGGTGGGCTTTTAGATCAGGGAATTGATGTTTGTGATGTCTTCTTGAAAAAAGGTGTTGTTCTTGAGGTGAAAGGGCGAACAGAAGACATGGGTGAAATTCACAAGGTGGATGATGGCATCGATGCGATTAAAGGAAAGCCTCTTGTTGTTCTCATCAACTCTGGGTCTGCCTCTGCCTCTGAGATTGTTGCTGGTGCCTTACGAGACAATGGGCGTGCTGTCATTGTGGGGGAGAAGTCCTTCGGAAAAGGATCTATCCAGGTTGTTGTCCCTCTTCCAAATGGAGGGGCTGTGAAGATGACAGTGGCGCTTTTCTACACACCAAAGGGCGTGAAAATTCAACAAAATGGCATTGTGCCAGATGTTGAGATTAAGCAAATCGAAAATCTCAATATCCACAAGGAAAAATATACCTTAAGAGAAGCAGACTTAGATAAATCAATTGGCAATGCAAAAAAAGGCAAGGCTGAGGATGATGATGACGACGATGATGAGGCTGTTGATGGTGAAGGTAAGAAAATAGAAGATTACCAGCTACTGAGAGCCTTGGATGTCTGTCGTGCAATTAGTGTTTACGCTGCTCATCAAGGTGAGCCTACTAAAAAATCCTAGTCTTACATTATCCAAAAAGTGACTCAAGTTTTAGGAAATGTTTGTATTTTCTCAAATCTTTTCGTATATCATAGGTATTAAGAGGGAGAACAATATGAAATTTATCTACACCGGTAAGCAAATTGATTCTTCAGGTGCTTTTAATGAGCAGTTGGAGAAACACCTTCATGAAATTTCTAAGAAGTACGGTTTGGAACCTATTGAGGCTCAATGTAACCTGTACCGTGTAGGCCATGGGAACCACCATTTCCGCCTAGATTGTAGCCTTCATGTCTCCCGGGGAATGTATGTTCGTTGCTCTGGAGAAAGCGCTGATGCCTATGCAACCCTTGTGGATTTTGCAAAGCGTTTGGATGCAAAGCTTCGCCGGCAGAAAAAGCGCTTGGATGCTCATAATCGCCGGCGTAATATTCATGCTCAAACAAAAGAGCCTCTTATTGCGCCTAGTTATGTTTTGCCTGCTGAAGAAGCGGAAGATACACCAGATGATGAAGCCTGCCCTCCTGTCATTGCAGAAGTGGAAACGGATATTCCTGACCTTTCAGTCTCCGAGGCCGTGATGCGTCTGGACCTTTCAGAAGAGCCTGCTTTGGTTTTTACCAACACAGGCAATGGTGAACTAAACGTTCTCTACCGCCGAAGTGATGGAAACATCGGTTGGATTGACCCTCAAATTATGAAGAAGGGTTAGGGTCGTTAGTTTTTCAAGTTAGGCCCTGCTTTCGCAGGAAAAAACCCCAGGCCCCCCTCCTCGAAACCCCGGACTTGATCCGGGGTCCAAGAGAAACTCTGAACAAGAGCATAGCTCTTGTTTCCTCTTCTTAAATAATAAAGAAAGTCCCTGCTTTCCCAGGAAGGAAAAGAGTCCTGATTCCAGCCTTCGCTGGAATTTCCATCTCTCTTCCCATTCAGAAAGTCATTCCGGGCCCCGACCCGGAATCCAAGCGCCTTATGGATCGCCGCGCCCTTCGGGCTCGCGATGACAATGAGGAGGTCATTGCGGGGAGCCTCTTTTTTAAAGTCATTGCGAGAAGCTTAGCGACGAAGCAATCCATAGACCACAGGGCTTGCAATGATAAATTAAAATCCCAGCGTAGGCTGGGACCTAGGGCCAAAATAAGGTTTTATAGAGATTCTTCTACTGAGTTATGAAACTGAAACAAGATCCGCTTGGCTTGAGAGCCGTCTTGGAGAGAGATGTTGGCTTCTTGCTCGCTCACACCTTGCCCAAGCTCAGAGATAACACGCTTCCAAAATGCATATGCACACTTGTTTTCAGGAATAACAGAGACTTCCCATGTACCAGGATGATATTGCCACAAAAGCTCTAGGCTTTTGCGACCAATGCCTTTGCCTTGAAAACGGC
Organism: Alphaproteobacteria bacterium; assembly: GCA_030425805.1. Classification (GTDB taxonomy): domain Bacteria; phylum Pseudomonadota; class Alphaproteobacteria; order JAUHZC01; family JAUHZC01; genus JAUHZC01. Next base: position 289,861 of record JAUHZC010000001.1, on the reverse strand, counting down.
GGAGAATAAAAAATTCCCCCACATTCCAGTTCGTTTCTGGATCCACTGTGGCTTTATTCAGCAGAATAAACCCTGCTCTCTCAGAGCCTACAAAAATAAAATAGGCCTGGCGATCAGCGTCATGAATATAGTTTGATAAATCAGAAATTTTATAAAGACCATCTTCTGGCAAGGCCCACTCAAAATCTTCGAGTCCGCACTCTTTGGAGAGGTCATAAACATAAAAGCGAGCCATATTCTGAAGAATATGACTCTCTTTTGGTGAAATAGGTTTAAGCGTGACCAAGCTTAAACTCCAAATCTCCCCCCCAGACCCAGGGACTCTTCGATGCGAAGGAGTTGGTTGTATTTGCTAACCCGCTCGCTTCGGGCAGGAGCACCTGTTTTAATTTGACCTGCATTCACAGCCACAGCGAGGTCCGCAATGAAGGGATCTTCTGTCTCTCCTGAACGGTGAGAAATGACGGTTGTATACCCAGACTCTTGGGCCATGCGAATTGTTTCGAACGTCTCTGTAAGGGTGCCGATTTGGTTGATCTTGATTAGGATGCTGTTTGCAAGGCCCTTCTCAATTCCCATATCAAAACGCTGAGGGTTTGTAACAAAAAGGTCATCACCAACAAGCTGAATTTGTTGTCCCACCTTCTCAGTGAGAAGTGCCCAACCGTCAAAGTCGTCTTCAGACATGGCATCTTCAATGGAAAAAATCGGATGGCTCTTTATGAGTTTTTCATAGTAGCCAACCATTTCTTCACTGGAGAGCTCTTTTCCATCAATGCTGTATTTCCCTTTTTTGTAAATCTCTGTTGCTGCAACATCAAGAGCAAGAGCAATATCTTCTCCAGGCTTGAATCCAGCTTTTTCAATAGCCGCTAAAATGAGGTCAAGGGCCTCATTTGTGCCTCCTTTAAGTTGAGGAGCAAAGCCACCTTCGTCTCCTACGGTTGTGAGGTATCCCTTTTCTTTGAGAAGCGCTCCAAGAGCATGATACACACTCACACCAGCCTCAAAACCCTCTCTGAAGGTTTCACCAACAAAAGGAGCAATCATGAATTCTTGGATATCTACATTGTTATCCGCATGAGCTCCTCCATTCAAAATGTTCATCAAAGGTGTGGGTAAAACAGATCCATAAGCCCCTCCTAGATAGCGGTAGAGCGGAGCACCATGGGCAGACGCCGCAGCACGGGCAACACTAAGAGATACGCCAAGGATGGCATTGGCTCCAAGACGGCCCTTATTATCACTGCCGTCTAATTCCATTAAGGTTAGATCGATGGCAGCTTGATTAAAGGGGCTTTTTCCAATGAGAGCTTTAGCAATGGTGCCATTTACATGGCTCACAGCCTTTGTCACGCCCTTACCCCGAAGGCGGGATTTATCTCCATCCCGCAATTCAACAGCCTCATGAGATCCTGTGGATGCGCCAGAAGGAACCATGGAAGAGCCACGATGGCCGGAGCTCAGGGTTACCTCAACTTCAACTGTTGGATTCCCACGGGAGTCAAAAACTTCACGAGCATGGAGGTGTTGAATATGAGACATGACATCATCCTTTATCTAAAAATTCGCCTTAGTATAGACTGAGGCTCAGCTTCCTGGAAAGGGGGTAATCACATGAAAATTCGTTTTTTTAAAGCGTTGGAGGTAGGACTTCCAATGCTGTCGATAGGGGTTCCAGGGGCGTTCCCCCATCAATAGCATTGCGCTGGAGAAAATCAGTTTGTCCCCTTTAACGGAAATCTCTATTTCTCCAAGCTTTTTGAGGTCTGCAATGCTCAAAGACAACTTGCGGGATTTCACAGGAAAGCGCGTGAGGGTAAAGTCTCCCCGCTGGATCAAATCCGATCGATGAAGAGACCGATCTTGTAAGAAGAGAAAGCGGGAATGGCCAAGTGTGAGCTTCCCGCCCTCACTATCCCAAGCATAATTTTGGAGAGACGCTCCATCTTTGAGGCTGAGGAGGGTCACCGCAGCATGTCCAGTTCTTTTGTGCCAGTTTCCAACAGGTGCAAAGGTCTGGTGCCCTCCATGAACATAAAGGCAATGATCTTGGCAAATGCCATAGTAGGGTTTCTTAGGAGATAGAAGAAGAGTTGGGGCTTCTCCCATAAAAAGGCCACAACCACCTATGAAGAAAAAGGCAAACCCTCCGCGCCATAGACGATAGGGATAGCATATACTGAAGCATGCCCCCAAGAAACACAGACCTAATGCCCATCCTGGAGGTGGAGGAACTGCAATGAAGCTTTGTTCAAAGCTTGAAATTTGATGGGCCCAAGACAGGAGAAGGGAAAGGCTACTGGATAAGGCTGGTGCAATCAGGTTTCCTGCACCGATCCAGAAAAAAGGGAGGCTCAGGAGAATAAGAGGCATAACCACGAAACTCATTCCAGGAATGGCCACCATATTGGCAAGCAGGCTCAGGAGAGGGGCTTGTTGAAAGGTTTTTAGAATCAAGGGAAGCGTTGCAATCCCAACCACAAGGCTTGTGAGAGCTAAAACACAAAGGGCTCTTACCAGCTTGTAAAGTAGGGATGAACGGGCTGATTGTTGCAATAAGGGAAGTTGATAGGCTAGGAAGAGCCCAAGCACAGCACTAAAAGAGAGTTGAAAAGAGGGTAAGATAAGAGAGGCTGGCCAAAGACACAAAAGACCAATGCCAGTTGCAAAAAGGGTTTTAAGAGAAAAGGGGGGGCGCCGCAGAAAAAAGCCACCTAAAATAAAACACGCCATGATGTAGGCTCTGCGTGCAGAGACTGACTCAAAACACAGAAAGAGATAGTAGCTTAGGACGAGAAAAGCAATTATCCCTGCCAAGGGTTTCGTATCGTTAAATTCCGCATAAGGCGTGAGGCTCAGTGCACGTCGAACACAAAAGAAAACCACCCCCATAAGAAGCGCCATATGAAGTCCTGAAATGGCCAGGAGGTGAGCAAGGCCAGAAAGGGCAAAGTCTTCTTTAATGTGTGAGGGAATAGCCGCCTTCTCCCCCAAGGTCAAAGCCAAAACAATGCCATCAAAGGGAGGGGCAAAAGTTTTAAAAATATGATCTTTAAGCTTTTGACGGTGGCGTTGGCGCCACAGGGAAAAAGAAGAGGGAGGTTCCTTTTGCAGGATTCGGAAACTCCCCTCAAGCTTTCCTTCTGCTGCAAGCCCTTCGAAATAAAGGTGTTGTGTGAGGGGGTACCCTCCTGGGGACCAGGGTAAAGGCAGAGGAGTCAGGGAGAGTTTGGCTCTCATATGATCCCCTGGCTGCAGCGTCTTTGTAAAAAAGGTACTCACATTACGCAGGCGGATCAGGCCTCGAAAGGGAAGGGTGCTATGATGTTGAATCTGGTGAGGGTCCAGGACAATATGGACGTGCTCTGGGGATTTTGGTGTGATTTTGACCACAACCCCTTGGACATGCTGAGGGTTAAGAGGGGAGGATAGAAGTCGGATATGGTGCGTTGTTTTCATCAAGCAGATGGAAAGGCTTCCCAGAAAAAGCCCTAAAAAAAGAGGGCGCAACAGGTGAAGACATGGTATCCAAAAGCAGAGTCCCCAGAAAACACCAATCCCGCAAACAGCCCACAAAGAAGGTTCGTAACTTAGAGAAAAGTAAAAACCAAGAACAACAACAAGGGCTATAAAAATAACCTCAAGCCGTTTTTCACGTAGGAAAAGAGAGAGGACCTTATCTGCTTCGGGCACCACCTAGCGGGCGAAAAGCATAATCAGCTCACCTGCTACGGTTTCGCAAGGAGAGCGTACTTTTTTATGATTAATCTTCCCCTGAGGCTCGAGGGTGAAATCCTGGGCTAAAACACGCGCGTTATACCTTGCCTTCACAAAAGATACATTGAAGTGATGGCTTGGATTCATAGCCCCATGGCGATAGATATGAGCCTGGGAGATCAGACCTAGATCAATGGCATCCTGAATGCTTGAGTTGGACTCACCGTTAACAAAAAGCTGCCCACCACGCTCTTTCAAAAGATGAAAGACGCCCTTGTAATGACTTGTTTTGCCTTTGATGAAGTCCTCAAGAATGACAGTCCTCTCTGGGGAAAGGCTCTTTACTTTTTTCAAGAAAGCATGGGTCACAGGATCCGAGGCCCCTGTGTCTTTAAAAAGAACCTTGGTATGAGCTGCCTTATCAATAACAAGCTTTCCTTCTTTTTTTCCGGTTTGGTATTTTCCTGTGCGGGGGCCTGACATAACAATCAAAGGATTTTCTGGAGAAAGCTCAGCAACTTTTTTTGCCAGTTTTTCTGCGTTTTCAGTTGTAAATTGCGTAACTGATCCATCAGCTTTTTCAGCATCTCCAGCCAACAAAATCACTGTGACAGGTTTTTTGTTTTTCAGTATTTTTGCGTGTTTTTCTAGGAAGGTTTTCATGTTTGAAGTACCAGCTTCGTGCTCAAAAGCCATGTTTGAAGGCACACCATTCATCCACCGTATTTGAGGGGACTTCTTGATATTAAGCATCTCAGGGGAATGGAGCTCCCCTGTTTTTAAGAATGCAGGAAGGAAGAAAAGTTTTTGATTATTTCCATCAAGGAGATCTTGGTGCATATCAAATAATAGGTGTGCAATATGAACAGCTTTGTGATTTTGGCCTTTTAGTTTTTTCATTAGCTTAAGGCCGGGCTGGCCAAAGAAAACATAAACGCTTTCTTTATGGGAGGCTGGGAGCTTTGTTCTGCCATCCTTAATTTCGATATAGCGCGTCTTAATCTTTGGCGCTTTTTTCTGAAGCATTTTTTGGACGCCCTGTGCCATGGAGATTTCCCCCCGTCGACTGGTGTCTACAACAAAATCAATAGATTTTTCTAGAGGTTCTTTTGCAAAAAGACCTAAGGATAAAAAGGAGAAAATAAGTGTGCAAAAATGTTTCATAACAGCCCCCTTAATTTATGGGGGCCATGATTGCTTTTTTTAGATATTAAATCAAGCTCTTTCTTTTGTGCCGGTAACCCTGTTGAAATGAAGCTCCAAAGCCCATCGAATTCCATAGGTTTTCTGGGCCATATAAGTTGGGTGGACGATTCTTTCCAGAGTCTCATTAAGCATCATTGTTACAACAGGTGGAATGTCTAATGCGTATATTCTAGCAAGCTCATCGGCTGCAATTCCTGTTAAATTAAACATCACGGCGTCAACAGCTGTTTGGGGGTCAGGCGATGCTTCCATGAACTCTCGTAGGGCTGAGGTTTCCGCAAAGGCTCCCTGCTCATTGAGGTGATGATAGGCTTCTGCAACAATGCGCTGTGCATCTTCAGAAGGAATTTCTTTTGCAGCCTGAAGGGGGCCAACTGCTGCACGCCATGCTGCATGCATTTCATCGAGAGAAGGTGCTGGTGCAGTTGAAATCACCGTATGAGGGGGGCAAACACACCCGCAAGCTGCTCGGGCCCCAAGTGGCAAAGCAAATCGCATCTTTAATAATGTAGCAGCCACAGCTCCCTGTGCAGGCGCTGCTAGTATATACAAACTTAAAATAAAACCAATATAACGAATCATTTTTTCTCCCTAAACTTCTTTAATGTAAATATCTTTCAAAATTTTAGGAGGCTATGCAAGAGGAAATAATTTTTATTTGTATTTATACTTCATTTCTTCATTTGATATAAAACCGAAAAGGGGAATCCCCCAGTCTTTGCTGGGGGTTCAAGGGATAATAAATACGGCGGAGTAGCCTTTATAAGACTCTAAGACTCAACGCCTCTAGACCTCAAGAGATCATAGGCTTCTTTGTACCAGTGACTTTCAGGATAATTATGCCCAAGAACTGCAGCTGTTCGTTTGGCCTGCTCCTTCAAATCAAGGCTTAGGTAACAAGCAACGAGACGGTAGAGAGCTTCCCGCACTTGCATGGTCTGGCTAAACGTATCCACAACAGCTTGGAAACGAGGAATAGCAGACTCATAGTCCTGGCGCTCTTGGTAGAAACGTCCTGTAGCCATTTCTTTTGCAGCAATATGGTCGCTCAAAAGAACAATACGCTCATGGGCCTCATCCGCATAAACTGTACCGGGGAAGCGAGAAATGAGACGTTCAAAAGACTTAACCGCTTCGCCTGCCGCTGTTTGATCCCGCCGGACAGCGGCCAATTGTTCATATTGGCAAATAGCAATCATGTACATGGCATATGGTGCGTGGGCGTGGCCTGGGTGAAGATCAAGGAAAGTCTCGAATCCAGACTCAGCCTCTACGTATTTCTGGTCCATATAGTGAGAGAAAGCCCCCATAATTTGTGCCTTAGACGCCCAAGGGGAATAAGGGTGCTGTTTGTCCACTTCCTCAAAATAGTTCGCAGCTTTTTCATACTTCTCGTCTACAAGCTTATCGTAGGCCATGTTGTAGAGCTTACCAATCGGTTGGTCTTTGATAATTTCTTTTTTTGAAGAACACGCACTTAGGCAAAGGGCCAAGGCAATCAGGGGAAGAGGAAAAATACGCATCAGATTCCTAAGGTTACTCATAACGGTTGTACTTTATTTTGTCGCTCGTGAAAAGAGGGGAGATCCTGTCATTTCTACAGGTTGTTCAAGACCCATGAGATGAAGGATTGAAGGGGCAAGGTCACACAATGCTCCTTGTTCACACGTTGTGTGAACATCTTCATTGCCAATGTAGTAGCACGGCACAAGATTTGTGGTATGCGCTGTATGAGGCGCCCCTGTCTCTGGGTCAACCATGACCTCACAGTTCCCATGATCTGCGGTAATGATGGCCTGACCATCCACCTCCTCAAGGGCTTCCAACATTTCTCTAACACAACGGTCCACTGTTTCAACAGCCTTAATCGCTGCGGGGAGGGAACCCGTATGTCCCACCATATCTGGATTCGCATAATTTACGATAATAAAATCATATTTCTGAGAGCGAATGGCTCTGCAAAGTTTTTCTGTGACTTCTGCAGCAGACATCTCAGGCTGAAGGTCATAGGTCTCAACTTTAGGGGAGGGGACCATGATACGGTCCTCTCCTTCTTCTTGAGCCTCTTGCCCGCCATTAAAGAAAAAGGTGACATGGGGATATTTTTCTGTTTCCGCCAAGCGGAGCTGGGTTTTTCCTGCTGCTGCGAGTGTTGACCCAAGGCCTTTGTCAATTTCCTGCTTCTTGAAAAGAACCTCCATAAAAGGGTCCAAAGCTGTGCTGTAGGACACAAGCCCAAGCGTTGCACTAACCTCAAGAGGCTTTGTTTCGAAACCTTGAAACTGAGGATCCAAAAGGGCTGTTAGAATCTCTCTAGCCCGGTCTGTCCGGAAATTTGCCATTAAGATACCATCACCAGGTTGGAACCCTTGGTAAGAAGGAGCGCAAATCGGAGTGAAAAATTCACCCGTTGTCCCAGCTTCTTCAAGAGCCTTCATAGCGGTATAGAAATCATCAGCGGCAGTAACCTCTGCGCTATTGTTTCCATGGACAATTGCATCATAGGCTTTGTGGACTCGCTCCCATCGTTGGTCTCGATCCATTGCATAGTAGCGGCCGACAATCGTTGATAGTTGGACAAGAGGGGTGTCTTGAATCTGTTCTTCAAGCCAGCGGATATGCCCCTGAACATCCTCAGGTGCTGTGTCTCGACCATCTGTAAAGGCATGAATGTGGCAGGGGACACCGGCTTTTGAAAGCGCCCTTGCTAAAATTACCATGTGTTTCATATGGCTATGTACGCCACCATCAGAGAGAAGCCCCATGAGGTGACAGGCTCCCCCTTTATTCTTCAAGGCCTTGACAAAATTTTGGAAAGTTTCGGAGCCTTCTAGAAAATCTTGGGAGAGTGTTTTGTTGATCCGGGGAAGATCTTGGAGAACAACACGGCCTGCACCAATGTTCAGGTGTCCGACTTCAGAGTTTCCCATTTGAGCAGCAGGTAGCCCCACAGCTTCCCCGTGGGCTGCCAGGTGACACATGACAGCGCCTTCCTCAAGGTTGTCCAAAAGGGGGGTAGAGGCTTGAAATACAGCATTCGTTTCGCTGGCAGCAGTGCTTCCAAGCCCATCTAAAATACAAAGAACCGTCGTTTTTCTCATCTCAACCCCTTCGTTTCCGATAGTAAAGGGATTTTAGGCTGCTTTGACAACCTTAAAAAGAGATTTTATTTCTCCCCGAGAAATTGACTTCTTTGCATTGTTTTGACTGTTCAAAACTTCGAAGACATACTTTGATTGGTCTTTCTCAACTTCTGAGAAGCGTCCTACAAAGGATTTTCCGCTTGTATCCGTTACAAAGCAAATAGATTTGAGAGAAATTTCTGAGCTGGGATCCACATAAAAAATATGATGAAGGGCTGTAACACTTTTCAGAGATTCTTGAGGAAAGCGGATCGCAAAAGCCTTTTCCTGATTTAAAAGGTGTTTAGGAGGCGCAATTGTTTCGACGCCTTCATCAAGAGCCATTGTGAATATACCTGTTGCAGCCAAATCTGCTATACAATAGCATCGTAGCTCAGGTCGCCCTCTCTTACGGGGGGACTGAGAGACCTCTTTCTTTGTGCTTTTCTCCTGAGGAGTTGCCTGTAGGAGATCTGCTGGCTTACAGTTAAGAGCACTGCAAAGGACAGAGAGGATATCCTCATTAAGGCGGCGAGATCCACCCTCCAGGCGAGAAAGGTAGGAAGGAGAAAGCCCAGAAATTTTGGCAAGCTCATCTAAAGTAAAGCCCCGTTCAATCCTGAGGACTCGAATGGGGCTTTGTGACTTGCGGCGCTTGCGTTCTTTTACGGAGTGTGTCTGCGAAAATCTCGAGGCAACAACCCGGAGCTTGGGGGGCGTTGCCTGGTTCGGCGAGCTAATTTCCGTTCGAGAGCCAATGATTGAAAGGTCATTTTTGGCGGACATATTTAGAAACCTCAAATTTAACTAAAATTTTTTTCACAAGATAAATAAAAAAATTGGGCCAAAACATTGACAGCAATGATTTGGGAACCTATTTACAAACTTAATAGAACAATTAAGGCATAGGAAAAGTCAGTTGTCATTATCTTTTTTGATGTGATTTTTTAATTTTTGAAGGATGGAACAGTGAGTGCATACCAACGTTGGTCTCAACAAGAGCTCTATTTTCTATGGAAAGCCTATGCTTCCGGGGCGAAGTACGCGCATATTGCGCAGGTACTTGATAAGACCGTTCGCTCTATTCACGGCGTTCTAGGTGTTTCCTCAATTCGTAAACATTGCAAGGAAACACGAAAGCAAATTCAGAAAGAAGATCGTCCGCAAAATGTGACGCAGTTGCGCAAAATGTTAAAAGAACTTCCACGTGCAGAATCTATCAACTTGGATCAACCCTGGGCTGAGGAAAGAGCAAAGTTCCGGGGGCGGCTTGCGGGTGGTGCGACTCCTCAGGAAGCAGATGTTTATGAAGACGCACTCTGCATTACCTGGGAAGAAGCTATTCATTCCATAGAGGACTATGGGTATAAGGCCAAGATTCTTCGCCTGCCTCATATGCCTGGGAATGTTATGATTAACCTCTCTAAAGAGGGTGAAAAGCCTCAAAATTACAGCGCTTCTCAATTTGTTGTCTTCCTCAACAAACTTCGCACAAAAGAAGGATACTATCCTTATTGTGTGCTTGGCGTAACCTCCGAATAAAAGCTAATAACGATCACAGGCCTCCCTCTTGCTGAGTCGTCGCAAGCCCTGCCTTTCTTTGTTGCCGCGAGCCCTGACAGGGCGCGGCGATCCATAACCTTTTTACTTTGCTCTTTTGCTGTGAGGAGCCTCAGCTTCCCGTCCTCTTTTTTCACGACCTCCAGCTTCTGCAAGCTCTAATTCTCTCAACGTACGATCTATAGCTTCAACAACGTCATTAGGTGCAGGCATTCCGTCTCTAACTTGGGCCTTTTCGACTACAACATAAAACAATGCGTGGGCATCCCTAATTTGTTCCGGAGTTAAGGTCTCATCTTCTTTGAAAAGTCTATGAGCTTCTCTAAGGCGTTTCCTCCAACCAGTAAAGAAGTCCTGAAGCTCTTTCTTCAAGGAGTCACTTTCAATCATTAGCATACCGGCAAAGCACTCTTCATAAGCATTCTCTAAATCACTACACAACTGCCCAAAGATATTATCAGCTGATTGTGCTGAGCTTGAGGAAGAAGGGTTGTCTGTACTATCATCATCCGCTGCTGGCAGTGCTGAGCTTGAGACGGAAGAAGGATCCCACCACCCAAAAACAGGTGGCTCTTCTTCTGCTTGTTGATCTGTTGCTATCGCTGCTGGCAGTGCTGAGCCTAAGGAGGAGGAATCACACCCAAACACTTCTTCATCAGTATCACTACGCTGAAAAGATGTGTCAGAAGATGCACTGCTTGGTGCTGCTCCCTGGACACCATAAGAACAGCCCAAAATAACAATTGCCATTAAAAATAAATTTTTCATCTTTTTTTCAGAATTTTTGAAATATTTACTTTGTTTTTTTATTATGTAAAGAAAAAAAGTGGCAAGTTTTGGGATCTAGTGAAGGGCTGCTTATAAAATAAAAAGGGGAGAGGTGGAAGTCTCTGACCCAGTAGGGTCTTCGCTGCGGCTGCTTGCTTTCGCACCTGACCGAGTTCACAAAGTCTCCTGTCCAGAAACTTCCTCTCCCTATATATAGCGAAAAACATAAAATTTCAAATTTTTATCGGGAAAGTCTTAAAAAGTGTCCCTGCAGAATTATTTCTATGTTTTTAACCTCAAAGCGCAAGCATCGTGAATTCCCTATAGGCCAGCCTGAAACTTTGTGATAACTTGACTAAAAAACAAGGAAATTGAGTCCATGGCTGTTGAGATTTTGATGCCCGCTTTGTCTCCCACAATGACTGAAGGGAACTTGGTGAAGTGGTTGAAAAAAGAAGGGGACGAGGTCAGCTCCGGTGATGTGCTGGCAGAGATCGAAACCGACAAGGCTACCATGGAAGTCGAAGCTGTGGATGAGGGGAAATTAGCGAAAATCCTCATCAAAGAAGGAAGCGAAGCTGTCAAGGTGAACGAGGTCATTGCCCTTCTTTTGGAAGAGGGTGATGATGAGAGTGAACTTGATAGCTTGATGAGCAAGGGTAAGAAGCCTTCCAGCTCACCTCAATCTCAAGAAAAGGCAGTAGAAAAAGAAACGCCTCAAAAAGAGAAAAGCCAAAAACCTCAAGAATCTAAAGCGGCTGGAGGGCGTGTTTTTGCTTCTCCCTTGGCCCGCCGGATGGCATCTCAAAAGGGTGTAGATCTGGGCTCTGTTTCAGGGTCTGGCCCCCGGGGACGTGTTGTGAAAGCTGATGTTCTAGCAGCTGAGGGTGGAACTGCACCTCAGGCCCAGGCCAGAACTTTTGTGCCTCTTGGACAGCGTCAAGAAGTGGAGCGTGTTGACCTTTCTGGTATGCGTAAGGTTATTGCCCAGCGTTTGACTGAGTCCAAACAAGAGGTTCCTCATTTTTATCTCACAGTTTCTTGTGAGCTGGATACTTTGCTGAAAGTGCGCTCCCGCATGAATAAGCAACTGGAAGCTCAGGGAATTAAGCTTTCAGTGAATGATTTTGTTGTTAAAGCTACGGCACAAGCTTTGATGGAAGTGCCAGATGCAAATGTGACATGGGGAGGGGATCATATCCTCCGTTATCCACACGCAGATGTGGCTGTTGCCGTTGCTGTTGATGGCGGGCTTTATACACCGATCGTAGCCCAGGCAGAGCAGAAATCACTTTCTCAAATTTCAGCAGAAGTGAAGGCTCTTGCGAAAAAGGCAAAAGAAGGGAAACTTCAGCCCGAGGAATATCAAGGTGGCACTTTCTCTGTTTCAAATCTTGGGATGTACGGTGTAGATCAATTCCAAGCGATCATTAATCCACCACAAGCCTGTATTTTAGCCGTTGGGGCAGGGCAGCAAAAGGTTGTTCCTGTTGATGGTGCTCCACAGGTGCGAACCGTGATGGAATGCACATTGTCCGTGGATCACAGGGCTGTAGATGGGGCTCTGGGTGCTCAGTGGCTCCAAGCATTCAAGCGGTACATTGAAGACCCTGCTATGATGCTGGCTTAGGCTAGGCAGAAGGTCTTTGCGAAGAGCGTAGTGGTTGGATTCTACACCGCGTGGATCGCCACGCCCTTTCAGGGCTCGCGATGACGATAGAAGAAGGCAGGGCTTGCGATGATGAGGTCATTGCGAGGCGCTTCTTTTCTAAGTCATTGCAAAGAGCCTCTTTTCTAGGTCATTGCGAGGAGCAGAGCGACGAAGCAATCCATAGACCACAGGGCTTGCGATGAACCAGAAAAAGAACTCTAACTTCCATTATAATTTCAGTAATCTCATAGATCTTAATCCTTCATTAATACTTTATTAACTCTTTGTTTTTCAAATAAGGGAATATCAATGGAGTTCCCAAACAATGAAAAACTTTGCAGCCCTTCTTTTATGCATTTTAACGTGCTTTGGTAGCATAGAGGCAGAAGGAGCTGCTGCTGGAAATCAAGCAACTTATTACAGAGAGGCAGCACATATTGCTGCCCTTGCTGTTGGAACAGGAGGCTTAACTATAGAGCTTAATAAGATATGGGAAGGAGAAATGCCAAATCTTTCAATGTTAGGTGCAAGTGCTGGTTTTGCTATTTGGGGAGGCATGAATGTTGCCGCAGATCATTGTATTCGTTCTCCTGTAAGAAGATTAGGCATAAGAAGAATGGGGACTGATTTCGGTCTTTTTGCAGCAGCAGCAGGTGTTTTAGGGGGGATGTGGCCAACTTCCTTATTTCAGGAAGCATCAGCGCCTCAATCTGGATTTGATGATGGCTTTTCAGAGGGTGAATTTCCAGGAAAAGCGCATGGACGCGCACTACAAACAACTGAGGTTTCATCTACAAATGTTTGGGAATCAGCTCTTGGGGCTGCAACAGCTAATCTTCCTGATTATCTTGAAAAAGGTTTTGTTGTTTATGTTGTTCTAAGATCTCGCTATTTGATTTGTTGTGGTCCACGAGGGTGGTGTAGAAGAGCTCCGTTGGAAAATTATTTCCGTCATCCTCGAGGAGTCCGAAGCGCTCTTGATATATACTCAACTTTGAAAGGGCGTGTTGTAGACGCTCTTGAGAAATTACATCCTGACTCCTTTTCGGATATTGATGGAACTACAGCAGAAAAACTAAATCAAGTTTCTTTAGAGGCTAATTTCATGAATCCAACAGCAAGAAGAATTGTGATTCAAGCCGGGAGTTCTGATGAACCATTATCTGATAGTACAGTGACTGATCTTCAACGGTTTATAGAAACATACCAACTGCGTGAAAAAGTTTTTCCTTTTGAAGAGGGCTTTAGATTCCAAGGAAGAAAGCAGAGGGATCATTTTCTTGAGTTGCTAAGATTATGGGGAATTTCTCCTGAGTTTAGTGCAGAAGAAATGAGTGATATTCTGAAGCTTTTTGAAGATGGTGGCTTTATGATGGTGAAGGCAAATCCGACTACGTTTGCACGTTTTGGGTGGGGGTTTTCTGACGCAGGGCTGAGACGCGCTGAAATATGGCGTTTCCAACTTGGGGAGCCTGGAAAAGAGCCTGGAGATATTCCAGAAGCCGAAATTAGAGCACTGGCTCTTCATGCTCCTAGATTAATGCCTAAAATTCATCGAGCCCAAGACGGGAGACGTGCCCGACGTATGAGTATGCCTGCCCCTGGAGATGATTTCCCTGTTGCCGTTGGTGGGCCGCTTGCCCTTCCAGCAGTAGCTGTAGGCACCGCAGCGGCAGCCGATGATGACGATAGTGCTGCTGCGGGGATTCGTACAGCACGTTCTATGTTTGTTGCTCGAAGTGCAGGTGATGATGATGACGAGGGTGATGATGATGATGATGATGGAAGAGGTGTTCCCACGGCACATTCTGCAGCTGAAGCCCTGGCTGAACCTGTTGCGGCAACAGCAGCGCATATGGAGCGTGCCACTGCAGCTTCAGGACAAGGCTCTGTTCCAGCTGAGATGGTGTAATTAATTCCGCGTAAACACGCCGACAACCTCCACATGGTGGGCCCAGTGGAATTGGTCTACTCCCCAGAGCGTACGAAGGGTGTAGCCTTCTTTTAGAAGATGATGCGCATCCTGGGCAAATGTCTCCGGATTACAGGAAACGTAAACAATAAGCGGGATCTTGGCTGCTGCCAGTGTTGGGATTTGGGCTGGAGCTCCCGTTCGAGGGGGATTCAGCACAATGGCATCAAAATCCTTAAAGTCAGCAGCCTCATAGGGGCTGTGGTAAAGGTCCCGGCAGGTGAAGTTTTCTGGACAAGGCGCAGCAGCTTGAAGAGCTTGGATGCTGCGCAAATCTCCTTCTGCCCCATGTACATCGTGCCCTGCTGCAACAAGGGGGAGAGAGAGTGTTCCCCGCCCACAGAAAAGGTCAAAGACTTTTTGGGAAGGGGAGCCAATGGCCTTTACAACTAAGTCACCAAGGATCTGGTCAGAGGCTTCACTCGCCTGAAGGAAACAGTTCGGCGTGACCTCCACTTCGGCGTTACCAAACTGAACTGTAGGTGTTTGGGTTTGATGGAGGTTGTGATAAGTCTTGCCCTGTTTGACTTGAAGGCGCACGACAGGGTGAGCCTCAGCAAAAGAAACCAAGGCCTGTTGCTCCGTTTCTGAAAGGACCCGCTTGCGGCCGGAAAGAAGAATATCAACACCTGCTTTCACTTTAACCAAATGAATATGGAACCCTTCCCGTGGCTCCAGCAAAGGGGAGAGGGTTTCTCTCAGAGGCGTGAGGAGCCCTTCCATCATAGGGTGCATCATGGGACATTCTGCAATGTCCTCGATGAAGCGGGTGCCCATGCGCTGGAAACCCATTTTGAGTGTACCGTGAATATTCTTAATCCAAAAATCTACCCGGCGACGATTGCGAGGGCCGACAAAGAAAAAATCATCTAAAGCCTTTTTCAGCCCTTCCCGTGAGAGGGCTTTTTGAATTGTTTCAGCCTTCATCGCCTTGTAAGCAGACTCACTATAATGCTGGAACTGACAACCACCACAGTGCCCAAAATGTTGGCAGGCAGGGGGAACACGATCGGGAGAAGGGCTGAGCACCTCCAAAAGCTTGCCCTGCATAAGGCCTTTTCGGGCATAAACCACCTCTGCTCGGACTGTTTCCCCAAGGTGTGTGAAAGGAATGGGAATATCTTGGCCATCTACCTTTCCAATGCCCTCATGGCGATCAGAAAGGGCATGGATCTTTGTTTCAAATTCACGGGGTTCAGATGACATAAAGCAGGGTATCTTTCACACTCTAGCTTGTAGAGATACACCAATAAGGACGGCAATAGCAAGATTAGTGATAGCTCTCGCCTGGCTTGACCTTTCCACGGAAGACCCAATAGGCGTAGCCTGTGTAGGCGAGGATCAGAGGCACCATTAGAAGAGCACCGACCAACATAAACATCAGGCTTTTGTCTGGTGAAGCCCCCTCCCAAATGGTCATGACTCTGGGAACAACATAAGGATAGAGACTGACCCCAAGGCCAATAAAGGAAAGAGTAAAGAACCCAACCGTATAGAGGAAGGGCAAATGATCCCTATAGGAATAGAGATCTTTATATAACTTCCCGTTTATCCAAAGAACCATCAAAGGAATAGGCGCTAGATAGTACAGATTAGGAAGGCTAAACCATCGGTCATAGACTTCTTCAAAGAGGAGGGGGGTCCATAGGCTGACAAACGCCATAAAGATGAGAATGCCAAAGCCAAGAGGACGAGTATATTTACGCATCTTGCTCTGAAGGTCACCCTCAGTGCGATAAATTAACCATGTGCTCCCGAGAAGGGCATAGCCGCACACCAGTGCTGCCCCTGTGATGAGGGTAAAAGGCGTGAGCCAATCAAACCATCCCCCTGTATAGTGGATCCCATCGGCAGAGTTAATTCCCTGGATAAAACAACCAAGAACAATTCCTTGGGAAAAAGTAGCTGCGAGAGAGCCCAGGAAAAAACCTTTATCCCATAATGAGCGATGGTCCGGATCTCGGTAGCGGAACTCAAAAGCCACGCCCCGAAAGATAAGCCCAAGAAGCATTACAATGATAGGGGTATAGATTGCAGGCATCACAAGCGCATAGGCCTTGGGGAAAGCTGCAAAAAGCCCTCCGCCCCCAAGAATGAGCCAAGTTTCATTTCCATCCCAGACAGGAGCAATGGCGTTCATGGAAAGGTTGCGCTCTTCTTCTGTTTTGAAAAGCGGGAAGAGAATGCCAACGCCTAAATCAAAGCCATCAAGAATCACATAGGCATAAATAGCAAAGGCGAGGAGAGCTGCCCAAATAAAAGGAAGATCGATCATTTTTTACCTCCTTCAGGGGAAAAAGAATTTTTATCTAAGGCAGGAGCAGGTGTGATTCCTGCACTGCGGATCGGAAGCTTTTCATCCGAGAGCTCACCCGGTTTTTCAGGAGTTCTTCTCATCATTTTCAACATGTAGTAAACACCTGCCCCAAAGACGATAGTGTAGACAATGACAAAGGCTGTAAAGGACCCGAGAACCCCTGGAAGTGCAATCGGGGAGATGGAATCAGAGGTCCGCAGCAATCCATAAACTGTATAGGGTTGCCGGCCTACTTCTGTTGTAATCCAGCCTGTGAGAATTGCAATGAGTCCAGAAGGCCCCATGAGTATCGCCCATTTATGGAAGAGGGGAGAAGCATAGAGAGCCTTTCCCCACCTTAGCAAAAGGCTTACCAAACCTGTAAAAATCATCAAAATGCCAAGCCCTACCATAATACGGAAGCTAAAGAAAACCATGGGGCTGTTAGGTTGCTCGTCTCGGTCAAACTCATTCAGTCCGGGAACTTCTCCATCCCAGTCTCCAGTCAGTACCCAGCTGCCCAATTTTGGGATTGAGATCGCAGATTCCATCTTTCCCTCATCCTGGTTGGGCCAGCCAAAGAGGTGGAGAGGGGCGCCTCTCTGTCTCTCAAAGTGTCCTTCCATCGCTGCAATTTTAGCAGGCTGGTACTCTAGTGTGTTCTCTCCATGCATGTGTCCAACAAGTAGCTGTATTGGAGCAACGATAGCGGCCATCCACATAGCCATAGAGAACATCAGCTGTGTGGCTTTTCCTTTCTTATTTCTAAGAAGGTGATAGGCTCCTACACTGCCAACAATAAAGGCCGTGGCGAGATAAGCTGCGATCATCATATGCGCAAAACGATAGGGGAAAGAGGGGTTGAAAATCACTTCAATCCAATCAAGCGGGATGAACTGGCCATAATCATTCAAAGCAAATCCTGTGGGTGTGTTCATCCAGCTATTCACAGAGAGAATCCAAAATCCTGAGAGGGCCGTACCAAAAGCGACCATGCAGGTTGCGGCAAAATGCACTTTTTCACTCACACGCTTCATGCCAAAAAGCATAATCCCAAGGAACCCAGCCTCTAGGAAGAAAGCTGTGAGAACTTCATATCCCATGAGTGGTCCCAGGACAGGCCCAGTTTTTTCAGAGAAGACACTCCAGTTCGTACCAAATTGATAGGCCATTACAATGCCGGAGACCACGCCCATGCCAAAGGCCATGGCAAAAATCTTAAGCCAATATTTGTAAACAGTCATGTAGACTTCCTCACGTGTCCATAAGTACACTCCCTGGAGCACAGCGAGGTAACTTGCAAGACCGATTGTGAAGGCCGGAAAAATAATGTGAAAGGCAACAGTGAAGGCAAACTGGATACGGGCGATTAAGGCAGCATCAATGTCCATTTAAAGATCTCTATTCTAGAATATTTAAAATTTTAGCATTCTCAGTTTTATAGGGCAAGGGGGCGGTACACGCAGTACTTTGCTCCTTTGTAACGCTTCAAAAGTTGTCTGGAAATGCTTAATCCACCTGTAAAACTTTGTGCTTGACCAATGGTCAGCTCACCTTCTTTACGCCCAAGGCAAAGAACAGCATGACCGTTTTTTCCTGAAGGATGGCGCCACCAGATCATGTCATTAGCCTGAACCTCGCAAAGAGGAACTCTCGCAAATCGGGAGGCAAGTTTAATCTCAGGCATAGGATCTTCTCCTGTGGCTTCCAAAGCTTCAAGCTCCCTGGTTCGGAAACGATAGGGCGGGGGGATCTTAAAAGCAAAAGAGAGACTCCCTGTGCAGTCCTCTCCAGAAAGTCCTTCACCTGTTTGTGCAGAAGCTGTTGTCAGAATATAGCCATTGTGGAGAATTGTGATCTGAGGTCTACCTTTCTCATCAGTTGTAGTAAGGGGTTCGAAGCCAGGAACCGGCTTTGTGAAGTTATAGGTTCTGGTGACTTGAAGGCCTGTGAGGTCAAGAGGAGTTCCCCCCAGGGCAAGCAAGAAAACACCCAAAATGCGGTGGCGAAGGTGAATATGGGGTGTTTCTGGAGGTGCGGCCCCAGAGAGGAGATCTGCCAAATCTTCTGTAAAGTGAGAGGCGGTTTCTACCAGGAGCCCTGGCCTTTTGGAGCCGCCCCCATAAGCTCGGAAAATTGTGTAGAGGCCTATTGGAATCTGAGGGCCCGAGTCCATTGTAGTGGCAAAAGTTTGTATGGCTTTTGCTTGAGCTTCAAAAGCAGCTCTCAAAGCAGAGAGATCATGGCTTTTTGAAAGTGTGACAAGTCTTTCCCGTATCCAGCAATAATCATGGTTAAGGCCAGTGTGATAACGCCCACACAGTGCAAGAAAACGAGCAGAGGGTGAAAGTCCCCCATCTTCTCCTGTGGCAGCAAAAGCATGGATCAAAAAAAATCCATTCAGACTCATGAAGGCCAGAGTGAGGGCGAAAAAAGAAATACGTAAAGAGGGAAAAGTGAAGGGTAAAAAACTCCTAATCCTAGTCAAAAATCACACAGATTGGGGGGGGAGTCAAGAAGCTATAACGACGCAGGACAGGGGGGGGGTATTTTATTTTTCAAAATTGTGGCAGAATTAAAGGAGGGAAACAAGGCTTCGCATGTTCTTTGGGCAAAGACAATTTTTATATACGTCGGAATCAGTCAGTGATGGCCATCCGGACAAGGTCTGTGATCAGATTGCAGATGCTTTGCTTGATGCACACCTTACCCAAGATCCCAAAGCTCACGTTGCTATAGAAGTCCTTGTGACGAAGAACTTTGTACTTTTGGCGGGGGAGGTTCTTTCAGCGCATCCTCTTTCCTCAGATGAGACCGAAGCCATCACACGCCAGACAATTCGAGACATTGGTTATGAAGAGCCGGGATTCCATTGGCAAAATTGTATTGTTGAAAACCGAATTCATACCCAGTCTCCGGAGCTTACAGGGACAGCTAGTGGGAGAGGGGCCAATGATCAGGGGATGATGCTGGGGTATGCCACATCTGAAACCCGAGAATTGATGCCAGCAGGTGTTTATTATGCTCAGCGAGTTCTAGAGGCTTTATCGTACAGTCGCAAAATTGGGGCAATTCCCCAACTTAAGCCAGATGCAAAGTGTCAGATTACAGTGCAGTATCAAAATGGAAAGCCCTACCGTTTAGAAAAGTTTCTTCTTTCCCATCAGCATGAAGAGGGTATAACTCCAGCAAAGCTTAAGAAGCTAATTTTGCCCATTGTTGAGAAAGTCATTCCCCCTCAACTCATGCCGCCCCCAGAGAGGTGGTTGATCAATCCAGCTGGGAAGTTTGTCATTGGGGGTCCCGAAGCTGATACTGGGCTCACGGGGCGCAAAATTATTGCAGATACTTACGGTGCGATGGTTCCTCACGGTGGAGGGGCATTTTCTGGAAAAGACTCTTCCAAGATTGATCGTTCTGCAGCCTACATGGCCCGGTATGTGGCTAAAAATGTTGTGGCTGCGGGGCTCTCAGAGCGTTGCATGGTTCAATTATCTTATGCCATCGGAGTGGCTGAGCCTATTTCTCTTATGGTTGAAATGTTTGGGACGGAAATAGTAGACCCCTCTATTCTTGTCACAACGCTTCAAGAAATTTTATCCTTTACCCCCAAGGCTATCCGGAGGCATCTGAATCTCAATCGTCCTATCTACAAAAAGACGGCATCCTTTGGGCATTTTGGACGGGAGTCAGGCGCTGATGGCGTTCTCTTTCCTTGGGAGCAACTTGATCTTGCCCAGGAGCTACGACAGGTCTTTCAAATCTAAATTTTGGTCCTTGAAGTATCCACTTAAAGTGTTAATAAAATTAAAGAAACCCCTTTACGAGACTCATTATTTAAGGTGAGAAAAGGGGTGGTTGTCTAGTGAAGACTCTAGTTCAAATGATTGATTTTTATTAAAATTTTTTCTATTTCATCTGATCTCAAATAAAAAATCAAAAAATTGCCAAATTAACGGTTTTTAAATGTTTTGTTAAAGTATTTTGAAAGAAAATAAGTTTATCTTGTATAAACGAAATACAGAGGAAGGTGTCATGTCAGTTTTATCAAGGTTCAAAAAAATCTATACTTCTTCTGTTTCTCCAAAAAATAAAAGTAAGAGACTTCCTCTTGAAGTGAAGGAAGCACCACGTGTGAGTCAAATGGAGAGAACCTTCTTAAAAATGTTCTCTTTTCACGGATTTTAGAATTCGCCATCTGTAGGTCTCGAATCAAGTTCGAGAGGACGTTAGATGCTTCATATAATAGGTACAAAAAAAGGAGCCGTGAGGCTCCTTAAGTGTATATTGGTTATCTTGTGTAGTTACGCAGACTCTTTTTGGAGCATTCCAAAGAGCTCATCTTTTAGCATGAGGCGCTTTCTCTTTGCTTCTTCCATAACTGCATCTGAGGGAGTTTCAATTCCTTCTTCCATCCGAAGAACTTCTTTGTCGATGGTATGATACTCCTCAAAAAGCTTGCGGAAATGAGCATCCGTAGTTTTTAAATTATGGATTTGATCTTTGTATTCTGGGAGCTCGTTGATAAGTGTGTGATGTTCACCAAACATTGGCTTTTTCCTTTTTTAACTGGGGGCAGGATACTCCCTTTACCTTGGCTCCGCAAGATGGATTCATAAGGAAAATCAGAGTTATTTCTGGAGCTCGGGCCTTACAACGATTCTGAGAAAAATTCTTGAAAAAATGGTCGGAGCGGCGGGATTTGAACCCACGGCCCCCACACCCCCAGCGTGGTGCGCTACCAGGCTGCGCTACGCTCCGACTTCAATCTTTATAGTCCCTCATCTGAAGTGAATCAAGGGAAAAGGGGCAGAAAGAGAGGACAAAAAATCCCCCGGTTCTTGGGGGGATTGATGAAATGGTCCTGAAAAAAGATCTCAGGAGCCCATCAATTATCTTCATCATCGGCATCATAGTCTACATCAGGGTCGTTTTTATCTCTGCCCATAGCGCCGGCAGGCTCCCGGCTTGTAGGCTTTTTAACATTGGAATCTCCACCGGAGTGTCCTCGATCATCGCTTTCAGCATCAGGAATTTCGGGTATTTCTTCGGCAAGTTCTTCAAATTCCGTCTCTTTATCATCCACATCATCATCTTCTTCTTCTCCTACATTAATCTCACGCGCAGGGGGCTCATTTTCAGCCTCATCCTCCGATTCTACGGCACCTGGTAAAGAAACATGGTATCCGTCATCATGACCCCCCGCTGCTGCCATTAGATTTTCTGTGAAGAGAGAAAGAACTAAAAGTGCAAATAGCTTTGTCGTTGTATTCATGTGGAGCCCCTGTCTAAATGTTGTTAAATCAAAAATAAAATTTAAATCATGAGAGATAAGCAGAGATTATTTTGCGATTCTTAACAAAGGATTAATTTCCCTTGGTGAGGAGAGAGTTAATTTTTTGCGGGCCCTTGTATTCCCCTGAAGGAGCGTTAAAATAGAGCCCATCAAGTGAGGTATTCTTAGTGTCCCAAGCGCTTTCTTTGCCAGAAACAACGTCTGAATCTTCCGTAAGAGACTTTTTTGAGCTGATGAAGCCACGCGTCATGGCACTGGTGATTTTTACGGCTTCAGTTGGCATGTTTCTTGCGCCGGGAGAGCTTCATCTTCTTAAGGCCGTTCTATCTCTCCTCAGTCTCTCCATAGGAGCAGGAGCCGCAGGGGCATTAAACATGTGGGTGGAGCGTGATAGTGATGCTTTGATGAAACGAACCCAAAGTAGACCTCTGCCAACAGGCCGGGTCCGTCCTGCTGAAGCTGCTTCTTTAGGGGTTACATGCTCAATTTTCTCTGTTCTTATGATGAGTTTGGCATCAGGTCTGGTTCCGGCTTTTTGGCTAGGTTTCACAATAGTCTTTTATGTGGTTGTGTATACCTTGTGGCTTAAGCCTCGGACTCCTCAAAATATTGTGATCGGGGGGGTGGCAGGAGCTTTGCCGCCCGTGATTGGGTGGGCCAGTATTACTGGCACAACTCCGCTCGAGGCATGGGCCCTGTTCCTTATCATTTTCATGTGGACGCCTCCTCATTTTTGGGCGCTTTCTCTTTGGTGTGCCCAGGATTATGAGCGGGCTCAAATTCCTATGCTTCCGAATGTTGTCGGGGCTCATAAAACACGGGTGCAAATTTTTATTTATGGTCTTGCTGTAATGGCAACAGTGTATGTGCCCTATCTCTTGGGGACTGTTGGAAACGTTTATCTTGTGCTGGCTTTGCTTTTGAACTTGCCCTGGCTTCAAAGCCTTTACCGGGTGCTGCGTCGGGAAAATGTTGCGGATCAAAAACGGTTGTTCTTTGTCTCGATTCTCTATTTGTTTGGTATCTTTTGCAGCCTTATTCTTGATCGTCTTGCAGGAGGACTGCTGAATGTCTAAAAAACAACGTCAGAAGAATCTAGTCCTTCTTGGTATCTTGTTGGTGATGAGCCTTGCTTTGTTTTTCTTGACCCTTGTACGGATGACAGAAAGCCTTCCAGGGTAGGGGGGAGAAATGTCCCACCCTCCTCAAAAAGATAATACTCGCTTGGCTCTTTACCTTGTCCTAACCATTTTTGCAATGGTGGGATTAAGCTTTGCTGCAGTTCCTCTTTATAAAATTTTCTGCCAAGTCACAGGGTTTGGGGGCACTCCAAAAGTGACACTTGATCTCCCAAACAGAATTGAGGAAGGGCGGGAGATTCGCATAACCTTTAATGCGGATCTCAGCTGGAAGCTGCCCTGGAAATTCATTCCTCAGCAAACAGAAGTGACGGTGAAAGCCGGGGAGCTTGGGCTTGCTTTTTATAAGTTGGTGAACCATGCAGATAAGCCTGTGAAGGGCATTGCTGTTTATAATGTAACGCCAGATAAAGCAGGACCCTACTTCAATAAAGTGGCGTGCTTTTGCTTTGAAGAGCAGTATATCTTGCCCCATGAAGAGCTCGATATGCCTGTCCAGTTTTTTATTGATCCGGATATTGTGAAAGACCCAAATCTTAAAGATGTAAAAACCGTGACATTGTCCTATACCTTCTATCCTGTTGAAGACTTTCCAGAAGAGGCTTATCGGTAGGGTTAAAAAAGAAAATGACTTACAGAGAGTACAGCAGGTCCTATCGAAGCGGTCAAAAGGCAATAGAGATAAGTCTGGGAAATCCATTTTACACTTTGAGGAGGTATGGTTTTTCTTTCAGAAGCATCTTTGATTGCAGCAATCTCCTCATCTGTCGCAAGAGTAGAGGGTAAGCCCATCAATGTTTTGAAAAAACAATCTTCTGGCATCCATGTGTGTCCACCATATCCCCACTCTTTTCCCCAAGAATTCCGAACTTTGAAGGCCCGCTTAAGAGGATCCCAACCGCAAATAACTACACTATGTCCTGTTGTTTTGATTGTAGGAATATGATCTACCACTAAGCTATAGAATTGACATGAGACAAAAGAGCAAAAAGTTTCAGTACGGACATGAAAATTCTTTAGGGAGGCAACAAAAGGAAAGCCCATTTCTAATGCAGCCACAAGGCACTCCAAATCTCTTGAAGGAAGTTCTTTGAGGCAAACACCCTCTGGGAGATCTACAAATTTTGTTCTCATATGAACCATATTCAGAGGCCGAAATTTTGCAATGATAGCTTTCTTTTTTTTACGGTTTTTTTGATTTTCTCTTTCAATAACGCTATGTGCTATCCGTGTCCCAAGTGCAGCATGTTGCCTGCCTGTCCAATGCCGCGCATATTTTACATATTCCTCATATGATAAACTAAGTTCTCCCTCAGGAAGAAAGCCGCTTTTTAGGAGAGTTGAAGGTTGTCTAGGTACCCTTGCTGAAAACCATACCCTGTCATGAAGATGTGCAATTGATGGTTTTATTCCTGTGCGGCGCTCAATAAGAGCTGCTACAGCACAGGAAGAACAGGATCCGAGTCTTCCTTGGTTTATTACGGGAGGAAAACTATCAGATAGGTCAATTGCTGCTCCATAAGAAAAAGGGGAATATAGCCCCAGAATGCATGAGAAAAAAATAAAGTGAAAAAACTTATGAAGAAAATTTGGCACAATTTAATAACACTTTTTCTTCATTTTTAAGTATTTGAATTTACGGCTCAAGGAAATTTTTCATAATAACTATAAAAAGATATTTGTTGTTTTTATGTAAAATATCCTGATGTTAAGTCAATTTTAAGGGAAATGTCTATAAAATAAGGGTAGGAAATTAGTTTTTCAAAAATGTTTTTTCTTTTTTTTGTGTCAATTTTTATGTTGGTATTTGGTGTTTTTGCAGCTTAGGTAAAAAAACCAAAATAATTCTTGTTGCAGTCTTGAATTCCCAAATTTTTGTTTCTAAATAACATCCATAGCTTCTTACTCATAAGGAAAAGACAATGGGTGTAATCGTAAATCGTCGCCTCGACTTTATCGAGAGTTCGTATACTGATGTCCTGGAGCTTCTGGGTCGTGTGGAGAGATTTGCGCGCATTCACAAGGCAATGGGCGGGGCATCCCCTTCTGCACAACATGCGAAGGAGACAGGCCAAATTTCCCGGATGGTATCTCATCTAACACACGCCCTTGCTTGGCTTTTGGCTCAACAGGCTCTTCGTGATGGAGATCTTGTTGAAGAAAACATGGGTGATTTCAATATTTCGGAAAAAGATCACAAGACTTTCAAGAAGCAATCAGCCCAAGAGAATCAAGATATGCCAGAGGATCTCAGGACATTAGCTCTTGAGGTTGAGCGTCTTTTTGACCGGGTCTATGCCCTTTGTCAAATGCCAAAACCCGCAGGTTTTCCCCATCGCCGGGATCAGCTCAAAGAGCTTTATCCTGTTGTTTAGCTTTTAGCCTATCTTAAATCAAGGCTCAGAAGGTCAATGTCTCCCCCCTCTGCAGAGAGGTTCCGGGAAATAGTTTTCTCTATCGCAAAACGAAGAAGATAGTTTGGCCCACCGGCTTTGAAGCCTGTGCCAGAACAACCCATCCCGCCAAAGGGTTGAGAATTGACAACAGCTCCAATCATATTGCGGTTGATGTAAATATTTCCAGCCCGCACATTTTGTGTGAAGAAATCAATATGAGATTGCACACGGCTATGAATACCAAAGGTAAGGCCATACTGTGTTGAATTAATTTCTTGTGCAACTTTTTCAAGGTCTGAAACCTCAAAAGGAATCACGTGGAGAATGGGACCAAAAACCTCGCCCTGGAGGATGGAAATACTCTGAATCTCATAAACATGGGGCGCAAACCCATAAGACGATGTTTCATGATCGCTAAGAATACCCTTATGAATTAGGAGTCCTTTCCCCTCAAGATATTCACAGTGGGTTTGGAGTGCTTTACGTGCTGTGCTATCAATCACAGGGCCAATGTCCGTGTAAGAGCGTGCTGCATGGCCGATTGTGAGTTCTGAAATTGCTCCTTTGAGCAGGCTGTAGAAATCATCCAAAATTTCTTTTTGAACATAGCATACGCGAAGGGCTGAACAGCGTTGTCCTGCACTCTGGAAGCTAGAGCGAATCACATCGGGAACAACCTGCTCAAGCAGGGCAGAGCCATCCACAACCATACAGTTTTGCCCACCTGTTTCTGCAATGAGAGGTAGGATGTTTTGGTGGTGAGCTGCAAGTGTCCTTTCAATGTTTTTTGCCGTTTCTGTTGACCCTGTAAAGGCAACACCTGCACAGGCCGGATGTTTGAGCAAAACATCCCCCAAAAGCTTTCCGGAGCCAGGAAGGAAGTGGACAGCATCCTCAGGAACGCCAGCATCATAGAGGAGCTGGATTGCCATATAGGCTACGAGAGGGGTTTGGCTTGCAGGCTTAGCAACAACAGTATTCCCTGCTGCCAGAGCGGCACTCACTTGCCCAAGGAAAATTGCGAGAGGGAAGTTCCAAGGACTAATACAGACAAACACACCGCGCCCCTCATACTGCAGGAGGTTTTGTTCTCCTGTGGGGCCAGGTAGAACTTGGGAATGCTCAAATTTCTCTTGGGCTTGTGCTGCATAATATCGCAAAAAATCAACAGCTTCTCTAACTTCATCTAGGCTATCTTGCCAGGTTCGGCCCCCCTCATGCATGATTTGAGCCATAAATTCTGGTGAACGCTCTTCTAGCAAATCTGCTGCTTGGCGAAGAAGAAGACCTCGACTGCGGGCTGACCGCTGATGCCAGGAGGCAAAGCCTTGAGCTGCACTTTCCATTGCAGCCGAAGCAACCTCTGCAGAGGTCATTCCATAAGTGCCAACCTCTAGACTAAGGTCATTAGGACTTAGGATGTGGTGGGTTTCTAATTCCGGCCAAGGTTTTTTGATGCCAGGTGTTAGAGGGCCAGTTTGAATGGGTTTCCAAGCATCGATAGCATCTTCCACAAACTGCTGAGCCTTTGCATCTGCAAAATTGAGGCCTTGGCTATTTTTCCGATTTGGATGGAATAGATCTTTCGGAAGAGGGAGTTTTGGGAGAGTGTTACTGTCCATAACTTCTTCTTCAAGGCTTGTCTGTCCTAAAAACTCGAGAGGATTTCGGAGAACATTTTCTGTGCTTGTTTCAGAGTGAAGACTTGCCCAAAATCCTGTGTTAGCCCCATTCTCTAGGAGGCGGCGGACAAGGTAGGGAAGGAGGTCCTTATAAGGACCCACTGGAGCATAAATACGGCAAGGTCGTCCTAGCTTTTTCGCTTGGACCAGGGGGCGATAAATCTGATCTCCCATACCATGAAGCATCTGGAACTCATAGATTTTGTCTTGGCCCATATGTTGGATCATGGCCATCGTGAGAGGGTTGTGGGTTCCAAAGGCAGGGTAAATAAGGGGGGCTGCATCAAGCATAAGCTTAGCGCACTGGAGATAGCACACATCTGTTGCAGATTTGCGTGTAAAGACGGGATAGTCCTCAATTCCTCTCTCTTGGGCATGCTTGATTTCCGTATCCCAATAAGCCCCCTTCACAAGGCGAATAGTGATTGGTGTTTCGTGTGTCTTTGCTAGCTCAACGAGGTTTTCAACAACGGCAGGAGCACGTTTTTGATAAGCCTGAACGGCAAGTCCCAGGCCACCCCAGCCTTCAAATGTTTTGTGGGTGTAAAGAGCCTCAAAAATTTCAAGTGACATCTCGAGGCGATCAGTCTCTTCAGCATCAATGATCAGCCCAATATTGTTTGCTTTTGCCAATGTCGTGAGAGGGTGGAGCCGATCCACAAGCTCACGGACAGCGCGCTCCTTCTTAAAAACTTCATAGCGCGGGTGAAGGGCAGAAAGTTTGACAGAAATCCCCGGGGCTTGCTGTCGGCTTTTAAAAGGACCTGTTTTTCCAATTGCAGAAATGGCCAGGGCATAATTTTCTGCATAGCGCTCTGCATCCTTCGTTGTCAGTGCTCCTTCGCCCAACATATCAAAGGAGTACATGAAGTCATCATTCTTGCTGCGGGAGGATTCTTTTAAAGCATCCTCAATAGATTCTGCAAGAACGAAATACCCTGCAAGCTGCTTTACAACCTGATCAACAGATCCCGCAACTGCGCTTCCAGCAACGCCTTGAACCTCTTTCCAAAGACCTGAAAACCATCCATCCCGCTCTTTTAAAAGCTCCTTTGAGGCACTGAGGCCAAATTGGGCTAATTTCCCAGTTGTTGAGAGGTTCTCTCCAAAGATTTTGGACCAATCTCCCTGTTTAAGGGTTTCAGCAACTTTTTTTGCACGTGTAGAGCGGTCAGGAATGCGGAAAAGACATTCGCAAAGCCCCATCAATTGTCGGCCTTCGGGGGAGGTTAAATCAAACTGGCCAAGCAGCTCACTCATCCAGCCAGCTGATTTTCCACCATCTTGTTGAATCAGTTTTACCCAGGTCTCGGCTGTGGGAACAGCCTCTTTATAAAGGGGGTTAAAAAAGCGTTTTTGGGAGGGGGAGAGAAAATCTTTGACCAAAGTCTCTTGAGACTCGAGAAAATGTTTGTTCAGTCCCTGAGTAACTTGAGTCATTTAGTTTCCCTTTTTTTCCATTCTGTTAGATCACGAAATGGGCAGGTTTGGCAAGAGTGAGGTGAAGGCATATCCCTTGGCCCATAAGTACAAACATGTCCCAAGAACAAGGCGATAAACCACAAATGGCGTTAGACAACGCCGGCGAACAATCCGTAACATCCCCCAAATCGCAAGCAACCCAAAAATAAAGCTCAGACCAACTAGAAGAAGGTTTGTCTCAGAAAAAAGATCAAACTGGCTTCCATCTTTATAGGCGTTATAGCCTGTTAGGGTTGCTGCTGCGATAATGGCTGGAATTGCCAGGAGGAATGTAAAGCGTGTGCCTGTCTCCCGGTCAAAGCCCATGAGGCGAAGCATGGTCAGGCAGCCGCCTGAGCGGCTTACACCTGGGAACAGGGCTGCAGCCTGACCAAAGCCAACCATCAGGGCACGGACAAGGGTCATATCGCTCCGTCGCAGGTGATGGCTTCCTGCCCGATCAGCAAGGCCCAGAAGGAGGCCAAAAATAACAAGATTAATGGCAATCAAAGTGACGTCTCGGTTTTTAAGCCCAAGACTTTGGATCAGGAGTCCAACAATAACAGCAGGAATGGTTCCAATAACAAGTGCCATCAAAAGCTTTCGCTCATGTGTTTCCTTTCGGTTGAAGAGGTGAAAGACACCTTTAAAAAGGGAGATAATATCTTTCCAAAAGTAGGTGAAAATAGCACCTAAGGTTCCCACATGCAGGAGAACATCTGTAAAAAGCCCTTGGTCCTTCCACCCTGTTAAAGGGGCAAGAATAGCAAGGTGCCCAGAAGATGAGACAGGGAGGAACTCTGTGACACCTTGGATAAAAGATAAGACAAAAATTTGGGTGAAGGACATCGATAATCTCTGGTTTCAAACGGTCAGTTGATTTAAGATGAAGGGGTCTATCATTGTCAAGCCCAGATCGCTTAAGCTCTATGAATTATACACTGTATCATTTTCCACTCTGTCCCTTCAGCCGAAAGGTGCGCCTGTGTTTGGGGGAGAAAAAACTGAACCATACTTTGGTGACAGTGGACCCGTGGTCAGACAAAAAAGCGATTTTAGGTCTTAATCCTGCAGGGACTGTCCCAGTCCTCAAAAAGGGAGATGTGGCCTTTTCCCACAGTCAAACTATTTGTGAATACCTTGAAGAAGATCATCAGGGGAGGGGACTTGCCCTCTTGCCAGAAGATCTTTATATCCGGGCAGAAGTGCGTCGCCTGGTTGCCTGGTTTGATGAAAAATTTTACCGAGAAGTGACAGATGCTGTTGTGACAGAAAAGCTAGCACGGGCCATCTTCCGAGGTCGCACACCCAACTCAACCCGCATTCGTCAAGGATTGAAAGACTTGCAAGAGCACATGGGATTCATGAGCTTCTTGATTGAACGGCGGAGTTGGCTCACGGGGCCAGATTTGACCTTGGCAGATCTTTGTGGGGGAGCGCACTTATCTTGCTTAGATTATTTTGGGCATGTTCCCTGGCAGAACTATCCGTTGGTAAAAGAATGGTACCAACGTTTGAAGTCCCGCCCCTCTTTCCGCTCCTTATTGCAAGATCAGCTTCCTGCCTTTAAACCCTCTGAGACCTACGGCGATTTGGATTTTTAAGACAATTTTAATAAAATTTTGTCTAAAATGGGGATGAATAGGTAGATTTTGTAATGAAAGACATCCTTGAGCGGATTGAAAAAGAGCTAGATAATCAACCTCGTCCTCTCTACAAAGGGGAGGTCGGGAAGCTGTCCCCTATTCTTAAGCGTCCTTTAGGTGCCATGACGATTCTGGTATCAGCACTGGGTCTGATTTTTTTCCTCCTTTTCTTTATTTGGAATCGTGAGACGTACAATGTTCTGCAATATAAACCGTTGGTGGAAGGTCTCACGCTAGTGAAGCCTGTTGATCCCACAGATGTAGATGAGTCTTATATTGGACAGCCTATTTATTTTACAGGCCAACTTCGCTCTGAAGGGATTGTGAAAGACGAGCTGTTTAACTATCAAACCCAAGGTCTTGGCTTGCGTCGGGTGGTCCAAATGTACCAAAAGAATCAGGTTGGGGATATCGAAGATAAAGACGAAGAGTATGAATATCAGTGGCTTGAGACGATCGTAGACCCTGGCAAGTTTTCTGAGCCTTGGGCGGAAAAACCAAAAGTTGTTAATGATTTTTTCCAAGATGTAAAAAGCCAAACATTCTGGAGTGAGATTAAGATTGGTCAATTCAGTGTAACCGGTGACCAAATTAAAGAGGTGGTTGAATTCAAGGATGCGGACTTGGACATGAATCACTTTGCGAAGCTCCCACAACAGATTATTCGTGATGTGAAACTATGGCAGGATAAGTTTTATCTTTCGGGAGATCCTAAAAAGCCAAAACTTGGAGATGTTCGTTTCTTTTTCCAAGTAGCTGAGCCTGTTGATGTGACTGTGATGGCAACAATGACAGAAACAAACTCTCTGGGGTCCTTGAACTTGGCATTTTCCAAGATCTCAACAATTCAGACGAACGATTTCTTCAGCCAGGGTTTTGTTCCTCAGCCGGAGCAAGAGCTCTCTGGGGAATTAGAGAATGATAATATTCCTTTTGATCCCCTGTTTGATATCTCTTCTGATAGTCTTGCCCTTCGCCGAATTGTGGAGGTTTACGATGTCAGTCCTGCGGGTCCTGCGAATGCACCCGATCAGCCCCTTGGCGTATGGCGCAAAGTGCAAGAAGGGAAGAAGCTTGGTGAACTCACTTCCGTTAATCCACAATTGCTAAACAATGGACAGATTTCTGAAATGACAAGTGAGACGTTCTGGGCTCGCTATCGCTTGGGAGATTATGTTCCAACAACAGAAGATGTGATGGACAAACTTCGCTTTACCCAAACAGAACTTGATCTGCGTCATGCGCAGAACATGGAAAAAGATCTTTTCCAAACTTTTGCTCTCTCTGGAGATAGTTATTATACCGGAGATCCTGATAAACCAGAGCTTGGAGATGTGCGGGTGCGTTACGAGGTCGCTAAGCGCCAAACCGTAACAATTAAGGGCAAATATCCATTAGTTGAGAAAGAGGGGAAAACAGCTTCCTTCCTGAATATCAAAGAAACCTTCCGCAAGGGTACCCATTCCTACAGCGACAGCGTCAATCGCATTCTCAATCTTGATGAATGGCGGATGTGGATTGAGCGGGCGCTAGGAATCGTCTTCCTCATGACACTTGGATTTATCTTTACATCCATGTGTCGCATGGTGGGAGATTGGGATATGCGGTTCCGGATCCTGCACGCGGCTTTGCGGCGCGGGAAAGGAATGATCCTGGCGATGACCATGGGAGCTGTCGTGATGGGCTCTGCCTGGGCGAAATTGCCGCCCGCTCTTGTTGTGGCGGCAGTTAGCCTTGTTGCCCTCGGGCTCCTTTGGTTCTGGATCATGACCGTCCGGGAAGGCCGCCCCATTACGGAAGCGGATTAATAGAGAATAAAGTTACTGTGATTCTTGAGGGAGTGCGGTGATTCATAGGATGCTTGGATTCCGGAATGACCTCCTCCATCACTGCGAAGGCCAGAGGCTTACGGCAGTCTTTATATGGATTGCCACGTCGCTGGGCTCCTCGCAATGACTTCCTTATGGTCATCGCGAGCCCTGAAAGGGCGTGGCGATCCATGCAGTGAGTGTAGATTCCAGATCAAGTCTGGAATGATTCTCCTCATCACCCCGGACTTGATCCGGGGGGTATTTTTAGATCAATTAGCCTTGATTACGCGCCCACGTAGCACACTTCCTCAGCGCCGGCAATGATGTCCTCAACTTGGGGCACGGCAAGCTTTTCAAGGTTTTCTGCATAAGGCATGGGAACATCTTTACCTGTCACGCGCTTCACAGGCGCGTCCAGATAATCAAAAGCTTCTTCCATAATGACAGCGGAGATCTCGGAACCCATACCGGCAACAGGCCAACCCTCTTCAATGGCCACACAGCGGTTTGTCTTTTGAACAGAAGTAATGATTGTTTCTATATCGAGTGGACGAATCGTGCGCAGATCAATGACTTCGGCGGAAATGCCTTTTTCTGCAAGCTGTTCTGCTGCTTCCATGGCCTTACCAACCATGATGGAGTAAGCCACAAGAGTCACATCCGTTCCTTCTCGGCGAATCAGGGCCTTTCCAAAGGGAAGGATGTAGTCTGGATCTGTAGCCACGTCGTCAAACTCCTGGCCATACATGATTTCATTTTCAAGAAAGACTACAGGGTTTGGATCACGAATAGCGCTCTTTAACAGAGCTTTGGCATCTCCAGCAGAGTAGGGAACGGCAACCTTCAACCCGGGGCAGTGGGCATACCAGCTGGCAAAGCATTGGCTATGCTGAGCCCCCACCCGGGAAGCCACACCGTTCGGTCCACGGAACACAATAGGGCACCCCATTTGTCCGCCAGACATATAGAGGGTCTTGGCAGCAGAATTAATAATTTGGTCAATGGCCTGCATGGAGAAGTTAAAGGTCATGAACTCCACAATGGGGCGCAATCCCATAAATCCAGCCCCCACACCAAGACCAGCAAAGCCCATTTCTGTAATGGGAGTATCGATTACCCGTTTGTCTCCGAATTCGTCAAGTAAGCCGCGACTTACCTTATAGGCGCCTTGGTACTGAGCAACTTCTTCACCCATGAGGAAAACAGCATCATCCTGGCGCATCTCTTCCGCCATAGCATCCCGAAGCGCATCCCGAACAGTTTGTGTCTGAAAATCAGTCATGGCTTAGGCAACCTCCTCAATCAAAATATCAGTGTAAAGTTCTTCTTCGCCTGGTAAGGGAGATTCAAGGGCGAAATCAGCCACTTCTTTCATCAATGTTTTTACATCCTTATCCAGGGCCTTGAGGGTTTCCTCTTTAGCTTTTTTCTTCTTCACCAGATAATCCTTGAATTGCAAGATCGGATCTTGCTCACTCCGGTAGGCATCTACCTCGTCTTTTGTACGGTAAGTCGCAGGATCAGACATAGAATGCCCCCGGTAGCGATATGTCTTCATTTCTAGCAGGATGGGGCCATGGCCTTCTTCGACATAGGCCCGGGCAATTTGACTTGCCTCGTACACTTTAAGGACGTCCATACCATCAATCTGAAGGCCTGGAATTCCATGCCCTGTGCCGCGCATATAAAGCTCAGTGGTAGCCCCATGGCGATGCACAGCAGTTCCCATGCTATATTCATTGTTCTCAATGACAAAGATGATAGGGAGGTTCCAAAGCTTGGCCATGTTAAAGGCTTCATAAACCTGTCCCTGGTTGGCTGCACCATCACCCATGGAGGCCACAGTGCAGCCCCCATCTTCCCGATACTTGTGTGCAAAGGCCATGCCTGCACCAAGAGGAATTTGTGCGCCTACAATGCCATGTCCGCCGAAGAAATTCTTCTCCCGGGAGAACATGTGCATGGAGCCGCCTTTGCCTTTGGAGTATCCATCGATGCGGCCTGTAAGCTCTGCCATCACGCCTTTAGGGTCCATGTCACATGCGAGCATGTGGCCGTGATCCCGGTAAGCTGTAATCACAGAGTCCTGGGGCTTAAGAGCCGCCTGCATGCCGACAACAACTGCTTCTTGCCCGATGTAAAGGTGGCAGAATCCACCGATATGTCCCATGCCATAGAGCTGCCCCGCTTTTTCTTCGAACCTACGGATGAGAACCATATCGTGGTAGAATTTCTCAAGTAGCGCCTGATCAGGCTCCTTGGGTGAAGCTTTCAGTTTTGGTAGTTTTTTTGTCATATTCAGCAGGGTTTTCGACATGCAAAACTCGTTTAATTTCTGCCTCAACTATAAAGGGAAACCGCTGCTTTGCCAAGGTAGGTTTCTTGCTTTTTTAGGGATTATAAGTCGTGAATAGAGGGCACTACGCAGTTTGCTCTGCGCACACGCTAAAGAATGCGGGAGTGTATTCGCCAAAACCTGTAAAAGGCTTCTTCGTTTTATTGATCTCAAGGATCTCTGCACCGCAAGCACTTTGGATATTTGCGGCTTTAAAAAAGTCATTTTTCAAAGGTACAGGGATTTCAAACTCAAGGGGCTCTTCACGCTTGGTTTTGGGGCGATCATCAACCCATGAGCTATTCTTGCCAACACGTTTGAAGAGACGCTGAAGCTTATCTTCCTGCTCATCTGCAATCAAAGTAAATGCACGCCCTTTTTCGCCAGCACGTCCTGTGCGGCCAATCCGGTGAACATAGTCATCAAGGGAGGGGGGGACCTCCATATTAAACACGTGAGAAAGACCTTTTACATCAAGACCTCGGGCAGCGACATCAGATGCCACAAGAAGTTTGATCTCTTTGTCTTTAAAGGCTTCAAGGGTTTTCACACGTTGGAATTGAGGGATATCCCCATGAAGCACGCCTACATTTTTATCAAATTGGCGGAGGTTTTTAGCAAGGGTATCAATATCGCGCTTGCGGTTTGAGAAGATAATTCCTTGTCGAAGGTCTTCCTGGGCCAAGATCCGCTCCAGAGATTTAGCACGGCTGCGTGTGCTGGTTACGACAAAGAATTGTTCTACATTCGCATTTGTTGTTGCTGGAGGGGTAACGGTGACCTCTTTTGGAGAGGTTAAGAATTGGTCTGCAAGGGCTCGAATCGGCTTCGGCATTGTAGCAGAGAACAAAGCTACCTGGCGGTGGCGGGTGTAGATAAGGCTAAGAATCTTCTCCACATCTGGAATGAAGCCCATGTCCAGCATCCGATCAGCTTCATCAATGGCCACAAATTCTGTCTGAGCCAGCATCAAGAAGCCTTGGTCGTATTGGTCCAAGAGTCGGCCTGGCGTCGCAATGATGATGTCCACGCCCTTTTGAAGAAGTTGGCGCTGAAGCTTTGGAGATTCCCCTCCAATGATCAGGGCAACTTTCAAAGAGGTCCCTTCTGTAAATTGACAGATGGTTTTGTAGTTTTGATCTGCAAGCTCACGGGTTGGTGCAAGAATAATAGCCCGTGGAATCCGAGCCTTTGTGGGTTTTCCTTGAAGCCGCTCAATCAGGGGAAGGGCAAAGGAAAGCGTTTTTCCCGTCCCTGTCTGGGCAATCCCAATGAAATCCCGCCCTGTCAAAAGAGCTGGGATAGCCTTCTCCTGGATAGGCGTCGGGGTTTCAAAGCCTAGAGCCTTAAGCTTGTCGAGGATAAAGTCACTGAGATAAAGTTGGTCAAAACCCATATATTCTTCTTTACTAAAAGATGCTCATTTTGGAATTATTATTCGCATCGGAAACTATACACTCTTTGTAAGTGTTATTTTTTAAAATTCAAGGTTTTTTTGAGTTTTTCAGGGAGATGCGGCCAAAATAGACTCCGGATCAAGTCCGGAGTGACGATGTGGAATCTGCAGTAGGTCATTCCGGGCCCTGACCCAATCCAAAACTTAATCCTGGAGCGACTAACACACTGCGTGTAGTGTTGATGGGCCTTTCAGCAGGGCCTCAACGCCAGGCAAAGTCCGATCTGAAAGCCAACTCAGGAAGGCCCCACCAGCAGTTGATGCATGGGAAACACTCTCTAGGGGGCTGCCCATAGCGAAGGTAGCTAAGGTTTCTCCGCCCCCAATCAGTGTGTATGCTCCTTCCTGAGTGCGCTGGGCAATGAATTTTGCAAGGGCCTTTGAGGCTTCATAAAAAGGAGCTTCTTCAAATTTTCCAAGAGGACCGTTCCACACAATAGTTTGAGCATCTGCAAGGTGAGTTTTGAATTTCTCAACAGAGGCAGGGCCTGCATCAAAGACCAAGTCTTCAGCTGTCATTTCTTCCCAAGCCTTTACCTTATGAGAGCCCGCAAGCACACCATCTACAGGCAGGACAAGCTTCCGCCCATTTTCTCCATTCAGAAGGGCTTCTGCCATGTCGAAATGGTCCTGAGGCTGTCCGTCCAGGCTTTTACAAGCTGTGAGTTTCCCCTGGACCTTAACAAAAGGAGGAGCCATATTTCCCCCAATAATAAGCTTATCAACAACCTTGAGCAAAGACTCAATCACAGGGAGCTTTGTAGAGAGCTTAGCCCCACCTACAATCCCAACGAAAGGTCGCCTGGGGTCTGCAAGGGCTGTTTCTAATGCCTTAACCTCATCCACGAAATTCAACCCTGCAACACTGGGTAAAATTTGA
The DNA here is from genome assembly GCA_030425805.1 of Alphaproteobacteria bacterium. Classification (GTDB taxonomy): domain Bacteria; phylum Pseudomonadota; class Alphaproteobacteria; order JAUHZC01; family JAUHZC01; genus JAUHZC01. The sequence continues at coordinate 253,464 of JAUHZC010000001.1, read as the reverse complement.
GGAAGGCCCACAACAGAGGCATGAGAGCGGTGAGAAACGGAAAACCCTTCATTGACAAAGATATCCCCCAGAGCCGCGATCCCCCGTGCAAACGCGGCATCATTTGCTTCTTCTCCCGGCCAAAAGCGAAGGTTCTCTAAAATAGAGAAAACAGGGAGGGTTGCTTTCTTTGCTTCACTCGGGTCTGCAATGAAATGAGGTTCGTGCCCAAAGACACGGCGGATGGGGGCAACAAGCTTTTTGTTAGAGTATTCAGGATTCACCTGTCCTTGTGGCCGTCCAAAGTGTGTGAGTAGCACAACCTTCGCACCTTTTGCCAGCAGGGCCTCAACTGTAGGGCGAGTTCGTTCAATCCGGGTGAGATCCAGGGCTTTATCTCCCTGGAAGGGAAGATTGTAGTCAACCCGCACGAGGGCCACTTTATCTTGAAAATGAGAGGCCTCTAGGCTAGGAATAGGGGGTATGGTCACGAATATCTCCACTGTTGCACCTTTTTCTTTTGATGTCACATTTCAAGATCTGACACAAGCCCATACCTGTGAAAAAATCACAAAAGCCTTCCATGCCTTTTGCAAAACCGAAGGAGCTGAGATAGGAACAGGAGACATTGTTGCCGATGCTCAGATCCTGAGTTGCTTTTTACAAACCCTTTTCAAGCTTCCATCAGAGAGTAAAACCAGGCCTGCTGCATTTGTGGCATTTAAGCGTCGATTTATCCTAAAGTATGTGCGCTACCTCCCTGTAACGGGGAATTTAATGGCGTATACAGAGCCTCTCACAGAATGGGCTTCTTCAACCTTTGGGGATCCGTTTTGCACTGAGACCTATATGGGGAAGGTCAAAGGTTGGTTGGAAGAGGAAGAATGCCCTTCAACCTTGGATCTTGGAGGGGGAGCTGAAGTGCTTACACCTCTCCAAAAGGCCATTGCTTTTGCTGTCTTGGTTTCCTGGGAAGAGAGATTTGCTGCCTTTCGAAAAGCCCATCCGTTCTTTCAAATCCCAACAGGGTTGTCTTTTGATCCAAAAGTTGTGTTGCCTTGGGATGTAGAGGCTCAGGCTTATCAAAATCCCATACCTCAAGCTCGGAAAGATTTTCACCTCACGACTCCTGCTCCTACTTTTGAGGGAACTGTAGAGGAAGTCGGCCGATGCTTGAAGTGCCATCACCAGGGTAAGGATACATGTCGGACAGGTTTGCCTCAGGCGAATCCACTTGGCTTACCCCTAAAGGGGTGTCCTCTCGATCAAAAAATTTCTGAGATGCATGAGTTGGCAGAGGCAGGGGATTGGTTAGGGGCTTTGGCTGTGATTATGGTGGATAATCCACTTTTGCCCCTGACGGGCCTACGAATTTGCAATGACTGTGAGAAAGCCTGTATTTTCCAGAAACAAACTCAGGTCGATACGCCCAGGGTGGAGACATACATCCTGGATCAGGTGCTCAAGTTTTCTTGGGGAGTGGAAATTTACCTCCTTTTGACCCGGTGGAACCCTCTTTTGAAGATCGAGAAGATCTCAAAGAAAACTCAGGCCGTATGTGTCGTGGGGCAGGGGCCTGCAGGGATTGGTGCAGCGCTTCATCTCTTGCAGCGGGGGATAGATGTTTTGGCCTTAGAGGGGCTTGCTGTGAAGCCTTTGCCCCAAGCCTATCGAGACACGCCAATTGCTTCTTACGAAGACCTTTGGGAGCCTCTTGATACCCGCATCCCCCAAGGGTTTGGAGGTGTCGCAGAGTATGGTATTACGTCCCGGTGGGATAAGAATAAGATTCTTCTCGCTCGCCTTGCTGTGGAGCGATTTGAGGGATATACCCTTTGTCCAGGCGTACGATTTGGGAGCCAAGTTACACTTCCTGATCTTCAGGCTCATGGCGTCCCCCAGGTGATTTTGGCTACTGGGGCAGGGAAGCCAAAGGTGTTGGATGTTCCAGGGACATTAGCAGCAGGAATGCGCCAGGCTACAGATTTCCTCATGAATCTCCAGCTGGGTGGGGCTTTTCTAGAAACCTCGGCAACAGCACTTGAGCTCCAATCTCCCGTTGTTGTGATCGGGGGTGGGCTTACAGCCATTGATGCGGCAACCGAGGCATTGGCTTATTTAACCCGGTTAGGGCAGAAGATCCGTACTGCTTGGGCTCAAGCTGACCAAAAGGAAATACTTCAGAGCCTTTCAGAAATAGAGAAAGCACGACTGGAACACTACCTCTCTGATGCTAAGCCAAAAGTTACACTTATTTACCGGAAAGATTTTTCCGAAGCCCCCAGTTTTCGGATTAATGAAAAAGAAGTTCAGCATGCTATTGCTCAGGGTGTAGTTGTGCAGGAGAACCTTGCTCCAAAAGAGATTTTACTGGATGATCAGGGGCAAGTTTCTGGTGTGCGCTGCCACGACGCTGGGGGAGAGAAGGTTCTTCCTGCAAAAGCTGTATTAGCAGGTATTGGGACAGCTCCAAACCTCAAAACCCTCCATGAAATTGGAGTGCTGGCTCCAGGCGAGACCCTTTCCTTTGCTTCGCCAGGATCAACGCAATTGACTCAGGATCCAAATCTCTTTGTGATTGGAGATGCAAACCCAACCTATGCCGGAAGTGTCGTCAAAGGTTTGGCCAGCGGGAAGCAAGCTGCCCGTGAGTTGGTTCCCTTTGAAGGTGAAAGTCAGACACAGGCCTTGGCAGAAAAGCTAACGCCTGTCCTGCTTGAGAATCGACAGCTTTTGCCAGGGGTGCACCTTTTGCGTATTCGAAGCCCTCTTGGAGCCCAGCACGTACAACCAGGGCAGTTCTTTAAACTCCAAATCTTGGGAGAGAGGCATGAGCCCATCTCAGAATCTCTACCGCTTTCAGCCCTGCCGGACAAAGATCCAGAGGTTTTGGCCTTTGTTGTCTATGGCCGGGGGAAAACATCTCACCAAGTTCAGAACTTGAAACCAGGTGCAGCACTTTCTCTTATGGGACCTTGTGGAACGGCTGTAGAGTTAAGTGGATTGCCACGGGCCTTCGGCCCTCGCAATGACAAAAGAAAAGGAGGCCCTTGCGATGACAAAGAAAGTCACTGTAAGGAACCTTCCTCCCATAGTCATTGTGAGGAGAATTCTTCCCTCAGTCATTGCGAGGAGAATTCTTCCCTCAGTCATTGCGAGGAGCGTAGCGACGAGGCAATCCAAAAAAAACATACTCCGGAATCCACACTCACACTTCTTGCCTTTGGACCGCCAGGCTTGGGAGCTGTTGCACTTGCTCTCCAAGAAAATCTTCCCCTTCATTGGGAGGCTCCTGAGTCAGAACTCAACGCTCTTCAAGCCTTATATCCAAATCTCAAAATCCACACACCTCAATTCCCTTTGAAAGGGGAGGGGGTGCTCTTTGTTTATGGTTCTGCCGCTAAACTTCAAAATTTAGAAGCCTCAGGCTTTTCCCAGATTTTGACCACGGCAGGCGGTCCTATGCAGTGCATGATGAAGGAAGTTTGTGCTCAATGTTTATGCCGGAATAAAGACGGCCGCTTCCGCTTTAGCTGTAGTGAGCAGTTTACCTCTTGGGATCAGGCAGATTTTGATTTTCTCCAAGGCCGCCTGAGCTTAAATCGCCTTCAGGAAAAGCTATAGTTTAGGCAAGGGCTGCAGAGGCGCTGGCTGCCGCCGCTCTCCCAGAAGTAGAGGCTCCAGCCTCTCCACGAGGAGGAAATGGAGAAGGATAATCGTGACCCAATCGCAGCATTGTTTGTACAGCCTCTATTAACTCTTTACATTCTCTTCTATGAACTTCTGGAAATTCGTAATCATTGTCGTTAACAGAAGAAAGACGGATATTTGCAATCTCAATTTGAGACCTCAACAAGCGGACAGATTCCTTATCTCCAGGTGACAAAAAAACGGCATCAAACCCTTCTGGGACACGGGATAAAGCAAAAATCGCCTCTCTCAATTTACCTGGGAGGGTTTGTGGGGGAGCTATAGGGGCGTATAATCCAAGGCTTTCTCTGTCATCATGCTCTTCTTCCTCTTCCTCTTCCTCCTCTCCTATGTCAACACTGGAAAGGTCAGCAATTCTTTCAATAAAGGGAGGGGCCACAAAAAGTACAAAAGCATGACTTGCCCATGAGCGACGAAGGCGCCACGACGTGCAGTGCGCTAGTTCTTCAATTTCACCTCTGAAGAGAGGTCCGAATAAATCTCGGTGCAGCTCACCAAACTTCTTTCTTCGTTCTGTAGTTTTAGGGGAATAAATCCTTAAAGATTGTAGCTCAGTTGGATTCTTATCTTTACGAGTATAAAAAATTTGCCACTCGGCTCCACTGAGATCCATAACCCTAGAAAGTTCAATATGTCTGGAGTCTACACCAAGATGCCTTGCAAGAAGTATTTTGACCCACTCCATAGAGGCGGCAAGGGTTCCTCGGTCCCCTTCTCCAAATTCTGGGTGGGTCACCTTATATTCTGAGAGTTCAACTGCTAAAGGTAGAGCTGAAGGAGCGCCTCTACAGTTGGTTAGTGCACTTGTGTTAACAGGGTCCCTAAAGAGCTGGAACAGCATTTGTTCTAGAGGTGCCTCAAGGAGAATTCTACAAGTGTTTTCATGAGTTAGATCAAAAAGATTGGCAGCCCAGAACGTAAATTTATCGGTATTCCCGGCTTTCCAAAAGTCAGTCGTATGCCTAAGGAGAGTAATCATAACCTCTTGGTAAGCAACATAGTTTTGAAGTATGTGAATAAGAGCTGCATGATGCTCGGCCATTGTATGCGTGCCCGTTTCCCTAATTCTATTGGCAAGGGCAACTTGAATCCAGCGCATGGCATTTGTCCCCAAGGATTCATACCAGTGATATTTATCATGATGTGTTTGTCCGGCAGGATCGAATGGGAGACCATGGACATCTTCGATTTTAAAACTTGAGGAGATTGTTCCATGGCCTGCTAAGGTTAGGATACAAAGAGTATAGGTGCCGAGAATTTCTTCAGCCAGGATATCGGAGCGCCTCAGGCTATATCCAACGGTGCTTACCAAAATTTCCCATGCTAGCTTTTCTGCTGGAGAAGAGTGTGTCGCTCTTGGTGGTAAAATTCCAAGTCTTTCAGGAAAAAAGATGCGCGCTTCGTTGAGGGTGGGAAGGTGTGGGAAGTGCCCTAGGTCATCCTCGACAACAGTCGTGGGCCTGTGGAGGCCAGTTTGAATCATCCTTATGGCTGCTTTGGCATCCTGGGCCGTAAGAGCTGTTTTTCCTGCAGCATTGCACAACCTGCCTCAATTAAGCCAGGATTGTAAGGTTCATTTCCTTCAGCGAGCCACTCTCTGACTCCGGTAATATATGCATGAACATCTTCAGCTAGGGCTTCTGAGGGCATAAGGTCAGGATTATGGTCGGGGTTGTCAACATCAAGAGTTTGTGCACGAACAACACGGACACGCTCTAGGCGTCTGATTCCTCTGAAGGCAAATCTTCGAGGGGAAGGGGGCCTGGCAGTAGTACAATGGATCCCAATTTCGAGAGCCCTTTCTTGATTTTTCCAGATGTTTTGAACTAGCCTTTGTATTGTAGTAACTGTATCGGCCCCTGCACTAGCTCCTGCAGAGGCACTGGCAGCTGCAGCAGGATCTGGCATTGCAGCCGCACTTGCTGCTGCCTGCGCTCCCCAACTATAGGTTGAGAAAAATATTGTGAATATTAAAATAAATAACTTATGAATTTTCATCTTGGGGTTGTAAATAGAATTTTATTTCTATTTTTCAATACAAAAAAAACCACTGCAAAATACAGTGGTTTTTGACAACGAATATAAATCGTTAGGAAAGCTTAGGCTGTAAGAGCTGCTTTTGCCTTTGCTGCAACAGCTTCGAAAGCTTTTGGCTCGTGAATCGCAAGATCAGAAAGCACTTTACGATCCAAGTTCAGGCCGGCCTTAATAACGCCGCTCATGAACTGGGAGTAAGGCATGCCGTGAAGACGTGCTGCTGCGTTGATCCGTTGGATCCAGAGCTTGCGGAATTCGCGCTTGCGAACCCGACGATCCCGATATTGGTATTGAAGGCCTTTTTCAACCCGTTGCTTGGCAACGCGGAAACAGTTCTTTCCACGTCCCCGGTAGCCGGAGGCCATCTTGACGATTTTTTTTCTTCTTGCCCGTGAAGGCACTGCAGTAGTTGCGCGTGTCATTGATTTGGTTCCTTATCTCTGAAAAATTAAAATGACCTGGCCTTAGCGGGCATGAGGCATGTATTTTTTAACAATACGACCGTCTGCAGCAGAAAGGGCTACAGTTCCCCGAGCTGTACGCTTCATTTTCTGAGAGCGCTTGCGCAGGTTGTGACGCTTGAAAGCGTTAGGGGCCATGACTTTTCCGTTGGATGTAATCCGGAACCGCTTCTTCGCGGAACTCTTCGTTTTTAACTTGGACATTTCAACTCCTTAAAAAATGTTTGTGTGAACACAAAAAAGCTCAACAAGGCATGTCCGTGCCCGGAGAGCGACTAACACTTTGTTTTCCATAAATTATGTCAAGCAAAGCAGACAACTTCTTTATACGGGCTTTGATAATAATTTGCAAGATTTTGTTTTTAGTCCTTGTGTTCTGCTCTGTGCCTATTATTCTATTATTATAGTAATGTGCTGAAACAGGGGTAAAGGTGTCTCATAGTAACTTAGAAGTTTGTAGTTCTGATACAGTCATCGTGCTTAAATCCGATGGGAGTTATGAGGTATCTCTTCCAAACGAGGATATTATCTCTGAGGGCGGGGAGCATGTGGTGACCACTGCAATACTCATGTACATCCTGAATCATCCTGAGATGATGGACCAAATTGAAGAGCGAATGCTCGGTAAGGCTGAAGAAGAAAATATCCAAGTGCGCAGTGAAGAAGGCGGAAATAAACGCCATCTGAGCTTGGTGAAAAAATAGCCAATTAAACCTTTCTCGTCTTAAGACCTCACGCTATCCTGAAAGAAATAATTTTTGGGAGGCTGTGTTATGAAAAATTTTATATTCCTTGTTCTAGGCTTTTTTTGCTCAGCACAGGCCTTCAGTGCTTTTGCTCCTGCGCTTGAGGATGAAGAGCATTTATTCACTCAACTGATGTCAAGCAAGCAGGAAGAAGGACTATCAGCTGTCGCAGCCTTTCTTAAAGCATTCAGAGAAAAAGATAAGGAAGGCATTTTTTCAGATGCGCTAGCTACAGCCCTAAAAGAAGCCTGTGAAGCTGTATTGAAAGAAATTGATAAAGTTGATGACGATATGGAGGCAGTATCTTGGGCGGCTCCTCTTGTTTCAACAGCTGCAATTACCTGTTTTGGATGGCGAGAGGCTGTTCGGCGGAGGGATGGAATTTGGGCGCTCCTCGGACTCACCGCAGGACTTACAACAGCAAAAGGTGTTCAAAAAGCAGCGCACTTTAGCCTTGTTGGTTTAAACGGTTCTCGCCTGCTTCCCCTTATTGCTGTTAAATATCCGGATCAACTTTGGCTTGTGGAGCCCCGTGGGACTGTTGTTGAGACAGCAACACTTTTTCCTGGTGATGAATCAACCCGAAACCGTCATGTGCGGGAAGCCGTTCTCATGTCCCCAATATATGCTGTGAGGATTGGTGAAGCTCTTCAGGAATTTGTCACGCACGATGTCACCAAACAGCGCCCTCTAAGGGATATTTTGGACGCTTTGGCATCTACCAGTTCTTGAAGGAGAGACTATTCCTCGTGAGGGGATTCATCGTCTCCATTGTACCACTCAAGAAGGCGACTTGGGATCCTGCATAAAAATATATCTGCTTTCATGAGATACCAGATGAAAATGAGTTTGTTTTCAATGTCTGTTTTTAACTCTGGATCCGCCCTGCAGAGTCCATCATAGAGTGTTTTAAAGGGAATGCTCACCCCTCCAGATTCTTCAATGAAAGCCGGAATTATCGCCCTGGAGCGGACGGCTAATTCAGATCCACCTCTTAGTTCAGGGTGATCTTTAAGGAGCAAAAGAAAAACAGCGTACTTGCCTTCTCCGAGCTGATTGTAACAAAAAGTTGTAAGATCAGATTTTTCCATCCTGAGAACTTCTGAGAGGGTAGTTTCTCCGACATACACGTTGTCGAATGGATCCTCAGCTACAGCAGCAAAAGCAGAACTACACAAAAAAAAGAAAACCAGACTTGCTTTATAAAATCGTCGCATTTGAATCACACCTAATCCTGTAAGTTAAGTAGGCTTTTTCTTTTAGAAAAGCAAGATGACCCTAAAAGCATGAGAGCCTTTCAAGGCCCTCAAATGTACAGAGACAAGTGTATTTAGAGAGATTACTTCTTTTTAGGGGCTTTTGCTGTTGATGCCGCGGCTCCCGCTCCTTCTTCTGTAGGTGTGGCGGTTGCAGGTGCAGGTGCTGTGAGGATGATGGTTCTGCCATCAACCACTGTAACACCTGGTCTGTCCTCAACAGGTAAATCAAAACAAGGACCATAGTCTTCTTCTGGGTTATGGCAAACGCCAAATTCGGTAACCCTAGTTTCTGTGCCATGGATTATCCGTGGCGCTTCACCACCGTCAGCAGCAAAAACGATAGATGTCATTAGTAAAAATGTGAAAACAGAAAAACGAATCATTTTAATTCCAAGATTTTAGATTCTTTTTTTACATAATAATGTCAAAAATATCAATAAAATAATTACTGTTTTTGATTGAGGGCTGATTTTAATGAAGGTCCTTATTTTGATTTTTTTATGAAATTATTGTAGATCGTCAATAAAAGATACAGAATGATAATATTCATACTTGGGGGAGGCGTATGAAATACATTCTTATTTTGCTCGTGTTTGTTTTTAATTTTACCACTTGTGAAGCTGCGCTGTGCGGCCGGCATTTTGCGAGAAGCGCTGCTCGAGGAATGCGCGCCCTAACAACACTCACGCTTACAACCCATAGCCCGACAACCGGAAATGAGGAAACCACAACCCATACTTTTCCAACAGGCTCTGGGCTTGAGAGGGCTACCTTGATGTGGTGGCCAGGTATAGAATCTTACTTTCGCAGAAAAGAAGTAAGCAGAAATAGGGTCGCAAGTGGAGCTGTGTTTCTAGGATCCGGGGTTATCTCAGGCCTATCCGGTTTTGAGCTTTACTTAGGGAGTGAATCTCACAGCATGATTCTTGCTTTATCTTTATGTATGACGTCCTACCTGGGATATTGCTTGGCTTCTTATTCTCGATACTTATCCTCTCTAGAAGCTCCAGAAGATTGCACTGTCCAAGGCTATATAGAATTTTGTAGGCGGAAGGGGGAAGACCCTTTTCCAGGGGTTGACCCTGAAGATATTGAGGCTTTGAAAGGAATACTTGATTCTCAACAGAAGAGTCGAGGAGGACTTGCTGGAGCCACTCTCCATTATGATCGTGAGGGCTGATTTTCTGATGACTATAGATCGCCATGTCCCTTCGGGCTCGCGATGGCAGCATGAAGTCAAAATCTAGGCTGCGAGCTTCTTGAGGTTCTCTTCAAAAACAGTGGCTTGGAGTTGGGGAGTCATCTTCTTTTTCAATACAGCTTCTGCTGCAATTAGGGCTCCTGAGAGAATCTGCTTTTCAATATCCTTTTTTGCAGATTGCTCTAGATTCTTAATTGCTTGCTGGCAACGAATCTTTTGGACAGTGAGAAGGCGCTCCAATTCTTCCTCTGTTTCGGCTTTGATTTGAGAAATTTCCTCCTTCGCGTGCATTTGAATCGCAAGAATCTGCTCCTCAATATCGCGCTCTTGGTGCTGCATATGCTCCCAGTCTTCTTTTGCTGTTTGGAGTTGAGCTTCAGCATCATCAAGCTGGGTGCTAATGGAGTTTTGTTTTTCCTCAATCATGTTCTTGATGGTAGGCCAAGCATACTTCTTGATTCCCCAGGCACAAATAAGGAAAGACGCCCATAGGCTGGTGTACGGAGAAGAAAAAATAGTGCTCAAACCCATGTCGTCACCTTTTTTGAAGAGGGTGTTTGAGAGGAGAGCGTTGTTGCAGAAATCTCAGCTTCAATCTCCGATTTCCACTGATCAACTGGAGCTTGAGCCCCAAGGATTTTTCTGAGAATTTCCATTGCCATCTCAGTTTGCAGTGTTTGAAGGTGGGACTGGGCTTGCTGATGCTGTTTTGAAAGTTTCTCTTCGGTTTCTTTCAATTGTACGGAAAGCTTTTGCAAAAAAGCATCTTGCTTCTGCCGCAATTCAGCACGGGTGGTATGGTGGGTTTCATGAAGTTGCTGATGGGCTTTGCCACGCTCTGTTACCAGGAGTACATTAAGCTCTTCTTTGAGGTCGTTTGTTCGTTGTTTTAAAGAGTCCATACGCTCTGTTTTACCTTCAATCGCTTCCCAACGTGAATCCCGAATTTTTTGGATCTTCGGAATCACAGAGCGGGATAAATAGAGGTAAAGCCCCACAAAGGTGACAAAAAGCCAAAACAGTTGGGAGCTATAGGTTGAGATATCAAGTTGAGGCATGTGAAGCGCCTTCGTTTCCTTGGATTTACCCTACGAAGAAGATGATCATTCCCATCAATAGGGCAAAAATGGCTACAGCCTCAGTCATACCAGCGCCGATAAAACCGATTGTGGTGAATTTCTTCTCCGCAGAAGGGTTACGGGAAATGGCAGAAAGCCAGGATGAGAAGATCATTCCTAATCCAATTCCAGCGCCAATCGCACCAAACATGGCCAGACCAGCACCAATCATTTTTGCAGCAGATAGTTCCATTTTTTTACTCCTAATGATCTATATTAAGGACATCGCTCAGGTAAGAGCAAGACAAAACCGTAAAAATATAAGCCTGCAAGCAGGCAACAAAAATCTCGAATCCTGTAAAGATGACATTCGTCAAAGTCAGAAAGATGCCAGCGGCTCCAAGCATGACTGAGAATCCTGCAAAAATCTTCAAGACAACGTGTCCCGCAAGCATGTTTGCAAACAAACGAACCCCAAGGCTAATAGGCCGGAAGCAGAAGGAAATGATCTCCACAAGCACAATAATGGGGAGAATGATCCAAGGTACGCCAGAAGGGACAAACTTGTTCAAAAATCCAATGCCATGGCGGGCAAATCCAATTCCTGTCATGACAATGAAAACAAGGATGCCAAACACAAGTGTGACAGCAATATGGCTTGTAAATGTGAAGCTGCCAGGAATCATCCCTAAGATATTCCCAAGTAAGATAAAGAGGAAGAGGGACAAGATAAGAGGGAAGAACTTTAGGCCTTCTGCCCCAATGTTTTCTTTAACCAAAGATGAAATAAATTCAACCAGGCTCTCGCTTACAACCTGAAGGCGGGTGGGGCGTAGGGCAAGATTTTTAAGGCCAAAGTGAAAAACACCTGCCAAAATCCCAAGACTTAGGAACATCATAAGGGAAGCGTTTGTGAACGAAAAATCCACCCCAGCAATGTGGAGGGGGATGATTTTCTTAATGAGGAATTGTTCAAGAGGACTATGCAACCCAATGACTCCCTATATCCTTATTCGTACGCCCAAGAACGAGGGATGTCAAGGGTTAGCAGTGATAATTGCGGGGAGCCTCCTCCCTTTATGTCATTGCGAGAAGCGGAGCGACGTGGCAATCCATAGACCCCGGATCAAGTCCGGGGTGACTTTAGTGTGAAGGTCCGGAGTGACCTTCATAGGGCTGCATCGTCATTCCGGGTCCTGACCCGGAATCCAAGCATCTTATGGATCGCCACGCCCTTCGGGCTCGCGATGACCTGATAGAAGAAAGCCATTGGAAGAAGCGCAGCGACGTGGCAATCCACAGGGTGTTCGACCCCCCCCCTCTGGCAAAGATTTTCTTAACTTTATGATAAGCTTTCTTCAAAGAATTTTTCTCAGTACTAGGTTCGTTTATTCTGATGAATTTTCAGGCCCTTTACTCAGAGTATAGTTGTTTTTGGCAGCAACGGCTTCGGCTTGTTTCTTGAAAAGATCCAAAAGTTCATCGAGTCGCTTTTCATCATCATCAGGAAGTGTCTCTCCACTTGCTTTGCGCGTGACAAGGGCTTGTTGCTCTTGCCAAAGATCGGTCATAGGTGTTGCTCCCACCAAGTGTGAGGAGGTGAGTAAAATTATGGAAAACAAAGACCTTTGCATCTTTTGTAAACACCAAATACTATTAAGAGTCTTGCACAGGTTAAACCAATCTGACAATGTCTTTTCAGATCCTCGTGGAGAAAAAAATGTCTGATCGCTACATTCATGGGAAAGACCGTGTCTCTTATGAAGAGCGCCTCACTGGCGTGAAGAAGATCTTTGGGGATGTCGCTGGGCGTTACGATCTGATGAATGATCTCATGTCTCTGGGGCTTCATCGTTTATGGAAACGCACTTTCGTGGGCCAGGTTGGGCTCACGCCTGGAATGAGTATTCTTGATTTGGCAGGGGGAACTGGGGACATTAGCTTCGGCTTGTGGAAGAAAGCCCAGGAAATGGATCCCAAACCAACCTTCCACGTGGTGGATTTGTCTTATGAGATGATCAGCCAAGGCCGGGACCGGTCTTGGGATGAGCAATGCCAAGAGGGGATCACCTGGACTCAGGCCAATGGAGAGCAGCTCCCCCTCCCGGATCAAAGCTTTGATCGGGTAACCATGAGCTTTGGTCTACGCAATGTGCCTGATATTGACAAGGTCCTAGGGGAAATTTCCCGTGTTCTGAAACCTGGAGGGCGGGTCCTCATCATGGAATTCTCGAAGCCGATTGAGGGTGTTGGGTCTCTAGTGCGGTCTTATAATCGCACAGTCCTCCCTTTTTTGGGTGAGCTCATTGCCGGAAATAAGGCAGCCTATAGCTATCTGAGTGATAGCATTGAAACGTTTCCAGATCAGGAAACCTTAGCGGAGAAAATGCGCCAGGCAGGTCTGAAGCGCGTGGCCTATGAAAACCTCTCGGGCGGAATTGTTGCGATTCATCAGGGCACGAAAAAGGGAGAGCTCTAATGCTGGTTAGCACCCTTGCTTTGACAACGTTTGGGGCAAGTGTCATCTCCGGCGCTTTTTCTATGGCGGGAGGGACAATCCTCATGGCCATCTATACTCTCATGTTGCCTGTTTCGACTGTTATGGTGCTGCATGGCGTTGTGCAGGCCTTTTCAAATGGATTTCGTACATATTTCTTTTGGAAAGACGTCCATTGGCCAACTCTGCCCGGGTATTTATTAGGAAGTGCTCTTGCGATGGGGATCTCTCTTCTGATTCTGGTTGTCCCTCAAAAGCACCATGTTTTTATTCTTTTGGGGTGTATTTCAATTTTCTCTGCCTTGGTGCCACGGCTTCATATGCTGAGCATTCATCGGCCTTATCGCCCTTTGAGTTGTGGATTTCTTGTGACCCTTTGTAAAATATTTTCGGGAGTTTCAGGTCCCATCCTTGACCTTTTTTTTCTGGAGACATCCCTCAATCGCTATCAAATTATGGCAACAAAATCTTTCACACAGATGCTAGGGCATCTCTTGAAAGTGGGGTACTATGGGAGCCTCTTGTGGGCCTCTGATAAGATGGACTTTGTGCTCCCGCAGTGGGTATTCGTGATTGTGATTGCAGCAACGTTTTTAGGAAGTCACGTAGGGAAGTTTGTCCTCAAATTCATGGACGACACACAGTTCAACCGAATCACCAAACACTTGATTTTAATTTTAGGAGCTGTGTTCTTAATCCAGGGTATTTGCGAGACTTGCCTTGTCCAGGATTTAAAAGCCAAATTTTTACCGTAGTCACTATACAACCCTCCGGGGCTTTTGTAGGATAAGCATCATTTTAAGGAGAAGCGGATGTACTTGATCACCGGTGGTGCTGGTTTTATCGGATCTTGCTTGGCTCAAGAGATTCAAGATCGGGGTTTAGATGATTACGTTCTTGTGGATTGGATTGAGGAAACAACGAAGTGGCAAAATGTTCAAACCCTGAGTCCTTGGGCGATTGTGTCTCCTCCTCAGATTATGGATTTTCTTGAGCATGATGGGGAAAAAATCAAAGGAATCTTCCACCTTGGAGCGATTTCTGCAACAACCGAGACAGATGGGGATCTCATCTATGAGACAAACGTCATTCTCACTCGGGTTTTGATGGAATGGGCTGCAGAGCGTGAAGTTCCATTTATCTATGCCTCTTCTGCGGCCACTTATGGAGGCGGGGAGAATGGCTTTGAGGATCGTGAAGATCTAGAATACCTCCAAAAGCTTTTGCCACTCAATGCGTACGGGTGGAGCAAGAATCTCTTTGATATTAACCTCCAACAGATGAAAGCCCGGGGGATGACTTTGCCTCCTCAAGTTGCAGGATTGAAGTTTTTTAATGTTTATGGCCCTCGTGAAGGACATAAGGGAGGGCAGTCCAGTGTCCCTTTCCATATCTTCAATCAAGTGAAGGCAACGGGTGGGGCGAAGCTCTTTAAATCTCATCATCCCGATTACAAGGATGGAGGACAACTGCGCGATTTTGTCTATGTGAAAGACTGCGTGGATGTGATGCTCTGGCTTTTGGAAAACCCTTCAGTCTCAGGCTTGTTTAATGTGGGGACAGGAACAGCCCGGACCTTCAAAGATCTGGCCAAGGCGACCTTTGCAGCTCTCGAAAAGCCTGAGAAAATTGAGTATATCCCCACACCAGAACAAATCCGGGAGAAGTATCAATATTATACCTGTGCCAATATGGAGAAACTCCGCCAGGCCGGGTACGACAAACCGTTTACATCTCTTGAAAAAGGGATTCAAGACTATGTTCAGTCTTATCTTGCGCAGGGGCGTTTCCTAAAGCTGGAGAATTAGGATGATCTACGCCCCTGATCAGTGGATTGATCCGATTGCCCTAACTTTGGGGCCACTGAGCATTCGGTGGTACGGTATTTCCTATATGGTGGGGATTATCCTGGCGCGGTTTTGGATGCTGCGCAATCTCAGGCAGCTCAAGCCCCCCTTCACAGCAGAGCAATTGGATCGCTTTATCTTCAATTGGTCTGTTGTAGGAATTGTCATCGGGGGGCGCTTGGGGTTTTGCTTCTTCTATCAGCCCATGTATTACCTCCAGCACCCCATTGAGATTTTCTATATCACTGATGGGGGAATGAGCTTCCATGGGGGGCTTCTTGGTGTGATCTTGGCAGCAGTTCTTTTTACTAAGAGAGAAAAGCTTAAGCTTTGGAATTTGTTTGATCTTTGTGCCCTGGCAAGCCCTCTAGGGCTTTTCCTGGGACGCTTGGCGA
Organism: Alphaproteobacteria bacterium; assembly: GCA_030425805.1. Lineage (GTDB taxonomy): Bacteria > Pseudomonadota > Alphaproteobacteria > JAUHZC01 > JAUHZC01 > JAUHZC01. The sequence goes on along the minus strand of JAUHZC010000001.1, from coordinate 238,273 downwards.
ACTTTGTGAACGCGGAGCATTTCGGCCACCCAACAGATCAAACCTGGGGTGTCCTATTTCCTGGGGGTGGGGGTGTGCTTCGCCACCCCTCTCAGCTCTATGAAGCCTTTCTCGAGGGCGTTCTTCTCTTTACTCTCTTGAATCTGGTGAATACTCGCACTCAGCTTCTGAAGAAATCTCCCGGAGCTTTAAGTGGTGTCTTTATGATAGGTTACGGCCTGGCCCGGGCAACGGGAGAGATCTTCCGAATGCCTGAAGCTTTCTTAGAAACCTTTTCCTTTGGCTTGACCTATGGTCAGGCATTGTCTGTGTTGCAGATCCTCATTGGTGTGGGGGTCTATCGTCATTTTGCCCGATGATTAAATTTCCTGCTCCACTTTCAGCCTACATGGCGGCGTGCCTGTATGATCCTAAACAAGGGTTTTACACAACGCAAAATCCCTTGGGTAAAGCCGGACACTTCATCACAGCTCCCGAAATCACCCAGATTTTTGGGGAGATGGTGGGGCTGTGGATTTACCTGCAGTGGCAATCCTTAGGAGGTGTTTCTCTTCATCTCATTGAGCTAGGGCCAGGCCGAGGGACTCTCATGTCAGATGCTCTTCGGGCCTTGAAAGGAGTCCCGGAGCTCTTGCAGAATTTGCGCCTCACCCTGGTTGAGGTGAATCCCGTCCTTAAGCAAGCTCAGGCAGAAGCTCTCAAAAACCACAGTCCTCAGTGGGTTGAGAATCTCAAGGAAGTGACTCCGGACGGACCCACACTCATCATTGGAAATGAGTTTCTCGATTGCTTTCCCATCAATCAATATATCGTACAAAATGGGCAGTGGCATCACCGATGGGTGGGTCACACGCCTGAAGGTGTAGGATTTATTCTGGGTCCTCAGGCGGAGATGGATCTCTTGCCAGCCCCTCAGGGGGAAGGACAGATCTTTGAGCAGGCGCCCTCTTTGACGCCTTTTGTCCAAGATGTGAAAGCCACCTTGGCAGGGCAGGGAAAAGCCCTCTTTTTTGACTATGGATACCTTGAGTCTCCTGGAAGTCCTACGTTCCAAGCCGTGCAGGATCATGCTTATGCTAATCCTTTTGAGGCCCCAGGAAAAAGAGACCTCACGGCCTTGGTGGATTTCGGTGCTGTGAAGGCAGCTTGTACCCGAGAAGGGCTAACGTGTAAAGTTAAACCCCAGCAAGCTTTTTTACAGGAATGGGGATACCAGACCCGAGTGGAAGCCTTAGCGAAAACTTTAGTAGGTAGAGATCAGGAAGATTTCCTCACACGGACTCACCGAGTTCTTCATCATATGCCTGAGTTTTATGCCTGTGAGGTGTTGTCCTAATCAATCGCTATAGGGGTCCCAACCTTCACCGTCATCCTCGTAGGTTGGTATATCCTCCTCCTCTTCATCTGGGTTGTCCCCTGCACTTGAGGCTGCAGAAGAGGGGGTAGCAGGGGGGGCAACAGCCACAATAGCCGCTACATTTGATGAAATGATACTCTCTAAAATGATTTGAAGCGAGTCTGTTAGCCCTGAAACCTTAACGTGAGCGCCTACTTCAATCTCTCTGGCATACATGTCCCGAAGCGTTTCCAAAGCTGTTTCTTGTTGATGCGGCGGGCAAGATACAAGCTTTCTAAACAGTATGAGAAGAGCTTGTTTGTTTCGTGCACCTGCTGCTGTAACAAAAACAAGCTTTGAGAGCCAGTGGGCATGCGCTAAAACAGCGTCAAGAGAAAGCTTGTTTGTGGCAATAAGCTCTCTTAAGTTTGCCAAATACCCTGATTTTTGGGACCCGCTTTTGGCGATGAGGTCTCGGAGTATATCTGTTTGCTCATCTGTAAGGTCATAATTGTCACAAAATTTCTTAAATGCAGATCGATCACCTGATCTTCTTCCTGGATCCTTTGCTTGGGGCGGAGTTTTTGATGCGAGAGGAGCTTTTGGTGGTGAAAGAACAGCTGCCATTTCTGGATATCCTGAGCCACTCGCTCCCTTTCGTCCCCCTGTAACCGAACTTCCGAAAGGATTTTCTTTGCTTACAGTGTTGTCTTCTCCCACTGCGGCTGGGTCACCAAAAACTCTTCTTGAAGAAGGAGCTAATGAAAAAGAAGCATCGCCTGGGCGTATTACTGTAAAAGGTAATGACGAACTACCAGCCTCACCTGCAGTTCCACCGGGGAATTGTTGCATTGGGGGAGGGGGGGATGAGGTGCCAGCAGCAGCACTTTTGGCTGCTACTTCATGTCTTGGAGGGGCAAAAGGATTATGAAAAGGAACATGTTGAGCCTGTGCTGCAGGTTCTGCTGGCTCTGCAGCAGATGGGCTTGAGCTATCACCGCCGTCAGGACGTATGGTTGATACACCGCCATAGTCATAACTTGACGGCTGACCTATTCTCCAAGGATCGGTCGGTTCTTCAGCAGAAATACATAAATTTGTATTTGATAAAAAAATACAAAAAGAGGCAAAAATTATGAAATATATTTTTTTATTCATGAAATGGCCAAATTTTTTCATTATATAAATAGTTGTAACTCTGTCTTATTTCAAGAGAAAAAGAATAAAAACATAATGAGCAATAGACCCCGGATCAGATCCGGGGTGACTATGGTATGAGAGTCTATAATATCCTCATTCCTGGCTTGACCCGGAATCCATGATTTATATGGATCGCCGCGCCCTTCGGGCTCGCGATGGCGATGAGGAGGAAGGGCTCGCGATGGCGATGAGGAGGAAGGGCTCGCGATGATTACAAAGAAGGGTGAGGAGGTCATTGCGAGGAGCCTCTTTTTCCAAGTCATTGCGAGGAGCGCAAGCGACGTGGCAATCCATACATAAACATGACAAACAGCCAGCTTTTGCAAAAATTTACTTCACCCGTGATGGAAGGCTGAGGTCTGGTCGCTCAGAGAAGTCTGGATTTAAAGGCGGCTTAGCCTTGACTTGAAGCAAGGCTTCTTGAATAGCCATATCCAGTTGTGGATCCTTATCATTCTCATAGTCCATGGGAGAGATTTCCACCTCAATATCAGGCTCAGCTCCGTGGTTCTCAAGCCCCCAAGTCACATCTTTAAACCAGAAAGAGAATTCTGGCTGGGTTGTGTACCCGTGATCCACAAAGCTATGGCGGGGCTCAATGCCAATGACACCACCCCAGGTCCGCTTTCCAATCAAGGGGCCAAGGTGAAGCATTTTAAAGACGTGACAGAACATATCTCCATCCGAACCGGCATACTCGTTGGTGAGTGCTACCATGGCGCCCTGGGGTGCATCGTATGGGTAGGGGAAAGTCCCATTCCAGCGGGAAACATCATATCCCAGGCGCTTGCGAGCAAGTTTCTCAATCAAGAGCTGGGAAACGCTACCCCCGCGGTTATGGCGAACATCGACCACAAGGCCGTCCCGGTCACACTCCAGCAAGAAGCCACGGTGGAATTCCCGGTAACCATTTGTCGACATGTCAGGGATATGAATGTACCCCAGCTTCCCTTTGGATTTTTCATGGACATAGGTGCGGTTTTTATTCACCCAGTCCCGATATCGCAGAGGCTCATCAGAACGCAAAGTTTTTAGATGTACGGTCTTTTGGTTTTTACCACTGGGGTCTTTAACAACCACTTTGACATACTGACCAGCTTTGCTGAGAAGGGTCTCTTCTGGTGGATGCTCGGGCGTGGGAGAGATGCCATCAATGGATAGAATTTGGGATCCTTCTTCGATATGCTGCCCTGGCCCGACCAGGGGAGAGCCATTATCTTTGGACCAAACATCTCCTTTAGCAAGGTTGGTCACAATAAAGGATTTCTTGCGCCTGTCCCAAACAAACTCTGTCCCTAGCATGCCGAGGTGATAGCCTCGATTCCCAGGCAAGTCTCCTCCAGATACATAGGCGTGAGAAGAACCAAGCTCTCCCTGCATTTGCCAAAGGACATCATTTAACTCATGACGGGAAAGAACGCTGCGGGCAAGGGGTAGGTATCGATTGTATATCTTCAGCCAGTTCACTTTTGACATGTCTTCCGTCCAGAAGAAATCTCTCTGGAGCTGCCAGGCTTCATCATAAATTTGTTGCCATTCCAGTTGTGGATTCACGCTGATCTTGAGACCCTCAAGAGGAGCCCAACCTTGCTTGTGCACCGGGACATCCTCTCCTTCGGCAGGCTTCTCCGCAGCCTTGAAGGTCCGGATATCCCCATCGCCATCCCGATAGGTGAGAAATTCTTTATTGACGTTCAGCTCAACCTCAACCACATCTTTGCAAATTGTCTCCATATGACGACTTTCTATGTCAAAGCCTTGGAGTTCAATGCCGCGGGAAGAGGGAGCCCCATCAATTGCAGGCTCCAGATCACTTTCGATAAGATAAAGTTTTCCTTTCGCCGCCGTCAGGCCAAGGTAAAGGCGGGCAGGAAGCGGACAAGAGAAGATGCGTTCCTGAATTCCCTCGAGCGTAATGGCTGTGACAGGAGGGCCTGATTCTTTTTTCTTTGATGATGTAGCATCGCCACCATCATCTTCCCCGCCTTGGCCAAGGTCATCCATGAATTTTGGAGCCACATGGAAAGGATCCTGGGTGTCTTGGTCAAGGGCAATGCCGTAGGCCCCAATTCCTGCCGGGAAACTCATCTCAAAGTGATGAGTGTCCCAATGGGCGTCGAATTGCCGATTAGAGAGGAAGAAAATATACTTACCCGTTGGATCAAAGCTCGGGGAAAAGTCCTCTAAGATCGGTGTCGTGATCTCATAAGTCTTATCATTTTTTAAATCCGCAAGCTTGATAATCCGCTGACGGCGGGACACGGGGAAATCATAGGTCAGCCAGTTTCCATCAGGAGACCAACTCAGATTTCCAATAGGACCAAATTCACTTCGATCAACAGTTTTGAGCGTTGGCTTCTTCTTTTCTGCAGAAACCACAATCACCGTATTGCGATGGTTCACAAGGGCAGCTTTGGTACCATGGGGACTTGTGAAAAAGCGACAAACGCGACCAATGCTCGATCCTTCAAGGGATGTCAGAACTTCTGATGTCACACTATCGCGGACCTCAATATGATCTCCTTTTTGGTTTCGGACAACTTGCATGAACTTCGTTCCACAAGCACACCATGAAGAAAAATGATGACGTTCTTCTTCCTTGCGAGGGATTTGCGTATGGCCACCTTGATGAAGGCTTGTCACATAGGCATTGGAGCGCACATTTAAAAGAAGATGATGTCCGCCAGGATGCGTGCTGAGGTGGTGAATGTTCCTCTTTGGGTTTACAAATTTCCGCCGGATATGGACTCCAGCTGGAGCATATTCAAAATCAATTTCCTTTTCCTCACCACTGCGAGGATTGAATTCCTTTAAGACACCAGCCACATGGTAAACAATCTTTTCGCCATTGGTGGCGGGCTGGCGGACGTAATAGTCTTCATGGTTTGTCTCACGACGAAGATCTGTACCATCAGTCCAGCAGGAATAGAGATTTCCAATGCCCTCATGGTCTGAAAGGAAGAAGAGACGATCCGCAATCCAAAGAGGATTGCTGAGGTTATAGGGGATGTTTTTATGGAGGCGTTTGAATTCTCCATCTCCATTCTCATCAATCCAGATTTGTCCGGCGGTTCCGCCTTGATATCGCTTCCAGGAGCCAAACTCATTCCCGTGACGCTGAATCACACGGCCTTTCCCACTGTAGGTTGGAAAGTTGATGCGTGTGGCTACACCCACATTCATTCGCTCAGAGATTTTAGACTCAGGGTCAATGGCATAGATATAGCGCACGCTATCGAAAGGCTGAGCATGGCTACTGGCATAGGCAATACGGTTATCTGGGGTCCAGGCACAGACACTTGCATTTCCGCCATGGTAGGTGAGGCGCTCAGCTGTTCCACCGCGACTAGGGAGAAGATAGATCTCATTGTGACCCTCTTCATTCATGGAAAGGGCTAAGTGCTGCCCATTAGGAGAAACAGCAAGTCCGGAAACCTGTCCAAGACCGGGTGTTAAACGTTGTGCTCGCTTGGTTTCAGAGTCAAGGTCTACAGCCCAGACATCATCCTCACTGACAAAATACAAGCGCTCTTTGAAGAGGTGAGGAAAGCGAAAATAACCTGACATGGAAACGAACTCCGACGTTAAATATCTCCCATCATATTACATTAAAGGGGCGACCTCACGCAAAAACCGATCAAATTTTCAAAATACAGATTTATCAAAAGGTTAGGAAAAAACCAGCCTTTAAAAGAAGCTGAAAATTAGTTAAAATTTTACATAAATCTTAAGAAAGGCCTTTTTTTGGGTTTCTAAAAGGTGTACCATTAAGTTATGGACCTGAAGTGTCCAAGTATGAAAACAGGGAGCACAGGGATATGCGCGTTTTGGTTATTGAGGACGATTCTCCAACAGCGAAGACCATACAACTCAACCTGCGATCAGAGGGTTTTATCTGTGACACAACAGGAATCGGGGAAGATGGTTTGGAGATCGCGAAGCGATACGATTACGACCTGATTATCCTTGATCTGATGCTTCCTGATATTGATGGATATGAAATTCTTCGCCGCCTTCGTGCAATTCAGGTCCCAACACCTGTTCTGATTCTTTCTGGTCTTTCTGATATTGATGATAAAATTAAAGGGCTGGGTTTTGGAGCAGATGATTATCTGACAAAGCCTTTTAATCGTGATGAGTTGGTGGCCCGAGTTCGGGCCATTATTCGTCGCTCCAAGGGCCATCCAAATTCTATGATCCGTGTAGGGCGTTTGACCGTGAACCTTTCAACGCAGATGGTAGAAGCCAATGGAAAACCTATTCGTTTAACAGGGCGGGAATATGCAATTCTTGAGCTTCTTGCTATGCGTAAAGGGGCAACACTCTCTAAAGAAGTTTTCCTCAATCACCTTTATGGTGGAATGGAGGAGCCTGAGTTTAAGATTATTGATGTCTTTATCTGTAAATTGAGAAAGAAGCTCTCTGATCATCTTGATGGAGAGAATTATATTGAGACCGTTTGGGGTCGGGGATATGTCCTGCGTGAACCTAATGCAGAAGGGTCTGAGAGTGAGGCAAGCTCAGCTGAGCCTGCTTTGAACGAACCTAAAAAAGTTGCAAACGAATAAATATAATTTAGGGAGGCGGGAATGGCAGCCGAAGCGGTCGTAGCACTTGTAGGCATATTGGTAGATATGGGTGGATTTGCCCTTGATGCTTCAGGGGATTCAAATAGTCGTATCTCTAACAAAGAAGCTTCTGCTGTTATAAGTCTTAAATTCTCAGAGATTCAAACCCCACCAGGCCAAGAAAAACTGGAAGAAAATGAAAGCATGCGGTCAAGTTTTAGTGCAATCAGATCTGTTGCAGCAAAGTTATTCGGGAACGATTATGCTGGTTTTGTTGAAAAGGCTCAGGTTGTGGGGAAGTGCTCTGTAAAAAAAGGCTGCACACTCAAGGCTAAGTTACGTGATCCAGATTATATGAAAAAAATAGGGGAAAAAGTTCCGATTCGTAAATTTGTAAGCCGTGCACAAGATAAGAATGGGAGGGTTAATGGTTACAAGACTGTGCTTGGAAGAACAGCATTCCCTCATGCGTGGATTCAGGGTAATAAGAGGGTTCTTCCAAATAGCAATGAGGTTGAAATCTGGACATGGGTTCCTCGTGGATCTTTTAATCGCAACAAACATCAAGTTGTTGTCAATTTTAACCGTTAATACGGTTTCGTTTCGTGCCTAGGAGGCAATTGTGAGCCCTGAAATTCTCCAAGCTATTATCACTTTTATAGAGCTTACAATGTCTATTAATTCTGTTGAGCAGCGCAAAACTCAGCAATCACCCCGCGATACTGCTGCTTATGAGGCGCCAAAAGAGGTAAGGGAAGCTCAGGAACAGGGGATTCCTGAAGGAGAAGTGGTCACCATGATCCGGGAGATGCCGTTCAGTGTGGCCGTTGATAATCTGGATAAATTTCAAAATGTTCCAAATCTACGCACCACCATTGAAGCTTTAAACACCACGGCCATCGGTCTTTTTGGTCCTGGAAATTACGAGGTTTTTAAAGCGAACGCCACATTGACAGGAAAGCGCAAGGGATGGTTCGTTCAGTCTTACCACTTAGGGGTGAAACTTCGGGATCCAAGCTTTATGAAAGCGATTGGTCATAAAATCACGATTCGGGACTTTATGGAACAGCGGGCTCCTGGCAATCGTGTTGGGGGCTATAAGGTAAAGCTAGGGATGACGCTTCTGCCAGGGTCTTATATCCAAGGAAATTGGGTAAATCCCAACAGTAATGAAGTGGTCTTGATGGCTAAAGCCCCCTCCAAGACAGAAACCTCATTTTCCAAAAGAAATGATCCGGTTTGGGTTCAATTTAATCGATAGTGTAGGCAAGAAATTGTTTTGCCTTTTTTAATATATATCACAAATTTGAGGTGCTGATATTTCATCTGGACCTTCCTTGTTCCTCAAACTACAATAATAATTGTAATGACAGGGTGGTGTTAATGAAGTCTGCTTTTCATCTTTTTTTTCTGTTCTTGATCTTGAGTGCTTCGGTGAAGGCTGCCCATGATGACGGTGTCTCCCCCTCACGTGATTTCCCTCAAAGCTATATTGTTGTGAGTGGCGCCCTTGTGACAGCGGGTGCTTTAGCTGCGCTCTTGCCGCGTCATGGAAGAGGGCGAGAATTTCTTAGGGTTTTTGGTCAGGCCAGTATCGCAGGAACAATTAGCGGTAGTGTCTCTCCTCTCGCTGATCGGATGTGGAGAGGGTTGTATGCCAATTTTTATGCGAGTCGTGTCCCTTTAGGAAAGGCTGCTTTGCAAGAAGGAATTTCTCCTCAAAAAACATCTGAACCTCGAGCTCCTTCAGAGGAAGGTGAGGGATCATCTGGAAGAAGGTAGGTACTTTCCTTCCAAGTCATTGCAAGGAGCTTCTCCCCTCATCCTCATTGCAAGGAGCGGAGCGACGTGGCAATCCATGGACCCCGGATCAAGTCCGGGGTGACTTTAGTGTGAGGGTCCGGAGTGACCTTCATAAGGCTGCGTCGTCATTCCAGGCTTGATCCAAAATCTGACATCTTATGGATCGCCGCGCCCTTCCAGGGCTCGCGATGACTGGAGAAGAAAGAGGGCTTGCTATTACTTAACAGAAGAAGGCAGGGCGTGCGATGACAAGAAAGTCAAAGAGTCTCAGCAATCAAGCTATCACAGTCCAGCTTCAACAGCGTTTTCAATGACGTAGTCGATAGTTTCCTGAGGGACGTCTTTAAGACCCATGAGCACTGCTGGCCAGATGAGCATATCATGAACACAGGCCATGACTGTTCGGGCACGCATATCAGCATCAGCCTCTTCATAGCCTTTTTCCATCAAATAGTTGGCCAAGAAGGTGCGGGCGGGGTCAATAAGATACATGTACGGCGCTTCAGCAAAATTTGGACTTTTGCGGCTTTGGGCAAAGGAAAGACGTAACGCCTTCTGAATCTTAGGGGCATAGAGTGTATCCACATAGTATCTTAAAAAGTCTACCAGCCCCTCCTGGATTGAAAGTTCTGGGTCAATTTTAAGGTTTAGACTTTCTCCAATTTCCTCCCAGGTTTGGGTCACAGAAGCGACAAAGAGCTGCTCTTTGGTCTCAAAATGCTTGTACAAGGTGGCCAGGGAGACATTCGCAGACTTTGCAATTTCCTCAACACTCGTCTGATCAAATCCATCCCGACAAAAACGACGGAAAGCCCCGCGGATGATAGCGATGTTCTTCTCTTGCTTAATGCTATTTTGGTAAACGCGTATTGTCATGTGAAACCTCCTATCCCATAGGATAGAGTGATCCTTTCACTCTGCAAAGCAAAAAATGAAGTTTATTTTCAAGCCTGGTCTCTTCTGCTCAAAAGGGAGAGGGCTTCATTAAATTGAGAAGAATAGTAATTAAGAATAAGCAGAGAAAGATTCAAAAGACTTATGCTCTATAACTTAGCGGTGTCGATGGTTATGGGATTGAATTGCGGAAATTAAACGATCATTTTCTTGACGTTGGAATTCCATCATTTGTCTTTGGCGTTTGGATTTCAAAGCTTCAATGGCAACAGCCCGTTGATAATCAGGGTCAGCCTCCATCTTTGCTTTCGCAGCTGCTTGCTTTTTCACAAACTCTACTTGGCGTTTGCGGGCTGCGGCACGCTCCTTTGCAGAGGGGGAGGCTGCTGTCGAAACAGGAGCTGCTACAAAGTCTTCAGTTGTATGCATATGAGAAGCACAACCAGAAATAACGAAAAGAAAAATAAAAGTACGAAATAAAATCATGCCTAATAAATAGAGACAAAGATATTAGAAATCAACTTTTTTTCACAAATACAAACTCTTCTTCTGAAGATAGATCTTTATCAAAACCATAGCCCTCCCAATGGAAGGCCTTAAGGTCTTCGAGGGATTGAGCATTGGTCTCCGCACAATAGCGCACCATCAGGCCCCGGGCCCGCTTTGCCAGAAGCCCAATTGTCTTAAGCTTACCCTCACGTAATTGCTTGAAGTGACAGGTGAGGTAGGGGGCTTTCAGCGCTTTTAGATCCACAGCCTTAGCATATTCTTGGGAGGCTAGGTTAATCACAAGATCAGGGGAAATTTTATTCAGACGATCACTGATTTTTGAGCCCCAAAACTCATAAAGATTCTGGTGCTCTCCAATCTCAATTCGTGTCCCCATTTCCAGTCGATAGGGTGCAATGGGCTCATCTGCGCGGACTAAGCCATAAAGCCCGGAGAGGATCCCCACATTTTTATGAACATAGGCGCGCTCAGGCTCATCAAGGGTGTGAACGGCAAGACCTTTGTATACATCGCCAGAGAAGAGATCTACTGCTCGGTATTGGGCAGCATCATGGAAGTTCTGATACCGCTCCCAATTTAGCTTTGCCAGCTTGTCCGAAATTCCCATCAAGGATTTCAGATCCTCTGGGGTTGTTCTTTTTAAATGGGAGGCCAAGAGGGCTGTTTCTTCCGGAAAAGGATAGGGGGCCGGGGCCATAAGACAATGGGGGCGAGATTCATCTAGGTTTTTGGCGGGAGAGAGAAGAAAAAACATAGGTAACTCTTGGGTTGGGGGGTTGTTTTACAGTGTTGCATATTCTATGATACAACTACAAGTCCCTTCATATCCCATGTACAAAAACGTTTTCCAGTTCTTTTGGCACCATATTCGCCCCTATCGGGTGCACTATGCCTTTATGATGCAGGCTCCGATCATTTCAGGGTTTTACCTGTTTGCAAACACGTATGCGATCAAGCTTTTCCTTGATACCATGGTGGAAATTAAAAATCCCACTTACGCTGATTTTTACACGCCAATTGTTATTTATCTAGGGAGTAATGTGCTCCTTGATGTCGTTTGGCGTATCAGCAACTATGCAGAATTACGTTCAGAGCCTTATGTCCGTAGAAATATTTTGGGGGATGCCTACGATTATGTACAGCACCATAGTTTCCGATGGTTTCAAAATAATTTCACGGCCAGCATTGGGAGTAAGCTCAAAGGAATTCTTGATGGGTACGACAAGCTCTTCGAGGAATTGCACCATGGCTTGTTCCCAAGGTTAATGAAGATTGTGATTTTTTCTGGGGCCCTGGTTATTGTAAATCAGACATTGGTGCTCTTCATCGTTGGTTGGGGAGTCCTGTATTTCATTATCATGTACCGAATGTCTGTAAGGTTGAATACCTTGGTTTTTAAGGAGACAGAAAGCCGTCATGAGCTCGTAGGAATGATTGGGGATAAAGTCTCAAACATTTTTACGCTGATGTCTTTCACGGCCCGCAAATCTGAAGCTAAAGCTCTTAATAAGAAAATGGACGAAGACTTTGTGCCCCGCCAATTAGATGCCTACTGGTGGGATTTTCGAATTCAAGTGACAGGTGGGCTGCTTTACTGGTTTAAGTTTGGGGCGCTTCTCTTCTTCATGATTCATCTGAGGATGGAAGGCCAAATTACGGTTGGTGATTTTGCTTTTGTCTTTGGTCTCACAATGCCATTGGCAGAAGAAATTTGGCGTGCCACACTTTCTTTGCAGGACTTTGCCCGAGCTATGGGAGACCTGAAGAGTGCCTTTAGTATCATGACGGTGCCACATACAGATCAGGATGCTCCTCACGCAAAGCCCTTTATTATGGGGGAGCCTCGGATTTCTTTCAAAAATGTGAGCTTTCAATATGATGTACAAAACTCTGTCTTGAAGGACTTTTCTCTAGAAATTCAGCCCGGGGAGAAAATTGGGGTTGTGGGGCATTCAGGGGCTGGAAAATCAACGCTTGTGAATCTTTTGATGCGATATTTCCCTGTCAATCGGGGATCAATTGAAATTTCCGGGCAGGATATTTCCTTGGTTCAGGCAGAATCCCTACGGGAGAAAATTGGCATCATTCCCCAAGATACGCTGCTCTTCCACCGCTCCTTATTAGACAATGTGTGGATTGGTCGTCCCTCAGCCTCTCTTGAAGAGGTTCATGAAGCTTGCCGGAAAGCTCATCTTCATGACTTTGTGATTACCCTCCCAGAGCAGTACGAAACTATGGTTGGAGAACGGGGTGTAAAACTCTCAGGAGGGCAGCGGCAGCGGGTAGCGATTGCCCGGGCTTTCCTCAAGAATGCTCCCATCTTGATTTTGGATGAGGCAACCTCAGCCTTAGATAGCCAAACTGAGAGTCAAATTCAGGAGAGTTTGGCAACTCTGATGGCTGATGAATACAAGACTGTGATTGCTATTGCCCACCGCCTCTCAACTTTGAAGAATATGGACCGTATCCTGGTCTTGGAAAAAGGCCACCTCATCCAGCAGGGGACCCATGAGCAACTCTTGGCTGAGTCTGGTATGACTTACCGCCAGCTGTGGGATCATCAAGTGATGAAAACCCCAGAAGAGAAGTAGATCAAGACTTACAATCGCAAAGGCCGAAGGCCTGTGGCGATCCACTTTAATTTTGGGATTGCGGTTTGAATCTGAAGTCGTGTTTTTCATAACTAAAACCTTTAAAAAAAATATATTGAAAAGAATTAATATATGAAAATAATAGAGGGAGTGATTCAATTTATACGTAACATTTTCTATGAAGTTATTTCTCTTTCTTCCTTTTTTTCTGAGCTCAAGTCTCTCTGCTGCTGATCCTTTTGGTGATGAGGATTGGCTCCCTCGGTCAGTCCCCGAAATGGTTGCTAGGGTAAGGCACTTTCAGCCTAAATCTGAGAGGGCAGCTCCTAAGAACACAGTAGTTCCTCCTCAATTACCCCCATGTCCATATGGAGATCCCAAGCCTCATACAAGTTCAGGGCCTTCTTGGTTATGGGCTCCATGGGTTCCAGGAAGGCGAGATGTTCGTAGACCTCCTTACCGCAGGCCAGCGAGAACAACAGGTCCTCGAGTGGCAACTCCTGCACCTCCAGCTGTTGCGCCTTCTCTATCAAGAGCAGACGAAGATGATGTTGATAGCCTTGATTAGGAGTCTTTAACGCTTTTCAGGGCGTGAGAATCCACTCCTAACTTGATCCGGAGTCCAGGAATGTCCTTAAAAGGTCTTGAAGTTTGCCTAAGAATCCTGTGGATCTATATACGATAAGGTTCCATTCCCTCCTCGAGAAGGGAAAGATACTTGTGATATTTATAAACCTTCTCTCTCTGCTTTCCAGAAATTTCAGCAAGAATGCCGTGTTTACAAGAGGATTCAAAGCCGTTCTTGCTGTAGGTGCGGATACGCCAAGATCTGTACCGTTACTTGAGGGAGTTTTTTCAGGTAATCCAAGCAGGCTTGGCATGAAAATCGTGCTCTTCCCAAGGATTGAATGAGGGCTTCATCTTTTTCAAAAAGCCCGTTTATATCCACGATTGTTCCCTGTAAAAAGAATTCTATCCAAGTCTTCCATTACCGTCTAAAAAGAAATTATAATACAATAACTTTTCTTAGTGAGGCGCATTAAGAAAAGTTAGAAGAGCGCAGCGACTCATAAAGCAAATGGATTCTGGATCAAGCCAGGAATGCCTTTCCTCTGGCGCTACAGAAAGGAGGAGAAATTTGTTTTGCCAATTCTTGCTAAAATAGATAGAATTTTAAATAAATAGGAGTAAGGCAATGTTAAAAAACAAATCTTGGTCTCCCTATATGGCAGGAGGGCTGATAGGGGTCGTTCAATTTCTTGCTGTTTGGACCGCAGGGTATCCTCTTGGTACATCTTCAAGTTATGTGAAGGTGACAGGCCATTTGGCTTCTTTCTTTGATGCTTCTATTGCGAAAATTGCCTACTTTGAAAAGTATATGACCTCCGGGAAAATTGAATGGCAACTTGCACTTGTTTTGGGAATTATCTTGGGAGCCTTTATTTCAAGCCATCTGAGTAAAGTTCGTCGTGGAGACTCTTCACCTGTTTGGAAAACTGTTTCTTTCCAACAAGGCTCTACAGGCCGTGCTGTGATGGCATTTCTAGGTGGCTTCTTGATGCTCATGGGCGCCCGGATTGCAGGCGGGTGCACAAGTGGACACGGTGTCTCTGGAATTGCCTTGATGGGTGTTGGCTCAATTGTGACTGTGGCCATGTTGTTTGTTGGCGGTATCCTCGCTAGCTTTATTTTTGATCGTAAATAGGGAGGTCGGCAGATGTTACTTTTGAATGGATTGCTTTTAGGGGTTCTCTTTGGGCTTGCTCTCGAAAAGTCTCGTGTTTTTGAGCCAGGAGCTATTGTAAATCAACTCCGCTTGAAGAACTTTCTGATGATTAAAGTTTTTCTGACTGCTGTGATCACAGGTATTGTTTTACTTCATGCTGGTGAACTTTTGGGGCTTTTTACAATCCCAAGTCCTAAAGCCACAGACTATGGTGAAAACATGATTGGTGGTCTTATCTTTGGTGTGGGTATGTACCTTGCAGGAGCTTGCCCTGGCACAGTCCTTGCTCAGCTTGGAACGGGTTACCGGGATGCCTTTTTTATCCTTGTTGGTGGGCTGTTTGGCGTTGGTATTTATGGTCTTTGGGAGCCTGAGATTACAAGTTTTGTGAATACGGGAAGCCAAGGAAAAATTGTTCTTGCAGATCTTTTAAAAGATATGCCAGCACTGGTAGAGGTTTCTTCTCTTCACATTGCGATTGGGCTTTGCGTCTTATTTGCAGGGGTTCTCTATGGTCTTGAGTCTTGGAAAAGCTGGCAGCAAGAGCAAGGTAAACATTACGACGTTAACTAACACGCTATAAAGGTTCGGACAAAGTTCACTTTTCCTCCTCTAAGAATCGCAGATAAAGGATATCCGGCGCTATCAAGGATACGTCCCATGCGGCCTAACTGGACAAGGTCTTTTCCAGCCGTTTGGTTTCCAGCATTATACGCAAGGGCGTAGTACGATGCCGCGATTCTGTCAGCTTTATCGGGGCGGACCCATCTTGCATGTCCATAGACGTATATCCAGGCAAGGGTTCGGGCGGCCTCTGTGTACTTCCCATGTTCCCAGGCCATGGATAAATAGCCAACGGCTTCTCGCATGGGATCTTCTTTTGTTGCGAGGCGCCCATGTACATAAAGCAAGCCTAAGTAATAAGCTCCTGCTGGGTTTCCGTCTCTCCAAGCGATTTTGAAGCATTCTGCAGCCCGAGCATCACATTCAACAGAGGAAAGTCCGGGGAATCTTGCTGTGAGATAAGTATATCCTTTGGTGTAGGGATCCTCTCCCTCCTCGATAACTTTTGAAGTGCGGGCCTCAAAAATTTGAATAAGGGCATCGGCCTTGAACTGAAAGGTTGAAATGGTGGAGTTTTGTAAGAGCTTGATAAGCGCTCTCAGTGCCTCTGGTTTTCCAGCCATCGCCTTGTTGCAGCATCGATTGAAATGCCTTTGGGCTTCGCTTTTAATTACAATGCCCGCCAGTGTGACTTGGTCACGGAGGGAGAGCTCGTCATAGGGGCCAAAGGCTTCCGCGCTTTTTCCAATATTTGGAAAGCAAATAAAAACAAAAAGAGAAAGAGCAAAATATCGAGTCATAAAAAAAATAATTTGATCGCACCATAGAGAAGAAGGTCCTTCCCTGCAAATGAAAAAGAGAATAGAATAGGCCCATGAATGTTTCGTTTAAAACATGGATGCAGCGCTTCCAACGAAAGGAAACGCTCTATTTTGCTCTCGGGATTGGGATTGCTCTAGGTATCTTTTGGTTTTGGCCAGGCAAAGAACAACCCGCACCACCTCCTAAAGCGTATGAAAGTGTTCGCCTTGGACCACAAGATGTCGTAAAAACGGTTTCTCTGCCTTGCTTTGTCCGTCCTGATAAACACACAACCTTCACTGCCCTTAAGGCGGGATTCCTGAAGGTTATTCATGTGCAGGAGGGGGAGCCCGTGACAGCTGGGCAGATTCTTGCAGAGATGGAGAATGATGCCTACCAAAAATCTTATGAATATCACAAAAACAAAGTTGAACTTTATGAGAAAGCCTATGCGCGGCAGCAAAAACTTTCCAAAACCAAGGCTGGTAGCTCAAAAGCTTTAGAAACTGCGGGGCACAACCTCCTCAAGGCCCAAATTGATTTTGAAGAAAGTCGTCAAGATCTTGATGAAAGGCGCTTTATTGCCCCGTTTGATGGGATTTGTGGCGTGTTTTTGAAAAAACTGGGACAACCCATCAGCGAGGGGGATGCAGTTGTGAGTGTTTCTGATCCCACACCTCTTCGTCTTCAGATACCCGTGCCTGTCTCAATTCTTGAGAAGGTCGGCAAAGGGTCTCCCATTGTCTGTGCAGGTATTGCCGGTACTCTGTCCGCTGTTCAAAAAACCGCAGATCCTGAAACAGGAATGGGTTTTGCTACAGCTACTTATGAGTCTCTTCCTAATATTGTTCCCGGGACGCATACAATGGTTCAGCTTGAGGTTGAGCGTCGCAAATCAGTTGTTTCCATTCCTCGCCAAGCGGTCTTCCTGAAGGAAGGAAAGCCTCACGCGATTAAAATTGTGGATGGAAAAGCTCAGGAAACACCTGTTGTTCTTGGTCTTGAGGGAGATACGCTTGTAGAGATCAAAGAAGGACTCAAATCTGACGACATCCTTGTGATCCTGGGCCAGGAAAATTTGAATACTGGAGACCCTGTCACACCTCTTTTTAAAGAAGCGGCTTCCCGATGATTTCCTATTTTCTCAGACGCCCCATTTTGGCCATTGTCATCAATAGCCTCTTGGTGGTGATGGGGCTTTTGTCCATGGGGAAACTTCCTTTTCAGGAATACCCAACAGTTGTGACTCCTATTTTTAGAGTCCAAGTTATCTATCCTAGTGCAAGTCCTGAGCTTGTTGAAACTGAGGTTGTGCGTGTCATTGAAAATGCCCTTGCTGAGATGGAGGGTCTCTCGGAGCTTCAATCAGAATCTCGGACAGGGGTGGGCACTATAGGCATTTTTTTCAAAGAAGGGGCCGATGTCACCAAAAGCATGGCCCTCATCCGGGATAAGCTGAGTACAATTGCGTCAGAGCTTCCCAAAGATGCAAAAGCCCCCCGTATTACCACAGATATTGGGCATACCACTCTTGTAAACTTTTCTGTGACAGGGGATCGGTATCAGCCTGCAGAGCTATTTCACCAGGCAAGGCTTCGCCTCCAACAGATCTTGAATCAGGTTCCAGGGGTTTCCAGTGTGTATCAAGAGGGGGCTTTTTACACCATGGCGGTGCTTGTTGATCGGGAAAAGCTCTACCAGCACGGGCTTGATGGGGCAGATGTGTACAATGCTATTGAATCCCAAAACATTTCTCTACCCGCTGGGAAATATCGGGAATCTGTCCCGATCACCTTTCAAACCCGTGTCACCTCGGTGTCTGATCTGGAAAACCTCCCTCTCAAAAAGATTAATAACAATATTATCCGCCTGAAGGATGTGGCAAAGGTCAGCCTTCAAGAGGATGGTCTGGAGTCAGCCCGGGTGGGGGGAAAGCCTGGGTTGCTTATTTCTCTGCGAAAAGCCCTTGATGGCAATCCTCTAGAAACATCAGCCTATGTGAGAGAGCACTTTCAGCGCTTCCAAGAGGCCCTCCCAGAAGGGATGAAACTACATTTCACCTTTGATGCAACAAAGTTCATCAAAGCCTCCTTAGACAGTGTGGAAGCTTCCATTTTTGAAGCTGTGTTTTTGGTTTTGCTGGTGTCTTATTTATTCCTGGGAAGTTGGCGATCTACCCTAATTCCTTTAATTACAATTCCAATTTCTCTCGTTGGGATCCTTTTTGTGATGGAGCTGACTCATGCTTCTTTAAATGTCGTCACACTTTTGGCTATGGTCTTAGCTGTGGGGCTTGTGGTGGATGATGCGATTATTGTGCTTGAAAATATCCACCGCCATATGGAGAAAGGCCTGACTCCCTTGAAAGCGGCAGATGTTGGTGGGAGGGAAGTTGGCTTCTCCATTATTGCTATGACCATCACCCTGACTGCCGTGTACCTCCCAATCATGTTTATGGAGGGATCTCTGGGGCAGGTTTTTAAAGAGTTTGCGATTACCCTTGCAGGAGCGGTTTTGCTTTCTGGGATGATTGCGATTACGTTTTCTCCCTTAATGTGTGCCTATATTTTGCGCACGACCCAGAAGAAGGAAAGGAATCGCTGGCTTACCCGTTTCCAAAACTGGCTGAACACCCTAACACAAATCTATACCAAATGGCTGAGCCGTATGATTCATAAGCCTTTGTGGGCGGGTGGGGCGACACTCCTTTTCTTAGTTTTTTGTATCGTCGTTTATCGACAGCTTCCTGTCAGTGTTGTTCCCCAGGAAGACCGGGGTGTTGTCGGGTTGTTTATGAAGAAGCCTGAAAACACAACGCCCAAGGAATTTGAAACCTATATCAGGAAAGGTGAGAAACTTCTTTATGAGCTTCCAGAAGTAATGACGCCTATTGTTTTTGTGAGCCCTGAGCAGGCTGTTGTGGTTACAGAAGTTATCAATTGGTCGAAACGTAGTCGATCTGCCAATGATATTGTTGCAGAGCTTCATAGGAAAATTGGGCGAATCCCTTCTGTGAAAATCTTCCCCTGGAGCTGGAATAATACCATTCCGGGTCTTCCCGAAGGAGCGTCTTATGAAGGTCAAAGTCAAATTGTCTTAAAGACAGCAGGGGAGTATGAAGACCTCCATCTGGCTTCTCAAAAATTGATGGAGGCCCTTCAAAAAGCTGGTTTTCAAGGGGTTCAGACAGACCTTCAGATGAATGCCCCAAGCCTTACGGCTCATGTGGATTGGAATCGGTTATTGGCTCTTGATATTGATATTGCCCGGGCAACCCAAAATACCGAAATTATGATGGATAAAAACACAGCTCACAAATTTACGATGGATGGGCAGCGATATGCGATTTCCCTCAAGGCGTCTGAAAGCACAAGGCATATCGAGGAAGTTTATGTGAAGAACGCGAAAGATCGACTGACTTCTCTTGGGAACGCCGTCACATTAGAAAAGGCGGCCAAACCAAGTGTCTTAACTCACCACAATAAATTGCGGGCCAGTAAGATCACGGCCCATGCCCCAGCAGGGATGGACCTTAAAAAAGCCTTAGATCACATGCTTAAATTAGCTCGGGAAAACGTTCCGGGCCATATTCTTGCGGAACCTTCAAGCTTTTCTGAGAAGATGTTGGAATCTTCCCAAAATATGACAGTTCTGATTTTTCTAGCACTTCTTTTTATCTTTGCGATTCTTTCTGTGCTTTTTGCAAATTTCTTGGATCCTTTTATTATCCTTTTTACAGTGCCCCTCTCAACTCTCGGGAGCCTTCTTGCCATATGGGCTGTGGGGATTGACCTCAATATCTATGTTCAGGTAGGGCTTGTGACCCTTGTGGGGCTCATCACCAAGCATGGCATCTTGATTGTTGACTTTACAAACAAGGGGATTGAAGCTGGGCTTGACCCTGCCAAGGCCGTTCTTCAAAGTGCCCAAACCCGTTTGCGGCCAATTTTGATGACGACTGCTGCGATGATGATGGGGGCATTGCCCCTTGCTCTCACAACAGGGGCAGGGGCTGAGGCCCGGCGCTCTATTGGGTTTACGCTTCTTGGCGGCCTTGGTTTTGGAACTGTGCTGACCCTTTTCATTATTCCGACCCTCCTACTCTGGCTCAACCAGCGCTCTTTCCGGAGAGGGTGAGGAAAAAACTTGAAACCTTATAAGTGAGTTTCTACATATACTACACAATATACGGAAAGAAAAAATGAAACGTAAATTTTTTGCATTTTTAACATTAATCTCTACAACAACGGCTTTTGCTGCTGATGCTGGGACTGAGGAAGATTCAGGTGCTGCAGCTCCAACAGCCGTAGAGGATAGAGTTGCAGCGCTTTCGGCACTTGAAAATAATTTAGATGGTATAAGGTATGCTCTTGCAGCAGTTTTTGCTGGTGAGGGATATGTACCTCCTGCATATCCACAAGCAGTAGGGGATCGCACTGCAGGGCTTTTAAATGCAGAAGATTCAGTACTTAATGCGTATGACGCACTTTTTAAAGGGTTGTCTAATGCAACTGAAGATCTACGAGTAGGGTATATAGAATTCCTGGAACAAATGAAGCGGGGTTGGGAACAACAGAGAGAGAATAGTATAGCGGCGCATAACGATAGATTAAATATGCAACGCAGCAAAACTGTACTTTTACGTGAAATTGCATTACTTGCTGCACGTCATGCAAGCGGAGATGAAGATATGACTGTACTTTCAAACGCTTTGAACCAAATGAGAGCTCAAGAAGAGGCACTAGGGTTACGTCTGGCTTCTAAAACTAGCGGATGAAGGGGCAGATAACACAACGCAAGATACTTCTCTGATTTTGAAAAACACCCCATTTGGGGTGTTTTTTTGTGTTTTACTAAAAAATATTTTTATTAAATCCTTGAAAAATAATATTCTTCGTTTTATTTAGCTTTAGCTAATTTAGAATTCCTAATGAAACGAATACTTTTTTCTTTTTTGATTTTTTCTTATTCATATTCTGTTTTTGGTGCTCAGGCAGATGATTCTGGAATCGCTGCTCTTCTTCCTCCGGGGGTATCCTTTGCACCAGGTCTTCAGGATGTTGGCCCTCAGCTTACCTTGAGGGCCCCTGATGAAGACCTTGAGGTTCGTGGCGTTCCTCTGCAAAGAAATCCTGAAGCCGCAGCCCTGTCAGAAGCTGAAGATGAGGCGTCTGAGGCTACAGCTTCTCCACCTCACGAACTTCCCGAAGTTGATGATGAAGTCCCTCTCCACAGAACAGGCCCTATTGGTGAACTTGGAGAGCTGATACCTGAGTTTTTTGATGACCGCCTTAATAGTTTGGAGCGCTTTTGTGAAATGATGGAAGGGGCCATGGAAGAGCCTGAACTGTGCAAGGAGAAGCTTGATAGGGCAATGAAAACAACTTCAGAAGAACACAGTTTGGAAAGCTGCATTTTCTTTGCAAAGGTTGCCACTCTCATGCTTAGAACAACAGAGGCTTCTGAAGATGGCCCAACAATACATGATGTCCTGGAAAGTTTGGCTGCTTATTCAAAAAACTTGAGTTCTGCTGCAGCCAAGTTAGGTGGTCCTGATCATGCTGTTACAGCACATCTGCTTTATGCGCTCATCCATCAGAGCGAAATCTTGGCGGAGTTTATGAGGGCAGTTATAGCCATACAAGATCTCCCTGAAGCTGCCCGAGAGGCTGCTATTCATATAGCGTTTATTAGTGCATTCAAAGACCAAACAGGTCGCTACAAATTAGATCTGAGCACTATAGCCGGATATTTTTGGGTCCAGGTCATGCACCCTAGAGGTGATGATGAAGAAGAGGAGCTGTAGAAGTAGCCCATGATTTATGGATCGCCACGTCGCTTCGCTCCTCGCGATGACGGTAGAAGAATGCATGCCTTGCGATGACGGTAGAAGAATGCATGCCTTGCGATGACGGTAGAAGAATGCATGCCTTGCGATGACAGTAGAAGAGTGCATGCCTTGTGATGACTGTAAGGAGGTCATTGTGAGGTGCCTTTCCTTTCATCGTCATTGCGAGGAGCGAAGCGACGCGGCAATCCATACATAGACTGCCACACAGGTCTTATATGGGCATTTTTACGACGACAAGGGCGCCAAGGGTCTCAGGAACATCAACTGAAACCGTTTGTTTTTGCGCGAGGCTTTTACCATAAGTCTTATGAGGCATTTCAAAAGGCAGACGCAGAGATTTGTCATGCATGGAAAGATTAAGAGGCGGCAATAGAAGTTTTGCTTTGTTAAGGGTAGGGCGTTGCTTTGCGTGAGAAGGTGTTGCTTTTTCAAAACACGCAGCCTGCGCAATAATAATGGCAGAAATTGAAACAAATAAAGAAAGAATGAGCTTTTTCATGATTATCCCCTGTTTAAGAAGTATATAGGGTCAATATTATAAAAATCAAGTATTTATAGATCTGGCGAAGGCCAGGGCCTATGACAAACTCCGAGCAAAAGCCATTTGGGATTGCCTCATGAAAATAATTTTACTCAAATTTTAAATATGTGATACGATTTAAAAAATAACTGGGATCATATTTGATGAAAAAGGCTTTATTTCTTGGGGTTTTATTTGTTTTCAATCTTTTGCATGCTGAAAACGCAAAAGATAAGGAACTGTCATTGCTGACTAATGGCTGGTATACCTGGGCTCCCTATCAGTTTGAGCAAGAAAACCACGGTTTTAAGAATCTCGTAGGGCTGGACGTTGATCTTGTGAAATTCTTTACAAAGCAAACAGGGCGTGATGTTGAGTATACGCCGGTTTCTTGGAAACAGCATCAACTGGATCTTAAGAGTGGGAAGCGTCATTTTGCGGCTGGAGCAACCTACACAGAGGAGCGATCAAAGTTTGTCTACTTTTCAGAGCCGTATCGTTTCGAAGAAAACTCTATGTATATGAAGCGGGAGATGGCAGCAAACTTTTCTCTGACTGATGGAGAGGGGGATAAGATTGCGAACCTCATTCAGCAAATTCAGGAAAAAAATCTTACGATTGCTGTGATTGATGGGTTTATTTATGCGGATCCTCGAATTAATAGTTTTATTGCAGACCCAAAGAATGCCAAGCATTTCATCAAAACAGGAGATGATCTTCAGAGCATGAAGTTGGTTGTTAGCGGTAAAGCAGATGCGTTTATGGCAGATCGGCTTGTTGGGGCGAATGTGATCTGGCGGAACAAAACAGGTAGCGTGTTGGCGGAAGTCCCTCTTGATATTAAAACGCCAATCCACTTCATGTTTTCAAAGGCATCGGTTCCTCTCAGCGTTGTTAAGGAATTTAACGTAAAAATTAAACAAGCAGAGGAAACAGGGGCCACAAAAGAACTTTTTACAAAGTACATGGGACCCATTCTCTTCCTGCAAACAGTTGAATCTCCTTGGTTCCGGTTGTTGGACTTGTTGGGTACCTTTGCCTTCGCTCTGTCGGGAATCCTGATTGCTTTTGAGAAGCGGTCTACGCTTTTGGCTGCGGTTTTCTTCGCGTTCCTCCCGTCTTTCGGTGGTGGTGTGATCCGTGATGTGGTCTTTGATATCTCGCCAATTCATATTTTACGCTCTCCTTACTACTTTATCATCGTGCTTTCGGTGGTTTTGGGTGCTTATCTGGTGTCCTTCCTCGGAGGGCACCGCTTGAGCCGATTCTTTGATTCACTATTGCCAAAGTTCCTCAAGAATAAAGGTGAGAATCCATACCTAATGCTAACAGATGCTGTAGGTCTTGGAGCCTTTACGATTGCGGGAATCTTTGTCACTCTTGAGGCTGAGGCTAGCCCCATTTGGTTATGGGGACCTTTCTTCGCAACCATCACCGGTGCTGGAGGAGGTATCTTGCGTGATATCATTGCCCGCCGTGATAAAATTATGGCACTGAGCGGTACGATTTATGCGGAATTGGCTGTGATTTGGGGCTTCTTCATGTCTGTTTACATCAGCGTCAATGCTCTAGAGATGACAGGCGAAATGATGGAAAGAGCCACGATAATTACAGTTGTCGGTGTGGTTATCAGTCGTATTCTTGTTAGTGCCTTGGGATTACGGAACCTTTTCTTTAGATAGTTCTTGCTCTTAGAACGAAAGTAAGCCATTGTGAGGAGCGAAGCGACGTGGCATCCAAACATAGACTGCCGCAGGCCTTCGGCCTTCGCAGTGACAAAGGAAGTTGAGTGTAAATAGCTTTTTTCCATGATTTCTTCGCGTTTATTAATAAAATCGTAGGGCTTTTTCGATATTCTTAAAAAAAAGGAAGAATTTTAAGAATGTTGCAATTCGCACTTTTTTTTATGAGTTTACTCGTGCTCTCTCCAGCTCAAGGCCAATACCGGGAGATTCAGGATAAAAATATGAATTTTTATATTCTGAACAAAGGGGAGAATGCAAAACTTTTGCAGATAAATCCTGGTGAAGCAAAAGAAAGCAATTTCGATAAAGCTGAAAAGTTGTATCAAAAATACACAGATAAGCGGATTTTTAAGCTTGACCGAAAAAATTTGGTCAGCAAAATCACAGATTCAGATGAGAGCGATCTGAACTTTGAGGATTTAAAAATTTTAATGGAAACAAAATATTTTCCACCGGAAATTAAGAGAGTCGTACAAAAAGCTGAAACGATTCTCGAAACAGGAAGTCAAAAAGTGCATTACAGCCTTGGTGTAGGAAGAAAGAAAAAGGGGAGAGATTTTCAAGGTGTTGAAAGTCTTTCGGAATTAGGCCCCTTTCTTCATGTTGAAGGAGTGACAGGAAGGACTGTGCTGCTGCGAATTCATGCAAGTAACCTTGAGCAATCTCCTCGCCTTAGGACGATTTATGACACAATGCAAGCTAACACACCTAATTTAGCTATTGCTTTGTATCCCACTGGAGAAATTACTTTCCGACCAGTCTAGATCTCCCAGAAAAGCCCAGGTTTGCCCCCTAAGAACAGATGGGTCATCGCCCACACCAAAGCGTCCACACGGTCTGGCGATTTGGCTTGCTCCATATGCACCATTTGATGCTCAAGGCTCTCAAGCCCCCCTGGTGGGTGATGAATTCGTCCATCTTCATAAAGGGTCGCAACGGGAGCTGCACGGGCATATTTATCCTTTGTTGCGCGTACAGTAACCACAGGCAGAGGTGGCCCTCGCTGGCGTAAAACTTGCTCCACTAAATTTCCGCCTTGGTTCACTTCAACAACAATTTTTGTGGCCCGGTAGTGAGCAAAGAGGGCCCGAACACGCTGGCTCCAGGCATGGGGGGAGAGCTTTCCGGACGCATCCTCCAGCACATAGCCATGGCCCCGTTTGTCCCGGGCAGCCACGATAATTCCTGTTTCATCACTCTGTTCGTTCTGGGAAACAGCAGGATCCACGCTGATGACGACTTCTTCCAAGTCCTCCCTGGGGGGAGGCGTATCATAGCGATTTTGCTCGATCACCTCCCATTTCCAGAGGGCTTTGGTTTTGTCAGAAACATGAAGGCCCAACATCTCTTGAAGGGCTAAATAAGTTTCTCCATAGCGTCGTTTGAGGCTTTGGAAAAAGGCTTTAGGGAGATTACAAAAGTTCTCAAAGGTTGTGCCTCGGCTAATGCGAATACTGGGGTCGCGCTCGCTTTGTTTCATCAGCATATCCACAAAGGCACTTTTGTGAGGGGTTGTTGTATAGATGACCCGAGGGTTTTCCCCAAGGCGAAGGGCCATGTCTAGCATTTGGCTCAGCTCTTCAGGATCACGAAACTTAGCAATTTCATCAACCCAGGCACAGTCAAACTGAGGGCCTCGAAGTTGATCTGGCCGATCTCCAGAAAAAACCTGGGCAACAGCCCCATTTGACCAGACAATTTCTTGCTTTGTCGGGTAAAAGATAGGGCGTTGCTCGGGGGGGTGAATATTAAGAAGGCCGCTCTCCCCTTCGACCATTACTTTAACCACATCCGCATAAGTTTGGCCAATCAGGGCAATGCGCTTAGCTTTTCCCGTTTGGACCCAATGGCGGATGGTTTCTGCTCCTGTTCGGGTTTTCCCAAAACCTCGGCCGCCGAGGATCATCCATGTCCGCCATTCTCCCTCAGGGGGTCGCTGATTTGCCCGGGCAATACGCAGCCAATCGTAAGGAGAAGGGAGTCCTTGCGTTTTGGAATTTTCTATACCTGGGGAGGTATACCCCAAAAGAGAATCTTCCATAGCCTCACTGTCATTATTGATTTTTATCTTTAGACACTATACCCAGCTTCTGATCTAAAGGCAAAAAATGCTAATCCTCTTGAATTAAGAAAAAATTATTATTTTTATTTAATAATTGACAGAAATGATAGAGATGAGATCTATATAATGAAGTTTCTTTATGCGTTTTTCTTGTTTTTTCTAACTGTAAAATATGCTGCTTCAGCTAATGCCGCATCGGGTGTTGATGCTGATGCGCCTGAAGCCAGTATTCCTGCTGCCTTAACTGAGCGGCCTATGGAGGGGTTTGCCGCAATGTTTTTGGCTGCAGCACAAGAACCAATCACACACCACTATAATATGTCCCAGATGGTTGAAGTCTTTTTTGGGACTCCTCCGACACCTGCACAGGTAAGGGCCACAACAAAATCTGAGGCTGTTGCTTTTCGCCGCAGCGTGTCCCAAGTTCATCCTTACTCAGATGATCCTGGCACTGTATCTGCCCAAGCCTTGGGAATGCGGCTGCCTTTTGAGGTGGTAGATGTCTTATTGCCTGATGAGGTTCGTTCCGTTTTGCCAGCAAGCGTTGTTGTTCATCTTTCGGACTATGCTTTGCTCGAAGACTCTGCAAGCGCGGACCCTGTTGTGCTTTCTCGTCCTGGCTATCCTCATTGTGAAGCAACGGTTGCTGCAAAAAAAGATAAGGCTTTTCCTTATGATGCTACGGTTGTTTTCTCAACAGAGAAAGAAGGCGACAAAACAATTTTGGACAAGAGGTGGATTTTCTCCTCCCACGCTCGGGGTCTTGAAGGGTTTGTTGTTTCAGGGGCTGATCCACATATTGCCCCTTTGAGTAAGCTACAAGGCCGCATAGTCTACCATTGGGCAGTCCCTGCTGATGGTCAGGTTCCTGTTCTAGGGATTCATCCGGTGTGGACGCCAGAAGAATTTGATGTTCTTGCTCTCGAAGGAGAAGGAGGGGCTGCTCTGACTGTGGCAGATTTTTTTGCATTAAATGCTGCGAATGATGGACTATCTAATGAGCATCGTGCTTTTTTCAGAGCTGTTTCTGAAAGACTCGGCACTGGTGCTGCTGCAGGCGGTGGTGGCGGTGGATCTGGAGGCGCCCCTGCAGGTGATGATGCCGAAGCTGATGAGGAAGAGGCGTAAAAGATCGAAATCCCAGCGGAGGCTGGGGTTTGGAAGGAGATGCTGGGAGGGAGAAAAGGGCACTAGGGCTCTAAGGGAAGAGGTTGGATACAAAAGAAGCTAAGCTGCTGTTTCAGAAGTTGGTGAAGTGGGATGTTCTTCCGCAGAAGCAGCCGTGGCTCTTAATAAAAAAGAAAGACTAACAGACAACCCAGAAATGATAACAATCCTCTTTCCATCTTTATCAGTGATTGTCCTAACGCTAATATCATATTTCTCACGAAGTCTACGGGCCACTTCTTCAGTATATGGAGTGCCGACATACATCTCTCGATCAGCCATAAGCTTTGTCATGCGTGGAGAACGTTCCACAGGACGTGCCAAGCAAGACGTAACTGCTTCATGAGAGTTTACGGCAAAAGATCTCTCTCTCAAAGGACGTGCTTCGCAAGGGGTTGGTGTCGCAGGAGGTAAAGCTTCTGCAGTTAAAGAACCTGCAGCTGCTCCAGAAGGGGGTGTTGGAACCGCATTAAACTCAGCATCTGCATGAGCTCCCCAAGCAAAAGGTGTTGAAATTGACAGTAATCCTAGAAATAAAGCCTTACGCATGATAAAAAACTCTCAAATTTTAATTAATTCAACCACAGATCGTGAGGTGAGTAAAGTCACAATTTTATTTTTATTCTGCTTTGATAAAAAACATCGGGAGGAGCGCAAGCTCCGCAGCAATCTAAATATTTTGTGGATCGCCGCGCCCTTTCAGGGCTCGCGATGACTGTAGGGAAGAGGAAGGGCTAAAAGATCGAAACCCCAGCCTCTGCTGGGGTTTCGGAAGGAGATGCTGGGGTTTCAGGAAAAGGAAAACGGGGGTTATCTAAAGAGTAAGTTTGCGAATCCAATATTTTCCTGCTTCAGGCATCATAAAAGAAACACTATAGTGTTTACGCAACCACTCATAAGTGGCCTCATCAACAACCCTGTTTAGGAAAGCTTCTGTATCCTTGGCTAAAGCCTCTTGTGGCGTTACAGCATTGCATCGTTGGAGGGGGGAAGCTGCACTTGGGGCGCAGACTTCAATAGGTCCACCATACTCATTCCAGGGGTATTCTTTAAGCTCATCACGATCAATCGGGTGGGCGGCTCCCCAAGTTTGTGTCGTTACAATTGACAATAGACTTACAAACAAAATATTTTTCATAATAATCTCTGTAAAAATTTATTTAAGTCTATGAAAGCATAGAGAGAAAAGCTGGTCTAGTCGGATTTTGATTTTTTCTGTTTTTTTATTATGGTTAAGGAAAGTATTCTATGGATCGCCGCGCCCTTTCAGGGCTCGCGATGACTGTAGGGAGGGTGAAGGGCTCGCGATGACAATGAGGAAGGCAGGGCTCACGATGACCGTAAGGAGGTCATTATGAGGAGCCTCTTTTCTAAGTCATTGCGAGGAGCGGAGCGACGTGGCAATCCATAGATAGATTACCACAGGTCTACAACCCTCTCAGTGACAAAGGAAGTTGACACAGAATCCATTCGCCCTATAGATCACTGCATCTCCTTATAATTCCTGCTGAAAATAGCGAACGACTTCGGTGCACACATCACGTTTGAAGTCGATGGTGAGGGTAGGGAGGTCTTCAGGGTTAGCCCATTGCCAGTTGATGAATTCCACAGGCGGGCCAGAGAGATCAATCTCAGCCTCATCCCCATTGAATTGGAAATAGAACCATTTCTGGGCTTGGCCTTTGTACTGCCCGGCCCACATTTTTTTCTGAAGATCCATGGGAAGATTATAATGAAGCCACTGAGGATGTTCTCTCAGAAGGGAGAGGGATGTTTGGGTAAGGCCAATTTCTTCATGAACCTCCCGCCAGATGGCGTCTAGGGGGGATTCTCCTGGATCAATCCCACCCTGGGGTAGTTGCCAGGCTGCAACCTCAGTATCAGCCCGCTGGGCTACAAAAACCTTGCCCTGGGCGTTGATAATGAAGGCGCCAACACAGGGTCGGTAATGGGGAAGGGGATGATCAGAAGCTTGTGTCATAACTCTTCACATTTACCCTATTCTTAGCGTATGATGAAGAGAATTTTAACAGCCGTTAGCAGTAGGACATGACACCGGGCATTACCCATCTTCATATCCAGAATCTTTTGACCATCGAGAGCCTTGAGCTGTCTTTTGGAGCCGGCTTTACGGCTCTGACTGGAGAGACCGGGGCAGGAAAGTCGATTCTATTGCTTGCATTAGGCTTAGCTCTTGGACAGCGGGCTAGTGGGAAGATCATGCGCCCAGGTGCCAAGAGTACAGCAATTTCGGCTACCTTTTCCCTTGATGCAGAGGCCCGGGCTTATCTGGCAGAGCGGGATCTCCAAGGGGAGATGCCTGCAGAGGTGATTTGCCGGCGTGTCCTCCGTCCTGAGGGCAGTAAGGCCTACATCAATGATCAACCTGTAAGTCTGGAAACGCTTTCGGGGCTTGGGGAGATGCTGGTGGAGATTCATGGCCAGCATGATAAGCTTTTGAATCCTAAGACCCATCTCCAGATCGTGGATACCTATGGGGGCCTCCAGGAAGAGATTGAAGCTATCGCAGAAGCTTTTGCGACCCTGAAGGTGTCACGTCAGGCTGTGCAGAATCAGGAAGAAGCCCTGAACCGGGCTGAGGAAGAAAAGCTCTATATCCTCCGAGCAGCGGAGGAGTTAGATGCTCTTGCTCCCCAGGAAGGGGAAGCTGAGGCCCTTGAGAAACGTCGGGAGTTTTTGAAGTCTAAGGGGAAAACTCTTCAGATTTGCCAATCTCTCGAGCATCTTCTGGAGGGAGAGCAGGGGGCTTTTCAACAGCTTTCAGAGATTTATCAGGTATTATCAGATTTGCGAGCCTATGACCCGGATCGGGGGGAGGCTTTGCTGAACCTCCAAGATCAGGCAGAAGTGAGCCTCAAAGAGCTTCAGGCTGAGGTGCAAGGGCTTCAGGAAGAGATGCGAGCTGAAGGAGCGATGGATCTGGAGGAGATTGAAGATCGCCTCTATGCCTTGAAGGCAGGAGCAAAGAAGTTCGGGGTGATGCTGGATGCACTGCCTCAGCTTTGGGATAATTTTCGGGAGCGAAAAAAGCAAGTGAATCATGGTCCTGAAGCCTTAGCAGAGGCCAAAAAGGCTCTTGCTCAGGCAGAAGACCGTTACCGGGCTTTGGCGGAGAATCTGAGCCGTAAACGCCTTGAAACCTGTCGTCAGCTGGAGCAGGAAGTTCTCCAGGCCTGTGCCGGGCTTAAGCTGGAAGGGGCACAAGTTCTCTTCCAACACGAAGCCTTGGCTCCGGCCCAGTGGCAAGAGCGGGGATTGGATCGCCTTGAAATTCACGTGAGTTTTAATGCGGGCATGGCTCCAGGACCTTTGGCAAAGGTGGCCTCTGGGGGGGAGAGATCTCGTCTGATGTTGGCTCTGCGCCAAGTGATGGCCCGGGCGACACAAACGCCCACCTTGATTTTTGACGAAATCGATTTGGGGGTTGGCGGAGCTGTTGCAGATGCCATGGGGAAGAAGCTGAAGGCTCTTTCCCAAGACTTGCAGGTTTTCTCCATTACCCATGCGCCTCAGGTAGCTGCCTTGTGTGATATGCACCTCAAGGTTTCTAAAACCCAAGGGGCAGAGACAACAGCCTCGCGGGTCCAGGTTTTGGAGCCTGAGGAGCGTTTGGAGGAAGTTGCCCGCATGCTGGCAGGGGATCAGGTGACGCCAGAGGCTCGGGAAGCTGCGGCTTCCCTGATGGGGCAAGTCTCAGCCCTTCGGTTGGTCTCATGACCGGGGATCTCTTCGCAGAATCCACAGCTAAAGCCCGCATTGCAGAACTTGTGGCGGAAATTCGCCGTCATGACCGTCTGTACTACGAGGCGGATGCTCCAGAAATAAGTGATAGTGCCTACGATGCCCTGCGTCAGGAATTAATACAGTTGGAGGCGCAACACCCTCACCTTAAACTCCCTGATAGCCCAACAGAGACGGTGGGTGTGGCACAAGCGCTTTCAAATACGCCTTTTGCAAAGGTAAGCCATGCACGCCCCATGCTGTCTCTTGATAATGGATTTGGGGAGGAGGATGTGCGTGAGTTTCTCCAGCGCATGGAGCGATTTGCCCGCACGCCTCCTTTTCCCTTAGTGGCGGAGCCTAAAATTGATGGACTTTCTCTAGCGCTCACCTATGAAAAGGGAAAGCTGGTTCGGGCTGCAACCCGAGGGAATGGTGTTGAGGGGGAGGATGTGACTCACAACGCCCGCACTGTCTCAGAAATTCCCCAGGATTTAGGAGATGCGAGTCTTTCTCTGGAGGTTCGAGGAGAGGTCTATATGGCGAAAGCCGACTTCCTCAAGCTCAATGAAGAGCGGGAGGCGGCAGGCCAGGCCCTTTTCGCCAATCCGCGCAATGGTGCTGCTGGGTCCCTGCGCCAGTTGGATTCAGCTGTAACAGCAAAGCGTCCACTGCGGTTCTGGGCTTATGGGGTGGCGGAGGTGCCGGTAGAGGCGAAGATACAGACCCAGTGGGACTTGTTGGAATTCCTTAAAGCCCGTGGATTTTTGATGAACCCCCTTTCTCGCTTGTGTGAAACAGAAGAGGAAATGCTTGCTCATTATGCGTATATCAATGGGCACCGGGCAGATCTGCCCTATGACATTGATGGTGTAGTCTATAAGGTCAATGATTTGAGCCTTCAAGATCGCCTTGGTACTGTGGCGCGTTCTCCCCGCTGGGCCTTAGCCCATAAGTTCGAGGCTGAGAAGGCTCAAACCGTCCTGGAAGATATTCAAATTCAGGTAGGACGGACAGGGGTTTTAACGCCAGTGGCCCACTTGATGCCAGTGAATGTGGGAGGGGTGTTGGTACAGCGAGCCACTCTCCATAACCGAGACGAGATCCAGCGTAAAGATTTGCGCATTGGGGATACTGTTTTAATTCAACGGGCAGGGGACGTAATTCCTCAGGTTCTTGAGGTGATCCCAGATCCAAAGCACGATCAACGTCCATCCTTTGCTTTTCCAGAAAAATGCCCAGAATGTGGCAGTTCTGTCCATCAAGAGCCTGGGAAAGTTGCTTTGCGCTGTACAGGAGGATTGATTTGTCCGCCTCAGGCTGTGCAACGGCTGCATCATTTTGTCTCCAAGCATGGACTCAATATTGATGGATTGGGAATTAAGCAGGTGGAGGCTTTTTATGCTGAAAAAGTGATTCGCACGCCTCCAGAGATTTTCCATCTGAAGGATCGATGGCGTGATCTTTCCCCGCCCCTGGACCGTTGGGAAGGGTGGGGACCTAAGTCCGTGGACAATCTTCTTGGGGCTATTGAGACAGCTCGCCATGTTTCCCTTAATCGGGTGATCTATGCTCTCGGAATTCCTCAGATGGGGCAGGTGAATAGCCGTCTTGTGGCGGAGCATTTTGGCACCTTTGAGGCCTTTATCGAGAAACTCTCTCTTGCAGCTACGGACACAGAGAAAGGCTTTCCTATCGTTCAGGACCTAGAGAGTATTGACGGCATTGGCCCGCTGGTTATTGAAGATCTTCTTGCCTTTTTTAAAAGTCCGGAGCATCGAGAGATCCTCCATCAGCTGGCAGCACTCTTGGAAGTAGCGTCAGTTGTTGTGGCAACAGGAGATTCTCCCTATCAAGGGAAGAGTGTGGTCTTTACCGGGGCGCTCCAAAGTTTCTCCCGGGAGGGGGCGAAGGCTATGGCGCTGAAGCTTGGTATGCGGGTCAGCTCAAGCGTTTCCAAAAAGACAGACTACGTCGTGATTGGGGAGAAGCCTGGCTCTAAAGCCACCAAAGCCAAAGAGATTGGTGTTACAATCTTGACTGAGACTGAGTGGCAAGCTCTTTGTGAAGACAGGTCATCCCATAGCTAAGATCAATAGGCTCTAACGTCGGCCCGGTCCACATCCGGAAGGAGGGGGATGGTACCACTTTGTGATTATTGAGGTCATAGGCGAGTTTTTGAGCGTCTAGCGCTTTTGAAACACTGTAGACAAAGTCCCAGGACTGATGATCCGGATGGGTAGGCGTGAGGACCGTCACGAGGGGAGAACGGTGAACTTTTTCCTGAATAAAATAGTCCAGCCCTGTGTTGTGTGCCTTGAGATAATCTGAAATGGCTTGGGCATTGTCCTGGGCCCGCTTGGCAAGGCCTTTGATGCCACCCTGGGCTTCTGCCCAATCAAGGCCTTTATCCATTTCATCCAGAGTGAGGAGAGACGGTGTCCCGATGAGAGCGCCTTTGAACATCTCTTCCCGAACTTTATCTCCGGATTTAAGAGCCAACACGTGAGGAACTTGCCATGAAGGTGTATAAGTTTGAAGGTGTTCATAGGCCCGGGGAGAGAGTGCAATCGTCCCAAGGCCCGCCTCAAGCCCTAGGCATTTTTGCCAAGAAAAGGCAACCGCATCCAATTTTGACCATTCAAGCTCCATGCCAAATACGGCAGAAACACCGTCTGCAATGACCAATCCTTCTCTGTCTGGGGAAACCCAAGAGAAGTCTGTGATACAGGACCCCGCTGTTGTTGCGTTAAGTGTCAGGACATGGTCATGGGTCGGATCCGCATTTTTGAAATCAAAAGCTGTTCCAAAAGGCTTTTCCTGGACGTGAAATTGGGAAGAAGGAAGGATTTTCTCCATCTCCATCAGCCATCTCTTAGAAAAAACGCCGTTCACATAAGTCTGTGCAGGTCGGGCGCCCAGAAGATTCATCAGGAGACTCGTAACTGCCCCTGTCCCTGAGCCTGGAATGTGGGCAATATGATAATCATCTGGAATGCCAGCAAGGGTGCGAATGCGGTCCGAGAGGCTATCGATAAAAGCTACAGAACTTGGGCATCGATGGGAACGATGGAGCAAGAATTCATTCTTTGGCTGATGGTTCCACCCCCGGGGGCGAACACAAGGACCGGATGAAAAGTAAGGGCGTGGTGTTGTCATAAGGAGCAGTGTACTACAGCTTTTTCCAGATGCAATCCTCGAAATTCCAGCGAAGGCTGGAATCCAGGACTATTTTCTTCCCTGCGAAAGCAGGGGGCTTGTTCTTGTTTAAGAAGAGGAAACAAGAACTGACGCTTTTATTCAGAGTTTTTCCTGGACCCCGAATCACGTTCGGGGTTTCGAGGGGGCTGGGGTTTCCTTCTTCTTTGTCATCGCGAGCCCTGAAAGGGTGTGGCGATCTATGAAGTAAAGAACCTACTTCTTCACTTCTTCCAACCGGTGCAGCGCCTCAAGCCGGGCTTTGCTGTGGTCAACAATAGGGTGAGGGTAGTCTTTTCCTAATGTCACGCCCCAATCCTTTAAATCTGCAGCTTTGGCCTCCCAAGGTTTGTGGATGAAAGTAGCGGGAACAGACTTGAGTTCAGGAACATATTGGCGGATGTAGTCCCCCTCAGCATCAAACTTTTCTCCCTGGGTTACAGGGTTAAAAATCCGGAAGTAAGGGGCAGCATCAGCACCAGACCCTGCAACCCATTGCCAGGAGGCACTATTGCTAGCTAGGTCCGCATCTACAAGGCAATCCCAGAACCAATCCTCTCCTTCTTTCCAGTGGATGAAGAGGTCCTTAATCAGGAAAGATGCCACGATCATCCTAACGCGGTTGTGCATCCATCCTGTTTGCCAAAGTTGGCGCATCCCTGCATCCACAATGGGGTAGCCTGTTTGGCCTTTTTGCCAGCGTTTAAGGAATTCTGCATTTTTGTCCCAGCGGAAGTCTGTAAATTGGGCTTTAAGTGGTTTTTCTGGCAATGTGGGGTGATAGTAAAGCAAGTGGTAGGAGAATTCTCGCCAACCCAGCTCTGAGAGGAAATTTTGGCCATCTTTTTCCGCCATGTCTCCCGTAGCCATAGCTTTGTGTGTTTGGTGATAGATGGTGCGGGGACTTATCTCTCCAAAATGCAGGTGGGGGGAAAGGCGGGACGTGGCCTCAACCCCTGGAAAGTCTCGGAAGGCCTTATACCCTTTTTCCTGGTTTCTGAGAAAGGCAGTCAGGCGAGCCTGGGCGCCTGGCTGTCCAGGAGTCCATGTTTTAGGAAAGTCCTTATCCCAAGAAATTTGAGGGAGAAGGCCTAAGTCTTCAAGAGACAAGGCTTCTGAGGGGTGTGGTCCTTTTACAAATCCTTCTCCTTTTTGGAAGGCTTCAGGTTGGGGGATATCTTTTGTTAGGCACATCCTCCAAAAAGGACTGAAGACACCGTAGGGCTTTCCTTCCTTATTCTGGATCTCCCAGGGCTCGAATAATAATAGGCTTTTGCCAGAGGTCACAGAAACACCGCTCTCTTCCAGCTTGGCCTTCAAGGTTTTATCCCGCTCAATTTCATGGGGGGCATAACGGCGTGACCAAAAGACATTCTCTACTTTGAGGTCTTTCACAAGTTTTGGCAGAAGTATCTCGGGGGTGCCTTTGAAAAAGAGGAGCTCTCCTCCTTTTTCTTCGATTTGTTTTTGGAGAGAGCGGAGGCTATGGTGCAACCACCATTTTGAAGCTCCACCCAAAGGCCAATCTTTAGTATCCTCAAGAATATAGATAGCCATCGTGGGGCTAGACTCAAGGGCCTGGTTCAGCATAGGGTGATCTGTTAGACGGAGATCTTGACGAAACCAGAAGAGTGTTTTGGGTGCGGTCATAACGTTTCCTTTAACAACCACTATATTACAAAAATGGTTTGTGGAAAGGGGCTGTTTACATTGATGCTGCTGCCGCAGCAGGTTCAGCAGTAGGCTCAAGCTCCCTGGATGAAGGCATTTTTTTTACTTCAGTATTCGTTGGGGCTTGGGAGCGTTAAAAATAAAGCCTTTGTTTTCGGCATTAGGCTGTAAAATATTATTCCAAAAATTATCGGGGCCTTAATGAGCAGTGTCTGATGCAGAGGCTGAAGCAGATGCTCTGGCTGCGCCATCTCCAGGAGCAGCAGCGGCCGCCCCTGCGTCTGCTCCTCCTCCGACTCCAGCGTCTTCGTCATCACCTGCTGTCATCGCTGCAACAAAATCTGGCAAAAATTCAGCAACCACTCCAGGTGTTAGTGGAACGCTGTATAGCTCCCCTACTTTTCCTGATATAAAGGCTTCTGCATATCGTTCGCCTAAAAGCTCTCGTATACGAGTTTCATCCTCGTCAACAATACTTTCCATTACTATGCGCCCTGAAAAAACTGTGTAAGCCCAACGAATTTCTTCAGGAGTGTCTTTAATCCCGAGAATCGCCGTAAACTCCTCTAAAGTAGGATCGGTAGGGATTTTAGGTGTTTGTCTATTCAAAAAAACAGGAACGCCAAGTTCTTCTCCAAATTGTGTTGCAGCATTTACCCACCGCTCAGATTCGTCGTGTAGCTTGTGTTTGCCATCAGTGCCTGCAGGCACTCCTTGGTGGTTTACAAAAAGCCCCAAAAGAGAGATTTCGCTACGAACGCCTGCGTTCCGTACGCCTGGTGCAATAAGGACCTCATTGTAAAAGGGAGAAAACTCATCCCTTTCGAGTGTCGTCCGCTCAGGATAGGGGAACAGAACAAGAGAACCAAGAGAGCGAGAACTCTTCCTGAGATTTCGTAAGTAAGCCCAAAACCGTGTACTAGGGTGTTCACCATAGTGTGCTGGGCTCATTGCATCATCACCTAGGCATCCACAAACATGCCCCTCTGGCACGCCAAAGATATACGAAACTGTACCATAGGTTTTTGTCAGTCGGTTTGAGACAAGGGAACAACTCAAGGTAGGTTTTTTTCTAAGAGCGTGGAAATGACACTGGAGAAAAGTAACTGTATCCAGAATTTCTCCACCTGACCATATGGTGCTGGGGTCAATCTCAAGCTCTTCGGCGGCCTCTCTTAAAGCTTTTGGATTTCCTGGGCTTACAGAATGGACAAGCATCATGAAACCACTTTCTCCATTTCTCAATTTTCTAACAGAAGCCCTTGTTAGAGGCCCTAGCAGAGGCCAATCTGATTTAGGAGCTGCTAGGGGCTGGTTTGCAGCACGCTCGCGAAAGCTTGGTTCTCTCCCCTCGGGTAAGGGGACTGTCGCACCCTCTTTGAGCATTTCAGCATCTAGAGGGAATTCGCAACCAATAGGGACTTCTCTGTCTGGTTCTCCCGGGTGAAGGATAGTGACTCTAACTTCTTCGTGTGCCGCAGCAGCATTGAGGCCATGACTTATAAAGGCAGAAACTACAAATAATAATATTTCTTTCATGAATTTAATAAATACGTTTTTTATCCAAATAGGTATGTTTTTTTTTAAATCAATGTCACGATATGTTTTTTGTTCCTGTCAAAAAACACCCCCCTTGAGTCTTAGACCAAGGTTCGGCATATTAAAGAAAATAGGATAAAGCCATGGCTGCGACACTTTCCCAGAAACATCTAGATCATTTGAAAGAAGCTGCAACAGCGTTGCGCATGTTGTCTGTAGATATGGTGGAGGCAGCAAATTCTGGACATCCTGGTGCTCCTTTGGGGATGGCGGATGTTCTTGCTGTCCTTGGAATTCATCACCTCAATGTGCTGCCACAAGATCCTATTTGGCCGAATCGGGACCGCCTGGTTCTTTCTAACGGACATGCCTCTGCTGGACTCTATGCTATGAATCACCTCTTAGGCTATGAAGCATTGAGTCTTGAGGAGCTCAAAGCCTTTCGCCAGTGGGGATCTCTGACCCCTGGCCACCCTGAGCGACACCTGGATTGTGGGGTTGAGACCACAACAGGGCCTTTGGGGCAGGGGATTGCAAACGCGGTGGGATTTGCCATCGCCCAGGAGAAGATGGCTGCAACGTTCGGGACAGACCTTTTTAATAACAAAACCTACGTCTTTATGGGGGATGGTTGCCTAGCAGAAGGGATTTCTCATGAAGCCTTATCCCTGGCGGGTCATTTGCGCCTTAAAAATCTCATTGTGCTTTTCGATGACAATGGCATTACCATTGATGGGGGAACTGAGCTTTATACCTCTGAAGATACCACAGCCCGTTTGGAGTCTTATGGCTGGCAAGTATTATCCATTGATGGTCA
This sequence comes from Alphaproteobacteria bacterium, assembly GCA_030425805.1. Taxonomy (GTDB): domain Bacteria; phylum Pseudomonadota; class Alphaproteobacteria; order JAUHZC01; family JAUHZC01; genus JAUHZC01. Next base: position 199,969 of record JAUHZC010000001.1, on the reverse strand, counting down.
TAATCACCAGGCGATTCATGATGCTCTTGAAATGGCAAAGGCAACAGATCATCCCACCTTCATCCGGTGCCGCACAAAGATTGGATATGGTGCTGCTGCTGTTGAAGGCACGAGCAAAGCTCATGGGGCACCCCTTGGTCCGGAAAAGGCTGCTGAGTTGCGTAAGGCTTTGGCATGGCCTCATAAGCCTTTTGAAGTGCCGCTGGAGATTTATGCGCTTTGGCAAGATCCTCATCGGGCACGCCTGACCTGCCTTGTTACGGCATGGGAATCGGCTTTAGATGATCTTGAGTCTCCAAAGAAAGAGATTTTGACGGCTGCCTTGTCAGGAGAGTGGACACCAGATCAAGAAGCTGCTCTCAAGACTGCAAAAGAAAAGGCTGCAGAGGTTTCAAAGCCTCTTGCGACCCGTCAGGCTTCTGGGTTGGTTTTAGAGCAGCTTGCGCCTCATTTCCCGCTTCTCATCGGTGGATCGGCTGATTTGACAGGGTCAAACAATACGAAAACGCCAGATATGAAAGTCATGGGTGTTGGAGATTTTTCAGGAACTTATATTAATTACGGCATTCGGGAGCATGCCATGGGCGCGATTCTCTCAGGGCTTGTGGGGTATGGGGGCTTGAGGGCCTACGGAGGGACTTTCCTTATCTTTTCCGATTATATGCGTCCTGCCATTCGCCTTGCGGCTCTTATGGAGCTTCCGGTGATATTTGTGATGACACACGATAGCATTGGCCTTGGAGAAGATGGACCAACCCACCAACCTGTCGAGCATTTAGCAAGTTTGCGGGCCATTCCTGGGCTCAATGTTTATCGTCCTGCAGATGCTGTGGAAACGGCTGCAGTTTGGGAAGCAGCGCTGCGAGATCAAACTGGTCCAAGCCTGATTAGCCTCACCCGCCAGGGTGTGCCTCCCTTGCCTCATAAGTCTTCTGCCTCTGATATGAATCAGGGAGTAGAGATTGTTTACGATAGCGAAGAAGCAGCTCAGGTCGTGCTGCTCAGCACAGGGTCTGAGGTCCACGTAAGCCTTGAGGCTGCGAAGCTTCTGGAGAAGGAGCATAAGATCTCAGCACGGGTTATTAGCATGCCCTGTCAGGATCTTTTCCTGGCCCAGTCCCTTGAGTGGCAAGATGAGTTTATGGGGCCAGGCCTGCGGGTGAGTGTGGAAGCAGGGTCTCCCATGGGATGGTCAACGTTAACAGGACGGGACGGTCTGAACATCTGCATTAAAGGATTTGGAGCTTCAGCGCCTGGGGCTGTAAATATGGAAAAATATGGCTTTTCTCCTGCAGCGATATGCCGTAAAGTCATGGACAAATTAACACGAAAGCAGGAGATTTAGCATGGTTAAGGTTGGAATTAATGGTTTTGGACGCATCGGACGTTTGGTCCTGAGGGCCCTTGTAGAGAGTGGTCGTAAAGATGTCCAAATTGTGGCCATTAATGACCTGGCTAATGCCCAAACCCTGTGTCATCTCTACAATTATGACTCTGTTCACGGATCTCCTGTTCATAAACTTGAACCTACTGCAAAGGGCCTGAGTCTGAATGGTCAGGAAATCGTTGTGACAGCAGACCCAAATCCCTCAACAATTGATTGGGATCAAGCGGGTGTGGAGATGGTGTTTGAGTGCACAGGTCGCTTTGTTTCCAAAACCGATGCAAGCCAGCATATTCGGGGTGGAGTTAAGCGTGTTCTGATTTCTGCGCCTGGAAAAGAGGTCGATCACACGGTTGTGTTTGGTGTGAACCACACAACTCTTACGTCTGATCATACGGTTGTTTCTAACGCAAGTTGCACAACAAACTGCCTAGCGCCAGCTGTACACGTGCTTGATGAAGTTTTCGGCTTTGAGCGCGGTTATATGACGACAATTCATGCTTATACAGCAGACCAACGTCTTGTGGACACGCCTCACTCAGATTTGCGTCGGGCACGGGCAGGGGCTTTGTCCATGATTCCAACCTCTACAGGTGCTGCAAAGGCTGTAGGGCTTGTGCTTCCTCACTTGAATGGAAAGCTTGATGGTTGTGCTGTGCGTGTGCCAACACCGAATGTTTCTGCGGTTGATCTCACATTTACAGCCAAAAAAGAAATTAGTGTGGATAAAATTAAAGATGCGTTTGTCTCTGCTGCACAGGGTCAACTCAAAGGCGTCTTGGCTGCGACAGAAGAGCCTCTCGTTTCTTGTGATTTCAATCATAACCCAGCAAGCAGCGTTATTGATCTTGCTCAGGTTCAGGTTGTGGAAGGAAAGATGGGTCGCATTTTCTCTTGGTATGATAATGAATGGGGCTTTTCCAATCGAATGCTCGATACAGCAAGCTACTGGGCCGGTTTATAGGCTTTTGGGAGCTTCCTGAAGCCATTGTGACTCGCTATTAAGCCCGGAGTGACGGGTTTTACCCAAGGGTTGCGCCCCCGGGCTTTGATGGGAATATTAGGAACTTTAAAAAAAGGCAAAAAAAAGGCCTAGCTCCAGAGGGAAAGCTAGGCCTATAAAAATTCTATGAGGGCTTACTCAGTCTCATAGCCATCATCAATCGGCTCTAGCCCTACTTTATATTTTTCTTTCAAAGCATTAACGGCTTCCAGCACTGGCTTACCGCTCTCCAGTAGCTCGCCCAGCTCCACAAGTGCAGCGTTTCTAACATCAGGTCTTGAGAACATCTCTTTCTGCAGTTCATAAACGAAGTCCACGAGGGCAGCACGTGTTTTATAATCATGCGGCCGTGCGAGGGGCCGGCCTTTATCAGCAGGGAATATAATATACACCAGATGTGCTACAGTGCCTCTAAGTCTTTCTACATCATCTTGCCCAAGCTTCTTCATAATCCGAAATAAATGGTCAACGAGCCGGGAATACTCCTGTACTAATACGAGATCATCCCAATAAGGAGTCCGTTCAACATGAGCGCCAAGTGTCCTTATTGAGCGGGCAAAAATCTCTCGCTCTATTTTATCTCTATCAGCAAGAGCCCTAACAACCTCACCTATGTTACTTGGAAGACGAATTCCTGACATCCACCTCAAACAAGATACGATGTGTGGTAAAGCTGACGGATCTTTTACATTCGAAAGAGCTCTAGCTAAGTCCCTATTATAAGCAGCTCGACGGTTGTCAATATCGCCTGAAAGAGCAGTAGCATATGCCTCAATCTCAGGTGAAAAACTATTCTTAGGCATTGGAAGAGAAGGGGCCCCTCCCGCTGCTGCAGGAGCATAACCGCCCAATACATCGCCCCCAGCTGCTGAAGAAGCATAAGCCTTTGTTAGGCAATCTGATGTGCTGAGTATCAGTGTTGACAAAAGAAGTGACATTGCAAAACGATTCATAACGCGAACCTCCAAAATTGTTTTATTGTGGTCATAATAATATTAAATTTCAGTTTATTATATCACTTTTTTGTCAAATTCAAAGTTAAATAATTCTAATTTTTATTAGGGGCTGAATATTCAATTGAATGAGGGTATGGGTTTTCTTGGAGTGCAAACGTTTGGAGGGGATTATGGCCCTGGATTCCAGCTTTCGCTGAGATTTCAATAGAATCAAGCAATCCATGTATTGCTACGTCGCTTGCTCTTTTAAGGGGGTATTGTTATAGTTATACAAACAAAGGGAGTGTTATCCATGCCTTCTCAAGCCTTGAAAAATTCTCCAACGCTTCCTTTTTTAGAAGAACAGATTTTAAATCTAGTTGCAGGAATCCAGCCTTTTGACGCGCTTGAGGCCCAGCATATTCAGGAAACGCAAGCTTGGATTCAGAGTGGAGCGCCTCTGTTTCGGGTTCAAAAACCAGATGTGCCCCCAAAACATCTTGTCTCTTACTTCGTGCTTTTTGATGAGGCTGCGGGTAAAATTCTTCTTGTGGACCACATAAAAGCTCAGCTTTGGCTGCCCCCTGGTGGGCATGTGGACCCTGGGGAACATCCTGCAGAGGCTGCCCGTCGGGAATGTCAGGAAGAGCTCCAGATCGAAGCTGATTTTTGGCAAGAAGATCCTTTGTTTCTTACCTCAACAGTGACGGTTGGCCTTACAGCAGGACATACAGATGTGAGTCTCTGGTATGTGTTGAAGGGGGATAGTACGCAGGATCTAGCCTATGATCCGGGGGAGTTTAATGGAATCCGGTGGTTTGCGCTTGAAGATATTCCCTTCGAAAATTCTGATCCCCACATGAAACGATTTGTGGGGAAGCTGAACGCTCAAAGCCAAATAACTTAAACTTTATGCCTTGCCGCCTGCAGAAGCACCACCACCACCGCCACCACCGGCCTCAGCCCCTGGAGGAGGTAAAGTTCCAAGAGTTCTCAGAAGTTCTGCAATATCCTTAGGGAGTATTTTCTCTAAAGATTCAACAATTTCTGAAAATCTTCGAGGTGGGATCCTTGCATCGTAGAGTCCAGCTACTTGTACGGCTCGCAGAAGTTCGTATGAAAAAATAACATGAGCTGTGATAGCAGTCTTTCCTTTAGGTCCCGTTGCAACGGACCAAGAAACACGATCTTTCAAAGCATTAAATTTTGCAACGGTGCCTACTCCTGGTGGAGAGGCAACAAGCCCTACCCGTGGATCACGACTTCCATGGGTGTTTGCATCGACACTTCCTTCGATGAAAGGACCATCTGGAACTTGTACACCAAAAACCCAATGATGAGTACCAGCGCCGGGTATGTAGGCGTGAGGACGGAAAAGAACATCTGTCTCTTCTGGATTATTAAGGCCCAAGAAAACAACATGGATGGCATCAACCCGTTTACCGAATGTTGCGAGCTTCCTTTTGATAGAGTCGGGTATGAGAGCATCAACAGCTCTAACGCGAGGAACAGTAAAAGCTGAGGAGCTTCCTGCTATTATATGAGGGTCATAGGGATGAAGCTGTATAGCTCTTACTAAAGGAGAGGGTCTTTTTGCTGTCACTGGTCCACTCCAGAGGTCTGATTTTGGGGCCGGGGGGAGCCCTCTGTCACACCAGGAATGTAGAAGAGGCCTAGCTTCTTCTTCTGCGTCACCGCCACCCATTGCAAAGGCTCGAGCGGCAGCCTCTGCTTCCTCTTCTTTTTTGTTAATATGTTTGAGGATTGCACGAGGGGATAAGCTGTAGGCTTCTGCTAACCACACTACATGCGCCCTAATCTGCTTCAGGCTACCGAAATCCTGAATTTTTGCCCATTGTTCATCTGTAAGGCCATCACCGCCACCAGCGGCTGCAGGCTCATCTTCATCAACTGGTAATGGAGCAAGTGAAAACCTCCTGCGCATCATGTTTTGATAGTCCTGGAGTGCGCGCAGTGATAGTCCATACATTCTTGAAAGCTCTTTGGCATCAGAGTGCTGAGCAAAAAATCTCTCAGTCAGGGCGCCCGCAGCTATTTGTCCATCTACAAAATGACGGGCGTTAACTTCTGCGTCAGTTAGCGCTGCAGCTCCAGAAGCCTCAACAGGATTTAGGCTTGCAAGGAATAAGATTATGAGGGGATAGAAAATAAAATTCATGTCAATAAATACAATTTATTATTTTGATTATAGTTGTAGAATATTAAAAAATCAATAAAATATATTCTTTTTGAGAAATTACACCCGTCCGTGACAGTGCTTAAAACGTTTGCCAGAGCCACAGGGACAGGGGGCATTGCGATTTACTTGCTCCCCGTTATACACCCCTTTACCAGCCTCAACGATGGGCTTCTCAGGAGTTGGCGTGCCTGTATCCCCGGAAAGGGCACTCTGAGCCTCAGGATGAACAGCTTCACCTTCAACAGAAGCATCACCTAACAAGGCCTCTTGAATGTCTTTGCGGGATGTATCTTCTTCAACCTGAACAAAAGAGAGCATTTGCGTAGTGTTTCGCTTGAGTTCTTCCATCATGTGAACAAACATAGCAAAAGCCTCGCTCTTGAATTCGTTTAGCGGGTTGCGTTGCCCGTAAGCCCGGAGGTGAATATATCCCCGCAAACTATCAAGAGCCCGCAAGTGATCCTTCCACGCATTATCCATCAGACGGAGCAGAGTTGCGCGCTCGAGATACCGCAAGATCCTAGGCGTAAACTTCTCTTCTTTTTCTTGGTAAGCTTTCTCAACAGCATCTCTTAAACGCTCAGAAATCTCACGCTCTGCAATCCCTTCTTCATCCGCCCAAGCTTTGATAGGAAGTTCTAAGTTAAAGATGCGATGAACTTCTTGTTGGAGGCTTTCTGCATCCCAACTGCTGGCAGGAACACCTGCAGGGATGTATTGAGCAACGAGCTCAACCAAGGTTTCTTCCCGCATAGCATCAATAACGTGCTTTCCATCTTCATTTTCAAGCAGTTCCCGGCGTTGTTCATAAATAGCCGTCCGTTGATCATTCATGACATCGTCATATTTCAACAATTGCTTACGAATATCAAAGTTGCGGGCTTCAACTTTCTTCTGAGCCCGCTGGAGAGATTTTGTGACCCAGGGGTGGGTGATCGCTTCGCCTTCTTCCATGCCGAGTTTTTGCAGCCATGTATCTAGACGTTGTGGTCCAAAAATCCGCATTAAATCATCTTCCAGGGAAAGGAAGAACTTTGAGGCACCAGGATCTCCCTGACGACCAGAGCGTCCCCGAAGCTGATTATCAATTCGACGACTTTCGTGGCGCTCAGTTCCAATGACGTAGAGACCTCCAGCTTTTTTCACGATCTCTTGGTTCTTTTTGATGTTTTCTTCCCATTTTTTCCGCTCTGCCGGTGTTGGATCGCGATCTGGGTACTCAATTTTCATGAGCATCTCAAGGTTTCCGCCCAGCTGGATGTCAGTTCCACGTCCAGCCATGTTTGTGGCAATGGTAACGGTTCCAGGTTGACCTGCCTGGGCAATAATCTTTGCTTCTTGCTCATGGAAGCGGGCATTCAAAACGCTGTGCTTTACCCCAGCTTTTTTCAAAAGAATAGAGAGGTACTCAGACTGTTCAATCGTCGCTGTTCCCAGCAATACAGGTTGCTGGCGGGCTTGGCATTCTTTCACAAGCTTAATGATCGCATCAAACTTTTCTTGTTTTGTGCGATAGACCTCATCGTCATGATCCTCACGCACGATTGGGACGTTTGTCGGGACAACAACAACATCGAGTCCGTAAATCTCCTGAAGCTCCTCAGCTTCAGTTTCTCCAGTTCCTGTCATTCCTGCAAGTTTTGGGTACATGCGGAAGTAGTTTTGGAAGGTAATGGAGGCCAAAGTTTGGTTTTCCAGTTGAATCTGGACCTTTTCTTTGGCCTCTAAAGCCTGGTGCAGGCCGTCAGAGAAACGGCGGCCGTCCATCATGCGTCCGGTAAACTCGTCAATCAAGATAACTTTTCCATCCTGGATAATGTAATCTTTATCCCGTTGGTACATCTTGTGGGCCCGAAGTGCCTGTTGTGCATGGTGTACGAGTAACATGTTCTGTAGGTCGTAAAGCTGGCCTTCCTTCAAAATGCCATTTTTCTTCAGGAGCTCTTCAACCCTTTCGTTTCCAGCCTCCGTTAGGGTAACCTGGTGGTTCTTTTCTTCCTTTTCGTAATCCTCATCTTTCAATTGAGGAATAATGGCATCTACCTTTGTGTAGAGGTCAGAGGAGTCTTCTGCAGGACCTGAGATAATAAGAGGCGTCCGGGCTTCGTCAATCAGGATGTTGTCTACTTCGTCTACAAGGGCGAAGTTAAAGGGACGCTGTACCAATTCTTCCTTGGCAAACTTCATATTATCCCGAAGGTAGTCAAAGCCAAACTCGTTATTGGTTCCATAGGTGATATCGCACGCATAAGCAGCCTGGCGCTCAGCATCTGAATTATTGGCGATCACACATCCAACTGTCATCCCAAGAAAACGATAGATTTTCCCCATCCACTCAGGGTCACGCTCTGCAAGGTAATCGTTCACAGTGACAACATGGACCCCTTTTCCATCCAATGCGTTCAGGTAAATGGCAAGGGTAGAGGTGAGCGTTTTTCCTTCACCTGTGCGCATTTCCGTAATATCCCCCTGGTGGAGGATGATTCCGCCGATGAGCTGGACATCATGGTGACGTTGACCAAGGGTCCGTTTCGCTGTTTCCCGGACTGTGGCAAAGGCTTCGACCATTAACTGGTCAAGGGTCTCTCCCTTTTTAAGACGCTCCCGGAATTCTGTGGTTTTTGCTTTGAGTTGTTCATCTGTAAGCGCTTCAAAATCCTTCTCAAGGGCATTGATTTGAGCGACAGTTTTGCGGAGTTTTGAGACTTTGCGATCACTGGGGGAACCAAAGAGACGTTTAATAAACTGAACAACCATAGGGACTCGTGCATTAATATTCTGAACTAATATTAAATTTTCCCCCTCAGAAGTCAATGGAACTTCAGCAACCTATGAGAAAAACCTAGATAATTCTTGCTTTTTAAAACAGACTTGGTAGAGTTTTTGAAAAAACATGGGATACCAAATGAAAAAGCTTCTAAATATTGTGTTTGCCTCAGTTGTTTTGATGAGTATGCAAGTTGCTCATGCTGAGGCAGAGAAAAAAGACAATAAATTTAATGACCGTATTGTCGCTGAGTTTGATGGCGAGAAGGTCATGTTGTCTCAGGTTTTGATGGTCGTAAAATCCACCTTGGGAATGTACGATCCACGCCTTCTTAAGCTTCCAACAGAGTCTCTCTTGAAAGATAAGATGATGGTTAACATGGTCAAAATTGTTCGAGATCAGTTGGCCCGCGAGTTAATTCTCATCAAGAAAGCTGCAGAGCGCAAAGATCTGAAAGAGAGTAAGGATATTGCCAAGAAGGTTGAAGAGTTTCGTAAGCGCCTGATGGTAGAAGCCCTGAGGAAAGAAGCGATTGAAAAGGCTACAACTGAAGAGAATCTTAAGAAGCTCTATAATGAAATGAAGGCAAAGCACCCAAAGGATGCAAAAGAAGCGCAAATCCAACAAATCATTGTCGGCTCTAAGAAAGAAGCTGAAGAGTTGGTTGAGGATCTTGAGGGTGGTGCTGACTTCGGAAAGCTTGCAACAGAGCATTCCCTTGATAAGGTATCTGCAAAGAAAAATGGTGAAATGGGCTATATTATGGAAGCTCAGATTCCTGAGAAAGCTCTGAAAAAAGCTATTTTCTCCACAAAGCCTGGAGAATATACGAAGAAGCCAATCAAGCTACAGACTGGCGAGTATGTGATTGTTCAGGTGAACGATATTCGTAAGGCAAAGTTCCCGAAGTATGATGAAAAGATGCAGAAACAATTGAAGGCTCAAGCCACAGCGAAAGCTCAGTTTGAATTGGAAGATGCGGCTGCAAAAAAATATGAAAAGGCTGGAAAGCAAATCAAGGTCTTTGATCCAAATACAGGTAAAGCCGATAAGTTCCAAAAGAGTGGAGAGGATATCCGCAAAGCTTTTATGGGAAAGGCCCCAATGGCTAAATAAGAGCTTCTAAAACAAGGACAAAAGCCTCGCTTGCAAAAGTGGGGCTTTTTTTGTGGCGAGAGGGGAGGTGGTTCATAAAAACTTTCCAAAAACCCCTCTTGTCAACGGAGGTCAGTCCTCGTAAGATGCAGGAACTTATAAGTGCAGGTTTTTTTTATGTTGGATTTTTCCGCATTCATCACCACGGCGACGAACACATTTTTTTGGATCGTGCCGTTTCTATTTCTTATTACAATTCTTGTATTTTTTCATGAGCTTGGGCATTACTTTTCAGCGCGGCGTCATGGTGTGCGGGTAGAAGCCTTTGCTGTTGGCTTTGGAAAAGAACTGTTTGGATTTACAGACAAACATGGGACCCGGTGGAAGCTCTGTGCAATTCCTTTTGGGGGATATGTTCAAATGTTCTCTGATCTTAATCCTGCCAGCCAGCCAGATCAGAAGAAAATTCAACAAATGTCAGAAGCGGACAAGGCTGTTTCACTTTTCCATAAAACGCCATGGCAGCGGATTGAGGTTGCGGCTGCAGGGCCTGTTGCAAACTATATCTTGGCTTTCTTCATTTTTGTCTTTGCTTTTATGGTTGATGGGGAACGAATGCCCGTTTCTGCTCCGATCGTGGGTGCGATTGCAAAAAACTCTCCAGCAGAGAAAGCTGGGTTTCAAATAAAAGATGAAATCCTCTGGGTTTCAGAGGCTAAGGATGGCAAGGCTATTGGGGAGAAGAGAGATAAGCTCTTTCTTTTTGAAATCTTGAGCAAAACCATCAATGAGCTTGAAACAGAGCAGGTTGCAATGGGTGTTCAGCGCGGGCAAGAAGGTGAGAAGGTCCTTTTTGTAACACCAGGTCGCCTCTCTTACGAAGACCCAAAAACAGGGGAAGTTAAAGAACGCCGCCTCATTGGGATTTTGCCAGAGATTATCAAGGTCAAGCGGGGGTTTCTCGATGCTGTTGGTGGGAGCATTCTGAAAATTTGTCAGGTGACGGTCATGACTTTTGACGTGATTTGGCAGGCAGTTACAGGATCTGTTGAAGCGCGGAGTCAGTTTTCTGGTCCCCTCGGCATTATGAAGGCCTCGAAAGATATGGCTGAGAAGTCTCTTTGGGATTTGGCATATCTTGGGGCTCTTCTCTCCCTTGCGCTTGGGATCTTTAATCTCTTACCCATTCCCGTTTTAGATGGGGGGCACATCCTTCTTTGTCTTGTGGAAATTGTGATTGGAAAGCCTGTTTCGCCCAGTCTTCAAGAGTGGTTCATGCGGATCGGTTTTGGATTTGTGATGATCCTCTTCACATATGTGATGTGGAATGATATAACACGATTGTTTTTTAGCTAAAGTTTTAGTTTTTTAGGATTTTTATGAAAGCGTTATTCTCTTTTTTCTTTTTAACCCTTCCTTTCTTAGCCCATGCCGTTGTCTTAACGAATTTCAAGGTTGAAGGGAATGAGCGGATTGAAACAGAAACAATCAGGGCTTATGCAAAATTTAAGTCAGGTGAGAACTATACTGAGCTTGATTTAGACGAGATTCTAAAAGAGCTATTGCGTACAGATCTCTTTTCGGACGTAGAGGTGAGGGCACTTGGTAAAACACTTTTAATCAAAGTTCAGGAAAACCCACTTGTTCGACACATTGTGATTGAGGGGAATAGCGACCTTGATGATGAAGTCATTGAGAAAGAAATGCAGTTAAAACCTCGTCGTGTTTTTCGACTCGCAACCTTGAAGGCGGATACCCAAAAAATCAAAGACATCTACCGTGTGAAAGGCTACTATGGTGCAGAAGTCACACCAAAGGTGATTCGCCGTGACCAGAACCGTGTGGACGTTATTTTGGATGTTAAAGAAGGGGTTGAGGCGAAGGTCAAAAAAATCTCTTTCATCGGGAATAAAACTTTCGACAGTAGTGAACTCGAGAGTATCATCCAAACGAAAGAGTCTCGTTGGTACCGGTTTTTCTCAACAGATGATACCTATGACCCAGATCGGGCGTCTCTTGACCAAGAGAAATTACGCCAGTTCTATTTGGATCGCGGGTATGTAGATTTTCAAATTCGCTCTGCTTTGGCAGAATTGTCTCCGGATAAGAGACACTTTTACCTTACGTACACGTTGTCGGAAGGGCAGAGATATAAGGTGGGAAGCCTTGAGCTGACTTCCGATATTGAGGAAATTGATGTTCAGACCCTGCGTAACGATATCACCTTTAAAGAAGGTGATGGATACTCCGCTGGTGAGGTAGAACGTTCTGTTCGCAACCTCATCGCCACACTTGGGGACATGGGATATGCATTCACAGATATCAACCCGTCTGTTGAAAAAGACAAAGATCAAGAGGGTATTGTGAACATCCACTTGAACATTGTGAAGGGTCCTCGTGTATATATCCGTAATATCCGCATCAAAGGAAACCATCGCACGAATGAAGAAGTCATTCGCCGGGAGTCTCGCTTGAATGAGGGGGATGCTTACCACGTGAGTTTGATTAAAGACTCTGAGCGTCGGATTAAGAACCTTGGTTATTTCAAGAAGGTGACTTTGAGTCAAATCCCGACAGAAAACACAGATCAAGTGGATATTTTGGTGGATCTTGAGGAAGAGCCTCGGACAGGTGAACTTTCTTTTGCTGGTGGATTTGGCTCTGGTGAAGGGTTGATTTTTGAAGTTGGCATGCGGGAGAACAACCTTTTTGGAAAAGGGCAGCATTTGGATTCAAAGTTCCGAATTGGTAAGAAAAGTCAGGACTTCAACGTTGCTTTTACAGAGCCTTATTTTATGGGGTATAACACAAGCGCGACATTTGCTGTTTTCAGAACGCGTCGTAAAGACCTTTATGAGTCTAATGAGACAGACACTGCGACTGGAGCTAGAGTTTCCTTTGCCTATGAGTTGTATGAAAATCTGATTCAGCAGGTTGGCTACTCATATTCCCGAGAAAAACTTTCTGGTGTAAAGAACTCAGCGCGACGATCTATTTTCTTGCGACAACAGGATGGAAGGCACACGCTTTCGACAGTGACTCATAGCTTGACTTGGGATAAGCTTGATAGTCGTGTTAATACCAAGAGAGGATACAGCCTCACAATGACAAACCGCTACACTGGTCTTGGAGGGAGTGTCAAATTTCACTCTCACACCTTTGGAGCAGAGTATTTTACTCCTGTCTGGAGTGAGGAAGTTATCCTGAATCTTTCTGCTGAGTATGGTTTCATGAATGGCATTGGGCAGAAAGTTCGTCCCACTGATAGATTCCAATTAGGTGGTGAAACCTTGCGCGGCTTTGATTATAATGGTATAGGTCCAAGAGATACGTCAACTAATGATGCCCTAAAAGGGAAGCGGTATTATCGGGGAACGGCGGAAGTGTTCTTCCCGCTCGGGTTACCGGAAGAGTTAGGCATCAAAGGTTCTGTGTTTACGGATGTCGGGTCTTTGTGGAATTCAGGAGAGAGAGGCGCGATTGTTGATGAAAACCGTGGCTTGCGTGCAGGTGCGGGATTTGGGATTTCTTGGCGCTCGCCATTTGGTCCTATCAAGATCAGCATTGCGAAGCCCTACCTGAAGAAGAGAAGGGACGAAAAACGCCTCTTCATCTTCGGGTTCTCATCAAGATTTTAGGCAAAACTTTAAAGGAGAATAAAAAAAATGAAGCAAATTACAAAAAAACTCGGAGTGATGACTTTAGCGCTTGGAATGACTGTGCCAGCTCTTGCTGATGTTACACTGGGTGTTATCAACGTTGAATCTGTGCGGGAAAAGTCTAGCGCACTTAAGGGTTTTATGGAGCAAATGGAAACTGCTCGCAGCAAAATGCAAAAAAACATCAGTGAAAAAGAAAAGAAGCTTGCAGCTGAGTACGAGAGCCTTTCCAAGTCTCAATCTAAACTTTCTGAAGATGCCTTCAACAAGAAGCGTGCGGAACTTGAGAAAAAACAAGATGCACTTCGTGCGGAAGTGATGAAGAAGCAAGAGCTCCTTCGTGCAAGCTACCAAAAGGGAATGCAAGAATTTAATGGTGCTTTCCAATCCAGCTTGAAGTCCGTACAGGAAAAAGAAAATATTGATACACTTCTTCCGACACAGGCAACTTTGGCTGTAAACACGAAGCGTGTTCCAGACCTGACTGACAAAGTTGTTTCTTCACTGAATGCTTCCAAAGGCGCAATCAGTGTTGACGTGAAGTCTTTGTCTTAAGATAGAAGGGGGGGGTTGCATGTTTTTTGAAAAAGCAGAGAAACTCTCCCTTGCTGATGTCCTCCAGCTGGCCTCTTTTGAGAATGCTGATGCATTAAAAGAGCAGGCTGGGGGCATTTTTTTTACAGATGTAAAGGCCTTAACAGAGGCAGGGTCTGAAGATATAGCTTTTCATCATAATGAAAAGTACAAGTCCCAGATTACTGATTGTCGAGCAGGTGCTTGCATTGTTCATCCGAAACATAAAGATCTTCTTCCCCAGAATGTTCTTCCTCTTTTGACATCAACGCCACAGCGGGCGTTTGCGGCCATTTCTCAGGCGTTTTACCCTGAGGAAATTCATGGTACTCAGGAATTGATTCACCCAACTGCAGTGATCCATCCTACAGCCGAGCTCGGAAAAGGAACACGTGTCGGACATCATGTCTACATTGGACCTTATGTTCGCATTGGGGAGTTGTGCCGTATTGATGCTGGGGCTGTTATCGTTCACACCCATATGGGAGCAAAGTGCCATGTTTACACTGGTGCTCGCATTGGGCAGGCAGGCTTTGGTTTTGCTATGGATGAGAAAGGGCCTCTGAATATCCCTCAGATTGGGCGTGTCATTATCGGAAACCAGGTCGATATCGGTGCCAATACAACTATTGATCGAGGAAGTCTTCGGGACACAGTCATTGGAGACGGGACCCGCATCGATAATCTTGTCCAAATTGGGCATAATGTGCAAATTGGAAAAGGCTGTATCATTGTTTCACAAGTCGGTATTGCTGGGAGTACGATCCTTGAAGATTATGTTGCTCTTGGTGGGCAGGTCGGTGTTTCAGGGCATTTACACCTGAAAAAAGGGGCGCAGGCTGCTGCAAAAAGTGGTATTATGCGTGATATTGAGCCCGGGCAAACTGTTGGAGGAATTCCAGCAGTTCCCATTCGCCAGTGGCATCAACAAAATTCAAAATTAGGTCAACTTGCAAAGACACGTCGCGTGCAAGGGGACAAAAGAGAAGGTTAGTATGACGGATTACGTAACGTTAGAACTTGATGAAATTATGAAGCTTATTCCTCACCGTTACCCCTTTTTGATGGTGGACCGTGTTGAAAAATTGATCCCTGGGAAGCAAGGTGTTGGAATTAAGTGTGTTACGACAAATGAGCCTTACTTTATGGGTCATTTTCCTGGAAATCCTATTATGCCTGGTGTGATGATTGTTGAGGCTCTGGCTCAAACTGCAGGGTTGATTGTTAACAAAAGTCTTCCTGCTACAGATCAGACGCGAGATGTATATTTTATGTCCATTGATTCTGCTCGCTTCCGCAAGCCTGTAAAGCCTGGCATGGTTTTGCATCTTGAGGTTGAGATGGTGAAAGGCCGTGGCCAAGTTTGGAAATATCGCGGTGAAGCAAAAGTTGATGGTCAAGTCATGGCTGAGGCAACTTATACAGCAATGATTGTGGATTCGGAGGACGCCTAATGGCAGGAATTCATCCAACGGCGATCGTTTCTGATCAAGCCAAAGTTGGGAAAAATGTGGAAATCGGCCCTTATTCAATCGTTGGCCCTCAGGTCACGCTGGGGGATGATGTGCGTTTGCATTCCCACGTCGTGGTAGAAGGACTTACGACGATTGGGGACAAAACAGAAATTTTCCCTTTTTCCTCAATTGGGCACCGTCCTCAGGACTTAAAGTATGAAGGTGAGCCTTCAGAAGTTCACATTGGCTCTGGCTGTATGATTCGTGAGTATGTGACGATCCAGCCTGGAACCAAAGGCGATAAAATGAAAACAGTTGTGGGAGATCGGTGCCTGTTGATGGCAAGCGTTCATGTTGCCCATGATTGTATTCTGGGAAATAACGTCATTATGGCCAATAATGCAACGCTTGCAGGGCATGTAACGGTTGGTGATAATGTGATTATTGGTGGTCTTTCAGCCGTTCATCAATTTGTACGAATTGGGGATCACGCCATTATTGGTGGTATGTCCGGTGTTGAAAAAGATGTGATTCCTTATGGGTCTGTAAAAGGAGATCGAGCTTATCTTGCAGGTCTTAATATTGTAGGTCTCAAGCGCCGTGGCTTTGAACGGGATGGTATTGATCGCCTGCGTGAAGCGTACCGTCAGCTCTTTACTGTTGATATTGAGGGAAGTACTTTTTCTGATCGTTTAGATCAAGTGATGTCCCATTATGATGATCATGTTACCGTAGCCGAGCTTATTAACTTTATTCGCCAAGATGGGGGGCGTCCCATCTGCATGCCCAAAAATGTCGGAACTTAAAACCCTTGGTATCCTTGCTGGATCTGGAGATCTTCCGCGGCAGGTTGCTTCCGCAGCCTCCCAGTCAGGAGCAAAGGTTTACGTTCTTGATTTAGACAGCTCTGAAGAACCCTGGGATGCTTCTTACACAGTATTAAAGTGCGGACTGGGAAAAGTAGGAAAAGCCCTCTCATTCTTCCGCTCTCATGATGTGAAAGATTTGGTATTTGCCGGAAAAATCGAGCGTCCTCGGGCGAGCGAGCTTGCCCCAGATTTTAAAGGTATGGCCTGGATGGCACAGCTTCTTCCAATCATGGGGCAAGATGATCAGGTTTTGCGCAAACTTATTTCTCTTTTTGAAGGAGAGGGATTTACCTTCCATTCTGCGGGTCAGTTTATCAAACAGGAGAGGCTCTGCTCTGCAGAAGGTTCTTTGCCAGAAACTTATGGAGCAGATCTTGCTTTGGGGCGTGCCGTTTTAGACACTCTTTCTCCTTACAATGTGGGGCAAGCTATCGTTGTTTGTGATGGACAAGTCATTGGTATTGAAGGTGCTGAAGGGACAGATGGTCTGCTTCAGCGGTCTTGCGATCTCATTCAGGGGCGTGACAAAAAAGCCTTATTTATCAAAATGCCAAAATCAACTCAGGATACACGGGTTGATGAGCCTGTCGTGGGAACACGAACTTTGAAATTTCTCAACCCAGAAGTCTTTGCAGGCGTGGCTTTGCACCGGGAGGGTGTTGTTGTTTTGGATCCAGAAGTCTTCCAAGAGCAATTGGCGAAAACGGGTCAATTCCTTCACTTTTTTGAGTGAGGTATTATGAAGCTTTTCATTATTGCAGGGGAGTCTTCGGGCGATTGGATTGGGGCAGAAATCCTCAAAGGCTTGAGGGAAAAAGATCCACAGTTAAAAATAGCTGGTGTTGGTGGAGATCTTATGATGGGGCAGGGGCTTCGCTCTCTTTTTCCTATGACAGATCTTTCTCTCATGGGAATTGTAGAAGTGGTGAAGGCTCTTCCCCGTGTTTTTAGATGTTTATCTCGAACCAAAGCCGCAATCGAAGAGTTTCAACCAGACGCTGTTCTCACAATTGATAGCCCTGACTTTTCATTTCGAATTGGAAAGTGGGCTCATAAAAAGGGGTTTAAGGTTCACCATGTGGTTGCGCCTTCAGTGTGGGCATGGCGCCCAGGACGAGCCAAGAAAATCGCACAATTCTTGGATCACCTCTATTGCTTATTTCCCTTTGAGCCAGATTATTTTACCTCCCATGGTTTGTCAGCCTCTTTTGTTGGACACCCTTTAGCATCAATTCCCTTAGATGCAGAAGCAGGTAAAGCCTTTCGCCAAAAACGGGATGTTGCTCCAGATACGCCTTTGCTGTGTGTTTTGCCGGGGAGTCGAAAGGGTGAAGTGGAAACTCTTGTTCCGATTTTTCAGGAGACGGTTAAACTTTTGCAGCAAACTTATCCGGATCTGCACCTCGTGCTTCCGACGGTACCGGCTGTGGCAGACTGGGTGCGGACCCAATCTTGGGCTTGCCCAACGTTGATTGTTACGGATCCGGATGAAAAAACAGGCGCTATGAAGGCATCCAATGCAGCACTGGCGGCTTCAGGGACGGTAACTCTTGAACTTGGGTATTTTCAGGTGCCAACCGTTGTGGCCTACAAGGTGCATCCTCTAACCGCCTGGATTGGGCGAAAGCTGATACAGGTTCCCTATGTTTCTCTTCCAAATATCCTTCTTAAGGAGGAAGTATTTCCAGAGCACCTTCAGGAGAATTGCCATCCGGATCTTATGACTCAGCGCCTTCTTCCCTTGTTAGCACCTCAGGGGGACTTAGATCAAGCGCACCGTCTTCGGCTGCTGCAGCAGCTCCCGAGTCTTCTGCGGCCTCCTCATGGCCCATTTCACGCAGAATTTGTGCACAGGCTTCTCGAAACCCATCCATTGTAAACCACGGATTTCCCCGAGGGCCTAGAGGGGCGTCTGTAGCGCCAGCACGGCTGAGTTGTGTGTAACCCTGATTTTCAAGGATTTTTGCAGCTTCAAGGCGTTTTACTTCTTCTTCAACGAGAAGGTCTGTAGAGATTTCATTTCTCTCTGAATCCATAAAGCACATCAACTCTTCAAAAGCTTTCTCTAAAACATCAAGAGCCGCCTTAGCTGCCTCAATTTGTTCGGATGTGAAAGTTGGAGAAGGAGCCGCTGCGCGGTCATCAGCAGCAGAATAACCTTCAATTGCAAAAAGAAAAAACAAAACAAAATAAAAATATTTCATATTAAATTCATAATTTCTTTTAGAATATGGTTTTTTTTATTTATCTTTCAAGTTTTTTTAGAAAGAAGATATTGGTACCTGAGTTTGTGAAAAAATCTGAGTGTCGACAGAGGGGAAATATGATACGCTGCATCTAGAAGTGATGTTAGAGGGAAAATCTGTGTCTACTGGCTCCAAACCATATGTTGTTGTTCTTGGAAATGAAAAAGGGGGGACTGGAAAGTCCACCATTTCCATGCATCTTATTGTGCAGCTCATGAAAATGGGTTTTCGTGTTGGATCTATGGATTTAGATGCGCGCCAAGGAACGCTCACGCGTTACGTGACGAATCGTGAGAAAGTTGGCTTGAAGCAGTGCGATAAGCTCCTCATGCCTCAGCATCGCCCCATTCCACGTAGTGAAAATCGGAGCCTTGAGCTCGCGGAAAAAGATGAAGAGAATCGCTTTACAGCAGCCTTTGAAGAGTTGAGCGAAAATCATTTCATTGTGATTGATACGCCAGGAAATGACACTTACCTTTCCCGTTTAGCGCACTCATATGCAGATACGCTTATCACGCCGATCAATGATAGTTTTATAGATCTTGATCTTTTGGTGAACGTGGAACAAATGGAAGGTAAAATCCAAGATCTTAAGCCCAGTACCTATGCAGAATCTGTCTGGGAGCAGAAGAAGAAGCGTCTGATGCGGGATAAGGTGACTGTGGACTGGATTGTCGTGCGAAATCGTTTGTCTAATCTCTATGCTCGCAACAAAGAGGAAGTGACAAAAGTGTTAAGCCTTCTGGCGCCTCGTTTGGGATTCCGGATTGCGTCTGGGTTCTGTGAGCGTGTAATTTTCCGAGAGCTTTTCCTTAGTGGTTTAACATTGCTGGATCTTGAGGATATGGGCAAGAGGTTGACCATGTCTCAGGTCGCAGCCCGCCAAGAGTTACGCAATTTGTTGAAAGCTTTCAACTTGTCAGGACTTGTGGCCAAGATGCAAAACAAAGATGCTGCACCCACAGAGAAAAAAGCTAGCTAAGCAAAACGCTTTAAATTCCGCACAATGCAAGCGCGCAGGCAGTGGGTCATGCCGTAGAGATGTACGGCATAACCAAGTTGCAGAAGCATTTCTTTGAGCTCTGTCTCTCCTTCAGGTGTTTTGCGTAAAAAGGCATTCATAGCCTTTTCAATCTTTTCCCTGTTTTTAGAGAGAGGACCTTTTGTCCATAGTCTCATGAGGGGTTCTATGTCCTGTTGAGCTACAAGGCCTTCTGCCTCAAGCTCTTCCCAGGGAAAGTGTGGCCCTGGATCGATTTTACGATCAGGAGAAATGTCTTGGTGCCCTGCAACAGCTTCGGGACCAAGACCCGTCACGTCAAAAATTTGCCTCAGAATCTGTTTGAGCGTTTCAATTTGTGTGGGGTGAAATGGAGAAAAGCCATCATTCACAATTTCAATGCCAATGCTTGAACTATTGAGGCTTTCTTGTCCCTTCCAATTGCTTTTTCCACAATGCCAAGCCCGGGCATTGAGAGGAACAAGCTGGTGACAAGTTCCATCAGAAGTTATAAGAAAATGCGCACTTACAGGTGGGATTTCTTTTTGCTTTTTTGTAAGAGCACGGAGAGAAATGTCATCATCAACAGCGGTATAGTGAAGAACAATCGCATTCAAAGCAGAACCTGCTGGACGATCATCATAATTCTGGCTCTCTATACGAGGAACGCCTGATAACCACTGTGACCCTGACATAAAGCCTCTATTCCTTATAGATTTACTATAGCCTAGACAGGGCTAATCTCCAAACTGAAGATCAGCATTCTTGTGGGGGGTGGAATTTTGCAGGGTATGAGGAGTCCAGTGCTTTATGGATTGCTTCG
This sequence comes from Alphaproteobacteria bacterium, assembly GCA_030425805.1. GTDB lineage: Bacteria > Pseudomonadota > Alphaproteobacteria > JAUHZC01 > JAUHZC01 > JAUHZC01. The sequence continues at coordinate 179,961 of JAUHZC010000001.1, read as the reverse complement.
TCGCTACGCTTCTCGCAATGACAATAAAGGGAGAGCGCTTCCCAATGACCTCCTTACGGTCATCGCGAAGGCCGAAGGCCTGTGGCGATCCACAAAATATTTGGGCCTCGGGTCGTAGCCCGGAATGACTTTCTTCATGGGAAGAGAGGCCGAAATTTTAACAAGGCCTTTACAATATTCGGATCAATACTTACTTCACTGTTATGGAGTTTTGTCATTTTACCAGCCTCAAATAACGATAAATCTTTCCTGGGAAAAGCTCCAGAAGATCTTGATTTTTGCCTCAAATACACTACTTTTCCAAAAAAGCATTAGTATTATCCATCATGAAAAAACTACACATTCTTACTATATCTTGTCTCTTTTCAATTTTAAGCATAAGTGCTTCCTATGGGGCTGCTACGCCTGTGCTAGAAAATCTGGAGGCAGCTGAGACTCAATTTAAAGGTGCAGAGGATGCCCCTTGGGGATCGAGTTTTGCATGGTGGCTGGAATCTAATGGTGCTTGTGACGAAGCAGGTCTTTGGAAAACAGGAGATGCAGAGGTTGACGTTTTTCGTAGAGCTATTGGATTTACAGGAGGTAGAGGGTCTTCTGAGGTAGGAGAGCTCGGTTCAAAGGGCAGGCGGATTCTCGCGGCACTTTATAGCTTTCCTGGAAATCGGGGGGCAGCTCGCCGTGATCAAATAATTGGTATTTTAAATGGCCGTTTTAGTGCTGATAAAGCGAGGCTTGCAAGCTTTTTTGATTGGATGGGTTCTCTTAATTTTTACAAGTTTTTTCATCTTCTTGAGGGCTTAAATGAAGAGGAACAAGGGGCAGCACTCTCTTTTGCAGGGGCTGTTTCAGATGGTTTAGCGGGACCTGCTGATGCTGCGGCAGACACTGCAGCTGCTGAAGATGAGGATGATCCAACGGCTCTTGACCCGTCATCTTCATCATCATCTTCGCTCCCACCATCTTCCTCTTCTTCTGCAGCTTCTGCTCAAGACCCTGGAGAGCCTGATGGTGCTGCACATCCTTGCGAAGATGTTGCAGGTCCAGACCCTGAACTTCTTAAGGCTGTTAAAAAGGAATTGATAGATCCAGACACAGTTTTTGGCACTCCTTCAGATAAAGGCAGTGCTGTGGAAACTGTTCTTTCTTGTATGCGCCTTGTGGCTGCTCTTCCAGGTGAAGCAAGACCTCTCATTTTTGCCCATTTTCCTGATATCATTCGTGAGGGTGGTTTTGATCCCGAAAATCTAATCTTGGCAATGAAGTGTGTAGGATGTCATCCTCATCCTGTTATTGCTCGGACTTTAGTGACTTTGCTTGCCTTGGAGCAAGAAGAAGATGCCCAAGATGCTGCAGGTGTTAGGGTTCCTGGGATGATGGATCATGTTTTGGGTCTTTCGTTGGAGGATATGAGCAATGCGCTTCTCCTTGCGGGCCATGCCCGGGAACGGCAGCGTGTTGTTTTAGCGGCTGCTTTAGATTCAAGAGTCTCTTCCGCCGTTCTTCTTCATGCAGGTGCCTTAGTTGGTGATGAAAGTGCAGATCCAGAGGGACTCACCCAGGCATTACGTCTACTCCAAGATATTGCTTCTGCTGACCGGGGTATTGCTGTGAGGGCAGCTAAGGCAGTTAAAAGCTTTTCTGATCGTCTTGTTATCCTCGAGGCCATTGCAAGTGAGCATATTTCTGTCCCAGCTATCGCTACAGCTCTTGAACTTGCTGATGGAGCAGAGAGTGTGACCGTTGTAGGCTTTACAAATGCCTTGAGGATTGTTGAAACAATTGCTGAAGGAAAAAGATCGAGTGCTCTGAGGGCAGCAAGACTCTTCGCAGGATTTGAGGATCGTCTTGCTGTACGAGGAGTTGCCGCTGACGATGCAATTTCTGCAGAGGCTATCACCGCAACTCTTGAACTTGCTGATGGAGCAGAAGCTGTGACTGCTGCAGGCTTCGCGGAAACTATAGCACGGGTCCAAGGGGCTTTAAGAAGACATAGCGCCTCAGCTTTGGCCCTTGCGATTCGTACCTTACCAAGACTTGAAGCCCGCTGTGCTGTGTTTGAAGCAGCTGCAGACGTTTCTGAAGAAGTTGTGGGAGCTGCACTTGCCGTTGCAGGAGATGAGACTTCCCTACCAACAGACCAGCTCTCTGCAACATTGAGAGCATTGCAAACTCTTCATGAGCAAGGAAGTTTAGCAAGAGCTGATGACATGTTTGGGCGTGTGGCTTCTGCTGTTCCTTTCTCCACGCGCCATGTAGCGTGGATTGAAGCTGCGAAAGCTTCAGTTGAGACTTTGGGAGAGGTGTTTGACCTTGCTGGAGAGGTTGAAACACTCACTGCTGATGAATTCATGGAGGGTATGAAAGTTGTGGAGGCTCTCGCTCCTCAACTGCGTGCTGAGGCTCTCGCGGGAGCTATGCATGTAGCCCCTGCTGAAGGGTTTGCAGAACGTCTTCGTGTCGTAGATGCCGCAAAGGACTATACCTTGACTGCCGTTAAGGGAATGCGTCGTCTTGCTGTGAGAGGGGTATCCGCAGACCACCTGGTCAGATTGATGACTTTGGTTGATGCAATTCCTACCGCTGCCCAAGAAGATGCTGTTGTCACAGCAGGTCATGTTTCTGATGTTGAAGGCCGCTTGAAGGTGTTGGAGGCTACTGCAAGTGTTGCTCCAGAAGTTACAGCCACCGTACGTGGCCTTTTTGCAGAAGAAGATGAGGTTGCTGGAGAGGCTCATGTGCTAGGTACGATTGAAGCTATTGCGGCTGTTTCCCGAGAGGCGCATTTTGAAGCTCTCAGGCGTGTCGGTGAGGGTGAGGCATTTGCGGATCGTCGTCTTGTTTGGTTGCTTGCCTCTTCTTTCCCTGATGCAACAGCATCCGTTGTTGACCTTTTTGTTGGAGAGCGAGTTGTAAGCTCAGAAGCCTTCCAGGCGACTGTTGGAGCGGTTGATGCTTTATCTGATGATGCCACTGCATCAGCTGAAGCTGGGGAAGCTTCTGACAGCTTGCGTGCTGCAACACTCAAAATTGTGAAGCGGCGTACCTTATCATTTGGAATGCGTCGCCGAATTTTAGAGGCTGCCGCTGCTGCTGAAATTTCAGCGCAGACTTTGCCTGCAGTAGAAGGGCTCCTTGCAAACCAGGGGAGGGCTTCTTACACACTTGAAGATTATCTTAGCGCAATGCAAATTGTGCACACTTTAGAAAAAAATCTTCCACCGGAGCTCTTAGAGCAGATGTTAAGTCTCGCAAAATCTCGTCTCGTGCGAGGAGAAAATAGGCTCAGAGCAAGAATTCAAATGCTGGAAAAAGCTGAAGAACTTTCGGAAGAGGCTTTGCGGGTGACGGTTGAGGAAGCAAATCGCTTTATGAGACAAGAAGATTGGGATTCTGACAGAGGTGATTGTATAGGACTTTCAGCAGATAATTTTGTCCGCTTGGCCTCTGTTAATGGTGATCTTTCTGCAAAAGGCCGATTGGAAAGAGCTATGGCTATGACCGAAAAAGCTAACAATTTTGAAGAGTGCTTTAAGGTTCTTGAGACAGCAGCAAAAGTATCTGCCGAGACTTTTGATTGGGTTGTGACGCTCGTACATAATAATAGGGCAAATGGCTCATGGTCTGAGCTTGGTGCTGAGTCAGATCATTTTGTGACTCTTCTAAACGTTGTCGAAGGTTCTTCAACAGGGCGCCAACCTAGCGTTCTCAAACTGATGGCGCGTGTTTCCTTTAGCAGTGGCTCTGCTATGGCAGACTTCCGGAAAGTCTATGAAAGGGCAGCAATGGCCACAGATTGGGAAGTTGATCAGGCTTGGCGGTTAACGCGGGCTCGTGATCGCAGACATGGTCATGATTTGCAAAATGCAAATTCTATTACGGCAGCCTTGGATGCTCTACGTGCTGTCACGGCTCTTTCAGTATCAGGTGATGCGCGTTCCTTTGTCGTATCTCTGGCTCGCATGTCAGGCGACACCCATGGTTTTTTCCAGCGACGCATTGAGGCTTTAGGAACAATTCGAGAGTTGCTCGAAAAGGAAGTATTCTCACGGCCAGCTGTAAGTGCCGAAGTTCTAGATATTCTCCGTGGGTATGCAGAGGGAGAAAGATCTCCTGAAGAGCGCCTTGGACGAAAAATGGCGCTGGTTTCTACAGTTGCTGACCTGACGGATAGAAGGTTACCTACAGCTGATGTTGATTTTCTTGCTGTTATGAGAGAACTTCGTGATTCAGCCCTCAGGCCAGGTGATTTAAGAGATGTTAAAATTGCAGTGGTTCAGGGGAGGAGCCCTGTTCAGGAGCATCTTTCAGAAGTTGATAGCTCTGGATTGCGCGCTGAAGTTCTGAGAAGAATCCGCCTTTGTGAAGGGGACAACTTCTTTAGGTTATTGGGAGATGCTTCTGAACCAAGGCCTGTTGTTGTTGCTGCCCAAAAGGCAGAAGCTGCAGCAATTGCAGAATGGGACATTGCTGCTGCAAGAGTTGAAGAAGCTAAGCAGCAAGCTCTTCTGCATAGGGCCCGCAGACAGATTGCTGATCTTTGCCGGGGTGTAGAGGGTGAAAAAGATCCCTCAAGAGCAACTCAAGCTAAAAAAATGCTAACCTCTGCAATTAGGCATGCAAAACATCAACTCGGCCTTTCTCAGAAAACCCAAGATGAAGATGAAGAGGGCGAGGATGCAGATGCGCTTTCAGACGATGAAGATGGTCATGCCTCGGCAGCTTTAGCTGCAGTAGCGTCTTCGGCCACAGCTCCTGCAGCTTCATCATTTGCAACTGGTGAATCTCTGGTTTTGACCGGAAGAGAAATGATTGCAGCCCTTGATAGGATGATTGGAGGGGGAGATGTAGAAGAGGCTTGGCGGTCAGCGGCAGATGAAGCTGCTGAAGTCCGTGCAAAGGCTCTAACTGTCGCTCGTCGGGCGGCAATGAGGACATCGCGTCAAGCAGCCTAAGCGACATGGCAATCAGCTTTCATAAAAACCTCCTTTTCTCTAAGGAGGTTTTTTTATGGGTAAGCGCAGGAAAACCTTGACGAGGGGGGTGAGTTTTTCCTATATTGGAGGAAATTTTTCTGAGAAGTCACTATGAAAATCGTTAGTTCCTTAAAAACAATCAAAAATCGTCACCGTGCTTGCCGTATTATTCGGCGTCGTGGACGGACATATATCATCAACAAAACGAATCCTCGGTTTAAAGCTCGTCAAGGCTAAAACCTTATAATTTCTAACGCTTTGATTCAGGAGAAAAAAGATGGCACGGGTAACTGTTGAAGATTGTATCGATAAAGTCAGTAATCGTTTTGACCTCGTTGTCATGTCCGCACACCGGGCGCGTCAACTTGGGGCAGGTTTGCCACCTCTCGTAGAGCGAGATGATGACAAGAATACAGTTGTGTCCTTGCGTGAAATTGCAGAAGAAAAAGTTTCTCCTGAAGAGATGTTGAATGGTGTGACTCAATCTTACCGCTCCCACGTTGTTTTGGATGCGGAAGAAGATGATTTTGATCACCTCCTCGAGCCTGAAACAGCAACAAAGTCTGTTGAAATTGGCTCTTTGGAAGATCTTGCAGATGGTCCTGAAGAAGAGACACCTGCTGATGGTTCTTCCTCTGTCATTATCGGCGAAAGCGAATAAGCCTTTCTAGAGCCATTTGGTGAAGCATTTTCCTCCTGCATGATGCATCATAAATAGGGGTTCCCATGAGGGTACTTCATTTTCTTTTATTTCTTTTTATCACTTCTTTGCAGTCCCTCCATGCGGCTGCAGCTTTGGCAACCGCACCTGAAGCTGGTGTTGTCGAGGGCATTTCTTACACAATTGAACCAACTTTTCAAAATGTGCGGATTGCTCCCGATACACCTGCTGAGGTTCTTGATTCCGGTTTGGCTGGATTTGTGTCACATATGGAAGCATCCTTTAAAGGGCAGGCTATTGAGTGCGTTTTGCCCCGCTCAAGTCTTCTGGCCGGGTATTTCTTAAGAGCCCATTTTTTAGTGGATGATCGTGGTGATAATATTATCTACTATTTGAAAAATGGTTCTGCGCGTCCTGATCCAACAACCTCTTCTGAAGGTGCGCGGGTTGTGCTGGTTTGTGGAACAAGGGTCTTATTGGTTCGTACAAGATTCCTTGGGTATCCTGGAGGTGCTGTTGATAAGGGGGAGTCTGCCCTTACAGCAGCTGTGCGTGAATTAGAGGAAGAGGTCGGTGTTCATGTGGACCCTTCAGCTCTTTCTTTGGTTGCAGTTTTAGACCGCCCTGGGCAAGGTCCTGCTGGAGCGAATGACCGTGTTACTTATTATACCTTCTCCTGCGAAACACCGCCTAAAATTACTCCAAATGCAGATGGAAGAGGTGAAGTTGCTTATGCAGGGTGGGTGGACTTGGCTGCAACAGATCCGCTCACTGAGGGGAATAGGTCTGTGCCGATTATTCTTGAGACAGATGAGGCATCGAGAAAAGAAAATTTGGATTTGCATGCCTATCATATTGCACTGCGTGCAATCGATAAAGCAGGCGGGGATCTTGGAGGTCACACAGCTCCACCATCACGTCTTAAGCTTCTTGGGTTTGGAGAAATGTACAAGACTGATAGCGGTCTTCCTATATATGGAGACCCTGATCATCCTGGCGATGAAGGTAAGTATAATCTCCTAGAACTGCAGTAATTTATATTCCTTCTTTACATATATAAGGAGAAATGTGATATCTTTCTAAAAATAAAGAGTATTTGCTGTGAAAAAGACTTCCCTGATTTTATTACTTTTCTTGGCCACGTTTTCAGCCAAGGGTGCGACGTTTGGGGAGAGAGCAGGACCGGATGGGCTTCCATATTCATATGGTGTTTTTGGTGGAGCAACTCCACTTTCTGATGGAGGACTTGTGCTTGGGGCGGGTTTCCCCCAATTGCCAGAGGGTTGTCTTGAGACTACACAGGATAAGCCAAGGGATCCGCTTCAAGCGCTGCGGTTTCAACCAGATCCTTCTAAATTCCAATTTGGTGTGCAGCTTAAAATTGCGTTGGGGGGGGGAGCTTCGCCAAAACTCAGAATAATACTTCCGAAGGGTTTTTTTAAGGCTCTAGAGAGAAAAACTTCTGCGCAGCAAGCAGCTGCAGAGCTGACGCTTGTAGAAAAAGATAAAACCCTTGAACGGTGTGTTATGATAGGGACAGGCGTTGTTTTTGTAGCTGTGGGTGTGCTTCTGGGGCATTAAGGAAAATCATTGCGAGAAGCTTTCCCTTTATTGTCATTGCGAGAAGCGTAGCGACGAAGCAATCCAAACATCTTATGGATCGCCGCGCCCTTTCAGGGCTCGCGATGACTGGAAAAAAGGTAGGGCTCGCGATGACGATAGAGAAGGAAGAAGGCTTGCTTGAAAAAGGTAGGGTTTGTGATGATGAGGGTATTGCGAGAAGCTTTCCCTTTACTGTCATCGCGAAGGCCGGAGGCCTGTGGCGATCCACGGACTTCAACCTTTGTTAGGGCTTCAAAAAGGAGATAAAAATCCACATCAAATCAAGTTGTTTTGAATTCTTTTGTGGATAAGTCAGGATTCCCTCTAGCCAAAGGAATCCGGATGTTTCAAAATGAAAGAAGACCTCAGGAGGGTGAACCTTGTCCAGCGAAAATAATCCCATTGACTCAGTAGAAGAGCTTATATTATCCCAAGAATGGCCTTATGAGCGCCTGAGTTCTGTAGAGCTTGCTTGTGATGTGGCAGGGCGTTGGTGTGATTATCGCCTGCATTTTGTCTGGCGAGAGGAAGAGCGGATTCTCCAGTTCTTTCTTCTGTTTGATCTCACGATTCCACCGAGTAAGCGGGACAATGTGGGAATCCTCACGGCTCAGCTGAACAGCAATATTTATATGGGGAATTTTGAAATTTTCCCTCAGGAATCTTGTCCAGTTTTTCGCCATGGGCTTTTGCTCCCAGGAACCCGGACACTATCCGAATCTCTTTTGGCAGAGGTGATTGATTATGCTTTGTCTGCTTGCGAGAAATACTATCCGGCTTTCCAATTTGTGATCCTCGGCGATAAAAAGCCTCACGATGCAGCCACAATGGCTATGATTGATACCGTTGGGGAAGCCTAAAATGATCCGCCACCTTTGCTTAGTCGGCTATGGAGCGATGGGGCAGAGCTTGGTGGGGTGTTGGGCGAAGCAGCCGTCTCCGATGATCGAAAAGGTTACGATCGTGAGTCCCCACGAGGTTGATACCAAATCTGTGATGGGAACAGGCATTTCTGAGGCTATCTGGGTCTCCAGTGAAGATATCCATACCTTAGATTTTCATGAGGTTGATATTTTGCTGTTTGCTGTTAAGCCCCAGGTTTTGCCCTTGGTACTGCCTGTTTACGGTCAACATGTGGCAGGCTTAGCTGATCCTAAAACGCTCCTGATTGCAAGTATTGCAGCCGGGGTTGCCATGGATACTTACGCCTACCATTTTCCACATTCGCCTTTCGTGCGGGTCATGCCGAATACACCTGTCCAAGTGGGGCAGGGGATGTCTGCTCTTATGGGAAATAAGCATTGTGAGGAAATGCACGATACCCTCATCAATCAGCTCTTTATGCCAACGGGGCATGTGCTATGGCTTGATAAAGAGGCCTATTTTGATGCGGTCACCGCCATTTCTGGGAGCGGTCCTGCCTATGTTTATCTCTTAGGTGAAGCTTTAGAGGCAGCGGGGAAAAAACTAGGCCTGCCAGCAGAAATTTCAGAAACTTTGGCAAAGCATACCCTGCAAGGAGCTGGAGCTATGGCAGGAACTTCTTATGATCCACTTAGGGCGTTACGGACTCAGGTCACAAGTCCTGGTGGAACGACGGCAGCGGCACTAGACGTTTTGATGGAAAATGAAACCTTTACAACATTAGTTGAAAATGCTGTGATCGCAGCGCATAATCGCTCACAAGAATTGAAGTAAAGAGTCTTATGACGGCACAGAATTCTTCACAATCTACAGCCACTCTCCATGATCTCATTGATCAGGGAGCTCAGATCATTTCTGAAAGTGGATGGCAGCATTTTTCCCTTCATCAGTTGGCTCAGGAAGCAGGCTGTCCGGATCATGAAATCTATGGAAAAATTCCCTCAAAAGAGGCTTTTCTCTCCTTCTTTTCCCAGCGGATTACAACCATGACACTGGAAACGGTGGATTTGGACGGATTAGATTCTCCTCGGGATATTCTTTTTGAAGTGATGATGAGCCGCCTTGATCAGCTGACGCCCTACAAAGGATGTCTTCAGCAGCTGGAAGGGGAATTATGGAGCGATCCCCGGTCTCTCCTGACGTTTCTGCCCAAGATGGCAGAGGCGTTTGAGTGGATGCTCAGCCTTGCTGGGTTTTCAACATCAGGTCTGAAAGGTTTGATCAAAATACAAGCTTTTGGGGTTTTTTATGGACTTGTCGTGCACCAATGGCTTCGGGAAGATACAGTGGATCTGTCCCGTACCCTCAAAGCTCTTGATCAAAATCTTGACAGGTTTATGCCTGTGTTTGAAATGTGAGAATAGGTAACGCTTGAAATAAAAATAAAAAAAAGTTATTTTCCATAAATAATTTTTTGCTTTATTTTATGATATTTCGAACTCTATGCTTTTTTTGTTTTGTGCTTATTTCAAAACTCTATAGTGCAGCGACACCAGCACCTGACCTACGCATGCTTGAACTAGAGGTCGAAAGTGCTTTTTCTGGTGTTCTTGAGGGTTTTGATGGGGTTTTTGGGGCCAAGCAGGAAGCACTTCGTGCCTTTTATGCAGGAAATCATTTGCTTGCAAGTGATATTTATGGGTCACTTGTTACTGAAAGTATTGCCCCAAAGATGGCTTGTGAGCTTGAAAAGTATCCGCATATTCGGGCATGGTATGAAAAAGAAGAGGCGAGATTCCAAGCTTTTACAAAACTCTCAGAAGAAGAAAGAAGGGCAGAGGCACTAAATCATTTTGCATTGATTGTTTTTGAGATATTTACGCTTTACTGCGGGGAAAGAAAGAGTCTTGAGGAACGTAAGGGTTATGTTGCGAGCACCTTTCCAGAGTTTATGCGTTTCCAGGAGCATATTGAAATTCCTAGCCACGCAGGAATTCTTCAGGTAAAGAGAACGCGCTCTTACCTTGCTTGGACAATGCTTAAATACTACAGATGTTTCCTTTCCCCAGATGATATGAAGCGTTGTCTCGGAGAAACTTTGGGGAAACCGTCCGAAGAAGAGGAGCGAGAAATACGTCGTGTCAAAAAAGATGAAGCCAGATTTGAGGCAACTCAAAAAATGATAGAGCCTTTTTTGGGCGTTCCTTTTCGGGTCTTTCTTGATGAAAATCCAGGATTTAAAGCTTTTCTAGAAGGTGAAGGTGAGCTTCCCCATGCAGATTCTATGGTTGCTGTGAGAATCGATAGCCGTGGTCGGAGATTGAAAAAGGAAGAATTTCCATTTGCGGCCCAGCTTTATGCTCTTTGGGAGATGGGACAGGATGTTTTGATTTCTCGTCATGGCGCAGACACACGGTATGTAGAAGCTTGGCAAATTGTACTCTCTCGTTTTGCATATACAGCACGCAGGAAAACACAAAAGAGGAAAGTTGGGAAACCAAGGAAGTCAGGAAAAGCCTTATTACGCAAAGGTCTAATGGGAGACGATACATTGTGGCGGCACCTCTTAAGAACATCTCCCACAGCTGAGGAAGAAGAGCATGCTTGGGCATTTTTAGAAGGCAGGGCAGATGATGCAAGACCATCTCCCCTTCCTAGAGCTTCAGCCGGGCCTGCTCCTGCTCCAAGAAGAAGGAAAGCAAGGCCGAGAAAGGCTCCCGCAGCAGCCTCACGATCTGCAAGAGCTGAGGCTTTTTCACGTGATACAGCTCCTGCTGCTGCAATGTCAGGGGCAGCGAGTGCGAGTTCTTCTGTTTCAGCAGAGAGAGCTGAGGCTCTTGCACGTGCGCGTGTAGAAGCACGAGAGGCGAGAGAAGAAGAAATTCGTAGAGAAGCAGAAATTTGGGAGAGAAACCAGCGCATGAATGCAGGGCTTGCGGAAGTTAGGAGGGCAGAGCGTGCTGCGCGTGCAGCAGCTGGCGAAGCGGATCCTGATGAAGATGCTGAGGAAAGTGATGAAGGTGTGGAGGATGAAGTAGCTGCTGCAGATGATCGCCTTCCTGCCAGTTCTCTAGGGGAAGGAACAGCCTTGCGCCAGTTTGCAGATCTTGTTTTCAGCAGGAGGCGGGTTTTGATTACGGGAGATGCAATTCTATCTGGCCTTCGAGGTCTTGCGGACCGAATAGACGATGTAGAGCTCCATGAAAATGCAGAAGGATGTCGTGTGAAATTAAGGTGTCCCCGTTTTGATCATCCTTACACACTCCATATTCATAAAGGAAGAAACGGAACAGTTTCTATGGATGGGAAAAGTACTTACCGAAGGGTTTTGGGATTTGTTTTGAGATATGACCTCTGAGGCATAGTTGGGAGCCTTAGAGCCATCGCGAGCCCTGAAAGGGTGCGGCGATCCATAAGGTGAATAGATTGCCACGTCGCTTTGCTCCTCCCAATGACAATAAAGGGAGAGCTCCTTATAATGACAGAGGAAGGAGGCCCTTTTCCATCTTCTTATCACGTAATCCATGTTTTTGTACGTTGACAAGACCTAGATTCTTTTCAAAATTTCAGGTATGAAAAGAGACAGAATAATAAAAAGAGTCTCCCATGATGATTCGTCAACTCCCCAGCCACATCATCAATCAAATTGCCGCAGGAGAGGTTGTAGAGCGACCGGCTTCTGTTGTAAAAGAGCTCGTTGAGAATAGCCTTGATGCGGGCGCGACGAAAATTCAAGTGAACCTTTTTCAGGCTGGTCAGACTCGGATTCAAATTATTGATGATGGGTGTGGTATGAGTCGTGAAGATCTCAGCTTAGCGGTCCAACGCCATGCGACATCAAAACTTCCAGAGGATGATTTGTTTCACATTCACACAATGGGATTTCGGGGAGAGGCTTTGTCCTCAGTTGGGGCTATTTCTCGCCTCTCAATCACGACACGTCAGCAGGACCAAGAGCAAGGGTGGCAAATCCAAGTTGAAGGAGGTGCCGCTTCAGAGCCTGCTCCTGCAGCCTGGGAAATTGGAACAAAGATCCAGGTGGATGATTTGTTTTATGCAATTCCAGCTCGCCTTAAGTTCCTGAAATCTCTTCAGACAGAACTAAACCATTGCCAAGAGGTCCTTCAGAAAATCCTCATAGGACACCCTGAGGTGGCCTTTAAGGTGATGCATGAAGAGAAAATCCTTTATGACCGAGGGCCAGAGTCATACCTTGACCGTATTGCTGCTGTCTTTGGGAATGACTTTCGGGATCATAGCTTTGCGATTAAGGAAACATCTGAGGATGATCAGATGACCCTTACTGGCTTTATGGGTGTTCCAACCTATAATCGGAACTCTCAAAAACTTCAGTACCTTTTCGTGAATGGCCGTCCCATTCGTGATCGTGGGATTCAGGCAGCAATCAAGCAAACCTATGGGGATCTCTTATTCAAAGACCGTTATCCGATCTTTGTGCTTTATCTAACGCTGCCGCCAGAGGCTGTGGATGTTAATGTTCATCCTGCAAAGGCTGAAGTCCGTTTCCGGGACTTTCCAAAAGTACGCTCCTTTATAACACGCTCTTGTCGTGAGGGGTTGGTAAACTCTGGAAATCGCAGTGGTGTGGTTGTGGATCTCCTGAGCCATGCGGCTAAAACATCCCAAGGAAATGTGCCGAAAGGAAAAACGCCCCTTCCTCTGAGTGGTGGGTCTAAAGTGAGTGCTATCACCCTCACTAAACAATTTTCGCAAGGGCAAGAGCTCTCCCCGCAGTTAGGAACGAGAATGCCAGAACCTGTGCGTCACCAAACCCTTCCCGCGCGTATGCCGCTTCCTTCGAATACCTCAGAAGCTGAAGAAGAGTATGTTGGTGAAGAGAAGCCCGATTCAGTTCCCGTTGAGTTGGGAGAGGTTATAGGGCAAATTTTTAACACCTATATTCTTTGTCAAAGTGAGAAAGGGCTTGTGGTAATCGACCAACATGCAGCCCATGAGCGTTTGATCTACGAAAAGATGAAGATTTCCTACAAAGAGACAGAAGGGGTACGTCGGCAAATGCTTCTTTTGCCAGAGACCGTGACGCTTTCCCCTCACAATAGCAGTCTTTTCCAAAATGCTCTGGAGACACTAAGCCGATTAGGACTTGTGCTTGAAATCGAAAGCCCCTCTACTGTTGTGGTAAAAGAAGTCCCTGTGATTATGGGAGATTTTGATATTCAAAAGCTTGTGCATGATTTGGCAGACGAGCTTTCTCAATTTGGCGTGGGAGAGAGCCTGGAGAAGAAGCTAGATTATCTCCTGGCAACCTTTTCTTGTCATGGAAGTATTCGTGCTGGTCGAAAGCTCCAACCTGCAGAGATGCAGGCTATGGTGCAGCAGATTCAAGAAGGCCTCTTTACGGGCCAATGTAATCATGGCCGCCCAACTCATATATTACTCAGGAAGCAGGACCTTGAGAATTTCTTCGAGCGGAGTTGATGCTCTTACAAGATCATTATAGAGGGTTAATGAGCTTTTTTAGGAGCTGTTTTAAGCCACTCTAAAATCTCCCGCTGGGCTTGGAGATAGGCTTGGTTCAAGGCATGAACATAGGCTTGTAGGCGGACTTCTGCTGTTTTTTCAGAAGTTTGAAAGACTTTATAAGCAATAACCTTCCCAGTACTCGGGTCCAAGAGCTTAAGACTCAGGTGGATCTCTGCTCTTCGCTCTTTTGCTGTTTTAACGATATAGAATTTTTCTACCGCTGTTTGCAGAATCAGATCAGCTACAACGCCTTCTTCAGGTCGATGGATAGATTTGAAAACCTGGTGCTCTTCGAGCAGAATGAGAATCTTGTCTTGAAGAATTTTTGCAAGTGGATCTGACCAGCGGGCTTTCTTATAGGTTGTGATCTCTGTAACCCCATTGGAAGCCTCATGAACTTCAAGGATGTCAGATCCAGAGAGGTCTGCGGCTGCGACAGGAACATCTACACTTACAGTCAAAGGAGCCGGAGTTGAAAATTTCTCTGTCTCAAGGGCTGTTAAAGACATCAGACGAACGTCTGCCTTTGTCTTTGGGATCAGGCTGACACAGCCTGTGAGGAAGCAAGCAATAAGGAGGGGGAAAAGTTTTACCATGGTGTCTCATTCTTCTTGGGAGCAGGGCGCGCCAGGTAATCCGTTGGACTGTCATCAAAGCGTGCAAGGGCCTGGCTCAGGCGTTGGCTAAGAAGGCGTGTTTCGCTCAAAATCTTATTCAATTGTCCTGCACCTCCCCGGCCCATGGATTTCAAAAGTTTATTCCCATGATTAAAGAAAGTATCGATTTTTTTACTGGCTTTGTCAAAGGTCTCACTCGCAGCTTTGACCTTAACAAGTGTTTCGCTCATATCTCCGCTTACAGTTTCAACATTGCGCTTAATGTTATTAGCCGCAAGAGTCATGGCCTCAAAAGCTTCTTCTGCGGAATCAAAGGTCGCATCTCCACGAGATTGAAGTGTGGCAGAAAATTTGCTCACGTTTTTAAGGGTTTGGCGAATCAATTCCTGATTTTCTTCGTTCAAAATCTCAGTGAGACGTTTTGTAACGAGAGTAAGGTTTTCAAAAACTTCTGGAGCTTTTTCCATGACACGATCAAGTTTGGAGGGGATGGCCTCAATCACAGGAACTCGCTGCCCTTTTTTAGGCTTGAGAAGAGGGCCAGTTCCGTCTCCATTGCGCAAAAGGATGTAGCTAAGTCCCGTGAGTCCCTGGGTCTCAAGAGAAGCTTTAGTGTTTTCTCGAATCAATTTGGGGTTCATGACGGAAATTCGAACTTTAATAAACTCGACATTTTCAGAATCAATCCGGATATCTTCAACCCGCCCAACTGGGACACCTTTATAAAAAACACTGTCGTTGTTGCGTAGCCCTCGGACAGAAGTTTTGAATTGGATATCAAAGGCACTGCCTTCTCCAGAGAGGTTCACGCGATGAAGCCACAACACAAAGATAAATCCAGCAGCAAGGAGGATTAGAACAAAAGCGCCTACAGCTGTGTATCGTGCCCGTTGCTCCATCAGCGCCCTCCTTTCTGGCTTGCAAACACCCGTTTTCCCCGTTCTCCCCAGAAGAAATCCTGAATCCAGGGGTGGGGGTGTGCCATAACTCTCTCAAGCGGACCGGAGACAATTTTTTTATCTACGATCGCGCCCACATGATCACAGAGAAAGTTCAAACTTTCCTGGTCATGTGTAATCATCATAACGGTGAGGCCTAAATTTTTTCTTAAAGTTTTAATAAGCTCATCAAAAGTTTGGGAGCGATTGGGGTCCAGCCCTGATGTTGGCTCATCGAGGAATAGAATTTTGGGATCAAGAGCCAAAGCCCGAGCGAGAGCTGCACGCTTCACCATACCGCCGGAAAGTTGACTCGGGTATTTCTGTAGTGTGTCTACCTCAAGTCCCACCATTTTAAGGCGCAGAGCTGCAATCATCTTTGCCAGATCTTGGGGAAGGTGCGCAATTTCCATCAGGGGGTAAATGAGATTTTCTCCAATCGTGAGGGAAGAAAATAGAGCTCCCCCTTGGAACATAACACCAACACGGGTCTGAAGCTTTTTCTGATCTTCGGGCAAAAAAGGATTGAGGCCATCTATGGAAACTTGTCCATGGGCTGGGTGATTTAGCCCAAGAAGGGTGCGCATCAAAACAGTTTTTCCAGATCCAGACCCTCCAACAACCCCAAAGATGCTTCCTTCTGGAATCTCCATTTTTAAATCTTGGTGCACAACCTGAGACCCAAATTGAGTGGTGAGGCCTGTAACAGAGATAAGAGGGCGCGTCTCAGTTATCATGGCTACATTCCAATCTTAGAGAAAAAGACGGAGAAGAGGGCATCCAGGCAGATGACTAGGAAGATAGACTCCACCACGGCTTTGGTGGTATGTCGCCCTAAATCTTCAGCGCCTCGCTGAACTTGGAACCCTTCGAAACATCCAATCAGCCCAATGGCAAGGGCGAAGAAGGGTGCTTTAATTAAGCCTACCCAAAGGTGTTTTATATCAAGACTGAGATTTAGCTGATGCATGAAGGCGCTGAAAGGCATATCGAGGATAATCCCACACATGGCTGCACCTCCACCCAACGCAACGAAGTTTGCAAAAAGGGTGAGGAGAGGGAGGCTGATAATCAATGCCAAGACACGGGGAATCACAAGGGTAGCAACGGGGCGAAGACCCATGACATCGAGGGCATCAATTTCTTGATTTAAGCGCATCAGGCCAATCTGGGCAGCAAAGGCACTTCCTGAACGCCCTGCCACAAGAATAGACGTGATGAGCACACCAATTTCTCGGGTGACCGAGATGCCAAGAAGATCTACGGTAAAGACTTCCGCCCCAAAGCGACGAAGTTGGTCCACGCTTTGATAAACAAGAACAACACCAATCAAAACTCCGAGCAACCCCACAATCGGCATGGCGCGCAGCCCCACTTGTTCCAGGTGATAGGCCAGGCTTGTCCAGGAGAAGGGCTGGGCCCGTCTGAATGTTTGAATAAGATTGTGAATGACGAATCCTAGGAAGTTCGTGGCTTTTGAGATGTTTTCCTTATAGGTCACAAAGCGTTTGCCTAGGTGAAAAAGCATATCTGTCAGACTGTAGTGAGGGGAAGTTTGGGGTGATTTCTCCTTGCTAGCATAGGTATCAACCAACTGGAGGAGTTGATACATTGGCCCTTGATCAAGTGGCAGAACCAAATGGTTGCCTCGGTGAGAGAGGTGTTGCAACAAGGAGTGTAAAACCCAAGACCCTGTGACATCAGCACCTGTGATGTGATTCCAGCGGACGCGTATTGTTTTTTGGCGGGGGAGAGGAAGTGTGCGAATTTCTTCCTGTAAATCCTTGGCAGAAAGAAGGGACCACTTGCCTGATAATTGCAAGATGACTTCACCGGATTCATCAGAAATAAAGTTAACTGCGCCCATATATAATAAATTTAAGTCAAATTTTATATGAATATTATAACGAGTATTTGATTAAGACTCGATTATGGATTGGTTAAGGAAAGGTTACGGAGGGCGTTTATCTAATGAGCCCTGGAACAGGTCTGGGGTCCATGGATTCCGAGTCGGGGCCCGGAATGACTTTTTTAACGGGAGGAAAGATCGAAATTCCAGCGCAGGCTGGAATCCAGGACTCTTTTCTTCTCTGCGAAAGCAAGGACTTGTTTTTATTTAAGAAGAGGAAACAAGAGCATAGCTCTTGTTCAGAGTTTCTCCTGGACCCCGGATCAAGTCCGGGGTTTCGGTGGGAGTTCTGGGGTTTCGTCTTTCTTTTTCACTGTTAAGGCCGGAGGCCTGTGGCGATCCATACAGTGAGTAGAGAAGTGACCTGCAAGGAGCCCCTTTTTTATTGTTTCAAAGCAAACTCATCAATAAACCAAATTTTTACAGTTTCCTCTCATTCTAATACTTTAAGGGAGGAAGATTTATGGCAAGAATTTATACATTTTTGATGTTTTTGACTTTATTTCCAATAATGGGACACGGAGCTTGTGCTGCGGAAGATGTTCTTGGCACAGTGGGAAGGACCGCAGAATATGGGGCATTGAGTTCTTTAGGGTATCTTGCGGTTATTAAAGGCTCTTTAGCTGATTTGATGTCAAACTCCCCAAAGAAGGGCCGGCTTGAGACAAGTGCACGTGTGATGCAGGTTGGTGTTGCTACACAGCTTGTCTTAAATGTATTAAAAGATGCAAAACGTCCAGTATTTCGAGGAAAACATGCAGCCATCCTCAATCGGGCTGGGTATGGTGTGATTGCTGTGGGTGCAGCAATCTTCTGGGTGCCTGAATTTCTGGGGATGCATGATTAAAAAACGCCCCAAAATGGGGCGTTTTTCGCATAAAACTACGGATTATGTTACCTAAATATCATCCAAAGAGTCTTTTCCTAGCTCTAAGTTTTCAAGAGCATCTCCGGTAGGATTACCCTTTTCGTCAACACGGTAACATCTCAGGTGTGTGAATGTCACAGGCCCCAGGGCAGTTAGAGCTTCAACAACCTCCGGGCTAAGCCCCTCCTCTGGGAGAGTTGAACCATAAGCTACTACGATAGCTAAAGTGAGTTTGCCACCGATAGAGATAGCACCTTCAAAGGCTGCTGGTGTTACAGAGGCTCCTCCTGCAGTCATAGCCGAGTTCAAAAAACCTGCAAGCCGGGTAGTTGTGGCCTCTTTAGCTGTTTCAGTAACAGGAACTACAATATGGCTCCCTTGCTGTACTGGATCCCCAAAGGAAGCACTAAAAGGACCCTGCATCTCTGCAACAGTGCCGAGATTTGTTTTGAAGCCTTCTAGATCATCTCCATCAGCAAATCTTCCAGCAGCAAGCTGTAGATGGAATATGAGATCTGACGGGTCCCCGCCAAGCTCCTTGGTGATATTCCCCAAAGCTTCGGTCGCCTTAGCTGGCGGGCAAAAACAGGCGACATATGTATGTTTATCTCCCTCGGTTCCTGCAGCCGCTCCTCCGGCATCGGCACCCATGGCACGACCTGCAATAACAATTAATGCGAAAAGTACGAATAAGGCTTGTTTCATGAATCCTCCCTTTACCTTATACCCATGAAGGTAGCCGGCTGAAAAAAATAGTCAACGGAGATTAGCATTTTTTCTAAGAGGTCATATTGGTGGTATGAGTATGAGGGAGGATTTGGATTTTGGATCAAGCCCCAAAAATTACAGGGGCAGCATCTCCTTCGGGTTCCCAGGGGTCCACCCGGAGCATAACTTTTTCGAAGGCTTCAGACTCAAGAAAGCCTTTCATCCAGGATTGGAGCTTCGGATAGGGGGCACCATCGAACCATCCCTCATCAACCTTTGCAAATTGACGGATGAAGGGGAGAAGGGCAATATCACCCCAAGAGCAACGATCTCCAAAAAGAAACTTACGGGTTTGGAGGCGATCTTCAATTTTTTGTAAGAACTCTTCCGCATCTGCCCTGGCTTCTTCTTTATTCGTGCCAGGAAAACGATCAGGGTATTTATAAGCCGCCAGGGCCTTGATAAATACCTTATCGTTATAGGTAATCCATTCTTCCATTTCGGCTGTAGCTTCTTCAGACCAGTCCTTTTTAAGGTTTTCTGGATCATTTTGGTCCAAGGCCCAGTGAATGACATCCATACTTTCCTCAATGACGGTGCCATCAGGAAGAACAACCACAGGGACAGTGCCTTTGGGCGAAGCCTCTAGCATGGGTTGGGGTTTGTTTTTAAGGTGAACTTCCCGAAGTTCCATCTTGATACCCGCAGAAACCAGAGCCATACGGGCCCGCATAGCATAAGGACAACGGCGAAAGGAATAGAGGACAGGGAGAAGTTCAGGCATTATGCCGCAGCAAGTTTTGGGTCCAGAGATTCCATACGCTTTGTAACGTAGGCTTTCATAATATCCATCAACGTCCGCAGATCTTGATCATAGAAGTGGCCAGCGCCTTTAATGGTCTCGTACTCTACAGAGATGCTCTTTTGAGAGGCAAGACGCTCTTCATAAAAATCATTAACGGAAGCTTGAGGCACAATCTCATCCTTCTCTCCATGAACGACAAGACCAGAAACAGGGCAGGGCGCTAGGAAGCTGAAGTCAAACATATTGGCAGGCGGAGAAATAGAAATAAAGCCATCAAGTTCTGGGCGGCGCATGAGAAGTTGCATGCTAATCCAGGCACCAAAAGAAAAGCCTGCAACCCAAGTTGCAGACGCGTTCGGGTTATATGTTTGAAGCCAATCCATCACAGAAGCCGCATCAGAGAGCTCTCCTTCACCATCAGAGAAATGACCTTCTGATTTTCCAACGCCACGGAAATTGAAGCGCATGGTGTTAAAGCCCAGCTCTGTAAAGGCCTTGTACATTGCATAAGTAACCTTGTTATTCATCGTGCCGCCATACTGGGGATGAGGGTGCAAAACAAGAGCAACCGGGGCATCGGCTTCTAGGCTATGGTGATAACGGGCTTCTAAACGTCCCTCGTTTCCATTGATAATGACTTCAGGCATGGGCCACCTCCAAATGAAACTTGACTAATTTAGTCGGGTTAGGATAATGTTGAAAACAGAGAGGGGAAACTCTTTGGAAAATGTTGAAAAGATAGGGTTTAGACTTAACCATCTGGTAAACGTAGCACAGCCCGCAGCAAATTGCTAGCTTTTCTGCGATTCCTAAAATTTTATGAAGAATAACTTGTGTATGAAACAGATAAGTTCACACTATTACTTAAGTAGGCACTCTTTAGGAGTTTTTCAATGAAATTAGGATCACGAGGACGATATGCCGTGATGGCGTTGGTGGATATGGCCATTCAAGGCCATAATTCCCCGATTTGCCTGGCGTCAATTGCAGAGCGTCAGGGGCTTTCTGTACAGTACCTTGAGCAACTGTTCTCAAAATTACGGCGTTCAGGCATTGTAAAAAGTGTTCGCGGTCAAGGTGGCGGATATCTTTTTGCCCGCCCTGAAACAAAAATCTCTATTGCAGAAGTTGTCCTTGCTGTGGAGGAGCCAGTGAAAGTGACTCGCTGCCAGCCAGGGTCTGGTTTGGGCTGCCAGGGAAAAAAGTCTCGATGTCTCACTCACAACCTTTGGGAAAATTTAGGCGCGCAAATTATGGCGTACCTGGATCGGGTTACCCTAGCAGATGTTGCTTCGGGAGATTTGAAAGTTAGCCCTTTACCCCAAGAGGCGGAGGATTTAAACAAAAGTAGTGTCCACTACTTAGGAGTTTCGTAACAGTGAATCAACCGTGTGTCTATCTCGACTATAATGCTTCAGCCCCGCTTTGGCCGTCTGTTAAAGAGGCTATCAGGGAAGCAATGGATATATGTGGAAATCCTTCCGCAACCCATGCAGATGGTCGTGCTACGCGCGCCTTAATGGAGAAAGCACGCCGCAAAATTGCAGAAGTTATGGACATTAATGCTGCCCAAGTTGTTTTTACAAGTGGTGGGACAGAGGCCAATGGTCTTGCAATGCATATGTTTGCAGATAAAGTTTCTCTTTGTTCTCAGATTGAACACCCTGCCGTGCGGGAGTGGGTTCCTGAATCTCACCAGCTTCCTGTAACATCCTCAGGTGTACTAGATCTGGAAGTTGCAGCACAGCGGATTGAGTCATTGCGTCCAGATTGTGTTTCATTGATGAGTGCGAACAATGAAACAGGTGTTATCCAACCTCTGGAAGAGGTGAAGGAGATGGCTGAAAAAGTGGGCGC
Organism: Alphaproteobacteria bacterium; assembly: GCA_030425805.1. Taxonomy (GTDB): domain Bacteria; phylum Pseudomonadota; class Alphaproteobacteria; order JAUHZC01; family JAUHZC01; genus JAUHZC01. The sequence continues at coordinate 158,654 of JAUHZC010000001.1, read as the reverse complement.
TTGGATGCATGTTGATGGTGTACAGAGCTTCATGAAAAAGCCTCATAGTTTTCCTCAAATGGGGATCCAAAGCTTTGCGATTTCTGCTCATAAAATTGGAGGTCCTCAAGGTGTTGGGGCTCTGATTTTACAAGAGGGGACAATTTTGCCGCATTTGATTCGGGGAGGAGCACAAGAGCGGAATCGCCGTGCGGGAACACCCAATGTTCTTGGTATTGTTGGTATGGGTGCTGCGATTGAGGCGATTGAAAGCTATGATTGGTCTAAAACGGAACGTCTTTGGAAAGATTTACAGGCCAGATTGAAGGCGTTATCCCCCCATATCAAAATTCATGGAGAAGAATCTCCTCGCATTTCGAATACATTGAGCTTCTCTTATGAGCTCATGACAAATGAAGAAATGATGATGGCCCTTGATTTAGAAGGAATTAGTGTAAGCGCTGGAGCTGCTTGTTCTTCCGGGAAAGTCACAGAGAATCACGTTCTTCGTGCTATGGGAATTCAAGCCGGTCATAACCTTCGTGTGAGCCTAGGTTGGGATACGACAGAAGCAGAGATTGAGAAAGTACTCGGTGTATTTGAATCACTAATTCATAAACAAGAAAAAAGGACAGCGCTATGATACAGCCTCGTGAAGACATGATGACAAAGATGAGCAAAATCCTTCACCAAGAAGGTGTGACGTACTTGGACTACCAAGCGACAACACCTTGTGACCCACGGGTAGTGGATGCGATGTTGCCTTACTTCCAGGAAGGGTTTGGAAATCCTCATTCCCGCAATCATTGTTATGGATGGAAAGCTGAAGAAGCCTGTGAAAAGGCAAGAGAGCACCTGGCGGATCTAATTGGCGCTCATCCCAAAGAAGTTGTTTTTACAAGTGGCGCAACAGAGTCCAATAACATTGCTATTAAAGGTGTTGCTGGATTCTATGGTCCTGAAAAGAATCACATCATTACCTGTCAAACTGAGCATAAATGTGTTCTCAACAGTTGTCGCCAGTTAGAGCAAGACGGGTTTGAGGTAACTTATCTCCCCGTTCAAAAGAATGGTTTGATTGATATTAAGGCTCTAGAAGAGGCTATGACTGAGAAGACTTGCCTTGTTTCCATGATGTTCGTCAACAATGAAATCGGTGTGATTCAACCCATTCGTGAGATTGGAAGGCTGTGTCGGGAAAAAGGAATTTTCTTCCATACAGATGCTGCTCAGGCTGTTGGGAAACTTCCTGTGGATGTTGAGGAACTGAATATCGACTTGATGAGTATTTCTGGCCATAAGATGTATGGACCCAAGGGGATTGGTGCCTTGTATGTGCGCCGTAAACCACGGGTACGTCTTAAAGCTTTGATCAGCGGTGGCGGCCAAGAGCGCGGAATCCGTTCTGGGACACTTCCAACACCTCTTTGCGTAGGGCTTGGTGTTGCTGCGGAGATTTGCAGAGCAGAGATGAAAGACGAACACCATCGTTTGACCCAACTTCGGGATCATTTTGTTTCAAAAATTAGAGAGCATTTGGAAGAAGTTTACATCAATGGTGATGAAAAGCTTCGGATTCCCGGCAATATCAACATTAGCTTTGCCCATGTTGAGGGAGAGGGGCTGATGATGGGAATTAAAGATCTGGCTGTGTCTTCGGGCTCAGCATGTACGTCTGCATCCCTTGAGCCATCCTATGTCCTCCGGGCCTTGGGGGTTGATGTGGAGATGGCGCACACCAGTCTTCGTATTGGGATTGGACGGTACACAACTCAAAAAGATATCGATCATGCGGCGGACCGCATCATCAAAGAAGTAAAACGCCTTCGGGATATGAGCCCTCTTTGGGACATGTTCAAGCAAGGGATTGATCTGAAAACCATCGAGTGGACAGGTCACTAAATTATAGAGGAGAGAGAAAATGGCATATCATAATCGCGTTATTGATCATTATGAAAATCCCCGCAATGTAGGATCTTTAGATGATAAAGATAAGCACGTCGGTACGGGGTTAGTTGGAGCCCCAGCTTGTGGAGACGTCATGCGCCTGCAAATTAAAGTCAATGATGAGGGTGTCATTGAAGACGCCAAATTCAAGACTTTTGGTTGTGGCTCTGCAATTGCATCCAGTAGCTTGGCGACAGAGTGGATCAAGGGTAAATCTGTAAACGAGGCAAAAGCGATCAAAAATACAGAAATTGCCGATTACTTGGCATTACCTCCTGTGAAAATGCACTGTTCTATGCTTGCAGAAGATGCAATTCAAGCTGCAATCAAGGACCTTGAGGCCAAGAAATAGCATATGCGTCCTGGAACCAAGCAACTCTTTACTGTGACAGAAGCTGCTGCAACACAGATTCACAAGCTGCTTGCTCAGCGTGAGTCTCCTTGTGCTGGAATTCGTATTTCTGTCCGGACACGGGGTTGTTCTGGCTTGTCATATATGCTGGAATACGCAGAAGAAAAGAAACCCTTTGAGGACGAAGTGAAGAGCCACGGTATTACGCTGCTTATTGATCCAAAAGCGACAATGTTTGTTGTGGGTACTGAGATGGATTTTCGCCAAGAAAAAATGGGTGAGGGCTTTGTTTTCAATAATCCAAATGAAAAAGGGCGATGTGGGTGTGGAGAGTCTTTCCATGTCTAAGACTTACAACTGTGTTTCTTGTAAAGCCCCCCTAGAAGAAAACTTAGTCATTTGTCGCGTTTGCCAGGCTCTTCAGCCTATTTACTCAGAAGTTTCACCCTTTCGTTATTTTGGGTTTGATCCTCAGTTTGATTTGGATGAGCTAAAACTGGAGCGAGAATATCTTGATCTTCAGGTTGTGGTTCACCCAGACAAACAGGCAAAGCGCTCTGCGGAAGAGTGTGAGTACGCCAAATCCCATGCAATTAAGGTGACACAAGCCTATGAAACGCTGAAGGACCCTATTAAAAGGGCACAAGCTTTGATGCATCTCAAGGGCATAGAGCTAAATCTTGAGACGCACATCCAAGACCCAGAGCTTCTACAGCAGACTCTGGAGCGCCAGGAGTCTCTCTCCAATTTAAGTTCAAAAGCTGCGATCAAGGCCTTCATTGATGAATCCGAAGTGGCAGAGGCTATTGTAATGCAAGAGCTCTCCCAAGCTTTTCGGGAAAGCAATTTTGATGCTGTGCCTGAAAGAGTGGCAGCTCTTCGATATGCCCAAAAACTTTACCGTGATGCCCGCATGAAGCTCATGCACCTGACATCCTAAGGAACCCGAATCATTTACGCCTATGACTTTTCTTCAGATTCAAGACCCCTCTGCTAAGCTACCCCCCCAAGAAAAGCGCTCTCCTGTCATTGGGATTGACCTTGGGACGACCCATAGCTTGTGTACCTATGTGCCCGGTGGGGAAGGGGAAGCGCCACAGTTTCTGACTACACCTGCTCTTGTCCCTTCTGTCGTTGCTTACCATGAGGAGAAATTTCTTGTGGGAGAAGAGGCTTTAGAGGCCATCCAAACTCATGGTGCGCCAGGAATTGGTTCTTTTAAACGATTGATGGGGCGGGGGCTTCATGAGCTGCCAGATTTTCTCATCCAACGCTATAAGATGAAGACTTCTTCTGACAAGGGCCTCACCCTAGAAGTGGGCGGGCAGGAGACAACGCCCATCGAGCTTTCAGCCCTTATCTTGAAGCATCTCCTAAAAGCTGCCCAGGATAAGCTTGGGGAGGATGTATGTGAGGCGGTAATTACAGTTCCTGCCTACTTTGATGAAGCTGCCCGAGTTGCAACAAAAGATGCAGCCCGTCTAGCAGGATTAAAGCCCATTCGCCTCCTGAGCGAGCCCACGGCTGCTGCTTTAGCCTTTGGTTTGGAAACCAAGGAGGAGGGACGCTATGGAGTCTATGACTTAGGTGGTGGAACTTTTGATATTTCTGTCCTCAATCTTCATGGAGGAGTTTTTCGGGTAGAGGCCACAGCTGGCCACGTGGCCCTTGGTGGTGATGATTTTGATCAGGCTGTTGCCGACTACTTGAGAGATAAACATGCTTTAGTGGAAATAACACCGGCCCTTCTTACAGCAGCACGTTCTTTGAAGGAGGCGTTGAGTGATAAGGATCGATCACCTCTCCCTTACGCCTTTGATCTTCCCGAAGGAAAGCTTGAAGGGGAGTGTGCTATTGAAGAACTTCTTCCTCTGTGGGCTCCGCTTGTTGATCGTTCCTTGAGTATTTGTGATCAAGTCCTCTTTGACCTTGAAGGACGGGCAGCTGATATCAAAGGCATTATTTTGGCTGGTGGGGGCACACGAATTCCTTACCTGCAAGAGCGTGTGGCGGCCCACTTTAACTGCCCTGTCTTTCATCACGGAAATCCAGATCAGCTGATTGCACTGGGAGCTGGGTTCCAGGCCCAGGGTCTCTCTGGGGAGGGAGATCACCTTCTCCTTGATGTGACACCGCTTTCTCTAGGGCTTGAGACTATGGGCGGTCTTGCAGATAAGATTATTTGGCGGAATAGCTCTCTTCCCACCTCTAAAACCCAGACATTTACAACTTTCCAAGATGGGCAACAAGCAATGTTGATCCATGTGATTCAGGGAGAGCGGGAAAAAGTTGAACATTGCCGAAGCCTCGGAAAATTCGAGCTTTCTGGAATTCCTCCACTTCCAGCTGGGCGAGCAAAAGTGGAGGTAACCTTTGCTTTGGATGTGGATGGTCTGCTTACTGTTACGGCTCAAGAATTGACAACGGGCACCTCCCAAGAAATCCAAATCAAGCCAAGCTACGGTATGACTCCTGAGAAAATTGAAGAAATGATCCTCGATAGTCTGGAAAATGGGCAAAAGGATATGGAGGAGCGCCTGACGGCCCAAGCTATGATGGAGGCAAAAACTCTTGCTTCAGAAGTTGAAAATGCCTTGAGCCAGGATAAAGCTCTCTTAAGTCAGGAAGAACTTTCTAAGATTGAAGGAGCCTTGAAAGCACTTCAGCAGATGATTCAGAACAAAGCGCTTCGTGAAGATCTTTCACAGCAAATTAAGGTTTTGGGAGCCTTAACAGAAGCTTTTGCTGAAAAACGTGTTTCGCAAGCTGTAAAAACACATCTTTCCAGCGGGCCAAAAATCCAGTAAAACAGAAGCAATGAAGGAGTTTTTGAATGCCTAAAATAACGTTTGTCCTAAACGACGAAACAGAAAAAGAAATTGACGCTCCCGTGGGGTTGAGTGTCCTTGAGATTGCGCACCAGAATGACATTGACCTTGAAGGAGCTTGTGAAGGATCCTTGGCATGTTCCACTTGTCACGTCATTGTTGATAGCGAGTGGTATGAAGCCCTGGAAGAGCCTACTGAAGATGAAGAAGATATGCTTGATCTTGCTTTTGGACTCACAAATACTTCTCGTCTTGGCTGCCAAATTATTATGAAGCCTGAGCTTGATGGTTTGCGTGTTCGTCTGCCCAGTGGCACACGCAATATGCAGGTTGGCTAAAGTTATTCCGTGGCTGATCTTGCACCTTGGCTAGAAGAGCTGCGGAAGGGGATTCCCGATCGGGAACTTCGCGCAGCTTACATCTCCATGAGTGAAAACTGGCGAGAGGGAGATGGCACCACAAAAACCTCGGGAGTTCGGGCTGTCGCTTATGCTGAAGCCCGGATGCCAGCAACAGTTGCAGCTATGGAGGCTGTTTTAGGTCAGCTTCCTCAGCCAAAAGCACCTCTTTCTGTTTTAGACCTTGGAGCGGGTACAGGAACTGTGCCTTGGGCTCTTTCAGGGGCTGGATGGCAAGTTCAACAAGGGTATGCCATTGAGAAAGATCTCAACTTTTTAGAGGCTTTTGAAACGCTGACACAGCCCTTCCCAGAATGGCAGATGGCAGCAGGGGATATCTGCGATATTCCTTTCCCTCAGGCAGAGGTTGCCACAGCAAGCTACAGCCTTGGGGAAATTCCTAAGGATAAATTAGCCTCCCTTTTAGGCAAATGCCGGCAGAAAGGTGTCCACACCTTTATCGTAACCTTGCCAGGAACAAAGGTCGGATATCAGCGTCTTTTGACTTTACGGGACATTTTTTTGCAATTAGGGGCTGATATTTATGCGCCTTGTCCCCATATAAAGGCTTGTCCCATGCAAGTGGGGGATTGGTGTCATTTCTCCCGGCGTCTCCCTCGCACACGCCTTCATCGTTTGGTGAAGGGGGGTGATCTGGGATTTGAAGACGAGAAGTTTGCTTATCTTGTGGCTTTCTTCCCTGAGAGTTGGTTGGCTCAGGCTCCTCGACCACAGGGGCGGATTGTAAAAAATCCCCGGGTCAAAAAAGGGGAAACAACCTTTGAGGTTTGTACAGCTTCAGGAACGCTGGCCCCCAAACGGATTCAAAAACGGGAGAAGAGCAAAGCCAAGGTGGCGAAGAAACTCAGCTGGGGAGATCCCTGGCCCTGGAACGAAGAGGAGGAGAGTTCAATATGACAGCACTTTACACCCCTGAAGCCCTAGGCCTTGAGGCAGGAGATCGTATTGTTGTTGCCATGTCTGGTGGCGTGGACTCCTCTGTGACTGCTGCACTGATGCAGGAGGCTGGTCTTGATGTTATTGGGATTACCCTCCAGCTTTATGATCAGGGAGAAATGGCCAAGAAAAAGGGCGCTTGTTGCGCAGGTCAGGACATCTATGATGCCAAGCAAGTCGCAGAGAACATGGGCTTTTCCCATTATGTGCTTGATTACGAGAGCCTCTTTTCCCAGGCTGTTGTTGAAGATTTTGCCGATGCTTATGCTAATGGATACACACCCATTCCCTGCGTGCGTTGTAATCAGCGCGTGAAATTTAAAGATCTTCTTATGACAGCAAAGAAGCTGGGGGCAAAAGCCCTTGCAACAGGACATTATGTTCAGCGTCGTTGGCCAGAAATGGGGGAAAAATCTCTTCTCTTTAAAGGCCAAGATCCCAAGAAAGACCAGAGCTATTTCCTTTTTGCGACAACTCAGGAACAGCTGGATTATCTCCGTTTTCCTGTTGGGCATATGACGAAGGAAGAGACACGCCATCATGCTGCCCGTTTTGGACTGTCTGTGGCAGATAAACCGGACAGTCAGGACATATGTTTTGTGCCGAATGGGAATTATGCAGACATTGTGAGCAAGCTTCGTCCGGGAACACTAGAGGCGGGAAACATTGTCGATACAGATGGAAACATTCTGGGGCAACATAAAGGTATTATTCACTACACTGTTGGGCAACGCCGAGGGCTTGGAATTTCAGCACCAGAGCCTTTGTTTGTTGTGGCGCTCCGCCCTGAAACCCATGAAGTCGTTGTGGGTCCTCGGGAATATTTACTCTGTGATACGGTGCACATCAAAGATGTGAATTGGCTCGGAGAGACGCCACTCACAGCAACACCTCAACCTGTACAAATCAAAATTCGCTCCACCCGTCCTGCAGAGCCAGGGTATGTTCACTTACGTGCAGATGGGATGGCTGAAGTTCGTCTGGAAACTCCAGAAGAAGGCGTTGCTCCCGGTCAGGCCTGCGTTTTTTATGATGGAGATCGTGTCTTAGGCGGAGGCTGGATTGAATCAGCTCCTACCCAACGATGAACTGTGATGCAAGGTAAGGAGAGGCGCCAAGCATCGTTACAAGATGTTGAAAGCGAGCAAGATTCCTTTGTCCGATTTTGAGAATGTCAAATTCACCCTTTTCTCCAGCTTTATCTTCCTTTGCTTCGGATTCTTCTAGTATTCTCACGGCTTCTAAAAATTGGTAGCAAGCTTCAATGCATTTGAAACGAGTTTCAGGAGGAATGCCTGATCCTGGTGCAAAAATGTTGAAAAATCGAACATAATCTTTTGTCAGGCTATCACAAGATTTAGCAATACAGTCAGATTTTACAAAGGCTTTCAAAACAATATCCTCAAAGTAAACTATTGTTGTGGTTCCTTCAGAGTAAGGATTTTGAAGTCTAGCTCCTGCTTTAATATAACAGGCAAGGCGCTCATCACTATATGCCATTGTAAAAACCATAGCTTCACGCTCAAAAATAAAAGTATGCGGCATAGTAGCTGCTGCCTTAAGATATGAAGACAGTAAAATAAATCCTAATGATAAAAAGGTGTTTTTTAACATGATAATATATAAAAAAATTTTTTTATTTTATATATTATGTAAATAAAAAATAAAAGAATTTTTTGTTGAGGGCAAATGAATTTAAAAACCCCAGCAAAGGCTAGGGTTCAAATTTTCAGGTCATTGAAGGGCGTGGTGTCTACCTATGATTTCCAAGCCCCGCTGCGTGCTTGGTTTTTCTCTTCGTAGTGCTCGCTCACCATAGGAAGAATTTTATCAATGGTCTGGAGTGTGTAATCCAAGTCTTTGATGGCCGTTTCTTTATGCTTATCAATCTCAGCATAAGCTTTTTCAAAGTCCTTATTAGCTTTCATCTCTTTGTGGATTTCTTCAATTTGAGCTTTAAGAGCTTTAGTTTTTTCAGAGAGATAGGCAACTAATGTCTTGAGGCTCTCAAGAGGTTCCATGGTTTGATATTTTTCATCCAGTCCCTCAGCCGCTACGATGAAGATTGTATCCCTGAATTTATCCTTAAGCTCAGGCTTCGTGGCAATATAGAGGTCTTTGAGGTAGGTCAAAATGGCCCGTGTTCCCATGATTTTCCACTGAATTGTTGCCATAACGGCGTACCAATCTCTGTGTTTAGCTGCTTTTTGTTGCTTTTCCTTATCCAACTGAATGAAGCGATCAATATTGGTTCGGGTAAGGGCCCATCCCCAGCCTAAGTCGTTATTGATGAGAAAAGCTTTGCGGACTTTTTCTGCCGCTTGATCTTCGATGGGCGTACCTGTATCACGGACTTTAATGATCTTTTCAATTTCAATGACTCCCTCGGGCAATTTTGCGACAGGAGCTTCCATTTTTTTCTCAACAACAGGAGGTTTTACTTCAGGTGTTGCTGTTACAGGCTTTGCTTCCTGGGTAGGGGTTGGTGCAGAGGGTTGGCGATAGCGACTCTGGTCCCGATCTTCTCGACGATTATCCTGATTTCTCCAGGAACCTCGGTAATCGTACCTCCTGTCATAACCATAATCCTCATAACGCCAATCATAGCGCTGATCAGAATATGCACGCCGGTCATCCCAGTACCGGGAGGAGGATTCACGCCGATCATCTTGACGATAGCGGCTTTGTTGGGCAGTTGCTAACTCTACGAGAAAGGGACTTCCAATCAAGAATGAAGCCAAAAAAGTAAAAAACTTTTTCATAACTTAAAAACTCTTATCCACTTTTATCTTAAATCTTAATAATTTATTTTGAGTTAAAAAAGCCTTGAAAAGAAACAATATCTGGAAAAACATCTCTTCTTATTCAATCGCCCAGGCATTGCGCTTTGCTATTGAATATGATCTATTCATGAAATCGAGGTTTAAAGCACATGAAATTAAAATACCTGGCCTTTTTGCTCTGTTTTCTGAGGGTTGTACTACCTAACTCTGGACTAGCGAAAGACACCTTGGAAATTGGTAAACGAGTAGGGTTGCTTTCAATGTTCCCAGGAAAATTAGGAATGTTTTATAATGATCGGGCCATATTTGTAGACGAAAAAGGGAAAAAAAGTATATTCCCTAGAAAAGACATCAAAATTGAGTTTGATGTAAATGAAGATATCGTCAGCAGTCTGCTGGATGAGCTGAAAACTCAACATAGCAAGCAACATAAGTTTATTCCTCTGCCATCATTTTCTGATATTGAAAAACACCTCACAGGATATGCTATCGAAGGATGGTGGGGTGCTGAAACGAATAGCGTAAGTATCAAGGAACTAAAACCTTTTTTCACAAAACACGAATTGGATACAATTATTGCTATTGTGCCAGTCACCTATTATTTACCTCCAATCAAGAGTGAAGCCAGTGGAATGAATTTGTCTTTTGTGGGGAATAAATTGTATTTTTCTGCAACTTATGCAGTTCTAATTTTTTCAAAAACTGTTGATGGATATCAAAAAACATATAGTTCAATCAAACAAGTCTATGTCACATCAAAAAGTGATTTTCATAAGTTGGCGCATAGAAGGTACGATCAGCAACACATCAATTCATATTATGATTTGTTTCAGTCTGATTTTTTGCCTCATGTGCGTCATCAGGTGAAAAAACTTTTTGAAAAAGGGTCATCTGGTTCAGGTTTTATTCAACCTCAAAAACCCTTCCACTATTACTTACCTCACTAGGTCAAGATAATAACTCTCCGAGTAATCTTTCTGATTTAAGAGATTAGTTTTATTTCTAGAGAATAATTGATGAGTAAATATTTCTTTGCACATTGCCTCTTTTGCGGGGTACTCTAAAAGTACAAAGAATGGAGCCCTATAATGGGACGTGTGAAAGGAAAGGTTGCCCTGATTACGGGGGCAAGTCGAGGAATCGGAGCTGCTACAGCTCGGCTTCTGGCTCAAGAAGGGGCAGAGGTTATCCTGACGGATATTCTTGAGGAAGAAGGTGAGGCTCTTGCTAAAGAGACTTCAGGAGCATTCTATGCGCTGGACGTGGCCTCTGAAGCGGCTTGGCAGGATCTTACGAAGCAAATTCAAAAGAAATACGGGCGGCTTGATATTCTTTTTAACAATGCGGGTATCATTGGGCTGGGGGAGTGTTTTGGCCCCCAGGATCCTGAGCATACTTCCTTGAAAGATTGGCACACCGTTCACCAAGTGAATCTAGACGGCGTTTTTTTGGGCTGTAAGTATGGCATTTCTCTAATGAAAGGGAAGGGGGGCTCTATTATCAATATGTCTTCCCGCTCGGGCATTGTGGGAATTCCTGCGGCTTGTGCCTATGCCTCTAGTAAGGCGGCTATTCGCAATCATACTAAAAGCGTTGCTCTCTATTGTGCACAAAAGAAATATAACATTCGCTGCAACTCCCTGCATCCCGGGGCTGTCTTAACGGAGATTTGGGATCCAATGCTGGGGCCTGATCGTGAAAAAGGCATTGAGGCTGTAGAAGCTGGAATTCCTCTAGGAAAAATGGGGGAGCCTGAAGATGTCGCCTACGCTGTTTTGTACTTAGCAAGCGAAGAATCCAAATATGTAACTGGAATTGAGCTTACCCTAGATGGTGGGATTCTAGCCGGGAGCGCTGCGGCTCCAGGGAAAAAATAATAAAGGAGAATTTTGTGAAAAAGAAAATTTTAATTGCCTTCATCATGTTTATACCGAGCCTTTCGAAAGGGGCTGAGCCTGGGGACGCGGAAACGCGGTTTGTCTTGGTGCCTCCAAGTCTTGCAGGGTGTTTAAGTCAGCTTCGATTGATGCACAATGCCTCAACCAATGGAGGTTTGTTGAAACTAGACGCTCTTAAAGACTTCGAATTAGCTCTAGAACAGTTGGAACGCAAAATTAAAACCCCTCTCCTCAGGACCTGTACTGCAGGGGAATCCCTGTATACAGACGAAGCTTTTCCCGAAACTAGAGAGGAGATTCTTGCCGAATCCCGGGGGCTTATCCGAGGAATCAGAGCCGTACTGGAAGTGTATAGGAGAGTGCATCCTTCAGCTTCTTAAATAAACAGGCTAAGCTATCGTGACACACTCTCTTTGAAATTAGTCCCGACGAGGATCTTCGAGTTGCTTCTTCATAAATTGGTCGTGCTCCCGATCAAGAGCTTTGCGGATCTTTTGAGATACCTCTTGAAGCCGCTTGAGAGATGCTTGTTGTTCCTTGAGAGAAGGCATCTTTGGGGCGCGAATCTTAGGGAAATCAATTTTATCCTCTTCAGGTTCTTGAGTGATAACTTGAAAATCCTTCAACGCACGGATAAACATCTTCTGCAACTGCATTTCCAGCTGTATGTCATTCTGCTCTTTTGCGCGCCGTTGTAGGTCACGAATGTACTGTAGGTTTGACCACGCATCCAATCCAGGGCCGCCCTTAAAAAGATCTTTATGTTCTTTCATTTATTATCTCCATCGATCTGTTATGGGTAAATTCTATGAGAAATAATTTTTTTGTCAAAAAATGCTAATCTCTGGCTTTTTGAGAGTGTTAGAAAGAGTCTAAAAGCAAGACATAGAGCCACTCTCCGTTAATTGAATTTTAATATTATTAAGATATTTTTAATTTTATATAAGTTGGATTTTTTTATGAAAAAGACTTTGTCATACTTTTTGATTGTTGTCTGTGCCGCTTTTGTGAGTGGTGAAGCTTTTGGGCAAGAATATCGTGATAACCGAGACAGGCGTGATTGGCGTCCTTACGCACCACGCTATGGTGACCGGTATCGTCATGATGATCGCCGTTATAGCCCTCCACCAACTCGACGGGGATATAGAGACGATCGCCGCCCAACTCGTGATTTCCGATATTCTCGTCCTCGCTGGGATGATGACAGACGCCCTCGAATGGAACGTCGAGATGATCGTAGACCACGAATGGAGCATCGGGATGAAATGCGTGGCGATGAGGTTGCAAACAAAATTGCAGATGCAACTAGGCGTATGAACACGATTTTTCATTTTTATGCTGTCTCCAGAGCTGTCGTGGAAAATTACGCAGATGTGCCTGCAGTTAAAAAGAAAGATGAAAAAAGCTGGAACTATTCCCGTTGGCGGATTTGGTATGCTGTTGCTGCTGTCGCTGTTTTGCATAAGCTCCGTGACTACTACCTTGCAAAGCATCCTGAGGCTGAGCGAATGCTAGATCATGCAGCTTTTGCCTTTGATCTTCGAGAGATAAAGAGGGAAGTGGATTTCAAAAATCCAAAACAAGCTGTTGAAAAGCTGACAACCTATATGAGCGACAAAATAATGGAAGTTACAAAAATGACGACCGAAATTTGTAATGCACTTCAAAAAGAGGAAGCCTATAAAGCAGCTCATAAAGATATTGAAAAGCTTAAAGGTGATATGGCTGGAATTGCCAATAGCCTCAAGACCCTTGGAGGTAGGGACTTCTACAAGCTTGTAGAAGGTGACACGCCTGATAAAAATCCTGTGCGCTCTGGTGAGTGGAAAAAATAACCCCTAACAAAAGAGATATTCGTTGAAAAGCCCTTATAAATAAGGGCTTTTTTTCTTTTTTTATTTGTAAAATTATGTAAAGTGGGGAAAATTTTGGATGTTTTATGTGGAGTATTTCGTTTTTTCTGATTTTGTTTGTTTCTGAGCAAGGTTTTTCTGCTGCTGCATTTGCACCTCAAGGGGCAGCAAGACTGTCCCCCCAAGCGGCCGCATATCAGGAAAACATAGACAAAATTGAAGTATCGCTTTGCGCGAGACAAGCTACTCTTCTGTATGCACAGAGTGTTGTGCCTAGATTAACTTTCCACAGAGAACGTTTGGAAAGATCATTATCTTTGGCATTCTCGAGGAAAGGAAAGTTTTCTTTGGAGCAAATCCATTCCTTTTTGGATCAAATCCGTGGTGGGAACGCGGTCTGGGATGTTAAGTCTGAAAAACGGGACAACCGTGAATTTGTCACTGTTTATATGTATGCTGCTTTAACACGCACAGCACCACTTGTGGATCCTTTTGAAGAAGCTGTGCTTTCTACAATTTCTCCCTTGAAAGACACATCATGGATTGAAATGGCCCTGCTTCACCAAGAACCTCTTCCTGTCTCTTCAGTACGAAGTGCAGAAACCTCTTTGGCTACAAAATTAGCAGCCTACAAAAAACTGTTAGAAGAGCAGGAAGAAGAGTGGATTGGCATATTTGCGTTGTCTTCTTACGTGGCAAGGCTTGAGGCCTCGCTAGAGGTCGTGCTCCGAAGTTTGGAAACGCCAGAAGAAGGAATAAGGTCACTCCTCCAAAACATACACGATGGAGATGTATTAATTTTCCTCGAGGATGCTTAGAAAAATTCTTAATTGCTGAAATATAATTCAAATTCTTTTGGGTTGGGAGTTTCTTGAACTTGGATCAACTGGGCTCGCTTGAGGTCAATGTAGGCCTCAATTTGCTCCTTTGTAAAGACTCCACCCTCAAGCAAAAAGTCATGGTCATTTTCAAGAGCAGTTAGAGCCTGCTCCAAGGTTGATGCGAGCATATCCTCAGGTTTAAAATCCTTTGGTGACAGTGCATAAAGGTTTGCATCTGCACTAGGTCCAGGGTCAAGCTCCCGCTTGATACCATCAAGGCCTGCCATTAACAGAGCAGCTGGCGCCAGATATGGATTCGCCATGGGATCTGGGAAGCGTACTTCAATTCGCCGGGCTGCTGGATTTGTCACGTGAGGGATGCGAATGGCAGCAGAGCGATTTTTTGCAGAATAAGCTTTAAAGACAGGAGCTTCAAATCCAGGGATAAGACGCTTGTAGCTGTTTGTGCTAGGGTTTGTGAAAGCATTCAGGGCCTGTGCATGTTGCAACACTCCTGCAATGAAATGTAGGGCCATTCTTGAGAGATCACCATACTCTTTTCCAGAGAATTGAGGTTTCCCATCCTTTGAGAGAGAAAGGTGAATATGCATTCCGCTTCCGTTATCACCATGAAGGGGTTTTGGCATAAAAGTGGCTGTTTGACCGTTTTGATGGGCTACATTGCGCACAGCATATTTGTATTTTTGAAGATTATCGCCTGTTCCCACAAGATCTGCATACTGGAAGCCGAGCTCATGTTGACAAGGAGCAACCTCATGATGTGCCTTTTCTGCGCATACATCCATCGACTCAAGAGTATCAAGCATCTCTTGTCGTGTATCCATTGCAGAATCAATAGGAGGTACAGGGAAATATCCACCTTTGGCAAGGGGACGGTGACTGGATGTGTAATCAGCATCAAGGGAGCCGTAAGGGCTATGATTTGACTCTTCTCCGAGTTCTTGCGCTTGCAGGCTAAAGAAAGCATGAGATCCTTTTACGCCAAATCGGACTTGATCAAAAAGGAAGAATTCTGGCTCTGGCCCAACATTACAGGTATCTGCAATACCTGTAGAGCGAAGATAATCTTCAGCACGCTTTGCGGTAGAGCGAGGATCTCGGCTATAAGGTTTTCCAGTGTCAGGTTCAACAACATCACAAAACGCCACAAGGGTTGGCTGTGCTGAAAAAGGATCTAGACACGCACTCCGACGATCTGGGAGAAGCACCATGTCTGAATCCTGGATTTCCTTCCAGCCTGGAATGGAAGATCCATCGAACATCACGCCTTTTTCAACGTCATCCTTGGAAAGAGCTGAAACTTGATACCCCATATGGTGCCAAGTGCCATGACTATCGGTAAAACGAAAATCAATGCTTGTAGCTCCTAGGGACTTAGCGAGGCTTAAAAGATCCATAGATTGAAGATTTTCTGGTGTTGAGGGGAGATTTGCGTGGAGTGCCATTGTACAGCCTTTACTATCAAAAACTGTCCTTCATCGTATCACTCTGGTTTTTTTTTGCAAAGGTTATTTTATGAAAGAGGCTGGCTTTTATTCCTCGCAATAAAAACAAGGGTTATCGCGAGGAACGAAGTGACGTGGCGACCCATAAGGTGTTTGGATTGCCACGCCATTTTATGGCTCGCAATGACAGTAGAGGAACTACCCCTTCAGCTTATCCTGAATGACCTGATTTACAACACCAGGGTTGGCTTTGCCTGCCATGGCTTTCATAACCTGCCCCACGAAAAAGCCAAAGAGCTTTTCCTTACCAGCCCGGTATTCTTGAACCTTATCGGCATGCTGAGCCATGATTTTCTCAACTTCTGCCTCGATGGCGCCTGTATCACTTACCTGTTTGAGACCTTTTTCCTCAACAATTTGATCTGCAGATTTACCCTCTGCCCACATAATGGGGAAAACATCTTTCGCAATTTTTCCAGAAATTGTGCCGCTCAGAATGAGTTCAACGAGCTCTGCAAGAGATTTTGCAGAAACCTTACTTTCTGAGATGGTGAGGTCTTCCTTGTTGAGCAAAGCAAAGAGCTCGCTAATGGCCCAGTTTGCAAGGATTTTTGCAGGTTTTGTGTCGCTGCCTTTTCCTTTCCAGGAAGGAAGAGCCTCAAGGCCAGCCTCGTAATAATCAGCGATATCCCGAGATTGAGTGAGGACTTCTGCATCATAAGAAGGGAGCCCAAAGTCAGCCACAAAGCGAGCCTTTTTGTCATGGGGAAGCTCAGGTAATGTTTTGCGAATTTCCTCCACAAAGACATCATCTAGGCGCAGTGGTGGAAGATCAGGGTCTGGTAAATAGCGATAATCCTGGGCATCTTCCTTAGAACGCATAGGGCGGGTCTCACCCTTATTTGGATCGAAGAGTCGTGTTTCTTGAATGATCTCTCCACCGTTCTCCAATACCTCAATTTGTCGCGCCGCTTCAAAATGAATAGCTTGGGTCATAAAGCGGATGGAGTTGAGGTTTTTGACCTCACAACGTGTTCCCCAATCCTCGCCTGGGCGGTTCACGGAGACGTTCACGTCAGCACGCATGCTGCCTTGCTCCATGTTTCCATCACATGTTCCAAGATAACGAACCAAATTCCTGAGTTTAGTGAAGAAGAGGGCAGCTTCTTCAGCGCTGTGCATATCAGGCTTGGTGACAATTTCCATCAAAGCCACACCCGCGCGGTTCAGATCTACATAGGTTTTTTCGGGATGCTGGTCATGAATACTTTTTCCAGCATCGGTCTCCAGATGGAGCCGCTCGATACGAACTTCTTTCTGTCGTCCATCTTCAAACTCAATAGGTAGAGCCCCTTCACCTACAATCGGGTGATAGTGTTGGGTGATTTGATACCCGAGAGGAAGATCCGGATAGAAGTAGTTCTTCCGATCAAACTGGGAGTACAAATTGATTTGTCCGCCAAATCCAAGGCCTGTCTTCACAGCTTGAGCAATACACTCTTGGTTAATCACGGGAAGCATGCCCGGGAGCCCTGCATCCAAGAGGCCTACATTAGCATTTGGCTCTGAGCCAAATTTTGTGGAGGCACGGGCAAAAAGTTTTGCCTGGGACGTAACCTGGGCATGAACTTCTAATCCAATGACGACTTCCCAGTGACCTGTGTTTCCTTGATACATAAAGCGCTTTTGTGTCATGAGGCGGCTCCTATCATGGCAGAGGGATTTTGTGTCAAACGAGAAAAGGCTGCAATCCGCTCCATAGCGGCGCCTAGGCGCAGGACTTGATCTTCTTGGAATTTTGGTCCGATGGCTTGAAGCCCGAGAGGAAGGCCATTGCCAGAAAGTCCTGCAGGAACAGAAATGGCAGGTAATCCTGCCATGGAGGCGGGTACAGTGAAGATATCATTCAAAAACATCACAACAGGATCTGTGGGTGGATTCTTAACAGAAAAAGCAGCATTCGGTGTAGTCGGCGTTAGAATGATATCCACTTTCTCGTAAGCCGCTTCAAAGTCATGCACGATTAAGCGGCGGACTTTCTGTGCTTTCAGGTAGTAGGCATCGTAGTACCCTGCAGAAAGCACATGAGTCCCGATCAAAATGCGACGTTTTACTTCATCGCCAAAACCTTCTGTGCGGGTAAGCTTATAGAGCTCTTCAATTCCCTTAGCATCGGGATGACGGAAACCATAGCGCACGCCGTCATACCGGGCAAGGTTTGAAGAGGCTTCCGCTGGTGCAATGATATAGTAGGTGGGGAGGGCATAGTGTGTATGAGGAAGGCTGATATCAATAATCTCAGCCCCTTCAGCCTTAAGATCCAAAGCCATCTTTTCCCAGAGAGCTTTGATTTCTGCAGGCATCCCATCCATAACGTACTCACTAGGGACACCAATCTTCAGTCCTTTTACATCTCCTTTTAAGGCTGTCGTAAAATCAGGCATTTCTTCTGGCGCAGAAGTGGCATCTTTTGGATCATAGCTCGCCATGACATCCAGCATGAGAGCGCTATCTTCAACGGTTTTCGTAAGGGGGCCTGCTTGATCAAGAGAAGAAGCAAAAGCTACCATTCCCCAGCGAGAGCAACGTCCATAACTTGGCTTCAGTCCCACAAGGCCACAGAAGGTCGCAGGCTGGCGGATAGACCCGCCCGTATCAGATCCTGTAGCAGCCAGACAAAGATCAGCCGCTACAGCTGCAGAAGATCCACCTGAAGATCCACCAGGTACCAGGGCCTCATCACTATCATTCGCCTTCCAAGGGTTCAGCACAGGGCCAAAATGGGAAGTCAGGTTTGCAGACCCCATGGCAAATTCATCCATGTTGAGCTTTCCCAGAACTACAGAACCCTCATCCAAAAGATTTTGGCTCACAGTAGATTCATAGGATGGCACAAAGTTATGAAGTATTTTTGAGCCCGCTGTGGTTTTGATACCCTTGCTGCAGAAGAGATCTTTCATTCCGATCGGCAAGCCTTCAAGCTTGCGGGCTTTGCCATTTGCAAGGCGTTCATCAGATGCTTTTGCCTGAGCAAGGGCCTGATCAGGAGTTGGGGTAATATAGGCATTGAGAGACTCAAATTTAGCCATCCGATCAAGATGAGCTTGAGTAATTTCAACCGCAGAAAATTCTTTGGCCTCAAGACCTTTTTTGGCCTCAAGAAGGGTGAGGGAGGTGAGTTCTGTCATGGCTTACTCTACAATTTTAGGAACAACAAACATATTGAGGGTAGACTCAGGGGCATTGGCCACTATGGCTTCTGCTTGATCGCCTTCACGTACTTCATCCTGGTCGATTGGCATGGAATCCACACTCACACTCACCAAAGGTTCAATATTTGCCGTTTTAGGCTCATTCAGCTTTTCAACCCACTCAAAAATCCGACTGAGTTGGGATTCCATCTCTTTTTCTTGGGATTCACTGAGATCAAGCTTCGCAAGCTTTGCGACACGCTTAACATCTTGCCGAGTTACAGCCATAAGCCCCTCTTTTCCTTGTTAAATTGCCTGCAGATTACACCTCTCCCCCCAAGAGTGCAAGGTGTAAAGCAATCGAGGGGGAGCTAACCTGGAATGAATCTTCTTATCTTCCCCCCACTTGCAATCTCGCGTAAAATGGATCTATGACACACTCTCTTCACAATCTCGCAAAGGCATGGTTAGAAATGCTCCAGGTAGAACGGCGGTCTCCCGCGAATACCCTTGAGAGCTATACAAGAGATATAGAGAGCTTTCTGAATTTTCTACAGGGACACTTAGATGAGCCCCTACAGCTTGAGACGCTCCCAAACCTCACCCGACGAGATCTCCGTGCCTATCTTGCAAAACGTAAAGGGGAGGGCATTGGCCCTCGGAGTTTAGCGCGTTACCTTTCAACATTGCGGAGTTTTTTTCGTTGGGTCGGACGGGAGTATCATTTGTCCCTTGATCATCTAGATCTAGTTGAGTCCCCAAAGTTTGTTCAAGGGTTGCCAAAGGCTCTCAGTCTGGAAGAAGGGCAAAGGCTCTTCACGACTTTGGAAAACTGCGAACATCGAGCATTCTATACAAAAAATACCCCAGCCTGGGTTCTTCTGCGGGATCGTGGCCTTTTCTTTCTTTTGTATGGAGCAGGACTTCGGATCAGTGAAGCCTTGAGCCTGGATGAGGCGCAGGCCTTACAGGATCCTCTCGTCGTGGTTGGAAAAGGGCAAAAAACACGCCTTGTCCCTCTGGTTTCAAAAGTTCAACACATGGTGAAAGAAATTATCGAAGTCTGTCCTTATTGCGGGAATGGAGGTCCTCTCTTTCGGGGGACTCGGGGAGCTCGCCTGAATCCAGCCCAAGCCTCACGCACTCTTCAAAATCTTCGTCGAGGGTTAGGGCTTCCTGAGAGCCTTACGCCCCATAGTTTGCGGCATACCTTCGCCACCCATATTCTGAGGGAAGGGGGAGACCTACGGACTTTGCAGGAGTTGATGGGGCATGAAAATTTAGCCACAACACAGCACTACCTAAAGGTAGAGAACCAGTATCTAGCTGATGTATTTCGAAAGGCGCACCCGCGGGACAAACGCTAAAGGGTTTAGCGTGGAACCATTCCCAAAGTTGCAAAAGCCATGAGTGAAGCCGCGAAATAGCAGGTATTTGTATCGAGAATTAGGCAATCAAGAAACATTTGATCTCACACACTTTTCTTGGATTATACATATTTTTTAAAAAATCTCAAGAATTGTTATTTAGGGGCTTTTTTAAACTCAAAGAAATAAAGAAATTGATTGGAAAGGAATAGAAATTATAATTTAAGGGTAAATGAAGTCCATATTCTGTGAAAATTAAATTTTTTTTCCTCTTATTTTCTTTTTTCCTAGAGGAAGGCTTATTGTGGGGAGCGGCTCTGGATGATGTAGTCGTTGTTTCTGCAGAAAAACCTGAGTCTATCCTCTGTTTCCCTGAAAAAATATCTGCACTGTGCCAAAAACTTGTCGATAATTTGACCGGTGAATTGCGTGCTACGCGTGAAAGAATACGACACTGTGAAAAAGCTGCACATGAGGCAGAGTGTGATGCGTATGAGGCTGAAGAAGCGGCTTTAGATGCTGCAGATGAATTAGAAGATTGCTCAGCTTGCTTCCGTGATCAGGCTATTGAAAATTGGAAAAGAACCCAGGATATGTATGAAGCCGAGCAGGCTGAGATATTAAATCAGGCTGCTGTTGAAAGGGCACGGGAAATAGCTTTAGAGACGGAACGCCATGCCCTTCGAGAAGCGATTGCTAGGGGGGACGCTGCATTTCTTCGTGCAAAACTTGGGGAAATTTATGGGGCCGTACCAGAGCTCTTATAGGCTGAGGGGTTTGCATAAAAAAACCCGGACAATATTGCCCGGGAAAGGCATAGAAAGGATCCATGGACCGAAATCCGGAGTAGCTTCTGTGAGGTTCCATTCTCATTCCACGCTTCTTGTACTGTCACTGTTATTCAAAAGTCCGATGAGGGCCGTTCTCAGGGTTAAATTCTTATTATAAAAATAATTTGAAATTTAAATTGGTAAGTATTATGTTTTCTCATAATATTAAGAGGGTATTATGAATAATTTTCCGATAATAATTTTACTTTTTGGGCTATTGTCTCAAAATTTATACGCAGCAGCTTCCTCCTTAGATGTAGAAAATCCAGCACAACCTGCTCTTGTTTTCTGGTTAGGAGCGCATGGAACAATGAAAATTACCCGTGGAGACAAATTCTCTGTTTCTGGCAATAGTGGGGCAGCACAATATTGCAAGCAAGGTGAGGTTATTGGTGTTAAATTTGAACCTGAGCATGCAGGACGACTTAGGCCATGGACGCTTGGTGTGCAAATCCCTCACAGCTGGCCTGTAATTGGCGTTGATGTTTCTGGATCTTTGACCTTAGCTTCTGAAGGGGATGACCACTGTTTGTATCTAACAGGGGGGGATGTAAACATTTCGAATTATCATGGAGGACGCCCCTTTGGAACCGTACGACTGGGTGGTGTATCAGGACATGGTTATCTTATGTCTTTTATGGATAATGCTCGAGCTTTTGGATCTATTGCGGAGCTTTCTGCTAGTACAGCAGCCACACTGTATGAACATTTTCTAAGAGCAGCCAATGAAAATCCCTCAGCAGTTGCGCGTGTGGAAAGTGCTAGAAGCCGTGCTGAATCTGCTATGATGCGTGCACAAAGTAGGGTTGATGGAATAGAGTCTCGTGCGCAAGGGGCTGAAATGCGTGCGGAAGGCGCTACAATCAGAGCAGAAGGGCGTGTCATGGGCCTAGAAGATCGTGCTCAGGCTGCAGAAGCAAGAGCTCAAGCGGCGTATGAACGAAATAAGGCACAAGCTGAGGGAGCTCGGGCGAGGGGAGATGTTGCCCGTGCAAAGAAATATGAAATCCGTGCTAAGCAAGAGAGAAAAAGAATTTTAGCTGACGCGGCACGGATTCGTGCAGAAAAGGCAGAAGTTATCGCGCGTGGGCGTGAAGAACGAGAGAGAATTTTAGCTGACGCAGCACGGATTCGTGCAGAACAGGCAGAAGTTATCGCGCGCGGGCGTGAGGAACGAGACAGAATTTTAGCCGACGTAGAAAATCTTATGGTTGAAGTTGCACGCGAACGAGAAGAAGCTCGAGCTGTATTGGAAGCCTTGAGGACACGCAGGGAAGAGCTTTCCTCGGAGAGTGCTGAGGAACCAACTTGGCTTTCTTTTACTGATTTCTCTGCACTTATGAGAGGAGTAGCCCCTGCACCATCAGCCCTCTCTGCATCACTTGTAACATCAGGGAATGCCTCTTCTTCTACATCTTCTCCAGCGCCCTCAGCGCCGCCGCCTGCTGCTATGCCTGCAGAGGGAGGCGGCGGAGAAAGAGGTGCAAGTGCATCATCTGCTTCAGGGCCTTCCATTCCCCGAATTCTTCCCGGTGATGAAAGGTTAGAGGAAAAGCTACCCCTCCTAGGAGGATTTGATCTTTAAAAAGCCAAAGGTTTTTAAGGCTTGTAAACTCTCTCCTAAACAAAGAAACCCCGGACAGTTGCCCGGGGTTTCTTTTTATTTACAGAGATACTGGATTCTATGAGCATCCAGAAGTGGAACCGCAAGTGTCGCACTTCATACAAGTCCCATTCCGAACGAGGGTGAAGTTTCCACACTCTTGGCAGGCGTCTCCTTCATAGCCTTTCATCCGAGCCTCAAGAATCGCGTCATTTTGGCTTGCGGCAGCTGAAGCATTATTTTCTTCAATGGCTTCCTCTGTTTTGAGGGCAGCACCACCTTCGCTTTCAAATGAAACGGACCCTGTCTCAGGCTGTTGGTTCGCAGCCTGGGGAGCTTCTTCAGAAGAGGCGGAAGACATGCTTGCTGCAGTTTGTTGGGGCTGAGAGGTAGATGACTTCCCTTGATTTGCCAACATGTACAGGTTGCTCCGGATGTAGCCTTGGCTTGCAAAATGCTGCTCTGAAGGAGCGGGGCCACGGGTGTTATCTTTGGAGCTGCCGATGGAGTCCGGATGAATGGTTGAGACATCAGCATGGGCTAGGTCTGTTCGTCCGAGATAGGACACCGCAAGCTCCCGGAAAATGTAGTCGAGGAGGGAAGTTGCCATCTTAATGGCATCATTGCCGACCACGATACCGCAAGGATCAAAGCGGGTAAAAGCAAAGGCTTCCACAAATTCTTCCAAAGGGACACCATACTGAAGGCCTAAGGAGATAGACATCGCAAAGCTATTCATCAAGCTCCGGAAAGCAGCGCCTTCCTTGTGCATATCGATAAAGATCTCTCCAATTGTACCATCCTCATACTCACCGGTGCGTAGAAAGACTTTGTGCCCACCTACGGTCGCTTTTTGGGTGTAGCCCTTCCGGCGCATAGGGAGAGGGCGACGCTTGCCTTTCCAAACGACTTTTTCAATGACACGCTCGACGATCTTCTCAGCCACATGAGCTGCCTGTTCTGCAGCAGGGGCATTGGCAATGTCTTCTGCTGTTGTATCTTCATCCTCAATCAAAGCAGCGTTGAGTGGTTGAGAAAGCTTAGATCCATCCCGATAGAGAGCGTTACATTTCAAGCCTAACTTCCAAGATAGCATGTAGGCCTCTAAACACTCATCAACGCTGGCCTCGTTTGGCATGTTGATAGTTTTGGACATGGAACCAGAGATGAACGGCTGTGCTGCTGCAAGCATGCGGATATGGCTTTCTGTAGAGAGAAAACGCTTGCCCAAGCGACCACAGGGATTTGCACAGTCAAAAATTGGGAGATGCTCATCTTTTAGGTGAGGGGCTCCTTCCAGGGTCATTGTTCCACAGCAGTAATTATTAGCTTGATCAATCTCTTCCTGAGAGTAGCCAAGGGCTTTGAGCATATCAAATGACATGTCATTGAGTTGTGCATCCGTAAAGCCAAGAGCGCTCTTGCAGAATTCTTCTCCAAGAGAGAACTTGTTGAAAGAGAATTTAATATCAAAAGCGCTTTCTAGGCTTGTGGCCAAGTTTGAGAGAACACCTTCAGTAAAGCCTTTTTCTTTCAAGCTTTCAAAGCTAATGGCGGGGGAGCCCTCAAGGGTTCCATGTCCGACAGCATATTTCTCAATATCTTTGATTTGCTCTTCGGCATATCCAAGCGTCTTGAGAGCACTCGGGACCATACGGTTGATAATTTTGAAGTATCCACCACCAGCAAGCTTCTTGAACTTCACAAGAGCAAAGTCTGGCTCAATCCCCGTGGTATCACAGTCCATCACAAGACCAATCGTTCCTGTTGGGGCCACAACAGTTGTTTGGGCGTTACGGTAGCCGTGCTTCTTTCCAAGAGCATAGGCATCATCCCAAGACTTTACAGCAGCACGGGCTACAGCAGGCATAGGGCAAGACTTGTGGTCAAGCGGGACAGGGGAAATTTCAATGTCCTTATAGCCATCTTTTTTGCCATGAGCTGCTTGGCGATGGTTATACATCACCCGCAACATATTGTCTTTGTCATCTTTGTACCCTGCGAAAGCGCCTTGTTCTGCGGCCATTTCTGCAGAAGTTCGATAAGAGACACCTGTCATGAGGGCAGAAATTGCACCACAGAGGCTTCGTCCAGCCTCACTGTCGTAAGGAATACCACAGCACATCAAGAGACCACCAATGTTGGCATAACCAAGTCCGAGAGTCCGATACTTGTAAGAGAGCTCCGCAATGGGCTTGGAGGGGAACTGTGCCATCAATACAGAAACTTCAAGCACAACAGTCCAGAGGCGAACAGCATGCTCAAAGCCTTCAATGTCAAAGACCATATTCTCTGCATCATAGAACTTGATGAGGTTGAGTGAAGCAAGGTTACAGGCTGTATTGTCTAAGAACATGTACTCAGAACAAGGGTTGGAGGCATTAATCCGTCCCCCGTTCGGGCAAGTGTGCCACTCATTAATTGTTGTATCAAACTGGATCCCCGGGTCAGCACATTGCCAAGCTGCCGCACCTACCTTGTCCCAAAGGTCTTGGGCCCGGATCGATTTTGAAACTTTTCCATCTGTTCGGTTGATAAGATCCCAATTGTCACCATTCTCAACAGCCCGAAGGAAGTCATTGCTGACACGAACAGAGTTGTTAGAGTTTTGGCCAGATACAGTATTGTAAGCATCAGAATCCCAATCTGTATTGAAAGTCGCAAAGTCAATTGTGCGATAACCCTGAGCAGCATACTGCATTACCCGCTTGATATAGGATTCAGGAACAAAATCATTGCGGGCAGCTTTGATCGCTTCTTTTAAGCCAGCATTGTGCTTTGGATCGAAACGGTCTTCCCCAGTTCCAAGGTGGCTTGCATTCAAAATGGCTTCCAAATGGCGTTTCACAACTTTGGAGCCAGAAACAAGAGAGGCAACTTTTTGCTCCTCAATGACTTTCCACTCGATGAAGTCTTCGATATCAGGATGATCAACGTCCACAACCACCATCTTAGCGGCACGGCGTGTTGTTCCCCCAGATTTGATAGCTCCTGCAGCCCGATCTCCAATGCGCAAGAAGCTCATCAACCCAGAAGAGCGCCCCCCACCAGAAAGGTTTTCGCCAGAGCCACGGATTTTAGAGAAGTTTGATCCTGTTCCAGAGCCGTACTTAAAGAGGCGAGCTTCCCGAATCCAAAGATCCATAATGCCGCCGTCATTGACAAGATCATCTCCAACGCCTTGAATGAAGCAGGCATGAGGTTGGGGACGCTCATAAGCAGAGGAGGAGGTTTTTAGCTTCTCTGTGATGTGGTCCACGTAGTAGTGACCTTGGCTAGGTCCATCAATGCCATAAGCCCAATGAAGGCCTGTATTAAACCATTGTGGAGAGTTCGGCGCTGCTGTTTGTGTGCACAACAGGTAACGCATTTCGTCATAGAAAGCCTGTGCATCATCTTCACTGTCAAAATATTCACCTTTCCAACCCCAGTAAGTCCAAGCTCCAGCAAGGCGGTTAAAGACTTGCTTCGCAGAGCTTTCACTTTGTGTTGTTTCCGCTTCTTCAGGGGTCATAGCCTCTGTATCAGCTTCTTGACGGCAGAGCCAGGAGGGGACACCAGGCTCTTTCACAGAACGCAATTTCAGAGGAACGCCAGCTTTACGGAAGTATTTTTGTGCTAGAATGTCGCTTGCGACTTGGGACCAGTTGGAAGGGACTTCAACATCTTCTTGTTGAAATACGATAGAGCCATCAGGATTGCGGATCTCACTGGAGGTGAGGCGAAATTCGATTCCCTCGTAAGGATCTTGGTTGGCTTTTGTGTAATAACGCTGTATTTTCATAACAACGGGCCCCTTCTTATTGGTGTCGCAAAGTTAAAATTAAAAAGTCAAGGAAAAACTATATCTTGTATAGCTTAGCAATCCATAACACTAAATATAGTTTGTTTTTGGGATAGGCGTCAAGAGAGGAAATGCATCAAATGGAGCCAAATCAGATTAAAAAAAGTGGAAGCGACTGGAAAACTTTGAAAATTTTTTTTCCCTATCTTTGGGGAAAAGCAGAGCGCAAACATCGTCTTTTTTTTGTAAGTGCAGTTGCTACCTTGATCTTGGGGAAGGGAGCAACTTTATCTGTCCCCATTTTTCTTAAAAAAGCTGTAGATGCCCTGTCCGTAGAGCCCACACCTCTAACGATGGTGCTGGGTTTTTTGGTGGCCTATGGGGTTGCCTCAATTTTCTCAAGAGGGCTTGCAGACCTCAAAGATGCCTTGTTCGCACCAGTAGAGCATAATGCCATTCGTAAAGTGGCTATGTCTGTGTTTCGTCATTTGCATAATTTAAGTCTCCGCTTTCATCTTGATCGCAAGACGGGTGGATTGTCCCGTTCTATTGAGCGCGGGACACAAAGCATCGAGCGGCTCCTCCGATTCTTGATCTTTATCATCATTCCAACCCTGCTTGAGATTGTTCTCGTTGCCCTCGTTTTGTGGTGGCTGTATGGGCCAGCCTACATGGGGATTACGCTCTTGAGCCTGGGCTCCTACCTCTATTATACCTACCGTGTGACACAATGGCGCTTAAAGTTGATCCGCCAGATGAATGAGGTGAATACCCAGGCCGGAGGGAAATCTGTGGACAGCCTCCTGAACTTCGAGACCGTGAAGTACTTTGGCAACGAAGAGCATGAAGCTTTACGCTATGAAACCTTTGAGCAGTGTTACGAGAAGGCTGCTATTAAGTCTAAGAATAGTCTTGCAATCTTGAATGTAGGACAGGGGATTATTATTGCTTTGAGTGCGATTTTCATGATGGGTCTTGTGGCCTGGGAAGTGAGCACAGGCCACCTCACAGTTGGGGACTTTATTCTTGTGAATGCCTATCTTATCCAGCTTTACTTGCCACTGGGGAACTTTGGGTTTGCTTTCCGGGAAACCAAGCTCGCCCTAGTAAATATGGAGGAGATGTTCACGCTTCTAGAAGAAGTTGAGGAAATTAAAGATATTCCAGAATCCCCTCAACTTCAGGTGCGTGGAGGAAGTGTGGTTTTCCAAAATGTACATTTCGCTTACTCTCCAGATCGCCCCATTTTAAAGGGAGTTTCATTTGAAGTCCCTGCTGGAAAAACAGTTGCGATTGTAGGACCTTCAGGGGCTGGAAAGTCTACAATTTCTCGACTTCTTTTTCGTTTTTATGATGCTGTCTCAGGACAAATCCTCATTGATGATCAGCCAATCCAACAGGTGCAGCAACAAAGCCTCCGAGCTGCCATTGGAATCGTGCCCCAGGATACAGTCCTCTTTAATGACACGATTGGCTACAACATTTCCTATGGGCGGCCTACCGCTTCTCAACAGGAGATCGTTCAGGCAGCCAAGTTGGCTCGTATCCATGATTTTGTCCAGAGCCTCCCTCAGGGATACGGTACACTTGTGGGGGAGCGTGGATTGAAGCTTTCCGGAGGTGAGAAGCAGCGTGTTGCCATTGCGCGTACAATCTTAAAAGCTCCGAGTATTTTCCTTTTTGATGAGGCAACGAGCGCCCTGGATACGGCAACTGAAAAACAGATTCAAAAAAGTCTCCGGGAAGTTTCTCAGGGGCATACAACTCTTGTGATTGCACACCGCCTCTCCACGGTGGTAGATGCTGATCAAATTATTGTACTGGAAAAGGGGGAGATTGTAGAGCGGGGCACACACACAGAACTCCTCGCACACAAAGGTCTTTACGCAACCATGTGGGAACGCCAGCAGAACCTGCAATCAGAATAAAAAACCGACCTAAAGGAGTTACCGCAAAAAGCGTAGCGACGCGGCAATCCAAATACCACTTAGCATTTTTTGACAGTTAAACTCATTGGAATTATAGTTTCCCTAAAAATATATTAGGGAGTCTTCAAATGCGTTTTGTCTTTGCGCTCATCATGAGTCTAACTCTTTTTCGGACAGAAGCTTTTGCTGCAGTACCTGCAGCTTCCTCTTCATCTGCATCAGGAGGAGGGCGCCCAGCAGCTCCAACTGTTGCTGTGATGCCGCCTTTTTACATGCCAGCATTTGAAACAGACAAACGTGTCAGCCACCTTCCTCAGCCCATGCGAAGGGCTGCTTTGGATTTTTTTAGAGGGTTTGTAGGAGTATGTGCACCTTTCTATGGTCTTCCTTCTACTGTTGCGCTAGAAGGCGAGACCTGCACCTCTGTCTTAGCAGCATTAGCAACAATGAGTGAACACGATACCCCCCCAGAACTGGGAACAGCTGCAGTATGCTATATAGACTGCATCCTCTGCACGCGAGGGTGGGGACGGAGAGCAATTGAGATAGGTGATTATGCAGGTGATTCAGAAGATACAGGTTTTGATGATTTTGACAATGACGCAGCAAAGGATATGCCTGAGGCAGTGCACACATTTGTTTTTGAGCAAACAAGAGTAGGTAATCCTGTAGCTGCTTATTTTTCGGGTATCTTGTCAATGCGAGAGGATGAGGTGGGAGCAGCTTATGATGCTCTTCTCATGGCTGCACGGGGGATGAATTTTCGTGCTGCAAGATTCTTGAACAGTAATGCTGCAGGACTTTTTAGAGGAATCCCTCAACACCCCGATGTTTTAGCATTTGCCTTGTTAGACTCTAGAAATAATAGAAAAAACGAGATGGAGAGGATAATCAGCACACGTCCTACAGATCCAGCTAGATCCTTATCAAAGAGAGCATATTATGAAGAAGTCATCAGGCGTAGCCTCTTAAGCCTTCCTGGAAATACGGGTCGATACATGATTCTCCATCGCATGTTAACCACAGCCCTCAATGTATTTTTCGTGGATTCTTCCAGGCCGGCCTATGCCTCACCAGATGTGGGAACGGTTTCAGATACTATTCTGGGAGCAGGAAGCCTTGCTGCAGGCGTTGGTTATATGTCTTCCCCAGGCATTGATGACACAGCTACCCAGGGAGAAGGAGGATGGTTCTTGCTCGTTGGAGTTATGATGTTGCGCCAAGCTATCGATCGATGCTGCCTGCTTCGTTGTGGCATAGATCTTGTTTCATGTATAACTTGTGGATGTTGCTCATCCCGCCTGAGGTGGAATCGATATTCTCCCATTGAACCACGAGAATTTCTTTTGGAAGCTAAATTAGTTGCTGCCCATTATATGTTAAGTGTAGAGCAAACAGAATTAGAGGACACCTCTGATGAAGACCATAGATCTCACCTTCTTCAACGTGTGAGAGAAGTTTTTTCAGAGCATGCTCTTTCCAAGGGAGATAAGAATCTTGCCAGATATGTTACAATGTGATAGCGGAAAGTGTAATTACGCTGAAAACTTAGTTTTCTTATATCAAAAAATGCCCAACAGGGGTTCTAAACATGCGAAGAATTCTAACCTTAGCTACAGTCTTTTTCCTTCTCCTTTTTGGAGAGGCTGTGGATAGGTACGTTTTTGCTGCTGTTGATGCAGAATTTTCTGAAGGATCGATAATATATACCCTTTCTGATCGTGATATGGAGGCAGTGCGTGGCCATGCGAAACGATATGATGTGAATTTTCCTCTGACGGGCCAATTTTTCACACTGTATCCTATTGGCAGTCGTAATGAGCTCTGTTTGCGAATGACAACCACATATCCAACAGTGGCTGAAGTCAACTTTGCTGAATTTGCATTTGGAGTTTACACCGGATATATAGAGGCTTCCCGCTTACCTGGTGCCCCTTTCAGCTCTGATGAAATCCCTGAAGATGTTATGGCATATTTGATGGCTGCCTTTTTCTACGGTCATCCAGATGCATATGAAGCACTTTATAAATTCTTTGATAAGAAGGATAGAGGAAAGCCATGTGGAATGCAGAGAGACAGAGTTATTATTTCTTCTGTAACAGACGCAGGCGCGTGGGGAAACCTAATGGATCAGTACAAAGTTATGCGAAGAAATTTTGCACCAGGAAAGAAACCAATATGGACGCCTGGTAAATCCAACCGAACCGTACTCGCAAAAAACTGGGCAAAATATCTTGAAGCCCATGGTGGGGCGGTGCCAGGTGCAGCTACAACAACAGGGGGAGTTGACCTTGGAGGTGTTAGAATGGATCTTCTGACAGATGGGCCGGGATCAGACACAGCTTCCCGTGAAGATGAGCACTCTGAGGGCAGTAGTGCAGCTTCATCTGCTGGCCGAGCCGATGAAGTACCTTTGCTAGGAAGAGGCGGATTACGCCATCGAGTCTCTGCTGCTGCAACACCAATGGAAGCAGAGTAGAAAAAATAAGGGATCTTGTTTTTCCCCAATACACATGACTTCATCCTGGAAAATGAAGAAAGACCATGATAAGATCTGAAAAAAACAGCAGAGTGCCATGGCTATACTTTCTGATCACTGGATTCGTGAGTCTTCCCAAAAAGGGATGATTGAACCTTTTGTTGAAAAGCAACAAGGGGAGGGGCTTATTTCCTATGGACTTTCGTCCTACGGTTACGATGCCCGGGTTGCCCGAGAATTCAAAGTGTTTACCAATGTTGATAATGCAACGGTGGATCCAAAGGCTTTTTCTCACCAGGGATTCGTTGATCGTGAAACGGATGTCTGCATTATTCCACCAAATAGTTTTGCATTGGCGCGCACTGTGGAATATTTCCGAATCCCCCGAGATGTTCTTGTTGTTTGTGTTGGAAAATCCACCTATGCCCGCTGTGGAATTATTGTGAATGTGACACCCCTGGAACCTGAGTGGGAAGGCCATGTAACCCTTGAGTTCTCTAACACAACGCCGTTACCTGCGAAGATTTATGCGAATGAGGGAGCTTGTCAGTTCCTTTTCTTTAAAGCCGACCAGCCTTGTGAGACATCTTACAAGGATCGCCTTGGAAAATATATGGGTCAAACAGGTGTGACACTCCCTGAGATCTTGCGGCAAAAACAAGACAAAGTTGCTTAAGCAAGTTACGGAGAAAGAGCACTATGGATCAGATTCGTATTGAAGGAGGGCAACGCTTAGAGGGCCGGATTCCCATTTCTGGAGCAAAAAATGCCGCGCTTCCCTTGATGTGTGCCTCTCTCCTCACAGATGAATCTTTGGTTCTTCGCAATCTTCCTCGTCTTTCCGATATTTCTTCCATGGCTCATCTTCTGGGGAGCATGGGAATTTCCTTCTCGATTCTGGGGGATGATGAGCCCCATCAGGGACATATGGGGCGCGTGATTTCTCTGGATGGAAAAAAGCTCACAAGCACCCGTGCAGACTACGAAATTGTTCGTAAAATGCGGGCTTCTATATTGGTTCTAGGCCCCTTAATGGCCCGAATGGGTGAGGCTACAGTGTCTTTACCCGGTGGTTGTGCTATTGGTCCGCGCCCTGTTGATCTCCATATCAAGGGGCTTGAAGCCATGGGTGCAGAAATTGACTTACGAGATGGATATATTCATGCCAAGGCCCCAGGGGGACGCCTTAAAGGTGGAATTATTGATTTTGACAAAGTCACTGTGACGGGAACAGAAAATTTGCTCATGGCTGCTGTTTTGGCGGAAGGGCGAACTATCATTAAAAATGCGGCACAAGAACCAGAAGTCACGGATCTTGTGATTTGTCTCAAGGCCATGGGAGCTCAAATTAGTGGAGAGGGAACAGATACACTCACCATTGATGGCGTTGAAAGACTCCATGGGGCAACCCACGATATTATTCCCGACCGTATTGAGGCAGGAACCTTTATGGTGGCTGCAGCTATCACAAGCGGTGATCTCTTCTTAGAAGGGGCGCGCTTGGAAGATCAGCCAGCTTTTACTGAGATTTTGCAAAAGAGTGGGGTAACGCTAGAGCAGCATCCTGATGGTGTGCGTGCTGCAGCAAACTTAAAAGATATCAAAGGTATTGATTTGGTTACGGAGCCTTACCCTGGTGTTGCAACGGACCTCCAGGCTCAATATATGACGCTTATGACATTGGCTCAGACTCCATGCACAATTGATGAAACAATCTTTGAAAACCGGATGATGCATGTCCCGGAGTTATCTCGCCTAGGTGCTAATATTGATGTGGATGGCAATACAGCAAGAATCAATCCTGTTTCGTCCCTCAAAGGTGCAGAGGTCATGGCAACAGATCTTCGCGCTTCAGTTTCCTTGGTCCTTGCTGGTCTTGCAGCAGAAGGGGTGACAACCGTTAATCGGATTTACCATCTTGACCGGGGTTATGAGCGGATTGAAGAAAAGCTCCGCCGTGTCGGCGCAAAAATCCAACGTGTGAGTAGTGAAACTACCCCAAAAGCCGGGAATACCCTTCGTCAAGTTGGGACTTAACCCCTGATTTTTATTGCAAAGAGTACAGCAACAGGGTAGTCCGAGCACCCTATGGATCGCTGCGCCCCTTCAGGTCTTATGGTGCTCGATAAAAAGGGATATAACATCACCCCAGCTTCAGATTCTTACGAATCCACGGCACAGTTACTGGGGCGGAAGGGGAGATTTCTCCTGCGGCTGTACGCTTCTCAAGGTCCCGATGGAGAAGCCGCAGGGCTTTGCTAGATCGATTGATCCGCAGTCCCAAATATTGAAGAGCCTCAGGAGTTAACTGATAGCCTAAGTCTGCAAAGTTCTTTGTAATCAGATGGGGAAATAAATCTTCAGAGGGCTCTTGGATCACTGCATAAAGCCCCTGTTTAAGCCGGGAGTGAAGATCTGGAAGGTGACTTGCAATTTGCCAAATCAAACTTGGCGGAGACAAAAGCAAAAGAGAGAGCCCACAAGCCTTTGCATGATTGAGGGCGTGAAACAAGGTTTGAGGTGAGAAATCCGGTGTGATATCAATCCAATAAAGCTTGGGATTTACACGATTGTGGGTACTAGAAATCCAAGCTTCTAGCTGGGTGCTGTGTATTTTTTGCCCTTTTTGGGGATCTGCCCAAATATGGGCAAGGTGGGTCTTGCCACTGCCTTTGGGGCCTTCAATTGTGCTCCAGGCTGTGGGCCAATCGGGCCAACGGGTTGCAATATCGTAGGCATCCTGATTCGATGCATCTGCTACAAAAGAGTAGTAGGCATAGTCAACAGGTGGTGGTGGCATAAGCGGAAGCTGAAGTCCCATAATGATCTACGAAGCAGTTAGCGTTGTTTATAAAAACCAGATTTGCGGTACTGGTCAAAAGCCTCTCCAATCAGGAGATGCAGAATAGAAGCGAGGGGGTAAGCCAATAAAAGCCCCAAAAACCCAAAGAGAGATCCAGCGGCAAAAAGAACAAACAAACACCAGGCAGCATTAAGTCCTAGTTTTTCACCAACTAGGCGTGGGGCTAGGAAGAAAGACTCAATGGTTGAGACAATAGCAAACAAAAGAACAACTTCACCAAATAAATCCATGCTCCCTTGAGAATAGAGCTGCGCTGTGGCACCCAAGAAACCAAAAACTAACCCTGCATAAGGAATGAAGGAAAGAAGCCCCACAAACACACCCAATGTGATAGGGCTTTGAATACCAACGGCACTAAATCCGGTTGTGTAGAGAATGATAAGCACAAGAACCAGAAGACTCTGCCCCTGAATGAAAGTTCCCAAGAGGCTCGTCATTTTTGAGAAAAGACGCGTCACAAGAGGTTGATGGCGTGTTGGGAAAAGGTTTGTCAGAGTTCGTGTAAAAACATCCCAACGGCTTAAGGTGAAATACAGGACAATCGGTGTGAGGATGATCAATGTAAAGGTATTCGCAAGAGCTGCACCTGAGGCTACCACAGTTGTGATAATTTGGAGAGCATAGCCCATAAGGCTTTCAGGAGCGATATCTAAAGGGTGATCCTGGCCCTTCCATACCTTCTTTGCATAAGGCTCGATTAGAGGCTGGATTTCCTGGTCATAGAGTGTTGGAAGATTTCTGATCAAATGCTGAATGTGTTTGAAAAAGAAAGGCCCTACCAAAACAAACAGTGTCACAATTACCACAATAAAGAGAAAGACGATAATGCCTGCGGCTAGGTCTTTCGGAAGGCCGATTTTTGTCAGGCGAAGATACCCCGGAGAGAGCATCCAGGCCACAAGAAAACTGAACCCAAATGAAAGGGCCAGCATTTCAATGGCACTAAAAAGCCAGGCTACAAAAACAACGCCTAAGGTTCCGATCAGGAGACGATTGAGTTTCAGCGAGGAGGCTGTAAGCGTTGACATATTTTCTCCTAGTGGTGAATAAAGAGGGGGACCCGGCTCTTCTTCATTAGTTTAGAGGCGCAGGATCCAAAGAAAAGCTCTGTCAAAGACCCGTGACTGAAGGATCCTACAACAACAATACCAATAGGAAGCTCTTTCTTTTTCTTCATGATGACATCAGCAGGATCATCTCTTGTTGCAATTGAGTGCACTTTGGTCTCAAGGTCGTAAAGCTCGCACATCCGTTGAGCATGGAGGGCTGTTGCTTTGGCAATGGCTTTGTCGCGGTCTACCGTCACAATATGGATTGTGCGCCCTTTCCCTAAGCCCAAGAGCAAAAACATATGAAGAGCCCGAGCACTTTGCGGAGAGCCGTCATAAGCCACAAGGACATCATCTCCCAAATCGTCCGTAGGACCAGGGACTGCCAAGATAGGACGTGGGTTATTTCGTGCGACATGCTTAACG
This sequence comes from Alphaproteobacteria bacterium, assembly GCA_030425805.1. Taxonomy (GTDB): domain Bacteria; phylum Pseudomonadota; class Alphaproteobacteria; order JAUHZC01; family JAUHZC01; genus JAUHZC01. Next base: position 123,852 of record JAUHZC010000001.1, on the reverse strand, counting down.
GTGAGATCTGAGTCATCGTCAAGCTCGAAGTGAAAATCAGTCTTTTGGCCCATGACAATCATGTCATACTCTTGGGAAAGCCGTTCGATTTCAGAAGCAGGGTAACCTTCTAACTCAATGGTATCATGGTTAACACCAGCAGCTTCACACTCTTTCTTAAAGGTCTCCAGCACGGATTCAACCTGTGTATGGGAAGAGCGGATAACCTCTTCATCCCGCTGGATTTTAAACGCTCCACCACCAAGGGGTTCGGGCTGTGCGGCCGTCATCCAGTGGGTATCAAGGATGCCGAGCCCCGTCAGGTGGCACTCTGCCCGCTTTGCGAGTTTGATTGAGAAACGCTTGGCTTCAACGCTGGCGCTTGAAACGTCAGCTACAAGGAGGATTTTTTTAATCATAAAATTATCTAAGCTTAAAACTACCACAATTTTTACAGAATTTTACCAACTTTGCAATTGAGGGTTTTCAAGAATGAAAAAAAAATTGCAACTCATTTTTTTATTGCAGGAGAAAAAATCCCCCTTGTGGAAAAAATCGAATCTGGTAGTTTTAAATGTTGTATCCCAATTTTTTATAGGAACCATGTCTGAAAAGCCTCCTAGTGTGAACGCTTATACCCCCTCTACCCCAGTAGATGCTGGCATGTGGGAGCGTGTGAGCCTTTGCCTTCAGCAAAAACTAGGGGAAGCCGCTCATAAAAGTTGGATCTCTCCTATCGCTTTTAAAGAGTTTGTTGATGGTCGCATGGTTTTAGCCGCCCCAACACGGTTTTTGCGAGACTGGGTGCGAAATAATTGTGAAACTCAGATTAAATCTCTTTGTCGTCAGGAAAGCGATAAGATTCTTGGAATTGATATTGTTGTTGTGCCCCAGGATCCCAGTGCTCGAGTCAATGGAGAAAGCAGATCTTCTGTTTTCCAAGAGGCTGCCCAAGCAAGCACCCCTGCGGAGGGGGAAGGGCAAGATGACTTCTACGGCGTTCAGCTTGACCCACGATTTACTTTTGAGAATTTCGTTGTTGGAAAATCTAATGAATTTGCCTTTGCTGCTGCTCAGCGTGTTGCAGAAGCAACAGAGGTGACGTTCAATCCTCTGTTTCTCTACGGCGGGGTAGGGCTTGGTAAGACACACTTAATGAATGCGATTGCTTGGCATATCCGGGAAAAGCACCCGGAGCGCAAAGTTATCTACATGTCTGCTGAGAAATTTATGTATCACTTCATCCGGGCTTTGCGTTTTAAGAATGCCGTGGCCTTTAAAGAAGCTTTCCGCTCGGTAGACGTGCTCATGATTGATGATGTTCAGTTCATCAGCGGAAAAGACTCCACCCAGGAAGAATTTTTCCACACGTTTAATGCTATCGTAGATCAAAACCGCCAAGTGATCGTTTCTGCTGATAAGTCTCCTTCTGATCTTGAAGGGATGGAGGAGCGATTAAAGTCTCGGTTAGGGTGGGGGCTTGTTGCTGATATTCATCCCACAACTTATGAACTGCGCATGGGCATTTTAGAAGCTCGGGTTGAGTCTTTGAAAGCCGATGTTCCCCGGGAGGTTTTGGCTTTCTTGGCCCAGAAAATTACCTCTAATGTACGAGAATTAGAGGGGGCTTTAAACCGTCTTGTGGCTCATGGTACGCTCGTTCAACGTCAAATTACTATGGATTTGACACTTCAAGTCTTGAAAGACTTAGTTCGGGCAAATGATCGCCAGGTGACAGTTGAAGAGATTCAAAAAGTCGTCTCAGAGCATTTTAGCGTTAAGGTCTCTGATATGCACTCCTCTCGCCGGCATCGGGGCCTTGCGCGCCCTCGACAGGTGGCTATGTATCTTTGCAAAACCCTCACCACCCGTTCTTTCCCAGAGATTGGCCGAAAGTTCGGAGGAAGGGATCATACCACTGTTCTCCATGCTGTAAAAAAGGTGGAAGAGCTGAAAGCTAAAGATGCTGCCTTTAATGAAGATGTAGAAGTTATCACCCGCAGGCTGCAGGGATAACAAACATCCTTGCCCTCATACGAAACTTCATGCTTTCCTAGAAAAAATAGGTAAGTGAATATGAAGTTTTTGATTTTATTGTTTTTATTTCCAGCATGGCTCTCTTCCGCAGCGGCACCCGCAGCTGATGACGAGAGAGTTGCTGCAGCTCCCGTAGAGAGAGAAAGAGCTCTCTCTGTGGGGGAGAGTATGCCTCGAAAAGGGGCTCTTGTCATTTTTCGATACCGTGTTGGAGGAGGGTGCTCAAGAGAGTTTGATGGTATTTTTCTAAAGGCACGACCCCTGCCTGAGGATCGAGAAAGTATTTTTGGCATTCCCATGCATCATCTTGTTGAACCAGTGTGTTTTCCAGAAATGGGGACTGCAGGACTTTTGAGAAGATTTTTTGGTGATGTTGTCGTTCATGGTCGTAGATTGCTGGAAGGAGGATGGTCTTGGGGGCTTAGTGACTCTGATATTAGCAGAATGGAAAGAGGCGGTGGGGGCTTATCAGCGTCATTTTCTGCCATGCATGGCTCCCTGTCTCAAGTTATGAGAGGTGTTTACCGCATCGTTAATGCTCAGAGAGCACTCTGTTTGGCTACTGATGAAGCTGCCAAAGAAGAATATCGCCTGGAGCTTGCCGCTTCCCGTGATGCTATGGAAGGTCATGCAGATGCATTTTTTGCTGCAAGGCGAACTTTTTTAAGAGATGCCCGTGCCTTTAAAGGGGGTGTTGTTGGTGTATCAGCTGTTTCAGAGCGTGCCCCTACAGCTTGTTCACCCGTCATCGAAGCCTGTAATCGCCTTCTTATTTTTGTTCAATCTTCTCTAAATTTCGATTTCAAAGGATTTCGTATTACGTTCCGACCTCAGTACGGAGGATATGGAGTCCTGATGCTTGGCGCAACAACAGTAAATGTTTGGGGGCCAGAGGTATGCCGTAGGCATCCAGCCTTACGAGAGTTTTGATAAGTGTTAGCTCTCTATTCTTCGAACCCGAGACCACATGCGCTCAAGGAAGGCTTTGATCTCATGAATCTTTGCAATTGGATTAGCAGCTGATTCAACAACGGAGATCTCAACCAGGTCAACTTCATGAAGAAGGCGATTCTTATGAAGGGGGCAGACAGATGTGCGGCAAGGGTAATACCCAATAGAAAGGCCAGTAATTTCTTGCCTGCGGATTTTGTCATAAACCTCCCGAGCTCGAGGATTTTCAAGATCAAGTTGTCCGGCAACAAAAAGACCTTTCATATCTTCTTTTACCACATACCATTTTCCAATCTCTTGGTTTTGGTCATGTTCATGGAACATCTTTGGTAAGGTTTTTTGGCGGAAGTAGTAGGAGAGAGAGCGGCGAAAAGCTCCAGGCATCACACGATCCCCATGCCGATCAATTACTTTAAAGATACTCCCATAGCCAGAGAAAAAGCCTTTATTGTCTGTAAAAAAACCCGACTTCAAAGGAAGCGGGGCGGATTTATATGTCATCGGTTTCATAAAGTTGCCTCCTCAGGAGGAACAAGGGGCTCAAAGCCTAAAATTTCTCGCTTCTCGTTGGTTGTTAAAAAGCCAGCACCTGTAATTCGATTCCAGAGAGCTTCCCGCTTAGGAGCAAGAGCTGGAACTTGATCCAGGTCATATCGGAGATCTTGAACAGAGAGATCCTGGGTCATAAGCCAAGCTTTAAGGCTACGCAATAAGCGCTCAGCAAGGGGGAGAATAGTTTCTTCCCAGAGATGCAGGCGGGCCTCTCGGAAATTAGAGAATGTTGCATCACCTGTAATCCCAACCAACATGGGGGGCACGCCAAAAGCTTGGGCTATTTCACGTCCAGACATCTTTTTCCCTTCACAAAAGTCCATGTCTTTTGGGGAAAGCCCCATCTCTTCCCATTTGAAGTCTCCCTCTAAGACAAGAGATCTTCCTGCATTCGAGGCGCCACTAAACACATTTTTGACTGTGGAGCGAAGCTCCTCCCGCTGGTCTGCCGTGAGGTATGTGTTTTTTCCATCGACAACAAGGGCTCCCGACGGCCGGCCTCCATTTTGAAGCAGTGCCAGGTTGTGGGTTGAGACTTCATTGTGCTGATCAATAGCCCGTGCTGCAGCCTCAAGGGGGCTTAGGCCATACCATTCATTTAGAGGATGAAAGGTTTTCAAATGGAGAAGAGAGGAGCGTCCGGTCTCTGGATGAATATGAAAACGACGCTCGACACCCCTCTCCCTGACCACATAACCGCAAAGCTTTCCCTTATTGTTATTAGGGAGTGCTGCGACACGATCAGGTCGCAAAAGAGAAAGCTTTCCGATGTGGCCATTCTTTTCAGGGCAGGCTTCGATATACACGTTGCCTGAGAGAAGGTACGTGCTCACCACGGCCTCCATAAAACTCCCCCAATCTTGTAAATCATTTGGTTTTTTAAAGAGGGGGAGCACCTGATCTGCATCTTTAAAGGGAATAGAGGCAACACCACGAGCGATGAGATTCACAGCTCGATAAACAATAACATTACTACAGAATCCTTCGTGACATAGCGCATCATAGCGTTGGGGAGTCCAGCGTGGACGGCCTACCATATGATAGCTGTAAACAGAGGAAGGTCCTCTTTTTAGCTCAGGCCCTTCCTCTGTTTCCACATTCCTCCAAAACCACGAAAAGAAAGATTTTTTTGTTATCATTTTTCTAAGCCTCTTCCTGTGCGAGTAAAATCCCACAGGTACTTAGGATTGTCAAAAAATGCTAATCTTTTATCTTAAAATGTAGGTAAAATCAGGGGTGTAGGAGGGGGTATTTTTTGCAAGTTTAGATTCCGAGTCAAGCCCGGACTTGATCCGGGGTCCACCGGACAGGAGCGATGCTATGACCCCTGCAGTAAAAATGAGAAAATTGTTTTGAAAAAGCAAAGGCTGGCGGAGGGAGAGGGATTCGAACCCTCGATACGGGTGAACCCCGTATAACAGCTTAGCAGGCTGCCGCCTTCGACCACTCGGCCACCCCCCCGCGCTTGCTAGGTTCTCACAACCTATTAATCTTGCTGCTTTATGTCAAGGTTTCTTCACTTACACCTGAGAATTTTTATCCCCTACACAGAAGCAGAAAATGGTGATCTAATAAAAAAACAAAACAGGGGGGATTATGAAAAGTTATATTTTTTTACAGACACTATTAATCGGCTTAATTATACCTGATTTTTCTTTTGCTGCCGATGGTAGAGGAATACCTTCTCAAGCTTTAGGCAGAAGTTTTAGGACGATGGCTCGAGGAATCAACTACTGGCTTCTTATCATTAGAGGAAGACGGGGAGCTCTCCCTGCGCCTTCAGATCCTTCCCCTCCAAGTGGGGGAGATGGAGAATGGCCTGATTTAGAAGATGTTCTTGCTAATCCCTCAGCAGAAGCACCTCGAAGTGAAGATCTAGAAGGGGGGGTTATTTCCCAATCTTCACCCCTTGGATTGCCAGCAGGAGTAGAGCCTGACTGGACTGCATCTTGGGCGCCACCACCGCCTCCTCCTAGACCAACTTTACCTGAACTGATGGAGATGCCTTTGGAAGGATTGTGGGCAAGGGCACCTTGGCGTGGCTACCCTGCAACTCTTGAAGAAGTTGAGCTTTCAATTCGAATTATGGAGGCTATTCTACAACAGCCCCACAAGAAACTAGGGCAATCTGAGTTTAAGATATCAGCTGAGTTTGTTCCTTTGCTACGGCGTCTGCGTGAGGCTGCTTTACGACCTCCCGCAGAACCTGCGGCTGGTTTATCCCGCACAGAAAGCACAGAAGCTTTGCCTGAAGAGCCAGAAGTTTAAATAAAAAAAGACAGTAAAAAATGCTAACCCTCCAAATTTGACATATTAAAAAAGTATGTTATTTTATAAAAAATAATTTTTGGGAGGTTCTATGAAGAATAGAATTTTATTTAGTGTTTTAGTCTTTTTTTGGAATTCATTTGCAAGCGCTGCAACAGCAGGGTCCGCGACAGCAGAGCCTGCAGCGGGGGCTTCTGCGAGTTCTGGAAGTGCAGCGCCTGATACCGTACTCATGGGGGATGCTAGAATTTTTTCAGTAGATCCTGAAGGAGCGCTTCGTTTTTCTCTGGAAGGTGTTGCTAGAAAAGAAGGAGCTGGAGATTTTCCTTGGTTGTTGAGAGAACCTCGCCCAGAAGATGGTGATGCCTTGTATCAGTATATGGGAGAAGGTCAACCTCGTGCTTCTGAAGTCATGGGAAAATTTGCAGAAGGCTTACCCCGTGAAGAGGCCAGAGTTAAGGCGATGGTTCAAGGGTGGATCAAAGCAAATAAAGCTGGTTCTCCAGCAGGAGGGCTTATGCTTTGTGCAGCAGAGGCGGATGAAGAGTTAGGACTTGAGCCAGGAAAGGCTTTCGGATTCTTAGCCGTTTTAGGCTTTGATAGCAAACCTGCTGGAGTTGGTTTTTTGGCATTTTTGATTGGTATTCCGGAACTCTGGGGACGTGGTATTATGGGCTCAGTTTTAAAAACTGTTATTGAAAAATGGGCTCCAGAAGTAAAAGTATTGGGTGAATCCGGAGAGCATCCTGAATTCCTCTTTCAGGGAGCACCGCTCTCGGGAATTGAAGCTTGTGTACGCCCGGATAACATAGCCTCCCTTGTTCTTTTGATGCGTCATGGCGCACTGCCTTTAACAAAAAAGTGCGAAGCAGAAGATGTTCTAGTTGATCTCAGCGAAGTTGAACACTCCGTATGGATCTCAGTGTTGAGGGATGCCTATCTTGACAGAGTTGGCCCAGAGGGAGGGCAACAGTATTTTTATGTACGAGGACCTGAGGGGGAGATTTTTGTCTACACAAGAGACCCTCAATATGTTGCTGCTGGAGCTCCTGAAACAGAGACTGGTCGGTTTTATTTGTTTAAAGAGGTTTAGTTTTAGTCTGTATATAAAAATTGCAGGACTCTACCCTCTACCGCTTTTGAAAAAACTTTGCTAAAATGAGGCATTCAGCAATTATTTTCTTGGGGTTTGAATGTCTGGCCAGTCTCCTGATGGTTTCCCGCTCAATGTGAGTCCTGCGTATTTAACAGCGCTTTACAAACAATATCTTGAAGACCCTGAGAATGTTGATCCTTCTCTCGCATCCCTGTTTCAACAGGTTCAACTGGAAACAGAAGGAGAGAACCCTCCTTGGAGCCAAGAAAATCAGATTCAGTACGGCCAAGATCCAGACCTCATGGAGGCTTTTGGAATTTTACCTGATGGGTCCCAGGTTGCACCGGCAAAGCCGAATGGAAGTGCAAAACAAGAAAAGCCGCAACCTCAAGCATCACCCGTAGCTTCGGGAGAAGCAATTACAGAACAGGATGTTCAAAACTCTTTACAAGCCCTTATGATGATACGCTGTTATCGGGTGCGGGGGCATTTGAAGGCAAAATTAGATCCCTTGGGCTTGACGCCTCCAGGAGATCACCCTGAGTTGGATCCAAAGGCCTATGGTCTGGATTTAAATGACCCCCGTCCTGTAAGGGTTGGAGGTGAACTAGGATTTGAAAAAGCAACTGTGCGCGAGATCTATGATCGGCTTAATCAGGTTTACTCAGGCCATTTGGGTATTGAGTATATGCATATCCAAGAAGATGCTGAGCGGGAATGGTTTCAAAAAAAACTTGAGGGGATAAGGGTTGAGAAAGCCTTCTCTGTTGATGAAAAAAAAGAAATCTATCGAAACGTCGCAAAAGCAGAGAATTTCGAACAGTTCCTGAAAAAGAAATACCCCGGGGCGAAGCGTTTTGGCCTAGAAGGGGCAGAGTCTACAATGGTTGCATTGGAGACGCTTGTTGAACGTGCAGCTCTAAAGTACAAAACGAAAGAAGTTGTTTTGGGTATGGCACACCGGGGACGGCTCAATGTTTTGTGTAATTTACTGGATAAGCCTCCCCGCATGCTCTTCAAAGAGTTCAAGGGGGAATCCATGCTTCCTAAAGAGGGACATGCTTCAGGAGATGTGAAGTATCACCTTGGGGCATCTTCAGATCGAGAAATTGGAGGACAAAAGCTCCATCTTTCTCTCTCACCCAACCCTTCTCATCTTGAGGCTGTTAACACAGTTGTTGTTGGAAAAGTCCGTGCAAAACAAACAAGATTTGCCGAACATCCTCATGCTAATGTTATGGGGATTTTACTCCATGGAGATGCTGCTTTTGCAGGGCAGGGGGTTGTTTCTGAAACCCTGGACCTTGCAAAACTTCGGGGGTATCGTGTCGGCGGAACGATTCATATCATCATAAACAACCAAATTGGCTTTACAACCATGCCAGCAGAGGGACGCTCTTCTCCCTACTGTTCTGATGTGGCAAAGGGTGTGCAGGCTCCAATTCTTCATGTGAACGGAGATGACCCTGTTGCTGTTGCTTTTGCAGCAAAGCTTGCTATTGATTACCGCAATACTTTTAGTCATGACGTGATTCTCGATATCTTCTGTTATCGCCGTCATGGGCACAATGAGATGGATGAGCCCTCCTTCACACAGCCGGAGATGTATAGCCTAATTGGAGAGCGGGCTCCTGTGAAAGAGCAATTTGCAGAGGCGTTGCTCCAAGAAGGTGTTTATACAGAAGAGGAGATTGAGGCTCTTGATCAAGAGATGGACCAATTTCTTCAAAAAGAATTTGAGGAAAGCGATACCTTTAATCCAGAGAAGGCTGACTGGTTAGAGGGAAGTTGGTCTGGGTACTCTGCCCACGGTGATGATGAACTAGGCAATACAGCTGTTGACTTAAAAGTCCTCAAAGAAGTTGGGGAGCGCCTCACAGATATTCCAGAAGACTTTAACATCCACCCAAAACTTCAGCGCCTTATGGACGAAAAGAAAAAAATGTTTGAGGCTGGAGAGGGATTTGACTGGGGCACTGCTGAAGCGTTAGCTTTTGGAACTCTACTGCGAGAAGGGCATCCTGTACGTTTATCAGGTCAAGACTCTTCCCGGGGAACTTTCTCCCATCGCCATGCTCGGCTTCGAGATCAAAAAATAGGGAAGGGGCATTATCCTCTAAACTACATCTCAAAAGATCAAGCGATTTTCCATGTCGTAGACAGTCCTCTCTCAGAGATGGGTGTGCTTGGTTTTGAATATGGCTATAGCGTAACTCTTCCTGAGGCTCTCGTTATTTGGGAGGCTCAGTTTGGAGATTTTGCAAATGGAGCACAGGTCATCGTTGATCAGTTTATTGCTTCTGCTGAGGTGAAATGGTTGCGCTTGTCTGGGCTTGTAATGCTTTTGCCCCATGGATATGAAGGGCAGGGGCCTGAGCATTCTTCTGCCCGCTTAGAGCGCTATCTTCAGCTTTGCGCGAATAACAATATGATTGTGGCAAACTGTACAACACCGGCCAACTATTTCCATTTGTTGCGTCGCCAAATTCATCGCTCAACACGTAAACCTTTGATTGTAATGTCTCCAAAGTCACTCTTACGTCACAAGTGTGCTGTTTCAACCCTTGAGGAAATGGGGCCAGGCAGTACTTTCCGGCCTGTTTATGCAGAGGTAGATCGCAATTTGGTAGACAATACAATGATTCGGCGGGTCATCTTGTGTTCAGGAAAGATTTACTATGATCTTATTCAAGCACGTGAAGCCAATGAGATTGAGAACATCGCAATTCTCCGCCTTGAGCAGTATCACCCCTTCCCGGAGCAAGAGCTTTCTCGAGAGCTTTCCAAATATCGCAATGCCCAGGTTGTTTGGTGTCAAGAAGAGCCCATGAATATGGGAGCCTGGACTTTTGTGGATCGTTATTTAGAAAAGCTCCTCACCAAAATGGATCACCGCTATCAACGCCCAGCCTTTGTGGGCCGTGCCGCTGCAGCTTCAACCGCAACGGGTTATCCTGTTCAACATAAACTTGAGCAAGAGAGTGTGGTCAATAAGGCCTTGATGCTCAGTTAAACGCCTACACACTCTTGACGAAGGGTGCTATAATCAGCCGCAAACATTGGAATGCTATGAAACTTGTCTCTCCTGATACCCAAAACCTAACACTGCCGCGGGGTCTTTTCTTTGATTGGGATAATACGCTTGTACATGGTGGAGATGGCATTTTCGAAGCCCTTAATTTAACCTTTGCGGCCATGGGCATGCCCACTATCACGAGGGAAGACTTTGATACCCGTCCTCAAGTTTCTCTAAATGATTGTTTTCCTGAAATTTTTGGGGAAGATCGTTGGGAAGAGGCAAGAGATGTTTACCATGAGTGCTTTGGAAGAATTCATGTAGACCACCTTGTGACAACAAAAGATGCTCCCATTTTAATAGAAACCCTTAAGCGTTATCCTGGATATAAAGCAATTGTCAGTAACAAAGAAGGACCTTACCTTCGTCAAGAAGCTCGGCATTTTGGCTGGTCAGATGTTTTTGATGAAATTGTTGGCTCAACAGATGCTGCCCATGATAAGCCACATGAAGCTACTGTCCAATTAGCCGCTGGGGATCCCAAATTTAAAGGAGGACCTGAATATTGGTTTGTTGGGGATTCGCCTGTTGATGTGAAATGTGCTTTAAATTCCGGGTGTCGTCCCGTTTTGGTTGGCAAACTTCACCCAACATTAGAAGAAGAAAACTTTGATATAGATATTTTATATTTTGATTGTTGTGCACATCTTTCAAAAACGCTTGATGAACTCTGTCAAAATTCAAAAAAAATAGCTTCATAAAAAATTTTTTTTCAAAAGAGTATTGATTTTTAGGCCACCGGGCACTACATGTCATCCAGTTAATTAAGTGATTTATTATGGTAATTGAAAATAAAAATAATTTACAAGACACGTTCCTGAATCACATGCGTAAATCCCGCACGATTTTGACGGTCTTTCTCGTAAATGGCGTAAAGCTACAGGGTGTTGTTACGTGGTTTGATAATTTTGCAATTCTCTTGCGCCGCGAAAAGCAAATGCAGTTGGTTTACAAGCATGCGATTTCCACAATCATGCCTTTAGAAGATGTTCAGCTTTATGACGCTGAGAAGCTTGAGAATATTGAAAAAGAGGGATAATTAATCCCTCTGTAAACTCTAGTGCAGTTTTTCACCGTTTGGTGCTGCCTTGTCCGTGGATGCTAGGAGAATATCTCCATTAGCATCTGAGAATCCAACAAGTAAAAACTGGGAGAGAAAGCCAGCAATGTTTTTCTCTCCTAAATTCACACAACCCAAGACTTTCTTCCCGACAAGTGTCTTAAGATCATAATGCGTGGTAATTTGAGCAGAAGTTTGGAGTACACCAATCTCTTCTCCAAAATCTACCCACACCTTAAAAGCTGGCTTGCGGGCCCTTGGAAACTCCTCTGCCTTCACAATCGTCCCACACCGCAAATCTACAGAAGTGAAAGTCTCGTAAGATACATCAGGTTGTTTAGCTTTAGACATAGTTCCTCCTTGGCCATAAGATATAGCCGATACTCACAATAAGTAAGATATAGCAATAGTACACATGGGGCACAATAGACAGGGGAGAGATCCCTGCAATGCTGCTGGCTAGCAAGATTTGCGCGCCGTAAGGAATCAATCCCTGAAATACACAAGAGAAGATATCAAGCCATGTTGCCCGAACATGGGGCGGCAGGCCTGAGCGTTTTCCCATTTGCCGCACGATGTTTCCACAAAAAAGGATAGCAATCGTGTTATTTGCAAGCAAAATATCAAACAAACTCACCTTAGCAGCAATCAACAGCTCGCTCACACGAGGGCTTTTCTTTGTTTCCTCAATCCAGGTTGAGAGATGATCCGCCATTTGTGTAGCCCCTTTTTGGGTAAAACCGGAAAGCCCCCCTACAAAAAGAGAGAGAATTGTAATTTCGTGCATCCCTAAGAAGCCATCTGTCACACCTTTACTAAAGGTCAAGATTCCAAAATCAGGTGCCAAAATCAGACCTACCCCGCCTGCATAGATGAGGGAGAAGAAAAGAGAAATCAGCACATTAACCCCGCTCACAGCCAGGGCAATCAAGATAATGTATGGACTCATTAACCAGAAGGAGGCATCTCCTCCCTTATCAATGACACCAGAAACCTCTCCTTGAAAAAGATACAAGAGAGGGAAGGTCAGAAAACAGGCAATCATTGCGACTTTTGCATTTAGTTTTAGTTTTTGAGGAAGGCTCGCTTCCTGAGAGGAAACAGAGGCAATGGTTGTGTCTGAAATCAACGAAAGGTTATCGCCAAACATAGCCCCTCCCAAAACGGTTCCTGCCGCCAGAGCTGGAGAGAAGCCAGCTTTCATGCTGAGGGAAACACCAATAGGGGCAATAGCAGCAATTGTTCCCGTAGAAGTTCCAATGGCAGTCGAGATAATGGCAGCCGTTAAGAAAAGCCCAATAAGAAGAAGGTCCGCAGAGACAAGGGAGAGAGTGAGATTCACAACGCTCTCAACGGAGCCAATCACTTTTGTGACTTCGCTAAAAGCTCCAGCCATGAGAAAAATTAGACACATGGTGATGATGTCTTCATGACGTAATCCATTTAGAAAGAGAGAAATTTTTTCCTGAACCGAGCCTCGAACCACTGCCCATCCCAAGGCAATAGCAGGTAAAATGGCCACCAGAGGAGAGAGTTGGTAAAAGGGATTTTCTATACCCTGTAAAGAAAATACAATTCCTGCACCTACAAAAAGGGTAACGAAGAGAAAAATAGGAGAAAAATAACGCAAATAGCTCATTGCAATACCAATGTTTCTACAAAATATATCGGTTTTGAGCTATAAATAAAAGATGTCTTGTTCTCTTCCAAAACTCCGATTCCAGAAACGTGCAAACCCGACTTCTTTCTCCGATGAAGATCGTATGGTTGTGCAATCATTTATCCGGGAGTTTCGAGGGATCAAAGGCATTGCTTCTCAGGCTTTAAGTTACCCTTTGCTTCCCGTTGCAGATCGTGCAGCACTCAATTGGTTTTCAAAAAACAAGTCTCCGTACACGCAAGATCTGGAGAAACTTCGTGCGTACTTTCCTGTTAGCGGACTTATTGCGTTGAACTTTAGTTATGAGTGGGCCTGTACTTCAGGGGCCTTTTCCTTGGAAGGAGCTCCAACACTTGTCCGGTTTTTGGACTGGCCTTTTCCTAAAATGGGAGTCCTTGCTATGGTGGCTCATGAGCAAGAACATCATTATTATAATATTACATGGCCAGGAGCCTTAGGTGTTTTGCAAGCTGTGGCTCCAGGGCGTTTTGCTGCAGCAATTAACCAAGCCCCTATCCAAAGCCATGGGCTGGGCTTCTTGGGAGATTGGGTTAAAAACAGAAAAGCGCTTTTCAAAAATCAGGAAATGCCCCCAGACCACCTTTTGCGCTATGTTTTTGAAAATGCGAGCTCATACAAAGAAGCAAAAGAGATGCTTTCTCGAACACCAATATGCCTGCCCGTAATTTATACCCTAACAGGAACATGCCCAGGAGAGGGCTGTGTTATTGAAAGAACTTGTGACGAGGCCTTTATTCGTGAGGGCAACAACCCAGCCTGCGCAAACCACTTTGAAGGGAAATTTTTGCATACTCAATGGATACCGCGCCCTATTGAGAGTCATCAACGCAGTCGCATCCTGGGCGAGAACGGGGAACAACTCATCTCAAAGCAAAAATTTGATCACATCCCTTATCCAGTCATGAACGAGAAGACACGCTTAGGATTTGTTGCCTCCGCAGCTTCTGGAACCTTCTTCTGCCAGGGATTTGAATACGCATCTCCTGTCACAGAAAATTTTATATTCAATAATTAAAAATAATTTTCTTATATAAAAAATATTTGACAATATTAATTTCCATAATTATATATCAAATCCCAAATTTGTTTTTGTTTTTATGAATAATTTTATTTTCTTTGTTTTTTCAGTATTTTTCTCAACTTTTAGTTTTGCAGATCCTCATGTGCTACCTGGAGGCTCCGTATTTTCAAATAGGGAAGAAGATCCGTTAGAACGGGCCATGGTTTCTGTTGATGGAGCCGTAGAGCCCGCAGAGGGCGAAGCTCCTGCCTCTATTCCTCCAGCTCTACAACCAGGACTTGGGCTTGCCTTAGATCTGGAGCTTCTAGGACCTGGTGCCACAGCAACAGCGGATATAGATGGGGTGGTTACGCTCAATACAGAAGCCCCATTTGTTCCAAGCCCTATTCCAGAAACTTCACCGGCCCAAGTAGTTTTGGTAGAGACGGCTGCTACTGCCCTCAATAACCCACGGGGGACAGAGCTTTTTCAACAGGCTGTAATCAATGAAAACCCAGCTGATTTTATAGCTGCCTTATTTCTCGGTGTTGACTTTGAAGAACTCTCTAGAGTTAATTTAAATGGATTACCAGTGTCGCTTCAATCCTATGAAGGTATTAACTTAGTGGCTGCTCTTAATGAAATTTGTGCAATACACTTATTTGGCTTTTTGGACGGTGTTTAAGGCAGAAAAACCGTAGACTCAGAGGATTTTGAACCTGAGAGATCTGTCCTCAAAAATTCCAATACAGCCGGCGTAAGTGGAGAAAACTCAAGGGTCACGTCTACCTTTTCTGGCTCTGGATATTTGAGAAAACGGGCAAAAATCCCAACAGCAGCGCCTGCTGAATCAACTAAGGGACTTCCTGAGCAACCGAATCCGGGAAGGGCAGGTCCAAAAATGGGACCAGCAAAAGCACGTTGTCCACTTGCTACAATAAGACCAGCTTTTTCGCCTACAACATCAACTTCGGTAATGTATTGGAGAGGCATACCTCCCATTGCAGGAACACGGTGTTCTGCAATATCAATGACAGAGGCTGCTGCATTACAAGCCATCGTGAATCGAGACCCAAGATCCTTAGGGTTTTCCCAGGAACGAAGGGGAAGGGCGGGGGTAGTTTTTGCACCCTCCTCAAGGCTTCTTGAATATGCAAGCACAAAATCTTCTTGAAAGGAGACGCGATTCTTGCGAGATGCATCAGGATCATAGGGAAGAAAGCAATCAACTTTAAATTTTCCTACACCGTAGCAAAACGTTATGGATGAAATAGGACCTCGAGGTTCTCCTCCGTAAAGGAGGTGGGCAGAAAAGAGCACATGCCCATTTCCAAGATGGACACAGGTTGCTGTGTACTCTTGACAAAGGCCGGCCTCTCTTGGGTTTTCCTCTAAGAGAACCACGCGCCCAACAGCCCTGCTTTTTGGTTGGCTCTGCGCTCTAAGATAAGCTTTTATGAGGCTAGTTTCTGTTGGGAAAGTAAGCCCACATAGTACCGGTTCAAAAGGACTCCAAACCCGAGAAGCATTATGAGCTTTAGCAAGCCTCCTTAGGGGATCTGTACAGAGAGTTCCTCCCCTCAATTTCCTAATTTGAGGGGGGAGAGCATGGAGAGCTTCGGATCTAAGAAGAGCATAAATAAATGGCTGCTCAAGACGTGAAAAACAATCTGCTGCTTTCATTAAACAGGTATTTCTTTGCCCAGGACGGACCTCAGGACAAGATGCGCAGTACAAGAAAAGGACTGCGGCTATTGAACAACTTTCCCTATCGCAAAATACACCTCTGTCTTCTCTTGTCGCCTTTGCATAAGCTCCTTCAGCCTCTTCAATAACTGTTTCAAACGATCCGCTCTCAAGAAGGGGCATTAAGGGTTTTCTTGTTTTGATAACAACATCTTGGAGGACAGCCCATTCTTTATGGGTTAACACTGTGGGGGCATCTCCAAGAGAAAATCCAATCTTAGCGGAAGCAATATCTTTTCCTGCTATCCCGCCACCGCCTCCACTTGAAACGGCCATATTAGAAGCTCCACCACCCGCAGCCTCAGGGAGGGCATCAGGGCCTACACCCGCATAAACTGTTTGCAATGCACTAGTGGCAAAAACAAGAAAAACAATGAAACGCAATTTCAAGATCATTATTCAAGCATAGACAAAGCCAGGAATAAAAAAAATATTTTTATGGTTAATGGAGCGAGTTTTTTTACATAATAAAAATGAATTATCCAGTTGACTCATAGAGGTTATCTTTCGTAATAAAAGAAAAAAGGATTTTGAATTATGAAAAAATATGCGTTTATTTTTTTGATATTATTGTTTGCCTCCCCTTCTTTTGCTGCATCTCCCCTCACACAAGAGGAATTTGTTGAGAGGACACACGAAGCACAGGCTTCTCCCATGGGGGAGTATCTTTTCCTAGAGGGGTGGGAAAAACAAGATCCTCAAAAGGTTCTGACTGGACTGCTTCTTGGAGTGCCCCATGCAAGTTTGGAAAATTATGCTTCAGGCGCTTTACTACCGGAAGGAATGGCATATGTCTGGAGAGAAATTGACCTTTTGGCCGCCTTGAGGACTCTGTACTTTGAAATGGACCCCTTTGGCTCTACATCCGAAATGTCCCATACTGAGCCTGAAGAAGTTGACCCTCAACCTTTTGCTTTTCGGATTGTCCCTGAACTGTAATATGAAAGCTAAGACCTAAGACCTTACGGGTCATGGCAGGATCAATAATACCATCATCCCAAAGGCGGGCTGTGGCATAGTAGGGGTCAGACTGTTTATCAAACTGAGCTTTGATCGCTTTTACTTCTGAACTTTTTTGAACTTCCTTCAAAACATCAGCTGCTTGTGCACCGCCCATGACGCCGATGCGGCTATTGGGCCAAGTCCAGAGAAAATCAGGGCTATAGGCACGCCCGCACATGGCATAGTTTCCTGCGCCATAACTTCCGCCAATAATCAGGGTGACTTTAGGCACCGTGGCACATGCTACAGCATTGACCATCTTGGCTCCCTCTTTTGCAATACCCTGGGCTTCTACCCGCTTACCAACCATAAAGCCCGTGATGTTTTGGAGGAAGAGAAGGGGAATCCCTCTCTTCTGGCATAGTTGAATAAAGTGTGTACCTTTTTGAGCGGATTCCCCAAAAAGAATTCCTTCGTTAGCGATAATGCCAATATCGAGCCCCCAAATTTTTGCCCAACCACAGAAGAGGGTCGTGCCATAGGTTGGCTTGAAAGGTGTCCATTCACTCCCGTCCACGATCCGGGCCAAAATTTCCTTAAGATCCATGGGCTCTCGCAGAGTTTGTGGAATATAGCGGTAAATATCCTCTGGTTTCTGCTTTGGTTCTTTAATTCCAGGCATATCATGTGGGAGAGGGATGAAGGTGTGTGGATTCCGACGAGGTTTGAGCCAAGATCGCGTAATCTCAAGAGCATCAAGATCATCCTTTGCCACAGCATCAGCAAGACCTGAAGTGTAGCCGTGAACCTTTGATCCCCCCAAGGCTTCAGCGGTCACAGTTTCTCCCGTTGCTGCTTTGACGAGAGGAGGACCTCCTAAGAAAATCGTCCCCTGATTCTCGACAATGATCGACATATCTGCCATCGCAGGAACGTAAGCTCCCCCTGCTGTGCAAGATCCCATCACGACAGCAACTTGGGCACAGCCCTGAGCTGAGAGCTGGGCCTGCTGATAAAAAATCCGCCCAAAATGATCTCGATCTGGAAAGACTTCATCCTGAAGCGGCAAATAAGCCCCACCTGAATCCACAAGATAGACACAATCCAGATGGCATTTCTGAGCAATCTCTAAGGCTCGGAGGTGTTTCTTAACCGTTATGGGAAAGTAGGTGCCGCCTTTAACTGTTGCATCATTCGCAATAATCATTGTGGGACGGCCATGAATCCAGCCAATCCCTGTTACTAATCCTGCAGAAGGAATCGGCGTGTGATACATCTGGTGCCCCGCAAGAGCTCCGACCTCAAGAAAGTTTGACCCCTTATCAATAAGGTGCCCAATGCGCTGCCGAACAAGGAGTTTTCCTCGCTTTTCGTGTTTCTTACGAGACTCTGCTGAACCACCCTCACGCACACTCTCAATATTATCTCGGAGTTTTTGTGCCAAGCCTTGATTATGTTTTTGGCGTTCTGCGGCAACTTTTGTGGTTTTTGGAGCGCGGCTCTCGAAGGGACTCATGACGTAACCTCTCTGTCCCTATAAGTGTATGAGTCTCCTGGGAAACTGTAAAGAGGGGAGGTTAGCTGTAAACCCCGGTGAAATATAAAATAGCTGAGCCTGTGCAGATAAGCCCGCTCACAAAACTTGAAAATCCAACTAGACCAAGAAGTGTATTACAAGCTCCATCACAGCTACTAGGCTCTACAGAATAGGGGGTATTCTCCCGGATTTTATAAATTTCCCAAGAAGTATGGCCAACAGCGCCTGAAATAAATGTGCCCGCAATATAAAAAACAGGAGAAGCAGGACCAAAAGCAATCATTGTTCCTGCGCTTCCTAATACAACCAGTGTCTTAAAAGTTCGTGTTGCAGTGGTGCATCTAGGGCCCGTGCAAAACCCTGTACATGTCCAAGGCTCTCCATCTTCTTCGACAACAAAATCACCTCTTCCCTGTTCTTCAGGCGATTCCCCAGGGGTCGCTTCTACTACCCACCTTCCTGTTGGCACAACAGCAGCCATAGAAGGTGCGGCAGCTCCTTCAGCTGTAGTAGGCCCAGCTGGATGAACCGGCTCTTTTCTGCCGCAACAACAACAATAAGAAGCCTCAAGACTTGAGTGCAAGAAAACCAAACAAAGTAAAATTTTAATAAAAATAATTTTTCTAAACATAAAAATTCCTAAACCGGATATTTATTATGGTAAATTTAGAATGAAGTCAAGTAAACAGAAAAAGTGTTTTTGGCATGCAACGACACGGCAGTCATAAGATTTGGATTCCGGGTCGTAGCCCGGAATGATGATTTTTTGGCGCCCGTAGCCTCATGAAAGTCACTCCGGCCCCTCAAAAGTCACCCCGGACTTGATCCGGGGTTTCATTAGATTGATTCCTTATTGCTTTCTCCGTCTTTCTCCTCAGTGCCATTGAC
This sequence comes from Alphaproteobacteria bacterium, assembly GCA_030425805.1. Lineage (GTDB taxonomy): Bacteria > Pseudomonadota > Alphaproteobacteria > JAUHZC01 > JAUHZC01 > JAUHZC01. The sequence goes on along the minus strand of JAUHZC010000001.1, from coordinate 105,039 downwards.
TTCTATTTCTTGAGCATGGGGTTGAGGAGATTCTTCTCCTTCAGGCGGTTTCATATCCCGCATCTGAGTCACCTTATCTTTAGTCTGAGCAATAAGGCGGCGAAGTTTGGAAATAATATCTACAGATTGGTCTTTTGATTGTTCAATAGAACGTGTCTCAGAAGCAATCATTTCAGGAGAGAAGGTCTTTTCATACACGTAGGAAAGACTCTCTAGCTGACGACCAACTTCGTGGAAGGCTTCATTCATGCGGAAGATTTCTTCCTTCAGTTTTGCACGATTAGCTCCCGTAAAGTCCTGTAATTTGGCATTTACCTGTCGCTGGAGGTGCCTCAAGGTCATTTGCAGAACCTTTATGGTTGCAGGCGCCTCCAAAGCAAGCTCTTCCATATCTTTAATTTCTTCGTCTGTGTATTTAAGAAGATCGAAATCAGAGGGGCCACGCTTACTAAAAGTCTCAAGAGTTAGAGGCTTTTTTTCTTCGTTATTTTTTTCTTTTCCCTCATCTTTTTCGTCTTTATCTTTTTTTGCTTTCAGGTAAAGGGGGTCATCCTCATCCGGAAGGGAGGTTTTAAGAGGCTCCTCTTTCTCTTCTTTATTTTTATCTCCCCCTTCGCTTTTATCAGGTTCTGGGGGGGCAGCATCAAGATCGGTGCCATCCATATCCATGGAAAAGTCATCCCCTTCATCGTCTACGGGAGGTGCTGCATCAGGTTTTGTCATTGCGGATTCTTCTTCATCCTCAACGATTGCAGCAGCCTCATCTTCATTCATCTCTTCTTCAGCAAGGATATCTTCTGCACTCTCTTCTTCCTGGCACCAAGCAGGAAAAGTTACAAAGGAAATGCAGAATAGAAGAAAGAGGACACGCATAAAAAACACCTAATTTCTAAAATTTTAGCTTTTTTATGGGCGCTTGAAAAGGGGCAGGTGTTAAGACCCAGGCTCAGCTGCTTTCTTCCTTATGACCCACTCAACTTCGCTGCCCCAGGAGACAGGTTTTACAGAATAACCTCCACGTATAAGAGCCATTCCACTTTCAGTCGCCCCTCTCGGAAGGATGAGCTCCAAGAAATGAGGGTTTTCAAAACATACTCTAACAAAATGAACAAGCGAAGGAACAGGGAAGGTTCCATCAATCGTAAGGCTTTTTAAGCAGGAACCTCTAACGCTCTCAGCAAGCCTACCTGCAGTTTCTTCATCAAAACTCACTTCAACATCAAAGCTAAGCTCACCTCCAGCCCGAAGAGCACTTACAATCCCAGGGAGCATATGGAAACAATTAGGTCTGATGATGCCCAGCCAAACCTTTTCAACGGCTGTGTCTGAAAGCCATGCAGAAAGTGCCTCCAAAACTTCAGGGAAACCGCAGGTAGATGATTGAAAATTAATATTTTTCACAGAAATCCCCCTGGCTTCTCTCAAAACATCCATGGTCCCAAAGTCAAGAATGCCGGGAGACAAGGTGCGAATTGGTAGCACACCAGCCCCTCCTAAAATCTCTGCTAATTCCTCAGAATTGCGGGCAAACACATCCCCTTCACGGGTCTGTGTAGGGGAAAGTGGAGTAGCAGCGGCACCATAAATATCTTGGCTTAAACCTAGAAAAGTAAGAAAAAATACAAATAAAAACCGCATTAGGAAAATCTTTTACAAAATTTCCCGCTAATATAGAAAATTAAATTATCTTTGAAAACTAATTTTCTGGATATTTTTTATTCCAATGATTTTTCAATAGAAAATCGAGGGAGAGTTTTCCAGGTCCTTTTACCAAAAGGACCAGAAGGCATATCGCCCAGAAATCATGAACAGGCAAAGGCTTATAAGTGAACTCAATCGCAGCAGTAATAAAGAGTAGGGGAATGGCTGCCAAACGTGTCGCAAGCCCTACAAACAGAAGAAGGGCACAGGTAAATTCGAGAAAAAGCGCACTATCAATGCCTTTGGTAGAATTCAATCCAGATTTATAAAAAACTAATCCCATGTGAATCCGAATCCACAAAAGCACAAAGGGGGATCCATACTGGTCTAATAATTTATAGGCTTTTCTGAGAAAGTTAAAAAATTGATCCATATTGCTTCTCCTACATCCCGGTCTTTGCTAAGGCTTCATTTTCTTTGTTAAACCTTACTCACATCTTCTCATAAACAGGGCCACCGTCGCCTTCGGGTGTGGTCCAATGAATATTTTGTGTCGGATCTTTGATGTCACAAGCCTTACAGTGAAGACAGTTTGGTGCATTAATCTGAAGTCGTGGTTTGCCGTCTTCTTCCACAATTTCATAGACCCCCGCAGGGCAATAGTATCGCTCTGGGGAACCATAGATTTTATAATTCACCTCAATGGCTTTTTCAGCTTGATGCAGCTGAAGATGGCAAGGTTGATCTTCCCGGTGATTGGTATTAGAAAGGTGCACGCTCGAAAGGAGGTCAAACGTCAGTTTCCCATCTGGTTTGTAGGAGGAAGGTTGGGGTTTTCCTTTAGAAAGAGGCTGAGTTTTTTCATGATCTGCTTGCTTGTGATGTCGGGTCCAAGGTGTGTGACCTTTTAAAAGAGCTTCAACGGCATTCAGAGCAAGACCACACCATAATCCCTGTTGAAAATTAGGCCGGAAGTTTCGAGCCTGATGCAGCTCTTGATAAATCTCACTGCTTTGAAAGCGCTGGGTGTAAGAAAAGGTCTTCTTTTCTCCTGGAGCAAGATCTTCCCAAAGGGCCTCTGCAGCCAGCATTCCTGAGCGTAAGGCATTGTGTGTCCCTTTGAGCTTAGCCACGTTCAAAAACCCAGCAGCATCTCCGACGATCAATCCCCCAGGAAATTCAAGCTTTGGGAGGGATTGAAGCCCCCCCTCAACTAACGTCCGGGCCCCATAGGAAAGACGCCGCGCGCCTTCAAGCTCTGGTGCAATATGGGGGTGGGTTTTGTAACGCTGGAAATGCTCATAAGGGCTTAGCTGCGGATCTTTGTAATCCAATCCCACGATCAATCCTACAGAAACGTATCTCTCTCCCCAGTGGTAGAGAAATCCTCCGCCATATACATCTGAAGGTAAAGGCCAGCCAAGGGTATGAACCACTTTTCCTGGATGGTGGTGTTTTGCATCGATCTCCCAAACTTCTTTCAGGCCCAACGCATACGTCTGTGGGCAGTCTCCCTCTAGATTAAAATGTTGAATTGTCTGCTGCGTTATATGGCCCCGGCATCCTTCTGCCAAGACAACCCGCTTTGCTGGAATCTCCATAGATTCCTGAAATTGAGGGCTAGGGGTCCCATCTTTGAGGCGGCCCATTTCCTGAGTTCGTATGCCCAGAACTTTGGTCTTGTCTTCATTGTAGATCAGGTCTTTTACGGGAAACCCAGGGAAGAGGTCAATTCCCTGAGCCATGGCATATTCGCCCATCCATTTCACGATTTGGGACAAGCTGCCCACATAATTTCCATGATTATTCAAAGCTGCTGGAAGGGGGAGGGGGCATTTCCAACTTTCTCCCAGAAGCCAGAAATGATCCTCCTTCACAGGTGTAGAGAGGGGGAGTCCTTTCTCTTTCCAATCTTTTCCAAAGAGTTTTTCAAAAGGGCCAGGCTCAATCACAGCCCCAGAGAGGGTGTGAGCCCCCAGAGTTGTTGCTTTCTCCAGAATCGCAATTTTGAGAGATTGCCCCTTTTCTTGAGCTAACTGATGGAGGCGAATTCCTGTAGCCAGACCACTTGGACCTGCACCAACAATGATGACATCATACTCCATCCTTGCCTCCTTCTGTTTTTAGACCAAATTGGAATTGGGCCCCTTTCTTTAAAAGGCGTTGGGCTTCAACCTCTGTTCCAACAAAGACACCTACAGCAGCTTTTTCCCAAACAGGGATGTCCTGAGCACTATTACCAATATAAATAAACTTTTTAGGACCATAAAGATTGCAAAGTGCCCTCGCTTTAGCTTCACGAATCAAGTTTGTTTTTTGACTTCCCATCGCTCGATCAAAGAGAGGGTAAATCTCTAGAATCTTCTTCGCCAATTCAGCAGGAGCCCCAGTGGCAAGGCAAACATCGAGATGTTTTGTGGAAGACCAAACTTTGGCCAGACGGATCAAAGGCTCCCGAGCAGTTAACAAACTAGTTCCATTTGGAAACTGGCGAATAAGCTCTCGCTTAACCCGTACCCGGAGATTCCCGTTGGCAAACAACGCATTAATCAGAATAGGAAAGAGCTTCCATGGGGCCTCAGTCAGCGTTTTATGGAAAAAAAATTCCGCACTTTCTTCTTTGACAAAGGTGCCATCTAGATCAAAAACCAAGGGAAAGCTAGGAAGATGAAGTGGGAGTTCCGACGTCGTTTTCCAATTAAATTCAAAATTCATAAAAAAAATCTTTGATTTAAATTTCTCATATATTTTAATAGAAAAAAACGGAACAAAAAATGAAAAAAATTCTCCTGTCCCTTTTATTATTGTTTTCTACTGATACACATGGAGCTGTTGCTCCTGCAGTTGAAGGAGCCGCTGCAGCCGGAGATGCTTTTGACCCAGTTTATGCAAAAGCTGCGGATATTGTAGCACTGCCTCGTCTACTAGACCCAAATGAACTTGCGATCATTTTTGGTCGCCTCTCCCAGAAAGCCATGACACCTTTTACGATTATGCTTCTCGAACAATTTGATGTACGTGTGGGAATTGGCTTGGCTGGCGTTGTGTTAACAGGCGGTGCAGAAGAATACCCTGTGCTTTATCAGCCCTCTGCAGGGCCAAGGCTAAAAGTCCTTAAAGGAAAAACAACAATTTGTCGAAAGCAAAGATTCGTTAAAACCGAGGATGGAGGAGGTTGGGTGACTGTTGTTGGAGCACCAGCTGCCCGAGTTGACGTTACAGAACATCCTTTCCTAGGAGTAGAGGGACCATTGGTAAGAGCCCTCTTACGCCATGGTTACATCCACCTCATTCCCGAAGAAAATCCTGATGACCCTGAAGAAGATGATGGTGAAGACGGGGCTGCATAATAAGGGTTACAAACTACGCTCTTGGGTGATCAATAGTCCCTTTTTCAGACTTAACATAAGCTCCCATAACGAGCTCACTATCATCCTGAATCGTAATATGCCCCTCACCAAAAGCAGACACCAAAGCGCAGGGCCCACTTAGGTCTCTAACGGTAACAACACTGCTATCCGTAGCAGAAATGCCTGCGATTCCATGGTGGCTTCCAACCTCTACCGTTGCTCTTCCTGCGGCGTTACATTCAAGAGCCCCTTTAGAAACTGGGATTTCAACCTGTCCAACCACGGGGGCAAGGCGCAAAACCCACCGGGGATCAGCACGAAGAACAATTCCATGTCGGAGAAATCCTTCAACCGGGGTGGCTCCGCTCAGGCTTCCAAACAGAAATCCCTTTTCATGGGTAGGGTTCAACACCAGCCATTTCCACCATTCTTCAGGCAAAGCGTAGGGTTCTAAAACTTGAAGCGAAACGTGGTGAGGATCCTCTGAAGGCAAAATGGTCAGAGGACCTACATTCCCACGAAGGATCAGAGGAACTTCTCGAGGAACAGGGGTCATCACACGGGCTCCCTGGCGCAATGCTGCAATCAATTCCCCTTGAACTGCAGCAGCTCGAGCTTGAATAGCAAAGAGCGCACAAATACAGCTTAGCAAAACAAACTTCATTTTTAAATCTCCCAGGTAATTTTTTTAGCCTAGGAAATTAATTATGAAAAATCAATGGAGTTACGCGATCATTCCGAGCCCGGCCCTCATGCAGGTCATATCAGCTTGTTGCGTACTAAAGTGATTTCACCATCAAAACATGGGGCTTTCCCGCGCCAGAGCAATCGCCCCTCATCGTAAATTCCCCAACAGGATCAAAACCTGCTTTGCCATAAACATGAACAGCACGAGGGTTTGCAATTTCTGGATCAATCCAAAATCTCTGAACCTCTGTATCAACTTCCTGCTGAAAAAAATCCATGAAAGCAACGAGGGTCTTCGCCCCATACCCCTTGCCATGAAAATCCGGATTGCCAATCATAAAATCGAGGCCATAGGTGTTTCCGGTAGGGGGGAGGTGCTGATTTTTGAGAGGCCCAATTTCTTCACAAGCTATTTCATGAATCGACATAATCATAGCAAAAGGAACTTCATTCTCCGCAGCAATCCAGTAGACATATTTCCCACCAACGTAGGATGAAGGCTCTTTCCGGCCTGCCATAAAGTTCAGAATATCGTCTTTATGTTCCTGGGAATTATCCCAGGTCTCCATCACATGAGGCTCTTGAAGCCACGAGAAAATTTCATCCTTATGGGATTGATTTGCCTTGGAAAAGGAAAGCTTCATCTACCTTAGACCCGCATGCAAAAGTGCTGCGAGGGTTGGGGGGCATTCCTCCATAGGATAGTGGCCACTATAGGGGATATTTTCAAATTTTACGCCCTTAGCCCAACGCCCAATCGTATCTTTCATGGTCGCAGCATTTGAACCCTCGAAATCATGATCTCCCGTAATAATAGTGAGATGATCCAAGGTTTTTCCCTGAAGGTCTTTATGAAAGTCTACATCCGTAAACATATGATAGTAGCCGGCGCGAGCCTCTGGTGTACTACAGTCCCGCCACCGCTGGACCTTTTCCTGAATAAATCCAGTATCGTAGCGCTCACCAGTGAGCATTGTGACAATCCCACCTGCAGCCTCATCATTATCCTTGGCTGCACTTAGCATAAACCCACGGGTTTCATCATCTGGCTCAGATCCCTTAGCAGCAACAGGGGCAATGGCCACGATTTTCTGAACCTTTGCCCCACTGGAGAGAGGATGTACTGCCAAATACTTAGCATATAGCCCTGTCATGGAGTGACCGATAAAGTGAAAGTCTTTCCACCCTAGGTGATGAAGAACATCAGAGAGATCATTATGAATTTCTTCAAGGTTATACTCACCGCTTATCTCTTTTGAACCACCATAGCCCCGAAGATCCACGAAGCAAAAGGTATAGGTTTTTGTATCTAAATAAGGCTTGAGAGAAAAATATCCGGAACAATCCGAAAACCAATCGTGGATCACGATGACTTTTTCAGATCCTGTCCCGTAAAGGGTATGAGAGAGCAACATTGAGATATCTCCTATTGCTTGCGAGAGCCTACCTTATTTCGCCCTTGCATCAGCATGGTCGTAATTTGGCTGATTTTTCGAGGCAGATCTTCCCGATTCACCACCATATCCAGCTGTCCATGCTCATAGAGGTATTCGCTGGTCTGGAAACCTTCAGGAAGTTCCTCACGAATGGTTTCCTTGATAACCCGGGCCCCTGTAAAGCCGATAGTGGCACGAGGCTCAGCAATAGCGACATCACCAACCATGGCAAAGGATGCTGAGACACCTCCTGTTGTCGGGTCAGTCAAAAGCACGAGGTAGGGGAGGCCTGCCTCTTTGAGCTGTTGAATTGCGATAATAGAGCGGGGCATTTGCATGAGGGATAAGATTCCCTCCTGCATCCGTGCTCCCCCAGAAGCAGGAATCACGAGGTAAGGGAGTTTCTTGGCTAAAGCCCGTTTTGCACCTTGAACAAGGCCTTCTCCCACGTACATTCCCATGGACCCCCCCATGAAACTAAAGTCAAAGGCAGCAATGACCATACGCTGGCCTTCTACGCTTCCTTCACCCACTTGGATTGCATCATGTTCCCCTGTCTTGCTTCTAGCAGCCTTGAGGCGATCAGCATAACTTTTCTGGTCTTTAAACCGAAGGGGATCATGGGGAACTTTTTGAATGGGAACAGATTCATACTGCCCTTGATCAAAGAGGTAGCCAAGACGCTGCTTCGCAGTGATCCGCATATGATGACCACAATGGCGACAAACATGGAGGCTTTTGTCCAAATCCTTTTTAAAAAGCATTTGGCTACAATTCGGGCACTTGGTCCAGAGGTCTTCCGGAACCTCCCGCTTCTCTCCAATCAGAGATTCAAGGGTTGGTTTGACGTAATCCGTTAACCAGTTCATACAATGATCCTTTGAATAGACTTGATCAATATACTCAAACTTCCCAACCTAGGTCAATCGGGGGTTTTGGTGTGAGTGGTGAGGAAGGTTTTTTAGATTAATCCATTTACAAAGATTAAAGGGTAACATACGCTGCTTTAGTGAATGATTAGGAGCCCCTGCACAATGAAAAATTTGATAATAATACTGGCTACCTTCTTTGTTGTCGAAGGGCACAGTGCTCGGCCGCCTGAGGGAGTGATGGTAGGAGCAGGACCGGGAAAAACTGATGTTAGCGTTACAGGCGAGAGTACCCGGGGGCGTGTTGCCGATGACAAGAGACAACGGTGGGTAGCACTTGCCGCACTTGCCGGAACGGGGGCTGCTGCTATTTTGAGTCTTGCAGCCTTTAAAAAATCTAAAAATTATAAGGATGCTATGGTAGCTGCTGTTTTTGGAGCTGGAAGTACAGCCTCTTCTGTTATGCTTGTTAAAGCTCTTCGTCAACCTGTGACTCCCGAAGGAGAAGCAAGATTGATTGAGGATGCAACAAATGGAGGGCTACTTTTTGTTGGAGGAGGGCTCGCTGCACTTGCACTTAACGTTCTGGTAAGCTAAGTAAAAAATTTCATCATATATACCATATTCCACTTGAAACCATTGGGCTTTAGGTCAAATAGGGGCTGAAAGCCTTGGGCTTCATAAAAACAGTATGTTTTGAGATAGTCTTCATTTTTTTCTGAAGGAGATACGGTTTCAACTGTTATTGTTTCCGCCCCACGGCTTTGTGCATAAGCTGCAGCGAAACTAACAAGTGAAGAGCCTATGTTTTGCCGGTGGTGAGACTTGGTCACGCCCATCCAATAAATATTGGCATTATTAGGGTAGGGGAACTCGAGAGCCAAGAGCCCTACAATCTTCCCATCCTTCTCATACCCAAAGCAGTTTTTTTCTTTTAGACCCTTGGCATAGATTGCATTGGCCTCAGGTAGCCCAAAATACTCTGGTAGTGTTTCTAGAATTTCAAGAAAAGCTTTTTCTGCAAGATCAGGGGCTAATTGTTTGATGAGTGTGTTCATAAACCTTCCTTTACAAAACCAAAAAATACCGGGTGCCCTTGCGCTCTCCCTCTGATCGTAGGGCCCCAAGCTTTACAAGATCTGCCAGATCACGAGTTGTGGTAGAAGCTGAGGTTTGAGTGATGGCCATATAGTTTTGGGCACTTAATCCTCCCTTAAATCCTTCGGGGCCTGCTCTAAAAAGACGGAGAATTACTTTTTCCTGACGGGGGTTTAGCTGTGCCCCATGTCTCTCAAAAAACACCGCCTTTTTGCTGAGGAAGCGGATATAAGCGATCGTTTGCTCAAGACCTGACAAAATGGTCTCAGAAAAATACCGAATCCAGGCGTCAATCTCCAAAGTCCGACTTGCTTTCTCAAGCTGTGCATAATAGGTCTTCTTATCCTGTTGAATCACGTCAGACAAAGACAACAAGGCAGGCATCCGCAAATTTTCGGAAACCATTTTTTCTACAAGGGCACGCCCAATCCGCCCATTTCCGTCCTCGTAAGGGTGAATGGATTCAAAATAGAGATGCCCAATGCTTGCTCGCAATAGGGGAGGAAGAGGCTTTGCCCCTTGTGGGCCCGACCTCTCTAGCCATGATAGAAATGCTGCCATCTCCTGCGGAACCAAGTTAGAAGGTGGTGCCTCATAATGAACTTTAGGCCGGTGAATATAACCAGAGACAATCTCCATAGGATCTTCATGGGTCCGGTAAGCACCAACCTGAATGCCATGCTGCCCCTGCATTAACATGCTATGCCATCGGTGTAAAAGGTCATGGGTTATAGCTGACTCAACGTTCCGATAAAGATCATGCATCATTTGCGCAACCCCATCCTCACGGGGGAGGCGCCGGCGGTGTGATCCTTGCAACCCAAAATGGCGTCGCATGGAAGATTGCAGGCTCTCTCTGTCCAGAGTTTCCCCTTCGATGTTGGACGTTTCATATGCTTCCGTCGTCAGTACCTGAATTCGAATCTCTGCTTGGTCCTCAGATCTCAATCCCTGACTCAGCCCTAAAGAATAGCCCGACTGGCGCAACAACAAAGGCTCCAGATCCTGTGTAAGGTCAGGGCTATATACAAAGTGCGGCCAGTTTGGGTCTTGCCAATTCCACCGGGGCATGAGCTATATCTTTCCTTCTTATAGCTCATTATAACACATTTTTTGAGCTATATATTAAAAATTTATAGCCCATACGCTATACATACCCAAAAACAAATATTGACAAATATTATTATTTTTGGAATGATACAAAAAATAATTTGGACATTATAATAAAAACATTAAAAGCTTTACTTTTGTCTATTATAACATTAAGCACTCCTTGCGCACAGGCTGCGGATGAGGGAGTAGACCCCGCCCTCGCCTACTGGAATGGATCGGCTGGACTGCGGGCTTTGGAAGCTGCTATCCAGGTAAATGCACCCGGAACTGTTGCTGAGCAAATCGATGCAGATCCTGGTCTTGCTAGATTAACTAATTACCACCATGTGAAACCCTTAGAAACAGCAGCTGCTATTGCACGTGGTGGTGCAGGTGGTGAGAACATCTGGGAAATTATGAAGGCCCTCGCTAATCACTCTACGGAAAAGGTAAAACAGGATGCCTTACTCGTCATTTTGGACACTGGTGGAGATCAACCATTCAATACAGCTGTGCGCTTTGCAACAGATTTCAAAGTGGACCTCGATCAAGCTGAGGGACGCATTACCCATTTCCAGCAGAAATATACAATAGTTCCAGCAAGGCTTGCACGACTCAGAAAAACGCTTGAAGATGGTGATGTTGCTGGTGGTGGGGCAGCCGAGTAGAGTTAAATCCTTCCTCTTGATAATAAAAAAGGCCAAATTTTTTGGGCCATATATTAAAGATTTATAGCCCAAGCTGATTATGAGTCATAAAGGGTTTCGCTCCGCCTTGAGCCCACTGGGGCAGATAGTCTTTAAGGGGTTCAGGCCGAATATCAAGAAATTTCAGTTGATCCAGAGAACGCCAGGAGAGTTTGATATGGGATTCCTGCTGTTCTGGATCTTGCCCAGGAGAAAGGGAAGGGGAGGAAACCCTGAAGAAGAGGTTATACTCATGGATTATCAACGTTGCTGACCCTGATAGAAATGCTTCCAATAAGCTTTTCTGGATTTTCGTTTAAAAAAATCCCCCATTGCCAGAGGGTTTTTCTCTTCTCACGAGAAGAGGAAGTTATCAGAATTTTCTGTCAAAATTTTTTGTTTAATTATTGATTTTTTTCAAGTATCTGTATATAATTTTTGACTATTTTGGTTTTGCGATATGTTTCGGTTTAGAAATGCCCTATTTTCTTTGTTTGCTTTTGCTCTAGGGAGTCAACACCTTGCTGCAGCAGATCCTAATGCTGCTGACTCTTGGGGAAAAACCCCGCTTGTGCGTGCTGCTGAAGGGGGTCTTGTCAAAGCTGTAAAAGATTTGCTTGCTGCGGGAGCATGTCCTAATACTCCTGACTATCAGGGAAGAACTCCTCTTTTTCATGCTGCTGAAAGAGGGCATGATGGAATTGTTGCTGCTTTGCTTACTGTGGAAGCAGATCCTAATGCTGCTGACAAATATGTGAAAACAACCCCTCTTATACGTGCTTCTCAAAAAGGGCATGGTAGAGTTGTTGCAGCCTTGCTTGCTGCAGGAGCAGATCCTAATACTGCTGACTTTTACAGAAGAACCCCACTTGTGCGTGCTGCTGAAGGGGGGCATGATGAAGTTGTTGCAGCTTTGCTTGCTGCGGGAGTAAAGCCTAATTTTGATGAAATTGGGAGAAGAACCCCGCTTGGCTACGCTGCTGAAGGGGGGCATGGCCGAGTTGTTGCTGCTTTGCTTGCTGCAGGAGCAGATCCTAATGCTGCTAACAATGAGGGAGGAACCCCGCTTGGCTACGCTGCTGAAGGGGAGCATGATGGAGTTGTTGCAGCCTTGCTTGCTGCAGGAGCGGATCCAGTAACAGCTGCTATTCATGCTGCTGAAAAGGGGCATGTTGAATTTGTTGCACCCTTAATTGCTGCGGGAGCAGACCCAAAACGGCTTGTTTGTTGTGCTTCTATCCATGAGCATGCTACTAAAATCCTAAGCATTTTGCTTGTTGCAGGAGTAGGTCTTGATATTGCTGACGCACTGGGAAAAACCCCGCTTATGCATGCTGCTGAAGGGGGAAATATTGCTGCTGTAAAAGCTTTGCTTGGTGCAGGAACAGATCCTATAACCCCGCTCGTGCTTGCTGCTAGAGGGGGGCATGATAGAGCTGTTGAAGTCTTGCTTGCTGCAGGAGTAGATCCTAATATTGCTGACTTTTACAGAACAACCCCGCTTATGCATGCTGCTAGAGGAGGGCATGATGGAATTGTTGCAGCTTTGCTTGATGCAGGAGCAGATCCTAATACTGCTAACTTTTACAGAATAACCCCGCTTGGCTACGCTGCTGAAGAGGGGCATGATGGAATTGTTGTAGCTTTGCTTGATGCAGGAGCAGATCCTAAGGCTGCTGACAAATATGTGAAAACAACCCCTCTTATACGTGCTTCTCAAAAAGGGCATGATAGAGTTGTTGCAGCTTTGCTTGCTGCAGGAGTAGATCCTAATATTGCTGACCGTGAGCGAACAACCCCGCTTATGCATGCTGCTAGAGGAGGGCATGATGGAATTGTTGCAGCTTTGCTTGCTGCAGGAGCAGATCCTAATACTGCTGACTTTTACAGAAGAACCCCACTTTTGCATGCTGCTGAAAAGGAGCATGATGGAATTGTTGTAGCTTTGCTTGATGCAGGAGCAGATCCTAATGTTGTTGACTATTGGGGAAGAACCCCGCTCGTGCTTGCTGCTAGAGGGGGTCTTGTCAAAGCTGTAAAAGCTTTGCTTGCTGCAGGAGTAGATCCTAATGTTGTTGACCGTCGGCAAACAACCCCACTTTTGCATGCTGCTAGAGGGGGGCATGATGGAATTGTTGCAGCTTTGCTTGCTGCAGGAGCAGATCCTAATATTGCTGACTGTGAGCGAAGAACCCCGCTTATGCATCCTGCTGAAGAGGGGTATGATGGAATTGTTGCAGCTTTGCTTGCTGCAGGAGCAAAGCCTAATGTTGTTGACCGTCGGCGAATAACCCCGCTTATGCATGCTGCTCAAGGGAGGCATGATGGAGTTGTTGACGCTTTGCTTGCTGCAGGAGCAGATCCTAAGGCTACTGACTCTTGGGGAAGAACCCCGCTTATGCATGCTGCTGAAGGGGGGCATGATGGAATTGTTGCAGCTTTGCTTGCTGCAGGAGCAGATCCTAATGCTGATGACGAAATGCGAACAACCCCGCTCGTGCTTGCTGCTAGAGGAGGGCATGATAGAGCTGTTGCAGCCTTGATTGCTGCGGGAGCATGTCCTAATGCTGCTGAACTTCGGCGAACAACTCCGCTTATAGGTGCTGCTAGAGGGGGGCATAGTGGAGTTGTTGCAGCTTTGCTTGATGCAGGAGCAGATCCTAATGCTGATGACGAAATGCGAACAACCCCGCTCGTGCTTGCTGCTAGAGGAGGGCATGATGGAATTGTTGCAGCTTTGCTTGCTGCAGGAGCAGATCCTAATGTTGTTGACTATATGGGAAGAACCCCGCTTAGCTACGCTGCTGAAGAGGGGCATGATGGAATTGTTGCAGCTTTGCTTGCTGCAGGAGCAGATCCTAATACTCCTGACTCTTGGGGAAGAACCCCGCTTATGCATGCTGCTGAAAGAGGACATGATGGAATTGTTGCAGTCTTGCATACTGCAGGAGAAAATCCTAATGTTCCTGCCGGAGCCCCACTTATGGGTACTGCTGGAGAGGGGCACGGTGGAGTTGTTGCGGAGACTCGCTGTTGTGTAGCCATATAGTTTCGGCCTTAAACACAACTTATCCTTTAAGCCGATTGTAACTGATAAAGGGCTTTGCTCTGCCTTGAGCCCACTGGGGCAAATAGTCTTTAAGGGGTTCAGGCCGAATATCAAGAGATTTCAATTGATCCAGAGAATGCCAGGAGAGTTTGATATGGGGTTCCTGCTGCTCTGGATCTTGTCCAGGAGAAAGGGAAGGGGAGGAAACCCTGAAGAAGAGGTTATACTCATGGTTATGGCAGATGCTATTATGACCCGGCACAAACAAATGCTCTAAACAGCAAAGAAACTCTCCAACAACGGCATCCTGAATACCAATTTCCTCTTCCATCTCCCGCAGGAGGGTAACCTCAGCCGTTTCCTCATGCTCAATATGTCCCCCAGGTACAAAATAGAAATTGTGTTCAAGATCCTGGGTTTGACACAGGAGGATTGAATTTCCCTCAATAATAACAGCCCTGGCAAGGGTGTGAATTTTGTCGCGATGGTTCATTGTCTTATCCTTTAAGCAAGCTATAGCATGGTCTAAGCCATCAATAAACAGGATGTTGTGATAAAGGGCATCCGGCACTAAATAACTTCCTAAAATGAGCTTCATCATTTAGGTTAGAATTTATGGGTCCATCTATCTTAATCCGCGAAGCCAAAGATGAAGATGCGCAAGAATTTTGCGCTCTCAGAATTCAAGCCTGGCATGAAAGTTATCAGGACATTATCGATTCCAAGACTTTGGAAAGCTTGGATCTTGAGGAAGATATTGCACGCTACAGGGCTGCAAGCCTCACAAATCCTCAAAATCAGGTTTCAAGATATGTCGCAGTCATTGAAGACAAGATTGCAGGATTTATTATTGTAGGACCTGAACGCATAAAGCCCTCTCCTAGTAAAGGGGAAGTCTACGCTCTATATGTTCTCCATGAGTTTAAAGGGCAGGGGATTGGAAAAGCCCTTTGGCAACATGGGACACAAATACTTCTTAAAAGGGACCTTACACCATTTGGAGTCTGGGTTTTTAAAGAGAATAAGGAAGCCCGAAAGTTTTATGCTGCAATAGGCGGTCACTTAAGTTTTGAGCGAACTATTGATATTGAAGATCATCCTCATAAAGAAGTCAGGTATGATTTTAATATGCCTTAACTCGCTTTCTATCCTTGAAAATCCTCAAACAGAATAGATCCTTCTGGAACACCAGGCTCACTATATTCTTTAGTATCCCAAGGATAAAATTCCTTTCCAGAAATGGTCATTTTCTTGAATCGGGTACTAATGACTTCAGCAATTTCTTCATCAGCTCCCTTAAAACCAATTTCTTCTAAAAGCCCCTCCCAGCCTGACTCAAGGTCTCCACCAACATACCACTCATACACTATACCATCATAAGGGCTGATTAGCACTTTAACCTTATAGCCGGCATCTAATGATTTTTCGAATACACTATCCTCTTTTTCACGGGCTCCTGAAATTACAAGTTTCTTGATTTCATACACAGATTTTCCATCGGAGCCCCCCCCAGCCGAAGCTTTTTTATATAGGAGGAAGATCCAGGGAGCAGCCCCTGTTGTATCTTCTCTAAATTTTTTGAGCTGTTCGGCTTCAAGTTCCAAACCAGAACTTCCTATCAATATTTTAGAATCTGTCATTGCCATGAATTTGGGAATTTTATACGAGCCTCCTACCTTGAGGTAGTGAGTTAGAATTGACCACACATCATTGAGAGGAAAGGCGTAAAGTGTAGCCGCATCATTCTGAATCATATCGAATTTAATTTTGAGTGAGGGAATGTTCGCTAATGGATACAGAATAAAAGGGGGGGCTGTAGCTGAGGTGTCTTGAGTTGGTAGAAAAATATTATTAAAAACAACAACAGTATCCTTGTACAGATCTCCACTGTGCTCCAACCCTTCCTTGTTTCCTCGGCCCAAAAACAGTGTTAGATGCTTTTCTCTTTCCCTTAGGCTAGCAAGTCTGGTCTTTGTAAGCTCAAAATCCTGGCGGGTAAAAGCTTTGATAAGAGGTTTTCCTGAAATAGTTCCTTGCAGTACACCATCTCCACTTCTTCCAGCCGCTGCCGCAGCACTTAGCTGGTCTAGCTGACAGATAAATAGAGCACATATAAAAAATATTAAAAAATTCATTTTAAATATAATCATATAATAAATCCAATTTATATTATAATAATTTTGTCAATTTTAAAAATAGTTTTTAAGTTACTCCCGCCAATCTTCCTTTTTCAGCTCCCAGCGCTCAGACTCGGTATATCCGGGATCAACAGCTTTCATAGGAATAACCTTGACTAATTTAGCTCCTGCTTTTTCTTTAATGCGCCTTGAGCGAATATTCCCTTTGGCATTTGTAAATCTCAGGATCTCAAACCCAAGCGCATCAAATGCAAAATCTGTGACGGCTTCGGCAGCCTCGGTCATGTACCCATGGCCCCAATAGGGCTTTGCAAGCCAAAATCCTCGGTTATCAACATCGCTGACTCGTATAGAAATGCTTCCAATGAGCTTTTCTGGATTTTCTTTTAAAAAAATTCCCCATTGCCAGAGGGTTTTGCCTTGGTGGGGCTGGACCTCATTTTTAAAAAAGGTGAGAACACCATCTTCAGGGTAAGGCCAAGGCACATGGCCATTCATGTGCCGAATGACTTCATAATCAGCAAAGCCTTCTTGGTAATCAGCAATATGATCAGCAACAAACTCTTTCAAGATCAGACGAGGAGTTGTGAGTGTTTTGACTTTCATAATGAGAGAAAGACACCTTATTTATTCAATGCCTCTTATAATAGATAGAATAGGCATTTGGGTCCAGTGCTGTCAGATCCCATAACATACCCCTAAGGGATACCCTCATACATTACTTTCCATAATATATATTATGTGATTAAAAGTGATTGTGAAGGAATGTTCTTTATTTAAGTTGAAAGCCCCTCTTCAGGCTCCTGTAACGGGGCTTCAAATAAGGCATTAGCAATACCTGCTATTGAGACAAGCATCAAAATTGTCTGTCCTATCATTGATGCTTTGAAAAACATAGAAAACTCATTTTGTTCTCCTGCGCGCCGCCTTGATACCAAGCACAGTGCAATAAGATTTGTTCCACCTGCGTACAGGCTAGAAAAGCCTGTAGCGATCAGAAAAGGTGTATGGTGAGATTCTGAATTAGCTGCTGTTGCAAAAATAATGACTGCCCCCAGCAGGAGTTCAAACGGCCCAAGCACAAAAACACAAGGGTGGCAATCTCCACAACGCTCTAAATCTCTTGGTTGTATCTGCCTTTCCCATGCTTTAGCGAGTTCAGTGCAATAGTTACAAGCCTCTCTTCCCTCCTCATCGCCAGGATCTGCAGCGATAAGATTAAAAGGAATCACAAATAAGGTAAAAATAATCGAAGTCCACTTTTTCACAAAAATTCTCTATATTTTTCAATATTATTATTATTTTAAGATAATATTGTCAATGAAAGTGGGCTGACATCACCCTAAGGCTTCTCGGCTGATTTCTGAAAGCCAATAGTATTTCCCGGCTTTTGTGACAAAACGGGGACGCTTCTGTGTTTCGCGGAAAAAGGACTCCATTGGCATAAGCTGATCCCAAAATCCAAGGTGCGGACTTCGGCGGTAGCTATAGAGGAATTCTTCCTGAAACGGGAAAGGAAAAATCATAACTTGGACAGGGTTTCGACTTTCTTGGAAATGCTGATAAAGGCTACTGTAGAGGAACTTTATCCCCTCCTTCCCAAGAGCAAAACCATTTTGCCCAAACCATCCCCCATGAATTTCTGAAGGAAAAGCTGGGCGATGGGCATGTTTATCTGCCAGGTTTGGAGCTTGGATTCGAATACTAAGGAAATTTTTGCTTAAGGGGTTCAAACTCTGAGCCCCAATCGCATACACACCTTCGATAAGATTTTCTGGCTTATCCACAGTCGGTGGACCGACTTCCCCTGGATAGTGGATGATAGAAAATTTCTTTACAAGGTTGTATTTTCCGTCTTCTTTTTGCCCCCAGAGTTGAGCTTCCCCACGATAAAAGTTCGTCCAACTCCAACCAGACTTAGCCTGCTTATATATCACAAGAATTAAGTCACTTTGAGTGTTGGAGCCCGCAGCAAGAAAAGCTTTTGAAACCTCTTCCTCCACCTCCTTAAGAGTCTCATAGGCACGAGCACTGGTCCGCATTTGCACAGCAGAGAGGGAAAAGCTCATAAATATAAAAAGAAAAACAGCCAAAATACTGGCGGATGGGGAGGGATTCGAACCCCCGAGAGCCTTGCGACCCTGCTGGTTTTCAAGACCAGTGCCTTCAACCACTCGGCCACCCATCCTGCACGTCCCTAGAGTGTTACCAAGAAATCCCATATCTGACAACTCTAATTGTAATTTATCTTATTTTTAGGCTAGCAGAATTTTCTCAGAATTCATATTGTAAGAAACATGAATCGAAAAAAAAGCACAACTCCCCTTCTCTCCCTTGGCTTTATTTGCCTTCTTCTCGTGCTATCTGGATGTTCAGGAGGAAGGCAGACATCAGCTTACCACTTTAAAAAGGTGCAAACTTCGTCGTACGTTATTAAGGGCGTACGCTACCGTCCCCAAAAATACTACGAGTATGTAGGTTATGGCCTGGCTTCCCATTATGGCCACGGTGATGTTTTTCACGGTCGCCTTACGGCCACAGGAGAGGTCTTTGACAAAAATGGAATGACAGCAGCCCATAGAACTCTTCCGATTCCCTGCCTTGTGAAAGTTACAAATGTTGAGAATGGCCGATCTGTGAAGCTCAAGGTCAACGATCGAGGACCCTTTGTGGATACCCACAAGCGGATTATCGATGTATCATCAAGGGCCGCAAAGGTTCTGGGCTTTTATAACAAAGGATTAGGACGGGTACGCGTGGAGGTCCTTGTTCCCGAAAGCATCCGCCTTGCCCGGGGTGGGAACTGGGTCCAGCGTCCTGTTGTTCCTAGCACACGCCTTCCTGTCCGCCGGCGCATTCATTATACTCGCCGTCACGATACCCCTGTCCATCAAAGTCTCTTTGCCCAAGGAAGGCCCTTACCAAAATTCCCGCCCTTCCGCAGAAATCTTGTCCGCCGTCCTATTTTTACTGCAGGAGAGACCGCTCTGACGTCCAATCGTTCAGTTCGCCCCTCAAGGCTTCCCTGGTTTCGCCGGCAGTAGAGAGCCTAAAAATGGCTAAAAGTAGAAATCACCCTTGAAGCCGAGCTGCTTCTCCCCTACTTCATAAGTATATCCCTCAGAAATAAGGTTTTATGATCCAGTCTTTTTTAGTAACGCTTACCCTTGGTCTATTTTTTTCAAGTGCCCGAGGGGCTGTCCTCGATGTTCAAAGTCTTCACGTGCTTCCTCCCGCAATTGCGGGAAATGAACTTTATGCTCCCCTTTTCAAAGTTGTCTATAATGGAAGACATTATGTTGTCGATCTCGAGGCCATTGGTCAGTCCAAGCATGACTATCTCCTCGCGGGGTACTGTAAGCAACATAACCGTGGGACCCGAAAATCTGGTCCTCCCCTTGTGATGCACGAGCATCGCACAGCAGAAGAAGCTTTATCAGGGTATTATCTCCATCGAGGATGGATGTGCCTTTTGCTTGTTGAAGAGCATATGAGTCAAAATGGCCCAAATACTGGGAGCCAAGTCAACCTTTGTATCCAAGAAGACGAACAGGTAGACGGCCACCAGTATGAAGTTTCTTATTACATTGATCCAAGTACAGGAGAGATTTACGTTTTCTTTCATTGCTATCCAGAAGAAAGCTATAAGAAAAACAGGCTCTACAGGCTAGAAAAACATTGGCGTGCACAGTCAGGATTCCCCAATGTGCCCTGACCTATTGGGTTCTTCTTCCTCTAATATGAATAGTGGCAAGTCCCTGCTCAATCGTTTCAATAATATCACGATAATGTAGACTGAGATCTATTTCCTGTGTCTCCTCTCCTAATTCAGCTAAATTTCCAATCGAACCTTTACTGAGCAAATAATGCGTTCCAATGTATTGGGATTCTGCCCTGGGGTGAAGAAAAATGGGTGCTCGTTCTCCCTTTTCATCAATATCAATTCCCACTACAGGCCCTAAAGACCTACCAACCGATAGCTTTTCAAGACGTGGCAAATTGTGCATACCTGTAAATACTTTCAAATTTTGCGTACCTACAAAATTAATTTGTCTTAAGTTTTCTAAATCAGGAGTAAATTCAGCCTTTTCAAAAACACTTGTAGAAACATAAAGCTCTTCAAGTTTTACAAGCTCCCTGAGATTACGGATCTCCTTAATGGGAAAAGGTCCTATTGATACATTGATAAGTGATGTCGGAAAAGTTAGAGACCCTGGATTGCTTTTATCTAAGCTCATTCCCTCAATTCCTTTAACAATACTAAATTCGCTTCCAGAAAAGCCTAGTTCGAGTTTTTCAAGGTTTGGAAGGGTTAGTATTCCTTGTGCTGATCCCGGGGGAGTATATAGACGCACAATTTTTAGCTTATCTTGATCTGAAGAAAATCTGAGCGCAATATTATCATGAATAAATCCTTCTTCTCGATTGAAACTTGAGTATAAAAGATCCTCTAAATCCTTAAAGGTTGATATATTCAAATCAGGCAACAAAGGATTTCCTTTTACATGGCTTCCAATTTTTAGATCTAATTTTTTAAGAGGTAGGCCAGCAGGCAAAGATAATTCTAAAAACTTAGCTCTATCAAGGCGAAGATACTCAAGTCCCGTGGCTTCGTGCAGGTTTAAAATCTCTCCAAACATTGCAGCGAAAACATCAAGTCTTTTGCAGCTTTTAGGCACTTTTAACTCACCAATTGTAACATCATAAAGACCCACATCGCTTATGGCTGCTGTTGTGAGATCTAAGGTGTCTGTAGACACACCCTTAATGCTAATTTTTTCCAAAGATCTGAGATGATAAAGCCCCTCAACAACAATATTCCCTCCCAAGGAAGACGGATCTGAATATACTCCATTACCCATATAGATGCCTTTTCTCTGGCGCCCCATATATGTACGAAAATCCCGGAACCTTTGTCCTTTATTTGATGCCTGCGGAAGCCCTTTATCTAAACTAGTATGCTTTAATTTTCCAGTTTTATCTGTCCGTTCATAAAAATACTTCCCCTCAAACCCTGTGGTTTTTGGCATTGATATAGATAGATCCTTAAAGCTTTTTTCATTTGATGGTGAAAACTTAACTTTACTAACCGGAACTTTTTCCCCATAGTTCACTTCTGAGATAAGACTAAGCCTATCTGAGGATGGAGCATTATCTAAATCAAGACTAGCTTGATGCTTACCAAAATTCACAATGAACTCTTTAAGAGAGCCATCATACGGCTTTTCACCAATGGAAATGTGTTGTATCAGGGGTAGCGAGGCGTTTTCTGCAGGAGAAAGTCTTTCTTCAGCTATTATTGACTTCCCTCCTGCACCCGAAGAGACTGACACTGCAGCTGCTGTAGAAGCCGTTGCTCCGCCTTGACTATGAGAACTTGAAGAGGAGCTTGATGAAGAGTCAGATGATGACGCTACTGTTGCTTTAGAAAATGAAACATCTGCATTTCCCATATTAATGGATACTTTTTCAAGGCTGGGAAAACTTCCTAAGTTCACTGAAAGGTTAAGCGCTACATGAGGCACCCTACCCTTTCTAGCTTTAGTGTTTGCATCAATCTCTAATGATCTTAAAGCGGTTCCTTGCATGAGCTTGAGGCTTTGAACCATTCTTTCATTGAGCTCCCTGGAACTGGAAAAACGTACATGGATTTTTGGAAAAAGATCTATTTTTTGGCCATAACTTACAAGCATATTGAAATCTTCATCTGAAAGACTGGCAAGCTTACCCAAAAAGCCGTTAAAAATATCTGATGTTGTTTCTAAAAGAGCTGGAGTTTCTAACAAGTTATTAAGTGTATATAAAATTCGGCGATCAATTTCTTTTCCTTCTAAGAAATTATTAAGAATCCCTATTGAATGCCTTCTTACAATTTCATTGACATGAGGTGCGCCCTCGGAAACTTCCGCAAAAAATTCAAAATAAAAGCTCTTATGCTTTTCAAACTTGCGATAAAGATTCAGATAAGGCACCAGGGCCTTAATAATAGAATCATCTTCTAATTTATTATTCATCGATACCTGTTTAGAAACCTGTGAATAAATCTCTTCAGCCTTAATTGAGGCGTTATCTCTCAAATTAATTTTGGTAAGTTGGGTATGCTTTCCCCCTGAGTGGAGCTTAAAAGAAAATGTGCTACCATCACTCATCGGGACCTCAAAAACAGTCTTTTCATAGAACTCCGAAAATTGTTTTATGAGCCCTTCCCCACTCACTGAGACAGAGCTAAAACTAGGGTTAAGCTTTATAGCAAAATCTCTGTACGCATTTACAATGTCATCTTCTGTTTTGATATCAGTAAGAGATTTATCTAGGGGGATCCCAGTCAATCTTGAGAGGACATTCAAAAAATTTAGGTGCCCAGATGCAACTTCATACTCTGTTGTTCGCTTTTTATGACGATACTTCACAGGAGGGTGTATTACCTCCCTGAAGTTTTCTGTTGCGGGTGCAGCTGCAGTACCAGCGGCAGAAGTGTCTGCCTGGCTTTGGCTTTCTTGACTTGAGGATGAACTGGAAGAAGAGGAAGGCGATGCAGTCAGCTGCTTTGCCTGGCTTTTTAAATTAAGATTCCCAATGAACCTATTCCATTGTGTCCTAAAGTCAGTACTTCCATTATTAAAGGCACCAACATCCCACTCACTTATGAATTTTGCTAAGTTTGGAGGTAACTTATTTATGAGTTCTTGAGAAAACCCTCCCTTTTCGTAGTCCCATAGCAAAAGACCAATAAATTGACGTAGCGCTGTTTCAACACAATCGGGAAAAAAATGATCCTCCAGCAATTCTTGAGCATTTGAGCTTGGATCAAATTTATATGCTTCTGAATAACCGTTTGAAACAGGATCTTGCCCAGGTGTAAGGGGAATGTTACTCCGATCAACTTGACTCACATAAAGACCCCAGGCTTGGTCTTCAACCAGAGCTTCAGTGCGCCCAGAGTCAATAAGTAATTGGACAAACTCCCCATCTCTTAGGGCTTGCTCATAAAACTGGTTGTATTCTTCAGGTTCATTCAAAAATTCCAAGAAATAGGCCAAAACAGTATCAAAAGTTTGCCCTCTAGGTTGAAAAGATTTCCCTTCGAGCTCTTCCTTTACTGCCTCTGTGATGCCTTTGAGAATATGGTTTATTGCCCGGTTCCTTGATTTTTTAACTTCCCTCTTTCCCTTGTCAGCAACTGAAGAGAGAATATTAGCCCAAACAGTATCTTGTGGACTCATTAGGCTTTTTGGAATCTCTTTGTCTATTCCCCCCCTCAACTCAACTTTGAGGGCGTGCTTGAGAAAAAAGATAACAATAGGCACAACCTTGTCTTCAAAGTGGCCGCTATCTTTTAGTTTTACAATGAAATATGAAAAATTTGCAGGAGAGGTTTGGCCTGGATTAAACGTCCCGTTGGCTGAAGGAAAGAGGACTTTTAACAAGCGACTATAAGCATCAACACCTCTATCAGCCGTAAAGTCTCTTTCCTTTTCTTTTTTTGTCTTTTCATAAGGTCCCAACATTCTGTGGTTGGAGAGAACCCCCTTTGACAAAAGTGTTACAGCTCGGGCAGCTGAAAGTGCATGAGGTTGCGGTGCTAATGAAGATGATGAAGAAGAAGTGAATGCCACTCCCCCTGCTCCAGATCTAGCCTCAAGTTCTGGGAGAGCTGCAGCGGCGGCTGCTGTTTCTTCTTGTTCTACAGACACGGCTTGAGACGAGGAAGAGGAAGATGATGAAGCCTGAGCCGCTAATTCATCTGCGATAATGCCTTTTTGTTTGAGGAAAACTAGGTAATCCCTGCTTTCAAAACGCGCTTCACATGTAAAAATTGAAGAGACTAAAAAAACGAAAAGAGCAAAAGACTTCATAACCAAAATATTTTTTTTCAGCTTATAAATATGAGGTTAATTTTGTGTTAATTCCCTTCCCTTAAGTGTCGGATTTCCTAATTTTCTTCCTTGTTTTTTATTTTTCATAAAAGTTGTGTTTTCTCTTGAATAACAATCCCTGCATGTTACGATCTTTAAGTAATTTTACAGGGATCTTTTGATGAATAGAATCGTTTTGGCTTCTACATTCGCACTCACACTTGCAACAACAACAGTGCAAGCCAGTGAATTCAACCTTGGTATTGCCTTTGGGTATGGAACAGGTTCGACACGTCTTCAGTATAGGCCTGGTGATGCAGTTTATGACCAGGGATATAAAGGCCCTGCGGGAGGAATTTTTGCTAATTACCGAAGACCAGTCACTGAAGGAAATCATCCCCTTATTCTAGGCTTAGAGCTTGCTTTCGATCTTTCGGGGTTGAAGTCAAAAGTTGAGGCTGCTCATTTCTTAAAGCAAAAGCATACCCTTCAAGGTATCTTTTTAGTTGGCACAAAAGTTGGTGATGCCAATTTAGATCTGCGTTTTGGCTATAGCCATGGACAGTTTGAGTACAAAGGCTCTGTTGTGAAACGAAAAAAACGAACAGGAGGGATTCTCATCGGACTTGGTGCTTCTGCACAACTTGCAGAGCATTTTTCTCTTGGTGTCGTTGTAGATCATACAATTTTTCGCAGAGTTAACTACAAAATTACTACAGGTGGTGATGACTTGGATAATGAAAAAACACAAACAACAGTCGGAAAACTCCGCTTTGCATACCGCTTCTAGGACTCTGTAGAATAGCTAAAGAATAATCTCCCTTCCCCCTCCTGGTGTAAATCGGGTATAATCTGGGCATGAATTCCTTATTTGATAAAGCCCCTGCCCCGCCTCTGGCAGAAGCCCTTCGACCCACTTCCCTGGAGGAAGTCATTGGGCAGGAGCATTTACTGAATCCTGGAAAGCCTTTACAGGTTTTCGTGCAAAACCAAAGAATTCCCAACTTGATTTTCTGGGGCCCGCCAGGATGCGGAAAAACAACATTGGCCCGACTCTTGGCTGATGTGCAGCCTCAATCTCGCTTTATCACAGCCAGTGCTTTGCACACGACTGTTGGAGACTTGCGAAAGATTTTTGATCAAGCCCGCTCTGACCGCCAGATGGGCATGACCACAGTCCTCTTTGTGGACGAAATCCATCGCTTCAACAAAGCCCAGCAGGACAGCTTCCTTCCTGTGATGGAGGCAGGAACCATTACGCTGATTGGCGCGACAACAGAGAACCCTTCCTTTTCTTTGAATGATGCGCTGCTTTCCCGCTCCCAAGTTCTCACGCTTCATTCCCTTGAGCCAATGCATCTCTTGATGCTGTTACAAAAGGCGGAAGCAAAATTAGAAACGCCCCTTCCCCTTACAGAAGAGGCCCGGGAACGCCTTGCGCAGCTGGCTCAGGGTGATGGACGTGCCCTGATTAATATGGTGGAAACGCTGAGCCAAGTCACCTCTCAAGAAGTGCTGGACCCTGAGGCTCTCCAAAGTTGGATTCAGCGCCGGGCGCCTCTTTATGACAAGGGTCAAGACCAGCACTATAACCTCATTTCAGCCCTTCATAAATCACTCCGAGGATCAGATCCGGATGCGGCCCTCTATTGGTTTGCCCGTATGCTGGATGGTGGAGAAGATCCTCGCTACATTGCTCGCCGTCTCATTCGCTTTGCTAGTGAAGATGTGGGGCTAGCAGATCCTCAAGCTTTAGTTCAAGCTGAGAGCGCACTAAAAGCCTATGAAATTCTGGGCTCTCCTGAAGGAGAACTCAATATTGCACAGGCAGTCGTTTACTTGGCAACAGCTCCAAAATCCAATGGAGTTTACAAGGCCTTCAAACAGGCTCTGGCTTTTGCAAAGGATACCTCCAACCAGGCGCCACCTAAGCATATTCTTAATGCCCCTACGAAGTGGATGAAAGAAGAGGGTTTTGGGGAAGGATATCACTATGATCATGATACACCTGAAGGCTTTTCAGGGGATTCATACTGGCCAGAAAATTTGTCACAGTCCCCTCCTCGCTTTTATAATCCTCCCGAACGAGGATTTGAGCGTGATATCCAAAAACGTCTTATGTACTGGGAAAAACTTCGGAAGAAGGTGGGATGATATCATTGTCATCGCGAAGGCCAAAGGCCTGTGGCGATCCATAAAGCAAATGGATTCCGGGTCATAGCCCGGAATGACAGAGAAACCCTACCTATCTCAAATTCTCAGTACATTCTGTAAGCAAAGTACGAAGGTAATCTTGAGTCTCCTGGTTGAGTGTTCCCATCATTTTAGCCTCAACGTCTTCGACAAGCTTGTGGGCCTTGCTCACAGCTTCCCTCCCTTGCTCTGTCAACGTGGCACTCAGAATGCGTCCATGGTGTGGATCTTGTTCCCGACGTACAAAATCACGCTTCTCCAAGTTTAGAACAATTCCATGCATCGTTTGAGGCGTTAAAAAAGAAGCTCGCGCGAGAGCTGCATTTGAAATACCAGGACAAGATTCCAATTGGGAAAGGACTGCATATTGAGGTGTTGTCAGGCCAAGAGGTTTAAGAGCCTCATCCATATGAATCCTCAAAATATGCTGGGCCTGCTTCAGGATATATCCAAAACTGTGGGCCGCTCTATCTTGATCACTTGACATATCAGGGTCCTTATATTATATTATCAGTACACTGATATTATAATGGAGAAAAAGAATGAAGACAACACCTCAAGATCAAAGCAAAAACCTTACTCTTGCAGAAACATATTACGCATGCCTCCTAAAGGAAGACTTTGAGGGTATGGAGAAGTGCCTTCATCCAGAAGTTAAATTTATTGGCCCTCTTGCCGAAATGTCTGGACCCGAAGGAATCATTGATGGAGCAAAAAAGCTCAAGCAATTGCTGGGAGATATAACCATTCGGTCTAAATTCAGCGATGAGAATCAAATCATGCTAGCCTACGATTTTATGTTTCCGGGTTCTATTGGGATACTCCGGGCAGCTGTTCTCATGGATTTCAAAGATCATCTCATTTCTCGAATTGAGCTTTTTTATGACGCACGGCCTTTTGAAAAAAAGAAAGAACAAATCTTTTCAGGGAAATAAGAAATCTGTTAACGTTCTTCTCAAAAAGTTAGCAGGACCATCATGCCCTCCCCTCGTGTTATTTTTCTGAACGGACCATCCAGTAGTGGAAAAACCACCATTGCCAAAGCCTTGCAGAGTCATTTAGAAGAGCCTTATTTTCTAATCGGTATTGATAAAGTCATCGGCATGATGCCAGAAAAACTGAATGATTGGACTGGCGGCA
Organism: Alphaproteobacteria bacterium; assembly: GCA_030425805.1. Taxonomy (GTDB): domain Bacteria; phylum Pseudomonadota; class Alphaproteobacteria; order JAUHZC01; family JAUHZC01; genus JAUHZC01. The sequence continues at coordinate 77,804 of JAUHZC010000001.1, read as the reverse complement.
TAGCAGAACGTGGGTTTTGGTGGAAGTGCACCCAAGATGCAAAAGGCATTCCTCTTGCTGAGCTTCAGATGGGAGATGTTGCTCATAAGACAGAAGAACTTCTGCAAAAAATGACTCTGAGCATGCTAGATGCCGGCGTTAATGTCATTGTTGATGAGGTTTGTCTTGATCCCAAGAATTTTCAGACTTGGAAAACACTTCTCAAACCCTATCGTTCTCTTTTTGTAGGCCTTAAGGCTAAGACAGAAACTCTAGAACAAAGGGAAAAAGCCCGGGGCGATCGGATGCTAGGAGCCGCCAGAGTTTTGAACCTCCTTGTTCATGAAGGAAAAACCTATGATCTTGAGCTTCACTCTGATCAAGAAGATGTCCACAACCTTGTTTCCAGGATTGTGGAAGTTTTGTAGAGCTTATTATTTTGGCTCCTCTCCCTCTGATTCCTCAGGCAAAACTTGAGGCCCAGCAACTTGTCTCATCAAAGACTTCAGGAGACTTCCCTCAAATGGATACCTTTTTCTTTCATGAATAGCTGGCAAGTGAACCCACGGCACATCTGGGTGCATGTGGTGGGTAAAATGGTAATTAAAGTTCAAAATCCATTTTGTTAGAAGTGATGGTGCTTGCATTTCTACTGCCGGCACTGTGTTCTCCAGAGGGGTTGCGTAATGATACACATTATCATGGAAAGAAATGAAAAATCCCCGTGCTAGAAGAGTCAAGAGCAAGAAAAGCCACCCTTCTTGACCAACCCAGAAAATGGTGATCAAGAGACAAATAATGGCAAGGGTGTCTCCCCGCAAACGAGCAAGGTGCTTAGGATGGCAAAAGAACTGCTCCGCCAGCTGGGCAAGCTCGCGAAAGGGTTTTCCCTCATGGTTTGTAGCAGCTCGGGGAGCAATCCAGCGAATTGCCCGCTCTGGAACTGAGCCCAGGATAAAGGTGCCAAAAACTTCACTGATATACACGCCAATAAAAAGGTACCAATAATACTGAGTGTAGAAGTGAAGTTTGGAGCAAGATTTTGGATCATACCACTCTGCATCAATCTTTCGATTAAAGCGATGGTGCATAAGATGCCCAAATTGGAGAACTTCAAAGCTTGCAAATAAAAACCAGCTCAGCACCCGCCCTAGCCAATAGCTCAGGTTACGGTTTGAATGAAGCATTTTATGCACAGCCTCATGAATCAGAGCCCACTGGAGGGGTGTGGAGAATACAAAAGGAATTGCGGTTAGTGCCCACCAAGAACTTTGGGGATAGAGCCAAATAGGAATAACAAATAAGTAGAAGATATTTAAAAGTAGGATAAAAGAAACAAGCGTAAGGTTAAGAACAACAGGTGGCCTCTTTGGAAGAGCCCGGGAGTTCCCTCTTCCTTTGTTTACTGGTTTCAATTTCTTTGGAGCGCTCTCCATTGCCTTCCCTATCAAAAGACTTCCACGACACTACCAGAGCCTTTTTCAGGAGTAAAGACAGATTAGCCTTTTGCCTCTCTCCATAAGAGAGGAGGTAAAGACTAGGAAGCCCCACCTCCACCAGCGCCTCCGCCAGCACTTTCTGGGGCTTTCCAGTCATTAAACTGTCGGTAATAATATGTTTTCCCATCAAGAATAAGGCGAACGGGCCTGAAGATATCCCCTCCTCTGCCTGTCGTACGATCGTAATGATACATCTTGGCAGTTGAATCACCATTTTCTCTCAGGAAAGCCTCGAATATGCTCCATGCTTCATCAGCAACTTTGGTCCACTCCTCTGAGCTACTTGCTTTTTTACCTTCAAGATAACGAGTCACAGGAATAGGATAAAGGCCAAGCTGATCACTGGAAACTTCATAACTAAATCCTGGGTAGTCAAGGATAAAGGCATTTCTTTTAAGCTTCATAAAATTCTCTCGAATTGACGCCTCAGAAACATAATTTCCTTCATCCTTATGGGATTCATATGCAGGAAACGGCAAAAGCACATGATTAAGTGTCCATGACTGCAGAATGTCGCTTGAGAAAACCGCACCCTGAGCAATATATTTATCAACAACCTTCTTAAGGTCCTCAGTCGTATAGATTTTGTCAAGGTGGAGACCAAATGTACTAACCGTACTTCCTCGGTTTTCTCCCCCAGTACTTTTCAGGTTTAACAAATCAGCTCTACCATAACCACGCTCTTCATAATGGCTGAGAAGTTCATCTAGCGGCACGCCAGCTTCTACAGCAATATGAATAAAGGGCGTAGCAGGTCCATAATCTCTCCGAATGGTCTCACGAGGATCAAGGTCCTCAATAGACATATAAATGCGGGCGATTTCAGGAGAGCTCCCTTGTGATACAGCTCCCCTTAAATAGTCTAGCTGGTTTTCTTTTGACACAATTGACTCTGGTAATGTAACAAGCCGCTCTAAGAGTCCAACCCAGGCCCCAAAAGTACCTGGTTTTTTTTCTTTCATAAGTTGGTTTAAGAGAGGCAGTTGGATAGGTGTATAATCCACAAGTAATCCATTTAATATCTTTTCTTCAACAGCAATTGTACTTCTATAATCGAATTCCCCACCTTTTCCATCTTTCTTCGGGGTGTTGCTTTGTTCCAAAATATGCCCAAGTAAATTCCTTTCAGCCTCTTCGGGGCCTGACCAGCCTTTCCAATAAATTTTCCATTTTGAATTTGCAGCAAAGGCTTCTGGATTGTCATTAAACCATTGCACAAAAGCCTCAAATGTCATGGAATCAGCTTTTTCAATTGCCTCATAAACTGCTTTTGAAGGATCTTGCTTAAGCCTCTCAAAGAGTGGAAGAGCTTTCCATTTTTCTTGAATCCTTTGCTCTCGCAACTTAGCTGGATCCACAGATTCTTCCGGGCCATCATAGACAAACCCCTCCAGTTTCCCTGCTTCCCTTGGATCTGGCTCGGGAATCACAGCTCCTTTGTGGGTCCCCTTAGCTTTAGCGTACTTACGCCCTGCTAGCTTAGCATCTGGGACAAGAGGTAGAGGCTTATTAAGCTTAGGCAGACGTCTATGCCCCTCTTCTCCCTCAAGACGCGTCATAAGCCATTCACGAATTTTACCTTTTGATTGGTTTTCCTTTTCCTTGATCACACCCAACATTGCTTCCCGAATTTCAGCAGGAGAAGCTTTGGACATGGTTTTTGATTTAAAATCAGCATAAATAAGAGCATTTCTTAGATTTAGAACGCCCTTTCCGTAGATCGCTGGATCAAAAACAGCCTCCTTGACATGAACACGGCCTGCAGGTGCACCGCCACCGCCACCAGCTGCTGCAAGACCTGGGGCAGCTGCTTTTTCAGGACTCGCCTCACTCACAACATGCACAGCATGGTAACCATCACCAAAGTATTGAAAAAAGTCTTGGTCAGCAGATTCCAAGAGGATCTCAGAAATTTCGGCCATTGTGAAAGTAGGAAAGTGGCCCTTAATGAGGGCTGCGGCACCAGAAAGGATTGCTGCTGCTCCTGAGGTGCCAGTAATATAGTTAACACCGTCTCCTCCTCTTGGTCCCCCATCTGCCAGCATATCGTCTGATTTTACCCACAAAAATCGAGCTTGGATTTCAGGATTCTCTCCAGGGGCAGCTGATGACTTTCGAGGACGCCCATCCTGTCTCAGATTACCTGCAAAGAGAAGATGGGATCGGAGGATGCGGTCTGTATCCGTAAACTTAACGATTTTACTCAAATTTTCCCCACTATTTCCTGCCGCTTTTACAAGCAACGGTAGAAAATCAGGTGAGAGCTCAAAGATGCCAGAAAACACCTCCTGTAGAGTTTTTTCCGATCCAAAAGAAGCATTTATGATATCAGGAGCTTCGCCAACTTCCGTTTTTTTCTGGAGATGAACTAGGTAATCTTTGACATGATAAACACCTAGCGTTGATTCTGGAGCTATTTGGTGGGAAAGACTTGCCATATTTGTCCCATGATCTTCAGCTTCCGTAAACTCAAAAACTGGCAGTTTGTTTGAATCTGGGGTCACATACCTTGAAACCTTTTTATGCTCATTAATACCGCTGTTTTCTAAAAGCCAGATCGTTACGCCTTTTCCACGAATTCCTTTTTGATGGAGTTCTTGTGCCAGAGATGCTTGGGCTGCAGATGCACCCTTAAGATGCTCATAATCCTCCAATGAGATTCTATCCTTCGCCCGTCCTTCTGCCAAAGCTCCTTTTCGTAGATTCTTAGAGAAACGATCACGCTTTGAGAGCTCATAAGCTTCTAGTGCGTCTCTGGGCTGAAAAGATGTAGCACCTCCTCCTGCAGACGAAGAGTACACATTTTGTTGGAAACCAAAAAACAAAAATAAAGCCAGCAATTTTAATCGAAGCAGAAGCATCTTATTTTCTCTCTAAAATATTTTTTTATTATAAACCGCCACACTTTCAAAAAGGTTAAGGAGGAGCAAACATCCGACACGTCCATTTCCCTTTCCTGCTTTCAAATGGCGTGCTAACATGCAGATACTTTTTGAGAGGCCAGAATGAAAACAGACTCACTTTTACCATCCGCATTTTTTGGAGCCCTTGTGGCTATCGGACTGATTGGTGGCGGCTACTTCATTGGCCAAACCATGTATAACGCCAAGGTCGCAATTAACACAGCAGAATCCCGTGGTCTTGCAGAGCGGCGGGTTAAATCAGATAAAGCCCACTGGCGTGTCACGTTTCATGTTGCTGGCACTCAACAGAATGATGTCCCTGAGCTCTACAAAACATCAGAAGCTCACCAAAGCAGAATTCTAAGTCTTTTGGAAAAAGTTGGATTTGACCGTCGGGAAATCTCAACAGGTGTGATTGATTATAATTACCGGGAATTCCGTAACAAGGATCAAGATTTAGTCGACCAACGTTATGAACTTTCAGGGACTGTCACTGTAGAAACTGATAAAGTGGATCTTATTAATGAGGCCCGCTCTAGTATGAACAGCCTCATTCCTGAGGGCATAAAAATTGATAATGGAGAACCCCAATTCTTCTTTACCAAGCTAAACGACATTAAGCCTGAAATGATTAAAGAAGCGAACCAGAATGCCCGCATTGCAGCAGAGGAATTTGCTAATAGTGCTGGGGCTAAGCTCGGGTCTATCCGCAGTGCCCGCCAAGGAAGCTTTATTATCAAAGATGTTGGGCGAAACTACGGAGATACCCGCAGCATTGAAAAAGACGTGCGCATTGTCACGACTGTGAATTTCTATCTGGTATAATCAAGGTCGCTGGAAGAACCAGAGGTATTGATGCGGCTTTATCTTCCCACCCTCACTGGCGCACAAGATGTAGTAGAGCTTACAGGTGATCCTTTTCACTATTTAAAAACGGTCATGCGCTGCAAGCCTGGACAAACCTTGAAACTTTTCAATGGAAGAGAAGACGAGCTTCAAGCCACAATTCAAGAATTGGGCAAACGCTCTGGGCTCTTAAAAATTGAAGGTGTCTCTCAGCCCTTTCAAGAATCAAGTCTGGCTCATGTGACTCTTTTCTTCCCTCCTCTCAAGCCGCACCGGCAAGGATTCCTCGTTGAAAAAGCCACTGAGCTGGGTGTTGGTTGCTTGCAGCCTGTGATCACAGAACATACTCAGATCCGCAAAGTTAATCTTGAGAAGCTCACCCGACAGTCTGTTGAGGCTGCGGAACAGTCTGGCCGACTTACTATTCCTGAAGTGAGAGAAATTCTCCCTCTCAAGGAAATTTTTACCCTGCCTTTTGAGCAGCTTTTCTATGGGGATTTGCAGGCAGGCCATCCCCTTCAAAGTTCTCACTCTCCCTTTCAAACAGGAGTCCTCATTGGTCCTGAGGGAGGTCTATCTGAAAGGGAACATGCTTGGCTTGCGACTCAAAATAAAGCACAAGGTATAGATCTTGGAACGGAAACACTCCGGGCTGAAACGGCAGCATTGATGCTGCTGAGCCTGCTAAAGAGATAAGCTCTTCACCCCTCATGGAAAAAGTCGTAGATCTCCTGGGCAAGGGCTTTACTCACACCGTCCACCCGCATTAATTCTTTCACAGCTGCTCGCTCCACATTCTTCGCAGATCCGAAATGTTGAAGCAGAGCCTTCTTCCGCTTGGCACCAATCCCTGGAATCTCATCAAGCTTTGATGTCACCAGGGTTTTCGTACGCCGGGCCCGATGACCTGAAATTGCAAAGCGGTGTGCTTCATCCCGCAAGCGTTGAAGATAATAAAGAGTTGGATCTTTTTCAGGCAATTGGAAGGACGTCTTTCCCTCCTGATGAAAATCCTCCCGGCCTGCATTCCTGTCTGGCCCTTTAGAAATTGCCACGACACGAGGAATAAGGTGAGCCTTTTCTATCTCTCGAAGCGTCTCACAAACAGCACTAAGCTGCCCTTTCCCGCCATCAATCAGAAGGAGGTCGGGGAAACCTTCTGTTGCTCCATGAAACCGGCGATGAATGACCTCCCGCATCATGGCATAGTCATCCCCTGGGGTCTGCTCTTCTGACTTAATATTAAATTTCCGATAGCCCGTTTTCTCGAACCCTTCCGGCCCTGCGACAATCATGGCTCCAAGGGCCTGAGAGCCCTGGGTATGGCTATTGTCATAAACTTCAACCCGCTCCGGCTGCACTTCCAAATTGAAGAGTTCTTGGAGTTTTCTCAAATATGTCCGCTGAGAAGCCTGCTCTAACATCTTCCGATTCAGGGCATCTTTTGCATTCTGAATTGCATGTTTTGTCAGTTCCTGTCGCTCTCCCCGCTTTGGAATCGTCATTTTGAGCTGTGCGACTCTACGCCCCTCAGCCAAAGTAAGACGTTGTTCTGCCAGGGCTTCCTTTACCAGAGCAAACTCTGCCGGCTCATGGGACAAGAGAATTTCAGGAGGAATTTCCTGATTTTTTTCGTAGAATTGGATAAGAAAGGCACTCAGGACTTCTGCAGCTGTCCGTCCCTCAGTATGGGCTGGAAAGTAGCCGTGATTCCCGTAATTACTGCCTCCACGGATAAAGAAGACCTGGATACAGAAACGCCCTCCTTCCTCTGCCACACCAATGAGATCCACATCGTGAACACAGTTCAGGTTAATGTTTTGTTTGGCGTGAATATCTGAAAGAGCCCGGATCTGATCCCGAAACAGGGCTGCCTGCTCATAATCTTTCTTAGCAGAAGCTCCTTTCATTTGGGTTTGTAAGGTTTTCAGCACTTCTTGCCGCTGTCCTCCCAAAAACCCAAGAGCATGCTTCACATTTTCCTGGTAATCAGATTCAGAAATATATGCGACGCAAGGAGCTGTGCACTGCTTGATATGATATTGCAAGCAAGGCCGAGAGCGGGTTGCAAAATCTGTATCAGCACAATTGCGGAGTTTAAAAACCTTATAAATCAAGGTTAGCGTTTCCCGAATGGCCCGGCCTGAAGCAAAGGGGCCAAAGTAATGGCCTTGTAATTTCTTTGCTCCCCGATGCCGAGTCACACGGGGAAAAGTGTGATCCGAGATAAAGATCTGAGCATAGGATTTTCCATCCCTCAGAAGCACATTAAAGGGAGGCTTGTGCTTTTTGATCATATTGGCTTCAAGCATCAAGGCTTCCACCTCGGTATGGGTCGAGATAAAATCCATACCCCGGGTCAGAGAGACCATCCGCTGAATACGATTCGGTAATTTTTGAAAATGGGTGTAGCTACTCACCCGTTTTTTCAAAGATTTGGCTTTTCCGATGTAGAGAATTTTTCCCTGCTCATCCAGCATCCGGTACACCCCTGGTGTGAGGGGAAGTGTCTTCACATAACCTTTGATGACTGTCGTACCATGCACTGTGCTCATATTTTCTTATAGCACATGTGCTTTGGAATGCTAGAGAGCTTACCCCTTTGCAGAAACACCAGTGAAATTGCGAAGGCTTTCTTGTTCAAGAGAGGCTGCAACTTGCTCGACTGTATCCCAGCGGGATGTCTTTTGCTGCATTTTTTCAAAAAACCGGGGGAAAGTGATTTGGTTTTTCGCCTGAAGAGAGACAACACGAATGATCCGCCCCACATTCTCAAGACGTCCTCGACGTGAATAAAAGATCCCAAGGCGCAAAAAAGCTGTGGCTGTTCGAAATACTTTCTGTCGATTGTATGAGGGCACGTGGGCCAATGCTTCCATGATTTGATAAGGAGAGCCCATCAGTGTTTTTGTCCGTGCAAGCTCTTTTGTTTTTTCAAGAATATCCCTTGCTTCCTTGGTTGGTAGCTTGATAAGAAGCGCCTTAGCTTTCGGCAAATCTGGATGGGCTGGTGCAAAAAGATCATCAACTCCTTTTAGATTCATACGATTTGTGTGCTCAACCTCTGGCGTCACAGGAGCCTCAACCACCTGATATTGTTGCTCACCCCAAGCAGCTGTAATAAGAAAAATACCAACAAATAAAACCAAAGATATAATTTTCATGAACCACACAAAATCTTCAGTATTTATTATTTTATATTTTTGTTTATTTTTTACTAAAAAACACAATTAATTTTTATTTTTATTGTCAATAAATAAGAAATGTTGCCCTCCTCCTCGCAATGACTTCATCTCCCAAATCAAACTTTCCGCTGCGATTTTGAAGAAAAAGCACAAAAGTAAAGTCTAACACCCTACTCTTCTAGTAAATCTCGTTGGATAAAGCGGGAAACATCCTTAGCCAAGAGGCGTGCTTTAATATGGAGTTTCCCCCCCTCTTCCCGAACATCTTGCACCACCCCATAGCGGTGAAGCTCTGAGAGGACGTTATGCTCCTGCGACGTGAGTGTAAGCTCAATTGTTTCATATTGCTTTAAAAGAAACGTTCGGATCATCTCCCGTACTTGGGTCATATCTGCAGAATCTAGAGCGCTAATATAGGCTTCATGAGTCTTGGGTTTGGGATGGGACGAATCTGTACATGCATCAATCTTATTATAAAACGTAATCATCGGATGGGTCTCTCCTGGGATTACATCCATTTCTTTTAAGGTATGAAGGACTTCCTGCTCCATCTCTTGCCATTGCGGATGGCTATAGTCGATAACATGGACCAAGAGATCTGCCTCCAAGACCTCCTCCAAGGTTGCACGAAAGGCTGCAATCAGCTGCGTCGGGAGTTCTGAGATAAATCCCACGGTATCAGAAAGAATTGCTTGTAATCCTGATTCCAAGGAAACTTGCCGCATTGTTGGGTCTAACGTAGCGAAAGGCATATCTTTTGCAAAAACTTTGGCCTTTGTCAGGGTATTAAACAGCGTGGACTTCCCTGCGTTTGTATAGCCCACGAGAGAGACAACAGGAAAAGGGACTTCCTGCCGATTTTTTCGGTGAAGCGTTCGGGTCTTTTTCACTTTCTCTAGCTTGGCTTTAATTTTTGTGATTTTTTGATCAATGAGACGCCGGTCAAGCTCGATCTGAGATTCACCTGGCCCCCCAATAAAACCGAGACCACCCCGTTGGCGCTCAAGGTGAGTCCAGGATCGGACCAAGCGGCTTCGTTGATAGGTTAAGGCAGCGAGCTCCACTTGAAGGCTTCCTTCTGCAGTCCGGGCCCGCTCTCCAAAAATTTCTAGAATCAGTCCTGTACGGTCAATCACCTTTGTATTGAGGTATTTCTCCAAGTTCCGCTGTTGGATAGGAGAAAGCTGCCCGTCAAAGATCACAAGTGCAACCTCTTCTGCTTCCACACGAAGGAGGCATTCATCCAAGTGTCCCTTTGTAATATAGGTCTCTGGCCGGACGCGCCGGATGGGATAGACATATGATGGCACAAGATCTAGCCCAATGCCCCGGGAAAGGGATTCTGCTTCTTCCACGCGCCACGCCACATGCCCAGCTGTTGCACGCTGTTCATGGGGGACGATGAGAAGTGTTTTATCTCCTCTGCGAAAGTCTTGGAATTGAGCAGCCACCTGAGTTTCCCTGGTTTATCTTCTTTGTTCTACGAGAAAAAATAAGCCGATGCAAGAGGACATTATAACCTACCTCTCAGCCAGGAATTAAGGAACTCAAGCTCGAGATAAAGCCCTAAGCTTTTCATATACAAACCCAACTTCACTTGGTGAAAGTTTTGATACAGGACCACCTCTTCCAGGAGGTATAGTTCCGTCCCACTCAACACTTGAATCTAAAGCAAGCGTACCAGGTAATTGGAACCCTTTTCCAAATCCCAAGCACCCTCCAATAACTGCTAAATCTCCCAGCACATCACCAGAGAGCTCAATGCCTTTAGATTCTACCAGTGCAAGTCTTCCAGTATCATAAACAACAGTTTCCAGCTTATTATTTAAGCCACGCACGAATACACTTGCTCCACTGTTAATGTGAGTGAAGCAGCTTCCTACATTTCCATCCAAAAGAACAGAAGCTCCATCCAAGGCAAAGAGAGAGATTGCATCTCCATTCCCCGTAATATGGCAACTCCCTACCCTGTGGCGCACTACCAGCGGAAAGCCCATTGGAACACCAACCATGACAGCCCCTGTTGGCTGAGCAGCCAGCTTAGCTTTAGCTGCTGCTAAGAAGGAAAAACTACTTCCATCAAAGGTTGCACCCCCTATAATATCCGCAAATTCTTCAGGCGTTCCTGTATAAGAAACCCAAACCTCTTTTTCTAATGAGGGGTAAGGACGCACAACAAGACGGGGGGCAGTTCCATGGATTCCAATTGGACCCCTAACCTTCCCCACAAAACTTTTTCCAGCCATCAATGCTGTGTGGAGCTCACTTCTTACTCTAGCAGCTCCCTCCAAAGGGGAAACAAACCACACTGCAACAATAGCAAAAAACCCAAAAAACTTCATGAATCTCTACCGACGATCTAGCTTGAACTCAATTCGGCGATTTGCCCGATACGCTTTCTCATTCTTCTTTTTTGTGAGGGGTTGGTGTTCTCCAAATCCAGCAGCTGCAAGACGCACAGCGGGAATTCCCTCTGACCTGAGATTGCGCACGACAGCCATAGCCCGGGCAAAGCTCAACTCCCAGTTTGAGGGATATTTTGCTGAACGGATTGGACGAGGATCTGTATGTCCATCCACCCGCAAAATCCAAGGGATTTCCTTAGGAATCTGGGCCCCAATTTCTTTCAGGCTTTGTGCCAATTGTTTAACCTTCTTCTGCCCCTCAAGACTGAGCTCAGCTGACCCCGTTGGGAAAAGCACCTCTGATTGGAAAACAAAGCGGTCATCTACAACCTTCATATCCTCACGCTCTCCAAGAGCTTTCTTCAGCTTCCCAAAAAATTCTGAGCGGTAAGCTGCCAATTCTTGCATCTTGTCCAGAATCGCTTGATCTAGTTGCTGACCCAAATTCATAATCTTCCGGTCTTTTTCAACCAAAAGGTTTTGTTGCTGAGAGAGTTGAGCTTCTTGGTCTTTGATCTTGTCCTGAGAGACCGCCAAAATCTGGGAAAGCCGATCTACTTGATGATTAAAGGTATCAAGCTGGCGCTGCACTTCTATGAGCTGAGCTTCTTGGTTTTGGCGGGCCGTATTGGCAAGTGTGAGCTGTTGCTGAGCTGTTTGAATTTCCGCCTCACGTGCCTGGCGAAGGGACTCAGCCTCTTGAAGCTGGTAAGAAAGCTGCTGTGTCGTTTCTTCTTCAACTCCCAGCTTTTCTAAGAGAGAAGCAACTTGATTCTTGAATCGCGAAATGAGCTGATCTTGATCCAAAAGCGTATTGCTCATAAAGCTCTGGGTGACGACAAAGAGAGTCAGAAGAAAGGTCACCACCATAATGACCGTTGCAAAAGCATCCACAAACCCTGGCCAGAGATGACCTGAGGTTGTGCCGGTGTCTACATTTTGAAAAAGTTTTGAGATCCGATTCGGTCGCCGCATGGTGAAGCCCTAACATGTTTAACACAGCATACCTTCTCCTCATGCCTCAATCAATATCATAGATCCCATAAGGATCATCATCTTCATCTCCTCCCTCACCACTTTCATCAGCTTCATCTCCTCGGGACAATCTTCGAATCTCAGTGAGCTGCTCAAGATCATTTTGTGTTAAGCCTCCCTCATCTGGTTCTATATTCACAAAAATGCGAGGGAGGCCTCCCTCTATTCTACGCATCATTGCTCCATGAATGGCTTGGACACCTACTGAACTAACATAATTGCAATCCTCAACATAGATAGCTCCTATCCTCCCTGACGTCTCTATAACACGGGCTAAGCTAATCGCTGCTGCATCATCTATAGGATTCCCAGTTAACCAAATTTCCTCCACATTCAACTCTCTTAATGAGGAGAGATCACCTCTCAGATTGCATCCAGATAAATCTAAAACCTCAAGACCTTCCATCCTTTCAAGGGCTGGACGTAAGCCTACTAAGCCTTCAGCAGTGAGATCATTACCCCTTAAATCAAAGCGTTTTAAGCCTGCTAATCCTTGAAGTTTGGCCCCTAAAAATCGAGCCCCTTCATCTCCAATTGCGTTCTTGGATAGATCCAGTTCTGTCAAACCGGTTAATGCCCCAATATCAGCAGCAAGAATTTCAACCCACTCATCTCCAATAGACTCCTCTGGAGCAGGTGAGTCTTCTTGAGGTATTGAAGAGGAAGAAGATGATGAATCTTCATCAGATGGATATTCATAATATGAGGGTTTTCCTGGAGGCACACCAACCAAAACCCGATCTGACAAGCAAGAAATTTGAAGCCTTGTCAAACTTGTAAGGCAGCCCAAATGGTTCTTCAAAGCTCGCGCCCATTGAATACTGGCACCTCTCAGAGCCGCAAGTCGCCATATACGCTTTTCATGGTTTTCAAAACCAATAAAGCCGCCAAGAAAATCAACAGACCACTCGGGCATATCAATCTCAAGGGAGTTGATACCTGTTAAATAGCGTAAAGCTGGTGCTAAATGCTTCATCCCTTTCCAACCAAAAGCATTTAAACCTAGCCTTAGGACCTGCAAGGGAGGGGCAGATTCAAGCTGAGCCATAAATTCTAATGTTTCCTCTTCCTGGGCTGCAAAGCTTGAAGGAAGGAATTCCACACTTCCTTCTGCTTCTGCTTCAGGTGCAGCACAGGCACCTTTTTCAGAAAATATCACGACCATAAGACTTATGAACAAAAGTGCCTTCACTAGCTATCTCCCTAAAAACCATGTTTTTTATGCTAGGGAGTTCTAGAGTAATGTACAACGAAAAATCAAGTTAGAGTTTAGAGCTAATTCCTCTCAGCTCCCAAATGAGCTTACTTGCATCCATTTCCTCAAGAGGGCGTGTCTTCAGTTTTTTCATCACAATCTCTCTTTTGTGAACAGGAAGCTTACAAAGCTCTGCAAAAAGCAGGCCACGATTAGCACTCTCAAACCAAGGAAAAAGAAGGTCTCCAGAAAATAGAATGAGCTTTTCATATTCAATATTTTTCATTTCTGATAATGGTTCCAGAAGAAACCTGGCATCCTTTTTCTGCATCCCGAGGTCTTGCAGAGCTTTCGGAAGAACCTCAATAACTTTGCTATATGCACTCTCCCGCACACCTATCCCCTCCTGAGCCAGAGATAAAAATTCACGGCCATTCATATCTGGAGATATAAATAACTCCCGGTGAGGCATTATCATTTTTTCAATTACGTTTTTCTCGTTTTTCCACGTTAGCGCCTGGACTAACAGATCGTAGCCATCTTTTTTCATTGTGGGCGTAGCAATATCATTTGCAGCTTTGAGAATCATCTTCCGGTCTGACTCAGGGACTTGCAACAGTGTGGCATAGCTAAGGGCCTTGGAATGGCTTGGCACATCAGACGTTAAATAAGGCGCACTTGCCTCCATCACATTCTCTAAATCTTTCTCTGAAACATCCAATTCAGAGAGTGCTACAGAAATCTCATAAAGAACCGTGAGGTTTTTTAAATTTTCAGTTTTAAGATCAGGAAATGAATCCAAAATCTTTTGGAGGATTTTTCTTTGTCGAAGAGATAATTTTGAAAGAATCTCTTTTTTCTCTGCGGAGAGCTGTGCTTTAAACCTAGCTTCAGCTTCGGCTTTCATTTTGGCCCTCAACTCCCGGTCTTCTGCCTGAACCTCCCCATCTTCATCAGCTGTAAAAAGGCTTGTGAGGAGTTCTGAAATCTTGTCCACAGTACTATCACCTGTGGCTTCTACAACAGGAGGAATGAGATCTGCTTCATCTGTATGATTTTGAATCATATCCGCAATTTGGCGGGATGATGCTGCCCCCTGCATTTTTAACTTCGCTGCAGCAACAACCTTCTCCCTCTTCTCAGGCATAATGCGCTGGACAGCATCAAAAACAAAGTAGGCCTGCTTTTTGGAGATATCACCTAAAACAGTTTTGATAAGGGTTGTCATGATCTGTCTCTGGTCTTTTTCCATTCCTTTGAGGGATTGAAGAAGATAGACCCGAGCCATTTCACCTGTTTGGGGGGCTGTTAGCTCTTTAAGCTCTGAGATCAGAGCTGGAAGCTCTTTTTCATCTGTATCTCCTAATAAAGTCAAAAGGTCAGCACTTACCGATCTTCGATAGGTTGTGGCAGGTAGATAAGATGCGACATATTCAACAATAACTTTTCGCCTATCTTGATCCATATGATCAAAAGCAGAAAGTATCCGTGCAATTTCACCTTCGGGAGTCTCTGGAGTGATGAATTTCTTTGTTGGCTCCACAATTTTTGAAAGATCATCTACTTCTGCAGAAGCCAGGGCTAATATGATATGGAAAGGGTGTCTCTCCTGTAACTTAAACACTTTCGCATATTTAACAACTTTTGCCCTCTTAGGAGAGTCCAGCTTTGCAAAGATCTCAAGCAGGCGACCATAAGTTTCAAAATGATAGTGCCCTGCCTTAAAAGTGCTGAGCGATTTGGCAAAAGCCTTTCTCTCTGCATGAGGAACCATTAGTAAAGCTTCAAAAGCTCCTTGAACATTATTTTCTCCATGGATCCCAAGCACCTGAGCAGCATAAAGAAGATCACTCTGTTCTTTTCTTGGAACTTCCGACAGAAGAGAAAGAAGCTGTGCATAAGCCCCATATTTCAAAGGATCATAACTTCCCTTTTTGCCATGAAAAAAGGATTTTACCCGCTGAATTGTTGCGGCACGGTGTTGAGAGTCTATTTTGGCAACAGAAAAGATAAGCTCTCCGCTAGAGATGTCTATTTTCCCAGAAGAAATCTTCCCAACGTGACTCAAGACATCAACCCGCTCTTCAGCTTTAACCTGGGAAACTATTCTAATAAGATTCGTATCAACTGCATGAAAATCATCTCTGAATTTGAATCCTTCGAGAGATTTGAAGACCTTTCTTCGATCTTTAGGCTCTATCTTGGCAGCCTCTTCTATGAGATAAGGAAGCGCCTCAATATCAATGGGATTGAACCTCCCCTTCAAAAAAGAGTGAATTTCAGTAACAACAGATTCACGCTCCTGTGGATCCACTTTTAAAAGAGCCTTTGTAATCAGAGCAAGGGATTCTTCCTTATAATTTTCAGATAATCTGGCAAAAGCAGGGTCATTGGTCCACCGCATAAGCGTGTGGGGAAGCTCATGTAGGGTTTTTGCAAGTTCTCTTACAACGGTTGCTTCAGAAGATTTTGCCTTTTCCTCTGCGTGGCTATAGGGAGACAAAACCCCAAAAAGAGAAATACAAAAAAAGAGCAAAGAGAAATAGCGCACGACAGAAGCCTCAGTTTTCATTAAGTGTATCAGGCTTAAGTTTTCCCCAACCTAAATTTTTCTTAACAAATCGTAAATATTTTGTCTTCCTCTATGGGTTTATTAAGGGTACCATGAACATATCATGCTGTTTTTAAAGCGTTAATAAGGTGAAATATAATCACCAACTCAAGACGGAGGAGGTTTTATGGTCGTTCACACGTCAATGGTACGGCAAATGCAGTATCTTATAAAAAAAATCAAAGCCTTAGATACGGATTTTCATAAAGGAAAGGACATTAGCCTCGATGGCTTAGAGTCTGATCTCATACAATTCCAAAAAGATGTTATGAAAAAATCCCCCCAAGACAATGTCGTTGTACAGCTTATGAATGATATGGACAAAGCCTTGCGCAGCCTTTCTGAGTCTCTACGCAGGGATGAGGGAGATCTTCGCCTTCAGCTCTCTAAGATAAAAAAAGATAATGACGCCGTGAAAACTTATGTCAAAATGTCTTATCGGCTTGGAGGACGATAAGCATGGATTTTTTGAACCTGAACTTAGATATCCAAACCTTATTTTTAATGGGGGCTGCACTGGTAGTCTTTGTCGCCTTTGTAAAAACTATAAGCTGGATGCGCCGAAAAACATCAGGCAGCAACAAGGAAGGGCTCTATCACTTTGAGACAGAAGCTTCTCATATTCTCGATACACAAAGAACGATCAAGGTCCTCCGCTATGGGCATCGTCGGGTCATGCTGTGCCTTAGCCAAGGACGTGAAACTGTTCTGGATCATTGGGAAGAGATGGTACAGGAAGAGGATTCAGACCTTTCTCTTGACCCTCCGTCCAAAAAGACAAAATCGGGAAAAAAGGCTTCTTCTTTAGATGAAGATCTTTCTAAAGCCCCTTTGATCCGGCAAAATTTATCTGCAAAAAAAGAGCGAAAAGCACCACAGTTGTAGTCTTCTAGGGGGTTATCCTACCCCTTGAAGTACTGAAGTATATCTGGATCGGAGGCATCTGGAAACCTCTCGAAAAACGCCTTTGGAAATGTCAGATAACCGGCAAGAAGGGGGTTTAAGCTTCTAAGAAACGCAAGATCCCTTTCTGAGAAAGAGTTTGTTCCAGCAAACATGTATCCTCTGTCGTCCTCATCTACCAGGTGTCGCCCACCGCACTTTTTTGAATATTCTTCCAGGACAGCCCACCTCCGCCTCAGAACAGCTCCCCTACGTCGCGCAAAAGTTCTTCTTGTCGAAGCTTGATGAGCTCTTCTGTCTGATACGTTTTTTTCACAAGCTTCTTCTACGCGCTCACGTGTATCCTGACCAGAGGCAAAAGGCCTTGTTGTCATCATCTCAAGAGGTCTATTCCCAGCCTTTAACTCATCTATATACCCGTCCAAGTCCTTATAGGAAACATTACATCTGCAAGACATACACAAAAATCTTAATGTGTCGTTGCGCTGAAGACCTGAGAAGAAAGCTTTTTTGCTGTAACTATCCTCATCCCAAAGAAAACTTATAGCTAAAAGAACAAGGCTTCTATTCCGCCCAAGAGCCTCTCCTAATATAGCATCAGCACCCCCCATTAGAGCATCTCCCATCACCAAGACACGAAGCTTTGATGCTTCATCAGTAAGGGCATGACCTAAAACTCTAGCCTCCTCATCCCCAATCATGCTAGAGAACTCAAGCCCTTCCAAATGCCCACTGCGCACCATATCTGCAACCAAAATCATAATTTCTGGAGAAAGGCTGGTCAGCATACGCACGTTACCTGAATTCCAGCTTGAAATACTTAAATGTGTTTCTGTAGCTTCTCCAGCTACAACTCTTTCAGCAAGTTTTCCAAACTCACCAATTGAGCCCGGTTTGGCATAATCAATCCGCACTTGCATCACGCCCTCTTCCGTAGAAGCAGATGCGGCTTTGCTTGTGGATGCAGCCTCGAGACTTCCTATACTGATTTGAAGCGCCAAAACTGTTAAAACTAAATACTGATAAAGTTTTTTCATTTGTTTTTAGTCCAATTTCACTTGTACATAGGTTGTTTTTCCTAGATTTCAAGACCTGCCTTCTTTTTAGCAGTGCCATTTTTTTGAAGAGCCCTCTTGATTCATTAGAATTCAGTGGACAAGAGGGAACGAAAAGCACCATAGTTGTAGATGGTCCGATTTTTGAGTTTTTTGCTTTGTTTTGCGCCCTCTTCCCTCTTTGGCGCCAATACTTTAGAGGCTACTGGGGACGGAGGCATAGAGCTTTCACCCATCCCTCGTGAAACCTATGAGCTTACAGGGACAAACTTAAACAAAACACACTTAAATGATCTTGCCAAAGTCCTAGCCGAGTCAACAAAATTTATTATCCTTGATTTATCCAAAAGCCAGACACTGGATGCAAGCAAAATCAAAGCTCTCCAAGATATTCTCAGCGCACATCCTTGTGTCAGAGTTTTGATATTTTCTGGCGCAGACCTCCAGCCTTCTCATACCTCTGCCCTTTGTGCGCTTCTTGGAGCCTGCCTAGAAATCAGAGAGGTTCATGTTGATGGCAGCAGTTTTTCTGAAGGAGATATTAGATTGCTTCAAGCTGCCTCTCCTGACTTGGACCTCTTCTACAGAAAAAAATATTGTGGGGCAGCTGCTTTAAAACACGCAGGAGGATCCGCAGATACAGTTTTGCTCCCAGATGACTCAGCAGGAGAAGCCTCCAGTGACTCATCGTGATTCTCTCTGATCTCATACACGCCTCCTCGAACTCCCCCCAGAGTGATATTCTGATCATTTGCCAAAACACCCTCTCGCCAAAGGAGAAAGAGTGTGCTAAGAATTTTAAAATTTATTTTATGTTGTAGGTTTTATTATGCAATTAGGCGTTTTGAAAGAAACACACTCTGGCGAGAAGCGTGTTGCGATTTCTCCGGAAACTATTAAGAAGTATGTGCAGAAAGGGCTCGATGTTGTTATTGAGTCTGGCGCAGGGGATGCAGCAGGATTTCCTGATCATCTTCTCAAAGATGCCGGTGCAAAAATTGAAAAAGACTTCGCCAAAGTTCTCTCTGATAGCGATATTGTCTTGAAAGTTCACCCTCTTTCCCAAGATCGAAACGAGCTGAAATCTGTGAAAAAAGGTGGCGTTGTCTTGGGCCTCTATAATCCTTTTGCTGGCGTTGACGCTCACAAGGGTGTTGAGAAAACAGGCGCATCCATTTTCTCTATGGATGCGATTCCTCGGATTAGCCGGGCACAATCCATGGATGTGCTCTCTTCCCAAAGCAACCTAGCCGGTTATCGGGCCGTTATTGAATCTGCTGAAGCCTTTGGTCGTGCCTTCCCTATGATGATGACAGCAGCGGGAACTGTAGCCCCAGCTCGGGTTCTTGTTGTGGGAGCTGGTGTTGCTGGTCTACAAGCTGTTGCAACAGCCAAGCGCTTGGGTGCAATCGTCTCTGCCTTTGATGTACGAGCAGCTGCAAAGGAGCAAGTAGAAAGCTTGGGTGGAAAATTCATCGAAGTTGAGAGTGATGAGAATCTCGAAACAAGCGGTGGATATGCAAAAGAAACTTCTGACGATTACAAAAAGCGCCAGGCAGAAAAAGTTGCAAAAGAACTCCAACGCACGGATATCGTCATTACAACAGCTCTGATTCCTGGACGCCCTGCTCCCCGAATTATCACCAAAGCGATGGTTAATGGCATGGCTCCTGGAAGTGTCATCTTGGATATGGCTGCTGTTGCTGGCGGAAACGTTGAAGGTTCCAAGGCAGATGAGACTGTTGAGACGGAAAATGGCGTAAAGATTCTTGGATTTTCGAATCTTCCAAGCCGAATCGCAAAAGATACAAGTCAGCTTTATGCCAAGAATATTTTGAACTTTTTAAACCTTATGATTGACGAGGGTGAGGATAAAAAGCCTCAGCTGAAGATCAACAAAGAAGATGAAATTATCGCAAAAACACTGATTGCAGAGGACGGAAAATTCGTCTTCGGTCAGGATGCAAAATAAAGGAAGAGAAGAATGACGGATATGACTCCCCTCGCAACCCAAGTTTCTCAAGTCGCAGAGACTGTGGGACATAATGACTTCACCATTGGGCTGACAGTCTTTGTCTTGGCTATTTTTGTGGGCTACTACGTAGTGTGGTCCGTGACCCCTGCCCTACACTCTCCTTTGATGGCAGTGACCAATGCGATTTCCAGCGTCATTATTGTGGGCGCTCTCATCACAGGGGGTGTGATGGGAATGAGCCTGTCCAAGATTTTTGGCCTTCTAGCTGTATTCTTGGCCGCTGTGAATATTTTTGGTGGGTTTGTCATTACCCGCCGTATGCTTTCCATGTTTAACCGATAGAGCGAGAAGAGGACCTATAGATGCTTGAACTTAGTGATACAACGATTGGGCTTTGTTACCTTGTCGCTTCGGTTTTATTTATTCTTTCATTAAAAGGGCTTTCTTCTGCAAAGACATCTAATGCAGGAAGTCTCTACGGAATTATTGGAATGGCGATTGCCGTCGGCGCAACCGTATTCTCCCCCAGTGTTCTCTCTTATACAGAAATTCTTGCAGCGCTTGTTGCCGGTGGGTTTGTAGGAACTGTCATTGCTTTACGCATTGATATGACGGCGTTGCCTCAGCTGATGGCAGGTTTTCACTCCCTTGTAGGATTGGCAGCCGTATTTGTCGCAGCAGCTGCCTTTTCAAACCCAGAGCCTTTTGGGATTGGATCCATTGGAAATATCCATACAGGAAGCCTTGTGGAAATGAGTCTTGGAATTGCCATTGGTGCTGTAACCTTTACAGGATCTATTATTGCTTTTGGTAAGCTTCAAGGATTTATCTCCGGGAAGCCTGTAACATACCCCCTTCAGCACCCTTTGAATGCCCTGTTGGGTGCAGCTATGGTTGGCTTGATTGTCAGCTTTGCTATGACAGGATCAGAAACAACTCTTGTTGCCATTACAGCCATTGCTCTCCTCCTCGGAATTCTCCTGATTATTCCTATTGGTGGTGCGGATATGCCTGTAATCGTCTCTATGCTGAACTCTTACTCAGGATGGGCTGCAGCTGGAATTGGATTTACTTTAAACAACCACCTCCTCATTATCACAGGAGCCTTAGTCGGATCTTCAGGTGCCATTCTTTCCTACATCATGTGTAAAGGAATGAACCGCTCCTTCATCAATGTTCTCCTTGGTGGATTTGGAGGAGATGATGCCGCAGCAAGTGCCGGTGGAAGTTCTAGTGGCGAGCAAAAACCCCACAAGGCAGGAAGTGCAGAAGATGCTGCCTTCATCCTGCAAAATGCAGAATCCGTGATCATTGTCCCTGGATATGGAATGGCTGTAGCACAGGCTCAGCATGCCCTTCGGGAAATGACGGATGTTCTTCGGGAGAGTGGGACTAAGGTTCGCTTCGCGATCCATCCCGTAGCGGGACGGATGCCGGGGCATATGAACGTTCTTTTGGCGGAAGCAAATGTACCTTATGAGGATGTATTAGAGCTTGAGGACATTAACCGCGATTTCCCTACCACAGATGTAGCCTTTGTGATTGGAGCCAACGACGTAACAAACCCTCTAGCAAAGACAGACCCTGCAAGTCCTATCTACGGTATGCCGATTTTGGATGTGGAAAATGCAAAGACTGTCCTGTTTGTGAAGCGTTCCCTCTCCCCTGGGTATGCGGGTGTGGACAACGAAGTCTTCTATCGCGAAAACACCATGATGCTCTTCGGTGATGCTAAGAAAATGTGCGAAGACATCATTAAAGCCGTTGAAGGGTAAGGGCAGCAAACCCCTCCCCTCATAAAATAGAAAACCCGGCCTTTGTGCTGGGTTTTTTCATTGCGGAAAGCTAAACCTTGCTGGAATCCATAGACCCCGGATCAAGTCCGGGGTTTGCAGGAAGGGCCTCTTCCTTTGTCCTAGAGAGTCCTGAAAGGGCGCAGTGATCCATCTGGGCCGAATCAAGTTAGTGATCCAGGCCTGACCCAGGATCTAAAATTGGGACAGCCCCATTCTTTCAAAGGCTTGTAGATGTTGAGAAAGCTCCTCTTACTCCGCCTCTCCAGCAGCAGCTGCGGCCTCATCTGGGAAATACTCTTCTAATATTTCCTGGGCAACAGCAGCAGTTTCTGCATCAATCGCGTTTTGCAGCTCATGATTTGGTCGTTCAAATCCTGCATATTTAGGACCAAAGAGGCGAAGTTCTTTCTTTAGGTTTGTGTGCTCTCTCACCCGATAAATCTCTGAATCTACCCGGATCTGATCTGTCACCTCTTCTCCATCAGCTTTTATCACTCTGACATGAACTTTCCAATCAAATTCACTATAATAAACTTTTGTTACAGTAAGGCTTACAGCCTGGTCTTTTTCAGGTCGATGATTGTACCTTTCCAATGCAGCAGTCACGAGAAAATCTAATCCTTCCGTTGTCCCTTCAGCCGATTCACCAGCTCCCCCAAAGGAAGGATCTGCTTCACGTCTTTCCTCTAACACATGACGCAACCCTTCTTCGAAATCTTGAAGTGGAAATTTCGCACTTGCAATAAGCCCTTGGAGATATGACGGCACTAAGGCCCCCTCTTCACCAAGGCATTCTTTGAGGGAAGCCTCTACCTCATGAGTCATCTGAAAAACACCTGCTAATCTTCTCTTGGCTTCTAAAACTATTGCAGGCTCATCAGCATCAATACTTTCTTCAACTTTTCGAACATAGTTCAACCAAAAAATAGCAAACTCTGTATATTGTTGAATTCCCCGCTCTACAGCTTCTGGGATATAAGATTCAAGATCGTCAGGGGTTCCTGCTTCTTCTGCAAGACCCCTGGCAAGTTCTAAGACATGAGCCTCTAGGAACCCAAGAGGGTTTGTGAAAACTGTATACATGCTATGAAAGCGATCATGAAAAATATTACCTACTGGTGTATAAATACCTCCATGGACATGGCACTTGTCTGTTGCAATTGGAGTACCACCATACCCCAAAAGATAACTTCTCACGAGAGTTTGGGGCCCAAGCACTCCTGCTGAAAGAGGTATGCTAAGTGGATTCATTCTTTTCCCAACACGATCTTCTAATGCTACACGAATGGCGCTAAGATGAGGATCCATCACCTCTTTTGGGTTAGCTGAAGCAACTAATTCTATTCCACTGGCCTCACTGAAGACTCTACTAAGATCTTCGCAACCTGGGAACATACTAAGTTGTGCTGCTTCTAAGGCACCTATGGGATCAACAGCATGCAAAACTTTTAAAAGATGCTGCTCAAATTCAACTAAAGAAATTGCACTTTTACCATCGAGGGCAGCTTCCACTTCTCCTATAGATACCTCGGCTGCCTCAGCCCGTTCAGCAGAGACTTTCTCTCGAACAAGGGCAAAAGTCTCATGGAGCTTCCCAAGGAAAAAGCCTGAAGGGTACGCCTCAGGAGAGTCTGCAGCACGCATCTCCTCAAAGGTTGGCAAAGCCCTATCTGCTTCAGTCCATTGTCTAAGAAAGAATCCCAAAGCATTAAATCGAGCTGCATTTTCAGGGTTCTGACACCAGGCAACATATGCCGCTCTCTCTGATGCAAGTCGAGCTAAAGGATCAGAACTTGCAGAACTTGCACTCCCCCCGGTGACAGCACCAAAACCAGAAGATATTAAAACAAAAAGTAATAAAATTGATTTTTTAATAATAGTCATGAGTAAAAACATTTTTTTACAGACTTTTACAACAATCAGAATATTTTCTCAAGCACCATTTTCTTAACGCTTTGGAAGGGATTTCCCTGACAAAATGAATCATTATGGATCCATTGAAAACCGCCCTCACAAAGGTGCGCGCCTTTTTACGTAAAGCAACACCAACTCAACGTCTTGGGATTGGAATTTTTACCCTTCTGGTTGTGCTCCCCCTTACCTTCCGCATTCTTTTCTACAGCCCACACAATGGCCACCATAGAGGGCCAGCCCCCGTTATTGTTGAGTCTCCCAAAGTTGAAAAACTTTCAGAAACCTTAGAGGCCATTGGAACCCTGAAGGCTAATGAGTCCCTTACTATCACAGCCAAGATCGCAGAAACCATTGAAAAGATTCATTTTGAGGAAGGGGAAATGGTAGAAAAAGATGCTCTTCTTATTACCCTCACACAAGCTGAAGAACAAGCTCAGAAAGAGGCAGCCCTCGCTACCGTTGCTGAGAATGAGCGAGAGTTAAAACGCCTCAAACCTCTTGTGAAGAAAAAACTCACCAGTGCCCGCTCTTATGATGAACGAAAAACAAAACTCGAAGTCAGCAAGCGAGAAGCCAGAGAGATCGAGGCGAAGCTCAAAGATCGCACGATTACGGCTCCCTTTGCGGGAGTTGTGGGCTTACGCCAAAAAAGCGAAGGTGCCTTGGTGAATCCTGGAGATGAAATCACAACCCTTGATGATATTTCGCAAATGAAAGTCGACTTCTCAGTCCCAGAGGTTTTTCTGGAGAACCTGAAAAATACTCAAGAAATTTCTGGCCAAGTTGTGGCTTTTCCTGACAAAACCTTTAAGGGAAAAATCCATAAAATTGACACACGGGTTGATCCAAATACCCGCGCCGTGATGGTCCGCGCCTTGTTTGAGAACTCTGACAAACTCCTCAAGCCAGGAATGCAAATGAATATCAACCTCTATGGAAAAGCTGTCGAGCAAACAACAATCCCGGAGTCCGCCCTTCTCACTCGGGGGAACAAGACTTACATCTATTTGGCTGTGAAAAAGAAGGGCCAGTGGGTTGCTCAAGAAAAAGAAATCCAGCTTGCCCGCCGGGGCAATGGTTGGGTCGTTGTAACGACTCCCCTCACCCCAGAAGACAAAGTTATTGCCCGAGGGCTGATTAAGGTTCGGGAGGGTGCTCCCATTCTCTTGCAAGAGACACCTTCTTATCTTGGCGGGAAGGCAGTTTCATGATTCTCTCCTCTGTCTCTGTCAAGCGCCCGGTCTTTGCTTTTGTCATCAGTGCGCTGGTCATCATCATGGGTCTTGTAGCAGGGAACAAACTCCCCTTGAGAGAATATCCTGATGTGGATCCGCCCATCGTCACCATTGAAACGATCTATCCTGGGGCGTCTGCCCAAATTGTGGAAACCCGGATCACTCAAATTATCGAAGAGCGCATTGCGGGAATTGAAGGTATTCAACGCCTTGAATCCCAATCTATTGATGGAAAATCTACAATTACGGTTGAATTTACGATTGATCGCGATATTGATGGTGCTGCCAATGATGTCCGGGATCGGGTTTCAGGGGTTCTCGATATCCTCCCCCGAGAAATCGAATCACCTGAGATTCAAAAAGAAGATGGAGATAGCAGCGCCATGATGTGGCTCAATCTCCAAGCAACCTCTATGTCTCTGATTGACCTCACAGACTATGCTGAGCGTTATCTTGAGGACCGATTTGCCACCCTAAAAGGTGTTGCTCGTGTCCGAATTGGAGGGCGACAAGAACGCTCTATGCGGATTTGGCTAGATCCCAAAGCGATGGCTGCCCGAGGAATCGTGACCCAGGACATCGAGCGCCGCTTAGAGTCAGAAAATGTTGAACTTCCCGGAGGAACGCTTGAAACTCAAGATCGAGACTACAGTATCCGAATTGAGCGTACCTACCGGACACCTAAAGACTTTGGGAACTTAATTCTCAAAAGAGATTCTGGCGGAGATATCACTCGTCTCCGGGATGTCGCCCGGGTGGAGATTGCGCCTCTTGAGGCGCGAAATTACTTCAAAGGAAATGGAAACCCTATGGTGGGGATTGGGATCATTAAACAATCCCAGGCCAATACGTTAGAGGTTTCTAAGGCGGCTCTTGCCCTCACCCAAGAGATCAACAAAACACTTCCGGAAGGGATGTCCTTAGAAGAAAGCTATGATAGCTCCGTCTTCGTGCGAGAGGCCATTTTTGAAGTTTTCAAAACCCTTGGCATCGCCCTGATCCTTGTGAGTCTTGTCATTCTCCTTTTCCTTGGTAACACACGAGCTATGATGATTGGCTCTATTACAGTGCCAATTTCCTTGATTGGAAGTTTTCTCTTCCTCTACATCTTTGGCTTTACCCTAAATCTCCTAACCCTCTTAGCCCTTGTTCTGGCCATTGGATTAGTCGTCGACGATACCATTGTGATGGTAGAGAATATTCACCGTCGTATTGAAAAGAATGAGCCGCGCCTCCTTGCGGCCTTCATTGGCTCCCGGCAGGTAGGGTTTGCGATTATCGCAACGACTGTGGTTTTGATAAGTGCGTTCACACCAATTTCCTTCCTTGAAGGACAAGTTGGCCGGCTTTTTACCGAATTTGCCCTCACCATGTCCGCAGCTGTCGCTCTGTCCTCCCTGGTAGCCCTGAGCTTAACACCGATGTTGTGCTCCAAGTTTCTCCATAAACACGACAAAGCTAAAAGTAATTTTAGCGGATTTGAGAAATTCTTTAAAAAACTCGAGCAAAGCTATATCAAAACTTTAAAGCAGGCTTTGCGCGCTCCTAAGCTGATACTTGGTTTCCTTGGAGGACTGGTTATCGTGGGGGGGCTTCTCAGCACTCAAATCCCTAAAGCTTATACACCCCAAGAAGATCGAGGTGCCTTTTTTCTTATTATCAATGGACCTGAGGGAGCTTCTTATAATTTTATGGAGCCCTACATGGATGAGATTGGCCGCCGCCTCTATCCCCTGGTTGAAAATGGAGAGATTGATCGCCTCCTGATTCGGGCCCCTCGGGCTTTCAGTATTTCTGAGATTTTTAATACAGCTATCGGAATTATTGTTCTCAGTCCCCCTTCTGAGAGACGCTATGGTTTTGCAATCATGGGAGATGTAGCCCGACGGATCGGTGATATGCCCGGCATTCTAGCCTTTCCTGTCATGCGCCAGGGTCTTAATACAGGAATTGCCAAGCCTGTGCAGTTCGTGATTGGCGGTCCCACCTATGAAACCCTCAGCCAGTGGCGGGATCAAATCTTAGAGAAGGTCAAAGCTATTCCTGGCCTCAGCGATGTGGACCATAACTATAAGGAAACCAAACCCCAGCTTCGGGTCAAAATTCTCCAAGATCGAGCAGGAGATTTGGGTGTGACAACAGAGCAAATTGGACGCACATTGGAAACCATGATGGGACGACGAACCGTCACGACTTACCAAGAACGCGGTGAGGAATACGATGTAGTTGTGGAGGGGGAAAAAGCTGAACAGGCCACCCTGACAGATTTGAAGAATCTCTACGTCCGATCTGATCGCACTGGAGCTCTAATCCCCCTTGGGAATTTGGTAGAAGTCAAAACCCATGCGGATTCAGGCACGCTCAGTCGCTACAATCGCCGCCGTGCACTTACGATCGAAGCTAATCTCACCGATGGCCTGACCCAAGGGGAAGCCCTTACAGCCCTGGAAGCTCTTGTTCGAGAGAATCTGCCGAAAGAGGCTAGTATTGATTACAAAGGGGAATCCTTGGATTACGTCCGCTCCCAGGGATCCATGGCTCTGATCTTCGCCTTGGTATTAATGATTGTCTACCTTGTGCTCGCAGCTCAGTTTGAGAGCTTTATCCATCCCTTTACCATTATTCTCTCTGTCCCTGGAGCAATCCTGGGTGCTCTCTTTGGACTTTATGTCACAGGTCAATCTCTGAACATTTATAGCCAAATTGGTCTGATCATGCTCATTGGGCTTTCCGCAAAGAATGGGATTTTGATCGTGGAATTTGTAAATCAATTACGAGATGAAGGTATGAAGTTCATGGATGCCTTGATCGAGGGATGTCACGTACGCTTCCGTCCCATCGTCATGACAGCAGTGACCACGATTTTTGGAGCGATTCCGCTTATTATCCCTAGCGGCTACGGCTTTGAAACTCGTTTTGTTTTAGGAATTGTGATCTTTTTCGGGGTCCTTTTTGCCACCCTTGTCACGCTATATCTTATTCCCTGCTTTTATCTCTGGTTCGGCCGCTATACAACTGAGACAAATGCTGTTGAAAAACGCCTAGAGGGGCTTCTAAAGAAGCGCCAGGCGAAGAAAATAAAAAAATAAAAACACTATTGTTTCCTGTTTTCTTTTTGATTTACCATAAAAAACAGGAGGCAGTTCATGCAGGCAAAATTATATTTCCATCTTACACTTTTTCTTTTCATCACTTTGCCAACCTTTTTATCCGCTGCCGCAGTGGTACCTGAATCAGAAACTGCAGTTGCAGACCCTGCTTCTTATAGAGGATGTCTTCCTCTTTTCCTAAATCTTGGTGCACGGCACAGAATCCTAAACGCACAAACAAGAAGGTTTTGTGAGGAGGGTTGCAGCTTTGAGGCTGTTAGAAAAGCATTATTGGGAGCGCCTCGCCTCCGGCGTGGACGTATTGTCGTTAAAATTCTTAAATTTCAAAAAGATTGGAATGAAGCCTTTTTATACAGACAGATATGGGATAAATACGAGCCTGCAAAAAAAACAGAAATAATTTGTACATTTGTCCGTGCTCTCGGACTATTTGATCCACCTTCCTGGGAAAGCGCATTTAGAGAAGCATATTCTCTTATGAGCGGTCTTCCTCGTCTGGGAGCCTATCGACATTCCGTAGAAAGAGCTGCTGTTTTCTTAGAAGGCTTTGCTTTATCAGAAGCAGACCGAGAATGTAGAGATCTTTTTGAGAAATTTGCTCATAGCCTCCCAGTGAGCGGGGGAGACGAGAAATACTTAAAAAAATATGAGGAATTGGTGAGACTTGTAAATGGGATGCCGCCTGCCCGTAGAAAAATAGCCATGGAAACGTATTGTCTTCGCGACCCTGCCATAAAAGCAGAAGAGGAAAAAACCTTCTTCGTGACCTGTCTTCCGCGCCCTGGAGAAGACTTAGGGCCCTCAATAGAAGAGCTCATGTTGATAAAAAAGAGAGAGAAAAGAGGGAAAAGAGGGAAGAAGAGAGACGGAGGCAAAAAGATAGAGAAGAAAAAATAAGGTGTTGGAGAGCTTACAAGCAGCTGCGAGCTGAACGGATGGCAGCTGCGGGCTGGCGCGATGGCAGCTGGAGCTTTTGATTAGCTCTAAGAGTGTTTACGGATCTACTTCCCTGCCTTTTTTATCAAAGGAAATGGGAACTTCAATCAGCTTACCATTTTGATAATGAGCCACGTGGGAAGCCGTGCCTGTATCATAGTAAGTCACAAAAGTTCCCTCTTTTGAGCCTTCATTATAACTCCCCTGCATCAGCAACTCCCCTGAAGGGTAGTAGGCTTGCCATCCCCCTTGGAGAATCCCTTTGTAATAGTTCATATCTGCCGTCTTTGCCCCTTCATCAGAGTAAGACCGCAGTGGCCCTGTCTGTTCTCCATTCTCGAAAGTAATTTCAGACAAAACCTGCCCGTGGGGTGTGAAGGATTGTGTCGTGCCGTGAAGTTTATTGTCCACATAGTTGACCACCACAGCAAGGTGTTTATTGTCATAAAACTCCCCTCTTCCATTAAGTTTTCCTTGGCGGTAGAAGAGCTTTGTAATGGGATCCCCATCTTCATCATATTGCTCAAAAGGCCCATCAAGAACACCTTCCTTAAAAGAAACGCGCTCTTGGACGGTACCATCCGGATAATAGAATGTTGTCGGGCCGTGAAGTTTTCCCAAATGAAAAGTCATCTGACTCTCTAGAATACCTTCCTCACTCCGCTCTTCAACTACACCCTCAAGGAGATGACCTAAATCATCGGTCTGATCCGTGAGCTCTCCCTCATCAATGTTTTCAAAGGGATCAGGTGCATTCATTAGCTCCTGAATTTCAGGATCCCCCACATCATCGTCTTCCCATTCTGCTAAGAAAGCTGCTGCATCAGGATCCAGCTCGGTGTCTTCTGGGTTCCCTCCTTGGAAGCTTTCGGGAAGGCGCTCCTCTCCTGGCGCGCCACCTTCAGGAAGTTCACCTTCTTCCGGGAGCGCAAGCCCTTCCATCTCCATGGGAGCGCTTTCATCGAGAAGCAGTTCTCCCTCCTCAGAGTCTGTAGGAGTCTCTCCGGATTTGGAACCTAACTGCTTGTCCCATACGTCGACAAGGCTCCCGGTTTCTCCTTTAAGTTCACGCTCCACCCGGTCTGCATCATGTTCAAGACGCATCAGCTTGTTATCAATTTTCTGCGTGACGTTCTCCACATCTTGGAAGGATGTTTTTTCTACAAGGGAAACATCCATCTTACCTTCCGAGTTCGGAGTTACCTCAACATCTAGGGTCTGGCCTTCAGCAGTTTTCATCTGAAATGTTTTCACAACAGGCAATCCTGCTCCACCCTCAGGTCCTAGGGAAAAGGTAGCTTTTTTTCCTTCTTTTTTGAGAGCAGCTGAATCACTCATCACAAACCTCCTTAGTTAACCTTCACAATAGCAGCTTGGATCATGCCCATACCGCCACCTTGAGCCTGCATCATGCCGCCACCTTGGACTTTTGCCATACCACCACCTTGAAGCTCTCCAGATGCACCACCTTGAACCTTAGCTGAAGCCCCTCCTTTCATCTCGGCAGTTGCTCCTCCTTGGAAAGACACACCAATTCCTGCTTTGCCTTCAACCTTCATACCAGCCTGTGTTTTGACATTCATACCTGCTTTAACATCAAAATTCATACCTGCCTGCATCTGAATATTCTTAGCAGCCTTAATCTTCAAGTCTCCAGCCACTGTGATTTCCATATTTCCTACCACCTTGAGCTTATATTCCTTCATGATGGTACCAGCATACCCTTGCATGACTTTTTCGGTATCTTTCCCCACAATCTGTGTGGTGCGATCCCCCTTCATAAGCTTCAGATCATAATTTCCTTTGGTAATTTTGGTGGAAATATTTCCCTTCGTTACATCTGTGCTCTGATTTCCTTTGGTAATCTTTGTGGTTTGGTTTCCTTTGGTAATCTTGGTTTCCTGATTCCCTAGCTTAATCAAATTTTTCTGACTTCCCTTTTTCCAGGTATTGATCTCATCTCCTATATCAATCGTCTGGATTTTGTCACCCTTCTTGATAATCAGTGTATGCTTGACTTTCTTCTTGCCTTTATCTGATAAAAGCTCGATCAAGCGAGATCCCTTATGGAGACGCAGGGTATCATCTCCTTTTTTACCCTTGTGTTTTGTATCGTTTTTGGCTTTATCGTCTGCCTTCAACTCAACCGTGCGGCTTCCCACATTGATTGTCTTTTTCTCATCACCACCGATAATAGTTGTGGTGCGATCAAACTCTACATCTGTATTCCAGTCATGCTGAGCATGGAGGTAAATCTCTTCCTCCTTAGCCTTATCTTCAAACCGGAGCTCGTTAAACCCTTTCTTCTTGCGGGTGTCCTTGTAAGACTGGCTTTTAATCGTGCTCTTTGTTTTTTCCTTTGGTAGATAAGGAGGCATATTGGAGCTATTGTACACAGCTCCTGTAACTAACGGACGATTTGGATCCCCGTCCAGGAACGTGATGATGACCTCTTGACCCACTCTTGGCAAGAAAAGAACACCCCAGCCGCTGCCGGCCCATCCCTGAGCCACGCGCACCCAGCATGTTGTTTGGCCAAAGAAGTTAATAGACTGATCCCAATGGAATTTAACCTTAATCCGCCCATATTTATCCGTATAAATCTCTTCTTTAAGAGGGCCCGTGACTTTCGCTGTTTGGGCACCCAAAATACGGTTTTTTTCAGTTTTACGTTCAGGCACAAACGCTTTGTCGGCATCAAAAGCCACATAGCTGTTTGTGTACATTTTTTCACCAGCACCATCATCTGGATTCCAAATGGCCTTATGCTTAACCTGGTATAAAGCGTATTTTTGATTCGCCTTTTTACGATCATGCCCTAACATCAAAAAATGCTTACTGGGCTCAAAGAAAGGCACATTACTTTCCCCAGCAATTGTATCTTGCAGAGCCTCCATACCATCAAGCCAGAGATCTCCGGTTTTGGTCATCTTGGATTTCTTTAAGGCATCCTCAGCGTCAACTCCTGCCGGATATTCGTAGATTTGCCCCCCTGCTCCTTCTCCCTTTGATAGGGTGGCTAGCTTTGTCTTTGCAGATGTTGGGTTATAGTCTGCGAGGTAATGTCGTGAAGGAACTGTCACCTTCTGAAGATGAACGCTATGCAAGCACCGCTCTTCCCGGCCTGCCGACTCCCGCTCCTTCACACGAACCTTCGGATTTTCCCGAACAGCTTTGTAATAAGACTTGTCATCACCAAGATAAATTCGATGCCCTTTTTTACTATGCTCAACATGGTAAAAGATTCCTTCTTCTTCCATCAGGCGCTGGATAAAATCGTAATCACTCTCACCGTATTGAACGCAATACTCCCGCTTGACCTTCCCTTTTTTCTTACATTTGTATTTAACATTTTTAATCTTCAGCTTTTTGAAGATATCTTTGATGATATTGATTGGTGTTTTATTTTGGTAAATGCGATATTGCTTAGAGAATTGCATAAACCACAGCACAGGATAGAACATGATTTCATAGAAATACTGTTCCCCAATGCCATTTGGCTTTCCTGTTACCTGTGATACTTTCCCGCAAATCCCATGGAAGTAGCGTTTTTTCTTCCCAAAATCGACAGAAATAATCAGAGGCTTTCCAAGAAGATCATCAATATTCACAACAGCCTTGTGAGATGAAATGAGAAGGCGAAATTCCCCAATTTGAGAAAGCCCTTCCGTTCCCTCAAATTCCCAAACAAAGAATTTTTCCTTTTTGAGGGTTGTTTTGACCCGAATCCAAGGCTTTTCTTTCCCTTCCTCATCAAAATCTTCCACCATGGACACTTGGCCCGTAGGAGATTTTTTCTTTTTTACAGTAGAAGCTTTTGGTCCAGTTCGTTTTGAGGGGCGCTTTCCCGGTGGCTGAGCCTGAGATTTACGATCCTTGCGATCCTCAGTGTCTCCAAACCCTGTGTCTCTGCTTGGTGTTGCAGCTGAAGTCCGTGGTGTGACAGCAACCCTCTTGACGCCTTTTGGTTGTTCCCGTTCTCCCGCAACAATTCGAATCCTTCCCCCAGAGCGGCTGACAGAAGCACCACCACGACGCCCTAGCGGTGTTTTATTTCTTGCCCGTGCTTCTGTTCTGGGTTGCGTTCCAGGCCGCCTGGGCCGCTTTGCTCCACCGCTTCTTGCAGCAGGTGCTGAAGGATGGTCTAAATCAAGTTTTTCAGCCTTACCTTGGAGACGTGTCTCGAGCTGCTCGGCTTTCATCCGTTGATGAGCAACTCCAGCTCCTGACACACGCCGCTCGGACTCTGGAAGGTCTTGGAGTTTTTTCCTATCTAGGCTTTGTCGCAAGGGCATCCGCTGGGGACGAACAGCCATAGACTCTGAGAGCTGAGACTCCATGTCCAACGTATCTGTTGCCGCTCCATAGGGCTCAAGAGCACCCTCATGGGGAATAACCCTGCCAGCCTCATCTACGGGATATGTCTCTCCTGCCTCATTATACTTGATCCCAAGAGGGTCGATCCGAGCTTCAAGACTCTCTCGTGGACGAAGCTTACCTGTAAACCCTTCATCCCCAACAATTTGAGGAAACTGCGTAACATCTCCAGGTTCAATGAGGGTTGGGGCAAGAGGAATAGGACGAACAGGCTTTAATCCCCGTAACTTGGGGTTATATCGCCGGGCTTCAATAGAAGCTGCGCGCCCTTGTCGACGCTGGTTTCCCCGTGTGGGGCCTCGGCGACCTGCTCCTTTGGGACGAATGTCTTTCTTACCGGCCATTCATGCATACTCCTCCCATTCAGAAACTTTACCACTGAATCCAGTTAAGAGAAAGTGCTTTCCACTTAGGAAGATACTTACTTTGAGCAACCCATAAAGGCTAGTCTCATCATCTTGTCTTACTTTAGGAAGATTGAGCCAGTGTCAAAGCGGTTACATCATTGCAATATAAATAACAAAGCTCTTCTAATTCTTTGAGAGTATGTCTTTCCCAAGTGTTCCTGGAACGCCGCTTACCATATCGTTCCCTAAATCACCCGTTACAAACACACAGTCAAAACCATATGATGTTTTCCTGAGAAAGAGCAAGCCTTCAGTATCCGCTTTAGAATCCTGTGTATGGAGTGTTCCATCAATATTAAATGTAAAATTTCCATCTTCATCCAGAACAGGCCGTAATGGATAACCTACGCGAAGCTGCCATAAGTAGTAAGGTACATGCTCTCTTTCACCCACGATAAAGAGCCCCTCTGGAACAGAAGACATGAGAGAAATGCTCTTATCACCGATAGCGATAACATCCCCTTTTTCCCCCTCTGAGCTTACGAGAGCACCTCCTGTCCCCAAGGTCATGGTAGACACAACCGGAACAACATTAACTTCAGCAGCCTTTAATACTGAGAAAGAAAAGAAAAAAGCACAAAGACAAAATGAAATAAACCGCATAAACAATCCCATAATTTATTAACTGAGGGTTATTTTGTTATGGAAACCATTGTGACGTCAACAAGAAAGCTTTACACATCCTAGACGTGCAAAGGGCCGATCCCAGATGCTGCCAAGCCAGCTTCCTTTACAGCCTCAGACTCTGTGGGATGAGCGTGACAAATGCGACCAAAATCTTCCGCTGTACCACCATAAGTCATGACAGCAGCAGCCTCTGCAATCATGGTCCCGGCCACGCTACCAAGAATATGAACCCCCAGAACACGATCTGTTTCTTTGTGAGAAAGAACTTTTACAAAACCTTCTGTCTCTCCCATGGCCTTGGCACGGCTATTGGCCATAAAAGGAAACTTCCCAGCCCGATAAGGAATCCCCTGCTCTTTAAGCTGTTCTTCTGTAAGGCCCACAGTTGCCACCTCTGGATGAGTGTAAACGACGGCAGGAATAATGTTATGATCAATAATCATGGGTTTTCCTGCCAGATGTTCTGCAACTGCCACGCCTTCTTCTTCAGCCTTATGGGCCAGCATGGGACCATGCACCACATCTCCAATCGCATATATACCAGAGAGAGAGGTTTGGTAATGGGCATTAACCTCAATCATACCCCGGTCAGAAAGCTTCATTTTCAGTTGATCCAAACCGAGTCCTTCCGTATTTGGCTTTCGCCCAACACTCACAAGAAGGACATCTGTGGCAACTTCTTCACTCCCTTTCCCATCTCGAGGGGAGATTTGCACCACAAGACCTTTACGATCCTTTTTCACACCTGTCACTTTTTGCCCGAGGCGGAAAGAAAGGCCCTGCTTTTCCAAGGATTTCTGGAAAGCCTGCCCCACTTCATGATCCATCGCTGGAACGATGCGATCTGCATACTCAACGACAGTGACCTCACTGCCTAAGCGGGACCAAACAGAGCCAAGCTCCAGACCAATATAGCCACCACCAACGACAATCATCTTTCCGGGCACCTTCTCTAAAGAGAGAGCCCCCGTGGAAGATACGATTGTTTTTTCATCAACCTTAAGCCCAGGCACTGAAACACTTTCGGAACCTGTAGCAATTACAATATTTTTTGCAGTGAGTGTTTCTCCTGTACTCAGAGAAACCATCCCCGGTGCTGTGATCTTAGCCGTTGCATTGAAGCCTGTGACCTTATTTTTCTTAAATAAGAAGGCAATCCCTTTGGTCAACTCTTCCACAACCTTATCTTTGTTGTGGAGCATTTGGCCTAGATTTAGCTCAACCTTTGGAACCTCAACGCCGTGCTGGCGGAGATAAGATTTAGCTTCTGCATATTTATGGGAAGAGTTTAAAAGGGCTTTCGAGGGAATACAGCCCACATTTAAACAGGTTCCCCCAAAGGTTGCACGTTTATCAACACAGGCTACCTTCAGCCCTAGCTGGGCAGCTTTAATCGCACAAACATAACCACCAGGACCTGCCCCAATGACAACGAGATCAAATGTGTCTGCCATTATGCCTCCAGAAGAATACGCTCAGGCTTTTCAATGCACTGTTTTACCCGGAGAAGGAACGTGACTGCCCCCTTCCCATCCACGATCCGGTGATCATAGCTCAGCGCCAAGTACATCATAGGTCGAATACGAATGTTCTCCCCCACAACAACAGGGCGCTTTTGGATGTTGTGCATTCCCAAGATACCAGACTGAGGTGGATTCAAAATCGGCGTCGACATCATGGAGCCATAGACCCCGCCATTAGAAATGGAGAAAGTCCCCCCGGTCATATCAGCCATGCTCAGGGTTCCGTCCCGAGCCTTCTGAGCCATACGACCTATTTCAGCCTCTACTTCAGCAAAAGACTTTTTATCAGCATCCCGAATCACAGGCACAACAAGTCCTTTGTCTGTCCCGACAGCAACTGCAATGTCGTAGTGATCTTTGTAAACAATGTCCGTGCCTTGAATTTCTGAATTCACCTCAGGCACTTCTTTCAAAGCTGTCACACAAGCCTTTACAAAAAAGGACATAAATCCAAGTTTTACGCCGTGGCGTTTTTGGAAAGCATCCTTCATTTCATTCCGTAAAGCCATGATATGGGACATGTCGACTTCATTAAATGTCGTTAGAATCGCAGCCGTTTCCTGAGCACTCTTCAAACGTTGTGCAATAGTTTGACGCAAGCGCGTCATGGGCACTCGTCGCTCCCGATCAGCTGTTTCTGTAGAAGAAGCAGCCTGTTGAGGTGCTGGCTTCACAGGCTCCGTCTGAGCTTCTCTGACCGGGGTGGGCTCATCTTTTCCACCCATAGCTTTCAAAACATCATCTGCCAGGATACGTCCGTCTTTGCCTGATCCCTCGATCTTGGCAGGATCAATCTTATGCTCCTCTGTGAGACGCTTGACTGTTGGTGAAAGTGGTAGGTCTCCTGTCTCTCCCTTTTTTTGAGGAGCAGGTTTCTCTGGGGCTTTTGCAACGGGCTTCTCTTCCCTTTTCCCTGGTGCTTTAGAAGCAGCTGATGGTTTCGCTTTCTCATCCACCTGCCCAACGACTTGGCCTACAGTTACTGTATCTCCAGCCTTAGTTTTAAGATCTGTCAAGACGCCCGCAGCAGGCGCATTCACTTCCAGAGTGACCTTATCTGTTTCCAGCTCCAGGATTGTTTCATCAGCCTGAACGGCCTCCCCTTCTTTCTTCAGCCAATTTGCAATGGTTGCCTCACTTACAGACTCACCAAGTTCAGGGATTTTGATATCAGCCATATCCGGGACTCTCCACATATAAAATTACCTTAAATTCTATATAACTCGCCCCATGAACACAATAGGAAATGAGTGAATTTAGGGATCAACTCCCCTGCTGAGCAACTTCTAATCTGTCCTGTTTTCTAAAAACAAAAAGGTAAAGATTGATAAAAATGAGTAAGCTCATCACCACAAAAGGCGCCGAAGAAATATGATAGTGGATATTCAAATAGCCCGAGAAAGCAGGCAGCAACCCTCCGAGTGAAGCTCCAATTGTAAAGCTTGTATTTATACTCCGGCTCCTTTGAGCTAAGGGAAAAAGTTGATTCATAATCACATGGATATTTGCCCCAACAATACTCGCACACAGTGTGAGAAAAAATTGGCCTAGCAAAAGCCCTCTAGAGATAAGCTCAAACCCCAGCATAACAAGAGGAAGAGCCACCATCAGCCCCTTAGAAACAAATTTAGGCAGACCTATACGGTCACTTACATACCCTGCCATCGGGGTAAAAATTACGTAAGTCACCAAGGAAATTAAGGTAGCTATCAGTCCAAAGTTCACATCCAGCCCCAAAACCTTTGTTAGATAAAAATTGCTATAGACCATGGGGATAAAACAAGAAACACTGGTGATGGCTCCAAGAGCGAGTGTTTTATAGATTGAAATCCTTCCCACCCGATGAAAGCGGGATAAACTCCCATGACTCTGCCGTTTAAAAGTATGAAGATGCTTACTTCTAAAATAGTAGCTCAAATAGGTTGCAACGGCTCCAAAGATGAAAAAGAGGCGCCAAACTTCCGTATCTTTGAAAAAATTGATGTAGAGTGCTGACAAAGTGAACGCAATCAGGCTTCCAATTGTCCCTGACGCGCCAAGGGTACCACTGATAAGAGAGCGATTATCAACAAAGCGATCCATAAGGTAAGTCCCTGCTGTTGTATATTCACCTCCTAAGGCAAAGCCTTGCATTGACCTCAAAAAAACAAAAGCAATGGTTGCCATGATGCCAATTTTGGAGTGACCCGGCAAAATAGCGATGAGGAAACTTGCTAAGCTTGCAAAACGCAGTGTTGCATCTAAGGCTTTGCTTGTTGAAACTTTGTCAGCAATGCGGCCAAAAAACCACCCGCCCACAGGGCGCACAATAAAGGGCAGCGAAAAAACAACTAGCGAGAAGACATGGGAATGCTGGGCGTATGCTTCAGGGATATACTGAGGCGTAATCACATAACCAATATGGGCAAACAGAAGAAAGTCATAATATTCCAGGATATTTCCTGCGATCACAAGAAGTAGAATTTTTATTTTGCTTGGGTTCATAGACGCCCTCTTTTTTTTAGCAATTACTCTTTATTTATGCTTTCCTTAAAGAGATATCAAAACTTTTTCGCTAGATCCTCAAAAAAACCTTTTAATTTATCGGGAAATATTATATTAAAAATTAAAAAATAAATGACAATATTATGAAAAATATACTATCTATCCTTTTTATCTTATCTTCAAGTACAGTTTTTGCTGCTGCTGCAATAGAATATCCCGTTTTTACTCATATTCTCTGCCCAAAAACAGGTATTTCCCATCAGGTTTGTGTTGGAAGCGGAGTCGAAGAGGCCTACAGTGATACAGCATCATACATGAAAAAAAATGCAGCCCTTTTAAAGAAAAACCAAGCATTGCAAGCCGCACTTCACACAGTGCGAACCAATCATGCAGCTCTTTCTGGTGGCGCTCCAACACTTTACCACCCCACCCCCTTAACCATGTACTGTATAGCTACAGCAGCAGGATTCCGCCCCATTGGAATGGGACCTGTTGTAGACTTCGCAGCCCACAGGACAGCAGTTGATCCAAATTCTCTATTAGCGAGCACAAACTGTACTATTGTAGAAGAAATGGCTATTCTTGCTAGGAACATAGAGCTCCGGCTTGCACATCGTAAAACCACAAAAGAGCTAGAAGCCCTCAGAGAGCGCTTTAAAGCCTTCATGGAGTCCAGAGGATAAGTCTAAGAGTTTGGATTCCGGGTCGGGGCCCGGAATGACGGAGTAGAGTCACCCCGGACTTGATCCGGGGTCCAGGATAAACTCTGAACAAGAGCGTTAGCTCTTGTTTCTTCCTTTTAAATAAAACTGCTTTCGCAGGGAAGAAAATAATCCTAGATTCCAGCCTTCGCTGGAATTTCGATTCTTTGCATCCTAATCTACAATCGCGAAGGCCGAAAGCCTGCGGCGATCCATAATCCGTGATATAGTCAAGAAAGACAAAACCCTGGACGAAAAGTCCGGGGCTTCAAAGAGAAAGTGTGTTTTCTAAACTCTAGGACTCGCTCTCTTCTTCTGTGGCTTCAGCATCTTCTTCAGACTGATCAGACTTCTCTTCTTTTTGGTCTTCAGTCTTTTGAGCTTCATTTTCTTTGTCCTCCTCCTTAGCAGCAAGAGGGAGAACAACGAAAGCCTTCTGACCGCTAAACCAAACAAAGAGAACAGCTTGCTCCTTATTTTCCTTTTTCAGAGATTCAAGAGCTTCTGAGGCTTCTTTCTTATTTTTAACCTCTTTGCTATCAACCTTGAGAATAACAAATCCTGGATTAATCCCGACCTCAGAGGCAGAG
The DNA here is from genome assembly GCA_030425805.1 of Alphaproteobacteria bacterium. GTDB lineage: Bacteria > Pseudomonadota > Alphaproteobacteria > JAUHZC01 > JAUHZC01 > JAUHZC01. The sequence continues at coordinate 38,513 of JAUHZC010000001.1, read as the reverse complement.
GAATTAGCCTCAACTTCACTCACAACAGCCCCCTCAACATCAGAAGGAATGTCGTAGCGCTTGCGCAAAGTTGGATCTAGATCCTCAAGTGTTAACCCTAGAGATTCTGTTGTCCCTTGTGCGCCAGACCCTGACTTGCTGCCACTCATTTTATGAGCTTGAGGATCCCCTTTCTGCTCACCCAAAGTGACAGAGAGTTTCTTTTCCTTGCGGTCACGCCAGACAACAACTTCTGCTTTTGTATCTGGACGTCCCTTCGCAACAATACGAGGAAGCTCATCAGAGTTACTCACTTTTTCTCCATTGAACCGCAAAATAATGTCGCCTTCTTTTACGCCAGCTTTGTCCGCAGGACCTTCAGGTGCTGCCTCAACAACAACGGCACCATGGGCCTCCTTCAAGCCAAAGGATTCTGCAAGCTTTGGGTTCAGATTATGGACCGCTACACCTAGCCATGCCCAACGCACACGACCATTCTTCATCAACTGCTCATAAACATACTTTGCCACCTTGCCTGGAATTACAAACCCAATTCCAACATTGCCGCGATCAATTGTTGCGATGGAGAAGACGACACCGCCCACAGTTCCGTTTTCCAGAACAAGCGGCCCCCCAGAATTCCCCATGTTCAAGGCTGCATCAACCTGATACACATTGAAATAATTATTAATTGGCAATTTCCGTGCCTTATTTGAAATAATCCCCGCAGTATACGTATTAGAAAATCCAAGTGGATTCCCAGCTGCCAAAATTGGGTCCCCAACCTCAAGAGCATCATCTTTTGCCCAGTTAATTGAAGAAACATTCACTCCTTTGGGAACTTCACATTCAAGCACAGCCAAGTCACTCCGCGGATCTGATGCCACAACCTTTGCGTCAACAAAAGTCTCAGGATCATGGAAAACAATTTTCACTTCCTTCGTGTTATCCAAGATATGATTATTCGTCATCACGTGGGCTTTTCCATCTTTGACTCGAACAATAAATCCGCTGCCTTGAGCCAAGCTCTCTTGAACACGAGGAGAGAGTTCTTTGCCAAAATGCTGACGGAAGAATTCTTGGAATTCTTTTGGAATTTGTTGCTCCATAACCTTTGCTTTGGAGACAATTCCAACAACTGAAGGTTGGATCTTCTTAACGGCCTCTCGCCAGGATGTCACAGCTTCAGCTGCTCCTGACAACCCTGTAATTATGGTGAATAGAGCAATAAGTCTGTAGTGATTTAAGCGCATATTATTTCCCTGTCTTGCTTAAAAAATTGTCCTTCTTAGAGTATGCCTCATTATTTTGGGGATTTCAAATATTTGAAGAAATCCTCCTCAGTAGAAAGAACATACGTTGTATTTGAGCTTTTCATAGCTTTTTTATAGGCTTCAAGGCTCCGGAAAAACTCGAAGAACTTGGGATCCTTACTCACAGAACGGCCATAGATTTCGATGGATTTCGCAATCCCTTCACCCTTAATCTTTGCGGCATCCCGTGTTGCTTCTGCTAACAACACCCGTTGTTGAGCATCTGCATTCGCCCGAATCTTCTCAGATTCCTCCTCACCTGTCGCCCGAATTGCACGTGCTTCCTTCTCCCGATCACTTCGCATACGGCGGAAGACAGAAACCCGGTTTTTCTCAGGAAGCTCAGCCTCCACAATACGGACATCCATCACATCAACACCATAGGTTTTGCTATCATGATAAACCCGCTTTTGAATTCGGTTCATAATTTCAGTCCGCTGCTCAGAGAAGAGACTGTTCAATTCATAACTACCAATCACTTCCCGCATTGCAGATTCAGAAATGCTCTGCAAACGAAGAATAAAATCCTGAGTTGTGCCAATAGTCCGATAAAATTCTACAGGATCAGAAATCCGGAACCGTGCGTAAAGTGACATGATAATTCGCTTCTGATCACTCGCTGTAATTTCAAGAGGCTCGAGCTGATGGCCCTGTAGGCGTTTATCGTAGCTGACAACTTTGTCCAAGAAAGGCACTTTGACCTTTAGGCCTGGCTCATCATAAACGTCCACGAGCTTCCCAAAGCGGAAAACCAAGGCCCGCTCAATTTCAAAAACCTGGAACACTGTACTTTGCAGCAGAAGAAATCCGCCTAGCCCAATGATAACGTAAAGAGGAAGAGAACTATTTTGAGACTTCTGGTTCATAATTTATCCCTTCTTCTTTTGTTTATTGAGACCTGGCAGCGGAAGGTAAGGCAGCACGCCTTGAGTCCCTGCACCACCTTTTGGCAATATAATCTTATTAGCATCTTCCAGGATTTTCTCCATGGCCTCAATGTGGAGACGACGCTGAGTGATGTCCTTGCTAGTTTGATACTCTTTATAGATAGCATCAAACTGTTGTGCTCGACCTGTTGCCTCAGCCACTAAGGAATCCCGATGAGCTTGTGAGTTCTGGCGAATCCGCTCTGCATTACCTTGTGCAATGGAGATCACAGACTGGCGATACCCCTCAGCCTCGTTAATCTTAGTTTGCTTATCAGCACGGGCGCTTTCTACATCCCGGAAAGCATCAACAACATCATCGGGCGCATCCACAGGGCGCAGGTTAATACGATCAATCTGAATTCCAATTTCATATTCGTCGATGGTTGATTGAAGCTTCTTCCGCATATCTTCAGCAATTTTTTCTTTTCCGCTGGTCAAGGCATCCTGCATCCGTGTTAAAGCAATAACTTCGCGAATCACACTTTCTGCAGCAATCTCAATAGTCTCTGCAGGATTTTTAACCCGGAAAAGGTATTTCCCTAGATCATTAATGTACCAGTGAACCGTCACGTAAACTTTGATAATGTTAGAGTCTTTCGTCAGCATGAAGTTCTGTGCTCCTGGACGTGGCACATCAAATCGGCGGCGCTCTGTTGTCTTTTCAACAATGTGAGATTGAATCGGCGATGGTAGATGGTAATGCAAACCATCATCTTTCACCGTATCCACCCACTTACCGAAAGTCAGAACAGCAGCTTGCTGGTTAACCCCAACCCGGTAAAATCCGGTAGAAAGCCAACCGAGAACTGCAATGACACCTAAAACCCAGAAGACTTTGCCAGAAGGCATTTCAGGAAGCCCAGCTCCTCCACCGGAGCCACCGCCTTTGCCACTTTTCCCACCAAAGATGGTTTCAAATTGGCCTTTGCCTTTTTTAAAAGCCTGGCTGAGATCCGGCTTGTCGCCATCTCCTTTACCGCCCCAGGGTCCTCCTGAGTCGTCACCACCATCACCACCGTTGCCCCAAGGGCTCTTTGAGAAAAAAATGCGCATAAGACTTTAAACTTCTAGAATTTTAACTAATATAGCCTTGATCATTCCATTTGAAAACCCACCAAGGATAACTTTTTGAAGACAGCGACATTTTCCGAACATCTCACTGAAATTCAAGGGTTTCCTCCAAAAATCCTTGCCATAGCCTCTGGGAAAGGTGGTGTTGGAAAATCTACTATTGCCACAAACCTTGCTCTTAGCTTGGCTCGGCACGGCAAGCGCACAGCCCTCATTGATGGAGATATCTACGGCCCTTCTGTGGCTTACCTTATGGGACGGGAAGAAAAGGCAAAGACAGAGGATGGAAAATTCATCCCCTTTGAGCGCGATGGTGTGCATTTCATCTCTATGGGCAATCTTCTCCCGGCCACAACGGCCACAGTCTGGCGGGGACCTATGGTGATCAAAGCCCTCAAACAGTTTCTTTTTAATGTTCAGTGGCCGCCTCTTGATATTGTGATTATCGATATGCCCCCCGGCACAGGTGATGTGCATCTCACACTTGCACAGGCAGCTGGGCTTTCAGGGGGAATTATTGTGACAACCCCTCAAGACCTTGCTTTTATTGATGCAACCAAGGCCATGGATACCTTCATCCGCTTAGGTATACCTCTCAAGGGAATTATTGAGAACATGAGTCTCTACACCTGCCCTCATTGTAAAAAAGACTCTCATCCCTTTGGCCAAGGAGATGTGGCAGATCAGGCAAAGAAGATGAAGATCCCCTATCTTGGCGCTCTTCCCCTTTCCCTAGAAATTCACCAAGGCAATGAAGCTCAGCAGCCATTTGCCCTAGGTGAAAGCTCCACAAGAAAAATTATGGATAATATTATAAAAAATATTATTTCCTCTCTTTAAAAAAGGCAGAATCCACTTTAGGATTAAGGTGTTTAACCTTGATCCTTTTTTTAATGAAGATAAGATTTTTCATTTTTTTCTTCTTTTTTATTGTCCTCCTCAAGGCTTCAATTCTCCAGGCAGCAGCTGCTGACCCCCTCGAGAGGTTCGATACAGATGAAGCTATTTGGGAAAGAGCCTTAGAAACTGCAGAAGGTCTCTTTGCAAAAGGAAAAGACATTGGTCCTAAAACTCTTGAGCGCACAGCATGGGTTTTTCTTCAAACACCCCCGGACCAGTGGGAGCATAGATGCTCACAAATTCGTTTGATCTTAAAGCCTGCTCGTAGAAAACCCCGTAAGAAGGGAGGTAAAGGCAAACGGTCTTCTGCTCCTGCCCAAAACAGGCGAATTCCTCTTGCAGCACAAGTAGCTCTCTTTTTTCCTGGGGCTGCCAACAAAGCAAAAATAGCCCCAATTCTCACATTTTTAGAAAAAAAGCCTCCTGCGGTACAACAGAGACTTTATCACCTTTGTCTTCCCTTCATTGGAGCTCACGAAAATATACTTCGGATTTTGGAAATTGCTGAAGCGGTTCCTGAGGGCGGTGAATCTTTTTTTGTCAAACATGCTGAAGGCATTATTGCTGGAAGCTACCCCATAGGACTTGCCCACGTTGCCAAAATTTTAGCAGGTTTTGCAAGCTCCCCAGAGGCAGCAAGAACAGACTTTGATCTCCCCACACACCCTCTTTTTCCAGCTGATAAAGATGACCCTAGTCTTAAAGAAAAATCAGACCTTTTTTCTAAAGCAGCTAATCTTCCCCCAGCAGGCAGAGTTGCCTTTTTAGATTCCTTCAAAACTATTTGGAAAGAGAAGTTTGAGGGTTGGTCTTCTGAAAATCAAAAATTGATTTTTTCGCTTCTCAAAAGTCTCTATTTCGATGGCCTGATGCGCTTCATGAGAAATCTTCATGAAATTCTCCCCACTGGAGTTGCAGAAGCTGATGCTGTTGCACTTTTAGAGCCCCTCAGCCTATGTTCTCCTTATCACGCTCAAGAGGCTTTAGACTTCTTAGTTACAGTTCTTCCTGCTGACGCTTCTATTCGGGAAAAGCAAAAGATCCTCCATTTTTTTGCCAACTATAGGTATGGCTTAGGAAACTGGAAAGAACTTGCCCGTTCTGGAAGCTTAGAAGAAATGCGCACCCTTCTCAATGAACTTGCTGAACGAGAAGACGGTCAGGGAATACTCCGTAACTTGTGGCGTTTTAGGGGAGATTTTTCTTTTGCTGGACTCATGAGCCTTGCAAATATTCACCTTCACACCAGCTTAAATTTTTCTGAAATTGAAAAAATTCGAATCTTTTTCAACCCTTCTTACTCAACTGAACAAAAACACCAAATCCTGAAGTTTTTTTCACAATTTTCAAAAGAGGAAGGACAGTTAGAAGAGGTGCTAGAGAAAACACATACCCTTCTCCTTCATAGATTTTCAGCACCTGAAAAATACAGACTTCTCCAAGCTATGGGTGTTGAGTCTGTTCCCCGTGAAGGGTTTACCCCAAGGCAACGCCATCTTCGAATACTTCACTACAGAAGAGCCCATGGGGACATTGAAGGAATTTGGCATCCACGTCCAGAACAAATCCGTGCTCTTTTAGAGCGCCCCATCGTTGATCCTGATATTGTTGCAGGTGAGGCTATTTACCGAAGGCGTGAGGCAATTTTGGAAGCCGTAAGCCCTGTTCTCCAAAGACCAACTATGCGGCTTATCCTTCGGGGGATTAGCTCCTACTCAATTAAGGTAGAAGGTGGTGTAAAATATTTTAAACATCCTGCTTTCAGCCAAGCCTTTGAGGAAATTGGATCACTCTTGCAGAGCGTTTTTACTGATGAAGCCGCAACGGAGCCTCAAAAAAACCATGCACGATTTGCCCTTGCTGGGCTTCGTATCTTAAGTTTTGATGATCCTGGCTATAGAGACCGCCGATTTCCAGAATATGCCACGATGCGCTCTACAGAAGGCGGTCCAACAACCTGGGATATGACCACAGCTTTATGGCGCCTGAACGAGCCCCGTCCTACAGAAGCTCATGCCATGGAGTGGTTAGGAACCCGTGATCGATGGCAAACAGCTGGCAGAATCTTTGATGGCCAATTCCCCCATCTACCCGGTCATAGAAGCCCTGGCCACATGTTGACAGCTGATCGTCATCACGGGTCTCCTTTTCTACAGCTTGTTCTAGCGGCAATGACGGCGAAACAAACTTACGACCTGGGAACTCTTTTCAAAGATGGTGGGTTTTCAATTCCACGCCTGCATTTCCTAAGAGCCGCTATGAGAGCAAGTCGGGGCTTTGAATATGAGCTCCTCCCCCCTCTCAGGAGAGCAGAAAGACACACACATCTCCTGGAAGCTCTTGCCATGACAGCAAGAGGTTGGGTTCCTGCTCACGACTTTATGAACCCTGCAGTCCTAAATCGACCTGTCTGTCCATATGGCGCCCATGCCCGCATTCAAGAAGCCCTTGTTTATGCTTGTGGGTCAGAGGAAGATCTCACCGCTTTTTCAAGTGCAGCTGGTGTAGCGCTTGTAGGATGTGCCGAGGGTTAACTGTCATTCCGGACTACGACCAGGAATCCATTTGCTTTATTGATCACCATGCTCCTGAAGGAAAGAAGCATCTACAACGACTATTTTCACGAATAGAAACACTAGCGCAGCATGAGAAAATCGCGTAGTCTTCTGTCATGATGTTGACCTCTTTAAGCAAACAAATTGAGCGGAACTTTGTGACCTATGGCTTTGTAGGCCTGGGGTGTTTCTTCCTCTTTATTCTGGGATGGCGTCCTTTTGATACCCCCGATGAAGGACGTTACATGCAAATCGGCTGGGAGATGTTCACATCTGGAGATTGGGTCACTCCCCGTCTTAATGGCATCAAATACTTCGAAAAGCCACCTTTCGTGTACTGGATCCTTGGGCTTTTCCAAGGCCTCTTTGGCACCACAGAGTTTGTTGGGCGCCTTGTCCCGGCCCTGTTCGGATTTGGGGGTGTGGTTGGTCAGTTCTACTTTGTACAGAAGCTCTATGATCGAAAAACAGCCATTTGGGCTGCAGTAATTTTGGGAACCAGCCTTCTTTATTTCGGGTTGAGCCGAGTCATTATTCTGGATATGGCTGCAGCCGTCCTAATTTCCCTAGCACTCTATGCGGGGATTGCCGTTTTTCACGCCCGAAATAAAGGTGAGGAAACCAAGTTCAAAATTCTTCTGTATACTTTCATGGCCTTGGCTGTTCTAACTAAAGGCCTCATTGGGCTCGTTTTACCAGGCCTTGTCTTCTTCCTTTGGATGTTTTGGGCAAAAGAGTACAATGTCTTGAGATTTACTTACTGGCTGCCAGGTATCCTTCTTTTCCTTGGAATTGCGGCCCCTTGGCATATCCTTGTTTCTGCGAAAAACCCTGAATTCCCTTACTTCTACTTTGTGTATGAGCACTTTATCCGCTATACAACGACAGAGCATGGACGTTACCAACCTTTTTGGTTTTTCCTGCCTATAATTTTTGCTGGGCTTTTTCCCTGGTTTTTCTTTCTCACGTCCAGCTTAAAGGAGTCTTGGCGCAAAGGTTTTGAAGACCCCAAAGCCAAGTTTATCTGGACCTGGATTATCAGCATTACAGTCTTTTTTTCCATCGCAAATAGTAAGCTTGTTCCCTATATTCTCCCTGTTTTTCCACCTTTAAGCCTTATCCTTGCGCAATTCATCCAACAGTGGGTTGAGAAAGAAAGATTACGCGCCCACTATCGCTGGATCTTTGCTGCCTTCTTTACCATTTTCTTAGGCGTTGTTATTTACCTTGTGCATCGTGATGGGCTCATGACGGCGCAAATCCCTCTCTCTTTTCCTCTCCTGGGAATCTGGTTTATTGGCTTTATTGTGTGGATGGTGGCCAAAGTCCGAACACGGGAGAAATTCATCCTCACGCTTCTAACCTTCATCATTGGTTTTTATCCTTTGGCGGAACAGTCTTATCAACACCTACGCCGCCCTAGCTTTAAACCCCTTGCACAAGAAATTCTCAGGAGCGCCCCAGAAGATGCTGTGATCGTACAGTATATTAGCTATGCTTATGATGCCCCTGTTTACCTTGGGCAACGAACAAAGCTTGTGGGAGTTGGGAGTGAATTTGACTTTGGCCTGAAACAAGATGATCCAGAAAAAGAGAGTGTTGTGATGACACCTGAAGATCTTAAAAAGCTCTGGAAATCCGAAAAGACCGTGATTCTTTTGACGCGAAATACCCTTGTAAGCATGACAAAAAATCTTCTCTCCTCGCTTCATCTCTTCGCCTCAAATGGCTACGTGCTTGTTTTTACAAATCGGAAGCTCTCATAATGGATGCTATCAACATTTCCCTTATTCTTTTTTGTGTTGCAATCAATGCTGCAGCCCAGGCTCTCATTCGCTCAGCAATGATTTCAATTGATCTTTCCACCAAAAATATGGGGGTTTTTTGCAGCCAATTTTTTGGATGCCTTTTCACCCCTCAGATCATTGGAGCTTTAACCATCTACGTAATTAGTGTTTTAACCTGGATGTATGTTCTCTCCCGGGTTGAGGTTTCCATTGCTTACCCCATGATGAGTCTCAGCTTCGTTGCGACTGTCTTTTTAGGGTGGTATTTTTTTGATGAAGCCCTCACCTGGCAAAAAGGCTTAGGTGTTGCTCTGATTTGTGCCGGGGTGTATGTTTTAGCCTTAGCAAAAGGTACTGCCTAGATGGAGACTGCAAAGACGATGACGACTCACGGAACGCACTTTGAAAATTTCTTCCCTTTTGCAAGACCTACACTCGATGACCATGAGATTGAAGAGGTTGTATCTTGCCTAAAATCTGATTGGCTCACGACAGGTCCTCGTGTCAAAGCCTTTGAAGAGAAGCTTAAAGCCTATCACCAGGCAGAGCATGTCGTCTGTGTCAGCTCTGCCACAGCAGGACTTCACCTCAGCCTCTTGGCGCTGGATCTTCAGCCAGGGGACGAAGTCATTACCACACCAATGACCTTTGTTGCTACCGTCAATACAATCATCCATGCAGGCGGTACACCTGTCTTTGTAGATATCGACCCTGAGACATTGAATCTGGATACACAGCAACTTGAGGCTGCCATCACGCCCAGAACACGGGCTATCATGCCTGTTCATTTTGCTGGGCTTCCTGTGGACCTTGATATCTATCTTGAGCTCCAAGAAAAGCGTGGAATTCGCTTAGTGGAAGATGCAGCACATGCTAGCGGTGCGTTTTATAAAGGCAAACCCATTGGGTCTTTCAATGATATTTGTGTTCTAAGTTTCCATCCAAACAAAAATATGACCACTGGTGAGGGCGGTGCTGTTTTAACAAATGATCCAGCCATTGCAGATCGGATCAAAAAGCTGACTTTTCATGGGATTGACCGAGAAGCCTGGAATCGATTCGGAAAGACAGGCCAACAAGGCTACGACGTTCTGTTACCAGGTTTTAAATATAACATGATGGACATTCAGGCCGCTATTGGTCTCCATCAAATTGACAAGCTGGATACCTTTGTGAAGCATCGCCAAGCTTTGGCAGCTGTGTACGAAGAAGGGCTTACTAATCATCCTTATTGCCGGATCATGGGCAAGCCAGATTATGATTACGTTCATGCACGCCACCTCTTTCAAATTGTCTTACGGGAAAACAGCCCTTTGACGCGAGATGAACTGATGAACGCCCTGAAAGAACGAAATGTGGGAACAGGTCTTCACTACCAGTCCTGTAGTGATTTTGACTACATTAAGAAGCAAGTTCCTCTCCCACCTCAAGGTCTTCCAATTTCTCACTATGTAGGACAAAACATCATTTCTTTACCTCTTCACCCCCGGATGGAGGCTGAACAAGCGCATAAAGTGATTGATATTTTGAATGAAATTCTTAAAGTATCCCCATGAGTAAATCAAACACATCCCCTGAGATTTCCGTTGTTATTCCTTGCTACAATGAGGAAGCTTGCCTGCAAACTTTGTTTAATCGCTTAATCCCGACAATGGATCGATTGAAACGATCTTACGAGGTTTTACTTGTTAACGACGGAAGCCAAGATAAAACGACAGAGATCTTGGATCGCTTCTATAAGGAACGCCCTGATGTTATGCGCCCTGTGCACCTCATGCGTAATTTTGGGCAGCACTTAGCGATTCTAGCCGGATTTGAAGTTTCCAGAGGCCAGGTCATCGTAAATTTAGATGCTGATTGCCAAAATCCACCGGAGGAAATTCCAAAACTCCTCAAGTACTATGACCAAGGGCATGATTTGGTTAGCGGATACCGAGAAGATCGGAATGATCACCCTCTTCGCAAGCTGGTCTCCAAACTCTCAAATTGGGCCCGGGAGACATTTATGGGCATCCACACAAAAGATCATGGGTGCATGTTGATGGCCTACGACCGCCATGTGACGGATCAAATTCTCAGTTGCCGAGAAACCTCTACCTTTATTACGGTTTTGGCTTATCTTTTTGCGGCAAATCCAATTGATATTCCTGTAGCTCATGAGGCCCGTGAAGAGGGTACCTCTAAGTACACTCCTCTCAAGCTCATTCAGTACAGTCTGGATCTCTTTACGTCCTTCTCACTTGTCCCCATCAAGCTTTTTACTTTTTTCGGATTCATCGTTTCGATTCTTAGTGCCTGTTTGGTAGCCTATATGGCCTTCCGACGAATTGTCTACGGCCCGGAGGCTGAAGGACTTTTCACTCTCTTCGCCATTGCCTTCTTCCTAATCAGTGTTGTCATCACTGGCATTGGCATTCTCGGAGAATATGTTGGACGCATTTATGAAGTTGTCCGAGGGCGCCCTCGCTATATTATCCGGGAGGCAAAAGAAACACGCCCTCTTAAGGCCACTCCCGCTAAAAAAGCAAAAGCCCCTCGCAAAATAACGAAGAAAGCCACCTCATGACAAAGAAAGTTCTGATCCTTGGAGCCAATGGGTTTATTGGCAGCCATCTCATTGATGCTCTGCTTGAAAAAACAGACTTTCAGATTCGAGCCCTGGACCTTGGGGACAGCAATCTCCATCACCACCTTGATAACCCCCGCCTAACGTTTGTCAAAGAAGATGTGGTTACTGCCCATAAATGGATCCAAGAATCCATTGAGTGGGCTGACACACTCCTGCCCTTGGTTGCAATTGCAAATCCCGCGCTTTACGTAAAAAACCCTCTGAAGGTCTTTGAATTAGATTTCCAATCCAACCTTCCCTACATCGAGTTATGTTTAAAGGCAAAGACACATCTCCTCTTTCCCTCCACCTCAGAAGTCTATGGTATGTGCCCTGATAAAGAGTTTGATGAGACAACTTCCCCTCTTGTCTTAGGCCCTATTCAAGAAACCCGGTGGATTTATTCCTGTATTAAACAGCTTTTAGATCGTGTGATTCATGCTTATGGTGAAAAGGGCCTAAATTTCACCCTTTTCCGCCCTTTTAACTGGATTGGCCCCCGCCTTGACAGCCTTAAAGCAGGTGAAGAATATCGAGCACGAGCCCTAACACGCTTTATGGCGGATGTGGTTCGCCAGCAAAAGATCTCCCTCGTGAACGGTGGCGAACAACGGCGCTGCTTTATTGATGCTCGGGATGGTATTTCTGCGTTGATAAAGATGATTGAGAATCCAGGAAACGTAGCCTCTGGTGGCATATTCAACATCGGTCGTGCGGATCAAGAATATTCCATGAAAGAATTTGCAGAGACTCTTCTAGACGTGATGAAAGAAGATGCTTTCTTTGGTTCTTATGCTGAAAAAACACAGCTTGAGATCACAAGTGCTGAAGCTCACTATGGAAAAGGCTACGCAGATGTAGATCGTCGGGTACCAAAAACGACAGCTCTTCGAGAGACATTAAATTGGTCTCCTGTCTATGATCTTCGGGAAACTTTTGCCTGGACACTTGCAGAAAGTGCGCCCCTTTTAAAGACCAAAGCTGCCTGATTTAGGGAATATCTGGTCGCCTTGCACCATCACGACCTAAAGCCTCAGTGCGCCTTCTCTTTGTGCCTGCTTCAGATGGAAGGTGCGCAACCCCTGCTTGAGGAGCAGGGGGAACACCCATAGCACCGTATCCACCTTGCCTCATGGGAACACTTCCAGCCCGAGACATTCCTCCCCCAGCAAAACCAAGAGAGGGAGCAGTTGGGGCACGAACCCCACCACCATGTCTGACAGGCATACTACCACTCCTTGGAACAGCAGATGCCCTCCCTCCTCCAACAAAGCTTGGAGCAGGAGCAGTTGGTGTACGACCCCCACCACCACTTCGTGGCATTACATAGCCTGGCGCCCCTACCCCTCTGGGAAGGGACGTTGCTGGTGGCATTACCCCTACAGGAAGCCCTGCCACTGGAGGACCGGGAGCAACTGTTGGCGCACCTGGAAGAGTTGAAGGGGGGGGTGGTGCAGCAACCGCACTTCGTGAAGCAGGCACTGGTCCAGAGCGGGGAGCTGATACAGGAGGTGGCACAGCACCTCCCCGTCCTCGGCCAAAAGCTCCAGCTGACCGGAGAACTTCTGTTCTACCCAAACTGAAGCCTCCTCCACCGGTGCCTTCTTCCTCTTCTTCCTCTAGAAAGCCACCCATGCCTTCTTCTCCATCTTCCTTACCTTCACCTTTTCCTCTTCCTTTACGCCTATAGTCAGCTTCAGCCTTCGCAAGTTTTCTGCGGAAATTTCGATCCACCTCTTCATAAGCATCGAGAACCTCTGCATCAAAATTATCAAGGAAATCAGGCCCCATGCGCTCAACATTATCTATAATTAGCCCCATAGCCCTTCTTTTTTGAGCAACTCCCTCTATAGCTTCACCACCTGCTCCCCCACCACGATGCTGTACAAGCACTGCCCTTGGATGGCGCATAAGCTCTTCAACTTGATTGCGATAGTGCGTGATTAAATGGCGCACAGAAGGATTATGCTCCCTCGGCCAGAGATCGAATCTTTTTCTCTCATCTTCAGCTATTTCTGGACCCACAAGATGTGAAAACCATGTCACATTTTCAACATTGTGATCATCAGCATTGTCCGAAATATTATAAGATCCTTCAATCACATGTTCTGTATCGCCATAACGGACATATAGAATTTTAGTATGCAAAATTCCTCCAGCTCCACGCCAAAGTTTTAACTCAATCAAAGGGGGCCGAGGCCGACCTGCAGGCATTGCATCCACACGATTATTAAATGTATTCACCTCACGTTTTAGCCTGGCATAGGTAACCCGGTTCCGGTTGTCTGTGACAATTTGAACTCTGACTCCCCTCTGAGCTGCGTTAATAAGATCTCGTATGACTGTCGCGTCTGTCATTACAAAAATAGCAATCTTGATTTCACGAACATCAGCATCAGACTTCTCTGCACGGTCAATCACATGTCGGATATACTCTTTGCTCATATTTCTCTGGACACGGGGAGCCGGCAGGCCAAGAGCACGCGCTCTTGCCGCTGGATCATCAGACTCTGGAACAGCTTGACCCCCACCAGCCCCACGGCCTGCGGGGCGTGGCCATTCGCGACCATAAGAAAGTGACTTATTCACCCAAGCCCGTATAAGTCCAAGAGCAGCCGGAGCACCAGGAGCAAGCGCACCTGAGGCACCTATTGGCGGCCCTCCATCAGCTCCAGTTAAAATACTCACATTAAAAAACAATATAAAAAATAGAAGAAAATTTCTATATTTTGGAAAATACATTAAAAAACCCAAAAATTCACTTTTATTGTATTCTAGAATTACAAACAAAACGTAAATTAGGGCTTCTTTTCAAGAGCACAGAAGGTAAGCAATGAGGAGGTCTTTATGCCCTCCCTTTAGGGCTTTTAAAACCATTTCATATGCTATAATAAAGGTGTAGAACTCAGGGTTTTGATGAAACGGCACAAAAAGATTCTCGATCAGTTTTATTCCCAGCAGGAAGTGCGTTCCTGTGATTACCCGGGGTGTGCAGCAGAGGGCCATCATAAGGCCCCTAAAAATAGGGAACTCCGAGAATATTATTATTTCTGTGAGGCGCATATTCGGGAATACAACCGGGCGTGGGACTATTACGCAGGCATGAACGAAAATCAAATCGAATCAGATCGCAGCCTTGATTACACCTGGCGTCGCCCGACTTGGCAGTTTGGTAGCCTTGATCAAAACAAATCAAAGCCTTTTGTCTTTCACAATATTAAAGATCCCTTTGGTTTTTTCCATCCCAAACCCAAAAATCATGAAGCTGCTGAGGAAGAAATCATCTTGTCTGCAGATCAACGGGAGGCCCTTCAAGTCCTAGGGCTAGAAAAGGTGACAGATTCAAACACCATCCGGACAACATACCTTGAGCTTGTGAAGAGGCATCACCCGGACCATCACCCTGATGACCCTAAAGCAGACGAGCGACTAAAGGAAATTAATAAGGCCTATAGCCTCTTAAAAGAAGTTGGATAACCCCCTACCTTTCTAGAGGAAACTCATTCCCTGAAAATAAGACGTCTACAAAAACAGCTTTATTCCAATCTGCCTCAGCAAGTCGATCAACACCTACTGAAATTAGTAGAGAAATCTGATCCTTTGAAAACCCATTCCCCCGGAGGCTCATCCCTTCTTTATTTTTAAGGCTCAGTAAAATAAGGTGGGGAACTTTCCACCCATTGCTGATGAGGCGCGGAAGATTCTTCCTGAGTCTTTCTCCCCAGGTGTCCTTAATCTCTTTCAAAGGGATACTCACCACCCTCCCTGTAAGATCTACAGTTGGTGCATAATATTTTTCAATATGCCCAACCAAGCCATAGTCCTCAACAAAACTTGCCCCAGGGCGTTTACGCTTTTCCGAAGTCACGAAAAGCCCCAACTTCAAATCTCCTTTTTTATCAATATATTGATGCACATAGGTCATTTCAGCGATTTCAGGGGGCTGAATATAATCCCACATGACACTAATTCCATGAGAAGGGCTATATAGCCCCTTCTCAGGAAGAGGATAAGCAAAAGTCAAAGATTCAAGGACCATACGCAATGTTAGGAAAGCTTTTGCAAGCTTTGGATGTTGATCTAAAGCAGGGTTGTTCATCACATCCCAAAACGTTGCCTTTGGGTTAATGTAGGAAACACAGCGCCCCAACCGCCCCTTTTTCATACAAGCTAGAGGGGGGATGACCTCACTCCCTTTGTATTCAACAGCTTGGCGTACACTCCACCCCTGTATCGGTAACATGAATACAACTGCAATAAATAGAAACCTAAAGCTTTTCATCAGCATCCCTACTTTCATTCTTTTCTTCTATAGAAACATAGCTCACCAGAAAAATCGAGCCTTCCTTCTCGTTTTTCATAAAAAACAGAAAACTTCCCATTTGGCTCTAAATGGTGTAGAACTGTGGGGGAAATTATTTTGTTTGCGCTATGACTCAGGCATCTCAAATTAAAACTGTTGTCTTTCCTGTCGGAGGAAGTGGAACCCGCTTTCTGCCGATTACGAAGTCCGTTCCCAAAGAGATGCTACCTATACTTGATCAACCCTTGATTCATTACTGTGTCCAAGAAGCTCGAGAAGCCGGAATTGAGCGGTTTATCTTTGTCACAGGTCGTGGAAAAGTCGCAATTGAAGATTTCTTTGATCGGGATATCAGCCTAGAGCGTGAACTTACTGAAAAAAACAAGCGAGACTATGCCAAAAAAGTCCGCGAAGTGTCTCTTGAATCAGGACAAATGATTTATGTCCGCCAGCCTGAGCCCCTTGGTTTGGGCCATGCCATCGCTTGTGCAGCTCCCTGGGTTAATAATGAGCCCTTTGCCGTTATGCTCCCTGATGACTTTATTCTCAACAAAAATGGCCCAGGCGCTCTTGCACAAATGATTGAAGCCTATGACTACGCAAAATCACCCTGCATGGCAGCTGTGATGACGGTTCCACAAGAAGCAACTTCTTCTTATGGTATTCTTGATCCCGCAGGCTCAACAGAAGGACAACTCATTGCGGCTAAAGGCCTTGTTGAAAAACCAAAGCCCGAACTCGCTCCCTCCTGTGAAGCAATCGTCGGGCGTTATATTCTCCCACCCCAAATTATGGATGAACTTCTTAAAGGAAAGACCGGAGCAGGTGGTGAGATTCAATTAACGGATGCCATGGCTAAACTCATTCCTGAGAATGGTTTTTGTGGTTATCGCTATGTTGGGGACCGCTATGATTGTGGGAATCATGAGGGTTGGCTACAGGCAAATAATGCTGCTTTTGCCCTGAGAAAAAAAGCAGAAGAAGAGAAGGCTGCATAATGACAAGATCCGATGGACACCCTCTAAAGATTGCAATGATTGGAACAGGTTATGTTGGCCTTGTTTCTGGTGTGTGCTTCGCAGAAATTGGTGCTAATGTTGTTTGTGTCGATAAAAACCAAGGAAAAATTGATACCCTTCTTAAAGGTAACATTCCTATTTACGAGCCAGGTCTTTCAGAGCTTTTAATTAAAAACAAAGAAAGACAGCAAATTCAATTTACAACTAACCTTGATGAAGCCGTCTCACAGGCAGATGTTGTTTTTATTGCTGTCGGAACCCCAACTTCACCAGAATCTGGGGAAGCTGATCTGAGTTATGTCTTCAAAGCTGCTGAGGAAATCGGCAATGCATTAGATGGTTACACTGTCGTCGTGACAAAATCTACTGTTCCCGTAGGAACAAACAAAAAAGTTAAAGACATTATCGCAAAAGCGACCTGTCAAAACTTTGATGTCGCTTCAAACCCCGAATTCCTTCGTGAAGGATCTGCCGTTTATGACTTTATGAACCCAGAACGGGTTATCATTGGGACAGATTCTCCACAAGCTCGGGAGCTTTTGACGCGCTTGTATGACCCTCTTTGCGATGAAGGTGTCCCCCGGTTGCGTACAACTCTTGAAACAGCTGAATTGATCAAGTACGGCGCCAATGCCTTTTTGGCAGCAAAAATCATGTTTATCAATGAGATTGCTAATTTGTGTGAGGCCACAGGAGCTAATATTCGCGAAGTTGCCAAAGGAATGGGCATGGATCAACGCATTGGACGTTCATTCTTGAATACAGGGCCTGGATATGGAGGCTCTTGCTTCCCAAAGGATACACTTGCTTTGAACCTCACAGGAAAAAGCTATGGCGTTGACCTTACAATTGTTGAGCAAGTCATCCGCAGCAATGCTGAGCGCAAATCCGAAATGGCGAGACGCATTCTTACGAAGATCAAGCCTGGCGAGACATTAGGTGTTCTTGGTTTGTCTTTCAAAGCCAATACAGATGATACACGAGAAAGTCCAGCTGTTGAGATTTGCCAGCAACTCCTTGACCAAGGAGTCAAGCTCAAAGCCTATGACCCCAAAGCTCACCTAGATAAAGACCAGCTCCAAGGAGATTTTACCCGGGTTGAGGACCCTACAGAAGTTGGAAAAGATGCCTCTGGCCTTGCGATTCTTACTGAATGGGCTGAATTTAAAGCACTAGACTTTCAGGCCATCCACGGAAAAATGAAAAAGACAGATTTCCCTTCTCTCTTTGACTTCCGGAATCTTTTAGACCCTGAGGTCCAAAATCTACAAGGGTTTGAATATCATTCTCTTGGCTCCCAGAAAATGAAGATCACCTCTTCACAACCCCTAACGCTTGCAGGATAGCCCATGACACCCCACCAATTTGACCCGACAATTCTGAGAATGAATGATATCCGGGGAGTTGTGGATAAAACACTTTTTGAAAAAGATGCATACGCGGTGGGCCAATGTTTAGGGACAATTCTCAACAGCATGACAGGACAAGGAAGGATTGTTCTTGGTTATGACGGAAGGCTTCATTCTCCAAAGTTAGCTCAAGCCATGTCTGAAGGCCTAACATCAACCGGACAACACGTGTTAAATATTGGTTTAGCACCGACCCCTATGGTCAATTTTGCAGAGCGGCACCTGAAAGCAGACGGAGCCGTAACAATTACGGGATCCCATAATCCCTCTGATTTTAATGGCTTTAAAATGTCCCTGAACAAGCGTTCTTTGATGTCTGATGATATTCAGGCAATTGGACGTTTAGCAAGCTCTGGAAATTTCTCTGTTGGTGAGGGATTCGAAGAAAAAATCCAAGATCTCCAAAAAGCTTATATTGAAAATCTTCTTGCTGATTTTACACAACATTACAGCCAAGGACGTGCCCTTAAGGTTGCCTGGGATTCTGGAAATGGAGCAACTGGTGCTATTGTTGAAGCTCTTGTAAAACAGCTTCCTGGCGAGCATGTTGTGATTAACAGCGAAGTAGACGGCACCTTCCCGAATCACCATCCTGATCCAACAGTTCCCAAAAACATGCAACAACTTTGTGAAACTGTTATTAAAAACGGCTGTGATCTTGGAATTGGTTTTGATGGAGATGGGGATCGCATTGGTGTTGTGGATAACACAGGCCAGCTTTTATGGGGCGATCAACTTCTTCTTTTTTATGCAGAAGAGGTCGCAAAGGCCCATCCAGGCTGCCACATCATCTCAGACATTAAAGCCAGCCAAGTTTTATTCAATGAACTTGAGAATCTTGGTGCACAGCCTGTGATGTGGAAAACAGGGCATTCCTTGATAAAATCAAAAATGATTGAGACTAAAGCTCCCCTTGCAGGAGAAATGAGCGGCCATGTTTTCTTTGCCGATCGCTACAGTGGGTTTGATGATGCTCTCTATGCAGCACTGAGGATCATTGGTCCTTTGAGCCTACGTGATGAATCTCTTTCTCAATGGCTTGCTAAAATGCCCCCTGTGACCAATACCCCTGAAATTCGGTTTGAGTGCCCCGATGATAAGAAGTTCAAAATTGTAGAAGAGATTCGTCGTCGGGTAAGCCTAACCCATGATAAGTACATCGATATTGATGGTATTCGTCTTATAGATCCCGAAGGTTGGTGGCTCCTTCGAGCTTCAAATACGCAAAATGCTCTGATTGCCCGTGTGGAGGCCAGTTCTGAAGCTCATCTCAATCGTCTTAAAGATGATCTAAAGGCACAGCTAAGCAAATGCCAAGTCCCTACAGACGGGATTCTGTAGCCCTAAAACCGGATATTGTGATTGAGAACGAAAGACCAGAAGCTTTCAAGCTTCCGGAGATTATTATTAAGCTCTCGCAAGTGGCTTTCTTGAAGACCATTTGCCGGCAAGTTCTGAGAGTGATTCCCGAGGATTTGCTCAAATTTCTCAAAGAGGGCCAATCCCTTTTCGGAAAGCTTCACATGTGAAGATCGTTTATCATGAGGAGATGCTTCTTGGAGAATATAACCAAGGTCTACCATCTTCTTCAGATTATAAGTCACATTTGACCCAAGGTAATACCCCCTATTTGAGATTTCACCCACGGTTAGGCGATTCCTGCCAATATTATAGAGCATGAAGCACTGTACGTTATTCACCTCACGAATCCCCTGTGCATCAAGTTCTTTCTTGATGACCTCCAGAAAAAGCCGATGAAGGCGTTCAACTTGCATAATAGCGTCAAAATATAAGTTCTTCACAGGAACACCCAATATTTCATGTGTTTAAATTTATTTACTCTTAATTATAAACATTTACAAGTTAAATTTGAATTAATATCAAATTTAATGACAGTAAATTTTATTGTTTTTATTTAGAGGAGAGAACGAAAGCTCGTACTCTTATTCAGAGTTTAGCCCTGGACCCCGGATCAAGTCCGGGGTTTCGAGGGGGCCTGGGGTTTCCTCTTCCCCACAGTCATCGCGAGCCCTTCCTCACCACTGTCATCGCGAGCCCGAAGGGCGTGGCGATCTACAGAGTTTAGATTCCCTCTTTACTTTGCATAATTTACATCGCAGAATAAAAATAAATTTATTTATGGATTTATTCATTGAATGTATTTTTTATTTTTATCTTATATGCTTACACTTCTTTTGCCGCAACTTCTGGACGCGAAACACCTCATGACAACTTCTATATTTCAGTTATCAACCATCCTTCTCCAGAACAAAGCTGGATTGGAGGCACAGTTGTAAAAGGTAGCGCAGGAGCTAAGAAACTCGCAGAAGATCCCATCGCCCAAGCCGCTCTCCGCCTTGTCCGTGAAAGAGGAGCAAGCCTGACCCAGCCTGCCTGGGAGCTCTCCCAAACAGAAGACATTCTTCATGTTACCTACCTTAAGGATAAACTCTTTTATCCGGGCCCTAGTACATCTCAATGGCTTTACACTGTATATACATTCTCAGGAAAAACCACAGCAGAACTTTTATCTAAGGTAACACGCACACTAGGAACACTGCCTGAAGCTTTAAAAGAAGAAATCCTAAGGTTTGAATAAAAACAACCCCCAAAACGCCTCCAATCGGGGGCGTTTTTTTATTAAAAAAGAACTTGTTATGAAAAATAGAGAATCATACACTTAAAAGAAATTATGGTTTTTGTTATGAAGTTTATCAAGATTCTCACGCTCGTCATTCTTTGTGCTCCTTCCATAGCTGAAGGGGCTACACTAGGCGATCCAGGTCAACGGGCTGTACCTTTTGGAGGAGAGCCAGAAACCTCTTCTGCGCCAGGAAAAGCTCCGTTAAGACCAGCAGATCTTTTTGACCCTACTACCAAACCCGAACAAGTTGGCATCGGTCTTGTACAACCGCAAAGCCCTGCTCCTGTTGTTACAATAGATACTTTCATTCGCCCACAAACAGACCGCCAACGCCTCCTTCGGGCATGCCTTGCAGCCTATGCAGGGCATTATTTTGAAGAAGTTGGAGATGTAAAATTTGCAACATTGTGCACAGGGGAACGCTTCCCTCCATTTGTGGGATTTGTTGCACGCATTTCCTTATTCCGATCAAGAAAAGGATATACGGCTGTTCCATGCTTTGCTGTCTTTACGATCCCCCCACAACCTGGAGATTTAGATGTTGGAAGAACACTCCATGACTTCCCCGGATTTTACCGGAGTGTAACCTCCAGCATGATTGATTTCTTCCTTGGAAGAGGATGTGTCGTTAGCACAGAAGAGAAACACCTCAGAAGACTCATTTCCATGACGCCAGAGGAAGCTGCTCATCGCTTACTGCTCCAGTAGTAAAGCCATGATTAAACTTATCACCCTCCTCGTTTTTGGCTTTCTCCCCCTGAGCTATGGTCATAGTGCTGTTCCTCCCTTAGTTGCTGGAATGCCTTTACCTCAACCTTTTGCAGCAACAGTTTCTGATTTTCGGGATGCTCTTATTGCGGCACAATATGCACACATGCATTGTCCTTTTGTAACGCTCTCGGAGCCCCATGATGTTGTGGAAGCTCAGCTTCACTTCACACTTATCGGTGGGCGAACCTTCTACCAAATGAGGCTCATCTTTACAAATGAAGAAAGAGGAACTGGAGCTATGGTTGATCTCTTTGGTGAGAAAGTTTTGACTTCCACCTTAGTACCCAGCGGGCACGTGTTTTTCACCAATTATTGGAACGTTCATGGTGTTTTTCCGCCCCCTCCAAAAACTCCCGAGTCAGCCCCCTTGCAGATGGATAAACTCCAGGGATTACTTGCTAAGCTTGTATTAGAGGGCCTTAGCCCAACAGCCACCATTTCATCCCTCTATCTCCCGTAGTTTTGCCTAAGCCGTATTCTTGTTTGTATAGGGCTTTGCATTCTTCTCGATATGGGCAATCATCATATCCGCAATATCAAGACCTGTTGCTTTTTCAATTCCCTCTAATCCCGGAGAGGCATTCACCTCCAGAACAAGGGGGCCATGGTTAGAACGTAGAAGGTCCACACCAGCCACATCAAGACCGATAGCCTTAGTGGCCCGAACAGCAAGGGAGCGTTCTTCTGGCGTGATTTTAATCTTACGCACCTCAGCCCCAAGATGGAAGTTTGCCCGAAACTCATCGCCTTTGGCAATTCGCTCCATCGCACCGACAACTTTCCCACCCAGAACAAAGCAACGAATATCACGGCCTTTGGATTCCTTGATGTACTCTTGAACAAGAATGTTTGCATCAAGCTGTTTAAATGCGCCAATCACACTGGTTGCGGCACTTCCTGTCTCTGCCAAAACAACCCCAACGCCTTCTGTTCCTTCAACAAGTTTCACAACAAGAGGCGCACCTCCAACAAGATCAATCAGGTTTTGTGTATCTTTTGGAGAATGAGCCAGCCCTGTCATCGGCAAAGGGATATTGTGCTTTGCCAGAATCTGCAAGGAGCGCAGTTTATCCCGGGCTCGAATGACAGCAAGAGAGTTATTCAGCGGGTAAACACCAAGCATTTCAAATTGACGCAAAATTGCTGTCCCAAAGAATGTAATGTTATGCTCAATCCGAGGGATAACTGCGTCCAGATCCTTAATCGGCTTATTACCTTGATAGTAAATCTGTGGATTGATAGCATTGATGCAGACGTAGCACTCCGTCATATTAATGAGGTCTAGTGTGTGTCCCCGAGCCTCAGCAGCCTCCTTTAATCGGCGGTGAGAGTAAAGCCCCTGCTCGGAAATAAGCATTCCAATTTTCATGTGAATCTCAAAGTTAGGTTATTTCTTATAAGAGAAGTTTCTCAAATTCGAAAGAGTTTTTTTATGCTATAATTATGAAAGATTTAAGGACACTTCTAGCTTATGCGCATTGCGATTACAGATGATAAAATGACCCATCGGTGTCGCCTCATTATTCAGCTCATTAAACTTGCTGGGGCTGAGCCTGTTCTTATCCCCACACGCCTTTGTGGAACCACTCGCAAACGCCCCCTTAAGCACAAACCCGAGCGGCTTAAAGCCCATCTTTATGCTGTCGAAGAGTTGCTGGAAACTTGCCACGGTGTTGTGATCCCAGGAAACACCTTTGATGTCCCCCCAAGAGCTTATGGGGAAAGTAAGATTCATCCTGAAACACGCAAGCGTCTCCCAAAAGATCCTGCCTTTGTCCGCTTTGAAACAGAAAAAGTGATGGCACATCACGCCCTCGAAACCCCAAAACCTCTGATTGGAATTTGTGGGGGATTTCAGGTACTGAATGTCGTTCTTGGAGGAATGCTCTGCCAACACATCAAAGATGACCCTCGGGTTAAAAATGGCGGGATTCACCATACTTCAAACCCTGTACTGAAACCAACACGGGCTCAAAAACAAAATTTTGAGGTTATGTTTGAATCTCATCTTAAAACGGGAAAGCCAGAGAATATCTACCCCCCAACCCATGGGTTTTCAATTGTAGAGGGCTCTCTCCTTGCCAAGGTTTATCGAGAGGCTCTGCCGAACTGTGACCTCTCCAATCAAAGTGACCTCAGCCTTCATCACCAAGGATGTTTTGAAGAGCACCTCTCCCCCAAGCTTAAGGCTGTGGCCTGGGCTCCAGATGGAATTGTTGAAGCCATTGAGCTCAAAGCTGACCATCCCTTCTTTTTTGCGACGCAATATCACTTCGAGCAAAATGTTGGAAAAGTAGCTTTGCCCATTTTTGAGCATTTCGTAAAAGCACTTAAATCTTGATATTTAAATCACTGTAGATTGCTGCATCGTCGCAAAGCGCCTCGCAATCGTAGATCAGGATGCAAAGAATCGAAATTCCAGCGGAGGCTGGAATCCAGGATTATTTTCTTCCCTGCGAAAGCAGGGGGCTTGTTTTTATTTAAAAGGAAGAAACAAGAGCTAATGCTCTTGTTCAGAGTTTCTCTTGGACCCCGGATCAAGTCCGGGGTTTCGATAGAGGATGCTGGGCTTTCTTCTTTACAGTCATCGCGAGCCCTGAAAGGGCGTGGCGATCCACCAGGAAGGGATCCCGGATCAAGCCCGAAATGGCTTAGGAGAGACTGTTCTATTCAGATTTTGGGGCGTCAGCAGCAGGAGCAGCTTCAGCCTTTGGAGCTGGAGCCTCTGCCTTTTTAGCAGGAGCAGACTTTGCTGGTTTTTCATCCATACGACGCTCAGCAATCCGGGCACTCTTACCACGGCGATCACGGAGATAATAAAGCTTCGCACGACGGACAACACCGCGACGAACAAGCTCAATATCAATATTTGGAGAGTAAAGAGGGAACACACGCTCAACACCCTCACCGTAGGAAATCTTCCGAACAGTGAAAGAAGAGTTGATGCCACGATTCTTACGGGCAATGCATACGCCTTCATAAGCCTGCTTCCGAACACGATCTCCTTCGCGGACCCGGACAAGAACACGTAGTGTATCTCCAGCTCCAAACTCAGGAATTTCTTTACCTTCTGTTAGCTTGGCCAACTGGGCTTCTTCAAACTTTTGAATGACGTTCATTTTAACTCACCTTCAATAACTTTAAGCTCAGTCTTCATGACCTTGCTTTACATATTTTTCCCACAAGTCCAGACGCCGTTCCCGGGTAATCTGCTCAGACTGATTTCTCCGCCAAGCATCAATTTTTTGATGATGCCCAGTTTGGAGAACTTCCGGAACAGACTTGTCCTTCCATGTGGCGGGGCGCGTATAGAGCGGATACTCTAAGAGCGACCCTTGGAAACTCTCATCGGTCAAAGACGTTTCTGAACCTAACACACCTGGCAACAAGCGGACCGTAGATTCAACAACAGACATCGCTGCCACATCTCCGCCAGCCAAGACATAATCACCAATACTGACTTCTTCAAGTTGCCAATAATCAATGACGCGTTGGTCCAAGCCTTCAAACCTGCCACAAATTAACCCAATTTCACTTTCTTTTGCAAGCTTTTCTGCATCTTGTTGTGAAAAAGGTTTTCCCCGTGGACTTAAATAAAGGATTTTTTTTTGTCCAACAGCCTGATCACGCGGACCAAAAACACCTTCTAGCGCCAGATCCATCACATCTGGACGCAAGATCATCCCAGCACCACCCCCATAAGGAATCCCATCAACAGTGCCGTATTTATCCGTGGCATAATCCCGAATATTTGTCACATTCAGAGACCATAACCCCTGCTCAAGGCCCCGTCCCAGGACGGAAATGCCGAGAGGACCTGGATAAATTTCAGGATGAAGGGTGAGAATCTCAACTTTCATTAATCTTCCCCCTTCTCCATCATCAAAAGCATCTCAGGGTCAATTGTGATTTCTTGCATTTCAAGATCAACGCTGAGCACAGCATCTGAGGAAAATGGAAGTGTGGCAAGGCTTTGATCGAGTAGCTGAATATCAAAGAAATCCCCCGCCCCAAAATTGTGCACATGGGTAATTTTTCCAAGGGGTTTTCCTGTTTCATCTTTTACCGTAAGCCCTACGAGATCTTGAACATAGTAATCATCTTCTGCATCAAGATCATCAAAGTTCTCTCGATGGGTATAGAGCTTGAGATTTTTGAGCTTTTCAGCTCCATTGCGATCCGTAATGCCCTCAACCTTACAAATGAGGATGCTCTCCCCCTTGGTCCGAATCAGCGTCAAAGCCGGCGTAGGGTCCCCAGCCTCTGTGAACAGAGGATAAGTGACCAAAGCTTCAATGGGATCTGTGTAACTATGAACACGGACTTCCCCCTGAATGCCCTGGGCTGCTGTAATTTTACCAAGGTAGATGAGATCTGGCATGGTATTCAGGTTTTTTCTACAACGAGGTGTGAAGTGGATTGCTTCGTCTCTGCGCTTCTCGCAATGACTTTTATTATTACTGCGAGGAGCGAGCGACGAGGCAGTCCATGAGGGACCACCGCGAGGCAAAGCTCCGCGCAATAACAATAGACTTATTCAGCCTTTGGCTCTGCTTCAGAAGAAGCTTCTTCTGCAGGAGTTTCCTCAGCAGCTGGAGCAGCTTCCTCGGCAGGAGCTTCAGGTGCAGACTCTTCAGCTGGAGCTGCTTCTTCTGCAGGTGCAGCTTCTTCTTTAGGAGCTTCTGCAGCAGCCTTTGCCTCTGCCTCAGCTTCCTTGCGTGCTTCTTCTGCAGCAGCTAACTTATCTGCCTTTTCCTGTGCACGTTCCTGAGCCTTTGTTTTTGGCTTGGATTTGTTTGGGGTTTCCCGAATTTCAGGCATCTTAATGATATTTGCCTGGCCAAGGAAACGGGCAACGCGGTCAGTCGGTTGTGCGCCCTGGGAAAGCCAGTGCTTAATACGATCTTCGCTCATCACAATACGATCAGCATGATCTTTGGCGAGCATTGGGTTGTATGTCCCGAGCTTCTCAATGAAACGACCATCGCGTGGCGCACGAATGTCCGCAACAACAATGCTATAGAAAGGGCGCTTCTTTGAACCCCGGCGTGCAAGACGAATTTTTAACATGTGATTTCTCCTTCTTCCTTCGTCGATTTACTTTGGACCTGGCATAAAAAGGTCTTTGAGATGTTGCATCATCATGCCCTTTTTACCCATTTTCTTCATCCGCTTCATCATAGTCTCCATGTCACGGAATTGCTTGAGCAAGCGATTCACTTCCATAACAGAAGTACCCGACCCGGCTGCAATCCGCTTTTTGCGAGAACCATTCAGAACTTTGGGATAAACTTTTTCTTTCTTTGTCATGGAGCAAATGATTGCAATTTGCTTGGCAACCATTTTGTCATCCACACCAGCCTGGGAAAGCTGATCCTGCATCTTTCCCAATCCTGGAATGAGGTTCATCATAGACCCCAATCCACCCATGCTGCTCATCTTTTCCAGCTGAGCCTTCATCATATCCAGCGTGAAGGTGCCTGACTGCATCTGCTGAGCCATTTTCTTGGCTTCTTCTTCGTCAATCGATGCCGCAGCTTTTTCCACCAAGGTAACAACGTCACCCATGCCCAAGATTCGGTTCGCAACCCGATCTGGATGGAAAACCTCAAATCCATCAACAGTTTCACCTGTTCCAGAGAATTTGACAGGGCAACCTGTGACAGAGGCCATAGATAGTGCCGCACCTCCGCGAGAATCACCATCCATCCGTGTCAGGATAATCCCCGTGAGCTTCAAGTGTTCTTGGAAGTGTGTTGCCACGTTCACCGCATCTTGACCTGTCAGAGCATCAGCCGTAAGCAAAATTTCTGTTCCTGGAACAGCTTTCTCTAGGGATTTTACCTCATCCATCATGTCCTGATCGATGTGGAGGCGTCCTGCTGTGTCCACGATATAAACGTCTGCGCCTGAGAGCTTGGCTTCTTTATACCCAGCCTTCACAATATCAAGAGGCTTGCTAGCGGCTTCAATCGGCAAAGTGGGCACATCAATTTGTGTTCCCCACTGAGCCAACTGCTCCCGGGCTGCGGGACGATAGATGTCTGTGGAAGCCATATAAACAGACTTCCCTTGCTTCTCTTTAAGGTAGAGAGCAAGCTTCGCTGCGGTTGTGGTTTTACCCGCACCCTGAAGCCCAACCATATAAATCACAACCGGAGGCGTTGCCTGAAGGGTGAGAGCCTGAGCCTCACCCCCAAGAAGCTTAACCAGATGGTCATGAACAATTTTGATAACTTGCTGGCCAGGCGTAATACTTTCCAGCACTTCTTTCCCGATGGCCTCAGTAGTAATATCTTTGATAATGTCCTTCACCACAGGAAGAGCAACGTCTGCTTCTAGCAGTGCAACGCGCACTTCACGCATGGCGGTGCGAACATCATCTTCACTCAAAGAGCCCCGGTGGCGCAGACCGTCAAAGATCTTTGTAAGCCGCTGGGAAAGGTTTTCAAACATACAATACCTAACAAAAAAGGTCAGTGAGCGAAACTCGCCGACTGACTTAAAATTTTAAGAGACCCTATAAAGCTAAGGCCTCTCCTAATCAGTATGTAGAGGATTTATCACCCAAAATCAAGGAAAAAGACGCTGAGAGGGAGATTGGGAGTTATTGGATGTTTAGAATTCATCCTAAGGCCTGTAATGAGCTTCTTTGGCATTACTGCAGAAGTTACAAGCACTGAATACAGCCTAAACCCACTACACGTCATAGACTAAAACAGCCTCTAACAACTCTCGATAGGTGCTTTTAGCATCCACAGCAATAGTTCCACCATGAATATGGAAGGTATAGGGATGAGGAAAGGCAGGGCTGGAAATCTTGACACGGGATCCCTCAGCGTCTTCAAACAAGGTCACACTATCTACATTATTTGCAAGCGCACGAAGACCTGAGAGAATGGCATCTCCCGTAATCAAAACTCGCTCTCTCATGAAAATTAAATCAGCAAAACGTCGCAATGCTGTCCTTGTTCCAAAGCGGCTGACTGGGACACGTGAATCTGCAGCCGCTGTTGGAGGCCCAACGCTTTCTTCCTCTTCAGCTGGAGCGGCACTGCCGCCTCCAGCTCCACCACCGCCACCAGCTGCAGCCCTTTCTCTAGCACGTAACGCAGAAAGCTCTGTATTCATCTCATGGATTCTTCTCCACATAGCTTCTTCACGAAGGCGCTTCGCCTCTAGATCAGCAAGCTCTGCTTCCCGGGCCGCCGCATCAGGAGGAAGGGTGCGCCCCCCTCTCTTTACCCCATCTTCTCTAGCAATAGGACTAGTTTTGGGTGCAGGATTGTGTCCCCTAGCCCCCCGATGCCTAGCTCTATTTTTATTCTTTCCCTTACCCTTGGAAGCTCTTCCTTTTCCAGCGCTATCTGTTTTACGCGGAGCTGGTGGGAGTGTTGGAGAATCTGCTTCTCCATCCAAAAAAGCCCAAGCTCGAGCTGCTTCTGCAGCTGAAGGAGGAGTCTTCAAAAGAAACTCTTTAAGCTCTTCATCCCGCATCAACGATTTTGCACCTTTGCCAGATCTATGAGCTAAACCAGAAAGGGTTACAATCCATGCAAGAGAAAATCTTGAATCCCCTGGATGTCTTGTTCTGAAGATCTCATCCCCCATCCAGTAAAGACTCGCGACCTGGGATGTAAAAGAAAATCTTGTTTGTGGTATTTGTCGGCCATCTGCTCCTCTCCCCAAAACAACAACGCTATCAGCATGAGGCGGAGAAGCAGTTCTCCCGGTGAAAAACTCTGCTAATGCTGGGTTCGCCCCAAAAAACTCTTCTACAGAGATCCTCAATAAAGCCCTTTTTCCTTCAGGATGAGCTTCAAGAGTTGCGGTAGCATTCCCCGCTTCATCCAACAGCTCCTCAATCGAGCATTTATCAACATCGGGAGCTAAGAAACTCCTATAATACCTAGCCAGTATACAGCAAAAGTAGAAGCGGTGTTTCTTTTCTAAAAATCTACTTTCTGAGGTCGGGATTCTAATGTTTTTTTGGTGCCTTTCAAACTGAGGATAAGTGCTTTCCGCATAGTCTTCACGCTTGCTTAACCGTAAAAACTCCCCTTGAGAAAAGAGAAGTAAGTCCATCAAGGCAAGTGCAAAATTTGTTCTCGCCTGGATCACCTTCTGACTTGGAGCTAACCTCTGGAAGGCTAGATAGTCTGCCATCTGCCCTTCATAGCGACGCAGAATTCTTGGATAGGATTTAACACCTGCTCTGATTGAGGCTGCAATATCTTCTGTAGGTTCATATCCTAAAATTTGAGCAGCCAGCGCAGGATTTTTTGCGTCCCAAGCATGAAGCACTTCCTCCCAAGCCCCCACGCCTTCTTGAAAAGACCTCATTGTTGCTTGATACGCGTCCTCAACGTCTTGATGTAATCCCAAACCCGCGTTAGAGGACTGACAGAGATGACTTATAAAAAGAAAGGCGATAGCAGAAAATAAACGGAACAACATTAACCACAAGAAACTTATAAACAAATGTTAAGTAATAACAATTTTGCTTTTTTCAAGCTCACTTGGATCTGAATTTATAGGGATCACGTTGCAATTCTTTTTAAAATTCCAAAGCTGAAAAGCTCCAGAATCCGCTGAGGAGCACAACAAAAAAGGCTCCCGAAGGAGCCTTTTTATTCCACAAAATTTGGAGAAACTATTGAATAACAGAAATTCCAACGCGGTTACGTGCGTGAACTTCTTCCGTGTCGCCTTCAGCAATGAGGCGCTCTTTACCGTAGGAAACGATGTGAAGACGCTTGCGATCGACACCCTTAGATTCGAGGTATTTCCGTACAGACTCTGCACGACGCTCACCAAGACCAAGGTTGTACTCGCGTGTACCGCGAATATCGCAGTGACCTTCAATCAAAAGATCAACAGAAGGATATGTTGCCAGCCACTCTGCTTGACGATCCAAAAGCTCACGGGCATCCGCAGAAAGGGATGTTTTATCAAAATCAAAATTCACACGGTCTTTCAGGTTTGCAGAAAAGTCCTCTGCAGAACCTGGAACAGGCCCACGGTACTGAGCATTTTCGTCAGTCATGTTGTCTTTGCTGTTCTTTTTATAGGAACCACCACAACCTGCAAGAATGACAGTTGTTAGCCCTAGAATAAGTCCGTTTTTGAGGTTCATGATCAGATTACCTTTATAAAATTCATCTCAACTTTTAACAATCTACCCCAAAAGTGAACTCTTCACAAGGGGGGAAATTATCTTTTTTTTATCTGTTTTTTCAACGACTTCCAACCCAGGAACCGCCAGACCCTTCGGCTTTCAAGGGAACGCGCCTTTCGTTAAATCCACTCAGGTCAATGATGTTCAGTTTGCTCTGCCCGCGGCGCCTTGGATTTGTGCGGGTAAAGAGGATCATCTGCCCTCCTGGAGCCCACTCTGGGTCCTCCACAACATCGCCCGTAGTAAGTAAACGCTCCCCTGTTCCATCTGGTCGCATCACACCAATATAGAACTGCCCTTTATATTGCTTTGTAAAGGCAATGAGATCCCCCCGAGGTGACCACACTGGGGTCGCATAACGGCCTGGGCCATAGCTAATCCGCTTGAGGTTTTGCCCATTACTATCCATGACGTAGATCTGGACATTCCCAGGACGGTTACTGCTAAAGACGATTTTGCGATCATCTGGAGAGTATGATGGCGAAGTATCAATCACATCGCCATAACTCAAGCGCTTTACCCGTCGGCTTACCAAGTCCATCTCGTAGAGAGAGGAATTTCCGGACTGGGAGAAGCTGAGAACAACCTTTCGACCATCATGAGAAAAGCGCGGGGAGTAGGTCATTCCAGGAAACTTCCCAAGAGTTTGATGTTTTTTTGACTTCATGTCCATAATCCGCACACGAGGAACCCGGTTACGCTCTCCAAAATCCAGATAAACGAGGCGGTTTCCCTTTGGAGAGATCCGAGGCGTCATGACAATAGTGCGCCCCTTCTTTGTGAGGGATTTAAGATTTTCCCCATCTTGATCCACCATCATCAAACGACGCTGGCGACGGGTGCGAGGTCCAGACTCCTCAACAAAGACAAGCTTTGTATCAAAGTAGCCCTGCTCCCCAGTGAGGCGCTCATAGATCTTATCGGCAATCCGGTGAGACATCTTACGCCACTCATCTTTAGGCCCCAAATATGCAATCTCTTCTAGGACTTTTTGGGTAAAGACATCATAGAGGGAAAGAGTGACCTTGAAATTCTTTCGATCCCGGTTTTCAACCTTCACACGAGTCAAAGCTTGGGCATGGAGAATGCGCCAATCTCCAAAGCGAGGGCCATCCCGGTGAAGGCTCTCAAGATTTTGAATAAAGGCCAGCGGATCAATCAATTTAAACTGACCACAGGACCGGAGATCCTTTTGCACAACTTTCTCAAGTTTTTGAGAAAGGTCATAAATCTCTGAGTCTGCAGGATATACCTTGGTCAAAGCCAAGGGTATGGGCGCAAAGTGGCCCCGATCAATAACGACGCGCACAGCCTGTGCATCGCCGCCCCAGAAAAACAAACCCACAATTAAAAACTGTAAAAACCGTATCATAGGCTCATCTTACCCCACCATCCGCTTAGGATCAAAAACAAAGGTAATATCTTTCCACTGTTCATATTTATCCACAGGAAGCTTCAGAGGATGACATTTAGGATTCAAAGCTGCCCGCACAGCAGATTCTTCAGCCACACGATTAAGGGGAGATGCATGGATAAAGCCGCGCTTGATTGGTTTTGCACTTGTAACGATACCATCTCTTGAGAGGGTCGCACGCACTTCGACAATCAATGCTTTTGCATTCCGAACACTTGCAGGGGGATTCCAGCATCGTTCAATCTGGCGCTTCGCTGCATTAATTTCACTCTGTGAAAGAGGTTCTGCAACTTTCTTAGGTTGCCCCCCTTCTCCATTCCCCCGATTCTCAATTTTCTGGAGGTTTTTGAGAACATCGCTAAAGTCGAGCTCTTCCTTCTTTGGCTCAGGCTTTTTCTTTGGTTTAGGCTTGGGCTGAGGCTCTGGCTTAGGTTCAGGCTTTTCTTCTGGTTTTGCTTTTGGTTTAGGCGTTGGCAAAGGTGCCTCTGGTTCAGATTCAGCTTCAACCTTTGGTTTTGGTTTTGGCTCAGGTGGCGCTGCTTCTTCTGGTTCAGGTTTAGGTTGAGGCGTGGAATCTCGACGCTCTGGCACATAGTCAGGCATAGGCTTTGGCTCCCCTTCTCGGGCATCCTTTTTCACCTTCTCAATGTTAACGGCAGGAGCATCCTCTTCTTGGATCAACTCTACAGGCTGAACATGAGACTGAAATTCTTCAGCAATTTTCAAGTTATCTGAAAAAGAGATATACCCAACAAGCAATACACAGATATGGAGTAAACCTGAAAGAATATAACTTTGGTGGTTTGGACCTTTCATCCCCTACCCTCTACGGGACCTACGGCCCTTTTTGGCGTTACTTTTCGGAGATTTCGTCAGAAGGGCAACCTTCTTATATCCAGCCATATTGAGTCCAGCCATCACTTTCATTACTTTGCCGTACGCAATGCCTTCATCACCCCGCACGTAAATCCGGGCTTCAGGATTCACGCCTGTAATGGCCTGCAGCCGGGGGATAAGCCCTTCAAGACTCACTGTCGTTTCCTGGAGATAAATGATGCCTTTTTTATCAATGCTAATCGTCAGAGGCTCGATATTTTCATCAAGAGCCTTCGCCTGTGTCTCTGGTAAGTTCACAGGAACGCCAACGGTAAGCAAAGGAGCCGTCACCATAAAGATGATAAGAAGCACCAACATCACGTCAACCATTGGCGTCACATTGATCTCCCCGACCTGACGCCGGTGGCGTCCCCGGCTACGTCCACGAGAAAGGGGTTGCCCTGCCATTTACCCCTCCAGCTTTTTGTTCACAAGGGAAATGAACTCATCCTTAAAGGTTTCGAGCTGCTCTCCGTAAGCATCAATTTCCTGAGAGATTTTATTATAAGCGACAAGGGCTGGAATCGCAGCCACAAGACCGAGGGCTGTGGCGAACAAAGCCTCTGCAATACCAGGGGCAACAACCGCAAGGTTTGTGCTTTGTGACGCAGCAATTCCCTGGAAGCTGTTCATAATTCCCCAGACTGTTCCAAAAAGTCCCACAAAAGGAGCTGCACTACTAATCGTTGCAAGAGACCCTACGTTCCCCTCTTCCTCAGACAAGGATCGGCGGAGGCTCAGGGTCATTGCTTGATTGAGCCGCTCTTTATAATTTTGACGCTCAGCTGCGGAAAGACCTCCTGTTGCTTTCCCCTTGATTTGGCCCCACTCTTCCATGCCTTTTGCAAAAGTACGTGCCATAGGATCTTCATTCTTACGGGAGATTTTCTCATGCAAAACGTCAAGGGATCCGCCAGACCAAAAGGCTTCTTCAAATTTCTTTGCAGCCCGCCGGAGTTTTGATAACCGTGAGACTTTTGAGAAAATAACAGACCAAGAGTACACTGAGGCTGCTAAGAGTCCAATCATCACGAGCTGAACAACAAAATCAGCTCCTAAGAACATTCCCAACAAGCTTGTATCCACCGCTGATGCTGTTTCTGCGGCCATGCCCACTTCTGCTGCCATTATTCGTCCTCCGAAAATAAGGTTTGAAATTTACTATAGATTAAAGGAGGCCAAGATGTGACACCTCCCGTTCCTTTTATACATGCCGTATCCACAACGGCATCTAAAATTTTGGTTTCTGCCCGAAAAATTTCTTGCCGGAAAGTTGCACCCACACGCCGAAGTTTCAGGACCGAAGTCTCTATGATCAGATCATCCTCAAGATGAGCTGGCAACATATAGGCTACCTGTAAGCGACGCACAACCACCATTACCCCAAGTGTCTTAAGCTGGCGATTACTGTAGCCCATATCATGAAGCATTTCCGTCCGAGCTCGTTCAAGATAATTCAAATAGGCCGCATGGTTTACCACACCCCCTGCATCTGTATCTTCATAATAAACACGGAGCGTATGGCGGTACACAGTCTCGTCTGTGATGATCGGCTTTTCCTCCTGTACATCAGGAAGGAATTCACTCACGGTTGGGGCTGTGTATTGATTCATAGATTCCCTCTCGCAACGCTAAGCTGCACTTCCTTTATGCCACAAATCGCCCGTCTTTTCCAAAGGAGCTGGAGGTGCTAAACCTAAGTGATCATAGGCTTTCTGCGTAGCCATGCGCCCCCGAGGGGTGCGATCAATAAACCCTTGCTGCAAAAGATAGGGCTCGATGACATCTTCGATCACATCTCTTTGTTCTGCCAAGGCCGCAGAAAGAGTCTCAACGCCAACAGGCCCACCACGATAATTCTCAATCATCGCCAGCAAATACTTCCGGTCTTGGCGGTCCAATCCTTGCTTATCAACCTGCAGAGCATCAAGCCCCTCTTGGGCAATGGATAAAGTAATACTCTCACTTTTATAGGATTGCGCAAAGTCCCGGACCCGGCGCAAAAGCCGGCCTGCAATCCGTGGCGTTCCTCGGCAGCGCCGTGCAATCTCCCGGGCGCCCTCATCCTCAAGGGTCATCGCAAGCTTCTTAGCATTCATTGTGAGAATATCAACCAGCTCCGCCTGACCATAAAATTCAAGGCGCAGAGGAATTCCAAACCGGTCCCGAAGGGGGCTTGAGAGAAGACCCGCCCGGGTTGTTGCCCCAACAAGCGTAAAAGGTGGCAAATCAATCTGGAGAGAACGAGCCCCTGGCCCCTCCCCCACGACAATATCAAGCTTGTAATCCTCCATGGCAGGATAGAGGACCTCCTCCACCTGAGGATGCAAGCGGTGAATTTCATCAACAAACAAAACGTCCCGGGGCTCAAGATTTGTCAAAATCGCGGCCAAATCCCCTGGCTTTGTTAACAACGGGCCTGCTGTTGCCTTAAAATTTACACCGAGCTCATGGGCAATGATCTGAGCCAATGTGGTTTTTCCAAGCCCAGGTGGGCCATGGAGAAGTGTGTGATCCATAGCCTCTCCACGCTCAGCCGCAGCTTGCACAAAAATACGCAGGTTTTTCTTAAGCGCATCCTGACCCACAAAATGGTCGAGGCTTTTGGGGCGCAAGGCAGGGCTGGCTACATCCTCTGGATGAGCCTCTGAGTCCACTAACCGTGTTTCCATTTCAATTTCCACACGCCCCTCGCTTCTGAAAAATTGCTTTCTTCAAGATGACATTTTTTATTCTCTTCGGCAAGACGGAAGAGGGAAATATTAGGGATGCTGTTCTGAGGAGAGGAGCATTGCCACAATCCATAAGGCACTGGGTAGGTCTAAACCCTTTCACTCTCTTCAGCTAATTCTTTGAGAAGACGTGTTATATTTCTTCTGTCTTCTAGAGACAATTCATGGAAGTGACTGGGGAGGCCTAATAGTTCGGAACCCCAAACGGCTCTTTCAACAATTGGGCTTTTTCTCATAGCTTCCCAGGAATCATCCTCTCGCTCTTCATCAGAAGCCATATTAGATAGCCAACGTTGCGTTTTTTCAAGCTCAATACCCCAAACAGGGACATCAAAAACCATATTAGATAGCCAACGTTGCGTTCTTTTAAGTTCAATATCGAAAGCTGGAACTTCACTCGTAGAACACATATATAAGAGAACCCACTTCCCAGAAAGGTATGCAGCCCCCGTGGAAAGCATGGCCTTTCCTAAAAGTGAGCGCACACCTCCAGATGTTCTTAGAAAACGAGTTTTTATCAGACAATCAAGAACAACAACCGATACAAAGGCTCCATAGCAGTTAGCACAAAAAATGCTATTCCTTGCTAAACCAAGAACATAGTCAGTTATCCTCTTCCTGTTTGAGTCCATTAACCTTTGTTCCATCTCTGAGGATCTCCCCTTGACAGCCCTCCAAACACATTCTGTAATATCAGGACGCCTTGAAGCAGCCACACTTGAAAGAGCTTCCTTAAATTTCTCTAAGGAAAATACCTCTGCTCCATTTGTTTTTCCAGGTGGTTCAGAATTAATTGGGGAATGAGGGTGATCATCAAGTGGTGGATAATAAGGAGTAAAGTCATCTCTGCAATAATTTTCCTTATCGCCTGCTCCATAAGCAAACTCATAAGAAAAACTGAGCCCCAAACAAAAGAGGAAGAAGGCTTTTTTGATCAATTTAGACACAGGGCATAAACTCCAATTTGCTCAGCATTAAAACATATTTAAAGCAGCGTCAAGGGGCGCCAGAAATACGACAATATATGCCCAACCTTCTCTAGGATTTTGGGAAGAGGTGCCAGAAATTTGGTTTATAGCCCCCCCCGGATCAAGTATGAGGTGACATTAGTGTGAAGTTCCGAGATGAGTCTCATAGCGCTACATCATCTCCGGGCTTAACCCGGAATATCCTCACCTTATGGATCGCCGCGCCCTTTCAGGGCTCGCGATGACTGTAGGAAAAGTCATTGCGAGGAGCGCAGCATTGCTGCAATCCACTAAGAGCATATAGTACCGTACAAATCTTTCCACTGAGGGTTAAATTTGTTGATCAAGTCAATTTTCTTAGCCCTTGAGCCTGCCTTAAGTTGCTTCTCTCGTTGAATAGCTCGGGATATGTCCCCAAACAATTCGTAATATACCAAATTTTTGCATTCATATTTTTTTGTAAAGCCATGAGTATGCCCATGTTTATGCTGGTAAACTCTTTTAATTAAATTGCTTGTTACGCCGACATACAATGTACCCTGATACTGATTTGAAAGCATGTAGATAGCTGGCTGCCAAGGGGGCAACTTGATTTCTCCCTGATTTTTTTCTTTTCTGATCTGTCTTTACTTGAAAGTCAAGATGTTTGGATCGCCACAGGCCTTCGGCCTTCGCGATGACAGTAAGGAAGTCATTGCGAGGAGCCCCTCCCTCACCGGTCATTGCGAGGAGCGGAGCGACGTGGCAATCCATAACCAATGAGTTAAAGCGATCAGAAAACTTATTTACTTACTGTAAAGATTTCACAGCCGTCAGCTGTCACACCAAGGGTATGCTCATACTGTGCAGAGAGGGTTTTATCCCGAGTTACTGCCGTCCATCCATCAGCCAAGATTTTTGTCTCAGGGCGACCAATGTTAATCATAGGCTCAATAGTGAAGAACATCCCTTCTTCTACCACATCACGGGTGCCTGCTTCTCCAAAGTGTAAGACCTCCGGGGGGCCGTGGAAAAAATTTCCAATTCCATGACCGCAGAATTCCCGCACTGTGGAGTACCCCCGATCCTCAACGTAAGTTTGAATCAGATGCCCAATATCCCCAAAGGTAATGCCAGGTTTCACAAATTCAATGGCTCGCTCCAAAGACTCCCGTGTGACATCCATCAATTTTTGGGATTTCACGTCTGCTTTACCTGCAACGAACATACGGCTGGTATCGCCATACCACCCACCCACAATGACAGTGACATCGATGTTAAGGATATCCCCATCTCTCAAGATCTTTTTATCAGAAGGAATGCCGTGACAAACAACATGATTCACAGAGATGCACACAGACTTCGGATATCCCTTGTACCCAAGGCATGCAGAAATGGCCCCATTCTTCTCGATAAATTTGTGGCAAATCTGATCGAGCTTTTCTGTGGAAACCCCAGGTTTCACATAAGGAGCCACATGATCCAACGTTTGAGCAGCCAGGCGCCCCGCAACCCGCATTTTTTCAAATGCTGCAGGGGAAAA
This sequence comes from Alphaproteobacteria bacterium, assembly GCA_030425805.1. Taxonomy (GTDB): domain Bacteria; phylum Pseudomonadota; class Alphaproteobacteria; order JAUHZC01; family JAUHZC01; genus JAUHZC01. The sequence continues at coordinate 535 of JAUHZC010000001.1, read as the reverse complement.
GATAGGAATTAAGTTCTCAGTCTGACGGAGGATATATTCATTCATAGAGCTAAGATATATCCACCATGACCTCTTGGTCAATGCGGATTTTAAAAGGATTTATTTTAAATTTTAGTTTTTTTCAAGAAAAAAATGGTATGCTTTTCCCAGTAACAGGGAAAACACTATGAAAATAATTTTCATTCTTGCTCTTATCCTCTTTAACGGGAGCGGAGCCTATGCAGCAGATGTACCATACTATATGTCGGCCCCTCCAGGCTCTCCACCAAATTTAGCCGGCCCAATGTATCTATCGGCTCCAGGATACCATTTTGGCCCTTTCTATGTTCCTGCGCCAGGTGGAGTTTTTGTCTACTATAATGTTCCACACGCCATGCACCATCCATACGGTATGTCTGCACCATACGGTATGTCTGATCCATACGGTATGTCTGCACCGTACGGTATGTCTGATCCATACGGCATGTCTGCACCGTACGGTATGTCTGCACCATACGACATGTCTGATCCATACGGCATGTCTGATCCATACGGC
>JAUHZC010000009.1 GCA_030425805.1 Alphaproteobacteria bacterium | reverse complement strand
GCTAGCCCTGACCAAAGGCGCCCATCCCAATGGGACTGTTGGACCTTATTCCCCTCTCCACTTGGCTGTTAAAAATGGTAATTTAGACATGGCACATCTCTTAGTGGCAGCCGGGGCAGATGTTAATGCCAACGCCACGGACAGAAACAGAAGCACCCCTTGCCAGCTGGCCGTGAAGACAGGCAATTTAGCTATGATAGCACTTTTACAAAAGAATAGCGCCAAACCTAGATAAGGCCGGGCGCTCTGTGTCTTCTTTAGAAGATTTTTGTTGCATTGAGACAGGGTGAACTACTCACCCCTAAAGGGGGCGAGCTTCCAGCGCTTAAGCTACAGCTGTAGCTAAGGCCTTCTCTTTTGACGCTTCACTACCACGTGCGCATGCTGCCTTGACAGCAGGCGTCTTATGTATGGCTCCACGTCCAATACCCAAGAGAACACCTCTCCTGGACAACTCCGTTCCAGAGTGTAAAAAACTGTTGATTGCTCGTTTCTTTATTACCTCTGCAGCATTGTGGTCTGCATGATCAGCGTGGCCGCAACACTGGCAAGAAAACAAGTCCTGTCTCTTGCGGTTGTTGGGATGAGTGTGGCCGCAATCAGCACACTCCTGAGAGGTATGGTGAGCAGGCACGGCAAAAACTGCCTTGCCCGCGCGATGCGCCTTATAGCGCAGATAGATTTCCAGCTGATACCAGCATTTGTCCAAAATACTGCGATTCAGGCCGGATTTGGCTTTTCTTCTGTTAGGTAAAAATCGCCTGCTCTGGCAATCTTTCTTAGGCGCAGGCTTTTTGGTCATGCCTGAGGTATTGAGATCCTCAAGGATGATGACCTTGGTTGCTTCTCTATTGACAATACTATGGGAGGTCTTGTGGCAAAAATCCTTTCGAATATTGGCTATCTTGGTGCTGGCCTTGGCCAGACGGTGCCTCATTTTTCTACGCCGCTTGGAGCTCTTCTGTTGTTTAGAAAGACGTCTTTGACATCGTCGGATATACCTTTCTTTAGCTTTCTTTTTTTTCTTCTGCTCTTCAGTTAAGTCATAGACGTCTTCTCCTGCTTGCACAGGCCTTGCAACGCCTCTATCAATGCCTATCGTAAATCTCTCTAGCTCCTCACGGCTACACTGCGAAAGGTACTCCAAATGTTGCTCAGCGGTCTTAAGGTCGGCCTCGTCTACTCCATCATCATAGCAAAGGGAAACCAAGTACCTTTCATTTTCCCGACTAATGGTGATCGAATTGGGGATAGCAAAGGATCTATGAATTTTAAGACTCAGATAACCTATGTTATTGGTCTTTGTGCCGATAAAAAGGCGGGTAACTCCATCAGCGCACTTCTCAAATCGGAAGAGCTCTCTTGTCAAAAGAACAGATGCCTTGTTGGATTTGCGCTTACGCCTGGGCGCCCCGCATTGACCTTTCATAAAGGCGCGTTGAGTATTGTACCATCTAGAGGCGCTATTCCGAAGAATTTGGCTTGGACAATCGTAAAGCCACGGGGATAACTCTTTGCTCTTATACTGGGAAAACTTTTGGTCTACAGGAGGAAAGGTGCCAATAGGCAGGTAACGTCTTGCATAGGCTAGCAGATACTTTTGCTCGTCACACTTAGCATTCCAAATGAAACGATCACACCCCATCCACTGGCATAAGGTTATCTTCTGCCTTATTGTAGGATGAGCCTGTAAAATGATACCCGTTAGCATTCTTCTTTCCCTCAAGACTTGCAAAGCCCCTTGCCGAGCAAAGCTAGCGTAGTTATACTCAACTCCAAAAAAAAGGTCAAGGACATGTCTGAAGAATACCATTGGCGAACAGGGCGCAGCTGCATTTACAAAAACTACATCCATCTGGTCTTTGTCACAAAATACCGAAGAGACGTGCTTACATTGGACATGATAGAACGACTACGAGAAGTCTTTTTGGAAACCTGCCTACAAATGGGTGCCGAATTATTAGAATTTAATGGAGAGACTGACCACGTGCACCTTATGGTGCAGTGCCCACCAAAGCTAGCTCTTGCTAACTTAGTGGGCAAGCTAAAGGGCAAATCGTCATACTGTTTGCGAAGAGAATTTTGGCCACTAGTGAAAAATAAGCTGTGGGGTAATCGGTTTTGGTCCCCTAGCTATTGCGCCGTCTCATGTGGTGGAGCTCCTCTAGAAATAGTAAAGCGATACATCGAAGACCAAAGACGTCCTGTGGATAGGCGCCACGTGCACCAGTCTAAAGTGCTCACGGGGCGAAAAAGAGACCAAGAAGGTCGATGGCAACCTAGATAAAACGCGCTTGACTCGCCCCTGAAAGGAGCGAGAATGCGCGCGTTATTTGTTCAAAGATGAGGGTCTGGTTAGGGCCTATCAAGGGGGGGCACGCCGCGCAACCCATAAGCATTTTCTGGTGGCACTACTATCTCCACGGCAGCATCGCGTCCCATTTTGGTAAGCAACGAAAATTCCTTGTTGAAAAAAGAAGATTAATCCACCGCACAAGTGCTAAAAGAGGCTGTCTCTTACGAAGGAGACAGCCTCTTTTTTTTTGTAGGGCTTCTTTCTGAATCCCTAAAAAACTGATATCCAATGAATTAAATAGAGGTAATTTAATTTAAAAACCCCGAAAATAGTCACTTTTAGGCTTTTTCCGGGGTTTTCTTTTTTGTATTTTAACGTTGCTAAACAAAAATACGATGGAAGATACAGCGCAACTACAGATTTTCAAAGACTTCGACGGATATTCTCCAAAATATCATTTTTTTAAGAATTCATTGTTCGGTCAGATAAAAGATTCTATTCCCTGGGATGAGCTCGCAGGATGTCTTCCGGCAGAGAATAGAGGTCCCGGCGCTCCCAGGTGGTTTGATGCCAAGGGAATGTTTGCCATGATGTTCTTGAAGGCCTACCTCAATGTCAGCGACAGACAGCTGATCGAAAGATTTAATACAGATTACAGTCTGCAGATGTTCTGCGGCAAAGTTCTGGCCGAGGACAAGCAGATCAGGGATTATACCCTGATGACAGGTATTAGGGCTTATATTGAAAAAAACTGTGAATGGGAACAGGTCCAGTCAGTACTGCTCAACCACTGGAAAAGGGATGTGAACAATTCCCATGTACTTCTCATGGATGCCACCTGTTACGAGAGCTATATCCGCTTTCCTACCGATGTGAAACTTTTGTGGGAGTGCTGTGAATGGGTGTTTGAAAAGCAGCTTTTCAGGTTGTGCAAGATCCTGAAGATCAAAAGGCCGCGTTCCAAATACCGGGAGCAGAAGATTAAACAGCTTGCCTATTTCAGGAAAAGAAAAAACAGCCATAAACAAACGCTCCGCAGAAGGGAATCGCTGGTATACCTGTTGGAAAAAGGAATCGGGCAACTTCAGCAAATAATGGATATGTTCCGGGGAGAATGTATGAGGCCGGAAGATTTTGCCTGTTTGAGAACCATCAAGAAAATTCTGGTACAGCAGACATTTCTGTTGACCCACAAGCCATCTGAGCTGAAAGACAGGATCGTTTCCCTTCACAAACCCTATATCAGACCAATAGTAAG
>JAUHZC010000005.1 GCA_030425805.1 Alphaproteobacteria bacterium | reverse complement strand
GACCCCGTATCAAGGCTCACATCTTCAACGCCAATCACACCAGATAAGGTGCCATAGTCACTGATGGTCGCACCCGCATTGCCATCATACGTCTTATTCGCAGCTGTTAATCCGCTCAGCGTTAAGGTCAACGCCGTCACATTCGCCGTCGTCGTTTCTTCTCCAATCTCATAGTTCCCCGCATCACCTCCACTTAAGCCAAGGCTGCTCACCGTCACCGTCTTGCCCGTGCCAATATTCTTATTGTCAAAGGCCGCAGAGGCTGACCCCGTATCAAGGCTCACATCTTCAACGCCAATCACACCAGATAAGGTGCCATAGTCACTGATGGTCGCACCCGCATTGCCATCATACGTCTTATTCGCAGCTGTTAATCCGCTCAGCGTTAAGGACTTCGGATAAATATCCGCATCTGTAGCTTGAGGATTAAGGATATAGTTTCCAGCAGCAGCTCCTGACAAACTTAATCCGAGTACTGTCAGTGTATAGTTTCCAACAACCGAATCATCAAAATCTAAGGAAAAAGCTGCTCCATTATCAAGAGTGACTTCATCTTCACCAACAAGACCATTAAAAGCCGCTCCGCTAAAATCTATCGTTGAAGCCGTTGTTCCATCGTACTCTTTGTCACCCACCATTCCATCCACAGTCAATTCTTTTGCTATAATCTCACCCACAGTATCAACTACTGATGAAGATAAAATTTGGTAGCCATAGACCGGAATTCCTGTATTTGAAACGGATATATCTGTACTTTCATCTATTCCTGAAACGGTAACAGTTTTGTCGATTCCCACTGTTTCAACATCATATAAACCGTCTGTTTTTGTGACAGTTACAACATCACCCGGATTCTCTCCGCTAGTCGTATAATTTTCCGGCGCTAATGTTGCATCTGTTGTGCCATCATATGTCTTTGAGACCACTCCAGCTAACCCGAGCGTTAATACAGGAGCATTTTCAAGCAAAATACCACTACTTAAACCAATAACACTTGTTGACCCATAGACTGCATTGTATTGGATAAAGCCGGGAATAATATCAGCATAATTATCAACAGCAGCATCGCCCGACCAAATTAGCCATCGACCGGACCCAGCCATAGAAAACGGATCACCAACAACGTTACTTGTAAACACGTCTCCAGCCAATACAATGGTATCGCCACTTGTTGCCGTTGCCGTTAAACTATTATTTACAACTATGCCTGAACTCACAGTTGGGCCCTGGTTTAGAGCGGTGATTGTATTTCCAGAAACTGTCTCTAAGATAATGTTCCCAGTATCTGTGTTAGTATTTCCAGTCCCATCACGAAGCTCAATTTGGACATCCCCAGCCCCTGCATCAATGGATGTACCCCCCATCATAATGATTTCTGCAAGTCCTGCTGCTCTAAAGGCATCAATAACGCCATTTTCTGCTGTCTCGTTTGCAATCAGGGATACACCTCCCCCACCCGTAGCAACATTTGTATTTGCGAAAATCGAACGCCCAGCCTGAAGTTGCAAGCTTCCACCACTTCCAGACGGGCCATTTGCCAATGTAATATCATTAGAGGCTTGAAGTGTCAGTGAGCCCGTATTTGTTATACCACTTAGATCAAAGCTTTCATCAGCGCCAGCTTTTAGTAATGTCAGTGTTCCGGCATTACTTATCGGACCAAAGGTCAATGAATTGCCATAGCTTAGTGTTACGACTTGGCTAGCCCCAATTGACCCTCCTGAGGACAGAGTCAGGTCTGAGGCAGTTGTTATATCTAGATTTCCCGTGTTTGTAATATCTGTTTTGGGGGCTGCAATAGAAGTAAAGATCTCAGAACCTCCTGTGTTTTCAAAAGAAAGGGAGCCTGCATTTGAAATCGTACTGCTATTGAGAACTAGGCTAGACCCATACCGCAATGTCAAAGATTCACTGGCACCGACGGACAGGGTTGTATTTTCAAGGAAAAGGTTGCTCGGAGCCTCTAGCTCTAACGAACTATTATTTGTAAGGTTTGAAAGATTAAAAGTTCCATCCCCAGACGTTTTGATGAGAGATAAAGTTCCATCATTAGTGAAGGTATCATCAATGGAAATACTATTCCCAAAATTCAGGACTGCTGTTTCTCCACTTGTAACACCTGCTGGAGTAGGAAAAGTAATAGTATTGCTAGCTGTCAATATAAAAGGATTTGATGCTCTCCCTAGTAGTAGGCTTCCACCGTTGCTTACAAAGACAGCATCTGCTGTAGAAGGTGTTCCCACTAGGCTTAGCGTCCCAGTTTCTGCTTCAACTTGTAGCGTTCCGGCTCCTTCGATATTAGAAAGGTTAAACTCTGCATCCCCAGCACCAATAAAGGTGAGAGACCCCGAGTTAGTAATTGTATTACCTATGCTAACATCTCCTCCAGAGCGCAAAACAAAAACACGTCCTGGATCAACACTGTAAGTTCCTGAGGTTGTTATCCCAGTTTCAGCTTCTAAAGTTAATTCAGCATTATTTATAATATTAGTAATGAATCCACTTGTAAAATCATACGCTTCACTGCCACCCTGTTTTGATATTGTTAAAGAACCATTATTTGTAATAGTGTTATTTATGGATATGCTATCTGAATACACTAGAGCTAGTGGTCCACCTGTAACGGTATAGGGACCGCTTGTTGAAAGGGATCCTGAACTGCCCAGGACAAGCAATGCATTATTGGTAATATTTGAAACAGCCCCCGTTGCAAGATCAAAATCCGCATCTCCTATCATCTTGATAAGTTGAAGCTCTGCACCATTGTTGGCCACCGCTGAATCTATTGTAACACTTCCTGTGTCATCCAAAGTTGAGTGCTCAAACCTAAAAATTCCCAATTCAAGAGTTAAGGTTCCCCCTGAACCAATCGTAATATCTTGAGCATTGAACGTTGTCTGTTTTGATTCACTCGGTGCTGTAAGTATAAGTTCCCCTGTGTGGCTAAAAGTAATACCATCTGTTGCAGTAAACGTAACATCTCCAACATTCCCAACCAATGTTGACAATGCTGATGTGTTTACATCCACATTACCACTCGTCACTGTAACGTCAGAGCTAGGGTCTGTACCGCCAGAATCCACAAATGTAATTGTTGCAGGATCCAGGTGAAGGTGAGCTGGAAACTCTTTCATTCCCAAAACAAAAGAGTCAAAATTTGTGATATACCCTCTGTCCCCAACACTTAGCTCAAGGTAGCCATTCTTCTCTTTTCCTTTTAATCCTACATGCCGCGGAAGTCTTAATAGTCCTTCTGACCAAAAGTCTATGTGCCCACCATTTCCCTCCTCAAGAGCATTTGCGTGGAGAACTGCATCCGCATCAAAACTCAATGAATTGGCCAGCATAAACGGGCTTTGCAACCGATGTTCACGCAAAGAATTTTCACTATTAAGGTCATCCCTTAAAATGCCCCCAAACACGATTGTACCACCACCCTGATCTCCATCAGCAGAGATCGCTGCCTTGCCCGTAACAGTTACCTTTTCTCCAGTAACAAAAATCAGCCCGCCTCGATCTTTATCTCCTTCAGCTTTGATATTGCCTGCAACAGTGACATTGCTGCCAGAAGGCCCATTAATAAAGATTTTGCCTCCCCTTGACTCAACGCGTGTTGCAGAGATGTGTCCTTCCAAATTGATGACATGGTTCACAGCATCTTCTGCATCCTTGAGGGATAGAATATGTGTTTTCTCTTCTTCTGAGAGAGACTTTGGTTGTAAAAATTCGAAATGCCCGTCACTTAAATCAACCGTGTCATAAGGCACATCACCAATCACAATCTCCCCCTGTGGAGCAAAGAGTTTTGCGCCTTTCGAAACACTTACATCAGCTCCTAAAAGCCCAATCCATCCTCCTTGAGTTGTATTAATACCTCCTGCAACTTCTATTCCCCCGATTCCTTTTTCCGTAAGATAAAGGCTATGCTGATCCATAAACCGATCAACATCCACCTCTCGGTTTGTAAGAGCAACCCCACGTCCTGTGATAACGGCACCATTTTCAACGAGAATACCTGCACGATTTGAAAGCACAAAGTTTCCATCAGCACGAATAGAACCCGCAATACGGGATTGGCGTGGATCTGCCCCCCGGACCCTTGCTAAAAAAGAAGCGTCCCTCTCTTGATGAAGCCGAATAGATTCATGCTTTTCTACATTAAAAGATGTAAAATCCCCCACAGCACGATTTGAACGCTGATGGATATCCATGTGACTTGGGCTTGGCACAGAGATAGACGCATCACCTTTTACGATTTTACCGCCTTGGGGAAGAGCCCAAGCCTGGGTAATTTGAGAGAAGAAGAAAACGAATAAAAATAGAAATCTAAGTGCAACTGTGCAAGATGCCATTTCACGACAAGAGCTTCTCTCAAAGTATGAGAAAAGCTCTTTTAATTGCTTTTTAATCTTGCTTACGAATGAAACCAAATTGGGGGCCCTAAAGTTTTGATTCCTCTAAGGTTCTATTTCAAACGAAAAAGCTAAAATTTTAGTTAAGTTTTGTCAGAACTTGAGGGTCCACTTGATTTTTCCATTTGCGCGCCATCCATAACTGAAAGAACTCAACGCAGATTTCTTTAAAGGTTTTGCAAAGGTGAGTTCTAAATTGAAATTTCCTGGCATTGGAGCCCTAAAACCAAAGAACCAAGAAGAGGCACTATCCTTACGCTGAGTATCAGTTTTAGCTGCAGAATTTCGAGATAAAGCTGCCCCAGCGCCAATGTATAAGTGCGTTGATAGTTTGTTTTTGCGGAAAATTTCAGGATAAAACTGCAATTCACCTAAAATACCCGCCCCAGAATCCCCAGAAATATCAACAGGAGTTGCTCCCTTAACAAAACTATCATCTCCAGCAGAAAATTCTTCAGTCAAAAGCGTTGGTGTAAAAGCGTACTGAGCATCCACGAGCAAAAGTGTCTGAAAAGCCTGAGAAAGCCGATACGAATGGAACCCTGAAACAGTAATTTTTGTCGAATCATGACACCCTCCTGGCCGAGAAGGAAACCTCCCCTTTCTGGCCCCCAAGTCACTCAGACCTCTGGAAACCTCTGTAGAGAGCTGAAGATAGGATCTGTCAAAAATTTGTTCCAATCGCATACCGAACCGAATATGCCGATTTTTATCATCTTTGGAGAGAGCACCATTTGTAAAACCTGTGTCATTTCCTCCATCTAGTGAGAGGCGAAGTTTAAAAACGCGACGCATCTCATAAATCGCAGGATACATCAGCATGAAGCGAAAGAACTCATAGCGAGAAAAAGAGTGAATGGAGGACTTAGGAGTGCTCCGCGTTCTAATCATTTCTACATAGGCGCGTAGGCCACTTTTCCCAATTAATTGAGTTTGCTTGAGATAAAAATTCTTACTTCTGCGAAATTTATTATCATTGGTAATATCAACTTCTGTTTTGCCCAAACCAACAAGATTATAAGCTTTAAAAGACTTCGTTATTTTATATAAACCTGAAGATTCCTGATGAGTCCGCCTCCCCCTAATTCCTACTTCTCCTTGGCTTTGGTCAACAATAACAAAAATTATTTTTGTCTCCCCAGGATCATCCCCAGGCGCAAGAACTGTCTTAATTGTGACACCAGGAATTTCTCGAACGACCATCAAAATACGCTCATACTCCTGAAGCCTCAAAGGACGATCAACAGGGATAGCCTCCAAGATATGCTGAATTTTATCATGAATAGCTGGCGTTCCCCCTTTCACTTCAATATCTTCTACAATGCCTTCTGCAACTGATACTGTGAGGGTCCCTCCCTCTTCAAGAGTTTGCTTTGCTAGATAAGCTTGAGCAACAATGTAACCTTCTTTCCGATATTTTTGTCGAATACGATTTAAAAGTTCTCCCACTTTTTCTGGATCAAGTGGCGCACCAACATAGGGAGCGACAACTTCCTTAAAATCTTCATTTTTAAAAACAGAGACTCCCGTAATCCGAATTCCTGAAAATGTCATATGCATATCCTTCGGAAGCTTCAGAAATGCATCTGCACGAGATATTGGGCGAGCAGCCTCTTCTCTGCGTTTTTGAATATCTGCTGCTGAAGGCAAGCGATCTGTATCTACCCTTTCCCGAGCCTCAAGGCTTGTGCTATCACTCGCGCGGATATTGAAAGAAAGAAACAGTACCGCCAAAGTGACGAAAGAACGGAGCATCTGGAACCCAAAAATCAACAACTAAAACTTTAGCAAAATTTTAAGAGTGCTGCAGTCCTTTTTTACCCTCGAAACGAGCTATGTAGACCTGCTTCCTGTTCCATTGTGTACAAATATTTTCTATGAGCAGAAATAATCCGTATTAGCTCTGAGAGCTTCTTTTTTTCTTGCAAAACAGCATTCAATTTATCATCTGTGATAAACTTTGGATCATCATCAAATAATTCCAATAGTTTCAGCTTCCATTCCTGTGGCATTCGGGGGTAAACCCGGCTTAAAAGGGCTTTTATTTTAAATTCAATCCCCTTAAGTTTTTGTTTTTTTTCCTCGCTGAGATTCAAATCTGGGCGACTTGCATCTTTTTCAAAGTAAAGTTTGCGAACCACTTTGAGGGATTGCTGTAACTTCTTAACCTCAAGACGATCCTCTTTTTTGGGCTGAGTTTGTAATGTAACCACCGCCTCTGGACCCAAGGACAGCAGAGGAGCAGCAAACGCTAAAAACAAAATCAGAATTGATATAACTCTGGTCCAACTCTTCATTTTCACACCAATTCTTTCCTTAAAAATCATCTCGATCTTCTTCAATCCCCTCAGGATCCTGGTGAATAAGAATATCACTATTTGGGAATGCTTTTTGGAGTTCCTTTTCAACAGCTTCTGCAACCTCATGTGCAAGAAATAGCGTCATTTTTCCGTCCATTTCCAAATGAAGTTGAATATGTTTGCGAATCCCAGAAGAACGGGTGCGAACATCATGCACTCCTTTCACTTCAGGGTGAGCTTTTGCTATTTCTTCGATTTTTTTCCGTGTTTCAGGCCCAACTTCTTCATCCATTAAGATTTTAAAGGAGTCCTGAAGAATTTCCCAAGCTGTATAAAGAATATAAAGCGCTATGCCTCCCCCAAACAAAGGATCAATCCAAGTAAGACCCGTCATCTCAACAAGGAATAAAGATGTGATCACCCCCCCATTAATGTAGAGGTCAGTTTGGTAATGGGCAGAATCTGCTTTAATTGCAGTAGATTCTGTCTTAGCCACAACCATATTCTGATAACGAACGAGGACCAATGTTACGACAATTGCAAGAACCATTACCCCTACACCAAACAAAGTCTCTGCTGTAGGCTGAGGGTGGCGAATACGATCTATAACTTCATAACCCAACCAAATGGCAGATCCTGAAATTAAAAACGCTTGGAGAAGGGCTGATAAGGCTTCTGCTTTTCCGTGACCAAACCGATGATCTGCATCTGGTGGAATCATCGCTTTTCTTACGGCAAACATGTTAATCAAAGATGCCCCCATATCTAAGATGGAGTCCATCAATGAGGCAAACAAACTAACAGAATCTGTCAACCACCAGGCTGACCCCTTTGCTAAAAGCAAAAGGCTTGCAACAATCACAGAAGCTGTACTCGCACGGCTTACAAGCTGATTTCTTTCTGGAATGGAAATAGCCATGGGGACCACCTTTTCTCCATAATAATCTACCTTTCAGAGACAAGATGGTCAACAAGCCCTAGATCCAGGGGAAGCTACAGATTAATCCGGCAATTGCTGAAAACAAACCCTTGATTTTATCAAAGAACCCCTGGGACTCAGGGCTATTATTCTCTTTCTCAGCAAGTTTTGAAAATTCCTTCATAAGCTCTTTTTGCTTGGAAGAGAGATTCACGGGCGTCTCAACTTGAACCTTCACGTACATATCTCCACGGCTAGATTGGCGCATAAGAGACATTCCTTTTCCTTTCAGACGGAATTCCTTTCCAGATTGCGTTCCCTCAGGAATTTTAATGATACCCTTTGTGCCATCAATTGAAGGAACCTCAACAGATCCTCCTAAGATAGCTGTTGTGACAGGCACAGGAATCTTGCAATGGATTCGAGAACCATCCCGCTTGAAAAATTTATGAGGCTTAATACTAAGGAAAACATAGAGATCCCCTTGAGGGCCGCCCCGAAGTCCAGCCTCTCCCTCTCCAGAAAGGCGAATCCGGGTTCCATCTTCTACACCCGCTGGAATAGAAACATTGAGTGTTTTCTTTGTCCGTTTACGACCAGCTCCACCGCACTCATGACAAGGATTCTCAATGATGTCTCCCGTGCCATGACACTCGGGACAAGTACGCTCGACCGTAAAGAATCCTTGCTGAGAACGCACACGTCCTCTTCCTCCGCAGGTGTGGCAAACCTTGGGAGGTGCTCCCTTTGCAGATCCAGATCCACCACATTTTTCGCACTCAGCTGCAGCAGAAACAGAAATCTTTTTCGTGAGTCCCTCAAAAGCCTCTTCAAGTGTAATTTCCATGTCGTAGCGAAGGTCTGCACCACGCTGCGCACTTGAAGCCTGTCTGCGTCCTCCACCTGTGAATTCTGAGAACATTTCTTCAAAAATATCCCCAAAATCTCCAGCACTGAATCCCCCTTGACTAAAGCCTCCAAAGCCGCCAAAACCTCCTGCTCCAGGGCCAGCCCCACCGTTTTGGAAAGCCTGTGCTCCAAACTGATCATAAGCAGCCCGCTTTTGATCATCTTTTAAAACTTCATAAGCTTGATTTATTTCCTTAAACTTCTTCTCAGCTTCAGGGTTGTCAGGGTTCTTATCTGGATGATATTGCATCGCTTTTTTGCGATAAGCCTTCTTAATTTCATCAGCAGAAGCGCCTTTAGAAACGCCTAGCAGTTCATAAAAATTATCACTCATGGGGCTACTTTACTTTAAAAAAGCCCACTCTACGAGTGGTAAAGTGGGCTCATTGTTTTCTAATAAGAAGGAGGTTATGCACCTTTTTGGTTTTCGTCCTTCACTTCTTCATAATCAGCATCAACAACATCTGCATCCTCAGCCTGTGAAGCTTCATCACCTTCAGGTTTTGCGTCTCCACCAGCAGCTTGTTGTTCCTGCATTGCTTTATACATAGCCTCACCCAACTTCATAGAAGCCTGTGTAAGTGCTTCCATCTTGGCTTTTGCTGCATCTGCATCAAAGTCATCTGTTTCAATGATTTCCTTCAGCTCTTTTGCAGCAGTTTCGATTGCAGATTTTTCTTCGTCAGAGACTTTATCTCCGTGCTCTTTGAGATTCTTCTCGGTTGTATAAACCAAAGAATCCGCCTGATTTTTCACTTCGACTCGCTCACGACGCTTCTTATCTTCCGTTGCATTAGATTCTGCTTCTTGAACCATTTTCTCAATATCATCATCAGACAATCCACCAGAAGCCTGAATACGGATTTGCTGCTCTTTACCCGTTGCTTTATCTTTTGCAGACACATTTACGATACCGTTTGCATCAATATCAAAAGTCACTTCAATCTGAGGCATACCACGAGGCGCTGGCGGAATTCCCACAAGATCAAACTGGCCAAGAATTTTGTTATCTGCAGCCATTTCACGCTCACCTTGGAAGACACGAATTGTCACAGCAGACTGGTTATCATCTGCAGTTGAAAATACTTGAGATTTCTTGGTTGGGATCGTTGTGTTGCGATCGATCAGGCGTGTAAATACACCCCCTAATGTTTCAATTCCCAAAGAAAGTGGTGTTACATCCAAAAGCAGAACGTCTTTCACATCACCCTGGAGCACGCCCCCTTGAATCGCAGCTCCCAAAGCGACAACCTCATCAGGGTTCACACCACGGTGAGGCTCAACACCAAAGAAGCTCTTCACAGTTTCTGCAATCTTTGGCATACGTGTCATACCACCAACCAAAATAACTTCCTTAATATCACTGGCAGAAACACCTGCATCCTTGAGCGCGGCTTGACAAGGCTTGATTGTGCGTTGCACAAGATCATCAACCAGACTTTCAAGCTTGGCCCGAGACAATTTTACATTCAAATGCTTTGGACCACTTTGATCTGCAGTGATGAAAGGCAAGTTCACCTCTGTTTGAGATGTGCTAGAAAGCTCAATCTTTGCCTTCTCAGCAGCTTCCTTCAAACGCTGCAGAGCAAGCTTGTCTTTGCGTAGATCAATTCCATTTTCCTTCTTAAACTCGTCAGCAAGGTAATTAATGATGCGTTGGTCAAAGTCCTCACCTCCCAAGAAGGTATCTCCATTAGTGGACTTTACCTCAAATACACCATCACCAATCTCGAGAATAGAAACGTCAAATGTTCCTCCACCCAAGTCATAAACGGCAATCATTCCGCTTTCTTTTTTATCTAAGCCATATGCAAGAGCTGCTGCTGTCGGTTCGTTAATAATACGAAGAACCTCAAGACCTGCAATCTTACCTGCATCTTTTGTTGCTTGGCGCTGTGCATCATTGAAATATGCAGGCACGGTAATAACAGCCTTCTCGACCTTCTCACCCAAGAAGCTCTCTGCTGTTTCTTTCATTTTTTGCAGGATAAAGGCACTCACTTGACTGGGGCTATAATCTTTATCGCGCGCATGCACCCAAGCATCACCGCCCTCACTGTTCACAATCTTGTAAGGTACAATGTCAGCATCTTTTTTCGTGGTAGGGTCATCAAACCGACGTCCAATCAGACGCTTAATTGCAAAAAGCGTATTCTCAGGATTTGTCACAGCCTGGCGTTTTGCGGGCTGGCCTACGACCTGCTCACCTTCTTCTGTAAATGCAACCATTGAAGGTGTTGTGCGATGCCCTTCAGCATTCTCCAGAACACGGGCCTCTTTTCCGTCCATAATCGCGACACAAGAGTTTGTTGTTCCTAAGTCAATTCCAATTACCTTTGACATGGTCTTGTCCTTTCTTGAAAAGATTTATACGTCTTCTAAGAAAGAATATAAAAAAAATGGATTAGCACTTCAAGGCTTTAATTGCTAATTCTTTGAAAAAATAGCTATTTTTGCGCTTTTTAGCCTAGCGGAACCGCCAAAAGTGGCTTTTCTCCAGGGAGTGGTAAGCCGTGTATATCACACCGGCACACAATAACTTCCCCCATTAGGATCCCTCTCTCTGGAAAATCCACAAGGGGTTTTGCGGAAAAGCTCTTCATAAAATAAAACCTGCCTTCTGATAAGCTAAAGTCATCAAAAGCATCAAGAGGGTTGCTACCTTCCTCTTGCAAAACTGCAGCTGCAAACGGCAACCGTAAAATGGTTCGGCAAGGACTACACACAGTACTTGAAATTTCTCGAAAATCCCTTTCCGTTAAAAAAGGATCGCCGCCCCACATGGCCTCATAAGGCCTCTCTCCCTCACCTGGTGTAATTCGAAAGGGCTGCAAGACATGGCTCCTCACAGCTCCCTCAAAATAATTTTTCAGCCGCTCAAGCCTCCCCTCATCAAGACGCCCCCGAATCATGGGAATACCAGATATGACTCCAGCATCATCCGTAGCCCTCTCTCGGAAAAGAATGACACACTCCCAATCAAAACCTTTTTCCCAAGATGCACCCATAACAGGATTACCTGTTGGGGATATCCTCGCATCCATGGCGACTTCATGGCAGGTAATTTCCCCTGCATATTGTTTTGGTATTGCCTTACGTCTTATCCGGCCAAAAAAGCTGGTTGTAGGAACACTATCCGGAACAATCCAGGTATAATGCTGTCCCACCTTAAATGTAGAGGTTGCATCAATGTCCTCTATATGTCCGGGTTCCTCTTCAGGCTTCAGTTTTTCAGGTTCTTTCAAAAGACCAAAAAAAGGGTCCCATTCTTCCTGTTCCGTGCATGAAGCATCAACCCTCTCAGAAGAACATGGAAACCAATCTCCTGCCCAGGCTCCGACAGCAGGGTGTGAAAACAACAACACAATTAGATACAAAAATCCCTGTTTATTTTTCATTATATGACTTTCCAGTCTTTTTAGCATTATGGAAAGACATAAAAAAGTTTGTCAATATCGAAAATATTACCCCCACAACCCTTTTTCTTCGGGTTGCAAATAGGCAGTAACCTGTTCTGAATTCACGTCAAAGAGGTTTGACGGATTCCATTGGGGTTTTTTGTCCTTATCAACAAGCTGAGCCCGCACCCCTTCAGAAAAGTCTGAATCAGGGACAAATTTTTGACTCAGAGAGAATTCACGGTCCATGATGGTCATAAAATCAAGACCTTCACATGCCTTTTGGTGCTGAAAAATCACATGAAGGGCAAGAGGCGCATTAGGTTGCATTTTTTGTAGCAAAGTCTCATCTGGTTCTCCTGCCAAATAAGCCTTTAAGCTTGGTGCTTTGAGTAAGCTTTCCGAAATAGGGATAAGGGCTTCAAGTTCTGTTGAGGGTTCCTGAAGAGAGATAGCCGTCAAAGCCTCATCGATTTTTTGATCTTCCACAAGAGATGCTTCAAGCAAAGCAAACTCCTCACCCCCGACACAATGAGTTGCAATCCCGAGATAAAGGGCCTGTGCGCCTGCAAAGCTTTCTCCCGTAAGAGAGTAATACCGCCCTAATCCATGGGGGCATTCATTCATAAAGGATGTCCCGCCTACATCTGGAAAAAAACCAATTTGGGCCTCTGGCATTGCCAGAATTGTATCCGGCTTCACAATGCGATACTTCCCATTGATGCTCAAACCCATACCACCCCCCATTGTCACCCCATGAAGAAGGCTGACATAGGGTTTTGGAAAAGTTTTAATCTCATAGCTCATCTGATATTCATCAACAAAATACTGACGAATATCCGCAAAAGCACCAGCCTGTTTCTGGAAGTAGAATTCCCGAATATCTCCGCCAGCGCAAAAAGCTCTACCTTCCCCAGTCACGACAACTTGGTAAATTCTATCATCAGCTGCAAAATCCTTGAGAAGCTCCCGTATTGCCAGGACCATGTCATGGTTCAACGCATTCAACCGCTCAGGGCGATTGAGATGAATCCATCCTGTCCCCCCAAAACAGTCCCAGTAGACAAGACCCTTTGCTTTTTGGTGAGAGAGGCGGTCAATTTTCATCTGTGCTTCCTAACTGAGCGATTGCAATGCTTGAGCTGCAGCTTTAGAACGAGCTTGCTCCTCTGCCAAACGAGTCGTATTTTTCTCAATCACTGCAGCTGGTGCATTTTCAGTAAAGGTCTTATTAGAAAGTTTTGCAGAAAGTCCTTTGATCTCTTTCTCTGCTTTTGCAATCACCTTTTCAAGGCGCTGCTTTTCTGCACCAATATCAATAAGTCCTTCAAGAGGAATTACAAAATTTTGTTCAAGCGCCTGAACTTGAAGGGCAGCTCCAGCGGGAGCAGATGTCACATGAATTTCCGAAATCCTAGCTAATTTTTTAAGCAGCGGACCTGCCTTCTCAAACAAAGGATGATCAGCTGAAGCATAGAGCGGGGCCAATGCCTTCGGAGGCACAGAAAGCTCTCCACGTGCTGTCCGAATTGCAGAAATCAAAGCTATTAGATCTTGCGCAAGCTGCTGACTTTCATCATCAGAGGCACCAGATAAAACTTCTGGCCACTTCTCATAAATCAAGAATTGGGCTTCAAAAACACCTTCCCAAATTTCCTCGCTTGCGAAAGGGCAAAAAGGATGGAAAAGGCGCAGAATAATTTGCAAAACTTGCTCCATTGTTCCAATGGTTTCTGCTTTCAGCATTGGATCTGCAGACTCCTCAAACAGGGGCTTTGTAAGTTCCAAATACCAGTCACAAAAAAGATCTCGTGTGAACTGTTGCAAGGCCTGGAGCGCAAGATCATAGCGGTAAGCTTCCATCTGCTTCGTGAGAGAGGGAATTAAAGCACTGCACTCCTGCAAAATCCATTTATTCAAGAAATGAGTCGGCGTCTGAGAAGCTTGCTGTTCCCCAGCTTTCTCCCGCTGTAATGTCACAAAACGGGCTGCATTTCGAAGTTTTGTGATAAAATTGCGCCCCTGTTCAACTTGGGCTGGGGAAAAACGCACATCACGTCCTGGTGTTGCGTTAATGGCAAGAGCATAGCGAAGAGCATCAGGACCATATTCTCCTATAAGATCAAGAGGGTTTTGGGCATTCCCCTTGGACTTAGACATTTTCTGTCCTTTTTCATCCAGTACAAGAGCATGAATATAGACTGTCTTGAAAGGAACCTTTCCTGTAAAGTGAAGGCCCATCATAATCATCCGTGCTACCCAGAAAAAGATAATATCAAAGCCCGTTATCAAGGTATGAGTCGGATAGAATACATCTAGCTCAGGTGTTTTTTCTGGCCATCCAAGAGTTGAAAAAGGCCACAGAGCTGAAGAGAACCATGTATCAAGGACATCTTCTTCTTGGACAAGCTCAACAGTTTTGCCGTAATGAGCTTTGGCCTTTTCTGAAGCTTCTTCCAGGCTTTGCGCAGCAAAAGCTGTCTGGTCTGGACCATACCAAATGGGGATCTGATGCCCCCACCAAAGTTGACGGGAAATACACCAGGGCTCAATGTTTTCTAGCCAATCATTATAAACTTTTGTCCAGTTTTCAGGAAGAAAGACTGTCTCGCCATCGGCAACAGCCTTAAGAGCTTTCTCTGCTAGAGGTTTCATATTTACAAACCACTGCGGTGTAAGTCGTGGTTCCACAACGGCTCCAGACCGCTCCCCGAGAGGCACTGTGATTTCTTTGTCTTCAATTTTTTCTAAAAGGCCCAGGCCCTCAAGGGCGGCAATAATTTTTTCACGAGCAGGCATCTGCGCTAGACCTTGGAAGGCTTCTGGTACAAATGACCCTGCAAGCTTGCCTTGGGGATCCATGACTGTAATACGTTCTAAGCTATGACGCTGCCCCACTTCAAAGTCATTAAAATCATGGGCAGGGGTAATTTTTACTGCTCCTGTTCCTTTCTCAGGATCGCAGTACGTATCTGCAACAATTGGAATCTCCCGATCCGTTAGAGGAAGCCTTACCATCTTCCCTATAAGATCTTGATAGCGCTCATCCTCTGGATGCACAGCAACAGCCACATCTCCAAACATCGTTTCTGGGCGCGTCGTTGCAATGACAAGATAGCGATCAGGAGCGTCCACCAAAGGATAGCGGAAATAATAAAATTTTCCCTGGCGAACTTCGTTGTTCACTTCTACATCTGAGATCGCTGTTTGGAAAACAGTGTCCCAGTTCACTAGCTTTTCATCTTTGTAGATCAGCCCTTCATCAAAAAGGCGGACGAAAACTTCCCGAACAGCCTTAGACAGCCCTTCATCCATTGTAAATCGAGCCCGATCCCAATCTGCACAAACCCCTAATGTCTTTTGCTGATCCAAGATTTGACCACCAGATTCTTCTTTCCAGGACCAAACACGCTCAACAAAAGCTTCCCGACCTAATGCCTTACGGGAAGATCCTTCCTTCTCTAGCTGGCGTTCAACAACCATCTGAGTTGCAATACCGGCATGATCCATACCAGGCTGCCACAACACCTCATGACCTTGCATCCGCAAAAAACGGTACAGCACGTCCTGAAGTGTGAGATTTAAAGCGTGACCCATATGCAAACTCCCTGTGACATTGGGAGGAGGCATCATAATGCTGGGACGGTGTTTTTTATCTGTAGGCACTGGGACTGAAAACACACCTGCTTTTAGCCATGCCTCATAACGAGCCTTGGTTTGGGAAAGGGAAGCAGGTTGGGTCATCATAGTGTCCTTCGGTGTACAAACTCTCGTCAATTTATACTGAATTTCCGCTATACCTGCAAGTTTAGTCACTCTTCAGGTGTGTTATACCAAACAACATTCTTCCATTTTCCTGGATCCTGCTTACGAAATTTAAGGCGGCTCCGCCAATCCCCTGTATGAATTTCAAGTTTGTGGCCATCAGGATCTAGAAAATAAAAGGACTCCCCAGGAGAAGTATTATCTTTAAAAGAACGTACACCAGCTTTGATAAGCCGCTCTTTCATTGTTTCAAAGTTCTCAGGCGATATGGAGAACGCCATGTGGCTATTGCATGGTGAAGGTTGGCGCTTTTTCTCACGATCTAAATCCAGGGAAAACCAGAGACAGCCTGGTGTATTTGGCTTCCCAACCAAGAAATATGCACTTCCTTCTGATCGGCATAAGGGTGTAAATCCCATTACGTCCTTATAAAAAGAAAATGAAACATCCATATCCCCTACAGCAAGATTCACGTGGTTAATACCCGTGAGCAGAGGAGCAAAACTATTCATCATACTTCCTTCCTTTTGCTTATCAGAGCCGGAAAGACTGTATCCTATAAAAAAGGAACAAAAAATCAAAAACTTTAACATTTTAAGCACTCTCAATATCCAGCTTTGTTTTTTTCCATAATTACCTTATTGACGAAACATTTATTTTTCTTTTAGAGTAAAAATTCCAAATCAGATGAGGATGTTCCATGAAGAAGGCCCTCTTTTTTTTCCTCCTTTTCAATTTTGAAAATCTTTATGGTGCAGCCACGAGGGCAGCGACGGGATTGAAACGCACTTTACTCTATGCAGGAAAAGGGGTGTTCGACCATAAGCTGCTCCCCCCCCTGGAAAGTCTCTTAAGCAAATATGGCGCTGTAGTCAAACGCGTCACAGAAGCAGAACTTCGAGAAGGAGCTACTTATGCTCATGCAGACAATATTGTTATTCCTGGGTGCCAAGCTGGAGAAGTTGAAACAGCAATAGGACCGGTAGGGATTGAACTCCTTAAAGCAAAAATTTCTGGGGGGCTCAACTGCTTAACAATTTGCGGAGGAACTTATTGGTTTTCTCACCTTCGACGATGGTGTGAAGGGACTTCTCATGAAAAAGTAACAGCAGGATTAGATTTTTATACTTACGAAGCTATTGGACCATTTGGGTGGGATAAAGAAGGCCATCCGATAGAGTCAACACGTATGGAGGTCACTATTCATCCCAGTGGAAAAGATGGAAAACCTTTTGCGGCCCAAATGATTGCAGGGTGTGCTTTAGTGGGGAAAAAAGATCCTCAATTTCCAACACTTGCAACCCTCCCAACAGGCGAACGCGTCGCCGTAAGAGGCTCCTATGGCAAGGGCACTGTTACATCAGTATCCTTTCATCCTGAAATCTCTCCTCCAAGTCCCGGTCTTGACGCTTTTCTTGAGGTCATACTTGGAAAACCCCCTGTAGCAGCTGAAACTGCATCACTACCCGCATGCCCTTCTGAAGAAGATGATGATAGTGATAGCATCTGTGGAGAATTCCAAGCTTGGGAAGCTATGGGCAGCACCCTGTAGTAGCCAGACAAAAATTTTTCTCTATAATAGCAACTTCAACATTGAGATATCACCATGACCTCATCAAAACTTTATACCTTCATCCTGATTCCTGGAACGGCTATTGGCGCCGGCATGCTTGGTCTTCCTATGGCTGGAGCCAAATTCAGTACGCCAGTGACTTGGGCACTCTTCTCTCTTGCTTGGATACTCAGCTACATTGCAGGACGTACTATTGTTTCCCTCATGAATCATTACAAAACGGAAATCTTAGGAGAAGCTGTAGAGCGAACCTTAGGACGAGCTGCCCGGCAAGCATTAGAAGCTGCTTTTTTCTTCCTATGCCTTATCTTGATGGCTACCTACATTTGTGGTGGTGGAGAAGTTCTTCATACACTCTTACCCATCCTCCCTCTTTTTCAAATCAAGCTTGTTTTCTTTGTCCTTTTTAGCCTCATGCTCTTGAACCCAAAAAGCCTTGGGGATCGAGGGAATGCTGCACTCTTCTTAGGTAAAATTGTTTGCTTGGGAATTCTTGGGGGCTTTGTATTTCAAGAGAAAGGAGCTGCATTCTCCCTCCTTTTTGAAGCCTCTACAACCAGCAAAACCTGGCCTCAAGCTCTTGTAATCTTTATGACAGCCTTTGGCTACCATGTGGCTCTAGGGCCTGTGATTGCACGTGCAAGGAATAAGCGTGAAATGCGACAACTTCTTCTTTGGGGAAGCCTTCTTCCCCTTGGCCTATATATTTTCTGGGATATGCTTGCCACTGTGAGCATCTTTCATAACCTCAGCTTACAGGAAAATGTGACAAGCAGCCCTCATCCTCTAAAGACTTTTCTCACAATAATGGACCAACAGCTCAACCATCCACCCTTTTTCCAAAGCTTTACAAATCTATTTTCATTTGCAGCAATTGCAACTTCATTCCTTGGTGTTGGTTGGGCCTTTACACATCGTATTAAAGCCTTGGCAGAAAACATGTTTAAAGGCAAAGGGCAAATCACTATCCTTCAAGGGAGCGCACTCCTCATTCCTCTTGGGATTGTTGTTGCCATTCCAAGTCTCTTTTTGAAAGGGCTTGAATGGGCAGGTATTGCTTCAACCCTTTATGCCATGATCATACCAGGCCTTGCAGGATTTACTATTTTTCAAGGACAGAAAAAGCTGGTGAGTGTTTTGACACTTGCTGCAGGAACAATGCTAATCTTGCTAGATGCCTTATTCTAAAAAAATAAGAAAAGAGCACCCAGAAAAACACCTGACACAATGAGGATTGTGAGGCAATACCCCATAATATCTCGCAGCTGAAGACCTGCGATCGATAGTAATGGCAAAGCCCAGAAAGGCTGAAGCATATTTGTCCATGCATCCCCCCAGGCAACAGCCAGTGCTGCTTTTGCAAAATCTACGTTTAGTGCTCGAGCCCCTTCCAAAACAATGGGGCTTTGCACAGCCCACTGCCCGCCCCCAGAGGGAACGAAGAGGTTCACAAGGCCTGCACTCATAAAAGTCCAGAAGTTAAACGTTCCTGGTGTTGCAATAAGGACAAAGAAGTCTGAGACCATTTTCCCAATGCCTGAGTGCAGCATCATACTCATAATAGCTGCATAAAACGGAAACTGCAAAAGAACTGGCCCCACTTTCCCTGCGGCTTGATGCATTGCTCGAATAAGAGAAGCTGGGGTTTTATGAAGCATGATAGAGAGGAATAAAAAGATAAAATTGATTGTATTAAGATCAAAATTGAATTTGTTTCGAAAAATCTGCACGATCACGAAAATGACGCCCACCAAACCAATAAAAGAAGAGACTATAGGCGTCTTTTCCAACCAATCAACAGGAACTTTAATAGGCTCAAAGTCGTCCATATAGTCAATCTGGAGAATTTTTGGCTCTTCCTCTTTTTCCGTAAGAGGCTCATGCAAGGCACGATTTAGAATTGGCAAGAGAATAAAAAGCCCCATAACAGCCGCAATATTCAAAGGGGACAATAATGTCTCAGAAACGGGAATAAGACCCCCGACAAGGCTTTGTGAGAAGTTTCCTTCCGTTGCAAGAACAAGAGGAATTGAAGCTGACAGGCCACCATGCCAAACAAGGAAGCCACTGTAACTTGAAGCCACCATCAAGCGATAGTTTCCTTTAGGAAATCTCTCGCGCATTTTCTGGCATAGAAGCCCTCCAACAACCAGACCAAGCCCCCAGTTCAGGAAGGACGCTATCAAAGATGTAAAGGTAATGAGAACAATTGCTTGCTGGGATGTGTCTGCCATCATCGCAACAGATGTTAATTTTCGATTTACGAAAGGCGTTAAAGCAACCATATACCCCGAAAACAGCACCATAACCATTTGGAATGTAAAGGGAATGAGAGTCCAAAACCCCTCTCCCCAATAGGTAATCATCTGTGTTGCAGACGTTGGTGTATAACTGACCCCAATTACAAATAAAGTAAAAGTCAAAAGAAGAGCTAAAACATATGGGTCTGGCGTATATCGCCGCAAAATTCGATCAAATACAGAAACGGCTTTTTGAAACATCGTATCCTGGCCTCCTCATATACTATAATTATTAACTATTTAGTTTTGCTAGCTGCAGGTGCTTTTGCAATGGCGGCATCAAGATCTTTTTGGGAAATCAGCCCAAGTTCAATAGGACTTTGAGCCTTAATTTCTTTGCTATCTTTGTGAGTATTTTCCCGGATTGCCTTGATTGTTGGTCGTGTTGTTGCCATGAGCTTACAGACCTGGTTATCAGAAAGTTCTGGATGATGCTTCAAAAGCCAAGCAATACCATTTGGCTTGTCGCTCCGCTTTGCAAGAGGAACATAGCGACTTCCTTTTTTCTTGGTTTTTATATCTTCACGCTCTTGTGCTTGGAGTTCTGCAGAAGGATCAGCTTCACACCGATGAATTTCATCCCAAGTCAAAACACCTTGAACAATTGGATCATAATTGGAGACACCAACAGACACCTCTCCATCAGCAATAGCCTGAACTTCTAGCAAGTGCAAATGGCAAAAAGCTGCAATCTGCTGAAAAGATAGTGATGTATTGTCGACAAGCCAATTTGCTGTCACCTTTGGCATAAGAAGCGCTGTCATGATCTAATTCCTGATTTTGCAAATTAAGTTATCAGAAATGTTATGGAAGGGGAAGGCGGTTTTACTGATCTCCAAAACAAACACCAAGGGCTCTTGCAGTCTCTACAAAAACACCTTTTGGATCCACCATGTGGTTTGTTGCAATAGCTTCATTCAGTGGCACATCAACAACACGGCGATTTTGCCAAGCAACCATGCGATCCTCTTTTCCTTCTGCAAGAAGATCAACAGCTTTCACACCAAAAACAGACCCCATCACACGGTCTTGAGCAATAGGCTCACCACCTCTCTGCAGATGACCTAGAATCATATGCCGGGTTTGGGCTCCAGTTGATTCTTCAATTTTTTCTGCAACATAGTGCCCTATTCCACCATAACGTTGAGACCCTTTTGTATCCTCAATCATCACAGGGGATCCATCTTCTCGCTGGACAGCCTCTGCCACCACAACCAAAGCAAAGTTTCTCCCATTTTTTTTAACAGAGTTAATCTTGTTAAAAATATGCTCAAAACTAAAAGGAATTTCTGGGATCAAAATCACATCTGCCCCACCTGAAATACCTGAATGGAGTGCAATGTGGCCTGCATCACGGCCCATAAGCTCCAGGACCATCACCCGATCATGACTTGCGGCTGTTGGCTGCAAGTTATCTAAGGCCCCAGTTGCCACGTGTACAGCTGTCTGGAATCCAATAGCATTTTCTGTCATTGAAATATCGTTATCAATCGTCTTTGGGATTCCAATAAGTGGTATTTCTCCACGCTGCGCAATGCGACGTAAAATAGCAAGACTTCCATCACCCCCTATCCCAATAAGCCCATCAAGGCCTAATTTGTGATAATTACTGATGATTTCTTGTGTGCGATCAACGACAGAGCCGTCAGGCTGAGGGTACGCAAATGGATTTCCTCGATTTGTAGAACCCAAAATTGTTCCCCCTTGACGAAGAACGCGACCATCAAAATCTGAAGCTGTGAGTTTGCGATATCCAATAGGATCTTCCAAAAGACCTGCTGTGCCCTGATGAATCCCATATACTTCCCACCCGTAAGTTTGGGTAGCGTGCAAGGTCACACTTCGCAAAGCGGCATTCAATCCAGCACAGTCTCCTCCGCTTGTTAACAATCCAATTCGCTTTGTCATTGAGGCCCCTTTAGAAAAAATTTGTTAAAGCTTTCTTAATTTTTGATATACTATAAAAGAGAGATTGGTACACGTCAAAATGACTTTTGAAGACCAAAAAACTTTAAAACAAAGCCTTAATCGGCTACGGAAGCAGCATGAGGAGTTGGATATGACCCTTAACCAGCTTTCCAGTTCTCCCGCAATCAATCAGCTTGCTATTCAGCGTTTAAAGAGGGAAAAACTTCTCCTCAAGGACCGAATTGAGAAAGTCTCTAGCGCGCTACTTCCTGATATTATCGCTTAAACGGGGGCTAACGCCCTGTATCTGAATCCGGAGCCTCTCCGCCTGCTTCATGCAGTTCTCTTTTCTTTTCAACAAGTTCTGCTCCTACAACCCATAAGTCATAAATCGGATCTTCTAAGGCTGAGGTTGCGGGAGAAGATGCGAACATCCAGTTCCCAAAAACTTTCTTACGTTTTTCCTCTTGCTTAGGATCCACCATAAACACCTCAACAAAAGCCTTAACTTCCGGTGGGTCTTCAGGAGGGGCCTTAAAGCCAAAGCGTGGCAAAACCCGCATTTGCTGAAATTTTGCTTCCTCACCTACATTACAATAAAGATCAGAAACGCGCCCTGTAATTTTGTCCAAGGCCTTAAAATGAAGACGAAGGACCTTCGATGATTCTTGATCCTGACCCCTTGTTTCCACTCCTTTTTGAGCGTCAGGTATTTGTACGCTCTCCTCCTCCATTGATGGGCGACTTGCTACTCCTGTTTTCTCAACACTCTGAAGTTTATTATTTTTAACTTCTTCAAAGTCACCAAATGGGGTAAATTCATCATCCTCAACCTCTTCATGAAGAAGCTGAACCTCCTTTATTTCATTTTCTGCCATCCCTACAGTTGTTATTCCAGAGAGAAGCAACACTGCCAGCAAAAATGATAATTTATTTTTTCTCATCATTGAAAATGGCCTTACCAATCAAGGCTTCGAGATTTACCGGGGCTTGGGTATCATAGAGGGTATCACCAGACTTAAAGATGTCTTGCTGCCCTCCCCGGGTAACATCCAAATACTTATCTCCAAGCAACCCAGAAGATGTGATTTTCGCCTTGGAGTCCACAGGTATTGTAATCCCTTCCTGAACTCGAAACGTAATCGTAGGAACGTGTGTCTCAGGTTGAATCTCCATGTGTGTAACAACACCAACTTTGATCCCCCCAATGCGAACATCACTTCCAACTTTCAAACCATCAACAGCTGTAAAAATAGCCTTGAGAGGGTATCCGTCTCCCCCTCCTGCTGTTGTTTTCTGATAAGCCATAGACACAAAGAAGCCCGCAACAGCCAGCACTACAAGGCCCATCAAGGTTTCCACAAGATTTTGGTTCTTTGTCATAGGATTGAAACTTTCTTAAGATTTAGATGTATCATTCTCCACAGCAGGTGTCCAGGCTGTGTATTCTTGTATTTTTTGGAGTACGCGATGCGACCCCAGAGCAGGATGGCTTTTTGGCAATTTTGCAGAAAGTGTACCTGTCTGATTCACTTCATGAGGTTTCGCCCAATCTCCAGCAGCTGCAAGTATCGGGGAATCCACAGTATAATGAAGCCAGGCATGCCAAGATGCAGGAACAGCAGAAGCTTGACGCTTACCCGCATACTTCACCCAGCGATAGGCTCGACCTAGGTGGTCCTTTGAACGGGACTCCATATAAATATTCCCTTGTTCATCCTGCCCAATTTTTTTTGAAAAAAGATGCCTGAAAAATGTCCACATGAAAGGACCCTCTTCGCTTATGAAATACATTATGCCACAAATTATAAAAAGGTGAAAGATTCTGCCTTGTACCCTGCAACTGTTGATTAGTTCATCCAAAAGCAACCCTTGAGGTTTTATCCTTTTGCCTATCACCCTCCAGACTGCTCTAGCAGAGTCATTTGTGCTTTACTTACCTTAATAAAAATTTAAAAATTTTATATGATCATTTAAAAAACCACATTTTTTCATGGTAAATATTTTGCTTATAAAATTTTTTGTTTTGTTAATTTTTACTTTCCCACTACAGGTTTTTTCCGCTGCTGGTGGTGGAGGTAGTACAACTTATGAAACTTCTGGCGATACTGCTGGTACTGCTACTACACCCCCAACTACTCCTCGCCTAGAAAAAGCTGTTAAAGCCCTCCGAAAATCTATCGAAGATGGAGAACGATTGGTTGGCACTCTCAGCCCCGACGCTTCAAAGCTCTTCAGCATCAGAAAAAACCTGCTTAAGATGTATGAAGCACTTCGAGATGGTGGCAAGCTTGTTCTTGTTGTGGGGCGTGGAAACAAAGACAAGGAAGGAGTTCCTGCAGATTTTTACCCTGAGCATACCGTCGTTTATAATGAGGTTGACTCAAAAAAAATTGATTTTACAAAGGATGATTTATTTCTCCTCGGTAATTTTACAAAAGATGTTAGGATTTATCGTGCGCTTCCAAACTTTGGAATTTCCTTTGATGCAATTGTTTTTGATGCCTCCACACGAAAATTTTTCTCCGGCAGGGATTTAAAAGTTTTTGCTGCAGCATTGCGCCCAGGAGGGGAATTATTGATGGAAGTTAGCCCCTTTGGCATTTCCTATAAAACCACACCTGAGCCCATTGCTGAAGTCCCCACAGATTTTGGATCCTCAGTTTATCTTCTGCGCAGGACTGAAAAAGGGATCGTCGAAGAGAGAATCTTGCGAGGATCTGAATTTAATCCGAGCCTCCTTGAAGAAGGATTTCGGGTTTTTGGGTATTTTGAGTTTTCAGGATATGGCTTGTGTGACCTTGGAGTCCTATCATCCATGTATCCTGAAAAACTCTCTGCGCCATTTATAGGGGCCAAAAAGAAAGCCCTCTTGGATGCGGCATCTCAAGTACTGACAGAAAGTATGGCTGAATTTTTCACTGATCATCGCACTATGCGAGACTATAATCCCTTTGGCCCAAGTGCTAGGTTTAAAGGAACCTTCGTTCATTTCACAGGGTACAAAGGAAACTAGTCTACACAGCCATATTGAGAATCAAGGCCAACAGAAGAATTTGCGGCAGTGTTAATAGAGGTAAAAAGAGAGGGATTCGCCACCCTTTTGTCGTCTCTTTTAAAAGCATGATCTCAGTATAATCTGTTGAAACACCTGCCATCAGAAACGCAAAGGCGTTTCCAGGTGCTTTTGCTTTTACAAAGATTTCTGCAGCAATAGGAACACTTCCTTCAGAGCAAACCTCCAAGATTGTTGCAGCAACCAAAGTTAATCCGAGCCCTGCTAAAGTTGGCCCAAAAAGAATTTGAAATTGGTCTGGTGAAAAAGCTGTACGTATAATGCCGGCAAGGACAATCCCAAACAGAAGCCAGCGTAATAACATCCGAGATTCCAAGAGTCCTTGCCACAAAATTTTTGGCATATCTGAGAAGGAAAATCCTTTATACCATTTCTTCACCTCCTTCCAAAACTCAAAGCCCTGTGGGAGGCCCACTTTGTGGGGATTCTCAGGTAAAATTTCTTGCTTCACGCAAAGTTCAAAAAGAAGACCCGTACTGACTGCAATCAAAAATGATCCTGCAATAAAAATAAGTGTCCACCAAAACCCTATTAGGGTCCAAAGAATGATCGTCAGAGAGAGTGAATTCCAAGGGCTTGCAACAAGAAAAGCAACCACTTGTCCAATACTGACACCTCTCTCGTAAAACTTCATTCCCACCATAAGGATGCCATGACTACACAAATCTAACAGTATGCCAGCAAAAGTAGCACGGAAGATTCCTTGTAACCCTCCCCTGTTTCCAAGAGCACAAACTATAATTTCTCTTGGCACAGTACCCAGTATTCCCATAAAAAAAACACCAAGGACAAGCCCTATCCAGACCGTATTAACAAACTCATAAACTGTGTATGTAAAATTGCTAGCCATGGGGCTAAGAGCCAGGTCAAAAGCAGAAAAAAGATAAGAAAGGGAAACAACTGTGATTGATATCCAGAGTAAAAAGTCGATTTGTTTTCCTTTTACCTTCACAAAAGCCTCCTCAGTATTGAAATAGTCTATCAGCATCAGTGCAATAAAGAAATCGTGTTAGATACAAGAGAGTCAAAAACAATTCCCTTGATAAATTTCAAAAATAGATTATAAATACAGGTAAGACTTGAGTTATTTTAACGAAGGTGCCCTTGGGCACCTTTTTGTATATCTAGATTTTGAGAGGGCCTTTGAGACTTTTTGGACGCGAGAAGCATCTCTATGAACTCATTGCCCCAGTTGTAGAAGCTGAGGGGCTTGAGATCGTGCGTCTTCAACTTGGCCATCAAAAGCGGTCTGTCCTTCAGATTATGATTGAGCGGATGGACAAGCCTGGTGTCACTGTTGGTGATTGCCAAAAGGTTTCTCGCATGGTTTCTCGCCTCCTGGACGTAGAGGATCCTCTGCCAGATGCCTATATTCTGGAAGTTTCTAGCCCAGGACTGGATCGCCCACTCACGAAGATTGAACATTTCAAAACCTTCATTGGCGAAAAAGTGCATCTTAAGACTCTTTCAAGCTATGATGGCCAGTCATCTTTTCGAGGAAAACTCATTGCTATTGAGGAAAATCAAGATATTGTACTCAGTGGTAATGTGAATGGGGAAGATGTTGAGCTTCACATTCCTTTCCAGGATATTGATGCAGCTCGAATCATTCCTGAGGAACAACAGACACAGCCAAAAAACAAAAAACTTAAAGGTAGGAAATAAGTTATGAGTAACGGTCATGAAATTCTCACAATGATTGATGCCCTTGCAAGAGAGAAAGGCATTGAGAAACAGGATGTTTTGGAAGCTATTGAAATGGCCATCCAAAAAGCTGCTCGTGGGAAATATGGGATGGAATATGATATCCGCGCGGTCATTGATCCCCGCCGTGGGAATATTTCTCTGACCCGTGTCCGTGAAGTTGTGGAAGACGCTGATAACCCATACCTTCAAATTAGCCTTTCTGATGCACAGATAGAGAAAGCTGATGCCAAAGTTGGTGATGAAATCAGTGAAGATCTTCCTCCCCTTGATTTTGGCCGTGTGGCTGCACAAACAGCACGCCAAGTCATTTTCCAAGGTGTTAAATCCGCAGAGCGTGAAAAGCAGTACAATGAATACAAAGACCGCATTGGTGAGGTCATTAACGGGATTGTTCGGCGCGTAGAATACGGAAATGTCATTGTTGATCTTGGCCGCGCAGAAGCCCTGCTTCACCGAAATGAAATGGTTGGTCGAGAAAGCTTTAAACCAGGGGATCGTGTCCGCGCAATCATCATGGATGTTCGTCGTGAAAATAGAGGTTCACAGGTTTTTCTTTCTCGTACCCATCCAGACTTCATGGCAGCTCTCTTTACACAAGAAGTTCCAGAAATTTACGATGGCCAAATTGTTATCAAGGGTGTTGCCCGTGACCCTGGTAGCCGTGCCAAAATGGCTGTTTACACTGCAGACAGCTCTATTGATCCGGTGGGAGCATGTGTTGGCATGCGCGGAAGCCGGGTTCAAGCTGTTGTGAACGAACTTCAGGGAGAGCGGGTGGATATCATTCCGTGGTCTGAAGACATGGCAACTTTTGTAGTAAACGCCCTTGTCCCTGCAGAAGTTTCTAAAGTTATTTTGGATGAAGATACAGGCCGTGTTGATGTGGTCGTTACAGACGAACAGTTGTCTCTTGCCATTGGGCGTCGCGGTCAAAATGTTCGCCTTGCCTCTAAATTGACAGGTTTGAATATTGATGTTGTTTCTGCAACACAAGAGGAAGAAAACCGTCAGGTTGAAGCTGAGCGTCGGATCTCCCTTTTTGCAGAAGCTTTAGATGTTGATGAAATGATTTCTCAGCTTCTTGCTTCAGAAGGATTTGCATCTATCGAAGATGTTGCTTATATAGAGGTGGAAGAGCTTCTTCAAATTGAAGGCTTTGACGAAGAACTGGCGCAAGAGCTTCAGTCCCGTGCAAAAGCTTATTTGGAGGAAGAAGAAGGCCGCTTGACCCAAGAATGCCGAAAACTTGGTATGGAAAAGGCGTTAATCTCCTTGGCAGATGTGCCAGCTCGGATCAAGGTTGCGGTTGGACAAAAAGGAATCCTGACCCGCGATGATTTAGGAGATCTTGCTGGGGATGAACTAGTTGATCTTATTAAAGAGGACCTAAACCTCACGCCTGAAGAAGCCAATGATGTCATTATGAAGGCACGCGCTCATTGGTTTGAAGGGGCTCAGTAAAGAGAGTATATCTTTCTTTCACACGAGCAAGTAAAACGTTGAGAGAAGAGAGAAGTATGGCAGACAAAGAGACAAAGAAGCCCAACACAACGCCTGAGAATTCAGGAAAGAAGACTTTGAGTCTATCTAATCGTACCATGGATAAAGTGGTCGATGGTGGGCGTGTACGCCAAAGTTTCTCTCACGGGCGCTCAAAAACGGTTGCTGTTGAAGTGAAGCGTCGCCGCACTATCAATGTAGGCGGAAAAGCAGATGCAAAGCAGCAGTCACCACAAGAACCGCAACGTCCTGAAGGTCTTAGCGATGCTGAATGGGAAGCGCGTTTAAATGCTTTTCGTACAGCAGCGAAAGCTCAAGAAGAAGTTCGGAAAAAGATGGAAGAAGAGGCCAAACGTCGTGCTGAAGAGGCTGAGCACCGTCGTCTTGAGCAGGAGCGTCGCGAACGTGAAGTCCAAGAAACTCGAGATCTGGAACGCACACGCCTTGAAGAGGAAGAGCGTCAGCGGGTTGAACAGGCTGAAAAAGAACGCGTTGAAAAAGAAACAAGGCGTAAGAAAAAGATTGAAGACGGGCCAAAAACCTTTGGTTTTGGAGGACCAGCAAAGCCTGAAAAGAAAGAAGAAGCCCCTCATCCTAAAGAAGGTGGACGTAGTCAACGCCCTCTTCCTGGTGAAGCCCCTGATCTTGATCACTCCGCAAGCGGAACATCTCGCAGCGGCGGACTCTCTTCTCCACGAGTTAAATCCCGTGATGACAGTGATGAACCAGCTAAGAAAAAATTGACCCTTTCTCGTGGAGCGGGAGGACCTAAACGTCGTGATAGTGGCCTCACCCTCAGCCAAGCCCAACGTCTTGCAGAAGGTGAAGATATTGAGCGAACACGCAGTCTTGCCTCCATTCGTCGGGCACGCCAAAAGCAAAAATCCCAAGAGATGGGAACGGCTGGAGATAAGCCTCAAAAGGTGTATCGTGAAGTTGTAGTTCCGGAAACCATCACTGTGCAAGAACTTGCAAGTCGTATGTCAGAACGTGGTGCAGACGTTGTGAAAAAACTCATGCAAATGGGAGTTATGGCTAAAATCACACAAGCTATTGATGCCGATACAGCAGAGCTTGTTGTTGAAGAATTTGGCCACACCATTAAGCGCGTTTCTGAATCAGATGTAGAAGATGTCTTAAAAAAGGCTGATGATGATCCCAAAAACCTGAAGCCACGCCCCCCTGTCGTAACTGTTATGGGGCACGTTGATCATGGAAAGACCTCACTTTTAGATGCCCTTCGCAAGGCAAACGTTGTTTCTGGAGAAGCTGGTGGTATCACACAGCATATTGGTGCATATCAGGTCACGGCACCTTCCGGTAAAAAAATCACCTTTATTGATACACCTGGCCATGCTGCATTTACCCAAATGCGTGCCCGTGGAGCAAAAACAACTGATATCGTTATTCTCGTTGTGGCTGCTGACGACGGAATCATGGAGCAAACTAAAGAAGCTATTAATCACGCAAAAACAGCGGAAGTTCCAATTATTGTTGCTATCAACAAGATGGATACTCCTGGTGCAGATCCAAGTCGTGTCCGGACAGAGCTTCTTCAACATGAAATTGTTGTGGAAGAAATGGGTGGGGATGTTCTTTGTGTCGAAATCTCTGCAAAACAAAAAACAGGATTAGATAAACTCGAAGAAGCTATCTTACTCCAAGCTGAGTTGCTGGATCTTAAGGCGAACCCAACCCGGGAAGCCGAAGGAGCTGTTGTTGAGTCCAAGCTTGAGAAAGGACGTGGTGCTGTTGCTACAATTCTTATCCAGCGTGGAACACTGAAAGTTGGAGATATCTTCGTTGCTGGCTGTGTCTGGGGTCGTGTGCGAGCTTTGATTAATGATCAAGGCAAGCAGGTTAAGAAAGCTGGGCCTGCAGAGCCTATTGAGATTCTTGGAATCCAGAGCGCACCTGATGCTGGTGATGAATTTGCTGTTGTTGAATCCGAGGCTCAGGCCCGTGAAATCACAGAATTCCGTCTTTCCAAACGCAAAAACGACTCTGTCATTACAAAAACTCGCTCTATTGAGGATATTCTCTCGGCAGCTAAGGGAGATGGTGAGAAACAAACTGTAAATGTTGTGATCAAGGGAGATGTTCAAGGCTCTGTAGAAGCAATTGCAACGTCTTTGCAAAAACTTGAAACTGATGAAGTTGGTCTTAAGATTGTGCACGGTGCTGTCGGCGAGATTAATGAGAGTGATATCACGTTAGCTGGCGCCTCAGAAGGTGTTGTCATTGCATTTAACGTTCGTGCAAATCAACAAGCAAAGACTGCTTCAAAGCGAGATGGTGTAGAGATTCGTTATTATTCTGTCATCTATGATTTGATTGAGGATATCAAAGCCGCAATGGAAGGCCTTCTCTCTCCAACCTTAAAAGAGACTTTCTTGGGTTATGCTGGAATCAAGGAAGTGTTCAACATTACTAAAGTTGGTAAAGTTGCAGGTTGTGAGGTCACTGAGGGAGTTGTAAAACGGGGAATGAAGGTTCGCCTACTCCGTGATAACGTCGTGATTCACGAAGGTTCTCTCAAAACCTTGAAGCGTTTTCAAGATGAAGTCAAAGAAGTCCGTCAAGGTCAAGAATGTGGAATGGCCTTTGAGAACTATCAAGATATTCGTGCTGGAGATGTTATCGAATGCTTCTCTGTTGAAGAGATTGCAAGAACGCTCTAGAGGTCCATATGGTTATGCTTACAACACTCAAAGAACTTGAAAAAGCACCTTCCCAGCGACAAAAAAGGGTTGCGGAAACGTTGAAGCAGGCTGTTGCCTCAAGCTTGAGTGCACAAGGTGTTGCAAGTGATATTCTTGCCTCTTCCATGCTGACCGTTACCCAGGTGAAGGTAAGCCCCGACTTAAAACATGCACTTATTTTCGTTGTCCCCTTGGTAAAGGGAATAGATTTTAAAGTTCTTCAAGAGGAATTAAAGGTTGCAGGTCCAGATTTGCAACAGGCTATCCGGTCCCATGTTGTTCTCAAGTTCATGCCCAAATTGAAATTTAAGCTTGATGAAACTATGGAAACTCTGGAGGAGGTGAATCGTCTTTTTCATGATCCTCGCGTTACACAAGATCTTCAAGACGCTTCATAAGTGACTGCCCCCCAACTTCCCAAGTACCATGGATGGATTTGTGTTGATAAACCTCTGAATATGGGCTCCACAGATGTTGTCCGACATTTACGTCGTCTCTTTCGCACCCGGCGTGTTGGGCATGCGGGCACACTTGACCCTCTTGCAACGGGTGTTTTACCAGTTGCTCTGAATGAGGGGACAAAATGTATCCCCTATATTCAAAACACCGAAAAGGCATATGAGTTCACAGTAAAGTGGGGAAGCCAAACAACAACTGATGACCTCGAAGGTGAAATCATCCATGAAAGCAAGATTCGTCCAGCAGAAAGTGACATTCAGAGAGTTCTCCCTAGTTTTATCGGTGAAACACTTCAAACACCTCCTCCTTTTTCTGCAGTTCGCATTAAGGGAGAGCGTGCCCACCTTAAAGCTCGGCGGGGAGAAACTGTAGAAATTCCACCACGTCCTATTCTTATTCAAGAACTTGAACTACTTAGTCATGATGAAGAAGCCTATGAAACCCAATTCCGGGTCCATTGTGGCAAAGGCACTTATGTCCGTGCCCTTGCCCGAGATCTCGGCCAAAAGCTTGGCTGCTTTGGTCATGTTACAGCCCTTAGGCGTACTCAAGTTGGAGCATTCAATTTAAGTGTTGCTTTTTCCCTTGAAAAAATTGAAGAAATTTGCAATAAAGGTGAGCATGGTCGGAGTCTTTTGAATTTAGCGTTTGGTCTGGACGACATCCTGGCAATAACGTTTTCAAAAGAACACCTCTCCCATTTCCGCAAAGGAATGAGTGTGGTTCTTGAGAAACCTCCTATTGGCATAGCGGAAAACACCCTCGTAAAGTGCCTAAGCGCAGCTGGGGAGTTTATTGGGTTTGGTAACTTTGACCCCGCTACTGGGGTAGTAAATCCCAAGCGTGTGTTTAATATTTAAGAAAGGAAACAAGATGTCGATTACAGCTGAAAGAAAAGCAGAAGTTATTAAAGAATTTTCAAAGGGCCCTAATGATACAGGATCCCCTGAAGTGCAGGTTGCAATCCTCTCTGAGCGGATCAAAAACCTCACTGAACACCTTAAAACTCACAAGAAAGACAAGCACTCCCGTCGTGGACTACTCATTCTTGTTGGCCAGCGTCGCCGGCTTCTTGACTATGTAAAGTCCAAAGAAGTTGGCCGCTATGATTCGCTGATCAAGGCCCTAGGCCTCCGGCGCTAAGAAAAAGAGGGGCCAGGGGGCCCCTTTTTTATATTTATGATTGAAGGAAAAGATATACATGACATTATTTAAGACAGTAAAAAAATCTATGGACTGGGCTGGAAAGCCCCTGACTCTTGAAACAGGGAAGATGGCTCGCCAAGCTGATGGTTCCGTTCTTGCTCAATATGGTGAAACTGTTGCTCTCGCCACCGTTGTTGGAAAAAAAGAACCTGCCCCAGGACAAGATTTTTTTCCCCTGTCCGTTCACTACCAAGAAAAGACATATGCAGTAGGACGTATTCCTGGTGGATTCTTAAAGCGCGAAGGACGTCCTTCTGAAAAAGAAACTCTCGTTTCTCGTCTCATTGACCGCCCTATTCGTCCTCTTTTTCCAAAGGGTTTTTTGAATGAGGTTCAGGTTGTTGTGACTGTCCTCAGCCATGACCTAGAGAATGATCCAGATGTTGTTGCTATGATTGCTTCTTCTGCGGCATTAGCGATCTCTGGTATTCCTTTCCAAGGGCCCATCGGAGGATGCCGTGTTGGATATAAAGACGGTAACTTCCTTCTTAACCCAACATTAGAAGAATCAAAAGAATCAAGCCTAGATCTTGTTGTTGCTGGAACACAAGAAGGCGTACTGATGGTAGAATCTGAAGCACAAGAGTTATCCGAAGCCACAATGCTTGATGCTGTGATCTTTGGGCATGATTCCTACCAGCCTGTGATTAAAATGATCCAGGAATTCGCTAAGGAAGCCGGCAAAGAAGCCTGGGATCTTCCCAAGGAAAATCCTGTACAAGCAAAGCTTAACAAGGATCTTGCTAAAAAATATGCAAAGAAAATTGAAGAAGCTTACGAAGAAACTCAAAAGCTTTTGCGCCAAGAAAAAATCAAGGCACTTAAAGATGAAGCTATAGAAACCTTTGTAAGCGAAGATGCCGGCATTGATGATGCAATGGTCGGTAGCGCCTTCAAATCTACTGAGCAAGATGTTGTGCGGGAGAGCCTGTTTGAAACAAAAACCCGTATTGATGGCCGGGATCCAAAAACAATTCGCCCTATCGAAGTTGAAGTTGGCGTTCTGCCTCGTGCACATGGAAGTGCTCTCTTTACACGTGGAGAAACGCAAGCCCTTGTTGTTACAACTTTGGGCACAGGTCAAGATGAGCAAATCATTGATCGCCTAGAGGGTGAATACAAAGAAGGCTTCCTCCTTCATTATAACTTCCCTCCTTATTCCGTTGGTGAATGTGGCCGCCTTGGCAGCCCAGGACGTCGGGAGATTGGGCATGGAAAACTTGCTTGGCGAGCTCTCCGCCCTCATATGCCAAGCAAGGAAGAATTTCCTTATAGTATCCGCGTGGTATCTGAAATCACAGAGTCCAATGGATCGTCTTCCATGGCAACGGTTTGCGGTAGCTCCTTAGCACTTATGGATGCTGGTGTACCCCTACCTAAACCTATGGCTGGTATCGCAATGGGTCTTATCCAGGATAAAGACAGGTTTGTGGTTCTCTCTGATATTCTCGGTGATGAAGATCACCTTGGGGACATGGACTTTAAGGTTGCAGGAACAGAAGATGGTGTGACTGCACTTCAAATGGACATTAAAGTTACAAGCATCACAAAAGAGATCATGGAAACAGCTCTGAATCAGGCACAAGAAGGCCGGATGCATATTCTTGGGGAAATGGCAAAAGCGATTACATCTGCACGGACAGAACTTTCTGACCATGCACCGAAGATGGAATCCATGCAAGTTCCAAAAGAGAAAATTCGTGAAGTTATTGGCTCTGGCGGAAAAGTCATCCGAGAAATCTGCGAACTTTCTGGCGCTGTTGTTGATATCGATGAAGATGGCCAAATCAAAATTTCCGGCCCTAACCAAGCCTCTCTTGATGATGCACGGGCTCGGATTGAAGGGATCGTAGCTGAGCCAGAACTCAACAAGGTTTACAAAGGAAAAGTTGTAAAGCTTATGGAGTTTGGTGCTTTTGTAAACTTCCTCGGCTCTCGTGACGGCCTTGTCCATATTTCTGAAATGCGTCCAGATCGTGTTGAAAAGGTCAGCGATGTCGTTGAAGAAGGGCAAGAAGTCTTTGTTCAAATGGTTGGTATGGACAACCGGGGCAAAGTGAAGCTCAGCATGAAAACAGTAGATCAAAAATCCGGAGAGCCTTTGACTTCCGCGTAAAAGTTGTCTATCACTAACTAAGAAACGTATGAGTCAAAGTGTTGAAGGCCCTAAATCCTATTGTTCTTTCTGGTCGTGAAGTTCTCCCTTTAGTCGAAGGCGGAAAAGGGATTTCTGTATCCAATGGGGAAAGCTCTGGAGCGTGGGCTGCAGCAGGGGGTGTCGGTACTTTCTCTGCAGTCAACGCCGACGCTCATGATGCGGAAGGGAATTTAATTCCTGTTGTCTATAAAGGAAAAACCCGTCGGGAACGCCATCATGAGCTCATTGCTTATGCCATTGAAGGTGGCATTACCCAAGCTAAGATTGCTCATGATATGGCTAATGGTCAGGGCCGCATTCACATGAATGTACTTTGGGAAATGGCAGGCACAGAAGAAATTCTACATGGGATTTTGGAGAAGACACGTAACATTGTGCATGGTGTAACTTGCGGCGCAGGAATGCCCTACCGCGTTGCTGAAATTTGTGCAAAGTTTGGTGTATTTTACTATCCCATCGTTTCTTCTGCACGAGCCTTTAGAGCTTTGTGGAAACGAGCTTTCCACCGCTTTCCTACAGGCCTAGGTGCTGTCGTTTATGAGGATCCATGGCGCGCAGGGGGGCATAATGGTCTCTCGAACTCTGAAGATCCGAAATCTCCTGAAGACCCTTATCCACGGGTACTCGGGCTGCGTCAGGTTATGAATGATTTTGGGCTAAAGCACATCCCCATTATTATGGCTGGTGGTGTTTGGTACCTTCGGGATTGGGCAGACTGGATTGATAACCCAGAGTTGGGCCCCATTGCTTTTCAATTTGGAACCCGTCCTCTGCTCACCCAGGAAAGCCCTATTTCTTCTGAGTGGAAGCACAAACTCCTCACACTTGAGCCAGGTGACGTTTTCCTAAATCGCTTCTCACCTACAGGATTTTACTCTTCTGCAGTCCGCAATGATTTCTTGGATGAGCTAATTGAACGAAGTCAGCGACAAGTTACCTACAGCAACTCACCTCTTGCTGAGCATCAAGAGGCCTTTGCCTTTGGACGTAGAGGCCGTGAAGTTTTTGTTTCTTCTGGAGACAAAGCAAAAGCAGAAGCTTGGATCAAAGAAGGCTATTCTGAGGCCCTTAAAACACCTGACAATACTCTCATCTTTGTAACCCCAGAGCGCAGCCAACAGATCCGTAAAGATCAAATTGACTGCATGGGATGTTTGAGTGCCTGTCAGTTCTCAAACTGGGCTCAAAATGAAGAAGGAACGACAGGGCGTAAAGCGGACCCTCGCTCGTTCTGCATTCAGAAAACTCTCCAAGAAATTAGCCATGGAGGGCCTGTTGCGGACCAGCTTATGTTTGCTGGTCATAATGCTTATAAATTTGCGGATGACCCTTTCTACAAGGATGGTTACATTCCGACCGTCAAAGAATTGGTAAATCGTATAACAACCGGAGACTAAAGGAGATAAATTATGCTTACAGTTGGTGATCGTTTCCCTGAATTCAGCCTGAAGGCTGTTGCATCTGCAGATATTCAAACTGCCTTTACAGATATTTCCCATGAAGATGACCAAGGCTCTTGGAAGGTTTTCTTCTTCTACCCAAAGGATTTTACTTTTATCTGCCCAACGGAAATTATTGAGTTTGATCGGCTTCAAAAAGATTTTGAGAAACTTAATGCCAAAGTCTATGGCGTTTCCACAGATTCAGAATTTGTCCATTTGGCATGGAGGCAAAACCATCCTGGGCTTAAAAACCTCTCTATTCCACTGCTTTCAGATATCAAAAAAGATCTTTCTGAGGCCCTTGGTATTTTGGATGAGCATGAAGGTGTCTGCCTGCGAGCAACTTACATTGTAGATCCTACTGGCACTATCCGCTCAGTGACTGTTAATGACCTTAGCGTTGGCCGGAATATTCCTGAGACTCTTCGCACATTGGAAGCTTTGCAAACAAATGAACTCACTCCTTGTAATTGGAATCCTGGAGACGAAGTTCTAAAAGTTGCGTAAGCACATCTTTCCTAGCCTTATAAAAAACCCCGGATTTTACCGGGGTTTTTTTCTGGATATAAGTTCTTTGAATTTACATTCCAACGGGATCTGTGTTCAAAATAACCCTGTAAAGAATCTTGTTTGGAATTTGAGCACCATTTGCATAAATTTCCTTATGAATTTGAAGCGTTTTACCCCTCTCAACAACAACACCATACATGGGCGTAGCACCTGTAAAGGTCGCCGTTGTATCCGGAACAACGATATCCAAATACTCCCTCATCCGCTGAAGAATCCTCATATTATGATCCTCTTGAAGTCTTGGATCATCCCAAAGATCCTGTAAGGGGGCAAGAACCGAATGGATAAGATCTATCAACTCTGAAACGGGAGGATAAACAGAAGCCGTGGTATTCGTTTTTCGATAGCGGATATGCTCGTATTCTCCTCCATGTGTCGATACTCCAGTTGTCGGAACATGAAGCTCAAACAACCTCTTTATCATACGAATAGTCATGACCGCAGCAGCAAGGCGGTACTTTTTTTCTTCTATAAGGCTTTCATCTAGTTCTTGGTATGCATCAGCGACTTCCTCAGTTACACGCTTAAGCTGACCTCGGATCCGAGCTCCCTCAGAAGCACCTGTATTCAAATCTACTTCCTGGGCTTGAAGAGAAGGAATACCCAATATTAAAAAAACTAAAAATACTTTCATGGAAGCCTGCCTTATGTTTCCTATCTCAATAGTCTATCATTCTTTTTTACTTTAATCACTCAGCTAGTGTCCTTCCCGTGGATCTACCTGTTCTTGATGATGAATCGGAGGATTTTGCTGTTCTGGCTCATGACGCTGCTGAGGACGCATTGGGGCACGCGCCCCTTGAGATGGCTGATCTAATCCCAAAATAGCCATGATTTGGTTGATATTTCCACCTGAGGTTTGGAAAAGGTCTGCTAGAAGCTGCCCATAAGTCATCCCTCCCCAGCCAATCGCGCGGCGAATCAAATAAGGGGTTGGGCTATGAGGCTCATGATATTCCAGGAATGCAGCAATCTTTGCAAGCTGCTCATAAGCTTCCTCACGGGACTTGGGGGCATCTGTAGGCATATTCATATCTCCTGACATTTCTGTTGAGGAAGGAATCTTCTCTTCTGTCGTAGGCTTTTCCTCCGAGGCTGGAGGGCGAGCAGGCTTGGCTTTCTTTATTTTTGCCTGTGGCAACCCTTGATAAAACCTAAGAATATTCGTAAGAGATTTCCCCAGGTTATGAAGAACCTGTGTTTTCTGAAGTTTTTCTTCCAACATGCTCTGAAGCTCTCCATGCAGCTTCACACAATTTGTTGCATGATGGATAAGCTCTTGAACAGCAGGTTCTGGAAAACCCACAAAGCTATTTTTAATGTCAGCTGCTTGAACAACTTGGAAGTCCTTCTGATTCGCAAGTTCAGGAGGAATATTACGGCTTTTTACTAACTCACCATAGGTATGCCCACCCAGTGCTGCTCCTCCAAAAAGGGGAAACATACGTAAATTCCCGACAAGTTTATGGTCGAGCCAAGTTATTGTCGCCAGGCGGAATTGTACATCTCCATCCTCAATTTGAGGATGAACCTGATCCCAAAAATCTTCTGCAACTTTGATATAAGTTGCAAGCCCCCAGGCCAGTCCCACAAGCCACTCTTGGCGCAGCCACGCCTCACAAAGCCACCCTAAAACCTGAAAGTCTTTTGTTTTTTGTGAAAGAAGATCTAGAGAAAGCCGTTCAACAGCCACCCAATCTGTAGGCTTACCATGCGTCTCTTCCGAGTCTCTTAGATCTCTAATGCGGTCAAATTCAACAGTTCGATGAATAAACTCTCCACAGGGCGTTTTTCCAGAAAGAGGTACATATAACTTCGTAAAGCGCTCCTCAAGCGGTATGAGGATTTCTTGGACTAAAGGGCTTACCATGACTATTCCCCCCCACCAAAACTGGGAACTATAGGCGCTCGAACAGGGAAACGATAGGATTTCGGTTGATTTTCAAGGGGAACACCTGCATCGCCAAGGGCAAATGTTAAATCCATGAAAAAGCTAATCTTTTGATTATCAGGTCCGAAGCCCTGTTGTTCTCCACCACCTCGGAACTGTGTTGGAACTGTGAAGCGGAGGCGGAATACACCAGGTTGTGGATTTGGCATCACAATTTGGTGATTTTGCAAGAGACGAATTAATCCCCAGGTTCCACTGTATTTAAAGATTGCTTTACTGCCTTCGATCGAAAGTGCTGGCTGATCTTCATCCTCTCCAAGAGCATAGTTTGAGTTTTCAGCAAGTTGAAGCTGAATCTTAACTTCATCACCTGATTGCCAAGCTCCTGCATTCTTCTCACTCCGGCGGGAAAGCAAAACATTTCCAGCACCAATATTATAATCCACAAGCTGATTGACGAGATTTTCCTGCGCCCGGTTTGTTCGAAATTCTACGGTAAAATCAACCTGAGGAATTGACTCATCATAACTCTGGTCTAAAGCAGCCCTGAGAAGTGGGACCAATGTTTTAACTTGTCGAATAAATCCGAGAGCTTTTTCCTTTGACTTAGATGTCTTTGCCCCAAGCGCTAAGGCATGCTCATCACTTGGACCAACCATATTTATCAACTTGATGAATTTATTGACATCCTCAGGATCTGCTTCACCCCCACCAACAGAATCAGCATCCACAAAAGGATATTTCCCAGCGAGACTTACATTAAAGAAATTCGCCATGGAGTTATAAGATTTTTGAAGTTTTTCATTTGCAAGATAGAGACATTGCTTTTGCACAAGGGTTTGAATTCGTCTGCGTTTTTCGAGGAAATAATCTCCTCCCTTGAAGGGTGTTTCAGATGCACACTTGGAAAGCTGGATCCCATTTAATCCTTGAAGAACATATTTTTCTAACTGCCCCACAGAATTTTCAGGTGCCTGATTTGCAAACCCATCCAGTTGTTTAATAATCCGCCGCCACATGACAACAAGAGGCAAATCATCTGGATTCTTTTCCAGATATCCCAAACTTAAGAAAGAAAGAACAGGCTCTGCAATTGTCTTTGCAAGTTGTGAAATACTATCCCTCTGGGCAGCAAAATAAGTATTTAAACCATCTTCATCATATACCCCGAAAGCTTGAAATCCGAGATCTTTTTCTCCATTCCACCAGGTAAAATCAGAACCTTTTGGATCATAAAAATTCTCAGCCTGCAAAATACGGTCTGCTTTACGGAGGATACCGTAACCCTGAGCGATCAGAAGTTCTCGAATTCCGGCTGAAGTTAGAATAAAGCCACCGCCTTCAAAGGTTCCCAAGAGCTTACTGAAAATTGGGGTAACCCCTTTAAAGTTTTGAACCTGGTTTGCTAAAATATCCCTGCGTCCAAACGTCATTGTGTCTGAGGGGTCATCCACATAAACCTGGGAACGTGCCACAGCATTGATAATCTTGGATCGAACAGTGTTCCGCGCGACAACCTTGAAAATTGCGCGCATCTCGGGATTTACAGTAAGCAGATCCCCTGTAACATACGCATTGTATTCATCAACCAATCCCATTGTCGTTTGAAGTGTGACTTCATCCCATAGGAGGAGCTTTCCAGGAGGAACAGATACGATAGAACGCTGATTGGCTTGTGGAGCCATAAAAGGCAACTCTAAGAATGCCTGCAAAGCGGTGAGAATCCCCTCATACTTTGCAGAAGGAGCTGCAGAAAGAGCCCCATTCTCAACTTTTAGCATTCTCCCTGCCAAGGTTGTTTTCACGCCTGCAAGCTCTCCCTTAAAGGATTTGAACCTCTTGTCGAAGTCTTGTGAAAGATCTTCTGCAATAGAAAGCCCAAAAAGGTCTGCCCGGGCAACTGTTGTCAGCATACTATTGTAATCTTGCCCAGGCTCAAAGCGAGCCTTCTCAATCCAAGACACTCGATCTGAATCTAACAATGTCTTTAGTCCTTGAGCTTGAGAAAGAATCGTCTTCAAATCTCCAATTGTTGCTTCAGCAGAAGGACGCATCAATCGCTCTAAGTGTTGCGTTGCCTTTATGAGAGCAGGAAAATTCATTTCCAAACGAAATGCATCTTCTGCAAAAGCCGTTGCCAAAAGCCGAAGTTTCTTCTGGGCTTGTTCCCTGAAAGGGCGAATGTTGATATTTTTATCCTGCACCCCAGAAAGAACCCGACCATAATAGTGCTGTTGCTCAAAAAATTCTGCAGGGGGCGTACGACCATACAAAAATTGGATAAGGTTAGAAAGGTCAGTCAAACTTTGAGTATGCTCTAGGTCATTATAACGGCGTACATTTGCTTCGAGAGCATCAATTGCTCTGACATAGTTATTTAAGTTTTTGAAAGCTGTTAAGTTCAGAGGATTAACATCTCCTT
Organism: Alphaproteobacteria bacterium; assembly: GCA_030425805.1. Lineage (GTDB taxonomy): Bacteria > Pseudomonadota > Alphaproteobacteria > JAUHZC01 > JAUHZC01 > JAUHZC01. The sequence goes on along the minus strand of JAUHZC010000005.1, from coordinate 64,395 downwards.
GGCCTCTCTTTTGCCCAAGCACGACTGTATTGCTATCTGTGAGCGCACTCGCTTTTTTCATTAATTCAGTGCTCAAAGCCTTGAGAATGATCTGGTCGTAAGCAATAGTAAAAGCCTTGCGAATTTTTTGATCCAGACCTCCTGACCAGGATCCAGGCACAAGTATCCGATTTAGTGTCATAGGATTTACTTCAGACATGAGACGAATTAAATCATCTGTTTGCTGGTTGAGATACATGTCTAGTTGAGGCTTCTGTGCATAACTTGATAAGCGCATCGCACCTTCAAGAGTCCGGTTAACCTTCTCAAGAGCTGGGATCAGCTGTTTACGTGTCGTTGCAAACTCAGACTTGACCATCATCAAGCCGTTCAACCAATATACAGAAAACAAAGCAACAGCAACTTTCGCCACGTTAAGTTTACGAGAAGTAGAAACAAGCAAGCGTCGAATAGGTTGCCCTAACCCAGCTTCAGGAAAGATCTTCTTACGCAGTAAATCTTGGATAAAAACGGGAGCAGCACCTGGACGATCCTGAGCCTCAGCTACATTCTCTGCATCTGAGCTCAAATCTGGAATATAATTGTCTCCAGTGAAGTACACACCACGCAAGAAAAACATGTCATGAAATGCAGTTTCTTTGAACACATGATCAAGAATTGTCTGAATTCCAGATTTTGTTTGAGCTAACTGAGCTGGAAAAGCAAGTGCCTTGTCACGATACTGCTGATCACGCGCTGTTGTTTGGGCATAAATCATAGCGCGTGCTTCCCGTAGCTGGGACTGCAGTGAACTAAAGAGACTATTGATCCACTGGGGTGCATAGCCTGTGTCTGTGTTGTGAGGACTGGACCATCCTAAAATTTGATTTAGGCTATCATCTGGCAATTCTTGAACAAAAGACTTAAACCCTTCCACAGCATCTGTTTTTGTAACAATGACATAAATTGGCAAACGCATCCCGATAGTGTTCTGTAGTAGAAACAATCGCTCATGGATCGCCTTTGCCTTCTTCAGCTGTTGTTCTTTCGTCAGAGCTTTAGGACCATAGATATCTGTTGCTGGAATCGTTAATAACACGCCATCAAGAGGACGTTGAGGACGAAAACGGTTTAAAAGGTTGAGGAATTGCTGCCACAATGGCTGCTTGTATTCACCTTTCTCATTTTCCAGGACAATATCACCAGCTAAGTCCATAACAATACCATTGTCATAAAACCACCAATCTAAAGCTGGTTTTGGCTGGCTAAAAGAAAAGTCTGGCCGACCTATAGGAAGGTCAAGACCTGTTGTATTGAGGATAGTTGATTTTCCACTATTTTCCTCACCAATCATCAAATACCAAGGCACTCGATATTTAAAATTTTGGTCTCCGAGGTATGTTTTTAAAATCCCCAAACTTTTTTGAAAACTCTGCGAAAGGTCATCTTCACCAAACCCTGTCCAAAGCCCAGCAAGTCGACGTTTGATCCGCCCCAATTCACGTATGTAGCGCTTCCCTCGCTCCACAATCGTAAGTGGATAAGGACGGTCACCTATTGTCACAGGGGTATTTGGTGCAAGGGCACGCCGTCGGGCTGCACGCCGGATTGCATAGTTGGACAGCCCCAAAATCCCCATGGCCACTACAAAGGCAAGCCCCAGGGCAACCAAAGCCATTTGGGATGCATAGGGAGAGAGATTCACCAAAGCTTGAATCATAGGCTCCTCCGGGTGAGCTGCTCATGACTTGTAAAAGTCTTATCTAGCTCTTTGTACAAAGGACCAGAAAGATCGTGCCAAATAGAAAAAGAATAGAAAAGGAGGCCTAAGAGGATTCCCCCAAAAATTAAAAACCAAGGGCGAAAATCATGAAATTGTTTTCCCTCAATTTTCTCCTGCACATTCTCATAAGCTTTTTTGCAGATCTTCCCATCACCTTCAAACAGTTCAGGCTCTGCATGATAGATGAAGCGATAAAGTTGTTCTTTGTAGCTTGTAATACGGCCTTGGTCATCCACGCCGTGGTACTTTCCTCGAAACCCAAGTCCTAGAGCCATCAGGTAAACATAGCCCACGTCTGCACGCATAGGATCCCGTTCTCTCAAAAAATTCTCAAGTCGCTGGAAGAAAATGTCTCCTGCATTGTGGCTTTCAAAAATTTGAGATTCTAGCAAATGATCTTCCCAGTACTTTCGACCTTCCCAGGTCATATGCAAAAATATTTCATCAGCTAAAGCTGCCATGACATATTGAGTCTCTCGGTAATAGGCGACAGCGTATTCCCCGCCATGGCGTGGAGCCTCCAGAGATTGCTTATGCAAAAGATTTTTGAGCTGATCTAGAATTGTTTCCGCAGAAACAGTTGGATTTGAAACTTCAGCGCCTTCGGGCACGACCAAGTTTCCCTTCAAGACCTGGCTCTTGAAATGGCAAACTTTTTCGTAAAACTCTTCAAAGAAACGGACTACAAAGGTAGTTTCCGCAACTTTTTCACCCATATCAAACCTCTCTTGCTTTCTGAGAGAATTTCTCTTTTGCTCTAGTCATCTTTTTTTTCCTTTGGAAGATAAAAGACGATTTCATTTGGACGCTTCTCCTCGTTATCCTCCACGTTAAAAATCAAAAGATCTTCGTCCCCTTTAATATAATTACCTTCTAAATTCACCTCTGCAAGGATCATTCCACGAGGTGGGAAGAGTTTCATCTCTTGAACTCCTGTGATGAGCTTTCTATCAGCACCCAGAATACGATTTTCCCGTGCATGGCTTACCCGAGAATCACTCGCAACAACAGCTGTTGTTAACCAATCTGAGAGTTCGGCCATACTCATCTTGTGGTTAGCTCTCACACCAATAATGAGCTTCTCTACCTTGAGCCATTCTGGATCCATATAGAGGTGGAATTGGCGTCCTTTCTGAGCCAGTGTCAGAATCGTATACCCTTCTTGAATCCGATCCAGCATGCTGCGAATAAAAATGAGAACGGGCATAAAGCTATCACGCATATTCTCATGATCATAAGAGTCAAATGCAGGCAGAGTATGGCTTGGGTCCAGGCTCCAGGCATGGCCAGCCAAATTCAACAATCCCTTATAGATACTAAAGGGATGAGCAACTTTTGACTTAAAGTCTCCTTCAACCATCAAAATTCCTGCAGCCAAAGTCTTAATTGCCTCTTCAGCATCCTCCGACGCAATTGTGCGGGCATGATTAAAAATCCTCTGTGTGAGGAAATTAATTTTCTGCCGAATTTGCCCCATCAGGTGATCGACCTCTTTCCCTAATTCAGAATCCACAGGAAAGTGCGCCGTTGGCGGCTGAAAAGGCTGTGGCTTAAAAACCCCATCTTCATTGACAAGTCGCATAAGAGGAATGCCCGTCATGAAAGTTGGCAGTTCACCAATCACAAGCTGAATATTTGGCCGAAGCTTGGGAACTGTTGTGAGCCGTTCCCCTGTATTAATATCTACCACATTATAGTTTTCAAAGGATTTGAAACGAGGATTCTCACCCTGGACAAGTGACGCATTATCCATCGTTTTTGTAACCCCAATGTGCACCCAAATATCATCCGTAGGTTTTTCGAGTTGATCCATATCCCAATCATTGAGATCTTGTTCTAATTCCACCTGCTCTTCAGCAGCATTAAAAGAAAAGGTCAACCCGTCTGGCATGATCCCTGAAATTTCTAAAATGCGGAGGCGTCCTTCTGTCAGAAATTCCTCATCAATTTTGAATGTTGAAATACCATAAGCCTGAGGATTAATCTGAGATGCATAATAGTGCATCAACTCATTTACCCGGGCGTCTTGAGCTTGGAAATGCTGAGGAGAGAGAAGCATTCCTTCATGCCACTGAACTTGATCTAATGTTCCAACTTGCGCAGCCATAGTTACTCCTCTCCCAAGTATTGGAAGGTGCTCTTCCTCAAAAAGATTCTGATTTTTTTATCACTTCCAATGCGTTGACGATGGAGTCCCTTGGTCACATAATCAGCAAACAAGATTACTGACATAGGCTTCCCCCCCCCTGCATCAACTTTTTGATTTGCAACAGATTGACCTGGAATCAGTTCCCAACTATTTACATGAAACATTCCTGGGTAATCACGTGCATACTGATCAACTTTGCTAAAGTACTCTTTTGAAGAGATACGCATAAATTCAGTTAAAACCTTACGATCAAAGACAAAGACTAAATGAAAGCGGATCGCAGAATCCTCATTTGCACCTTTATCCGCAGAAATGCTCACCTCTTTTAGCTTTATCTTAGGTCCTACCGGCGCCAAATCACCTGTTCCCCCTGTTGAATCTGCAAGTGCATCTGTTGCCTTTCTTTTGAAAAGGCTATCTGCAATACTACCCACTGAACTCAAACAACCTGTTAATAAAAAACAGACGCTGCAAACAGGAACAAATTTAGAGAAGAAGCGTATACTATGGGACAAAGCGATCTTCTCCTTTTCGGATGAGAGTCACTTTTGCGGACTGATGCCCCTCTCCCTGCATTTTCTTTGAAAAGTTAATAGCATCAAGGTAGTCGCCAAATACACCCAAGCGCACACTATAAAGGGTTCCATTTCCACTATTTTTCTGAGGAACACGGACCAAATAAGATCCATATCCTTTCTTATCAAGAGCCTCAGCCTGAGCCTTTGCTTTCTTCAAATCTGTCATAGAACCAACCTCTATTGAGAACTGTTGGTTTCCATCAGCAGCAACCTCAGGCCCTGGCTTTACAGCTGTGCTGTCCTTTTGCCCAGTTGAAGAGGAAGGAGCAAAAAGCTGATTTGCCACGGGACCAAACAATCCCTGCTCAGACTCTGGTGTCACTGAACGCTCAATTGCATTTAGCTGAGCCAGCTCTCCGCTTGGATTCATGCTAACAGCTGTAAAGAAGCCAGCTGAAAAGAATAATCCTGCCGTCAAGACAAGACCAAAAATAAGACCAATCATGGACATACGGGACATGATAAAAACCTTCCCTTTTAATTTTAAAACCATCTGTGCAACTTGTGCGACCATCACCAGCTGAGTGTCATCAAGGTCACTTGATGAAGACACCTTCTGAATTGTACCTGTAGGCGCAGGGTTTGGAGGTACCACCTCAGCTTCAGGACTTTTCCGCCCTGGAAAAGGAATCATTTTTGAAGATCGGAGTGATGATACTAACTTTTGAACACGCCCTTCTGGTGCTGCCTGAGAGGAAGGTTCTGGAGAAGGAATGTGCTGGACAGGGGGAATGTCACGAGGAGGCTCTTCATAGACCTCATCTTCCTCATAAATCTCCTCTTCCACCACCTCGGCCTTTGGGGGTGCTGCCCGCTTTGCAGGCCTTGGAATGGGTTGAGGGAACCGATTCTTTGAGGAGGAAAGGGGCTTGAGATCCTCATCAGCTCCAGGCTCTGCAGCCTCACGAACACGTCGACTTAGGGGACGATCGACAGGCTCTGGGCGAGGACGTGTCAGGGATTTTGGATCACTTTCCGGAGCGCTGGACCCAGCTTTTGGCTTTTTCTTCTTGCCTAAAAATGATGGCAATGGATCAACCTGATCTCGACGATAAGACTTAAGGCTGGCTTGCCGACTCATGGATCCAGAATGCAAATGCTTAACCATTTCATGAAACCTTTTTTCCCCTCATCCTAAAGGTTAACTAAAATTTTACAAAAAAGCAATAGAAGGTTAAAGGAAATGAATAGGTTAAATTAAAGTAAAGCCCCTACTTCAGCTTAGCTAGAAAAGCCTCTGCATTTGCCTTGATTGAATCAATCTTTTCAGGGCTAAATTTTCTTAAACTCATATAAGGCACAGGCAAGAGCTTCCCCAACACTTCCTGTCGCCCCAACAATGACATAAGTCACTAAATTTTTCCCTTCTCATTGACCTTAGCCATGACTTTATTAAAAAGCCAATATGGCAAAAGCCCCAAAGATTTCAGCATGAAGGTAAACTGCTTTGGAAAGTGAACCTCAAAGCTACCAGACTCCAAGCCTTTGATGATATGGTCTGCAGCTTCTGTAGGCTCCAATAAAAAAGGCATATCAAAAGTATTTTTATCTGTAAGCCGTGTACGCACAAATCCTGGATTAATGACCTGCACCTGGAGCCCCTTTGCTCCCCACTCTGTATTAAGAATCTCTGTCAAATGAATCAAAGCCGCCTTAGAAACACCGTAGGCTCCCCCCTTGGGCAAACCGTGATAACCAGCAACGCTGGCAACAACTGCAACCTGTCCAAATCCCTGTTTAAAGAGTGGTTTCTGTAGTGCTTTCAGCACACGAAAAGCTCCCGTTGTATTAATATCGAGGGTCTGCTCAAAGGTTTTCACATCAATATTTTCAAGGGGTGCTGGATCGTAAATACCTGCTAAGTAAATGACCAAGTCAATCTGATCCCAGCTCTTTGCTAAATGTTCTGCAGCCTTTGTGACTTCAGCTGCTTTTTGAACATCGAGGGGAAGAACCTCTACATCCAGACGCGTTTCAAAAGATTTTGCCAATTCATCTAAACGCTTCTTGTTGCGCGCAGAGAGGGCAAGTCGATTTGAAGGTGCCAGCTTTTGCGCCAAAGCACGGCCCATTCCTTCACTTGCCCCAATAATCCAAATATTTTTTCCCCGTATCATGGCCTATTCCTTCTGTGTATGGCGTCTATTCCCTTATAGCCATAGAACCAGCCCTTCCTAGAGATGTCAATTCATCTCTTTCTCAAAATAAATCGTGAGCTTGCCCACAGGCAGGCCAAATTTCTTGAGTGTGGAGACATTCATCAGGCGTTTCCCTGTGTCATCAAGGAGATAGAGCCAATCATCAATGGCAATGTTTATTGTGCGGCCTTTTACAGGGATGGCAAGAACATACTCCATGTGAATAGCATGACCGGCCTGCTCTCCTTGGGCAATTCCAACAACATCAGCTGCTGTTGCAGTGAAGGAGTGTTCATTTCTCATCGTGAGAGTCCAGACACGCCTTTGTTTTTCTCCATCATCAAAAATAAATTTTTCATCCAGCGTTCCTGTGTTTCCTTTCCAGGCACCTGAAATTTCTACAGTAAAGCGCCTTGTGACTTGACCCCGCCAATTTTGGAGCATTCCCCATGCCCTTGTTTTTCCGCTAAAAAACTCTTTCACATCAGCTTTTGATGATACCCCTTTATAGCTAGTTCCCATTATGAAATCTTTCCTTTGTCCAGTGTAACTTGGTAAACGTTTGTACGCCCAGAGCGGAATCCAACCATGCAGTATGCCAAATAGAAGCGCCATTTTTGTATGAAAGCCGTATCCATCCCCTGGTGGCGGATCTGGGTTTCAGCTTGAAGAAACTTATCATACCAATGCTGTAGGGTCCTGGCATAGTCTTGCCCAAAACCAAAAATATCAATCACATTTAACCCTGCTTTCTCAGCCTGCTGGCGAAAAACTGCCAATGATGGAAGAACACCCCCTGGAAAAATGTGCTTTTGGATAAAGTCTGTTCGGCGAATATAATCTTTGTAAATTGAATCATCGATAGTAATTACCTGAATTACAGCTCGCCCCTTATCTTTCAAGCATCGATGAACAGTTGAAAAATAGGTTTGCCAATATTGTTTTCCAACAGCCTCAAACATCTCAATAGACACAATATAGTCGTATGCCTCCATGACACGGCGATAATCTAAAAACTGGACATGAGCCTTGTCCATCAACCCTTTTTGTTCTAACCGTCGTGATGCATAGCTGTGCTGTGCCCGAGAAACTGTAATACCAGTAGCTTCAAAACCCCGGGATGCGGCTTGCTCAAGAAAGCTGCCCCACCCGCATCCGATTTCTAAAATCTTTTTCCCCTCTTTGAAAGGAAGCTGATCTAAAATCCGGTTATATTTATTCTGTTGTGCAATTTCCAAATCGTTTGTCCCTGCAAACAATCCACTAGAATAAGTCATGGAGGGGTCCAGCCACAGCTGATAAAAATCGTTTCCAAGGTCATAGTGTTTTTTAATATTGCGACGACTATTGCGCACTGTATTCTTCTTCAGAAAGGCTTTTTGCAGACCGTAAGCAATTTGACGAAATGAGCCTGCAACCAGGTATTCCTGCAAAGCTTTCTCATTTTCATGAAAGATCTGCAGCAAATTCGGCAAGTGATCTGTCTCCCATTCCTCAGCCATATACCCTTCTGCAAATCCAATATTACCGGTGGAAATAATACGATCAACTGCCCCCCAGTCAAACATGACAAACGTTGCTTTTAAGACATCCCCTATGCGGCCAAAACGATAGGTTCCCCCTTCAGGTGTAACAACCGTTAATTCGCCGGACTCTATTTTCTCCAAAGCTTTGAGAAAAGAGGTGTGAAGCGAGCGCCGTGGCGAAAAAGACTTTATTTTTGCAAGATTGAACATGAACTTTCTCGTTTTTTAGATTGGGCAGGTGTTTTCGTAAAAGGAACTTTTTTAGACCAGAGTTTTAAAGCCTGATAATGTATTAAGATCGGTGTTTTCAGGCTTGGGATTAGTCCAGGAATCAGAGATAAAAAAAGAGCCCTGCAACGCAAAGGCAAAAATCTACCACACAAAGTGGCTTTAAAGACTGAGTTCCCCGTTTTCTCGTAATCGATTGATACCGAAAATTTTTCTGCCCCAGCATTGAGTTGAAAGACATAGTCCCCTTCTCTTTCATAAAAAGGAGACACATGAAAGACCTTCTCACCTTGGATGCGATCTTGAGGAGAAATAGGAGAGAAATCAGGCCGATGCACCACATAGGAATGGCTCTGTCTAAAGGTATTATTCACCTCAGCCACCATGACTCTAGGCTTCTCCTGCTGATCAAGGCTGACCCAAAAGCTCACAGGGTTAAACACCATGCCAAAAACCTGAGGCTGCGTTACCAGGACTGTCTTGTGTAGCCATGATAAATCTCCCACATGCTTTTTAAGAAGCTCATTATACCATAACGATGGATCTTCACCCTTAAGCCGTCTTCCATAACGATGGTAGGGCACCTGGAAAATACCTTTTCCTCCTCCAATATTGAGCCCTTGATAAGAAGCCTTCCTTTTAAAAAGGCAAATATCAAACATTACATAACCCTGGGTATATACAAATCGGTTATCCACGGGGAAACGACGATGGTGCATAATTTTGGTATGAGAAAAAAAAGGCCTCACTGCAGCTTCTCTACTTTCCAGGGAGAATCTACCCCTAACCTTTTTGCCACCTGAATTGCAGACCAAATACCATCCTCATGAAACCCATGTCGCAAATAAGCTCCACAAAAGAATATTCCCTGTTGGCCCTGTAATGTCTGTAGTTCTGCCTGTGCATCAACACTTTTCTGGGTGTAAAGGGGATGATAGAAAGTGTATTTTCCAATGATCTTGTCCTCTTGGGGGCATGATCGAGGATTCAAAGTCACCATATAATTTTGTTCTGCCTCGAGATTTTGGAGGAGGTTCATCCAATAGCTCAAGCTCATCTGCGTTTCACCCTCCTCTCCAAGATAGTTCCAACTTGACCATGCTCTTTTATAACGCGGCATGAGTTTCTCATCCGTATGAAGATAGGCTGTATTGCAAGAAGACTGGAATTTCTTTAGAACATCAAGAACTTCTCCTTCCAGTGCATCAAAGAGCCCAATAGCAGGTGCTGGCTGACTTGCAAAAACAACATAATCAAAAGTTTCTGCGCCCTCAGAAGTATGAAGAGTCACCCTCCCATCTTCAGGGATAATCTTCTCAATCTTGGTATTTAGCCTTGGAGAGCTCTCTAGTTGAGTCAGGATTTTATTAACGTAAACTTGGCTTCCTCCCTCAACGGTATACCACTGATGGTGACCTTTGACCTGAAGCAAGTTGTGGTTATCAAAAAAATCTAAAATAGATTTGGCTGGAAAGCTAGAAATTCTCTCTAGGCCCGTGCTCCAAATTGCGCCTGCCATTGGATAAAGATATCGGCTACGAAACAGCTGAGATAGGCCATAGTTGTCTAAAAAATCGACGAGCGTCATATTCTCCAGATCTGGATTTCCTGCAACAACTTCTAGAAATTCTTTTGCAGCACGATTGAATTTCCAAACCTCATAGCCCAGTTGATAATGATTTAGATTCCAAAGATTAGAGGTTTGAGCAAAAAATCCTTTTAGTTTTGTGCCTGAATATTCGTAAGACCCCTGGTCCAGGCTCACACTAAAAGACATATTGCTTTTAGCAATGGGAACACCCAGAGCTTTAAAAAAAGCACAAAGCAAAGGATATGTCTTCTTGTTAAAAACGATGAAGCCCACATCAATGGGCAGATTTTTGGCCCATACAGTATGGGCATGTCCCCCTGGACGATCTTCTTGCTCTATAAGAGTTACTTTGTATTTTTCACGCAACAACCATGCCAGTGATAAACCAGAAATTCCACTCCCCACAATGGCTACTGTTTTACGCTCCACAACCCTGCCTAAAATTTTTCATACTTTAGCCAATTCCAAATCTGGTGTCACGGTGATTTTTAGTGTGGATTTCGAAAAGGGTGGGAGATCATATCACTGTATTTTTTCACAACAACATTCCCCTCAGCATCTCTAAAAAAGACCAAAGTTTCATCTGTGGCAAAATCACTCATTGCCTGGAGGCAAACCCCGCAAGGAGCTGATTCATGGCCTGCCGTATTTTCAACATAAATAGCTCGAAGGGAAACAGATTTTTTTCCTCCTCCAGATTTTTGTGTCAAAGCTTTATACAAAGCAACCCGCTCAGCACACTGTGTTAAACCGCATGCAAGTTTTACATTTGCCCCCTTGAAAACCTTCCCATCAGTAGTCACCATTACAGCTCCCACCCTGAAAGGATTCCTCCCTGAAGGAATGTGTGCATTTTGCGCAAAAGCTTTTGCTTGTGCCATAAAAGCCAAATCTTGAGCAGAAACATTCGCTCTCACCTGAAGGGACCAGATGAGAATAAGAAAAAATGCTAAAAATTTCATTTCTATGCAACCTGTCTCAAAGGAAGGCTTTTGAGGCGATATCGCCAAATATGTGCTGGCGGGATGTTCAAAACAGAGGAGCCAAGGTAATCACGCTCCATACCAAGCTCCTTATACTTCACTGCTGAAAAGGGGTTGTAACCAAACTGGAGAACTTGGCCCTCTGGAGATAAGACCTTAAAAGCGCCTTCCATAATCCGGCGCTGAACGTCAAGAGGGATGGCTGTATAGGGAAGCCCCGTAATCACAGCACAGACATTCCCTTTAACATGGTCTGGCAAAAGTGCCTCTAGATCCCCCGCATCCCCACATATCGCATTGACCTTTGGAAGAGTGTTTTGCATAAAAACAGTGAACTCTTCATCCATCTCCACAGGATAAAGAGCCTCCTGCGGGATGCCTTTTTTAATTAATCCACGGGTGATTGTTCCTGTTCCAGCACCAAGTTCTACTATGTACTGCCCGGGAATGTAGGGAACATGTTCAACAACGAGTGAGGTTAGGAATCGAGAGCTTGGCAACACTGCACCTAATTGCAGCGGCTTCTCTACCCACCTTCGAAAGAAGAGTTTTTTTTCTAACCTAGAGATTTTTTCGAAATCCATCTATAACAATCAATAAAATCAAGTATGTTACCATGCTTATCATAGTTATAAGCTGTTTTCTAGAGGAAGGAAAGATCATGGGATATAAAATTGCTGTTATTGGTGCCACAGGAAATGTAGGCCGAGAAATCTTAAATGAGCTGGCTTTGCGGGACTTTCCCTATACTGAAGTGACAGCTATTGCTTCCGATCGCTCTGCAGGAAAAGAAGTTTCCTTTGGAGAAGATGAAGTTCTCAAAGCAATTCCTTTAAATACCTTTGATCCTAAAGGATATGATTTTGTTTTCGCTTCTGCCGGTGCAACTGTTTCAAAAGATGTCGGCAAAAAAATTGCAAATGCAGGGGCTGTTTATATTGATAATTCATCTGCCTTTCGGATGGACAAGGATGTCCCCCTTGTTGTCCCGGAAGTCAATCCCAAGGCCCTCTCCAAAATTGAGCGAGGGAAAGGTGGAATCATAGCTAATCCAAACTGTGTCGCTATTCCGCTGAGCCTTACGCTCCATGCCTTAGAAAGTTTTGCCCCGGTTAAGCGTGTGGTTGCATCAACCTATCAATCCGTCTCAGGTGCCGGACAAGAAGCCATGCAAACTTTGTACGCCCAAACCAAGCAACTGCTCATGGGCGACACCCATGAATTGGGTCCCTTTACACATCAAATTGGCTTTAGTCTCATCCCCATGATTGATACGCCAAACTCAGAAGGGATCACAGGAGAGGAGGCTAAAATTGAGGCTGAATCCCAGAAAATCATAGGGCATCCTTTCGGGATCACTGCAACCTCTGTACGTGTTCCTGTTTTTATTGGTCATTGTATCGCCGCGAATATTACCTTTGAAACAGATAAAGATATTGATCTTGAGACCCTCTCATCTTTATTCAACAAGCAGGAAGGCCTAACTTTCCATGAGAGTAATGATCGTGTTGTTACCCCAAAAGATGTTGCAGGAGATGAGGATGTTCATGTCTCACGCCTGCGCAAAGATCCTTCTGATGCCCATAGCATCAACTGCTGGATTGCAAGCGATAACCTGAAAAAAGGCGCCGCTCAAAACGCAGTTCAAATTGCAGAGACGCTTCTGGAATTTTGGGAGAGTTAATCTACCGCAACGGTAAATCAGGATTCTCTCCCCACACTTCTTTGAGACGGTGAGGTCTGCCGCAAACATGTTTATAAAGCTTGTAGCGCCGAGGGTTTTTTTCTGCATATCGTTGGTGGTAATCTTCTGCCTCATAAAAAGGCTCAGCCTTTTCAATAGGCACCATGACCTTCTGGCCTAAGATCTTTTCAACTTGGTTTTTTGAAGATAAAGCTTGTTGCTTTTGCTCTGCTGTGACAAAGAAAATTTTTGCACGATAGGATTCTCCCTTATCACAGAACTGACCTTTAGCATCAAAAGGGTCTATGTTCACCCAGTACACCTTGAGAACATCCATATAGGAAACTTTTTTTGGATCATAAAAAATCTCAACGGCCTCAACATGTCCTGTCCCTCCTTCAGAGACAGCCTCATAAGTTGGACCCAGGGTTTTTCCCCCCGTGTACCCAGACCGAACCCTCGCGATCCCGTCTACATCGCGGAAAAAATCCTCAACACACCAAAAACACCCCCCTGCAAAGATAGCACGAGCATGTGTTTTCTCTAACGTTGTCTTATCTAATTCCTGGGTTTTTGCAGCCGTTGTCCCTAGGCCCAGACTCACAACAAGAAGTGTCAAAAATTTCTTCATTTTTCAATCACCACCTTATCTTTAAGAGAGTTGATCTCTGCCAGAGGAGCAAACTTTAGGGCATGCCCATTATTGCAGTACCGCAACCCTGTCGGTTGTGGACCATCTTCAAAGACATGGCCTTGGTGTCCCCCACACCGGGCACAGTGATACTCCGTCCGCGGGAGAATCAGCTTATAATCTGTCTTCGTTTTTACATGCCCTGGAATCACATCATAAAAACTCGGCCAACCCGTCTTGCTATCGTATTTGTGGGTTGAAACAAAGAGCGGCAGCCCACATCCTGCACAGACAAACAATCCAGGACGTTCTTCATGATTGAGGGGGTGGGTCCCAGCGCGCTCTGTTCCTTCTTCTCGTAAAATTTCAAACTGCTCTGGTGTGAGGCGTTTACGCCACTCTGCTTCAGAAAGTTCCAAGGGGGTGATATTTGAAAAGGGTTGAACCTTGATCACTTTTCTCTCCGGCAGGGCCTCAGGTGGAGTCGCTGTATTCCAAATCCAGCCCGATACACATAAGGCCATTATGACAATTCGTAAAGCATCCCTCATGCTTAATATGCTACCACATCTTTCAAGGGTTCCTTTAATAAAATTTTGGGGCGGTACCCGGTACCGCCCCAAAAAAACCTTCTCACCTCACAGTGCATAAGATTGAATACCTAAGACACCACCTGCTGCAACTAGATTAAGCTACGGCCAGGATCGACAAGTATCAATAATACCCCCTAAAAAAGCTGAATAAGATGGAAGAAGATCATGTGAAATCCCTAGCAGATCGAACGATTATATCAACACACTCGTCAGAACCTGTAACCCCTTCTAAGCTGGGCCCAACCTCATCCATAAATCTTTGCATATCTTCAGGGGAGACAGATTCTCGGAGTGCATTGTTTACTTTCGAAAATTGATCCCCACTTTCAAGGCGCTTGAAGAGATTATGAACATCACCCAAAGCTTGATCACCTACAAAAACATAGCTTATATATGTCGAAACTGCCGAAATATTCGGTACTGGCAATGCTTCACAAATACTTGCAACATGTGTGGCTCCGTCCAAAAAGAGATCTAGGTGTCCAAGAGGAACATTCCGGAGAATAATTCTAAGAGGAGGTACAGCATCTTCAGTTCTAGCAGGTAGCGGCGGTACCCCTGGAATTTCTATTCGAATTCGAACAAGTTCTACAAAAGGCGTGAGCTTTTCTGACAATTCATCTAACAGTCCAGCAGAAAGAGAGCTAGTAAGAGTAGGATTAGCACCGGTCCCTGGCTCAAGCACTTCTGCTGCTTGTCTTAATGCATCATATACGTGTGTACTTGTTAGAGATGAACTTGCTGTCGAAGACGAACTGTCACCCCCTACATATGCGGCATAACCAGACGTTGTTGATCCGATTAAAATTAAAAATACAAACAACTTTGAAATCATTTTATTCATCCCTTAAATTAATATTATTGAAAAATATATATTATTTTTTTATTTTGTCAATTTTTATAAAGTACTTTTCCATAATAATTGTTATTAACTGATTTCCTCAGGGGGTTTTGTCTAATGTCATAGAAAGATGGGTGCAATACTTATGGACTTGAGTCTCAAACCCAAGATAAATTCTCTGACCAAAATCATCACTCTTTTTATGGGTGCCCTTAATAAAGATCTTTTCTTAAATATATTTTTCCAGTGGGACCTTCATTGTGAAACCCGAGTTTTTTATAAAAGGCATGGGTTCCCTTTGCGGCCCTATGCTGTCCTGAGATCAAATCAAGGAATGCAGGTCTGTCTCTTTCTGCTTGTTGCTCAACGTACTGTAAAAGAGCTTTTCCAATTCCTTTACCGCGATAAGCCTCATCAACACCCAAAGCATCAATGTGATATCTCATTTTATCTGAAATTAACAAGGGGACACGTGACCAGGCGACAAAACCTATCACCTTTTCATCCATGACAGATATCCTTACTCCAATTTCGCCTTTGGCCTGGCATTGTTTATACCGTCTCCTTAAATCCTCTTCTGTTGTCGGGTAGCCCAGCTGATCCAAAAGAGGGATGAGGCTCTTAAAGTGCTTTTCAGTAAACTCTTGAATCTGAATCACGGAACCTCCCAAAGCAAATTCTAGAAATTTTTAGGAATGTGGTGGGGAATGGTGCCGGGTGTCGGACTCGAACCAACAGCCTACTGATTACAAATCAGTTGCTCTACCAATTGAGCTAACCCGGCCGGGTATGATTTTATTATCAAATCTTATGCCCCAACGCAATAGTTTTCGGCGATAACCTTGAAGACCTTCTTCATCAAAGTTGGCCAGGCATGGGCGTCTATATCGGACCATGCAATCCATTGACCTTGATTACTCAGGGGGTCTGCCTGGGCAACAGGAATCTGTGCAATTTGCATCGTTAATTTAAAGTGCGTAAAAGTATGTGCTACAGCCTTTTCAAAGAGCTGCAAATCTTCTGAACCATAGGGAGCAAAAGACTCTGGCACCTCAAGAGGAAGAGGGTCTTCAGCCCAAGCCGTAGAAGGAAAAGCCATTAACCCCCCAAGCAATCCCTTTTCTGGCCGACGCTCCGCCCAGAAGTGTTGGCCATGCGTATAGAAAAAGAAGACGCCATATTTCTGAGGTAAGGGCGCTTTCTTCTCTTTCTTTGGGTAGTCCTCAGGCACCCCAAGCTGTGCTGCACCGCAGGCTGACTGCCAGGGACAAAGGAGACATAAAGGAGACTTGGGACGACAAATTGTTGCCCCCAAATCCATAATAGCTTGGGCATAATCTCCCGCATGTTCCTGGGGCGTAAGAGCCTGAGCAAGAGAACGAACTTCAGGCAAAGATTGCGGGACAGGTGTTTCAACCTGGAACAAACGGCTAATCACCCGAATCACATTCCCATCCACAATGGCTGCCGGCTCATCAAAGCAAATACTTGCAATAGCCGCAGCTGTATAGGGTCCAATCCCAGGAAGTTTCTCCAGCTCTACCGCAGTTTTTGGGAAAACACTCTGATACTCACGCACAAGAACCTGAGCGCACTTATGCAAATTCCTAGCACGAGAATAATACCCAAGCCCCTGCCATAAATGGAGGACTTTGTCTAAAGGGCTTGCTGCCAGATCTTGGACCGTTGGAAAAGCCTCCCGAAATTTATGAAAATAATCAATGACAGTCACAACTGTTGTCTGCTGAAGCATAATCTCTGAAAGCCAGACACTATAAGGATCATGGGTAAGATGCCGCCAGGGCAAATCTCGCCCCTGATCCCGATACCAGGCAATCAGGTCTTGGGCTTGAGGGAGAGATCGGTTATGGTGAAAGGAGATTTTTGGGGCCTGAGTCACATGTTTCATCCTTATTTTGTTCCGCTCACGCAAGCCCTACATAACCATATGAAGAAGGGTTTAGGAAAGAAAAATCCCCATCTCATTCGCCTCTTTATGGATTGGCCTCAAATTATAGCACCTGAGTGGCAAGGACTTGTCGAGCCTGAATCCCTCTCTCATCGGGGGACACTTAAAGTCAAGCTTGTGCGCCATGGGGCAATGGCTTTTCACTACTATAAGGATGTTTTAAAAGAAAAAATTAATATGACGCTGGGCCAGGAAGTCATTCTCAAAATCACGAGTCACCCTGTAGATAAGTTAGAAAACACACCACTCCAAACCGCACAAAAAAAAGATTCTTCAGCCTTGGGAAAGCCCAAAACCCTTGAAGAAGCTCTTACACGTTTAGAAAAAGCCTTAGAAAGGCGCTAAAAATCCCTAAAAGGCGCCAGCTAGATCATCGTCTTCCATGTTCTGATCCATGAAGCTCCCCCGAAGATCCACATCTTCCTCAGGCGCAAGACGTTGTGCAGCACGCTCTGCTCGGATAGCATCCATTGCAGCTCGACCCTGCTCATCCAACCCTTTTCTGTATGCGTCCCGACGGCTTGTGGCAGAAACTTGATGATCTATTCGAGCCCCTAAAGCAGCTGGCATTTGATACTGTTTCCCGCCCCCTTTAGCTATCACTAAAAACGGAGATTGATGAAGTTCCGTGACATCCAGGGATGCCCTTGCTTGGCCCACTCCAGAGCCTGGTGTCACCAGGTTAGCAAAGGGGGAGGTGCTAAGGCGCATTCCAAGAATTTGAACGGCTGAGCCACTTTTTTCGGTCTTTTGAGCAGGCACTTGAACGTCCCGAACTTCCATCCCAGAAGCATCTGCAGTGATCGTACGATTTTGATTCCTTGTCAAAAAAGCTTGTTCTGCCTGAGAAAGTCCGCCCATCCCAAACATTCCCATCATTCCTTTAGGCTTTGCTTTTTTTTGACGGATCGCAGCAAGAGTTTTATCACGCTTAGTACGAATTGCTTGTTCATCTGCGGGACTGAGCTGCAAATCCTTATATTTTTCTAAGAAATCCAATTGCTTTTTATTCATTAACTCTCCGGAAGCTTCTTTCATCCGTAAAAGCTTTACAAAATTCATTACTCTCGCATCAGCGGGCATTGCCGCTGTTCTATCACTTTGTGTGCGCCGAAGATCAGGAGCCCCACCTCTCTGGTCAAATGCCCCTTGTGAATATGAACGTCGGAGCCCGGCTGCATCCGCTGTTCCAATAAGACTCCATACAAATGCTGTCATTACCAAAAGTTTCATGGCTCTTTCCGCAGTTAGATCTAGTTTGATCATACAGAAAAAACCTTATTATTTTATTAACCTATCCCTCAAGCATATAAGTTTTAGCTTGAGGGGAAAGATCTGGACTCAGCAGCTTTACAAGGTTCTTCTGATAAGACTCAAACCAAATTTTCTCTTGGTCTGTTAATACTCCAAAATCTATTAGTTTCTTCTGAAACGGAGCCAAAGTTAGCGTCTCAAATTCACAGAATCCTTCCTGCTTTTCAATCACAAGCACAAGATTTTCAAGCCGAATGCCAAATTGACCTTCCAAATAAACACCTGGCTCAACAGACAAAATCATCCCCGGAAGCAATGGTTCCCGAGACCGGGGTGAAATTGAGGCTGGCCCTTCATGCACACCCAGGAAATTCCCAACCCCATGCCCTGTGCCATGACCGTAATCTAACCCCAGTTGCCACAAAGCCTCTCTTGCCAGGGCATCCAGCTGCCCCCCAGTTGTGCCTTTAGGGAACCTGACCTGAGAGAGGCGGATGAGCCCTTTGAGAACTGCCGTATAGGCCTCAATTTGTTTTCTTGTGGGCGTGCCAAAACAAAGTGTGCGGGTTACATCTGTTGTCCCACCCAGGTATTGCCCTCCCGAATCTAAAAGATAGAGCCCCTCTTTTGAAAGAGGGATATCTGAACCTTTATCCACCCTGTAATGGACAATGGCACCATGGGGGCCCATTCCACTGATAGCGGGAAAACTTTCTCCCCAATACCCTGATTGTTGCGCCCGAAGAAATTGAAGATGATGAGCGCTGTCAAGTTCGCTCACCTCTTCACCATCATCTAATTTTTCCTGAAGCCAAGCAAAATGCTTACAAAGGGCAATGCCATCTTTTTGATGCGCTTCCTGGCTTCCCTGAATTTCAATCTCATTCTTCATAGCCTTTGGAAGAGACAAAGGGCTTTTTCCAGAAACCTTTTCTTTAAAAATCAGGTGTAATGCAGCGGGAGCCTCAGTTGGAAGCAAAACTTTTTCTAATGACCATTGCTGCTGGCAGTCTTCATAAAACGCCTCATAAGGAAAAACCTCTACATCTACTTCTTGGGGCTTGTGATGAGCATAAAGAGAAGGCTTGCCCTCAGCAGGAATCCAACAGAAACAATGGTTGATAGGCGTAAAAGAAAGGTCTTTCCCGCGCACATTCAAAAGCCACGCGATCTCATGTGGGTCTGTACCGGGATATCCAGCCACTCCTTGATCTTTGAGGGTCTGTTGTACATCTTGTAATTTTTTGGAAAATGATCTTCCTGCATAACGCTCATCATAATTTTGGAAGGGGGAGCAAGGTGCTGCAGGGCGGTTGTCCCAAGAATCTGTATAAAACTCTTCTGGAATAGAAGCCAAAGAAATCCCTGCTTTCTGCAACTGCTCCCAGAGTTGAAAAGAAAGGATCTTGGGGTTCACACCCAAGGGTACTTTTCCGACCCTTTTTTGAATCCACGCTTTCAAATTCTGAAAACCCATATCAAGAACTGCCAGGCCCTGACCTTGGCACTGCTCTTTTGCTTGAAGTGTGTAGCGGCTATCCACGAAAAGTGCGGCTTGATCTGCTGTCACTACTAGCCAACCTGCTGATCCAGAAAATCCCGTCAAAAAGCGCAAGACTTCATCGTGCTCCAGAAGGTATTCTCCCAGATGCATATCTCCATGGGGAATAAAAATCCCCTCTAACTTACTTTCTTCTTTTAGCTTATGCTGAAGCTGAATCAAGGGATTCATCATCAAAATCATCCTCTATATCATCTTGATTTTCATCCAGCTCAGCCTCTCCACCCATCGCTGGGAAAGTCATAACAAAGGTTGTATATTCACCTTCTTGACTATCAACCATCATTGTTCCTTTGTTTTGCTGAACAACGATGTCATAGCTTAGCGAAAGCCCAAGTCCAGTCCCCTGCCCAACAGGTTTTGTTGTATAAAAAGGCTCAAAAATCTTGCGGCGAAGCTTAGTAGGAATCCCTGTTCCATTATCTTTTACCTCAACCAAGATATGGTTTTTGCCTGCATTAAATTCAGTCTTAAGCCAAATGGTTGGGAGCTCTTTTGTTTCAAGAGACTTAAATTTTTCAATCAAAGCATAGCAAGAGTTGTTAATAAGGTTCATAAAGACCCGTCCTAAGTCCTCAGCAACCACATTCGAAAGCGGAATATTATCGTCAAATTGTTTGACCAACTTAATATCAGAAACGCGTTCTTGGCCTCTAAAGCCTGAAAGAGCAAGAGCAGCACTCTCCTCAATAAGATCATTTAAATTTGTCGGACGCTTATTACCATCACTTTCCCGAGAGTGCATCAACATACTTCGGATGATATTGTCTGCTCGATGACCATGATCATTGATAAAGCGCAGATTGTCCTTGAGATCTTCCATTGTCTGTAAAACTTCAGGGGTTTTCACTTTTCCAGAGAGATCTTCCTTGATTTCATCAATAAGTTCTTCACTCACTTCAGAAAAATTCACGATGAAATTCAACGGATTCTTCATTTCATGGGCGATTCCAGCTGTCAAAGATCCCAAGCTCGCCAACTTCTCTTGAACAACGATTTGCTCTTGGGCAACCTTCAGGTCTGAAAGTGCTTTTTCTAGCTGGCGATTTTTGCGAGCCAAGAGTTTTGTTCTCTCTTTGACACGCTCATCCAACGTATGGATATGTGTCTCCAAACTTTTAATCAGTGTCTTATTTTCCGCAAACACATCAGAAATAGAATTAAACCAAGGCAACCATGCTTCTTGGCTTACCTTTGCTCTGATATTAGATTTTTGACCCAGTGATTCATTTTCAATGTGAGAGACAAGCTGGCGTGCAGGCACAACAAATTCCCGACGAATAAGGACCTGGATAATCACCAAAAATAGGGATAGGGTCAGCACGACGATAATAATCATATTTCCTGTCGCCTCAAATGCATCTAATGCTAAGTCCCGTTTTGGTAAAACGTAGACAAGAGCCCAAGGAGCATTTTTAATCCGCGAAGCCATAAACCAATGGTTCTCCCCTTCAATAGGAGAAAAGGCATTTTTCTTTGGGCTATGTGGTTTTTCAAGTTCATGAAGCACACCCTCCATAGGCTTCTCCATGAATCGTGGAAAAGTTTTGTGCCCTATATTGATAATGTCACCTTTCTTGTCACGAGATGCAATAATGCGCCCCCCTCGGGCAATCACAAACATTGAAGACGACGCCCCTCCAAAGAACATCTTTTCAACAAAACTCTTAATATGTTGAATGCCGATATTAATTGTAAGAACTCCAATGAAGCATTTTTCATCAAACAAGGGAGCAGAGCAGCTTAAAATCAGCTGCCCAGTGGTACGACCAAGATATGTTCCTGTCCATACAGGCTTTCCGGTGGGGTTTTGTTCTGGCCGTGA
Organism: Alphaproteobacteria bacterium; assembly: GCA_030425805.1. Classification (GTDB taxonomy): domain Bacteria; phylum Pseudomonadota; class Alphaproteobacteria; order JAUHZC01; family JAUHZC01; genus JAUHZC01. The sequence goes on along the minus strand of JAUHZC010000005.1, from coordinate 43,082 downwards.
AAGGTGGAAGAAATCTTTTTCCAAAAGATTGGGGTAGTAAAATTTTTCTGAAGAGTGAAACCAAGGATAATAATGGCGAAATCCACTGGCCGACGTGTAGAAAATACTGGACACGTCTGTAAGTGAATTACTTAACATTTGAAAAAATGGATTCAAGTTTAAAGCCATCTTGATCTCATCAGACAAAGGAGGCTCCTTCCAAGAAATATCCGCCATTCCTGAAATGTTTCCAATCATGCCACGATCAATATTTTCACCAAGCCCGTCAAGGTGAAAGCGCTTGCCATCTTCTGAAAGAGAAATTTTCCCGAAAAGGGTGCTTTCGATGTTCATCTTTTTTTGAAGAATAAGTGTACGCTCTGCTGTTGAACGGAGAGCCACAAGCGCATGCGACACTTCGTCTAAAAGCCGATCCAAAGACACAGCTCGGCGATTTATCGAAGTTTGGTATGCATAAATCTCTCGACTTTGCCAAGAGCTATAGTCCCCAATAAAGACAAGGGCTGCAGCGGTAATGATCGCCACATAAGACATGGTCACGATTCGGTTGAACCGGGTAAAGAGCTGATGCGTTTGGAAATTTTTTACCGGTTGTTGGGGCACGAATTTAAACCATGTCTTTGTAATATGGGGCGAGGCCCCTTATGGGTTAGGCTTGAGACACCCACTCCTCCAAGGCTTGGAGAGTTTGGGCGCCAACTTTTGTGGAAACGGGTTGGCCTTCTTTAAAGAGAACCATCGTAGGAATACTGCGCACACCGTACTGAGAAGCCGTCCCAGGATTATCATCAATATTCACTTTTACAACTTGCACGCCCTCACCCACCTTTGTTGCAAGAGCATCAAGGGTTGGAGCCAAAGCCTGACAAGGACCACACCACGGGGCCCAAAAGTCCACAAGAACAAGCTTTTCGTTCTTCAGCACATCATTTTCAAAATTAGTATCGGTAGTTTCTAAAACAGCCATTCTCTTGTCTCCACATTCTTACCTATCAACAATAAGCTTTCTCAGCCTCCCTGACAAGGGAAGCCATAGCCTATTTTTTGAAAAAAAAGCACAGAGAATTCTTGTTTATTCCCAGAATCCTCATATAATTAATAGAATACCATGGGAGACCGTAATATGGCCGCCGCAAAACAAAAACAAACCAAATCTTCACACACCACAACAAACGGGGTTACAGGAGATATTGATCGGCTCCTTCCCCCTGATTACCACCCCACTCCAGAAGAAGAATTCATGAATCCTTTGATGAAGGCCTACTTCCGCCAAAAACTTGTGACTTGGCAGGAAGAGCTTTTGCAAGATTCCTCTGATACAATTCATGCTCTTCAAGAAGACACACAGAATCTTCCTGATTCAAATGATCGTGCTTCGACAGAAACAGACCGGGCCATTGAGCTCCGGGCACGGGACCGTCAACGCAAGCTTCTGAATAAGATTAAGTCTGCTCTTGATCGTATTGATAGTGATGAATATGGCTACTGTGAAGATACAGGAGAGCCAATCTCCATTGCCCGCCTCGAAGCCCGACCGATTGCGACAATGAGCATTGAAGCTCAAGAAGCCCACGAGCGTGCTGAGAAGATTCATCGGGATGACGATTAATTAGGACAGGGATCCGCTAGCAGCATGATACCTACTGGGAATTTGTGCATCCATAAAAATGGGCTCTGTTGTTGCGCCCTCATCAAAGGCCTTATATCCTTAAGCACTCCGCAAATACTGAAACCAAAGCTGCATGGCCTCTAGGTGTTGCGCTCTCTTGTCGTGATTAAGCAGATATACAATTCCTACCTTCTTGGAAGGAATAAATCCGATAAAGGTTCGCACACCCTCGATCCATCCGCTATGAAAGACAAAAGGCATTTGGGGATGATCTTTATGAGATAAAATCCGCCACCCAAACCCATAATGAGCACTGATTTTATCTTTGCCACCAGGCCATTTAATACCACCCCATCGCAGAGGATCTTCATTTATAATGTACTGGTTATAGAGTCTTGCCAATTCTTCTCGTGAAAGAACGTCTTCTCTCTCCCCAAGACTGAGCTTCAAAAGCTGAATCATTGCCTCTAGGGAGGCAAAAATTCCAGCAGAAGCCGGAACAGTTCTTGGGTAGTAGGGAGGAAACTTAAGACACTTCCCACTTTTTGAATGAGGGCAAGCTATTGGAAGATCCCTTTTTTCTGGAGGCGCTGTTAAAAAGCGCAAACCCGGACTGTCCAGCGCATCAGAAAGATCAGAAATAGCCTTAGAGAAAGGCACCCCCTTTTGCCCCAGCACCTCTGCCACAAGATTATATGTGAAGTTACTGTAGAAAGAAGAGGGGGATGTTTGAGGGGAGAGAGTTCTAACTTTCTCCCCAATTTCTTGAAAAGATAAGCCCTTTTCAATGAGATGATTCCCTCGAAAAAGATATCCCGTTGTGTGGCTCAAAATCATCTCTAGAGAAACAGGTTTTTTTAGGTAAGAGAATTTGATTTGTTCTGAAAAAGAGATCTGACCACGTTTGACTTGCAAAGCTACAGCTAATGCAGAAACAGGCTTTGAAGCAGAGGCGAGAGGGAAGAGTGTGCGCGGTGTAATAGGCCTATCTTTTCCACAAGCATGCCCAAAAGTTGTTTGGTAAACGGTGTGTCCATCATGGACAATAGCCAAAGCTCCCCCTTGCAAAGAGTTTAAATTTTCTGTGATAAAATCAATTGTTTTTCTGATGGGAGAAGATATTTTTCGCTCACACTCGAATGCACGTGCTTCATCCGCCTGTGGGGGGAAGCCACATAAGAAAAGTACGAGAAAAGCAAATTGTTGGCGTTTCATTATCAGCATTACCTTTCAAATATGGAATACAGCAGCATTCCTAATGTTGCAAACAAGAAAAATTTAATTTTGTAGATTGAAATTATGAAAAATACTTTTAAGCTAATAAAGCTATTTTAGCAGGGAGCAAAATGCGTTTTTGGCTAATATGTTTTACTTTGATGAGCTCGCAAATTTTGATTGCAGCTGTAGCCCCTTCACCAAGCACAGAGGAACCCCGCTTCAGTAGCGCCTGTGTTATCTATGCTGTTCCAAAAGATGATCTTCCAGAGCTAGATTTAACAAATAGAACAGCAGTTGTGAAAAAGGCAGCAGGCCTTTTTTCTGGTACATATGCTCAACTTAAAAGAGACGAAGATCTGAGGCATATTGTCTTAACGGCAGCACACTGCGATATTGAAAGAGTGGTTCGCCTTAGGAAATTGGGGTGCTGTGTGCGAATTCCACCTGATAAAAAGAGAAAGCTTGACAGCATCTCGGAACGCGGGGTGATCTATGTTGCATTCTTTCACAGACCCAATGGCTCTGGGATTGGTTTTATATTTCGCGATTTTCATCAGATTCATCACTATTCAGATGAATTCTTTAGCGATATATTTGCAAACCGTAGTTGTTGCTCAAGCCTTCCCCCCCTAGATGTTGCTTTCCTCAGTGGCTGCACAGAAGAGGAAAGCCTTGCTGAAAGAGTCGATCCAGCACATGTTTCATCACTAGGAAGCCCTGAAAATATCACCCATGCATCAACAGTTTTTTACCGTCCAATCTGGTGTCTTTGCTGTCAATCCTCCAGCCCTGCAGGTGCACGATTACGCACTATGCCCCTGACAGGAGGATGGGGGGTAAATCCAAGAAATTTTACCCTTTTTTGCTGTCCAAGACAGCCAGCCCATCCTGGTATTTCTGGAAGCGGTGCATTTTCTGTGGAAGAGGATGACACACACCTTACAGGGGTTATTAGTATGGGAGCCCATAGGGGACTAAGATTCTTCTGTCCTATTCCTGAACTCCTCCTTGCAGCCTTAATTGTTCCTGTGGCTTCAGCCTTTTCAGAGATTGATGGGGGTGCTGTTTTTGGTATTTCCTTTGCGAGTATACTTGGTGTTATCATTTTGTTACGTTCCATGGCACCGTGCTGTTTTAGAGCTGAATGCCTTCATCCTTGTGGATGCAATATTGCTGCCACAAGCTCTTTAGAAGAAGAACACCATCTACGACTTCTTGACATTGCCTTTGCAGAAACAGGCGGTACACCTGTTGGGACAGATGCTGTATAGGCCACCCTTAAAAAGGGAGTTTTTTGGAAGGGCTCTCTCTGATATAGTATGCCCATGTCCCATTTCAGCTTTGATAATCCGCATCTCACACTTGCGCCTTCACTCTTGGCAGCAGACTTTGCATGCCTTGATTCTCAGCTAAAAACCCTTTCTGAAAACAATATGAAGTGGCTCCATGTGGATGTAATGGACGGACATTTTGTACCAAATCTTTCCTTTGGCCCTCCGGTCATTTCCCACCTAAAAGACAAAGGTTTTTTTCTAGATGTCCACCTTATGGTAGAAGGTCGCGCTCTGGATATACCGGCCTATCACAAGGCCGGAGCGGATGCGATTACGATCCATCTCGAGGCCTGTCAAAACCCAATGCACTACCTGCAAGAAATTCGAGATCTTGGCCTCAGAGCTGGAATTTCACTCAAGCCGGAAACCCCTTTTGATGCTGTTCTACCCTTCCTTGCACACATTGACCTGCTTCTTATCATGACAGTCTCTCCAGGTTTTGGCGGGCAGGAATTCCGGGAGACCTGCCTAGACAAAATTGAAGAAGCCGCTCGAATGCAAAAGGATGAAAAGAATAAGTTTCTCATCAGTGTTGATGGCGGCATTACTCCCCAAACAGCCAGCCTCTGCAAGAGGGCTGGAGCACAGGTATTTGTTGCAGGCACCTCCATTTTTAAAGGGCAGATCGCCCAAAACCTTCAGACCTTTGAGGAGGTTTTGCATGGCTGATCACGCTTTCCAAAAGGTCTTTGGAACCCTTTCCCGAGCCTATAAAAAGGCTCGTAGTTCCGTCATTTATGTACCGTTCTATCCTTGGACACTAAAAGGTGAGATGCCCAAAATCCTCAGCCAAGTGCCTCCCGCTCCCTGGGCTGGGATTCCTGAACTTGGGCAAGATATCCTTCATGGGCAATTTCGATATTATGATCAGGTCAAGTCCATCCCGTCTGCCTGGCAAAGCACAACGGAAAGTCCCGATTTTTATAACTACCTTCACAGCTTCACCTGGGCTTATCACTTGCGTGAAGTGGGAGGAAGTGGAGCACGCCGTCTCTGCCGTGCTCTTATTGAAGGCTGGCTAGATTTATACGCCACCTTTGACCGCAAATCTTGGCAGCTCACGCCTCTCTCAAACCGCCTTATCAACCTTGTCTCTCTTTACGAGTTTTATGGTGTCAGTGCAGGAGATGAGTTTCGGGAAAAGCTCCATAAAAGCATGGGAGCCCAAACCCTTCACCTCCAGCGCCTTATTCGCTGGGAGCAAGATCCGGAACAAAAACTCCTTGCTCAAATCACCTTGTGCCTCATGCTCCTTGTCCAGGATCATCCTCAGTTTGAAACACCGATGGAAGACCTCGAAGAGAGTCTCCAGGATCTTGTCTCCAGCGAAGGGTTCCTCCCAAGCCAGGACCCACGGCGTTTGCTCAAATGTTTTGTGCATCTGTTTTTGCTTCGGGCGCTTTTGAACACTCTCAAAAAGCCTCTTTCTTCTCAGCTCCAGGGAGCTCTCTATCGTCTTGCCAACGGACTTCGGATTCTCAGCCTCAGCCCTGGCAAGCTAATTGGGGTTACTCTTGATCCCTTTGAGAAAAACCTTCTTACACAGACTCTGTCTAAAATGCCTGGAAAATTCAAAACCCCTTTCTGGGCTAAAAAAGATGGTGTCTACCGCCATACTTTTGGCAAAACATTACTCCATCATTTTTCTAAAAATCGCTTTGAAGTTGCCCTGACCCTCGGACAAACCCCTTTCTTTACAAGTGATGTCCTTTTTGATGCACCCACCCCAGCGGATCCAGACACGAGTCTCATTCCTGAGACTACCCAAGATCATGTTGTGCTCAAAGGCTTGTGGCAAGAAGAGCTCAAAGGTGGAAATTTTACCCATAATCGACACTTCTTCTTCCAATCTTCCACCCATGAAATTCGGTGCCACGATGTCTTTTCCGGCCCTGTCGGCCAGACTGTCACGCTTGCATTTACCTTTGATCCCAGCGTTATCAAAATACAACCGATGGAAAATAAAAAAGGATTCCTCCTCACTTCTGCAAAGCATGGAAACTGGCTTCTCAAAACCCAGGGTATGGCCTCTATCGAAACCACAGCCCACCGCCGCAAAACCATCACTGGAGGGGTTTGGCCTTATTGGAAGCTCAACCTGACTCTCCCTCTTGTCCCTGATGGGCAGCACCTGAAGTGGATTCTAAAACTCATTAAGTAAAGATTCTTTTCCTTCTCCCCAAGAATGTGCTAAGAAAAAGGCAAAAAGCTTAGGTTTATCAATGCATCCTTTTCGCACGCATACTTGTGCCGCCCTTTCCCTAAAAGACAAAGGGGAAAAAGTCCGTCTTTCCGGTTGGCTCCACCGCAAGCGTGATCATGGCGGCCTCTTGTTCCTTGATATCCGAGATCACTACGGCATTACCCAATGTGTCCTTGAAAATGATCATGCACAATTCAGCGATATTGAGCATACCTCCCTTGAGTCCGTTGTAACGGTTACAGGTGAAGTTGTCGCCCGGGAGGAAGGCACCGTCAACACAGACATGCCAACAGGAGAAATTGAAGTTCGCGTTGCAGAATTTAATCTTGAATCTGAAGCTTCTCCTTTGCCTCTCACTGTTAATACAGATCAACCTTTTCCCGAAGACACCCGTCTCACCCATCGATATCTTGATCTGCGTCGAGAGAAGATGCACCGCAACATTCAACTGCGCTCTGAGGTGATTTCCTCCATTCGCCGCCGGATGACAGACCTGGGCTTCTTGGAAATCCAAACTCCTATTCTCACCGCCAGCTCCCCAGAAGGCGCTCGGGACTTCCTCGTTCCAAGCCGCCTCCACCCTGGGAAGTTCTATGCACTTCCTCAAGCCCCTCAACAATTCAAGCAGCTATTGATGATGTCAGGGTTTGATCGCTATTTCCAAATTGCGCCCTGCTTCCGGGATGAAGATGCCCGGGCAGATCGCTCTCCAGGTGAATTCTACCAGCTTGATTTTGAGCTAGCATTTGCCACCCAAGAAGATGTCTTTAATGCTCTTGAGCCTGTTCTTCACGGTGTATTTGAAGAATTTTCAAATGGCCGCACTGTCACCCCTGCACCTTTCCCTCGGATTCCTTTCCATGAAGCAATGCTCCACTATGGAAATGACAAACCCGATCTGCGCAACCCGATTAAGATCCAAGATGCAGGTCATATTTTTGCAGACTCCGACTTTGCCATTTTTGCAAAAGCTGTTGCAAAAGGCGATGTTGTCCGGGCCATTCCTGCCCCAGGTGCGGCTGCGCAACCCCGTAGCTTCTTTGATAAGATGAACAGCTGGGCCCAAGGCGAGGGAGCTCCTGGTCTTGGCTACATCACCTTCCAAGAAGGCGAAGCCAAAGGCCCAATTGCTAAGTTTCTCAAGCCTGAACAACTCAAAACCCTCAAAGACCTCTGCAACCTGAACGATGGAGATAGTGTCTTCTTTGCATGTGGAAAACAGGCTGATACAGAAAAGCTTTCTGGCTTAGCCCGGACAAAAATTGGAGAAGATCTCAATCTGATTGAGCAAAACACCTTTAAGTTCTGCTGGATTGTGGACTTCCCCATGTTCGAATATGATGAAGATCAAAAGAAAATTGACTTCTCCCATAACCCTTTCTCCATGCCACAAGGTGGAATGGAAGCCCTAGAGACACAGGATCCTCTTACCATTAAGGCCTACCAATACGACATTGTCTGTAATGGGATTGAGCTCTCTTCTGGCGCAATCCGGAACCATAAGCCTGAGATCATGTACAAGGCCTTCGAAATTGCTGGCTACGATAAATCTGTTGTTGATGATAAGTTTGCTGGCATGATTCAAGCCATGCATTACGGAGCTCCTCCCCATGGTGGCAGTGCACCAGGTGTTGATCGGATCGTTATGTTACTTGCCGACGAGCCAAATATCCGCGAGGTTATCCCCTTCCCAATGAATCAAAAGGCAGAAGACTTGATGATGAAGGCCCCCAATACCGTCTCTGAGCACCAGCTCAAAGAGCTTCATCTTCAAATCAAAAAACCCGTCCTCCCCCAAGCTAAGGCTACTGGGTAAGAATCTTTGCGAGAAGCGGAGCGACGAAGCAATCCACTCACCTTATGGATCGCCGCGCCCTTCGGGCTCGCGATGACTGTAGGGAAAAGAAGAACCTGTCTAGAACTCCTGGATTTTTTCCAGCCGTCTTTCATGGCGGCCGCCTTCAAATTCTGTAGTCAGGAAGGTTTCAAGAATAGCCCCAGCAAGAGGCTCAGCTGTAACACGCCCTCCCAGGCAAAGCACATTGGCATTATTATGGGCCCGTGCCATTTGTGCTTCCATTGGTGTGCGACAAAGAGCTGCACGAATCCAAGGAAACCGATTTGCTGCAATACAAATCCCATTTCCTGTCCCACAAATGAGGACAGCCTGAATCTCAGGGTGATCCTCCATCGCGAGACAAACCTCTTTTGCAAAATCTGGATAGTCAACTGACGCTTCGCTATCTGTACCAAAGTCTTTGGTTTCATGCCCTAGCCCGTTGGCATGGCGAATCAACACTTGTTTAAGATGAAAACCTGCATGATCTGCTCCAAAGTAAATCATGAAACACTCCCTTCTCCATAAGTTCTGCGATATCGTCGCAAAAGTGCCTGCCAATCCCGCTGCCCTAAATCCGGTTCAAAAGCCTGCATTTGTTCATGGGCTTGATGTTGCACCTCTGCTTCAGGGAGATGAAGTCTTTCTCCCGTACCTTTAGCCAAAAGCTGAACCCGGCAGGCTTGATGAAGGTAGTACATATAGAAAAAGGCTTCGGCCATCGTTCGCCCCACAGTAAGCAAACCATGATTTCGCATGATCATGGCTTTATTCGTAGGGCCAAGACTCTCAACAAGTTTTTTACCTTCTTCCCCTGCAAGGACAAGGCCACCATAGTCATGATAGCTTAGGTTGTTTACAAAGTGGAAACTGAACTGAGAGCAGAAGCTAAGCCCTTCCTCCAAGGCCGCAACAGCTGTACCTTCAATCGTATGCAGATGGAGGATTGCATTAATATCTGGCCGCGCTTTGTAAAGTGCTCCATGAATTTGTTGACCCGTAGAGTTTGCTTCCATACCCACGGGAGCTCCAAGAACATGGCCATCAAGATTCATCTTAACCAAAAGTTCAGGTGTCATTTCCTCGAACAAAGGGCCAAGCGCATTGATAAAGTAGGTTTCAGATTCAGGCGCTGCACGTGCGGAAATGTGCGTATAGGTTAAATCATCAAGCCCCAAATCTGCGCAAAAGCGAAAGCTCAAAATCAAATCCTCAATCACAGGATCAGCACTGAAAAGAGGGCGGGATGTTGTGGGCTTTTGAAAGGGAATTACGGTCATAGAAGTTTCTCTTGAGAAGAAGATGGATCAGAGTCTTTATCTTTTTTGCGAGCACCTGGTTTGCGGGTGGACTTCCCATCCTCGGAAAGGTCTGTTGCCGTTTGGCTTTTGAGTTTTCCAACGAACTCCTGAAAGTCCGCTGGATTTGAGAAGTCTTTGTAGATGGAAGCAAAGCGAATATAAGCAACCAGGTCTAAGTTGCTTAAGGCTTCCATGGCCATCTCCCCAATTGCAACGGAGGAAATTTCACTTTCTCCAAGGGATTCAAGCTGGCGGACAATGCTGTTGATGATGCGCTCAAGCTGCTCCTTTTCGATAGGCCGTTTGCGCAAGGAAAGAGACATAGATCGCTCAAGCTTGTCCCGCTCAAAAGGTTCTGTCTCTCCATTACGCTTGCGCACAGTAAGAGGCACAAGCTGTGTCCGCTCAACAGTCGTGAAACGAGCCTGGCAGCTAGAGCAAAAGCGCCGCCGACGGATAGCTGCATTGTCCTCGGTAGGGCGGGAGTCCCGGACCTGTGTTTGTTCAAATCCACAAAAAGGACAGCGCATCTACTTTCAAGCTCCTGCGAAATGAGGATAAAGCGGGAATTGAGCACACATCTCCTTCACGGCAGCACATGTTGCTTTCACAACCTGCTCCTCATCAGACTTTCCAATGGCATGACAAACCGTGCCAATCCATTGGCCAATTTGGTGAAATTCTGCTTCTCCAAATCCACGGGTCGTTCCCGCGGGGCTTCCAACACGAATTCCAGAGGTTTTCTGGGGAGGAAGCGGATCATCAGGAATAGCATTCTTATTCGTGGTCATACCAGCAAGTTCCAAGGCTTCCTGGGCTGACTTTCCATCAACACCAAGAGGGGTCAGATCTGCCAAGAGCATATGGCAATCTGTGCCGCCAGTGACAAGACCAATCTCATTCTCAGCCATGCCTTTACCCATAGCCCGTGCGTTCTCAATAACCTGGGCTGAATATGCTTTAAACTCAGGCTTGAGGCACTCTCCAAAAGCTGCAGCTTTTGCCAGAATCACATGCATCAAAGGCCCCCCTTGGAGCCCGGGGAAGATGGCTTTATCAAATTTCTTACCCAGCTCCGCATCCTTGGATAGGATAATCCCGCCACGGGGGCCCCGTAGCGTTTTATGGGTTGTACTTGTTACCACGTGAGCATGCTCAATCGGAGAAGGATAAACACCTGCCGCAATAAGGCCTGCATAGTGAGCCATATCAAAAAGGAAGTAAGCGTCAACTTCATCCGCAATTTCCCGCATCACCTTGTAGTCCCAGTGACGAGGATAAGCAGAGGCTCCCCCAATAATTAGCTTAGGCCTGTGTTGCTTTGCAAGGTCACGAACCTGATCATAATCAAGCAAATGCGTTTTGGGATCTGTGCCATACTCTACAGCTTCAAACCATTTTCCAGAAAGGTTCACACGAGCCCCGTGTGTCAGATGCCCCCCGGCATCAAGCCCCATCCCTAGAATCTTCTCACCTGGTTTAATTAAGCTGAGGAAAACTGCCTGGTTTGCCTGAGAGCCAGAATGAGGTTGCACGTTTGCATAAGCACAATCAAAGAGGGTTTTAAGACGATCCCGGGCCAGATCTTCTGCCTGGTCCACGACTTCACATCCCCCATAGTAGCGCTTTGCAGGGTATCCCTCAGCATACTTGTTCGTTAGAACAGAACCTTGGGCTGCCATCACAGCAGGAGAAGTAAAGTTCTCGGAAGCAATGAGCTCAATCTGATTCTGCTGTCGCTCCAGCTCATCTTCAATGATTTTAGCAATGGCAATATCTTGGGAAAAGGCTTGAAGCATAGGGCACCTCACTGTTAGGGAATATTCATTTGTACCAAAAAAAAAAGGTTGTGCCTAGGCTTCTGTGCGAGGTATAAACTCAATATAAAACAAATAATCAACATACATACAAATGTCATGATTAAAAAAATTTCTGTTTTTTTATTTTTTATAATTCCAATTTCAAAATCGCTCTATAGTGCTGACACTTCGGGGGAAATTTATGAGCCTGTTTGTCGGGTGTTTGCAATCTCTAGAGAGAGTATGGAAACAATGACAGATCCTAGCTACGAGCTTGCTAAAGAAGGTGATTATGAAATGTTAAATTTTATAGTTAACAGTCATAGTCATTTTTCTTTTTCTGGTACATTTTGCAGAATGGACGGACGCTCAATTGTTTTAACCACGGGTGATCACTATGCAAGCTTGGGGGATCGGGCTTTCTTAGTTGTTTTTTTTCGTAGGCATGCTGCCACCTATTACATGCACATATTTGAATCTTTCATCAGCATAGCCGATGGCAAGCTAAGCCTTTTGCGTACAGAGGAAGAAAGTGGGCTGGAAAAAGTAAGATCTTGCGGGCTAAGACCTTGCTCGGAAGATCTTAGTATAGGCTTCATAAAAATGTGCTTTTATCACCCCACGAGAACAGTTCCTCCGTTTTGGGGAAGTTTTTCAGATTCTAAAACTAGAATAGTGAAACAATGGGTACATCACTTAGCCCTTTTTAATAGGGATCGACCTGGCGACCTGCTTGTTCAAACTTTTGAGGATAGTGACTCTGAGAGAGCTGGCCCAGGACATACGGGGTCGCCCCTTCATGAGTGCACTGCAGATGAAGAGTGTGTGAGAGGCGTCCTCGTTGGAATAGAAGACCCCTACTACAGAGCCTATGATCCTTATAAATGGACTATAGGCCAGTTACCTTATGCATTGGCAATTCCAGCATTCTGGGCAACAAAGCACGTTACCTCCAGTTTTTTGCGTGCAGCAGCTCGTCTAGTGCCAGAGCTGGGAGAAGGCTGGCTGCCAAATATTCTTTCAGGAATTAACGGTTTTGTAGATCGTAACCCTGTTATAGTCAGTATAGGAGCAGTTGCAACTGTGGCAGCTTTGTACGAAATAGGACTCTCTAGAAATGGATATCGTTTTCCTTACGGTGATGGGCAATATAAAATTGAACTTCTTACCGATAGTAGGATTAAGGAAATAGAGGAAGCTGTAGCCTAAATTGCTTTTCCTCTTGAATCTCTCCCTTGAAAGGCGCAAAGTAGGGCAAAATCTGGAGATGCACGATGGGGAGCGAGAAGTACACCATTGCCTACGCAAAGACAATCATCCAATGGCGGTGGGTTGTTTTGATTGGTACCCTTGTTCTTGGATTCTTTATTGCATCTGGAGGACAACATCTGGGCCAAAGCACGAACTACCGAGCATTTTTTGGAAAAGAGAATCCTCAGCTAAAAGCCTTTGAAGAGATCGAGAATGTCTATACCAAAACAGATAATATCCTTTATGTTGTAAAGCCCAAATCAGGGGATGTTTTTACCCCAAGAGTGCTCTCTTGTATTCAGGAAATGACAGAAAAAGCTTGGAAGCTTCCCTATGCAAAGCGGGTGGATTCTTTGACAAACTTTCAACATACTTATGCTGAGGGGGATGATCTCACCGTTGTCGATTTGGTAGATGGAGATCCTGCAGCGCTTTCAAAAGAGAAGCTAGATCAAATTCGCAAAGTTGCTTTGAGTGAGCCACTGCTCGTTAACCGAGCCGTCAATGGTGATGGCACAGCAACAGGTATCTTGATCACGGTGACACTTCCCCGAGAATCAGAAACAGAAGTTCCTGAAACTGTTGCAGCATCTGATAAGTTACGTATAGAAGTGCAGGCCAAATACCCAGATATTGAGATTCGCCCCACAGGCATCGTGTATATGAATAATGCCTTTGTTGCAGCAAGCATGCGGGATCTACAAACCCTTGTGCCAATCATGTTCTTAGTGCTGACTTTAATGATGTTTTTTATCCTCAAAAGCACATGGGCAAGCTTATCAACTCTGGGTGTGATTACACTCTCAGCCGCTTGTGCAATGGGTTTTGGAGGATGGCTTGGAGTTGAGCTAACACCACCTTCTTCAATGGTGCCGGTTGTTGTGCTTACACTGGCGATTGCAGATAGCATCCATATTATTATTACCATGCAAAAAGCCATGGGACATGGCATGAAAAAGCTTGAAGCCTTAGTTGAAAGCATGCGAGTTAATTTCTCTCCCGTATTTTTGACGTCTTTCACAACAGTGATTGGGTTCTTGAGCTTAAATTTCTCTGATGCACCGCCTTTCCATGACTTAGGAAACATGGCAGCATTTGGCATTGGGGCAGCTTTCTTTTTCTCCGTCACTTTCCTTCCCGCGTTGTTATCTATTTTACCCATGACAGCTGGAAATGTAGGGCATGCAAAAGCAACACGCCTTATGGATCGGTTTGGAGAATTTGTTATTGCACAGCGTACAAAGCTCCTCTGGGGTATCAACCTTCTTGCTTTGTTTCTAAGTCTCATGTGTTTAAGGCTTGAGATTAATGATATGTTCATCCAGTATCTCGATGAGTCTATGAAGTTCCGCCAAGATTCAGAATTTGCAATGGACAATCTCACGGGTATTTACACGATTGAATATTCAATTCCCGCTGAAAACCCTGAGGGTGTATCAGATCCAGAGTACTTGAACACAGTTGAAAAACTCTCTAATTTCTTGAAAGCACAGCCCGAAGTCTACCACGTCTATTCCATCACAGATATTGTGAAGCGCTTAAACAAAAACTTGCATGGCGATAATGAGACTTTCTACAGGATCCCAGAAAACAAAGAACTGGCAGCCCAATATCTACTATTGTACGAGTTTTCTTTGCCTTATGGGTTAGATTTAAATGACCGAATTAATATTGATAAATCCAAGACCCGGATGACTGTAACAGTCCATGACCTCACAACAAAAGAGGTGAAAGCATTTGATAAGCGGGTTGTTCAATGGTTGAAAGAAAATGGGAAGCCCTATATGCAAACTGAAGCTGCAAGCCCAATTATTATGTTTACCCATATTTCAGAACGGAATGTGACAAGCATGTTAAAAGGAAATGCCGTTTCTTTAATTTTGATTTCCATTTCAATTATGATCATGTTGGGCAGTGTCACCATTGGATTATTTAGCCTGCTGCCAAATATTCTTCCCGTGTTGATGGGTTACGGACTTTGGGCTGTTCTTGCTGGGCGTATCAACTTAGCCGCAGCAATTGCAAGTGCTGTAGCCCTTGGTATTATTGTAGATGATACGATTCATTTCCTCTCCAAGTACTTGCGTGCTCGTCGGGAAAAAGGACTCTCTAAAGAAGATGGAGTGCGCTATGCCTTCGATACCGTGGGAGAAGCTATGGCGGTCACAACGGTTATTCTTGTTTTTGGATTTAGCGTTTTAGCATTTTCAACTTTCCAAGTGAATGTGTTCTTGGGTATTCTCACAGTATTGATTATTATCTGTGCGTTAGTGGCAGATTTCTTGCTTTTGCCACCTTTATTGATGAAACTAGATCGGGAGACCTACAAATGAGAATTTTCACAGCCCCTCTCACAGCATTTATGCTTGGCACGTTTATGGTGCCAGAAGGTGCCTCAGCAGAAAAACCCACAGCAACCAAGGAAGACAAAGCTGAGGGTTTGAAGATTGCGAAAACCTATGACAAGCGTAATCAGGGTTTTAAAGATGAGGTCGCAACTTTGAAGATGACTCTGACAAATGCAAATGGGGAATCTACAGAACGAGCCATGCGCATGTGGACCTACGAGGTCATTGATGACAAGCGAGGAGATAAGTCTATTTTGGTTTTTGACACTCCCCGGGATGTGAAAGGAACTGCTCTTTTATCTCACGCCCACCACGTGGACCCTGATGATCAGTGGTTGTTCTTGCCAGCCCTTAAGCGAATCAAGAGAATTGCCTCCGCAAATAAGTCAGGGCCTTTTGTTGGAAGTGAATTTGCTTATGAAGACATCACCTCAAGTGATATTGAAAAGTTTGATTGGTACTACCTACGCACGGAAAATCTAGATGGACAAGAGTGTTATGTTCTCAAGCGCATCCCTCTCTATGAAAATTCAGGATACACGAAGCAAATTTCCTGGATTGATACCAAACACTATCGCCTCCAGAAGGTAGATTACTATGACCGTAAGGATAGCCTCCTCAAAACCCTTAGAATGAAAGGTTATAAGCTTTACAAGGATAAATTTTGGCGTGCAGAGACATGGGAAATGACAAACCATCAATCCAAGAAATCGACGGTTCTTGCCTATACAAGTCGTGAGCTTTCAACAGGCCTTGAAGAAGATGAATTCACTAAAGGTCGCCTAAAGTCTTACGGACGAGGATAAACATTTATGCGGACAATTGTCTGGATTCTCATTGCTCTGACTGTACTGCCTTTACAGGCGAAGTCAGATGTGAAGATTGGTGGATTTGCAGCTGTTGAAACCCGAGCTTTCTTGGAAAAGCCACAACATACAAGGCAGCGTCATGGACATGGGCCAGGTTTGATTTTAGAACCTGAGTTCTATTCCCAGAGTGCAGATACGAAGACAAGCTTTAGTTTTCGCCCTTTTCTTCATTTGGACCCTCATGATTCTCGCCGAACCCATGGAGACATTCGCCAATGCGACCTCCTTCTCGTGCGGGGAGATTATGAGGTTGGCATAGGTGCCTCTAAAGTTTTTTGGGGAGTCGTGGAATCCTATCATTTGGTAGACATTCTAAATCAGTCGGATGCCGTAGAATCTTCTCTTGATTTGGAGGAGAAGTTGGGTCAGCCGATGATTCGCTTTAGTGTTCTAAAACCTTGGGGAACGCTCCGCTTTTTTTATATGCCTATGTTTCGGGAACGAATATTTGTTGGAAAAAAGGGGAGACTACGCGGCCCCTTTACAGTAGACCCAGGGCTTACGACTTATGATCATCCTGCAGGGAAGTATCACCAGGATTTTGCTGTGCGCCTGGAAAAAGTTATCGGAGATTGGGATATAAACCTTAGCTATTTTCGAGGCACAAGCCGTGAACCTATCCTGACTCTGAATTCGACACAACAAAGAATGGCCTCTCACTACAAAGTCATTGATCAAGGTAGCCTAGAGGTCCAATACACGAGAGATGCCTGGCTATGGAAAGGGGAATTCTTCGCTCGATCAGGTCATGGACGGGCCATCCTTGCTGGAATTGGTGGATTTGAATATACCCTTTACCAAATTCGAGGAACGGATTGGGACCTCGGACTCTTAACGGAATATCACCGGGATAACCGCTCAAGTATGGCTCCGGGTGTGTCAATGGAAGAATTTGTCTTTGTAGGAACGCGTTTCAGCGCTAATGATACAGATGACACAGAAATTCTCTTAGGATGCGTTTTTAACACGAAAAGAGCATCACAGTCGTTCTCCGTTGAAGCTAAGAAGCGGTTGGATGATCGCTTAAAACTTGAGATTGAGGGCCGCTTATTTGGCGAAGCAAACGGTGCTTCTGCTGGCACAAAAAAAGACAGCCATATTCAGGCAAAACTTGCCTACTATTTTTAGGGCGCCGTCATCACGCACCCCGAAAAAACGAAGTGATCTCTCCACTGTAAATGTCTTCAGCAATGAGCTTAAACCCGAGGTTTAACTTTCCCCTGATGCCAAGCCTCAAAAGGAGTTTTGATTTTTTCAGTCCCGACTTTGGGTGGAGGCGTATCTTCTGTAAAAGCAGAATGCCCTGGGAGTTCCACATGGTCTCCTGGTTTAAGAGCTAGAAACTGATGAGGAGGCACATTTTCTTTTGCCATGGCAATGCTTAGATCTGCTGGGGCTTGCCCATAAGCTTCATCCCCCAAATCTGAAAAAGTATCATAGCTTGTGGCAAGGGAAAGATCCGCTTGAAGATCCTGATGGGCTTGCACAGCCTCTACTGGAGACATATTTACATGACGCCATAACCAACGGGGCTCAGCCCCTCCAATGGGCAACAAGGCAATATTTGGAATACCCAACTTCTCCCTTACCTGACGGAAATGCCTTCCTGAATTATATCCTGTATTTCCTGCAAAAAAGATTCGGTATTGAGGGCTCTGGATCATGAATCCTCCCCACAAAGTCTTGTCATGATCGAGAAGACCACGCCCAGACCAATGACGTGCTGGACATCCTATAAACTTCAGCTGAGAAGCTTCTGTCATTGCATCTATTTTTCCCCACCACCCAATTGCTGTGAGACGGGCTTTGGGACGGAATGATTTAATGAGCGTATCATTGCCATAAAACGTAACGATTTGCGGATCATACGCATCAATCAACTTCTCAAGCGTTTTTTGATCAAAGTGCCCATAATGGTTATGGCTTAGAAGAATGTAATCAATCTTTGGAAGGTCTGAAAAGTCCACACCAGGTGCCCGCATACGTTTTGGGCCAATCCATGACATAACACTTGCATGCTCTCCCCAGTGGGGGTCTGTCAGAATATTTTTACCCTCAAGCTGGATGAGAAATGTTCCTTGCCCAATCCACGTTACGCGAGCATGATTCTCACCAATTTTTTTGGCAGGAATCATGGGTATTTCCTCAATCTGCTTTTCAGGCCAAGGTCCAACCTTACGTGTCAAAATCCAGCGAGCCATCTGAAAATAAGAAGGGCTTTCTCGCTTCCCGTTTGCGTTCATAAATGTAATGCCATTATAATTTTCAGCAGCAATATTTTCCACATACACATTGTCGTAAATACGGTGGGAAGCCCAAAATCCTCCCAGTAAAATCATCAGTAAGAAGAGTCCCTTTAAGGTCATCTTTTCTCCCTAGGCTCCTGCAAAGCTTCGTGGTGCAGGTTCCTTCAATCGCACCCCCCGTGGCCTAATTTCATAAACACCTAGCCCTCGCTGATTCGTACCCCCTAGCGTCAGTCGGAAAAGTCCCTCAAGACCAGCAAAACCCGTCCGCTGTGTAAGTGCCCTCACACTAAAAGGAAACGGGGTTTCTTTTGAGATTAATGTCACCACCATCGCAATGGCATCATATCCAAGGGAGGCCAGGCGATGCGGCTTATGACCCATCAAATCTTCAAAGCGGGATTCAAAAGCAAGGCGGTCCCCTGCACTCGGTGCAGGATACCAAGCACCGTAAAAATTTGGATCACTTGAGAGTTTTTGGCCATCCCATTGAGAAGTGCCCAAAAGTCGAACATCTTCAAGCTGAACATCGTAGTACACAAGACTTGAAATGATGGTACCAACATCCTGCCCATCTGGAATAAGAAGACTATCAAATGTTTCTTCTTTGAGGGTTTCCGCTATGACTTTGAGGTCCTCAGGTTGGTTTTTCTGATAAGTGAAAGTTTTAAAAGAACCACCCCCTGATCCTATGGATTGAAGCGCCCGTCTTGTTCTTTCTCCAAGGGAACCGTGGGGAACAATCACAATGGTGCGGCCGTTCCCTTTTGCAGCTGCGTATTGCAAAATTTGTCGAACTTGTTCTGCTGGATCAAAGCCCAAAAGGAAAATGCCGCGCCCTGCTATACGAAAATCTGAAGAAAAAGAAAGGACAGGAACACCTTTTGGGTACAAAAGTGCATGAGCTGCCCGTGTGGCCTGCGCAAAAACAGGGCCAATAACAATGTGCGCTCCTTTATCTAGAAGCTCTGCAGCAGCTTTACGGGCTCCATCTACAGTTCCTTTTGTATCCTGGTAAAGAAGAGACACACGCTTTGCTCCTGTTTCCAAAATAGCAAGAGTTGTTGCACGCTGGAGATCCAATCCGAGTTTTGCATGCTTTCCTGAAAGAGGCAGAAGAACACCTACTTTAACCTGCTCACCAGAACGAATAGGACGCTGTTGTGGAAAATCAGGCTGCGACTCCGGAAGAGGCTGCTTGGCGATTTGACAGCCACCCAAGATCAGGATAAGCAAGAAGAAAAGCTGTGAAGGATGAAAACGCTTCCCGTGATCAATCAAACCAAACATGAAAAAAGCCCCTTAAACACTATTCAACAGCTTACACCAGGGCTTTATGTGATCTCAACTCCTATTGGGAATTTGGGTGATATTACTTTGCGTGCTTTAGAAACCTTCCGGCAGGTTGATGCTCTTTATTGTGAGGATACCCGTGTGACGAAGAAGCTCCTTGGTCATCTCAATCTCCCGCAAAAACCCCTTTTTCGATATGATGATGTTAAGGGAGAAAAACAGCGCCCTGAAATTTTTGAAAAAGTGCGCCAAGGCCAAGCTTTAGGCATAGTCTGTGATGCAGGAACACCTCTCCTCTCAGATCCTGGATTCAAATTGGTTCGAGAAGCAATTCTCGAAGGCATTCCTGTCTCACCGATTCCTGGCATTTCCAGCATTCCTGTTGCCCTCACTGTAGCTGCTTTGCCCCCATATCCATTTACGTTTCATGGTTTTCTCCCAAACCAAAAAGGAGCTCAAGCCCAATTTGTTAAGCAGCTCTCTGACTGGCCCACCACCCATGTCATTTTTGAAAGAGCCTCCCGAGTACAACAAACACTTGCGCTTTTCCAAACCTACATGCCCCAAGCCCGTGTTGCAATCTGCAGAGAGCTCACAAAAATCTACGAAGAAGTCATTCGAGGAGAAATCCAAGATGTCCTTACACAACTCTCCCAAAGAGATCCTCTTAAAGGAGAAGTTGTACTTGTCATTCACCAAGAACATCTGACACATCTTAGCCCAGATACTCTAAAGACATTCCTCAAAGACTGCTTAGTGCAGGAATCAGTTAAAACCTGTGTGGCACAGGCTGTGACAGAACTTGGTGCCAGTAAGGGAGAAGCCTATAAAATGGCTTTAAACCTGAGAGAGGGGAAGTATGAGTAAATCTTCCTACCAACAAGGGCTTTTTGCTGAGCGACTTGCAGCGACACTTTTATGGTTTAAAGGATATCGTATTCTCGAGCGCCGCTTTAAAACTCCTGGGGGAGAAATTGATATTCTGGCGGCACGTGGCCAAACCCTTCACATTGTTGAGGTTAAATGGCGTGCAAAACAAGAGGATGCTCTTTGGAGCCTTTCTCCTCATCAGCAAAAACGCCTCCTCAATGCAGGAAAATGGGTTCTAGGTCGCCGGAGTGGATTTACATCTGTGTCATTTGATGGCATTTTTATTTCTAAGTGGGCATGGCCTCTCCACCTCCAAAACATCTTCGCAGATGAGGTTTCCCTACAGTAAAGGAATATTCTATGAAAACCATTGGCATCATTAGCTTCAGCTTTTTTACTCTTATCTGCTTAGGAGGGTGCTTTCCTATTGCTATTGTTGGAGGCGGCACCCAGGCAGCACTCTCAGGCGCGGATCCAAGAAATATTGATGGTGTTGTTTCTGACCGCTCCCTCAAAACACGCATTCAGGCCAATTGGGCTAGATCTAAGACGGATCTTGCTATGGCTCTGGATGCCACTGTGTTTGAAGGGCGAGTCCTTCTAACAGGAAATGTGAAACGTGCTGAACTACGTGCTGAAGCCGTAGCACTCGCCTGGGAAGTTGAAGGCGTCAAAGAAATTCTTGACCATATCACAACGGATGCGGAAGAAGGACCGGGGGTGTATGCTAGTGATACCTACCTGCTTGCTAAGGTGCGTACAAAAATGCTCTTTGAAGATGGTGTTAAGGCCAACAACTACAAGCTGAAGGTCCAAAATGGTAGTGTCTATATCATGGGAGTTGCAACCTCCCAAGAAGAGCTTGAGAAAGTTGCCCACATCGCACAAAATTCGGGAGGAGCAAGTAAGATCATTAGCTATGTTCGGATTGATCCAAATCTCCTGAAGCCAAAAGATGATCAAGCTCCGAAAGCTTCTTCAGAGGAAGAGACACCTCAGGCCTAAGCTATCTTTTGAGGGCAAGGCTTTTCAGGTATCAAAGTTCCATGATCTAGCGTATAGACTTTATCTGCAAATGGTTTTAGGGCTTTATCATGAGAAATCACAATGATGATTTTATTTGCTTTGATAGATTGAAGGTGTTTAAAAACCTCAGTTGCTGTCTTTGAGTCTAGGTGACTCGTTGGCTCGTCTAGAATCAAAATATCTGGATTTCCTGAGAGGGCGCGCATTAATCCAAACTTTTGAGCTTGCCCACGAGAAAGAGGCTTGTAGCTTAAGCTCTGAAGCTCTCTTTCCCAAAAATTCTCTGCCCACTCTTGAAAAAGCCCATCTGAAGATTCTGGAATTTGGGAAACTAATGCCCCTGAGAAAAGTTGAATATTCTGTGGGAGATATCCAACATGAGAACTCCGATATAGGGGAGTTTGAAGCTGAGTTTGATTAATTAAAATGGATCCTGACTCCCTCTGAGTTTCCCCCAACAAGAGAGAAGCAAGCGTTGTTTTCCCAGATCCAGAAGCCCCAAATATTCCTACTATCTCTCCTCTTGAAAAATGTATAGAGAAATTTCCAAAAAGATTGCTCCCCTCACCATAGGAAAAATTCACATTCTGTAGAGACAAACTGTTGATTTGGGATGGCAAAGCTTGAGCAGGAAGTGATTTGGTTGAACATGAGAGGAGTGCTCCAAGTGTCGATGCGCCTTGCAGTATTTCCCCCCATTTTTCTGTACAAGCATTTAGGGAAGTTGCGAGCAAAATCATAAAAAATCCCCCCTGCAGCAAAAGAGGCAGGCTTAGCTTTTCATTCACCATCTGATCTGCAAGTGCATAAGCTCCCAAACTGATCCCGGAAAAAAGCACCACAATTAAGATACTTGCCAGAGCACCTCGGAGCCTCAGCTTTTTTAGGTCTTGGTGCAACACTCTCTCTTTAAGATTTTCCCACCGCTGTAGAAACCAATCTTCCAACTGAAATAGACTCAAGACTGTTTGCTGTTGATCCCCTTCAATAATAAATTGGCTTAGTGTCTTTTCTCCGTGGTCTTGAAGCTGCTGCGCACGCTTACGATAAAGCTTCAAAGGAATAGCCATTAGAAGGAAAAGGCCAACTGCACCTGGTGTCCAAGAAGGCATAAAAAGGAATAATCCTATAATACCTCCAAGAGCTTGCAACCCAGACCGCAATAAAACAAAAAAATTAGGGCCAAAGCTTTGGTGTGTTGCAACTGAGATCTGGTTTAGAGATTGCAAGAAACTCTTTTGATCAGGTCCCTGAAAATGTTGATACAAGTAGTTCTTTTGAAGTTGCTTCTCAAGCTGGAAAGTCCACTTTCCTCCATAGTAGAGCCTTAAGTAGGCCCCAACACCCATAAAGACACCCATTAAACCAATTCCAAGAAAAGGCCGTAAGGGGACATAGCCTGCTTGAATATCCCTAAACTCCTGAAAGAACCCTCCCAGCAAAACCAATGATACTGCTGCTGAAAAAACACCTAGAATTGCAAGGCTAAAAAGAATGGGGTTTTGTTTAACTCCATTCTTTAAGAGAGAAAAATACGTCATGTATCCCGGCGGATTTGCTCTAGCTCACTCATGATTGTTTGTGTCAATGTTTGCTCTGAGTCCTTGTTATTTCGCCACTTTTCAAGTGTATCATCATAAGTGTAGTAACTTGGGCCACTCACCGGAGAAGACAACCAAATTTGTTGGCTCGGCGTATGGCGATTTAGGACATACTCTCCTTCAGCAGGCAACTGAATCGTTAATACACCGTCATCATAGTCAGCCTCTGCAAATCGACTGTAATGATCATTGACCTTGTCCCCAAGCTCGGAAAGGAAACGATCTGCAAGAAGAACAAAGTTGGCTTCATCCATGGAATGTTTCTCCTTTTGCTGAAGGATTGAAAAAGTTTTGAATTTTTGACAAGAGACCTGTCTCTGGGTGTGATAATTCCGCAACTGTGTTTTGCTCACGCTTCTGAAAGTGAGGAGTTTTACCCTGCAGGATCAAGTTTTCAAACTTTTGAAGCTCAGCAATAATTTCTTTAGGGGGTGCGTAACCATCAATCTTATAGGTAGCTCCTGTTTTAGGATGTTCTAAAATAAAAATCGGTGTACCATCAAGCTGGTACTTCTCTTCCCAGTAAAACCAACGAGAGAGCATCTTTTCCCCTAAATCTTTATTGGTTGAAGCGCTCTCAACTTGTTCTACTTTGATTTCTAAAACCCGCGCCAAATTCGCGTTAAACTTCTCAATATCTTCCGTCGGAACCCAATCCTCCTGTTTTATGAAGAGGAGGTTTACACGGTCTTCTAAACTTTCAGAAAAATATGTGTGCAAAGCCATGAGAGCCCTTAAGGACTGAGCATCAATTGGAACAGGCTCAAAAACAATTTGCCACTTTCCCTGAGCAAAGATTTTTTTTAATTCTATCATGTCTTCTGTGTGAAAAATGCGACAGTGCGGACACGTAAAAGCAGTAAAGGCACGGATAACAAAAGGCGCCTTTGAATTGCCACTCTGTAGAGAAAACACATTGGTTTCTGGGTCAAGCTGTTGATTTTTTTTATCGCCCTCAGCCCACGTGGGAAGAGCCCCAGACAGGATAAAAAAACTTACGTATAAAAAATTACTCAACATTATGATAAAATTAACATAGATTTAATGGTAACGTGCGCAAAATGCGTATATCTCTAAGACTATTATACATTGGGCTTCAAATGGAACAAAAAACTTTGACATTTTTCCAAAAAAACCGAATCCTATGCGGATTGGTTTTAGGTATTTTGTTTTACACCGCTCCTGTACAAGCGGAAAGTGGTCAACCTTCTGCTGAAGAAGTTTCTGTTGCAACAAAGGATCCAGATCCACTTGAAGGCTTCAATCGCGCCATGTTTGACACAAATTTTGCTCTAGATATGCTGTTTGTTCGCCCTGTAATGGAAGGCTATCGACTTATTATTCCAGGCCGCGTTCGTGGACATATCAGCAATGCCTTTACGAATTTACGTGAACCTCTTTCTTTTCTAGGCTACACCGCGCAGTTTAAACTGAAGCATGCTGGCGTCTCTTTTCTACGCTTTCTGGTAAACAGCACTATTGGATTCTTCGGCGCTGTAGACGTCGCAAGCCGCATGGGACTCAAGCAAGACTTGTCTGATTTTGGTCAGGCTCTCGGATCCCATGGCATGAAATCTGGTCCTTATTTAGTCCTCCCGCTTTTTGGCCCAACAAATTTCCGTGATCTTATTGGTACAGTTGGCGGTATATTTCTTGATCCTGTAAGTTATTTCCTTCGAAAAAAAGATCAGCGCCATTTGATTTATTGGAGACTTGGTGGTGAGTACATATCAGACCGTGACCAATTGACGAATGTGCTAGATAAGGATATCTACCTTTCAAAAGACCCCTATACAAGAATGCGCGTCCTCTATATGCTCCGGCGGAAGAGCCTCATACACCCTAGAAATACCCTTCTTGATGATGGGCCTCAACCGGTTCATGAGAATGAACTTATTTTTGCAGACGAAGATCTAGAAACCCGTGAATAAGATGTTAAATATTCTAAAGCTCGTTTTTGTTTTATGTTTTGCTGGGAACACTCTCCAGGCAAAAGAAGCACCTTTGTCTGAGGCTGATCGTGCAAAGAAAATCGTAGAGGAAGTTGCACATGGCTTTATTAAAATCTTAAGCCAAAACACACCTCAATCTGTACAAGAGGACCAGATCCGAGCCGTTATTGAGAAACATTTTGACTTGTTCTCAATTACTCAATTCGTCTCTGCGCCAGGTGCTGTGCGAGGAAAAATTACACGCAAACGTTTCATAGAAATTCAGGCACGGTATACAACTTATATCGTAGAGAATTATACCCAGCAACTGCGAGACTATTACAAAGGAAATCAGACTTTTAAAGTTACAAAAGTTTTGGAGCGAGGCCCTGGCCGATATCTTGTCCAAAGCCAAGTTCTTGTCCCAGATCGTGCTGAACCTTTTGAGGTTGAGTGGAGCGTCTATAAAGTTGGAGAAAGCCTTAAGGTTTTAGATGTTATTATTGAAAGAGTGAGCCAGTCTCAGGCTCACCGGAACGAATTTTCTTCAATACTCATGCGTAAAGGCTATGACGGCTTTTATGATGATCTGGGCCAGCGAATTGAGGCTTTTAATGTCCGCCAAGGTCAAGTCAAAAAAAATTAAGTCAATAAGCCTCTAAATCCTCCTTCTGGAAACCAATTTGGTTTAACTTTTCTAAGAAAGCCTCTGGAAGAGGCGCAGTAAATTGCCATGTCTTTCCGTTTTCATCTTGCCAAGAAAGTTGATAGGCATGGAGGAAAAAAGATTTTTCAGATTCTTCAGGATTATATTTGCGATCCCCTAGCAGGGGTGTCTCCATGAAAGCAAGATGGGCTCTGATTTGGTGTTTCCTTCCTGTTAAGGGAGTACATTGGAGGAGAGAAAATTGTTTATTACGACTTCTTGCAACAACATCAAATTGTGTTAACGCTTTTTGCCCACCCGTATCAGGGACCATTATCTCCAGCTGGCCTTTTACTCCCTTCTTTAAGGGCATGGAGATTTCACCAGACTCTATCTCTGGCACACCTCTGCACAGCGCGACATAAGTTTTAGAAATTTTCCCCTTTTTAAACTGTTCTCCAAACCTGTGGGCAGCCTCACGATTTAAGGCAAAAATCATGCAACCCGTTGTTTCCTTATCAAGGCGATGTACAATTTTGGGTGAAACTTTCTTTAAGGAAGGAAGGAGTTTGAGGGCCTGATCTAAGCCAAAAGAAATCCCGGTGCCCCCTTGGCTAGAGATTCCTTTGGGTTTGTCCAGGATAAGAAAATCGTCATCATGAAAGAGGATTGCTTCTGATAGGTCATCCAAGAGAGATTGAGAAATTTGTGGCTCTGTCTCTCCAGAGGGCTGGGGTTGAATAATACCTTTTAAAGTAATGATGTCTCCCGCACTCAGCCGATACTCCCCAGACTGTCTCACACCATTAACGCGTATTTTTCCCGTTCTTAGGCCTTTTTGAATGAGGCCAAAAGGAATTTTTTGACTCTTAAGGTAACGGTCAAGGCGTTGTCCGTCTTGGGATTCAGGAATCGTAAAAGAAGTTGGATCAAAATTCATAGGCTATCTGTATAGATTTCTGCAAACTATCGCAAGAAAAACCCTTTATATCCCCTTTTTCTTAAGCCGACTCTCAGCAATATGATCAGCAGCAATACCTGTTGGTAGATCTTCCCTTTCAGCGTATGCAAAAACTTCAAGCAAAGTATCTGCAAGGCGGTCTACATGCTTAATTGCACTTTCTCGGGTATATCCTTCTCCCTCAAAGCTAGCGTTGATAAGCCCGCCTGCATTAATAACGTAGTCAGGGGCATAGAGGATATTTCGTTCCTTAAGTTGATAATCTTGCTCTTGGTTTGCAAGCTGATTATTTGCAGACCCAGCAACAATCTTTGCTTTTAGCATTTGAACAGTGTCTTTATCTAGAATGCCTCCAAGGGCACAAGGAGCAAAGACATCCACTTCTGCTTTAAGTAAATCTTCAGATGGAAGAATTTGAGCACCAAAATCAGCTTGGGCTTTTTTACAAGCTTGCTCGTTAATGTCGTATACTAAAATCTCACAGCCCGCCTCATGAAGAAGCTCACACAGAACAGCACCAACATTCCCCAAACCCTGAATACTCACTCTCAAGCCAGACAAATCATCTTGGTTTAGGCGATGTTTAACTGCTGCAAGAATCCCTTTGAAAACACCATGGGCTGTTACAGGCCCTGGATTCCCACTCCCTCCTTTTTCTGCACGCGGCAACCCGACAACATGGGATGTGATTTTACGAACTTGGATCATATTTTGAGCCGTTGTGCCCACATCTTCAGCTGTGATATAGCGCCCTTGAAGCTTTTCTACCTCATATGCAAATGCATCTAACTGTTTCTCAGTAACACGCACATCTGGAGAATCCAGAAGAATAACAGCCTTCCCTCCTCCAAGAGCAAGATCCGCCATTGCAGCCTTGTAACTCATCCCATGGGAGAGTCGAAGGACATCATCTAAAGCCTCGTCTTCAGACTGATAGGCCCATGCGCGACACCCCCCAAGAGCAGGCCCTCTCAAAGTATTATGAATTGCAATGATGCAACGAAGATTCGCCTTTGCATTCCAGCAAAAGAAAACATTTTCATGATTTTGAAAACTTTTGGCACGGAAAACAGACATAGCAGAAGCCTCACCCTTATCCTTATATTCTACCGGAAAGAGGCATTATTTTCTATCTTAGATTGTAGAAACCTCTCCGCGACGTCGTGGCTCAGCGAATTGCTTTGTTGCTTGGAAACCGCCCAAATTACGGAAGGAAAGCTCAATCAAGCCATCTGTTTTCGGTTGCATTTCTTTATCGCGGAAGTTTGAGCGCGTCAAAATAAATGAGCCACGGAAACACTCATTCTCATATATGGCCTTAAGCTGTTGGGAGAGAATGCGTCGTGCTAATAAGTAGTCATACCGCATACCTGCTTCAAAAGTCCATTTTTCAATAGGTTTAAGCTGTGCAGTCAAGCTCACTTGATTAATTTCTCGTGATGCCAAATTTCCTGGGTCTTTACGATATAAAGTGTAGCCTCCTTTGAGATTTGCAAAATCAGGCCCAATAGTAATGTTGGTTGAGAGTCGGGATAAAGAAAAGTTTTCCTTGCGAAAACGAGCCCGCGCTGTAGCATCAAGCATCTGAGGAATTTTAAAAGAAAGGCGCCCCACGTAATCTGATGCACTATGATCAAAACCTGTATCAATAATACGTGTTCGCACTTTTGAAAGTTGATAACTCTGGCCTAAGAAAATAGCTATTTTATGACTTTTCCTTTCTGCCTCAACCTCTGCCCCAAGGACAAATCGAGACCCTGGATCAATACGATCACGACCAACAAGCCTATGATTTGAAAAGAGATTTCCTTCATCAAGGTCAATGCTTGTGCTGTCCTCATTGGGGAGCTTTTCTTCTCCAGATCGTTGTGGGCTCATAACGAGCTTTGCTTGTGGTGTAAAAGTAACTTGCCCCCCTTGAATCAAACGACGGAACGGAAGCCCCATATCAACATGCGCTTGGGGAAAGAAACGTGTCTGTTGGCCTGTGCGTTCATTTGGTGTTTGGTCCACCCCCCCTGTAACAATATCCTTCTTTGACCAATATGCATCCATTTTTGCATTACCACCAACACCAAGATAAAATCCTGGAGGCAAAATCCATTTTTTAGAAATGGCAAGCTCCTCCCCAAGGCGGGCAACAGAGCGCCCCTGCCGGCGAGTAATGCCAAGAAAGTGTGTCGTAGACTCAACAAGAATCCCGCGATCAGGGAATGGGTTATCCCAGTAGCGAAATGTCATATGAGGGATTACAAATGGAAATTTGTTATTATCCTCTAAAGAGCTTGTTTCCTGGAACTTGAGCGTTTGAACATCAAAATGACTATTTCGACCAAATCTTTCTAGTTGGTATGATGTTACGGCTAATGTCGGTTCATAACCAATTTGTGTAAAACGCTTCCCGTAGATTGGATCACTTGCCCGGTTAATTTGGAATGTGGAGCGCCAATGTCTATTGTGATGATACTTTCCATTCCCATCAATATGCCATCGAAAATTTCTGGATTTTTCATTTGCATTGAATCGTACAACATCATTATGTGCAAAACTACTCTGAACCTCAATCTCCCCCTTTTGAAGTTTTTGGCGATATTGATTTTTCAAGATTTGAGCCCGTGTTCCTAAATAGGGGTAAAAAGTCGTATCTTGGTGGTCACTTACGGCATAATAGTAGGGAACCATTATCATCTCCCCAATATCTTTTCCTTTATGAAACTGGGGTGTTAAAAATCCAGAACGTCGCTTCACAGTTGGATCTGGATGTTGGATGTGAGGCAAAAAGAAAATAGGTACTCCCCCGATTTCCATAACAGCATCCCGATGCTCAAGCTCTTGCTTTTTCCCATCCCAGTAGGTTTTGCGGGCTTTTAGCTGCCAAAAGGGGCTTCTGCCTTTACAAATTTTGCAAGGCGAATATGTACTCCGGTCAAGTTCCCCGTAATCCTTCTGAATACGTGTCATTTTCTTTGCAGAAAATGTTGATCCATCTTCATCCAGATAAAGCGTAACATCCTCAGCAACACCTTCCGTAAAGTCACTAGAGATTAGAGCCTTACCTCCTTTCATCACACCTGTTGATGGATCTGAAAGAATAAAATTTTGTGGAACTTTGAGTGTCTGCTGATCACGCTTAAAAGAAAACTCTGATGTTTTCAGCCAAACTTTCTCAGATTTCACAACCGCATCTCCCCATGCATCAAGCCACCCGCTTTTGCGAGAAAACTTGGCCTTATTCGCATGAATAATGAGAGGCTTCTTTCCACTGCCATAAACAGATGCAGTAAGGAAAAATATAGAGAAGGCAGCAAAAAACAAACGATAAATCATATGAAATTCTAATGCCCTTCGGCCTGAAGAAGCAAGGCTGTAGATAAACATAAACTTAATAGAATTGGCCCCCCAATTCCTAAAAATAGAGGAATTGTGTTATTTAGCGCGAGTCCCTGTGCAATATCTTTGAAAAAGAAAAGAGCAAACCCTAGAAGAACGCCACCAGCAAAACGTATAAAAACCTTTGACTCTCTTGGGCTCGACAAGAACAACGCAAGTGAAAGCAAAACAAGAGCACAAAGCCACAAGGGGCCTGCTAAAAGACGATACCAATGGAGACGATACCCAACAGAAGCAAGTCCTGTATGATCTAGTACTTTTAAAAATTTAGGGATTTCCCAAAAAGAAAGGGTTTCTGGTGGTTTCAAAGATTGCTTCAGATGATCTAACGAAATAGAGAGAGGAAGCGAAAGTGTCTGAAAATGTTTTGGGAGTGATCCAATTGGAACTTCCCAGCCCTTAAAAAGGCGTAAATATTTATCCTGAACAACTGAATGAGACGCATCAATACGTTTTGTAAAGTGCCCCTCTTCATCGTAGAAAAAAATGGAAACACCATATAAATCCTTGTTCACAAGATGTAAGCGATCCGCTTTTAAAATAATGGATCCCGATGAAGAAGATTGTCTCAGCCATATGCCATTTTCTGTTAAAGAGAAAACTGGCCCCCGACTCTGGAGATACCTCTGATCTAACTGGTTATGGCGTTCTTTGAGGGTCGCATTGATAGGATTAATCATGAAGAGCATAATTAACCCGTACATAAGACTCGCAAGGCATGCGGGGAAATACAACTGTCCCCCCCCTGCTCCAAGAGAGCGCATACTCACAAGTTCAGAACTTTTTTGAAGGCGCCAATAAGCCATCAATCCTCCAAAGAAGCAAATAAAGGGCAAAAATGTTTCAACCATTCCTGGCATTTTGAACAACGCCATGCGCACCAAAATACCCGTTGTAACTTCTGCTTTATCTCCTGCCCGGCGACTTAACTCCATGAGTTCGATAAGGAAAATCAACCCTCCAAAAACAGAGAGGCAGATTGCAAACCACCTGCTAAAGAAAAGAGCAATATAGCGAGTTAGTTGCCAGGACATAATGACTTTCCTCCTCGCTTGTTTTTGATGAGTAGTAGATACCCCCCCCATAAAAGAGCCAACAGACTAACACCATAAATCCCAGTAAAAATAAAAGGGTGTGTTTCCAAGCGATTGACTCCAACAAGAACAAGAATTTGGATCCCGAAACATAATACAATACCAGTGAGGGCAGGCTTGAGATGTCCTCGCCGGTTAAAAGGAGCTTGCAAAAAAATGCCCAAGCTCAGCGTTACAAAAACTAGAGCCATTATTGGATTAATGATGCGTCTATTGAGCTCAGACCACAAATTCGGAGGATAAGAACCATCTGACTTTTTTTGTGAAAAAATTTCTTTAGGAGAAAGCTCAAAAGGCTTCCGAGATCCTTCTCTTGGAGGTGTCTTTTTTTTAGGAAGGTCCAGATAGTACTCCTCAAATTGTAGCATCTCGGGCTGCTTGCCAGCTTTTCCAAACCGTTGTTGCGTGCCCCCAAAGAGCATGAGACGAAGTTCACCATTGTTCAGAATCCATTGTCCTTTTTCTGCTGTATAGGCAAAAGATCCGTCTTTTGGTTTTTTGTTAAAAACAAAAACATCATGCATAATCCCATCACTTTTGACACCACCAATGTAAACAGAAAATCCACCAAAATGCTGGAAAATTCTGGGGCGAACTTTGATGGGTGAATCTGCATTTTTGAGGATATGTTCCCGATCTTTAAATCGTTGAAAAGAAGCTGGCAAGACATAGAAGTTAATTGCCATTACGGCAATTGACAGAACAAGTGCTATAGAAATAGGGCCACGTGCCAAATACCAGTTTGAAGCTCCCACAGCTTTCATGACGGTAATTTCGCTATCCCCTTGCAAACGGTAAAAAGTGAACAAAGCTCCAAACAGAATACCAAAAGGTGACAAAATTGCGACAAGATCAGGCACAAGAAGAAGTGTCATTCCTATAAAAGAGGTGAGTGGCAATCCTTTACTCAAGACAAGATCTACAAAACGCAAAGTTTGAGTCAGCCATATGGCACAAGTCAAAATACTTGTGACCACCATAAATGACCCTATAGTTTGCTTTATAAGATAGGATGTAATTTGGCCTAAGCCGAACACGTTAATTCACCTCTTGCATTTGCCTATTTAAACCTCATATAAATGGAGGATGCAATCGTTGAGTGGGATTCCTATAGAAATATGAAGTTTTTTGTTCTTTTTTTTGCTGCTTTTTTGATCGTTTCAGATGCTCAATGTCATCGAGCAGCAGTTGTTGCAGAGGTTAACAACCAAATTATCACCGAGAAGGATTTGGACTACCGCGTCCGTATGACACTTCTCACAAACAATTTACCAATTACAGAAGATAATATTGGTGAAGCAAGGGCAACTGTGCTCAAAGCCATGATTGATGAGGCTGTTAAGCTGAGTATCGGTAAGAAATATGACCTGATGCCAGGTGCACAAGAGCTCGCAGATATGTTCCAACATATTAGTGATAGCCAAAAAGATGATCGTGGTACCCTTAAGGAAAAGCTCACAAAACACAAAATTCCAGAACGCATTTTCTTAAGTCACCTCAAAGCGGAAATTGCATGGCGCAACTACTTGCGTGGTCGCTTTGGAGCACAGATTCATATCAGTGAAGGGGACATTCTGGAAGCTAAGGAAGCTCTTGCAAAAGGAGAAATAATTCCAGGATTAAGCGATCAAATTAATCAGGCAACTTTTTCCTTTGTACAAGCCGTTTTTATCTTTCCAGAAAATGCATCAGAAGCTGAGAAGGAGCGCATTCGAAAGATTGCACATACTGTGAGTCAAAATGCTAAATCTCCCCGTGGACTGAGCAGCCTTGCTTCAAAGTGGGGGAAAATGGCACGTGTACAAAGTCATAACACACTTCCTCAAAGTCGCATTCCTCAACCTATTGTAGAAATTTTAAAAAAAATGAAAGAGAGGGAGGTAAGTCCACCACTCGAAGCAGAATTTGGTCTTCTCATGTTTGGTCTTGAAAAAATCAAAGCACCAGAAGCGACTGCCTCTGATAATGAAATCCGGTCTCTATTAACTGAACAGAAGATCCAAAAAATGAGTCAAAGGGAGTTTGGGAATGTATATAGAGAAGCGCATATTCATCTTAAAGACCCGGGAATTACAACAAAAGAGTAGTATTTCTCCAATATATGTAGTATTAAATCTTTTTAAGGAATACTTTTTATGAGTGGAACAAGTTTCCGAAACCTTGGACAAATCCCTATCGGTGTTTGGGCTATTGGTCTCGTTACTTTTTTTATCAACCTTTCTGGCGTTATTATCTTTAACTACTCTTCACTCTACATGGTGACAGTCCTAGGTGTGAGTACGCTTAGCATTGGTTGGATTGAAGGAGTTGTCGAAGCTGTTAGTTGGTTCATGCGTTTTTTCTCAGGATTTCTCAGTGATTTCTTCAAGAAACGAAAACCTTCTCTGCTATTTGCCTACTCACTGATTGCAATTTCTCGACTTGTTTTTGCCTTTGTGCCCGGGCTGCGCATGCGCCTCGGTGTAGATACCATTGTAAATACCATGGTGAGTGCGCGTTTAGCGGAACGTGTTGGAAACGGCATCCAAGCTTCCCCTCGAGAAGCTCTTGTTGGTGATATCTCTCCACCACAACTTAAGGGAGCCAGTTATGGCCTTCGGGAGAGCTTAAGCAAATTTGGATCTTTCTTCGGTGCAGGCGTTGCATGGCTGATTCTAAGCCTTACAAACAATGATTTTGAAATTCTGTTCTCTGCTGCTGGAATTGCTCCTTTTATTGGTGTTCTTCTTCTTATTTTCTTTGTTCATGAAAAAGGGGGGCGGCGGCGTGATGAAGATCCAAAACCACATCCTGAAATAGATAGGAAAGAGCGTGAAAAATTTTCTTTTTCCAACCTTCCCTCACCCCGACATTTACCCATCCTATATTGGAAGGTTCTTTCTATTGCTATTGTCTTTTCCCTTTCGTTATATAGCGGGGCTTTTTTGATGATCCGCGCAACCAAAGATTTCGGTATGCCGATCCAAGATACCTCTCTAATTATGATGGTTCAAAACATCTCAACTTTCCTTGCAGCCTTCCCTATGGGGTGGATGTCAGATATGTTTAATCGTCGATATCCTCTGATTTTTGGAATGATATTGCTCATTCTTGGAAACAGCTTCTTGGCCTTTGGCGATACCCCAATTCATGCAATGTTAGGCGCAGGCTTCTGGGGAGCACAGGTTGGTATCACCTATAGTTTGATTAATACAAAGATTGCTGATGCTACGCCCAAATCTCTTCGTGGAACCGGATTTGGCCTCTATTACCTTCTTACTGGTGGTATGCTCCTTATCACGAATGGAATTTCTGGATACCTTGCAGAGAATCATGGGAACCAGTGGGTATTTATTGCCAGTTCAGTGTGGAGTTTCCTTGCTATTGTTCTTGTTTTAAGCCTGAATACAGATCGTAAGGCCCACGTTATTCCTCAGTAAAGATTTGAAGGAGATAAAATGACTCAACAACGAGACGTTATTATCATCGGTGCAGGACCTACAGGCCTTTTTAGTGTCTTCGAATGTGGCATGATGGGATTGAAGTGTCATGTTATTGATGCTCTTGATATGGTTGGTGGACAATGTTCAGCGCTTTATCCAGAAAAGCCAATCTATGATATTCCTGCCTACCCCCAAATTACAGGCCAGGAGCTTACCGACAAACTTAAAACTCAAGCAGCTCCTTTTGATCCTCTATACCACCTAGGCGCTCAGGTTATCTCCGTTGAAAAAGAAGAAGACAACCTGTGGTCTGTCAAAACTTCTAAAAATGAACTCCTTCAAGCTAAGGCAATTATCATTGCAGCAGGAGTTGGGGCTTTTGGGCCAAAGCGCCCCCCTCTTGAAAATCTTGAAGCCTATGAAGCTTCAGGGGCTGTTCAATACTTTGTTTCTTCTCGAGAAGCCTTCCGAGATAAAACAATTGTTATTGCTGGAGGAGGAGATTCTGCCTTGGATTGGACAATGTCTCTAAGCGAATTGGCAAAAAAAGTTATTCTTGTTCACCGTCGTGATAAGTTTCGGGCTGCTCCAGACTCTCTTGAAAAAGTAAAAGCTCTAGCAGAAACTGGGAAGGTTGAGATGGCGATTCCTTACCAGCTTGGACGTCTAGAAGGCAATACACAAACCGGAGCACTGTCTCATGTTGTTCTCAACCACATGGATGGAAGCGAAAAACCAGTAGAAGCTGATGTATTGCTTCCTTTCTTCGGCCTTGAAACCAAGCTTGGACCTATTGCTGAATGGGGGCTAAACCTTTACAAAAACCAAATTGAAGTTAATCAACAAACTTCTGAGACTTCTATTCCAGGAATTTTTGCGGTTGGTGATATTGGACATTATCCTGGGAAATTAAAACTTATATTGACAGGTTTTGCAGAAGCAGCACAAGCAGCTCATAAGATCCGGGAAATTTGCTTTCCTGGACAGGCTTTCCATTTTGAGTACTCAACAACCAAGGGCGTCCCAGATGAAGGGCAGGCTCCCTTGGCTCAGAAAGCAAGCTAAAACGCGAATAACAATAAAAAATTATTGAATAACGATAATTTTTTGTTGCAATTTAACAATATT
This sequence comes from Alphaproteobacteria bacterium, assembly GCA_030425805.1. GTDB lineage: Bacteria > Pseudomonadota > Alphaproteobacteria > JAUHZC01 > JAUHZC01 > JAUHZC01. The sequence goes on along the minus strand of JAUHZC010000005.1, from coordinate 7,705 downwards.
CTGCTACCCTGCACTAATTAAGAGTAGGGATTTAATATGCAAAACACAGCATTAAAAAGATGGTCTTGGGGGTTTCTAAGTCTTTCTATTTTCGTTGTTCTAACGCAAATTTGGTCATTTTCATTGCAGCCTGAGATTGGATTTTTAAATTTTAAAAAACTGGATCATCAAACATATCAAATTCCTTCTGATGGAAACTCTCAGTTTAAAGAAAATGAAATCACAAATTACGTTTCACTTTATGGCTCTGTGCGTGTGCCTAAAGCGAAATCTACCTCTGATAAAAAAACTTTCAATCTTGGAGTCGGCCTTTTTCAACGTGGACATGGTTGGTTAAATATTTTTTATCACCTCTTTGTTGCTTTTATCTTCTACCAGCTTTATCTCCTCTTTCAGCTCTATGCAAAAGGAGACTATTTTTCTTATCAAGCTCTTGCTCCTTTTTTCCGAGCACGGACAATTTTTCTTATCATGGCAGGTACATCTATGATATCAGATGCCCTGAGCCTATATCTTCGTCAAGTGGAGAAAGGGTTTTATGAATATGCTTTTGTCTTCTCTTCCTCCCACATTGAAGACATCTCCCTGGCTCTTCTATGCTGGAGCTTAGGGCATGCAATGAAATTCGCAAAAAAGCTCAACGACGAAAATAAATTTATAGTATAAAAAATATATGCCTATTCGTGTAAACCTTGATGTGATGATGGCCAAGCGTAAAGTCAAGCTGCAAGATCTTGCAGATCAAGTGGACATTACAGTTTCAAATCTTTCCATCCTTAAAAATGAAAAAGCTAAAGCAATTCGCTTTAGCACCTTGGAGGCTCTGTGCACCGCCCTTGACTGCACTCCTGGAGATCTTCTTGCTATAGAAACTTCAGAAGATGGAGAAGCTTAAACTGTTTTTTTATCTTCCGTAAATTTGCGAAGTTGAGGCACTATCGTCTTTTCAAATTCTGCTGGCGCCTTTTCAGACCCCATCACCCAGGCCATCAAGGGAGCATCAGGAAAGGAAAGAAACTTGTAGAATGTTTCCAAATCACTTGGGTTCATTTTAGGTAGAGCCACCTCTGCATACCCGCCAAAGATAAGATCAGCCTCTTTCGTGCCCCGGTGTGAACTGAGGTAATATAAACGTTTACGTAAGAGATCGATCGAAGACTGATTCACGGGATTCTCCTAGAAAGCTTTAGTGTAAAATAAAATATATTTATAAAAATTTAACAATATTTTTTATTTGCAAAAATATCCAGAAACGACTACAGAAAAACAAAAAAGCTGTATTTCTATAAATATAAAATTTAAAAAATTAACAATAAACTTTAATTATTATTATTAAATTATTATACATTTATTTCGTTTTTGTTATCTAATTTGACTGAACATAGAATTGTAAATTCTAGGTGAATGTCATGTTTAAGTCTCGAAATCACAAGACACCAAGAAATGTTCTCATCTTTATGGTGGTAGTCACTTGTTATATTTTTGGGACATTTTCTGTGTCCAACGGTGCTGCGCCTCTAGCGGATCCAACAGCACGTCCCCCAAAAAATGTTGTAAAAATTCTTTCTATTGATGGAGGTGGCATTCGTGGCATCATTCCAGCAGAGATCATCAAAATTCTTAATGACCGCCTGATTGCTGAACAGCGAAGGCGAGGTGTTCCTGCAACAGAGACTAAAAGTGTTGGGGAACTTTTTGATATTGTTGCTGGAACATCCATTGGCGGCATGATGGCTCTTGGGCTTACTGCACCAGGTGAAGGAGGGCGTCCCCGTTACACGCCTGATTATATGCTAGACGTCCTCTCAACAAGAGGTCCTGAGATTTTCCAAACACCTGGCCTCTTGAGGCGTCTCTGGTCTTTGTGGAGCTATCGCAAATCTAAATATGGAGCAGAAGGAATTGAAAGAGTTCTGACTGAACTTTTTGGTGATACTAAAATGAGCCAGCTTCTCACAACAACCTTAGTCACAGCCTATGATATGGAGCTAGATGAGCCTGTCATTTTCAATTCAGAAAGAGCTAAACTTGCTCCTGCACATGATTTTAGGATTCGCGGTGTTGCACGAGCAACATCTGCTGCACCAACGTACCTTCCAGCAGCTGCAATTCATGATGAGGCAGGTGGCTTGCATCAATATATTGATGGTGGTGTTGCAATGAACAATCCAGCTGAGCGTGCCGTCGTGGAAGCTAAAAAACTCTATCCGGAAGCAACACGGTTTGTCGTTGTCTCCTTGGGTACAGGGAACAACTGGAGACCTCTAAATTTTGCAACAATGGAGTCTGCAGGAATTCTGCCTTATGCCCCAGCATTGATTAACATTATGATGGGTGGAGCAAGTAAGATCGTTGATGAACATCTTTCCATGATGCTTCCTCGCGTTAATGGGCACCGCCAGTACTATCGTATGCAAACAGTTTTAGAAGGCCCCGATTCTGTTAAAGAAATGGATAATGTAACACCTGAGAATGTGCGGCTTTTACGCACCATGGGGCGGCGTACAGCTGCCGCAAATAGTGAAGCCTTAAACGGAATTGTACGCATTCTTCTTCAAGATAGGGCTGCCGAGATGGCCATGTGGCGTGCAATGGGTGGAGGCGTCGCAGATACCTATCGTGCAGCTTCTTCTGCTCTTCCCTGCCTGTATGCAAGCCCAAGCTACCGTCTACCCCTCCCACCCAGGGCACTGTTGGCAGCAGAACCCGATGAAACGCCTGCATCAGCCCGAGCACTTGACGCAAGCTCAGGAGGAGAAGCAAGTCGTGGCAGGGAAGCTGTTCTTTCTGTTGCGGCTCGGTCCAGAGGACATGCCTTAGATCTAGCAGATACACCTCACCCTCATGCTTATCCGCACCAAGCCCTAAATCCAACTGAAGTATCTCGTGCATTGGCTGCCCTTCGAGCTGCTGCTGATGAAGAAGAAGATTTCCTTGAGGATGATGCTGTTCTTCCATGGGATGGAAGCGTCGAAGTTGGACGAACGTCAAGAGAAGCAGATAGCGGGAGTGCTGGTGCCTTAGCCTCAGCAGAGCTCAGAACTCTTCCTATCCACTCTGCAATTGCCGAAGTTGAGGGTGAAGGTGAAGGTGACGACGCCGGAGATGATGAGGAAGATGATGAAGATACCGGGGAACTTCCTGTCACGTATGCACAAGCCCCAACAGGAAGAAGTACAGTAGCAGCAACTGCAGATACTACTGGCCTAGTATAATCGCTCCCATAAAAAAAGCCCCGCAAGTGGGGCTTTTCTGCACAACTAAGTAAATCTTGATTTACTTGATTCCAAAGTTTTTGAAACGGTTTTTGAATTTTACTAACTGTCCACTGCTTTCGATGAGGCTCTGGCGGCCTGTCCAAGCAGGATGGTTTAGAGGATCAAGATCAAGTTTGATTTGATCTCCCACCTTACCATAAGTGGAACGTGTCTTGAAGGTTGACCCGTCGGTCATAACAACTTCAACTTCGTGATAATCAGGATGAATATCTTTTTTCATGATTAGAACCAAATTTTCTTGCTTTATGGCATGAATTGCCCAACCATTTCAAGAAAAAAGTCATCTGCTAGACCCTTTTTATTGACTTTAGGGACCTATTTCTCGTAAAAAGAAGAATCTGCTGGAGGATAGTTTAGCGGTAGAACCCTCGGCTCTGACCCGGGTAGCCCTGGTTCGAATCCAGGTCCTCCAGCCAATAATCTCTCTAATGCCTCAGAGAGTTGTACACTTCACGAAAAACAAGCACCATCAGGAATATGCACAGGTGTGCAGAGATAATGGCAGGACCGAGAGGAAGGTCTTCCCAAAGACTCAAGGAAAATCCGGATAGAACGCCAAAAAGACTTAAAAGAACAGCAAGAAGCACCATTCCAATGGGTGTTTTTGCTAAAAGGTTTGCTGTTGATGCAGGCAAGATGAGTGTCCCCACCAATAAAAAAGCACCCACAAGAGGAAGACTTATACCCACAAAGAGCCCCAAAAGACCAAAAAGGATCATGGCTATCAGCCTCTTGCGCCCTCCCTCAACGCCATAAAGCTCTGGAGAAACAGAAAAACTTAAGAATGATCGATACCCCCCTAAAAGAACGAGAAGCATAGCAATATAAATGATGGAAAGCTGGACCCCTTCTCCTCGATCAAGAGCAAGAATATCCCCAAAAAGCAGCATTTCTCCCTGGGCAAGCCCTTGTGGCAAAGCCCCCAGAAGTAAAAGCCCCACTCCTAAAAGCCCATGGCTTAGGCTGTTGAACTGACTTTGCCACGCTTTTAACTTATGGTGCGAACGGAGTGAAAAAACGCCATAACCGATAGAAAGGCACAGACAAATCCCCGTATAGAGCGGTTGCGCAGGAATTTTAAAGTAAAGCCCAAGGGCAGCACCAAACAAGGCACCATGAGCTAGAGCCTCTCCCACAAAAGATAACCGTTGCCAAATGACAAAGCTGCCTAGAAAACTCCCAACAATACTCAGTAGCCCTAGAGGTAGGAGCAAAAACAGACCGTTAATTGCAAAATTAGACATGCGCTTTTTTCCTCTTTTGATCACCAAACTGGTTTTCAAATCTATCGAAACAAACCTTAGGGTGGTGCTCATGCCTGTGCTCATGCTTATAGGGGGCAGCCCCCCCAGCCTTTGCTAGAAAAGAATTTCCCTGCAAAGTTTCAGGTGTGCCTTCACAACATATATGCTCCTGAAGGCAAATTACATGATCTGAGGTTTTTAGAACCGTGTGCAAATCATGTGAGACAAGGATCCCTGTCCGCTTAAGCGTTTTTGTCCAAAATTGAAGAATTTGGTTTAAATCTTCTTCTCCTTGGAGGTCAAGACCGGCCATAACCTCATCCAAGACCAACACATCAGGATTCCCCATTAAGGCACGGATAAAGAGGACACGCTGCACTTCTCCACCAGACAAATCATGGAAAGAGGCATGTTGCAGTTTTTCCAATCCAAAAATTTTTAAAAGCTCAAGAGGGTTATGGACAATCTTTCCCCCAAATGCCTCTAAGAAACCTTTAACGGTCAGAGGCATTTCACGGTTAACCTGTGCCTTTTGAGGCACATACCCAAAGTGAATTTTCTCTGAGAGATGGCGCTCACCCCGGAAAGAGACTTGGCCCAGCAAAACCTGAACCAGTGTTGTTTTACCAGAACCATTAGGGCCTACTATTGTTGTAAGCGTTCCTTTCGGGAATTGTGCTGAGACATTCTTTAGAATGGGCCGCCCTTGGTGCGCTACAGAAATATTTTTTAACTGAATCATTGTCCAACCTGACTGGACATAATTTAGCATGTTTAAGACGGAAGATCTAACTCTGAAATGCTGTGCGGAGAGGGGATGGGACTAACTTACCCATGAAGGAGCGGAAAAAAGGATTCATCGTGAGCCCTGCAAGAACAATCAGTAAGCAAGAAACACCAAGCGTGATAGACATAGAAGCAAACCCAAATGTACAAAGAAGCAAGAGAGAACATACAGGCTTCCCATAGGCCATCACAGTGAGAGTCTTCTCAGGGCCAGCTCGCAATGCATTTGTCCACAGAAAATAAGCTCCAAATGTCAGGGCAAATCCGAAATAAGCTAACGGCATAATATCCCCAGCTGTAACCCACTGAGAAGTCTCAAAATTCAAATGTAATGGCAAGCTAACACAGATCCCAATTGTATAGGGTAAAGGTAAATCTTGGAGACGCATCCGCTTCATACTTTGGCTCAATGTTGCGAACAATGCCCAAGAAAAAGCACATCCGATAGCTGCAAAATGCCCAGCAGATAACCCTCCGACAACATCTTTACCAAAGAAAAGGACGCCTAAAGCCGAAATCCCAAGAAGCGCCCCCACAATAGCAGGGGTTTTAATCTTATGCCCCAGAATAAGAGCATAGAAGCCAAGTGCTAGAATCGGCCAAAGATAAATGAGAATATCAACCTCAGCTGGAGGTGCAAATTTTAAAGCAACGATATACAGAATTTGAGGGAAGATCATCCCAAGGCACATGACACCTTGATCTCTGAAGGAAAGTGTAGGTTTTCCATCCCCAAAGAAGCGACTCACAAGCCCTACAATGAGAGGGATCATAAAACCAATTGTGATAAGCTCAAAGGCTGGCACGCAATCAATGCAAGAAACAGCCGTTGCCCCAGTAGACCAAATGAGGAGGGCAGCAATGCCCTGTGCAAAGGGAGAAAAAATTCGATGTCTTATGGTTTTGAGAGCCTTTTTTGCTCTATTTTCCAGGAAAAAGATACCTGATCTCCAGAATTTCTATTCGTACACTAACAATTTTTTAGGCTTATGTCAAGTTAGGCTCCTTCTTATTTGATAATATGCGCCTAGCACAATTCGCTTTTTATAAAAAAATCGATTAAAGTAACAAAAAAAGATTTTTAAAACTTCAGGGAGTTTTTATGCAAACCATAGATATTCTTATTGTCTTGGCGTATCTCATTGCCACTTTGGTAATTGGCTTTCTCACTGGTCGGGGGATTAAGTCTCTAAAAGAGTATGCATTGAGTAAGCGAGAATTCACAATGCCGGTTCTCATTGCCACAATCTCAGCCACACTGATTGGAGGGGGGTCAAGTATGGGTCTGGCATCTAAAGTCTTTACCTATGGTGTGCCCTTCTTCTTCATCTTTATGGGCCGGCCTTTTGTGAATTTATTTACGGCATATGTTGTTGTCCCTCGTATTGGTAATTTCAGTAATGTTATGTCCTTACCTGATATTGCAGGTCAAATATATGGAAAAACTGGTCAAACAATTATTGGTTTTCTTGCTGTGATCCGATCAATTGGTCAGATTGGAACACAAGTTGCTGCCATTGGTTTTGTTTTCCATTATTTTTTAAATATTGATTTCAAATTGGGTGCCATCATAGGAACTTCAATTATGGTTCTTTATACCAGCTATGGGGGTGTGAGGGCTGTAACTTTTACAGACGTTTTTCAGTTTGCCCTTCTGGTTGTGATGGTCCCTCTCATTGCAAATGCAGGCATTATTGATTTAGGCGGATATTCAGGACTCTTTGAAAAAACTAAAGCAACACATTTCTCACTGCCTACAGAAAAAGCTGTAATTAGCTATTTTATTGCAATGGCACTTCTAGAATTCATTCCACTTTTAGATGGTACAACCATTCAAAAACTCTTAATTGCTCCTAACATGAATGACATGAAGCAATCGATTAAGATTTCAGCTTTGTTACAAATACCTTTCTATGCTCTTGTCACAGCCATTGGATTAGTTGCATTCACATATGCTCCTGATCTTAATCCAAACTTGGCTGTACCTCACGTTATTAACACACTGATCCCTCCTGCCCTCAAGGGGTTATCTGTTGCAGCTATCATTGCTATTATCATGTCAACAGCCGACTCTGAATTGAACTTTATAGGGGTTGTGCTCACAAACGATATCATTAAGCCCCTGTCTAAAAGATTCCTTTCCGAAAAAAAGCTTCTTTTTCTTGTAAAGATGTCAACTTTTTTGATTGGTATTGCGGCTATCATCATCGCCCTTTCATTCAAAAATCTTCTTGATATAGGAATTTACTTTGCAAATTTTTGGGTACCTATCGCTATTATGCCTCTCTATGCAGGAATTTTTGGATTACGGCCGTCGGGACGGTCGTTCTTGGTCTCGGTTGTTGGGGGTGTGAGCTTCTTCCTGGGCTGGGAACAGGTTGGTAAAGACATTGCCCC
>JAUHZC010000008.1 GCA_030425805.1 Alphaproteobacteria bacterium | reverse complement strand
GGCGTTGAAGATGTGAGCCTTGATACGGGGTCAGCCTCTGCGGCCTTTGACAATAAGAATATTGGCACGGGCAAGACGGTGACGGTGAGCAGCCTTGGCTTAAGTGGAGGTGATGCGGGGAACTATACCCTGACGTCCCCGACTGCCTTGGCAGATATTAGTGCCTTAGACGTAAGCTTAACACCTCTATCTGTCGCTAATAAAAGCTTTGATGGCACCACAGCAGCCACGATAAGTGGAGGAGAGTTGGTTGGTATTATTTCAGGAGATCTTGTCAGCCGTTCTGGAACTCTTGTCTTCCCTAGTCCTGATCCAGGCACCTACACCCTTTCGACGAGTGTTTTCGGTTTAACAGGTGCAGATGCAGGGAATTATTCTCTTATACTTCCAAGTAATCCGATTGCATCCATTATCGCCCCTGTTGAGGATGAAGAAGAATTTGTTGAGGAAGAAGTTGTGGGAGTAGAAGATGAAAAATCTTTGGAGATCCAGCAGGAAGCCACACTAAACGAGCGCTTACAGACTGTAGAGAATGTTATTTCAGCATTTATTGAAGCTGCTCCAGATGTAACAGAGTCTGCAGAGGATTCAACTTTTGATGAAGCTGAAGATGTTGAAGCTTTTGATGAAGATGTAGGAGGTTTTGCTGAAGAGGGCTTTGATCAAGGGGAAGATAACTTCCAAGATTCTGAAGACACGAGTGCTGCACTAACCTCTGATAATCCAGGTGATGCATATATATCTGATGCAGCTGAAATTATTTCAACAGGTGCTCCGATTGATGGTATTTCGGATGAAGGAGCTGTTCAGCTTGTTGATGAAGACGGTGGTAATGTAGATAGCAACTTTGATGTTGGAGACGTTGCTATTTCTGAAACAGAGAGCGATTTAGATACTGCGGATGATGGTGGTACGCGAGAAGATACTGTTGGGGATGAAGGAATTGATGATGGTGCTTCTGAAGGTGATACAGGGGTTGATCAGGTTAATGATGGAGGTGCGGAGGAAGAAGCAGCTGAAGAAGAGAGTGCTGAGGGTGATGAAATTTCAGAAGATGATGGTTTTGAGGACGAAACAGATGAAAATGATGAAGATGACGAAGAAGAGGATGATGATGAGTCTGATGGAGGTAGTGTAGGAGAAGAGGGAGAGAGTGAAACTGAACAGTAGAATTTTCAGCTAAAAGCACTGAGGCTTGAAATGGCGCACCCGAGAAGATTCGAACTCCTAACCTCCTGATCCGTAGTCAGACGCTCTATCCAGTTGAGCTACGGGTGCGCAGGTGATTTGAAATATACAGATTCTGCCCGGAAGATCAAGGAAAAAGAAGGATTATTCTTCCCAATTTTCACTATATCCTTTGTAAGGGTATGGTCGTGGGTATTCAGCTTCTGGCACAGGATCAAGGGCTGCTTTCTTTCCGCATCCCCCAATAAGGGACAGTGTTATAAGGATAAAAAAACAAAGAAAAAGTCTCATAAATTTTTGACTCCGAAGCGAATTCTGACTACAGTGAAGGGCGTTATTTTTTAAATAACAGTTTTGATGGTATGTTAATGTTGTTTTGGTTACGATCACAAGCCCTAAGTTTATTCATGTTTTATATAGGCTTTTTGCCATTGGGGCTACAAGCTACGAATTTAAAGACACTTTCCCTACGTCCTGTGGGAGAAATCATTCTGCAAAAAGATAGTGAGAATGTCCCTTTAAAGATACTCATGAAGGGAAATCCTACAATTGTTTTTTACGGCGCTACTTGGTGCCCGAGCTGTCACCGGAATATTGAAGGCTTTGATGCTTTTGTGTCTCAGTGGAAAGGTGAAAAGTTATCCTTCGTTGTGGCAAGAGGGCCAGATTTACGAGGTCAAGAAGCTGACAGTTTAACAAAAGGGTACCTAAATTTAATTACGTATGTGGATGGAAGCATTCAACTAAGAGAAGCAGGAGAGATTGATGTTTATCCAAGCTATCTCTTTGTTGATGCTAAGGGGCGTGTTCAAGCAAAACACAGAGGGTCTATCGATTGGCAAGATCCCAGTGTGCAGAACATGATAGCAGATTTTGTTGCAAAGAAGGGGGAGCTTCAATCTCCCAGTTTTTGGACAAAGGCATTGAACTGGATTCAAGGATTAATTTCATAAAAGGTTAGAAACACATGGCAGAAACACATCAAACAAAGGTTCTCATTATTGGCTCAGGTCCTGCTGGATATACAGCTGCAGTCTATGCGGCTCGTGCAAATCTGGAACCCATCGTAGCAGCTGGAATGCAGCCTGGTGGGCAGCTCATGATTACAACAGATGTGGAGAATTTTCCTGGGTTCGAATCTACAATCCAAGGACCTTGGTTGATGGAGCAAATGCGGGCCCAGGCAGAAAATGTAGGAGCCAAAATCCTGAATACCATGATTGAGAAAGTAGAATCTACGGGTGAGGGCTTTAGAGCCTATGATGATCAAGGGAATACTTATGAAGCCCAAACTTTGGTTTTGGCAACTGGGGCACAAGCGCGTTGGCTGGGGCTTGAAAGTGAAAATAAGTTCCAGGGATACGGTGTCTCAGGCTGTGCGACATGTGATGGTTTCTTTTACAAGAATCAGGAGGTTGCTGTGATTGGTGGTGGAAATACGGCGGTAGAAGAAGCTCTTTATCTGACAAACTTTGCAAGAAAAGTTACATTGATTCATCGTAGGAATGAATTACGGGCAGAGAAAATGTTGCAAGAACGCCTACTAAATCATGAAAAAATTGAAGTTTTGTGGGACCATACTATTGAGGAGTTTGTAGGGCAAGATGATCCAAAGTCTCTCACCGGACTCAAAGTTAAAAATATTAAAACTGGGGAAGTGACGGACCTGGCTGTTACGGGGGCATTTGTAGCAATTGGTCATGACCCAGCCACAAAGGTTTTCAAAGGACTCGTAGATCTAGATGAAGAAGGATATATCAAGGTTTCTCCTGGCTCTGTGAAAACAAATATTCCTGGAATTTTTGCAGCGGGGGACGTACACGACAAGGCCTATCGCCAAGCTGTGACAGCTGCTGGGTTCGGATGTATGGCAGCTCTTGAAGCAGAGCGATATTTGGCTGAAAAGTAGATTGAGACTAGACTTAAGCTTTATTTTGGTAATGTGAGTGTCATATAGTGAAAAGACAATCCATGAGAATATCCTTGCCTAATGAAGTCAGTCTCAAACCCAAACTTCTTGTAGAAATCGGGTGCTTGAAAGCTGAATGTCTCAACTTGGATTTTTGAAAACCCTTCTTGCTTTGCCAAGGTGATAAAGGATGTCATCAAAGCATGCCCAATCCCTTTTCCTCGATGACTTTCATGAACAGCAAGATTCTTTAGATGCAAAACACCCCAAAAAGAACGAAAAGTCAAATATCCATGTACTGTCTCGGCCTCTTCAAGAACCAGTAGACGCTCCTTTCCCATTTCATGTGCATTCACTTTACAAAATGCATGGTTTTCAAAGATGGCATGAATGGTTTGCTTATCTTCGGGAGAAAGGGGTTTTTCAAAAATTTTCATAGATAGTTATAAACTGTATCTTGATATCACTAAACTCTCTTAATCTTGGAGTGAATGCCGGGGAGAAAATTTCAAGACTCTTCCGTGCGAACTGCTAATGCAGGTGGATGAGCTCTTCGATAGCTCTCGTAGTCTGATTTTTCAAGCAGGCCAAGTCGCATACAAGTTTTGAGAAAATCTAGAGATCCAATGTAGCCATGTGCATAGCATAACTGCCAGAATTCAAGATCTGTTAGCTTTCCCATCCCAAGATCACGATCAAGTTGTGCCCGGCTTCTCCACGGGCCTTCTAGCCTGCTGCACCCTTCTAGCAGTGCTTCAGTTGGCGTTGGTGCCGGGGCAGATGTAGGAGCTTCTGCTCCTAAATCTGCATGAGATGGACCTCCTCCAAGATGTGCTGCATATGCTGAGGAAAGTGTCATTAATGCTAAAGGATAAAAACCTTTTAAGAACGTTGATATCATTTTATTTCAATCTTCCGGAAAGATAAAACTCCCTCAAACTCTGAACGAATGCTCGTAAGAAGCTTCAGGCGGTTTTCTCTCAGGGTTGTATCTTTGTCTTGGACAGTAACATTGTCGAAGAATCCTTTGAGGGGAGCCTCAAGGTCAAGAAGGGCTTTGAATAGGCCGTCATAATTTCCTGTGAAATCATGAGTACGGAATTCAGTCAGGCCTTTATGAACACTTTTTTCTTCAGAAGTGACAAATTGTGCAGGGTCGTAACCACCAGATTTGGGGGCTGTCCCCTCTTCTTCTGCTTGGCTCACAATATTAGCTGCACGGCGATAAACACTGATCAAACTCGCTCCTTGATCAGTGCCAAGAAAGAGCTTGAGTGCTTTAATGCAAGCATGGGCATCTGCAATATCTAGAGGAAGGTGACGATCCAGAACGCTTTGAATATGGTCATGCTGATAGCCGGCCTCTTTCCAGAAAACCAACAGGCGGTCTTTGAAGAAAGATACGAGGCCTGAGGTAATATTGGATTTTTCTGGGAGAGAAATGCCTGCGTCAGACCAAACAAAGACAGCTTTTGCAATTAGATCTTCAATAGCCATATTGTGGGTGTTTTGCAAAATACGAATCACACCTAAACAAGCCCTGCGAAGAGCATAAGGATCTTTTGAACCCGTCGGCTTTTGACCCACACCAAAGAAACCAACAAGTGTATCTAGTCGGTCAGCAAGGCTGAGGACTTGCCCAAGGGTTGTTTCTGGCAGAGCGTCATTTGGCCCACTTGGGCGGTAATGCTCTCCTACGGCAATGGCAACTTCTGGATTCGTGTCTTGGAGGTAATAGCGACCCATGATGCCTTGGAGCTCTGGAAATTCTCCAACCATTTCGGATACCAGGTCTGCTTTGGCATAACGTCCAGCAAGAGCAGCTTGCTCTGCGTCGGTTTGAAAGAGAGGGGCAAATTCTGTGCAGAGCTTTTCAAGCCGCTCTGCTTTCCCCGCCATTGTTCCAAGGCCTGTGTAGAAAATAAGACCAGAAAGATCTTCCCGAAAATCATCCATTGAGCGAGAGCAGTCATGGTCATACCCAAATCTTCCATCAGAAAGGCGGGCCCGTGCCACACGCTCATTTCCTTGAATGATTGTTTTTCCACCATCACTAGATTTCATATTGCTAATGATAATGAAGTGAGGGGCAAGCTTTCCATCAGCTGTCTCAAGGCACAGATACTTTTGATGAACTTTGAGCGTCGTAATGAGGACTTCTCGGGGTAAGCTCATCATTTCATGATCAATATTGGCCAAGTAGCAAACAGGATACTCTACAAGACCTGTGAGCTCTTCTAACAAATTTTCATCCTCGATAAGGGAGAGATGGTGAGCTTTTGCAATGTCTTGAGCTTGGGTGCGGATCATCTCTTTCCGGGTATCAGGATCAAGGATCACAAAGTTTTCTTTCAGCTTGGTTTCATAATCATGGAAGGTTGTGGCTGTGAAACTTCCTTGACCCATAAAACGGTGCCCTTCAAAAGTTTTAGCATTTATGGTCTGGACATAATCTGTGGGGATTTCTATGAGTTCTCCCCCAAGAATGACGGTGATTTTTTGAATGGGACGTGCCCAAGTGGCCTTTCCATCAGCCCAACGCATTGCTTTAGGCCAGTGGATTTTGTCCAGAGCCTCAGGGACAATAGATTTCAGAATAAGCTCGAGAGGTTTTGCTTCTTTTCTAATTTCTGCAACCCAAAACTCACCCTTAGGAGTGTCTTTCTTTATCAGTTCAGAGGCATTAACGCCGGCTCCTTTTGCAAATCCTGCAACGGCTCCTTCAGGAGCGCCCACACGTGGTCCGCGACGTTCCTCAAGGCCACCTTCTGTTTGTGTTGGAATCGTATCAAATCCAAGAGCAAGGCGGCGGGGAGTAACACCTTCATGTACAACTCCAGGATCCAGACCTTCTGCTTGCAGGCCTTCTAAGACAAATTGTTTAAATTGGCTCAATCCTCCGCGCTGCATGCGGGCGGGGAGTTCTTCACAAAAAATTTCAATGAGGAGGGAAGTTGTTTCTGTCATATTAGGCTTCCTTCACAGACTCAAGATAAGTTTCACAGCATTGACGGGCGAGATTGCGAACACGTCCGATATAGGTTGGGCGCTCCGTGGGGCTGATAACACCACGAGCATCAAGGAGGTTAAAGGTGTGACTTGCTTTCATGCAAAGCTCATAAGCTGGTAAGCTTAACCCTTTTTCTACAACAGCCTGACATTGGCGCTCGTAAGCATCAAAGGCTGTATGTAAAAATTCAACATCTGCATGCTCAAAGTTATAAGCTGAGGCCTGCTGCTCATTTTGAAGATAAACATCACCGTAGGTAATTTTATCTTCTCCTTCTTTACCATTCCAATTTAGCTCAAAGAACGAATCTTTATTCTGAGCAACCATGGCCAAGCGTTCAACACCGTAAGTAATCTCTGCGCTAACACGCTCACATGCGATTCCGCCAACTTGTTGGAAGTAAGTGAATTGAGTGACTTCCATTCCATCACACCAGACTTCCCACCCAAGCCCCTTAGCTCCGAGTGTTGGGTTTTCCCAGTCATCCTCCACAAAACGAATGTCATGACGCTTCGTGTCAATACCAATGGCTTCGAGGCTTTGGAGATATAGATCAATGATATTCTTCGGGCTGGGCTTGTAGAGCACCTGAAATTGGTAATAGTGCTGAAGACGATTTGGATTTTCCCCATAACGCCCATCTGTAGGGCGGCGGCTAGGCTGGACGTAGGCTGTCTTCCAAGATTGTGGCCCCAAAGAGCGAAGTGTTGTGGCGGGATGATAGGTTCCCGCACCCACTTCCATATCCAAAGGTTGCAGGAGAGCACACCCTTCTTTCCCCCAGAATTCTTGGAGTTTTAAGAGGATATCTTGAAAGCATAGCGCTGTCGTCATTTTGTACACCTAAAAATACCCTCTATACGTACTCAGAATTTGCAGAAGAATCAAGGTTCTGATCAAATTAACCCTTTTTTAAGAAAAGCCAAATTACACTCAGAGCAAACCATTGTGTAAGGAAGAGCCCCCATGCTTTTAAAAGGTCATATTGATACACCTGTCAGGGTAGCATTTAAACTTACCTGGGATAGTTACGTGCCACTGTTGCGTGTAATGGTGTTGCCAACTTTAGCTGTATGTCTTGGTGGATTCATTATTTCAACAATTTTAATGCTAGCTTTTCTTGGGGGGATCTCAGATTTGGATTTTGTCTTTTCAAGAGCGTTAGAAAACATGGGAGCCTTCTCTATGGCAGTTCTTCCGTTGCCAATTATAGGGTTGTGCGACTATGTTGTGACACGGCATCTCTTCCTCAAAGAGGCATTTTCAAAGCACCAATTTAAGAAATTGATTTGGGATCCACAGTTTAGGCAGCTTTGCCTTTATGTACTGCTGTTGCATGTTCCGGATATTTTCTTTGTTTGGAACCCTGCGGGAGCTGTGGGCCTTTTCCCTTGGTTAACAAGTGCTTTTTTGTTTTTGGCTATAGGTCTGAAGGTTTATTTTATCCGTTTCCTATTTGCATATGCGATTATTCCAACCTCTAAAGAAGCAAACCCTCTCCAAAAATCAGAGGCTTTAAGTGTAGGACACCGCTGGAAGGTTGTCTGGGCTTACTTTAGAGTCATATGCTTCATTGCTACTGGTGTTGTGTCCGTGCTGTTGTTGTTTGCTCTTGCTGGCTTAGGGGTAGGGCGTTTCGTGTCTTTGCTGCCTGGCTTTGTCACCTATATTGGAGCTCTTGTTCTTTTAGCTATTCCCTTGGCTGTGTACATTTTTTATCTCTCTTGGCAGAGCCATCTGATGTGTGTGCTTTATCATAATGCTAAGCTTGAGAAAGGGAAGAAAGCTTAGGCCTTTTCCTTTTGCCTTTTCCATATGATCATGGGAATTGGATCATCATAGAAGCTAATCACACCAAGCGATTTCATTAAAGCTTGCACTTCTGTTAAGGGCTGGTCTGCGACCACTTCGAGTGTTGGGGGAAGGCTCGCAATGTCTTCAAGAAAGAGACGAATTTTTCCAAGACGATATTCCCATCCTTTGCGTTGATAAGAGAACTCTTTTTGCAATGAATCGGGAAGGGTTGCTTGGGCTTCAACCACAGTATCAAATTCTTTTTGTAGGGTTTTTTGTGGCTTTTTACGCGGATGGGGTGCTTTTTTGTGGGTGACGTTCGCAGCTTTTTGATTCCACTGAGTGTGAGAGTAGTGGCGCAGTCGCCAGTAATTTTGATTTAAAGGCTGAGGGGGTTCACCATAAACAGTGTCATGAAAACAATATGTCCCCTGGAGTTTAGCACCACGTTTTTGAAGTAGGGATTGGGTCTGTTCAATAGATCTTACCGGCCCTCGAATTTCGGTTGCCATGGCAAAAGCCCCCCAAAGGCATCCAACAGCAAGAGCAACCCATGGCTTCATGAGAAGAAGCGTCTCCGCTGTAGAGAGGCTTCAAGCTGGGCAGATTCAGACATCGCACTGAAAATGTGGGTAAGATTATGTCGTGCCATAATCGGGTAAGTTGGAGCTGGTCCCCCTTTTTTAGAGAGGGCATCAGTATAAAGTTCGGCTCCAACAGTGGCGCCAGCTTCATCAGCAAGCTCTCGGATCAAGCGTTGGCTTGTTAAGCTTTCAACAAAAACAGTTTTAATATTATTCTTTTTCACAAATTGAATCACACGGGCAACATCTTTTGCAGAAGGCTCAGCTTCTGTTGTAACACCTTGGGGTGAGACAAATTCAATTCCAAGATCCCGACCGAGGTAGAAGAAAGCATCATGACCCGTGACAACTTTACGTTGAGATTTGGGTATTTTAGAGACTTCTTTCTGGGCCCAATCATAAATTTTTTGAACTTCATCGATGAAGGCTTGCGCATTCTTTTCAAAATAAGAAGCTTTTTCAGGGCGGATGCGGGAAAGGTCATCTGCAATATTTTGTGCATAGGTTTGGACATGAACTAAACTGTGCCATGCATGGGGATCTAGGATGGGTGTTGCTGAGGGATGGTCACAAGGAGCTCGTTCACCCTCGATACCTTTGGCTGCGATAAAGACATTGCCTTTGTAACCAGAGGCTGTAATGAGGCGAGAGAACCACCCTTCAAGGCCAAGGCCATTGATAAAAACGCCATCAGCTTTGGCTAAAAGCAGGCTTGTTTCTGGTGTGGGGCGAAAGATATGAGGGTCTTCATTTTCTTGGACGATATAAAAAACCTCAATTTCTTTTCCTCCCACAGTTTTAACGATATTACCTAAGATGCTGAAGGAAGCTACAATCTTCAGGGGTTTTTGGCTCTCTTTGCTATGGGCAGGTGCCCAAGCAGTTAATAGGAAGAAAAGAAGGAAGCTTAAGCGGTAAATCATGAATAATTCTCACGGCTTGCAACAGTTCGAAGGCGACCATAAGGTGCAACTAGAAGAGATATGATGTAGAGGACTCCAAGGAGTGTCACAATAGAGGGTCCTGAAGGCCAGGATAGGTGGTAGGACACGAGAAGGCCCATATAGGATCCAACGGCTGCTGTCATCATCGCAGCAAGGCAGAGGGTCCACACCCGCTGAGACCAAAGACGTGCTGTGATGGCTGGCAACATCATAATCCCTAGAGCCATCAAAGTCCCCATGGCATGGAGAGCTGCTACCATATTTGAAACAACGAGAACAATAAAGAGGCTGTGATAAAATCCACCTTTCCCACCAATAGAGCGCAGGAAGCTGGGGTCAAAACATTCCATGACAAGGGGACGGTAGACAATACTCAAAGCTGCAAGGGTCAGACTTGCAACAGAGGCAACGAGGAGTAAGGAGTCCTGATCTACAGCCAGAACAGAGCCGAGGAGAATATGCATCAGGTCGATTTTATTGCCTTTCGCTGTAACAACAATCACACCCACAGCCAGAGCAATGAGGTAAAATCCAACGAGAGAAGCATCCTCTTTTAAAACAGTTGTACGGGAAACCCACCCTGCAACAAGGGCAACAAGAAGCCCAGCAACAAATCCTCCTGCTGACATTGCGGGAAGAGAAAGGCCATAAATCGCATATCCAACCGCAACACCAGGGAGGGCCGAGTGAGAAATAGCATCTCCCATGAGGCTCATGCGTCGGAGCACAACAAATATACCAATGGGTGCTGCGCCAAGAGAGAGGGCAAGACAAGCCACCAGAGCGCGCTTTAGAAAAATGAAATCAGCAAAAGGGGCTATGAGAAATTCGTACACTAAATTGCCCTCGCTGTTTGGAATTCAGGCCCGCCCCATGCATTTGAAAGTTCCCGTGCACGGTTCAGGTTTTCTTCTGTGAGAGCTTTGTTTGTATCATCCCACGCAACAACACCCCGAGCAATCATCATGGTTTGTGGGAAAAATTGTTTTACCAAGTCATAGTTGTGGAGAACAGCTATGACTGTTTTTCCAGCCTCATGCCAGGATTTTGCAAGAGCAAGGAGATCTTCTGTTGTATGGCGATCAATCGCAGAAAATGGTTCGTCTAAGAGGATTACAGAAGCCTTTTGTAGGCTTAGCCGAGCAAAAAGAACCCGTTGTACTTGCCCTCCTGAAAGCTGGGAGAGAAGCGTTTCCCGATAATCATACATGCCTACAGAGTTGAGGGCTTCTTGAACTTGCTCAGAGGATTTTGCGCCCAGGCTGCGGAAAAGCCCCCGTTCTGGACACAGGCCAAGACTGACAACATCACTGACTGTGAGAGGGAACTGGCGATCAATATTTGAAACCTGGGGAAGATAGGCACAATGCTTTCGAGCTTCTGAAACGCCAGGAATAAGTTGTCCTTCCAGAATAGGAATCATGCCCATGATTGTTTTGAGGAGGGTGCTTTTCCCCCCGCCATTTGGACCAACAATTGCCGTAAAAGTTCCGGGTTTAAAGCAGCCTGAAACACGGTTCAAGATGGGTTGCTGTCCATATGACACAGACATATCTTTGAAACAAATTTCAGGTGTGGCCGATCTATGAGAGGTCATAAAGCCCACCACACAGCAAGCCACAAGAGCCCAGTGAGGGCTGTGGTGAGAGTAAGACGAAATAAAGAACTGGCTTCAATAAATGACATCGGTGTCACAAAATTTTCCTTACTATGCCTGATTTTAGACTTTATTTCAACGCTACAGCTTGTAGGGATTAATGGAGTAAAATTTTTATTGAAATTGAGGAAGTGTATTTTTATAAAAATAAAATATACTTGGGTTGAATATGAGGTTATTTAAAATTTTATCTTTTGTCTTACTGTTTTTGATGGGAAGCGCAGAGGCGGCTGTTGTTAGACAGGCTCTGCGTGCTGCCCCAGTATTTGCTGCAGCAACAATAGCGTACACAAGCTGTGAAGGGCGTCTTCCAGAGCAGCGTAAATTAGAGGCATACAAGAGGGGGGTTGAGAGGAATTGCGGTGTTGCCTTACCACTAGCTGTCACACAAGAAGAACTGAGGAACGTTTATGAGGAACTTAAACAAAACCCTTTTGATAGAACAGCTTTTATGAATGCTTGCCATGACACCCCAAGAGAAGGAGAAGATCCATATGAGCTTGTTCTTTCCCTCGGTGCTTCCCGGTTTACAGAAAAACTCCATGGCCTCAGTTGTGCGGAGCAGGCATGCCTGTTGGAGAGACTAATACAAAACCCTCCACCAGAATTTTCGTAAGCTTCTCCCTCTAGCTTTTTTTTATTTCACAGGCTAACCTGTTAAAAACAGGAGGCTTATTGTGGCCCTTAAACAGATATTAGTACCGATCAAGGTCACAATCGATTACCAAGTGCGAGTGCGCGTCCGCTCCGATGGAAAAGGTGTGGAGACAGAGGGTGTCAAAATGGCTGTGAATCCCTTTGATGAAATTGCTCTCGAAGCCGCTATTCAGCTTCGTGAAGCGGAGCATGCATCGTCTGTACATATCCTCACAATTGGGCCAAAGTCAAATGAGGAGGGGCTCCGTCACGGATTAGCCTTGGGTGCAGATACAGCACAGCTCATTGAAACAGAAGGGCAACGTCTCTCTCCACGCCAAGTTGCAAAAATTTTGAAAGCAGAAGTTCAAGAGAAGAAAGCTGATTTGGTGATTATGGGCAAGCAAGCTATTGATGATGATGCAAACCAGACAGGCCAGATGTTGGCAGGATTTCTGGAGTGGCCACAAGCAACTTTTGCTTCTAAGATTGATCTAAAAGCTAAAGACAAACTTCACGTTACCCGTGAGGTGGATGGGGGATTAGAAGAGGTTTCCTTATCCCTCCCTGCGGTGGTAACGACAGACCTACGCCTGAATACTCCCCGTTTTGCAAGCCTGCCAAATATTATGAAAGCTCGCCAAAAACCGCTGGAGCACAAGCTGCTATCTGATTTCAAAGACGTTGATTTAACACCAGCTTTTGAGGTACAGAAAGTTACCCCTCCCCCAGTGCGCGGTCCTGCCAAAATGGTTGAGGATGTGGAAACCTTGATGAAGGAGATTGGATTGTGATAAGGGCTGTTTTTGCTGTATGTGTGGGTTTAGTATTATTCTCTGGAAATGCGTGGAGTGCTTCAGCCGATAATGTTCCAGAGATGCCAGAGGGATACTTCAGTCTCACAGGAGCAAAGTTTCATGTTCCGACCGGGGCAGATAGCCACGAAGTTCGCCGGATTGCAAGGAGTTGTGGAGATGCAAAAGGAGCCTTTTGTGTTGTGTCAAGAGCTGCCTATGAAGAAGGCTTAGCAGATGAGACATTACTGGCAGAGGAAGATTTGCTTCAACTCCTTGATGTTGAGGCTAACAATGAGAGCGTAAAAGCCTTTCTTGAAGCTCATCATATCTACGTGACAGGAGACTGGAAAAAATACCAGGCCAAATTGATTAATTATGTAAAATTAGTCTGTGGACTTTCCTGAACTGAAGTCCATAATTAAAAGAGCAGAATTTAAAATGCTCAAGATATGTCGGGGACTTCAAAACTTTTTGTTTTTCTATTTTTTACTTGTGTCTCTCCCGTGGTTTTATGGAGTGCGGCAGCTAAAGACTCTTCAGAAGGTTTACGTATTCGAACACCCGCTGAGACTAGTGAGCCCAGTGACAAGACACCAGAGCCTGCTCCCGCAGAGGATAAAGTCGAGGTGCCTCGTTCAGATGTACTTACTATCTATGCAAGCTGGCACAAAACAAATAAAGGATGGTTTCCAAGTAGAGATCTTACAACAGGGGAACCTCAAACATGGGGAACTCTCTCATTAGATCGGCAAGCCCAGCAAGCTTATCAGCTTTCTCATTTGCGGGTTTATTCTTCCGATGGATGCCTCTACCCAGATTTTGCTGAAAAGGTGATGGAAAATGCTATTGCTGAGACCGCAGGGGAAGCACGTCCTCATACCTTAAGTGAAACTGAGTTTATGAAAGGGTATGAGTTTTACACCCTTCTTGATAAAATTCAGAAAGCCCTTGTAGAGATTCCCGCTGTCACCCTAAATGATGCTCGGGTTTTTGGTTATAAGGCAAGGAGTGTAGATGTTCTTGTATCTATTGCAACTTATCGTGAATGCCCAGACTTATGGCAAGAGCGAAAATCTGGTGATAGATTGGTAGCTTATGAATTTGATGGCTGCACCTTTCGATTTTCTGTTTATGAACTTTCGGGAACGCTTCTTTCTACATTCTCGGTGGAAGTACCTACCTCCTAGTCCCCTTGCTATTGAGCAAAGGGTATGCGATAAAAAAATACTGCTCCAACTTTTTGTATGTTCCGATGAAACTTAGTCCCGCATTTCGGTTTACCTTTGAGGTAGCCAAAGGCTTCTGGCCCCATATTGGGGGGATCGCCTTCATAGGTTTGATTTGGGCCCTTGATCAGGCCATTAATCCTTATCTCTTGAAAATTATGGTGAATGCAGCAGATCCTGATGATCTTGCTGGTTCTGTTCAACGGCTTGTTTGGCCGGCAATTGGATACTTAAGTTTATCTCTTATCGTAGTTCTAGCATGGCGGGTATATAACTGGATTTGGATGTACATGAATGTAGGGATGCAAAAACACATAGGGCAGGTCTTGATGGATCGGTGCATGCATCATTCCTTAAGCAGTATCCAAGATCAATTTGCAGGAAGCTTAGGCACAAAGATCAAAGATGTGATGAGCGGTGTTTCAGATATGTTGGCACTCTTACTGATGCACTTTTTTACACATTTTATTTCGCTTATGCTTTCAATTTTTGTCCTCAGTACAGTGGCGTCTAAATTTGCCATATTCTTAGCGGTTTGGGCTTTGGTCTATATTGTGGGAGGGCAGATTCTTTGCCAGCGTATGCTGAATCCCTTGATGCGCACAGCTTCAGAAAAACGATCAGAGCTTGTCGGGCATATGGTTGATGTATTGGGCAATTTGCTCTCCATCAAACTGTTTAGCCGGGGCCCTGTTGAGCGCTCTGCTCTGAATCGAAAACTTGATGCCTATGGAACTGCATCAATCAAACGGGATTGGGCCTTGATGATGGTTTTTGTATACCAGGGGCTCTCATTCGTCATTTATCAAGGTGTTTGCATGTACTGGTTGGTGACAGGTTTTGGGGCAGGGAGTATCACAGCCGGTGATTTTGCGATGATTTTGACCATCAACATTGCCATTGTCAAAATGCTGTGGAATGTTTCTGAGGATATCTACAAACTTTCAAATTATGTGGGAACCATTGAGCAAGGGCTTTCCTTTGCGGAAACGGCTATTGAGATTGAAGATCGACCACAAGCTCCCTCCCTCCAGGTAACAAAAGGAGCTATCAGTTTTGAAAATGTTGAATTCAAATATAAAGGAGCCTCCCCTCTGTTTAAGGGAACTTCTGTAGATATCAAGCCGGGTCAACGTGTTGGATTAGTTGGGTATTCAGGGGCAGGGAAGTCCTCTTTTGTAAACCTTTTACTTCGGCTTTTTGAGGTTAATAAAGGAAGAATCCTTGTAGATGATCAAGATATTCGGGACGTAACGCAGGACTCTCTCCGGGCGCAAATGGGAATGATTCCTCAGGATCCTTCCCTGTTTCATCGAACTTTGTTTGAAAATATTGCTTATGGTGCCTCACAAGGCGCAACAAGGGAAACTGTTATCGAGGCTGCAAAGGCTGCGCATGCTCATGAGTTTATTACGGCTTTGCCACAGGGATATGATTCCACTGTAGGGGAGCGTGGCGTAAAGCTCTCCGGCGGCCAACGTCAACGCATTGCTATTGCACGGGCTTTTGTTAAGAATGCGCCGATCCTGATTTTAGATGAGGCTACGTCACAACTTGATTCTGCAACAGAACAGCAACTTCAGGAAAGTCTCCTCAAGTTGATGGCTGGGAAAACCTCTCTCGTCATTGCCCACCGTCTCTCAACTCTCCTCTATATGGATCGAATTCTCGTTTTTGATCAGGGGAAAATTGTACAAGATGGATCCCATAAAGAATTGGTTTTGCAACAAGGGCTCTACAAAACTTTGTGGGATGCCCAGGTTGGGGGATTTTTACCCGAAGCAGCAAGACCATGAATAATAAAGTTAAGACCTACATTATAGGTGGCGCCACATGTAGTGGAAAATCGGCCCTGGCAATGGCTTTAGCGCATCGTGTCAAAGGAACGATCATTTGTGGAGACTCGCTCCAGCTTTACAAGGATATCCCACTACTCACAGCTCAGCCCAGCGCTGCAGATAAATCCAGCATACCTCATAAGATGTATGGTGTTTTGCCAGCAAGGGAACAGGGGAATTTAGCAAAGTGGCTCTACAACGCTACCCGTACAATCCAAGACGTTCATAAGGAAGGTCGGGTGCCTATCATCGTTGGGGGGACTGGAATGTACTTGCGGGCTTTGGATGAAGGTGTTGCATCTGTTCCCAAAATTTCTCCTGAAGTACGTGAAGACGCTCGCCAGCTTTATGAAAAAGAGGGAGTATCTGTCCTCTACTCAAAGCTCCAGGAAGAAGATCCTGAGATAGCAGAAAAACTAAACCCAAATGATTCACAGCGGATTTTACGGGCTTATGAGGTGATTAAAGGCACAGGCCGGTCTCTTCTTTATTGGCAACAACACCATGACTTAGATGCTGTTTCTCAGCTTGAAAACCACTGGACAGTTGTGTTGCCTCCAAAGGCATTACTTGAACCTTTCTTAAAAAAACGCCTTCAAGGAATGATTGATGAGGGCGCACTTGAAGAAGTTAAAATGCTGTTACAATATGGTTTGAAGACAGATAGTACAGTTTTTCGGGCAATCGGTGTGAAAGAGCTTGCAGCTTATTTGCAAGGGGAGATGGATTTGCCCATCGCAATAGAGTCTGCAACGATTGCAACTCGGCAATATGTTAAACGCCAGCATACATGGTTCAAAAAATACACTCCGACAGGAAGTTATATCATCGATGAAATCATGACAGCAGATAAAGCAAGGCTTTATGCTGAAAAGATAGAGCAGTTCTTCTCTTAATAAAATCCTATCTAGCGCAAGTGAATATCACACCGCCTGTGGAAAGGATCGATCATTTTTTTACCCTTTTCCCCAAGGCCTACCGCAGCCTCAATTCGTGTTACGGGTACACCAGACTTGATAAGCTCACCTTTAACAGCCATGGCCCGTCGTTGGGAAAGCTTGAGGTTATAGGCGCGTCCTCCCGTACGATCACCAGAGCAATGGATTAAAATTTTGTGATTTCTCAAATGCTTAAGAACCTTCGTAACTTGATCAATTTCTTCATGGCCTTTCCTGTCAATCTGGGATTTGTGTAAATCAAACCAGAGCATAAAAGTTGGTGCTTTGGCACGGACATTACCCTCAAGTAAGCGAAGTGTTTTATAGAAACCGTGTTTGCATTTATAAATTTGGGGATCCTGCCACTTGTGACCTGTATATTCCGTTGTGCCTTCAGAAACCTCTTCAACCCAGCAATCATATAGTGTAACAGCCTTAGCTGCATTCATTGGATCAATAATAGTTCCCGATTTATAGAGTGCAAAAATGAGACGTTCCCGGGCCTTCATTAATTCAGTCATATCTTGTGTATTGTAAATGTTTTCCCAATTCTCAGGATCCTCTGGTAAAACTTCTAAACCAGATGCTGCTTGGATCCCTTTCACCGCAAAGTGAGAGGCGTCAATCTCATCTCCATATTCAGATTTTTCACTCTTTGCAAGATTTTCGTATTCATTTGCAAGGGCACGGGAATAGGCATATCCTCTCCGCTTGGTGTCTTCAAGTTTCATGATATTGTGGTGTGCGCAACCACTGAGGAAAAGGATGCAAAGGGTGCTGAGAAAAATACGCATGAATACCTCGCTGTTATTCCCATCACCCTAACGCGGATTGATCAAAGCTTCAAGGGGGAGGAGCATTTAACGTTCTCTCAAAGCTCCTTCTTTTGCCCGGTAGAGGGGCTTAAGGAGATAATCAAGAATGCTCTTCTTATAGGTAATAATATCAACTGATCCTGTCATGCCAGGGGTGATTTTATTTTTAGGGTTTTCACCAATGAAGTTCCGAGCTGTTCTAACTTTAACTTTAAAATAGTCTGGTTCTCTAAAATCTCCCTTGAAAGCTTCTGCGCTAATATGAGTTACGACACCCTCAAGCATACCAAAAGTGAGGTAGTCATATGCTGAAATTTTCACATTTGCTCTTTGTCCAACCTTAATAAACCCAATATCCTTTGGTAGGAGCTTAGCTTCAATAACTAAGAAATCTTCAGAAGGTACAATTTCCATGACAAGCTCTCCGGAGCGAACAATTTGACCAGGTGCATCAATGGTCATGTTTTTTACAATTCCTTTGATGGGGCTTCTCAAAGTCATTTGCTCCAAAAGATCTTTAGGGTATTTGGTGATATAGCCTAGTTCTTCCAGGCGAGCTTGTGCTGTGCTAATTTCTTCATGAATCTCCTGTTTGAAGTCATTTGCAACATCTTCAAGCTTCTTTTTCATGCGGCCAAGTGCTGTTTCGTTCTCAGAAATTTTACCCTCAACCTCAGAGACTTTTGCCTTTTCATCGTTTAAGCTCATTTGGATCTTAAGGAGCTTAACTTTTGGATAATGTCCTTTTTTAACCATTGGCATAATTTGATCAACACGATCTGCTATGATTCTGAGGTTTTTCTTTTTAAAGTTCAGAGCAGACTTTAAGCTATCAATCTCTTTTTCTTTTTCAATAATACGGTCTTTGACCATATCTGTTTCAAGCGTAAGGTTTTTTATCCTTGAGTTGTAGAGAGCTTCTTGATGTTTTACAACAAGGGGGTTTGCGCCTCTAAATTCTTTGCTGTAATCAAGTTGTTTGCCTTGGAGTTCTGCCTCTAGACGCTGGATTGTTGCTTCAAGCATAGATTTTTCAACGGTTTTTTCACCGTATGAAGCGCGATATTTTGTGTCATCAAGCTGAACAAGAATATCTCCAGGTTTGACTTCATCACCTTCTTTGACATAAATCTTCTTAACAACGCTTCCTTCAAGCGTCTCAATCTCCTTGGTGCCACTTGCGGCAACAACAGTTGCCTCTCCACGGGCAACCTCATCAATTTCTGACGTCGCAATCCAGTAGCCCATTATGATAAAAAAGAGGACAATACATAATAGAATAAAGTTTGCGCTTGGGTTTGTAGAGCCGAGGGTTATCTCAGATTGGTCTTGGTAAAAGTCGTCCTCTCCACCACGAAAAGGGGAGATAACACTCAAAAACCGATCAAATAAATTTCTGTCACTTTTTTTCATAGGGTCACGTGTTAAAGCTAGAATTTTCCTCGTGGAGTGTCTCGCACAATTTTACCACTTTCCAAAACAACAACCCGATTTACAAGCTCAAGCATAGAATTATGGTGCGTTATAAGAATCAGGGAGCACCCTTTTTCGTCAACGTATCGTTTAATGGAGTCTTTGATGACAGACTTGATTTGATAAGGGTCAATTGAACCTGCAGGTTCATCCATAATCAAGACTTTGGGGCTCTTAAGAAAGACACGAGCAATTCCCACCTTATTCATAATTTCACTTGTGAGCAGCGCAGGATGCTTTGCAAAATCAAGATCAATTCCTTCTTGCCCACTATTGACAATATCCATCAGGTTTGCACGTCGGCAAGCATCTAAAATCTGCTCATCAGTAGCTGCAGGATTGGCTATGAGTAAGTTTTCTTTGAGTGTTGTTTTGAAGATTTCAACGCTTTGAGGACACAATAGAACTTGTTCCCTTAATTCATGGTGATCAACATTTTGAATATCAATACCATCCAAGAGAATAGCTCCTGCTGTTGGCTTTGCAAGCTTGGCTGCAAGCTTTGTAAGCGAAGATTTACCGGATCTGTTTTTCCCAACGATTGCAACGCGTTCGCCAGGCTTGATTTTTAAGTTTAAGTTGTCGAAGACAGGAGCAAGGTTTTCTGGGTCAACAAAAGAAACTCTCCGGAACTCAAGGTCGCCCTGGACCTTTTTTAAGTGAATGTAGTTTTTTTGATCTGAACGCTCATTTGCTGTGGCGAAAATATTTCGGATGGCGCTTAGAGCCTGCTTTGCCTGTGAAAAGCGTACAACCATACTCCCCAATGTTGAGATAGGGCCAAGGGCCCGGCTTGTAAGAATTGTGGTTGCAATTAAACCACCAACTGAAACTTTGCCTTCCATGACAAGTTGCGCCCCAAAAAAGACCACGGAAATTAGAGCAAGATGCTGAACAAAGTTTGTGAAATTACTTGCAAAAGCAAGAATCAAGCGTGCTTGCCGACTAATATAAGCAGAGGCTCCAACCAGATGCTCCCATTTCCTCTGTTGAAAACCCTCAGCGCCCATAATTTTTATGGTCATTAAGTTTCGGAGCGTCTCAATAAGATGCTGGTGCCGGTCTGTATTGTTTGTAACGCCTTTTTGCACAAGTTTTGCAGAGGCTCCTTGCAATGAGATATTCACTCCCATAATAAGAAAAACCCCTACTATGGGGATAAGGACCAAGCTCCCCCCTAAGTAATAGATGACAGCTAAGAATAGTATCATGAAGGGAAAATCAATGATGGCTGCGATGGAGAGATTGGTGAAGAAGTCTCTTAAGCTTTCAAGTTCTCTTAGTTCACTTGCAAGGCGGTAGGCAGGGATCCGAATACTACCCAGGACAGAATTTTGAAGTTGATAGAAGATTTTGTTTTGAACAATAATATCCGTACTTTTGCTTGTTAAGTCGATGAAATATGCCCGTAAAGTCCGTATAATGAGTTCAAAGATAATAACAATCATTACGCCCGTTGTAAGGACCCATAGGGTGTCTGTCGATTTATTAGGAACTACTCGATCGTAAACGTTCATAATGTAGAGCGGGATCACGATGACAAAGCAGTTTACCAAAAAAGAGGCAATACCAGTTTGAAGCCAATTTTTCTTGAGACCTATGAATAGGCTGTCATACCAATCAAGACGACCCTCTTCTGCGCTCACCACATTTAGAAGGACATATCCAGTATATTTCTGGATAATCTCTTTTTCTGAAAGCTCGGGGTTGTTTGGGGAGAAGAAAAAGAGTTCGTCCTCTTTTTGGTTCATGATTGCAAGGGTGCCATCATTTAGAAAAAGAACAACAGGGAGAAGGTTTTCAGATATGCCATCAAGCCTTCTTTTTGCAAGAGTTGCATTAATCCCTGCATTTTTGCAGGCACGGATCATCGTGTTCAGGGTGTACGTTTCAGAAGGAAGGGAGGCGAGAAGGATTTTTTCAGAAGCAGGTCGCCTGCTCAGGTCACAAAGGGCTAGCAATGTGTTCACGAATTCATCTTTAGAGGCAATTCTTAAACTTTTAGCCATTCCCCGGGTGAAGTTTTCCATAAATTATGTTATACTGGTATAGTAGGGTCAGGGCGGCAAAATGGCAAGCATTAAGATCACATCAGGGAGTGAAAACCTCACCGTAAATCCAGGAGATTCTGTGGATTTAGGGAGTGTTAACCTGTCACAAACCCTCTTCCAAGTTGATGGAAATAACCTGAACATTCTTACAGGGGGTGACAAAGTTGCCACACTGAAAGATTTTGGACTAGCTGCCGAATCTCCAGCAAGCGTTCAGCTTAAATTTGGAAACATGAAAATTGTCAGTGGTAACACTGTGTGGGGTGAGATTAGTAACGCTATATCCTCTACAGCTAATGTAAGTAAAACTCACTCAGGAGATGCGCAGAGTGTAACCGATACAAATACAACGAGTGCTGAAAGCCCAGAGCTCTCCCTTTTTACACTTCAGTTAACGGATGCCGGGCAAATCCAGGCTACGCCTCAGCCTCAAAATATTGATGTGAACGCCTTTACTCAGGGTGCCCTCATTCCCTCGAATGCGATCATTATCCCTCTTGTGGATTTTCAATCCAGTTTGACTCCTGAACTTGTCCGAAGCGTGTCTTCAACAGATTCTTCTGCAAATGTCTCTGTTGTAGACGATAATGTTGTTTTTGTTCCCGGCGAGGATAGCCAGGGGGCTCAAACTGTAACGGTCACTGTCGCAGAAGAACCTATTGATGAAGCAGATGAAGAAGAGCCGCCACAGACTATTGATGGGGATGTTGAGGAAACCCCAGTTGAAGCAAGCGTAAATATCTTTGTTCTTCCTGAGGCGCCAGAAACTACACCAGACACTACAGAAGGGACAGATACAGTTGTAACTGAGATTATCAGCACTGATGATACAACAAGTGATGATGTTGTGGAGATAAATGATCCCCCTGCAGCAATAGATGATACGATCTCTCTTAGTGAAGATAATACCTATACAATACCTGCACAAAACCTCCTCTCAAATGACCTTGATAATGATGCGCTTACCATTACAGGCGTTTCAGGGGCTTCTGAGGCTGGAGGAACTGTTGTATTCGATGAGGCATCTGGGGCAATCACCTACACACCTCCCGAAAATTTCAGTGGATCAGACTCTTTTACCTACACAATTACGGACACAGCAGGTCAAGAGTCTACAGCAACAGTTTATACGACAGTTGCTGCGGTCAATGACGCCCCAACTGTTGATGATGCTGCCTTTAGTGACATCACCGCTGATGAAGGAGAGAGTGTTAATATCACCATTCCAGAGAACGCTTTCAGTGATGTGGATACAGGAGATACGCTGACCTACACTGCTACCCTTGCCAATGGGGATCCATTGCCAGACTGGCTCACCTTTAATGCAGACACAGGGACCCTGTCGGGTACTGCTGAGGTGGGAGATTATGATGTTCAAATCACAGCCACCGATACTAGTGGGGCTTCAGCGTCTACGACCGTTAATGTAAGTGTTGCCAATGTGGGTCCTGAGGCGGGAGATGATGCCTTTACAGTTACAGAGGACACAGCCTATACCCTCACTACTGAGGATCTCCTTTCCAATGATGTGGATCCTGGATCCATTTCTGTGACAGGTGTGGCAGAGGCGTCTGAGGCTGGAGGTAGTATTGCCTTCGACTCTGAAACAGGCCAAGTCACTTATACCCCGCCTGCCAACTTTAATGGGGAAGACAGCTTTACCTATACAATCACCGATGCCAATGGGGCCAGCTCCACGGCCACGGTGAATATGAATGTGACAGCCATCAATGATGCCCCGACTGTTGATGACACAGCTTTCAATGACATCACCGCTGATGAAGGAGAGAGTGTTAATATCACCATTCCAGAGAACGCTTTCAGTGATGTGGATACAGGAGATACGCTGACCTACACTGCTACCCTTGCCAATGGGGATCCCTTGCCTGAGTGGCTCACCTTTAATGCAGACACAGGGACTCTGTCGGGTACTGCTGAGGTGGGAGATTATGATGTTCAGATTACAGCGACCGATACTAGTGGGGCTTCAGCGTCTACGACCGTTAATGTAAGTGTTGCCAATGTGGGTCCTGAGGCGGGAGATGATACCTTTACCGTTGCAGAGGATACAGCCTATACCCTCACCACTG
>JAUHZC010000007.1 GCA_030425805.1 Alphaproteobacteria bacterium | reverse complement strand
GAAGAAGCTGTCAGCTAGGCAGCCTGGGGCACTGCGTCGCCGTCCCACTCAGCTGGATCAGGCTCAGCATTCTTACCAGGCGTTGGGGGATTCTGGCGATCAAACTTCTGACCAAAATGCTTCTCTAGTTTCTTGGTTAAGGCTTTCTGCCAATCCCGACGGAATCCTTTTTCAACCATCGCCCGATAAAGAGCTTCAGCAGCCTCTTGAACTTTCTCTGAAGGAGAGCGTTTTTTCTCAGGCGCAGAAGCCTCAGCTTTTTGTTTCTCAGCTTTCTTCTTAGGTTTCGGGAATAAACCATAATCCCGCATCGCCCGCATGATCATAGATTGAATGCGGACAAGGAGTTTAAGATTTTTCTGGCGGATCGCTTCCACTTGTAAGCTGCGCATGTACCGCAGCTGACTTTGGGCATCAATACCGGGAAGATCTCCCATATCAATGGACTCAATGGAGTCATAGGTTTTGCCGTAAGATGTTGTCATCACTTTTCCTCCCGTGACTTCACGGGAAGTGTCTCAGGATTTCAATTCATTGTCAAAAAATGCTAATTGGTGAGGGAGGTGGATTCCGGGTCGGGGCCCGGAATGATGAGGAAGGAAAAAGGCTCCTCCCAATGACTTCCTAAGATGCAATCTCGTCCGGGATCATTTCTCGCGGACTAGCCTCAATGGCTTGAGGCGTTTTGGTCTCTGCTTTGGTTGCATAATCCCCAAGCTCTTTAAACTTCCGAGCCCCAGGAAGAATACGACGCTCAAAACTCCCCACAGCCTTGTTATAGCTGTTTGTCGCTGAAGTGAGATCACTTCCCACTTTGGAAAGGTGGTTTGAGAAATCTCCAAACCGCTTGTAAAGATCTTGCCCGAGGCTAGCGATCTCCCGAGCGTTCTCTGCCAATTGCTCTTGCCGCCAACCGTAGGCCACCGCATGAAGAAGCGCAATCAACGTTGCAGGCGTGGCCACAATCACCTTCTTTTGCACGCCCTCTTCAATCAAGGTGGGGGCTTTTTCTAAGGCTGCAGTGAAAAAGGTTTCCCCGGGCAGGAAAAGCACTACAAATTCTGGACTATGGGCAACCTTCTGTAGTTCAAGCCAATAGCCCTTGCTACTCAGGTTTTGAATGTGGGCTCGGACCTGGCGGGCATGGTCTTGTAAACGGCTTTCACGAACCTGGTCATCTTTGGCTTCTAAAGCAGCCAAATAACCTTCCAATGGGACCTTCGCATCCACTACAATTTGCTTGCCGCCAGGAAGGCGAATGATCATATCTGGGCGAGCCAAGCTATCTTCCCCCTTCAGAGAAGTCTGCTCGACAAAGTCACAGTGAGGAGACATACCGCTCATCTCCACCACCCGACGGAGCTGCATCTCGCCCCACCGTCCCCGGACAACTGGTGCCCGAAGCGCCTTGACGAGGTTTGCTGTTTCTTCCCGAAGGGCCACCTGTCCCTGGGCAAGTTCTTTCACCTGAGCCTGAAGGCCTGCATAAGCACTGAGGCGGGTTTTCTCCACACTCTCGACGTGGGTTTGAACCTTGGTGAGCGTTTCCTGCAAGGGTGTTAAAACTTGAGAGAGGTGTTGATGTGTTTTTGCAAACACCCCTTCCGCCTTTTGTTGAGCATTCGTTAGCCGGGATTCTGCCAGCTTCAAAAAATCTTCATTGTTCTTGGAAAGAGCTTGTGCAGACAAAGCCTGAAAAGCTTGCTGAAACTGATCCTGAGCTTCCTTTAAAAGAGCCAGTTTTTCTGCTGTTTTTTCACTCTCAGCAATCAGCTTTTCCCGAAGCTGTGTCTTCTCTTCAAAGGCTGCCTCAGCCTTGTCTTGCCAATATTTTTTCTCTCCAGCCTGAACCCGCAAGTTCTCGTTCTCAAGGGTGAGTGTTTGCCCCATGATCTCCGCCTGACGGTACTTGCGCCAAGACACAATCAAGGCAATCGCAAGTAGAAACGCAGCGCCTCCAAGAACGAAAAATATCATGCAACTAACTCCAGGGGACGGCGACGGTGAAGTGCTGTCTGCAATGTCCCCTCATCCAAATAGTCTAACTCGCCTCCCACAGGAACACCATGGGCCAAGGTTGAAATTTTTACATCGTACCGGCTGAGCTCTTCTGCAATGAAGTGTGCTGTTGTTTGGCCCTCCACCGTGGCATTGAGAGCCAGAATCACCTCTTTCACCTGCCCCCCAGCCATGTATTGACGCAGGCCCGAGAGGTTGAGATCTTCAGGTGTTTTGCCATCTAATGCAGACAAAAGCCCTCCCAGCACAAGGTAGCGCCCCTTATACATATGGGTGCGCTCCATAGCCCAGAGATCAGACACATCTGCCACAACGCATAGCTCTGACTGCACCCGTTGAGGGTGGCTGCAGATTTTGCAGGGGGATTGCACATCCACATTCCCACACTCTGGACAGGTTTCGACTTTGTCTAAAGCCTCCTGGAGAATCTGCACCAAAGGCCCAAAGTTCTTCTCTTTCTCTCCTAAAAGGTATAGCGCTAGCCGACGCCCTGACCGAGGACCAAGGCCAGGAAGGCGAGAGAGAGTTTTGATCATTGTCTCCAGTGCGTCCATGGATCACCTAAAAAGGAAGCTGCATACCGCCAGGGAGTCCAAGGCCGCCTGTTACTTTACCCATCTCTTCCTGAGCAAAGGCATCCGCCTTGGCTTTTGCATCCTGGAAAGCAGCTTTGATCAAGTCTTCAGCCATTTCTGTATCTTCAGGATCCATAATCTTAGGATCAAGAGTGAGGGTCTTTAACTCCCCTTTTCCATTCAGGGTAAGCTTCACCATCCCAGCACCTGCCTGGCCTTCAACTTCTGCCTGTGCAATTTTCTCCTGGACTTCAGCCATTTTCTGCTGCATTTCCTGTGCTTGCTTCATCATTTTGCTAAAATTCTTCATCATTGCTTTCTCTCCTTCTCTCTCAAAAGCCTATGCAGCTTCTGTATCCTTATCGTTTGTTTGAACATCTTCGATTGTCGCGCCTGGGAAAGCCTCCAATGTGGCTTTGACCACAGGATCTTCTGTGATCACTTTTGCCTTTTCTGTCTCTGCTTGCTCTGTGTGCTCGTTCCAGGTTTTGCCCTCTCCCTCACCTACAAGAATCTTTGCCTGTGCCCCAAAAGTTTCCTGGGTCCAAGCTCGAAGCTGCGGCAAAAGATCTGCTGGCGTCCCTGGTTTAGGACACACTGTGAGGGCTTCATCTTCTATCTTCAAAAGTTTCAGGTCCGAACAAACCTGCGCATAAAGCAACGGAGATTTCCCCGCCTTCAATTCTAAAATAAAGTCCTGGAACGTCCCAGGAAAAACTGCAACAGGTGTGGGCTCTAAAGCCTTTGGTGCAGCTGGAGCTACAGGTGTCTCAGCCAAAGCTGTCTCTGCTAATGAGGGAGAATCTTGTGTTTTCTCAGGCGCTACAGCGCTCGTCCCAAGATTTTTTTTTTCAGCCGGAGGTGCCAAAAAAGCCTTCCCGTTTAAAATTTCCTGAGGCAATGGCAAGTGAGAAAGGTAACACACCCGGGTGATGATCATCGCCCCTGCAGCTGTTTCATTGGGGGCATAGCCTAGATCTTTAATCCCTTGGATGAGTCCTTGCCACAAGCGTTGTACCTCCGCTACAGAGGTTGTCTCGGCCCAGCTTTTAATCTCCTGAAGCATTTCATCCGGGTAACCTGGTTGAAGACCCGCTTTTTCATCAGGGCTCATAATCAAGAAGAGATTCAATGTCTCGTAGAGCTTTGCTAGCTCCTCCAGAAGATTTAGGGGTGAAGCCCCAACTGAGACGAGCTGATGGTAGGCAGTATAAGCATCCGGGGCTTTTCCTGAAAAAACAGCCCGGAATAACTCCATGAGCTGCGTTGGGTCTTTGACGCCCAACATCTCCCGGACAGTTTGTGTCGTCAGATCGCCTGCCTGAATCGTAAGCGCTTGATCAAGGAGGCTCAATCCATCCCGCGCAGACCCTTTCGCTGCAATTGCAAGAAGCTGGAGCGCCCCGGGCTCGAAACCACGCCCCTCTTTTTCGAGAATCCCCTGAAAAAGTTTTTCCAATTGAGTCTCTGTTAGGGGAGAAAGATCAAAGCGCATACACCGGGAGAGAACCGTGAGCGGAACTTTATCGATTTCAGTTGTAGCAAAGATAAACTTCACCCGCGCAGGTGGCTCTTCTAATGTCTTGAGGAGTGCATTAAAGGCACTCTTGGAGAGCATGTGCACTTCATCAATAATGAAGATTTTGTACCGGGCTGAAACGGGTTTGTACTGAGAGGATTCAATGATTTCCCGCACATCATCCACACCTGTGTGCGTTGCACCATCCATCTCCACCACATCCATGTGGCGGCCTTCTTTAATTGCAACACAGTGTTCACACTGGCCACAAGGCTCGATCGTTTCCTGCCCTTGGCCATCTACCCCAATGCAGTTAAGGGAGCGGGCAATAATCCGAGCTGTTGTTGTTTTTCCAACACCACGAATTCCTGTAAAAATAAAACCGTGAGGCAAACGATTTTGCTCAATCCCACTGGTCAGAGCTTTGACGAGAACATCTTGGCCCAGAAGTTCTGATAACTTCTGCGGACGATACTTCCGTGCACTAACTTGAAATGATGTGGAAGACACCTCGGACATAGCAGCCATCAAACCTTTTTAAACGTTTGAAAGCTACCTTACACCCCTTTGAAAGAGATGTAAATTTCGTTTAGCCCAATTCACTCAGGATATGGGACAAACCATAATAGTCAAAAGTTCCGACATCTTGGAAACCTTGCTTCTTCAAAGCTTGCTCCCGGTGGAAATTCAAACCCAAGGCCGTCATTGTATGAGCCCCTTTTTCTTTGTAAATCCGAGCAACTTCAGAAATCAGGAGGGCAAAGTGTTCTTTATGTGCATCTTCAGGATGCTCAACCACGTCATAAAGGCCGACATGACCATCCTTATAAAAGACATTCCCGCTCATAATGACACGACCTGCCTTTGTTGTCACAGCAACACGTTGCAAAGCATGGCGAGACCCAACTGCAAAATCTTTAACGATTTCTTCCATCTCCCCTCGGCTTTCATCAACGGACTTGATGAATTCCAAGCGCTTCTTCTTTATTTGATTATCTTCGACCAAAGCAACGTGCCCCACACTTGGAACAGGCTTTAATTCTGCAGCTTCAAGATCGAGAGCCAACACAGGTTGGCTTTGAAAAACTTCAAATCTCTGATCTTTAAAAATTCCCAACAATTCCTGCTGCGGTGTTGCAGACCCTAAAATCATGAGGAAAGGACGCTTATGATCCACAAAAGTCTTTGTGATCTTCTGAATACCAGGCCCCATCTGTTTTGGAATAAATCGAAAATCAAAAGCAACATTCATAAAAGGGCTAAGCACAGGCGTCAGGAGCATTTTATAATCAGGCTCACTGATGAGATTTAGCTTGTCTGTAAACTCAGTAAGGTAAGAAAGTTTTGCATACAAGTTCTGCTCTGCATTGAGGATCGCTTTTTTTGGGTTCATAGCATTCACAACATTCTTTTTTCTATCGTACCAAAAAAAACATAAAAGTTTTATTAATTTTTACATACACTGAAGCTATTTTCTGTGATACGATGAAGTTATTGCTTTAGAAAGCAGGCAAAAAAAAGGCCCCGCTTTCGCGGGGCAAGTTTAACAGGGAGGCTTCACGTCTTGGAGACGTGGGACCTAGTAAATAAAAAAGGCCCCTGGGACAATGTCCCCCTTCGAGCGCACTTGCTCGAACTCATAAGGGATATATAATCCCTTTTTCGTAGTTTGTCTACTTCTTTTTTCATTTTTTCCAATGTTTTTATACTTTTTTGTTGATTTCTGTCATTTCCATGTATAATTGTGTCAAAAATAAAAACAAATATTGTCACAATTACGCGGGAGGCAATCACATTAAATGGAAATTATTGATATCGCTTTTGTAGGGCTGTACCTCATAGCAACCCTCTACCTTGGCTTGACCGGAAAACGACCGAAGAGCTTCCGAGAATACGCCATCAGCAACCAGCAAATCACAACCCCAATTCTTGTAGCAACGATTGCCGCAACACTTATTGGAGGCGGTTCCAGTTCTGGGCTAGCCTCTAAAATCTTCACCTATGGCCTTCCCTTTCTTGTGATTTTTCTTTGTCGCCCCTTAGTAAATCTTTTCTTAGGCTATGTTGTTGCACCACGTATGGGGCCCTTCATGGGGCGCATTTCCATTGGAGAAATGTCACATCAACTCTATGGTAAATCTGGCCAAGTTACTATTGGCATTGCCTCCATTATTCGTTCATTTGCTCAGGTTGCAACGCAAGTTACAGCCATTGGCTTTATTTTTGAATATTTTCTGGGTATCGATTTTACTTCTGGTTGTCTTCTTGGAAGCGCCATTATTATCGTCTACACAGGCTTCGGTGGAATCCAAGGTGTTGTACGAACTGACGTTTTTCAATTTTTGATTCTGATTGTAAGCATCCCGTTTGTTACAAATATCGGAGCTATTGAAATTGGAGGATACACTAAGCTTTTTCACGCTGTTAAGAGCACACACCTCCGCTTCTCTCTTGAAGAATTTGTGAGTGGACCCCTCTTTGCCTGGTTTCTACTCGAGCTTATTCCGGGTTTTGATGGAAATACGGCCCAACGCTTTTTAATGGCTCCCAATATTGCCACCATGAAGAAGTCCATGATTTTCGCAGCCTGGCTCCAGATCCCCTTCTACATCCTGATCGCAACACTTGGACTGATTGCTGTGAGTTTAGATCCTTCCCTTGATCCAAACCTCGCATTACCCCATGTTTTGATGCAGATTCTTCCCATTGGTCTCAAAGGAATGGCCGTCGCAGCTGTGCTTGCCATCGTTATGTCCTCTGCAGACTCCTACCTGAATATTGCAGGAATTGTTCTTATCAATGATGTTGTAATGCCACTGCGAAAAAGGGAGCTTTCAGAAAAAATGAAGCTCCTCTTTGCAAAAGGGCTCACGCTTGCAATAGGGATAATTTCAGTCTTTGTTGCTATTGGCTTTAAAGATGTTTTAGCGGTTGCCTTTTCTCTTGCAAAGTTTTGGTTCCCCATTTCGACAATCCCTCTCTATGCAGGAATTTTTGGGTGGCGTTTTTCTGAGGCCTCCTTTGTTGCCTCTGTCGTTGGTGCCATCAGCACAACTTTTTTGTGGGAACACTATTTTCCAGAAACGGCTACCATTCTCCCTTCATTTATCATTGGTATGGGTGGAAGCTTCGTTTGCCTTCTTGGTTACCAGCTGGCAACTGTTAATCACATTGGATGCGCAATGACAAAATCTCTTCCGACCTCGCACTTAAGACAACAAACATCATTTCAGCAGACTCTCAAATCCTTTTGGCATTTCCGCTTGAATCGCCTAGATCAAGGAAGTGTTCCAGGTGTTGCTTTTGGGATTTTCTGCCTCCTGGTTTACAATCTCCCCAGCTTCATGTGGGAAGGCGGCCCAGCCTATATTCTCAAACATCTTTATATGGTGAAATTTATGGGAAGTCTCCTGTGTATTGGGCTTGTCCTACAACCGTATTTTCCCCAGTGGTGGCGGGGATATTTCCCGCTCTACTGGCATTTCACCCTCTGTTTCAACCTCCCCTTTATTTTTATGCTCTATGGCCTTGTGAGCAACTTTGATACATTTTCTTTGATCAATCTTTCTATGGGGCTTTTCCTTCTTGTTCTCCTTACCCACTGGCAAGTTTATATCGTTCTCTTTTTCACAGGACAGCTCCTTGCTCTAGGACTCTACCAGTTCTGGTGCATTCAAAATTGTTATGAGTTTTCGGATCATTCCTTTGCCTTTTTCCTCCTCTCTACCGTTTTTGCTGGTTTATTGGGAAGTGTCTTCTCAAGAAAAAAGCAAGCCTCTGAACATGGAATTCGCAAAGGCCTTATTGCTCAAAGCCGGCAGCTTGCCCACGAGCTCCGCACTCCCCTCATGACCCTTTCTATATATTCTCAATCTTTAGAAAAAGCTTTGAAAGCCACCTCTCCTCAGCTAGATAAAATTCGCAAGATTCAGGGGCGTTACCAGGCAGAGCTCTCCCGTGCAACAGAGCTTGTGACGGCCATGCTGAGTCAAACTGATGTGCAGGACAGCTTCTCACCTGCACTGGTGCCGTTAAATCTCAGGGCTCTCATTCAAAAATCAGTGGAGCTTTATCCAGCAGATGAGAACTTTAAAAGCACACACTTCCACATCCAAAAATCAGGGATCGATATTGCTGTTAAAACACGTCCCAGCATCATCCTCCAAGTTCTCTACAACCTCTACCGGAATAGCATTGAAGCCTGCCCCGATTGCACGATTACCATTGAGGCCCTTCAGGAGGAGTCATATGCCATCCTTACAATTTCAGATAATGGGCCTGGCATTGATGATCGTATTGTTGAACGTGTTTTTGACCCTCTCTTTACAACAAAGTCCAATGGAAATGGGATTGGCCTTGCTTTTTCAAAAGAACAGCTGGAGCGCATAGGCTGTTTTATCGAACTCCAAAGCCTACCGGGAAAAGGAGCAACTTTTAAAATTGCAATCCCGCTCGAGAAAAAGGTTTAACGCCTAGCCAGCGAATTTTAAATCTGCTAGCATGAACCAGATATTGGCAGAGGCCCTCCCTTGTCAGGATTTGAGTTCAATCGTATTCTAACGTCCATTTTCTTTGTTGCCCTCATTCTTGTGGGCACCCGTATCTTGAGCGATGCCATTTATGAAGTTGATGCTCCAGAAAAACCCGCCTTCATGATTGAAGGAATGACTCTGGACAAGCCTGCGCTCTTACAACCTGCGAAAAAGGAAATTGAAGATATCGTTGCTTTAATGCCAACAGCTAATCCTGCTGAAGGCAAAAATATTGCTAAAAAGTGTCTCCAGTGCCATGGCTTTGAAAAAGGTGGCGCTCATAAGATTGGACCTAACCTTTGGAATATTTTCCAAGCTAAAATTGGTCAAATTGCTGGGTATTCATATTCCAAAGTCTTCCAAGGCCTCAAAGGATCCTGGACTGTTGAAGAACTGAACAAATTCCTCTACAAACCTCGAGAATATGCAAGAGGCACAAAAATGTCCTTCATCGGCCTCAAAAAAGCTGAAGACCGTGCGAATCTTGTTGCATATTTGAATCAGCAGTCTGAAAAACCCCGAAAGTTCTAGCCTTTTTGAATTTTTTAAGTAAACTGGGGTCAGTTTTCAACTGAGTACCATGCTAGATTTTGACGATAAAACATTAGAAC
This sequence comes from Alphaproteobacteria bacterium, assembly GCA_030425805.1. Classification (GTDB taxonomy): domain Bacteria; phylum Pseudomonadota; class Alphaproteobacteria; order JAUHZC01; family JAUHZC01; genus JAUHZC01. Next base: position 13,745 of record JAUHZC010000007.1, on the reverse strand, counting down.
TTTCCGAAGATGACATTATTGAAGTTGATGGCAAAGATACAACTTCGACTGAGACTTCGGATGATCCTGAAGCGCGCAAAGCTGAAAAGCAAAAGCGTCACTGGGACAAGGTCAATAAAACCATTGGGGTTTTGGTTGAAACCTACCCTCGTACGTTTGACTGGAAGTTCCCACTTCCCCTGAAAAAAGGAATCTTTGAAGATCTCTCCCAAGCCATTTTGGATGAGAAGCTGACTGGCGTGAGTAAAACTGATGTGCGAAAAGCCTTGCGGGGGTATACATCCACCCGTCGCTACCTTGAAGCCCTTTCCACCCATACTCATCGTTTTGGCCTTGAGGGCACAATGGTTGAGGAAATCACACCTGAAGAAGCTGAGCAGGCCAAGGAAGTGCTTGATCAACGCCCTCAACCAAAGCGTAAGTTCCAAAAGAAGCACCCTTTTCAAAAAAGGGAATTTAAAAAGTAGAGAGGGCTTCCAATTGAAAATCCTGAGTCAAGCCACAGATTGGAATATTGAATATCAGGATAAAGGAATTCCCTCTTCTTTCCGCTCAAAACCGTCTGAAGCTATTGGAATATTTTTAAGCCTTATTTCCAATATACAATTTAGCGGAAAAATGGCTGTTGATATTGGCTGTGGAGCAGGTCGAAACTCTATGGCCCTCTCACAGGCAGGATATCAAGTTATCTCCCTTGATTTCTCTTCAGAAGCCATCAAGCAGTTCAAGAAAAAACTATCTGGCATGGAGCCTCGTCCAGAGATAGAGGTACATTGCCACAATGTGACTCACCCCTGGCCAACTCCTGATGGATGGGCAGATATAGCAATAGATACCTTTTGCTTTAAGCATCAAGTCCCGGAAGGGGATAAGCAGGCATATATTGAGCAACTTCGTCGGACATTACGCCCTGGAGGCTTGTTTCTTTTAACACTTGCAGATGTTGAAGACGGTTACTACAAACAATTTTTTCACCCGGAAATTGGGAAAAATGTGATCATAGACCCAGCTAATAAGATCCCATCCGTGCTATATACAAAAGAGGATATTCAAAAGCTTTTTAAAGGTTTCGAAATTATCGAACACCAGAAGGAGAACAAAACCTCCCTCATGCATGGTGTCACCTATCACCGTGTCACACACCTCTTTGTATTCAAACGCTTTGAATAAGGGGGTTAAATACTCCTTGCAGATAGATCCTGAAGCGTTCTTAAATAGAGGGCAGAAATTTAAGGATAACTGCCATGATGCCCTCGTATGAGACAGAATATCAACGCTCCCTCTCTGATCCAGCTGGATTCTGGGCAGAAAAGGCAGATATCCTGACCTGGCATACACCGCCGCAGAAAACCTTTTCAGCCTCTTTTCATAAAGAAGACTTTCACATCAAGTGGTATGAAGGGGGAACACTGAATCTTAGTGAAAACTGCCTTGATCGGCATCTTGAAACACGGAGCCATGAAACGGCCCTCATTTTTGAGCCTGATGTAGACGGCCCTGCCAAAACCTATACTTTCCAAGAAATGCACAAGGAAGTGTGCCAAATTGCAAACCACCTCAGAGGCCTTGGGATTAAAAAGGGAGATCGTGTTACTCTCTATATGCCGATGATCCCGGAAGCCATTTTCTCTATGTTGGCCTGTGCTCGGATTGGGGCGATTCATGCCGTTGTCTTTGGAGGGTTTTCTGCAGCCTCTCTGGCAGATCGTCTGGATGACTGTGAGAGCGCTCTCCTCATCACTGCAGACCAAGGCCAGCGAGGTGGAAAGATTGTCCCTCTGAAAGAGAATGTGGATAAGGCCCTCTCCCTTTCTCAGAAAAAAACCGTCCAGAATGTCCTGGTTTTCCAGCATACAGGAGCAACTGTTTCCATGGAGGAAGGACGGGATCTTTACGCACATGCACTTCCTGCAAATGCTGATTGCCCAGCCGTAGAGATGGGGAGCGAAGATCCCCTCTTTATTCTCTACACTTCTGGCTCAACCGGAAAGCCAAAGGGCGTGCTCCACACTACAGGTGGATATGGCGTTTATACAACCCATACTTTCAAAGATATTTTTGATTACAAGCCTGGAGAACGATACTGGTGTACAGCAGATGTCGGCTGGATTACAGGTCATAGTTATCTTGTGTATGGTCCTCTCTTGAATGGGGCAACACTTGTGGTCCACGAGGGCGTGCCAAATTACCCCGATGCGGGGCGCATCTGGCAAATCGTGGAAAAGCACAAGGTCAATATTCTCTATACAGCCCCGACAGCGATTCGATCTCTCATGGCCAAAGGGGATGCGCATGTCACAGCTCATGATCGCTCTAGCCTAAGGATTCTCGGCACGGTGGGCGAACCTATTAATCCTACGGCCTGGACCTGGTACAAGGATGTTGTCGGTGAAAATCGCTGCCCTGTAGTTGATACCTGGTGGCAAACAGAGACTGGGGGTATTCTTATCAGCCCTCTTCCCCAGGATCCAACACGGCAAAAAGCAGGCTCCGTGACTAAGCCGTTTTATGGCATTCAGCCAGCACTTTTGGATGAGCAAGGCCAAGAGATCGAAGGTGCTGGTGAGGGTGCCCTCGTGATCAAGCATAGCTGGCCCGGGCAAATGCGCACTGTTTATGGGGATCCTGACCGCTTTTTTGATACTTACTTTACAACCTATCCAGGATATTACTTCTCCGGAGATCGTGCCATGCGAGATGAAGCTGGAGACTACTGGATCCGAGGACGGATGGATGATGTTGTTAATATCTCCGGCCACCGCCTGGGGACAGCAGAAGTCGAGAGTGCTCTCAATACCCATAATTGTATTTCTGAAACAGCTGTTGTCGGGATTGATGACCCTCTTACCAGCCAAGCCCTCATGGCCTTTGTGACGTTAAAAAAAGGAAAAACCTGGGATGCAGAAGCCTTTCCCAATGAACTCAATCATATCTTGAGAGATGTGATTGGCCCCATTGCCAAAGTCAAAATCTTTGTGCCAGCAGGAGACCTCCCTAAAACTCGCTCTGGAAAGATTATCCGTCGCATCTTGCGGAAATTAAGTGAGGGCCAGGGAGATCAACTCGGGGATCTGTCCACCCTCGCAAATCCTCAGTGTGTGGAGGACATCCAAAAAACTCTGAAGGTGGGAAAGTCGGTTTAGGAGGCAGGTGGATTGCCACAGGCCTCCGGCCTTTACAATGACCTTATCCACGTCATCACGAGCCCTGAAGGGGCGCGGTGATCCATAAATGCTTGGTAATGGCATGGCTGCAGCAGCTAACTAAATTGTTCGTCAAAAATGCGCTCTTCCAAATGATGGCTTTGGTCAAAGAGCATGGTCGCCTGCTGGGTTTTATCCATGGCGATGCAAACCTCTTTAACGCGTCGAATTTCTTGGAAATCTGCAGTAGCACTGACAGGGCGATTTTCAGGATCATTGACCCGAAAAACAGTGCAAGACGTCTGATCAATCAAGGCCCCGCGCCAACGTCGTGGGCGAAAGGCACTAATGGGGGCAAGACTCAGATGGGGCGAGGTCAGTGGTAAAATAGTCCCCCCCACAGAATAATTATAAGCCGTTGACCCTGCCGGCGTTGCCACCATCACACCATCACACACAAGGGGATTCATGCGTTCTTGACCATCAATCTCAATCTTAATCTGAGCTGTTTGTTTGGTCTGACGCAAGAGCGCGACTTCGTTAAAAGCCGCAAAGGTATGCACCTTACCCTCAATGTCCGTTGCCTCCATCTTGAGAGGATGGAGTGTAAAGGACTGAGCCTCACTGAGGCGCTTTTCCAGATCTTTTGAAGAAAAAGAGTTCATCAAAAAGCCAACACTACCGCAATTCATACCAAAGACTTTGACATCCTGGCAGCGCGCCCGGTGAAGTGTCTCAAGCATTGTGCCATCTCCACCAAGAACAACCCAAATATCGGCCTCTTCTTCTGAAACAAAGGTATAGACTTCCTCTAATTGGCGGGCAGCTTTTTGGGGTTTTTCTCCCCGCCCCAGGATGAGGGCAAGCTTCATTTCTCTTCTCCTGCCTTCAGGTCATCCCTGTACTCCTTGCCCTTACGTAGGCACTCGGAGAAAGACTGCCCCAAAGTCTTGAGAAGTTCGGGGTAACTTCCTGCACTGAGAGGATCGACCGCATAAACTTTCGCCCCTGTCTCCCGGGCAACCTTTTGTGCCAATGGCGTTGGAAGCTGTATCTCTTTGAGAACACATTTTGTCTTTGCTTGTTTCATCTTTTTCATCAAATTGTCCAAACTCCGAGGGCGTCCTTGAGATTCACCAGGAGTCAGGATAATTCCTGTTTGATTTAGGCCATAGTGCTTTTGCCAATACTGGAAGCCATCGTGAACGATAACGTAGGGAACCTTTTGGATGTCTTTCAAGAGGGCTTTATTTTCCTTATCGATTTTATGAATCTCTGCCTTTAGCGTTTTCCCATTTGCAACAAAATCTTCTTTGACATCAGGAAGCATAAGGCTGAGACGAGCCACAACCCAGTCCACAAGCGCAATACCATTGATAGGACTGAGCCAAAGGTGAGGATCTTTGTGATGTTTGTGATTGTGCTTATGCTTGTGTTCATGTTTGTGGTGATGACCATGCCCACCACAACATCCGCAATTGTGGCGGAAGGGTAGAAGTTTGAGACTGGGGATTTTCGAGACCTGAACCCAGCGTTTCTTAATACGGAGATTTGTCATCGATTTATGGAGAAAAGGCTCAAGATCTTGACTCACACTGAGGATCAGATCGGCCCCTTGTAACTCTTTAATAAAGCTTGGCTTCAGCTGCACAAAATGGGGAGATCCTCCCCCCTTGACGAGAGAGATAACACTCACATGATTCCCCCCAACAGCTTTGACAATAGCTTCAAGGGGAGGGATTGTTGTAACCACGTTCAAGGGAACAGGATCTGCCTTCACAAATGAGGCAGAAATTACCATAAAAAGGAGGAAGAATTTATACATCGTCTATTATTCCTCTTTCAGAGTGAGGGCCATATGAGAGCCATCACAGAAAGGTGGATTTTTTGTTTGCTTACATCCACAAAAGTACGCTCTTTTCGTTGAATCTGCAACGAACTTGTGCGATTTAAAGGAGGTCCCTTTGTGAGCCCCATCACAAAATGGCTGTTTTTTGCTGAGGCCACAGGTGCACCAGGCATACAGCTGCCCTTCCTTCATATCAACGGGAAAAGGACAGCGACTTGAAATTTTTGGCTTTTCCATGGCTTCAAACCTATGGTACTTTTGGTTAACTTCACTTACTTGATCTAATGACACAGGAGCGCCGCCATGACAAGTCCCGAAATGATTTTCCTCTACACTGATGGCGCCTGTAGTGGCAATCCTGGCCCAGGGGGCTGGGGTGTTGTCAAAATTGCTGGCAAAACCCAAGAAGAACTCTACGGGGGAGAAAACAATACGACCAATAATCGTATGGAGCTGATGGCCGCCATCGAAGGAATTGCCTCAACTCCCGTAAAAAGTCAGATCACTGTGGTGACAGATAGCCGTTACGTAAAGGATGGCATGACTCTATGGCTTGAAAATTGGAAGCGTAAGGGGTGGCAAACCTCTGATAAAAAGCCTGTTAAGAACAAGGATCTTTGGCAACGCCTTGAGCCCCTCTGCAAAGAGCGGGATGTCACCTGGCAATGGGTTAAAGGACACAGCGGCGACGAATTTAATGAACGGGCTGATCAACTTGCACGCAACGCGATTGTCCATGTCTTGATGCAAGAAGAGGCATCTGAAATACCACAAATGCAACTCCAGGGGATTTAACATGGCAAAACTCTATTTTTACTACTCAGCAATGAACGCAGGAAAAACAACAACATTGCTGCAATCCAGCTACAACTATCAAGAAAGAGGAATCAGTACCCGCCTTTTCCTTCCAGATTTTGATGACCGGGGGGGCGTAGGAACCATTTCTTCCCGCATTGGTTTGAAAGCCAAGGCCTTTCCTTTCTCAAAGGATGTAAATTTCTTTAACAAAATTTCGACTGAAAAGGAAGAAGACCCGACCCTTGGGTGCGTCCTGGTGGATGAGGCCCACTTCCTGTCCAAAGATCAAGTCTATCAGCTAGCACAGGTGGCAGATGAGCTGAATATCCCTGTACTTACCTATGGATTACGCACAGACTTCCAGGCAGAGCCTTTTGAGGGAAGCCAATACCTCTTGGCTCTCGCGGAGGAAATTCAAGAAATTAAGACCATTTGCTACTGTGGAAAGAAGGCAACGATGAACCTACGCATTGACCAAGAGGGTTATGCTGTTAAAGAAGGAGACCAGGTAGAAATTGGGGGAAATGACCGCTATGTTGCCCTGTGTCGCCGGCATTTCAAATATCACCGGGATAATCGTGTTGCTGTCAAACTTCATGATGTGAAGATGGCAGCTTAGCCTTTCTCAAGATTATTTTTTAAGGAGCTTCTTCTGGGTTCCAGACCCCGCTGGAATTTTGAGGTTTCACCTTGGAAACGTTAGCTTTTTCTTAAGTCTTTTTCGGTAACCTATAAAAAAATGACATAGGTTTACCGATGAAATATACGGCTTTGCTTTTGATTGGCTCAATGCTTGTTCCTGTAAATGTTGATGCAGCTGGAATTTTTTGGAGAGCGCAACCAGCTGCAGCCCCAACCGATGATCCTGAAGCCGCACTTTCTGGCGCAGGAGGAGCAGCACCTGCACCCAAACAAAGTGGTGGGATGTTGGGGATGTTTTCTAGAGGACAGGCTGCAGCTCCTGCCGCCCCTGCGGCTGCTCAGGGTATTGATGCGGCTTATGAAGCCCGACATCAGTTACCTTTAAGTGGGCGCCAAGTTCTTGCCGCAATAGCTGCTGCAAAAGCGCGGAATGCCAGTAGTAGCATGACAGTTGTCGCTACATCTGGCCGCGCATTGACAGGTGTTCTCAGCACTCTCTCAAACACCCGAAATCTTGCAAAAACTTTAAATGATTACCTTATAGCCCTTGGAAAGAGTGATCCAAATAAGAAAAAAGTAGCTCTCTATAAAGTCATGTCCCTGATGGAAATGATTGGAAACGGCGCGACGATGCTGGTCGCCATTGCAGACGTAAAAGTCTACAAGGAAGATCCAAAGTCTCAGCAGATGGTGCAAAAAGCACTCGATGAGTTTGTTAAGGCAATGACACTTGTTGTTCAAACTCAGGACGCCATTGTTAAGGGTGCCCTGATGAAAGCCCTTGGTGGAGAATTCGCCAGAGGCAGAAATGAGCGGTCTTCTATTCAAAAAGCCATTGCAAACTTTATCACAACAGCAGCCCCACAAAAAGGCGTAGACATTAGACCCATGGTGATTGGAGCAGACGGTGTTCCTATTACAAAAGCTGCTTTGACAATGGATAAAGACCCTATCAACAACATGCTGATGTATGTTGCGTGGATAGCCCTTGGGGAAGCCTTTACAGACAACTGGAAACACGCCAAAGTTTTTGCAGACGAAGATGGAAACCAGCGCATTGTTATTAAGGTTCCAAATCCAGATCCAGCTGGATCTGTGCTGAATGGTGTCAAATCACTCAGTATGTTTGGCTCCGTTTTTTCATCCCAGAAAATGGGACAGGTTCGCGGCGTTACAGCCAACCTTGAAAAGATGACAGAATTTACAGAACCAAACCCTACAGATGTAACACAAGCAGGTGAGTCCATTGTTTTTGAAATTGCAAATGACGGTGGACGCATAACTTCTCGTGCAATGAGTGAAACACAATATAATGCGGCAAATCAGGCAGGAGATTACAGCGGAGCAGGGGCGCTTGATCTTGATCAAGGATTTGACTTTGGTGACCCAGCAGATGCTGATCCAGATCCCAGCGCAACAGCCGACTTACTTCGATAAGAGCAATAAAAAATGGCCCTATCAAAACACCCCTCAAGGGGTGTTTTTTTACAGGATATCAAATGCTGTAGGGGGAGGGGATGGAGAAAGGCACATATGCCTCAATAATGCCTTTCTGACAGCTATTGAATCTACAGAAGCAAGACTTTCAAGTGAAGCTTCCCTAGCAAGGGCAGAAGGTGCAGCTCCACCCGTCCCTGCAGCAGCTTCAATTGTTGGAGGGAGTGGGGGTCTTTTAGAGGTTGGTGGACTTTCTTCTAAATCTATAGCAGCTGTCGCACCCGTTGCTGAAGATGAACTTGTTCCGCTAGAGGCATTTGAGGCTCTTCTTCTTCGTTTTGATCTTTCACATATCGCTGCCGGGGAGACGCTTCCAGGAAGTCTGGTCCCTGCGTAAAGTCTGATGTACCTCTCCAAATCAGGATCTCTCTCTGCAAGAGCTTTGAGGATTGGGATATAAAGTTCTTTAATATTTTCAAAAGATGAGACTTCTCTAAGTTCAGCAGGAATTTCTACACCTAATCTTTCCAAAAAGCGGATCTGAGCTGCATGAATCGCTGGGCACTCCTCTTCAGATTTAGGGGCTCTCAAGTATTTGGGAGTGAGGTAGCGCTGAAATCCAGGGGGGTAGCCCTCATAATTTCCCATCAGCACACAACTACATGCAAGGACTTCTGCATCTGTTACAGGATCAGGGCCAAAAGCTGCCGCTCCATAAACATTTGAAACTGTAGATGACAATAATACAAGCAAAATAAAAAACATTTTCATGGTTTTTATAAATAATATTTTTTCCATAAAAACAAGTTTTTTGCTTAATGAATTTATATATTCTATGAAATTTCATGCCTTATAGGCCTCAGAAAATTACCGCCGCTTTTTCTTTGCGGCCCCTTCGTAAGGGTTATTGGACCCCCGTGTCAACACCCGGACAGGGGTATGGGTGAAGCCGAAGGTCTCTGCTAGCTGATTGCGAATATAGCGCTTATAGGACTGGGGCAAGGCCATAGGTTGACTTGTATAAACCGTAAATGTCGGGGGACGTGTATTAATCTGGCTGGCATATTTCAACCGATTCTGCCGCCCTTTTACAAGAGGTGCTGGATTGCGGGCCTCAATTCGGGAAAGCCACTGATTCAACTTGCCTGTTGAGATCCGTTTGTTCCATTGCGCATAGACCTCTAGCGCCTCTTCAATCGGCTTATAGAGGTGCTTCTTATTTTTTGCAGAGAGCGGCACAAGAGGAATTTGATGTATCTCTGGGAACTTATGCGCCAGATCTAATCGCAAATTCTTAATCTTACGGTCTTTATCCTCAACAAGGTCCCACTTATTCATAGCAAGGACCAGTCCACGCCCTTCTTTCAGCACATGCTGGATAAGCTTCATTTCCTGCTGATCAAGAGGGGACAGACCATCAATCAGTAAGATGACCACGTGTGAAAATTGCACAGCTTTAAAGGACTGCTCAACGCTCATCGTTTCGAGAGTGTCCTTATCCGAAGATCTCTTGCGAATTCCTGCTGTATCCACCAAGCGGATGGACTGCTTTTCATATGTCCAATCTACAAAAAGAGCATCCCGTGTGAGGCCAGCCTCTGGACCGGCTAACGCCCGGTCATGTCCAAGAAGACTATTTAGATAAGTGGATTTTCCAACATTAGGGCGGCCCAGAATCGTGAGCTGCAAAGGCTTTGCAAGCCCTTCTTCTTCCACGTCATCAGGGAGCTTTCGAGAAAGCTCCTGGAGGGGCTTGGGTGCGTTGTGAAAAATGTGTGAAGCTACATCCGCTAATCCTGTTCCGTGGAGACCAGAAACTTCGAAGATTGACCCCAGGTTCAAAGCTTCCGCCTCAGCAAGTCCAGGAAGACTTTTCTGCCCTTCACACTTATTGGCCAGAAGGATAAGTTTTTTGCCCTTAAGCTTGCGCAAATGGCGAGAAAGCTCATGATCCAGGGGAAAAAGAGGTGCTGTTGCATCCACAATCCAAACAACCACATCAGCCTGAGCAATGGCATTCTGTGTGAGTTCCCACAGCTTATCGGAAAAAGTCGTGGGCGCCCCCCCTTCATAACCGGGAGTATCAAGGACACGAAACTGAAAGTCGCCTTCATCCCATACACCCTCCAGACAATCCCGCGTCAGGCCGGGTGTTTCATGTACAAGTGCATGGGCTTTACCCACAAATCGATTAAAAAGTGTTGATTTTCCAACATTGGGGCGGCCAACAATGGCCAGGGTAATCATGACCGCCTTCTCCTAACTTTACTTCTCTACAGGACCATAGGCCATAATTTGGCCTGTCTGTGTTACAACAATCATCTTTCCATTCACAATAATGGCGCCGATTGGATAATTATGCTTTAGCTTAAAGGAACTTCGAAGACTTCCTGTTGTAGGGTTAAAGCTTAATACCGTTCCATCAGACCCGAAGACAAAGAGATTATAATTCACTAAAAGGGGTGAATGCCATGTGAGAGATCCAGTTGCATCTTGACTCACATCCATAGTCTCCAAATCCGGCAATTCATCATCCTGGAATTTTAGTTCCATCTTAGGAAGTTTGCGAATCCACTTCACCTTTCCAGTCTCTTTCATCAAGCACACAACACGCCCATCATTGGTGAGCGTAAAGAGGACATTACTCCCCTGAACAGGCGTTTCACTGGAGCCCAATTGACGTGTCCACACTGGCATCCCAGATCCAAGATCAACAGCCATAAAAACACCACCATGACTGGATAGATAGGCTTTATGACGATCTGCAACCGGCTGCGCCTTAATTTGAGGAATACGACTGTAGTGGCTGAGTGTTGAAAGGGAAGACAAACTCTGCACCCACAAAGGATGACCTGAATCCTGATCTAACCCAAAAACCTCTCCTGAGGAATAAGGGACAATTACACTATTGTATGCAAGCTGCACATATCCCCCGCCGAGAAGAGCTGTTGATTCCTCAATTCCACCGTGGGTCCAAAGGGTTTCTCCCTTCTCCATATCGAGGGCAGCAATCCGATTGTCTATTGTGACAAAAAAGACTTTGTCCCCAGCAGCCATCGGCTGACCCCGCATCGGTGCAGAGAGAGATTTTTCCCAGATCACTTCACCTGTGTCCTTATTGAGGCAGAAGGCTTCTCCTTCACCTGTTCCTGCAAAGATCTTATCCCCATCCATACAGAGACCGCCTCCCAGCATTCCTGTCCGGCGTCCTGAAGCTGTGATGGTTTTCACCCACACCTTATTCCCAGTCTTAAGATCAAGCTTATGCACCTCACCAAGAGCAGAGAGAACGTAGAGGAAATCTCCATCACTCACAGGCAGTGTGAGAATTCGACTATCTTTTCCTCCATGGGATACCTTTGTGGACCACTCTTCGTCAAAAGGAATGTCCATGGCGTAATGATCATCTCCAGGACCTAAATCTCCCCCAGGGTTTTGCCATAGCATTGAATCCTTCGGGGTCGTTATCAAAATAGGTTCTGTTTTTGGAGCATCCTCAATAATTTCATAGGTATGGGTTAGGTTGAGGTATTCCCGCTCCCCTTCAAGCTGAAGCTTTTCCTTGTTTTTCTTACAGCCCCCTAAAACCAAAAGGACCATAACGAACAAAGGTAAAATCTTATACATCATAAATATCGGATTCCTGTGCAAATCTTCTTCTGTCTTGTTTAGGAAATCTTAGCAAGAAATACAAGAGCTCTTTGCTTTTGTTGATGCGTTGCGAAGGCATCATTGCGTAATTCTTCAAACATCTCTTTTGCCTTTGGATCATCTTGCTGGAGGGCCCAGTGGGCTAAAACTTCACGCGCCATGACAGCAAAAGGGCTTGCAGATTTTGAAACTTTAGTCAAAGCTTCCTTCACATCTTCAGGAAATTCATCTTCAGAGAGAAGGTGCAGCCCTAACCTCACAACGGCAACCTCCCGGAACAAGGGATCTGACCCTTTCTCCATAAGGTCCCTCAATGTTTTCACATACTCATCTTTTCCACGGACTTTCTCATAGTTTGCCTTTGTCATGGTTGTCAGCGCCGGGAAGGGATTCATCTTTCCTTGCAATGCTGTCATCTCGTCTTCATCAAGCTGACCCGCAACAGCGCTATCTAAAAGCTCCAGAAGCATGGAAGCAGCCTCTTCCCGTTGTCCCTGACGGTAACTAGAAATCCCTAAGACAACAGCAATAACAATAGCAACAGCAATCAAGCCTGCAACAATGTGGGCTTTATATTCATGCCAAAAGGTCAGAATCTTCTCTACAACGACTTCTTCTTTGATTTCTTGGAGTTCAAGATCGCTCACGGGGCACCTCTTTCAAAGTTCCTTCATTATAACGGGAACAAAAGAGAATGCTACCCCTTATCTTTGCAGACCCGTTACATCCTTTTAGAAAATATCATTATCATTATTGTCGTCAATGAGTTCGTCATTCACCTCAAGCCCTTTCTCAACATAAAGGGTCTTGCCACCCACATTGAAGCTCGAATAGGTTGTGCCATCAAACTCAAGGTCTTGGCCACGTGTGTAATCATCTTCAATGACGACCTTATCCCCGGTATCACCTTTCACAAAGAGACTGTTTTGATCTGCTGTTTTTGAAATTGCTTGAGAGTCCAAAATCAGGCTATCAATACCCTGGTTTTCCATATCAATTTGCTCAACACCCTTTATTATATTGCTCGTTTCTGTAAGGTCCAAGGTATGCGTTTCCCCACTGTCAGGAGAGAACTTCAGGGTATCAAATCCATTACTACCTTCAATCTTTGTGTCATCTGGATCATAGAAAAACGTATCATCTCCATCGCCACCAAAAAGTTGATCTGTGCCTGCGCCACCATCTAAGATATCGTTTCCGGCATTACCATAAAGTTTGTCATCCCCTTCTCCACCGTAGAGCGTATCATCACTGTTACCACCGTAGATAAGGTCATCACCTTCTCCACCATAGATTGTATCGCTGCCATCATCGCCATAAAGATCATCATCCCCCTCATCACCGTAGAGGATGTCATCATCTGTACCGCCATAAATCTTGTCATCGCCTTCGCCACCGTGAAGCTCATCTTGACCTGCATCACCGTAGATCTTATCCTTACCTTCATCCCCGTAGACTGTATCATCCCCAGTACTTGCGTAGAGCTTATCATCCCCGCCACCACCGTGGATTATATCGTCACCAGTTTCACCATGAACCTCATCTCTTCCCTCGCCCGCATAGATTGTATCATCTCCGGCACGTGCATAAATTTTATCATTTCCATCACCTGCATCTACGTAGTCATCACCCTCTTCAGCAAAAATCCTATCGTTTCCGTCGCCTCCATAGAAGGTATCATCCCCGCTTCCACCGTACAATCGATCGTTTCCGTCTCCACCATAGAAAGTATCGTCTCCACCGTGTCCCCAAACCTGATCATTCCCGTCTTTAGCATCAATCAGATCATCACCTGAAGTTCCATGAAGAAAGTCCCTAAGATCTGTGCCTTCAATGAGGTTGAGAGGAGATGATTCTATAGTCACATTGAAAATTGTAGACGCTGAAGCCCCACTAGTATCGGTGGCTGTAATCTGAACATCATAGTCTCCCACCTCAGCAGTACCTGACAAGGTCCCTGTGTCTGCATTAAAGGTGAGCCACTCTGGGAGCGGATCCCCATTGGCAAGGGTAGCCGTGTAGGTCAGCGTATCTCCTGTATCCACATCACTGAAAGCGTTCTCTGGAATGGTGATATTAACACTCTCTCCTTCATCGGCGGTGATGTCATTGAAAGCTGTGTCATCAACAGTCGGGGCATCATTGACCGCTGTCACATTCATATTCACCGTGGCGGTGGAGCTGGCCCCATTGGCATCGGTGATTGTATAGCTAAAGCTGTCTTC
>JAUHZC010000004.1 GCA_030425805.1 Alphaproteobacteria bacterium | reverse complement strand
TCACATAGTCAGCGTGTCCTGGACAGTCAACGTGCGCATAGTGACGATTCGCTGTCTCATACTCAACGTGAGATGTTGAAATCGTAATACCACGCTCCTTCTCTTCAGGAGCATTGTCAATGTCATTGTAGTCCTTGAAACTTGCGCCACCAGCTTCCGCTAATACTTTCGTAATCGCTGCTGTTAATGTCGTCTTTCCATGGTCAACGTGACCAATCGTTCCGATATTAACGTGAGGTTTATTCCTCTCAAACTTTTCCTTCGCCATTCTGTATATATCCTTTTTACAGTTACCTTAGAATCACGACCAAGGAAAAGCCTCGGCCGAAAAAAAACTTGGAGCGGGTGAAGGGAATCGAACCCTCACCGCCAGCTTGGAAGGCTGGAGCTCTACCATTGAGCTACACCCGCACAGACGCTTGATGGTGGAGGGAGCAGGATTCGAACCTACGTAGACGTACGTCGGCAGATTTACAGTCTGCTGCCTTTGACCGCTCGGCCATCCCTCCATCAGGCGGCATTCCTATGGAATACAGCTTCTCCCCTTCTTTTGTCAATCCCTTCTTCGCAGTTCTTTACAAGATTTTTCAAAGTTATATATATAAAGGAGGATAATTCACTTATATTTGGAGGAAGCTATTTCCACAAAAACCCAACTTCTCTACGGAACACATGCGGTCCTTGCAGCTCTCAAGAACCCAGAGCGCCAACATAAAAAATTATGGCTTTCTCCTAAAACAGCAGAATCTCTTGCCTCTATTTTGCCAAAAACTTTGCGCCCACAAGTTGTTAAACCTGATTTCTTTAAGTCAAAATTGGGAGAAAATGTTGTCCACCAAGGCCTATTGCTAGAGACGACCCCCCTTCCCCTTCTCTCCCTCAATACACTTCTCGAGAAGTTCCCAGAGGGTCCTTATATCGCGCTTGACCAGGTAACTGACCCTCAAAATGGTGGAGCACTCCTTCGTTCCGCCCGTGCCCTTGGAGCGACGGCTATTATCTTAACCCAGCGGCACTCTTTTGATCCCCTTTCCCCTATTTTGGCGAAGAATGCCTCGGGGGCTCTGGAATCCCTCCCCCTATGCCAAGTGACAAACCTCTCCCAGTGTCTCCAAAACTTAGACAAGGCAGGCTTTGAAACCATTGGCCTCAGCGAGGAAGGGGCTCCTCTCGATAAAACATCATTTACCCCCCAACAGACTTGCCTTGTTATGGGCGCTGAAGGAAAAGGGCTTCGCAAACTCACCCGTGAGCGAGTCCACGGTCTTTATCGTCTTCCCACATCTGGAAGTTTTGGTACACTGAATGTTTCTGTGGCCACAGCCCTCTCCCTTTATATTATAGGAAAACAATAATGAACTCTTTTTGGATTTTCGACCTCCCCTACAGTGCGTGGCAGCCTTTTCTCCTTGGCTTTGGATTAGGCAGCATCCCCTTTGGATACATCCTCACCTCTCTCTTTGCCAAGACTGACATCCGCTCTCACGGCTCTGGGAACGTTGGCGCGACAAACGTTGCCCGGGTTGCTGGAAAAAAAATTGCGGCCCTAACATTCTTCCTAGATGCGGGAAAAGGCTGGGCAGCCCTATCTCTTGCCGCACAGTTTTTTCCAGAGCAATCTCCCCTCATGACAGCAGCAATAGGTGCGGTGTTAGGCCATGTTTTCACCCCTTTCCTCAATTTTAAGGGTGGAAAAGGAATTGCGACTGCCTTTGGAGCCCTGCTTTACCTTGCGCCCTTTATGGCAACTCTTGGCATTGTGGTTTGGGTCTGTGTCTTCCTCTTCTCACGTATCTCGTCCCTATCTGCCATGACAGCTTTCCTAGTGATTACACTTGCGGCTATTTTTTCCTCAGCCTTAAACCTCAGCTTTATGGTTACACTCTTTATGTTGGTCTTGTTTACGCATCGGGAAAACTTGGGGCGTCTTCTGAGAGGTGAAGAAAAAAAGATTTGATTTCATAAAAATAAATTTTATCTTAAATTTAATCTTTATCTATTGGCTGGACATTAATGACTGCCCCTTCTTCGCAATCTCCTGATTTCCTGGATGATGAAAAACTCCTTGATTGGGTTCAGCTTTCCCGTACTGAGAACATTGGCCCCCTCACTTTTCGTAAGCTTCTTCAAAAGTTTTATACGCCTCGACAAATTTTGGAGGCATTGCCTCATTTACCAAGTGGAAATCGATACAAAGTCCCTCCTCGAGCAGCTGTAGAAAAAGAAGCTAGCTCTCTTTCTGAATTTGGCGGACGTTTTCTGTGTTGGGAGAGCCCTGAGTACCCTGTCCTCCTTAAAAAAATTGAGGACAGCCCCCCTGTTATTGCTGTCGCTGGGCCCCTAGCCTTCGATAAACCCCCTACACTTGGCATTGTTGGTGCGCGCACAGCATCAGCTGCTGGAAAAACCCTTGCAAAACAACTCAGCCAAGATATGGGAGAACGTGGCTATACCATATGCTCTGGCTTTGCCAGGGGGATCGATACAGCCGCCCACGAAGGAAGCCTTGCCACAGGAACGATTGCTGTTCTCGCAGGAGGAATTGATCATATCTACCCTCCTGAAAACAAAGCTCTTTATGAAAAGATCAAAGCAGAAGGCGCCCTCATTGCAGAAGCTCCCTTTGGAAGTGTGCCACAGGCGCGTCACTTTCCAAAGCGCAACCGGATCATTGCAGGCCTGAGCTCAGGAATTCTAGTTGTTGAAGCAGCCCTTCGGTCAGGATCTTTAATTACAGCAACACTTGGGGCCCAGTATGGTCGAGAAATCTTTGCTGTGCCTGGCCATCCTCTTGACCCTCGATGCCAAGGAACAAACAAACTCCTAAAGGAAGGGGCAACATTCATCACTGAGGGAGATGATATATGTGCCCAATTGCAACATTTTCACATCAAACGCCCAAGGCCTCCTTTGCCCGTTCCTTCCAGCCCTCCCCCAATTCAGACATCAACTTCACCTCAAATACCGACGAGAGTGCAGGAAAAAATTATCAATTGTCTTTCGAATACACCGATTTCCCTTGACGAACTGATTCGTGAATGTCATGTCTCAGCAAGCATTGCCCAAAATTATCTTCTTGAACTTGAACTCTCTGGCCAAGTCTTACGCCTGCCTGGGGGGAAGTTAAGTTTAAATTATACGACATAAAAATATAAAAGAGCCATTGTATGAAAACCGTTGTTGTTGTTGAGTCTCCATCAAAAGCTAAAACGATCAATAAATATTTGGGGAAAGATTACACCGTCCTCGCCAGCTTTGGCCATGTTCGGGATTTACCCACCAAGGATGGCTCAGTCAATCCAGCGGAAAACTTCGCTATGGTCTGGGAAGCCGATGAGCGAGGCCGAAAACAAGTCAAAGAAATTGAGAAGGCCCTCAAAAGTGCAGACCAACTCTATCTCGCCACTGACCCGGATCGCGAGGGGGAAGCTATTTCTTGGCATGTCCTGGATATGCTCTCAAAGTCAAAAGCCCTTGGAAGTAAGCCTGCGAAGCGAATTGTTTTCAATGAAATCACAAAGAGCGCTGTTAAGAAGGCCATTGAGAATCCACGGGATTTAGATCAAGACCTGATTGAAGCGTACCTTGCCCGCCGTGCCCTTGATTATTTAGTTGGGTTCACTCTCTCCCCCATTCTGTGGCGCAAGCTCCCTGGGAGTCGCTCTGCAGGGCGAGTTCAGTCTGTGGCGTTGCGCCTGATTACAGATCGGGAAGCAGAAATTGACCTCTTTAAATCTGAAGAATACTGGTCTGTCCAGGGTCTCTTTGGAGTTACAAAAGGTGGCTTTACAGCCCGTTTGACCCACTATGCCGGAGAGAAGCTTGACAAGCTCAGCATCAAAAATGAGAAGCAGGCCTTGGAAGTGACAACAGCACTTCAATCTGCCTCCTACGGCATTGAGAGTGTTGAAAAAAAGCGGACACGGCGCCATCCAGCGCCGCCTTTTACAACGTCTACACTTCAGCAAGAGGCTTCTCGCAAGCTGCGATTCTCTGCCCGTCAGACGATGACAACAGCCCAGAAACTTTATGAAGGTGTGAGTGTCAACGGAGAGACCATTGGTCTGATTACCTATATGCGTACAGATAGTGTGAGCATGTCAGGCGAGGCTCTTACGCAAACTCGAGATTTGATCCCAAAAAGCTTTGGCGCTCAATATCTCCCAGAGAAGCCGAATTTCTATAAGACCAAATCAAAAAATGCCCAGGAAGCTCACGAATGTATCCGTCCAACAAGCTTCCACCGGACACCCCAAGAAATGCGCCCCTTCTTAGACGACGGACAGTTCAAGCTTTATGATCTGGTTTGGAAGCGCGCGATGGCCTCTCAAATGACATCAGCAGAGTTTGATCAGACTGCTATTGATGTCCAATCCCAGCAAGGGGGGCATACGTTCCGTGCCACAGGCTCTATCCTCATTTTTGATGGTTTCTTGAAGCTTTATATGGAGGATCAAGATGATCAATTAGACGATGATGGTGAGGCAAGGCTCCCCAGCGTGTCTGAGGGAGAAGAAGCCATTCTCAAAGAAATTGAGAAGGAGCAGCACTTCACACAACCTCCTCCCCGTTACACTGAAGCCAGCTTGGTCAAAAAGCTTGAAGAATTAGGGATTGGACGGCCTTCTACATATGCCTCCATCATCAATACCCTCCAGGACCGTGGCTATGTTGTCTTAGACAAGCGTCGCTTCACACCACAGCCCCGAGGGCGAATCGTCACAAGCTTCTTGAAAAATTACTTCCCAAAATATGTGGAGTTTGATTTTACAGCAAACTTAGAAGACCAATTGGATGAAATTTCTAATGGAAAGCTCGTTTGGTTAAATGTCCTTGGTGAATTCTGGTCTCCCTTCAAATCCCGTACAGAAGAGGTTGTGAGTTTCAAGAATAGTGATATCCTTGACAAGCTGAATGATGAGCTAGGCCCCCTCATTTTTGGGACAGAACCTGATGCCCGTAAATGTCCCAAGTGTGATAATGGTGTATTGAGCATTAAAAACGGAAAGTTCGGCGCCTTTGTCGGCTGCTCAAATTATCCTGAGTGTAGTTACACCCGACAATTTGAAGAGGAAGATGGGGGAGATGAAGCAGCAGCCAGCAAGGAAGACTTCCCAAAACTGATTGGTGAAGATCCCACAACAGGAAGCCCTATCGAGTTAAAGAAAGGTCCTTATGGCCTTTATCTTGAGTGGACAAAAGATCTCAACCGCCTCAAAAAACCAAAGCGTGCAAGTGTTCCTAAAGGCACCCCGTTTTCTGAAGTCACCCTTGAGAAAGCCTTGGCTTTATCTTCATTACCCAGAGCCCTTGGTGTCGACCCAGAATCTGGAGATGAGATTACGGCTTCCATTGGCCCCTATGGTCCCTATATCAAGCACGGTAGCAAATTTATTTCTTTGAAAAATCATGATGTTCTGAAAGTCACTCTTGAAGAGGCCCTTGAAGTCATAGAAGAATATAAGAAGAATCCTCCGAAGCCTCGTGGTAAGAAAACCAAGCCGAAGGGGAAGACAAAGAAAAAATAGGAAAAGCCATGAGTGATACCTCCCGTTTTCCTTCTAAAGCTGCCATCCTTGAGTTTTTCAAGGCAGCTGGAAGACCACTCGGAAAACGAGAGGTTTGCCAGACTTTTAAAATCAAAGGGCAGCAACGCCCTGCTCTGACGCGTTTTTTGCGAAAACTTGCAGAGGAAGGCGCCTTGGAGAAGAGGGGGAAGACGTATGTCTTGCCTGAAAAAAATCAATTCCATATGGGGCATGTTGAAGAAGTCTCCCCGGGGGCCTTGTTTGTCCGCCTCAAAACAGAAGTAATTGGGCGGGCACCTTCGACTCTTTTGGATGAAACTATGCGTGTAGTCGTCCCGGAGCACCTGAGAGGATTGCTGAGGCGGATCGAGCCTGGAGATAAAGTTCTTTTTGCAGAGGAAACAGATCCCCAAACAAAGGCTGTTACTTATGTATTTCGCCGACGCATTGAAAAAAGCCCTGATCAAATTCCAGGTGTTGTGCAGCAAGGTCCTTATGGGCTGATTGTACGCCCAGCTGATCGGCGCATGAAGGTAACTATTGATATAGAACAGAGTGGAGATGAGGAAATCATGCCTGGCATGGTTGTGCTCTGTGAAATTCCCGCACACCAGACAGGTCGCCCAACGGGCTATATTTCCGAAGTTCTCGGATTTGAGGATGACCCTGCTTTGCTACGCAAGCTATGCGTTTACGAATTTCAACTCCCCAAACACTTCCCAGAAAAAGCTCTGAATGAATTAGAAGGCGCTAAGGTCCCTCCCCTTGGGGATCGTGAAGATCTACGAGACATTCCTCTCGTCACAATCGATGGGGCAGATGCCAAGGACTTTGACGACGCTGTCTTTGCCAAGCGAGAAGGAAACCTGTGGCATTTAATTGTCGCCATTGCCGATGTCTCCCACTACGTTCCTACAGGATCACATCTTGATGAAGAAGCCCTCAGCCGTGGAAATTCCATTTATCTTCCAGGAAGTGTGATTCCGATGCTACCGGAAGCCCTTTCGAATGATCTCTGCTCACTCCGCCCCAATGAAGATCGTGCAGCTCTTGCGGCTCATCTCTGGATCAATGATCATGGAGAGAAAGTCAAACACACCTTTTCCAGAGCCCTGATCCGCTCTCACCGGCGTCTGACCTACGAACAAGTCGAAGATTATCTCGAAGGAAAAACAAAGGATGACTTCCTCGATGGCATCATCCCTCCCCTTCATCAGGCTTTTGAGCGCCTAGACAACCAGCGTCAAAAACGCGGGACTCTAGACTTTGAGCTCACAGAGCCCGTTATTGAATTTGATAGCTCTGGAAAACCCACAGGGATCTCTCCCCGCAAACGCTTGACCAGCCATAAAATCATCGAAGAATTTATGATTTTGGCAAATATTGCAGCTGCTCAAACTTTAGATCACTGTAAAATCCCGGCCCTTCATCGGGTTCATGATCTCCCAAGCTCTGAGAAGATTGAAACGCTAAACTCCCTTTTACAAACGATGGCCATTCCCAAGGTCATGACACCTGTCAGATCTCCCAAGGCCCTGAAAGCTGTGTTTAAAGAGATTGAAGGTCTTGATAATGCACCGGCAATTCAAGAGCTAATTTTACGCTCCCAGACGAAAGCACTTTATAAACCTGATGCTAAAGGGCACTTTGGCCTTGGCCTTGAAGACTACACACACTTCACCTCTCCCATTCGGCGATACTGTGACCTCCTCGTTCACCGGCAGCTCATTACCTGTCTAGAATTACCATCTGAAAAGCCTGTTAAAAACACGCTCAGTCATGCTAAGGCCGCAGAGATTGGTCTCCACATTTCAAACCAAGAACGGGTTGCCATGGATGCCGAGCGGATCACCCTTGCCCGGATAGGGGCCCTCTGCCTCAAAAATCGTGTTGGGGAATCTTTCCCAGGCCTCATTAATGGTATGACAAGCACAGGTCTTTTCATTGAGCTTGTTGGCATTGGGCTTGAGGGATTTTTGCCCCTCTCAAGTCTTGGAGATGATTACTATATTCTGGATGATACGGGATATCGGGTTGTTGGCCGACGCACAGGAAAATCCTATAATCTTGGCGCAAAATTGGTCGTCTTTTTAAACCAGGTCTCTCCTATCACAGGTTCCCTTTCTCTGAGACTTAATGCTGTAGAGTCTCCAACTCGCCAGAAGGTTTACAAAGTAAAGAAAAGCTTCGCAAAAAAAAGCGGAAAAAAGTTCAAGTCTTTTAAACGTCGTTAACCTTTTCGCCTTATCATATTATTATGGAAAGGTAGCGCCCATGATTCAGCCGAAGATACTTCTTGTGGATGATAATCCAGCAAACCATCAAGTGTTAAAAATTATTTTGCCTGAAAATGGCTACCAGGTCATTTCTGCATTTAATGGAGAAGAAGGTCTTCTTGGGTACCGGTTTCATAAACCTGATTTAGTTATCATTCAAACCCACCTGCCAAAGAAAGCAGGCTCTGAGCTTGCAAAACTTCTGCGAGAGGAACCCAATGGGGATCAAACGCCTTTAGTTGCTCTTAGTAATCTTCGTCGCGAAAACCGGGATAAAGAGCTGGAGGAAATAGGGTTTGATGCCTTTTTGAAAAAACCCTTTTCACCACAAGATCTTCTGAAAATTATTGAAAAGCAACTGGGTCCCAAATCCCAAAAACGGGCATAGTGTCGTTTTCTTTGGCTGAGGGACCTTGAGGCTGCAAACCAGCAACTCCATGAGCCGAATAAGGCGTCTATTCGGCTCATTGGTATGTTCTACCAAGAGACAGAACTTAGGAATAGAGAATGTTGAATCGTCAAAGAGCTTAGCTAAAGTTAGATATTAGAACACATTTTTTGTTGTCCTCTTTACTATTTCTCTAGACCCTTTCTTGAAACTCTGCTAATCACCCGCTATGGGAGTTTTCACGCAACAAGCGTTTCATAAGCAATGGCCACGGCTTTTTCAAGAAATGGGAGAGTTTCTTTCCCAAGGCCTTAGCGAGATTGAAGCTCTTAAACTTCTTCAACTCCATGCACCTTCCCCATGGCAGCCCTCCCTCCAGCAGTTGCAAGGCTTCCTTTCTACAGGTGAAGCCTTTACAGCAAGTTTGCGTAATCTCAATCTG
This sequence comes from Alphaproteobacteria bacterium, assembly GCA_030425805.1. Lineage (GTDB taxonomy): Bacteria > Pseudomonadota > Alphaproteobacteria > JAUHZC01 > JAUHZC01 > JAUHZC01. Next base: position 135,058 of record JAUHZC010000004.1, on the reverse strand, counting down.
CCTTTTCCGTTTTATGTTTATCCCCTCCTTGAAGCCGGTGAATACACCCATGCTCTTGCCCACGTAATGCAGCAATCCGCCATGCTTGCTACAGATCTCAGAACCTTTCAAAAATCTTTGTGGGAAAAAGGACGTTACCCCCTTTTCCTCCTGCTCCTCGCTGTTGGTGTTTTTGGTGTGTATCAGAATTTTCTCCTCCCTCAGATGATCGAATTCCAGCAAAGTCTGACAGAGGCTCCTTTTGATAGCCCCTTGATTCAAGGATTTCCCCTGGTTTTCACTGCGCTCATATTTGCTGCATGCGCTCTCTGTTATCAATACGGCTTACGCGTCCGAGAACACTACCGCTGGCACCTCTTTTTCTCCTACCTCCACCTTTTAAATCAGAGTGGCATCCCACTCTATCAAGCTCTTCTTCTCCTCAAAAATTCTGAGACAATCTCTCCCATGGAACATAAGTTTCTCTCAGCTTGGATTCATCAGCTCAAAGCAGGAGCTAGCATCTCACGCATTCCCCATACATCTCGTTTTGTACCTTTATGGAAGCAAATTGTCGGCCATGCAGAGAGCTCAAACACCCTTCCGCAAGCTTTTGCTTTTCTGGCCACGTACCACAAGCGCCGTGTTCACCAACAGCTTAATGATGTCCTTCGCTCTATTCAGCCCCTAGGATTTCTCCTCGTTGGCAGTGTTCTTTGTATTATTGTTCTGGGCTTTTATCTTCCTCTCTATGAACAGATCTTCCTTGCCCTCGATGCTTAAGTTTATCCTCCAGCCCCAATGTCTTTGTCTCTCAGCATCAAGTGGAAAATTGTTTGATGCAGATGACCCTCTCCAACATCCCCTTGATCACATTCCACGACGTCCCAGTTATCTATTTATCCAGGGAAACGTCGATGAGAACGAGGTCAAACCTTTTCTCACGCAATTGGGGCAAGACCTGGATCTCCTTGGCATCTACACTTGGGATGAAGCATATCTTCACGCTCCTTCCCAAGGTCCTTCCCTCTTCCCTGAAGCGATTGCACCGCCCCTTATTCAGAAATTATGGCGGGCACGATATGTTTTGTTCATTGGAGCTGCATCCATCACCAGCTTTTGCCTAGGATCTTTGCTATGGATCCAGCTTTATCTCTCATGATTCACATCTACCGCTCACCCTATCTTCAGTTCTGGACCTTTATTGGGATTGTATGTTTTGCCCTCCTTTTGTACTCCACAAGCGTAATTCTCGATCTTAGAGAAGCAGAGGCGGACCACCTCCTCCCACTTGAGAAAGCCCCAAGCTTCAAGTCTTTTAACATCCTACCCCAAGTACCACCTCAAGATGTCTTCATCGGTGGGTTTTCAGCCCCAACCCAGACGCTTTGGGTTGCTGGTCAACGCTATCGTCTCAAAAAATGTCAACTTAAGTACTTTTCTCCTGGAATTCTTCAGATTGAAGCGCCTGGTCAAATACAAAAGATAAAGCTTTTTCATCCTCTTTCTTCCCAAAACCTCACCCTCATCAAAGCCTGTGAAAATTCGGATTTTCTTGAGTTTTAGAGGGGGTGCGCCTATAATGCCTTAGGAGTTTTAAACATGAAAACATATAGACTTGTCAGTTACCCCCATCCAGCACTTCGGAAAAAGGCACAGCCTGTTACTGAAATTACGGATGAAATTCAGCACTTAATCCAAGAAATGTTGAGAATCATGTATGAAGGGAATGGGGAGAGTACAGGGATTGGTCTTGCAGCTAATCAGGTGAACAGTCTTCATCGTGTTATCGTTATGGATACGCCTCAATATAGAGATGAGAACGCACCTATGGAGAAGCGTATAATGATTAACCCAGAGATTGTTTGGGCCTCTGAAGAAATGATGGATTGTCATGAAGGATGCCTCTCTGTACCCCATGTAAGCGGTGGACCTGTTCCCCGCCATGCTCGCATCCGTGTAAAATACATGGACGAACACGGGAAAACCCATGAGGAAGAGGCTGATCAGCTTTTTGCAAACTGCATTCAGCATGAAATAGATCATCTAAATGGGGTTATGTATTTTGATTATCTCCCCAAAGGAAAGCGTATGAGCTTTATGCGGAAGTATGAGAAAGCTCAACGTGAGGAAAAAAAAGCAGGGAATTAGCCATGCGCCTGATTTTTATGGGCACTCCTGATTTTGCAGCAACGGCCCTCAAGGCAATCCTTGAACAAACAGAGGCTGAGATTGTTGCTGTGTATTGCCAACCCCCGCGTCCTAAAAACCGGGGACATCGCCTGCAGCCTTCCTCTGTTCACGCTCTCGCAGAAGAAAAACAAATTCCTGTCCATACACCTCTATCCTTCAAGGACAAGGAAGAAGTCACAAAATTCCAATCTCTTAACGCTGACATTGCTGTGGTTGTGGCTTACGGTCTTCTTCTCCCGAAAGACATTCTTGAAGCCCCTACCCAGGGCTGTGTAAATATTCACGCCTCTCTTTTGCCTCGCTGGCGGGGGGCAGCCCCCATACAACGTGCTATCCAAGCCGGAGATCCAGAAACAGGCGTTTCAATTATGCAAATGGATGAAGGTTTAGATACAGGTCCTGTACATTGTGTAGCCACGTGTCCTATTGAGACTCAAGATACAGCTTCCACCCTACACGATAAACTTGCAGAAATTGGGGCCCAAGAAATTGTAAAACTCTTGAAGGACTTTCCAACAACACCCCCAACACCGCAATCCTCAGAGGGTGTTACATATGCAAAAAAACTTCACAAAGATGAACGTCAGATCGACTGGTTTCAATCTGCTGAGATAATTGAACGCACAGTCCGTGCCTTCACGCCTTGGCCTGGATATGGCTTCACCTATCAAGGAGACTTTATTAAAATTCTGGAAGGCAAAGTCATCTCCCAAGCTTCTCCTGAATCTCCAGGAACCGTTATCTCCCCAGATCTTCAAATTTCTTGTGGAGAGAAGAGCCTGTTCCAACCTCTGGTTTTGCAAAAGCCTGGAAAAAAACCAACGCCCGTGAAAGACTTCTTAAATGGTTTACCCATTCCTGTCGGCACCCAACTATAGCCATGTCTACATTCCGGTATAAACTTCTGATTGAATATGATGGCACCCCTTATCAAGGGTGGCAATCTCAGCTCAGCGGACAAACCATCCAGGATAAAATCGTAGAAGCTGTTAACCAGGTTTCTTCTTGCAAAGAGCTCTATGGCTCAGGGCGAACAGATGCGGGTGTCCATGCCTGGGGACAGGTCGCTCATTTGGATTTACCAGAAGCTTGGGATGCCTACAAGCTAAAAGGGGCTCTGAATGCTCATCTCAAAGATGAAGCCATTACCATCCATGAAATTGAGGAAGCTCCTAAAGATTTTCATGCGCGCTATGGAGCCTGTCACCGTCACTATATCTATCGCCTCACACTTCAGGAAACGCCCCTCTGCCTACAAACCCACCGGACATGGCGTGTAACGCCTGCACTGGATATTCTTCTGATGACAGAGGCATTGACTCTCTTCCAGGGAACTCATGATTTTCAGGCCTTTCGCTCTGCCCAGTGCCAAGGTGAAAGCAGTGAAAAAACCGTGCACACAGCGACCCTTTTCCAGCAGCATAAGAACCTATATGTGCATGTGAGCTCCCCTTCCTTTCTCCATCACCAGGTCAGGTTCATGGTTGGTGCTGCACGCTGTGTAGGAGAAGGAAAAATGAGTCTGGAAATGCTCCGAAATATCCTGAACCACCCTGAAGAAGCGGCTATCCACAAGTGGCCACTAGCCCCTGCTTGCGGACTTTATCTTGCGCGGGTCGACTATACCCCAGACATCCCTTTTGAAATCGCGCGTTTCTTAGGGCGCTAAGATTTACCGTGCACCAAAGTCGTCTGCTGGATCATCCTCTTCCGGATCTGAATCGTATAGCCACGAGCCATCTGGATCCCCAGAATCTTCTGCGCCTGTTTCTGGAAGAGGTGCAACGGCTTCAACAGACCCCAATTCTTCAAGACGCATGCGTAAAAGTTCCATTGTGCTTGCCTGCAGCTTTCTTTGTCTTTCGACACCCATACTGTAAAGCAATGCTGCAAACTGGGGGTTTGCTTTGACGGCTTCATCACTCATCCCTCTGAACTGAACCAACATTGCATTCTCTACCGTAGGATCCTCTTCTGTAGAACTTCCTGGCGCTGCTGCAATCCCCCCCTTTGTGATAAACAAAGAAATAGCTGCCAAAAAAAACCGCTTTCTTATTTCCATAAATACCCCCTGTTTTTATTTTTATACTTTTAAGATTATCATGATATTTGAGAGTAGAGAAGTCTCGAGCACTCAACCTTATGAACCTTGATAGAACACACCAAGCTCTGCAGCAGCGAGAGCCTCAAGACTTGCAAACTCCTCATCCGTGATAGGAGACCCAGATTCTGCAGGATCTGGAGAGAGAAGCTCTGATAAGGACACAGGTGACTCTAGTTCTGTTTGGTTCTCTGCAAGAATATGCAGCGTCAGTTCCAAGCCCCGCGGTAAGATCCCTTTCAATCCTGGCAGCAGCCGATGAAAAAGTTTCAGATCCATCTCCATTGCCCTTCCCCCGATACGAAAGAAGATACTCCGGAGAAGCCCTTGCTGATCCAAGCCATACAAAAAGTCTGTCAATGTAACTGAAAAAGAAGGAGCCTCATAAGTAGCAGCACCATGGTCAACTGCAATATGGAGAGGTGAAAGGGGTCGGGGGTCCTCCTCTACTAGAGCTGCACTTAGAAAAACTGGCAAAAAAACAAAAAACAAAACCTTATACATCCCTTTTCCCCACTTGCTTTATTTTTCGATTGTGGAGAAAATTGATTTACAAAAGGTTTAAAGGCTAATCTTCTGCTAAAGCACCCATGAGAGGAGGAAAACCACCGTGCCCCTCGTGAGCTTGAGGCAAAACGCAATGCAAGTGAGCGTACTCATAGTTAGCATTAAAAGCGGCAAGGGTTGTTGTATGCAGTGGATTAGTTAATGAAAGTGGCTCCGGACCATGAGCAAATCTAATATGCTCAATACCCTCAACCTGAAAAAAAGAAACATGGTACGCCTCAAAGGCTGGAGGCCCTAAATCGGCACCATCATCAGCACCATAAGACAAACTGAATGCAAAAAAAGCCCCTATGAGGCAAACCACCTTCATGAACCCCCCTTAAACTATTATGTAAAAAGCTTAAGTTGATTTTACGAAGTTGGCAAGTAGCTAACTTTTTTGCTGCTCACACCTTTCCTTCAGGGCAGAATTGAGCTGCTCAAAGCCCTTTCCTATATTGCTAATTGTTCCGCCAAGGAGCTTAACAAGGATTCCACTAAAAGTTTCTCCATGTATTAGCTTTGTTTTCTTGTCACCTTCTTCTTGAAGGATAAAATAATGCTCTCCATCAAATAATCCTTCGAAAAGAAGTTTCCCCTTCCACCGAAGCTCCTTGTTTTCATCAAACCGAAGTAAGATTGGCTCAAAATTCATGCTTTTACCATCTGGCGGACAAACTGAAATAGCCAGCTTTTCTCCAGCTTTTTTCGAGGTGCATGATGCCTTTTGTATAAAAGGATTCCACTCCGAATAGCCTTCAAAGTGAGTCAAGACCTCCCAAACACGTTGAGTATTGGTGTTGATTAAAATTTCTGTTTTAAGCTCAGTCATATGTTTTACCTTAAGTAGAAGAACGATATCGCAAAATCTTCTTATGAACAAGAAAGTCTAGGCCGACTTCACAGAACTTACAATCCCTGCATCCCGGAGTTTTTCTTCTTTCCGGAAGTTAACCAAGGCCTGGTAACGATGATTCAGTGCCCGAACTGAAAAAATCCAGCCGAGGATAATCACCAGTACAACGCCCCCAAGGATGGGAGTCAATTCCAGAAGATCCCGTGTTGCGCTCACAATCATAATGAAGGTAATGATATAACCACTACTCGCCTTAGAGAGACTATGTCCAATAACGTCGGCTGCTGCCTTACCCCGAGTTTTCAGAGCTTCATCTAGAGGGATATAAGCCATCTCTTTTGTCGGATCAAACATAGCATACTTTGCACTTTTACTAATCACCTGCTGAAAGGTCCCTATCCCCACAGCCAGAACAAGTGGCGTCAATCCCATGAAGGCTGTCAAAGGAGCCAAGGCTGCGTCAAAAATGATAAACCCAAAAAAGAAAGTTCCTGCCAAGAAGAGAACAGCTGGCGTAATCATTGCCCCAGCAAACCAGCCAAACCGGGGAATAATCCCTTTAAAAAGGAAAGTCAGGGTAATGGTGCTTACCCCAGTAAACATGGAAAACTGCCCCATAAATCGTTGGTAGTCATATTTAGCGGGGAAAGCAATCTGGAGTTGTTTTTTCCAATAGAGTCCCAAGATGTTGTTACTAATCCCGTACCCAAGAATCAGGACAACGATTAAGCCGATATAGGGTGAAGAAGCAACAAGCTTAATACCTTCCATAAAGGTAAGTTTTACTTTCGGCTTTTGGACTTTGGCTTGAGAAGCAGCAGCGTCATAATAAAAAGGATTGCTTAGAACGTGCTTTGCCATCCAGCGGCGAAGGAAAAGGAGTGCTGTTCCTCCCATAAGGAAAGCAATGGTTACCACCTCGAGAATAATCTCACAATCATCCCCACCAAGCTTTCCAAATATCTTTTGAAGTTCACAAGATTGAATTCCAAGATATCCTGCTGGAATCAGGGCCAAATGCCCTAGGAAAGCAAACATGGCATAGAAGCGCTTTGACTCTTCAATCCGCGTCACATCATTGGCAAAAGACCAAAAGAGGAACTGAAGTGTAATCGCCCCCCACAACTCTGCAAAGAGGTAGAAAAACACATAAACCCAATTCTGATAAACTGAGAAGAAATGTTGGAAACGGGGATAAGTTTCCTTCAAACCTTCTATCAGCACAGGATCAGGAAGAAGGTCTGCCCGGTAGGGGAAAAGCACAAAGTAAAAGAGGGTAAAGGCAACCATAAACATGCTCACCCCTCCATAAAAAAGCCGCTCCAGAGAAACAAAATTTGCCAGGTAGTTATAAAGCGCCACAAGACAAATCGAAATCGGCAGAATAATGGCCCCCTTCAGAATCGGAATCACTTCAGGTCCTGCCATCGGAACAACCAGCGTGTCTTTTGTATTCCGCATGATTGTATAGTTAAATACAACCAGGAACAGCATGAAGGCCGTAGGAAGGAATTTCTTCAATTCATATGTATGAATCGGCCATAAAAAGGCCCGCATCGACGTGAATCCAGAAAAGGCGTTATCCGGCTCTGGACGCTCGCTCATGTCGACCTCATTATTTTGATCTTGTCAGGGAAAAATCCAAGGGAGCACAAAACTGTGCTGCTTCTTAAAGATGAGAAGAATGTGTTCTTAAACACGATCACCAACCTAGGATTAACGCAAATATATGCGTTTTTCCTAGAAACGTCAAGAATATTTACTGCCAAACCAGAGAACTTTTTAGCACTTTTTGAAAAGCCTATCTGATTTGTGATAAAAGAATAAAAAAAAGTAAAAAAAATGTCAGTAATTGATATCACAATCGTTATTTTATTTCTGATTGCCACACTCTGGGTTGGATTTAAAAAAGGGAAGCACGTCAGATCATTTAAAGATTTTTCTGTGGGCACGAAAAACTACTCTTTGCCGGTTCTTGTATCAACAACCGCTGCAACCTGGCTAGGGGGAGGAGATAGTGTTGGGCTTGCATCAGAAATTTTCCGCTATGGATTCCCTGTTTTCTTCTTTTACAGTTTCCAGATGATCATGGACCTCTTTATGGCTTTTATTGTAGCCCCCCGCATGAAGGGTCATAATACAGGTATCTCTCTTGGGGATATGATCGAGCCTCACTATGGAAAAGTTGGCAGAATCATTATCTCCCTCGTAGCCGTCTTAAAAACTTTTGGAAACGTTGGGATTCAGGTCTCTGCAATTGGCGCTGTGATGGAGGTTTTTCTCTCCATTCCTCAAACCTACGGTGCAATTATTGGGATGGGAATCATTATTCTCTACACCTCTTTTGGTGGTATCCGTGCAGTAGTTTTCACTGATGTCCTTCAATTTGCTTTCCTCGTCGTCAGTATTCCTCTTGTTGCAAACCTACTGTTGAGTCATTTTGGTGGTTTCATCTCTTTTTGGGAAATGCTTCCTGCGACTCACACATCTTTGTCACAAACAGCAGCTCCGTCCAAGTTCCTGATCGCAATAGCTCTCTCCCAGCTTACACCTCTAAACCCGCTACTTATTCATCGATTTTTCCTCAACAAGGATGTGCAGCTGATGAAAAGATCTCTTGCAATTACAGCTGCAATTGAAGTTCCGTTCTTTTTCTTTGTCACAATTATTGGATTGTCAGCCTTCCTGCTCTATCCGGATATTACCCCCAATAGCGCCTTTGTACATATGATTATCACAACAATTCCTGTTGGGGTCAAAGGCCTTGCTGCTGCAGGACTTATTGCTATCATCATGTCTTCTGCAGACTCTGCTGTAAACCTTAACAGTATTCTGTTTATGAATGATATTGTGCGCCCTCTCTCCAAAAACCGTTTTTCAGAAGACTCTCTTGTCAAAGCTACAAAATATTTCAACTTTTTCTCAGGTGTTGCCTCAGTGGTTGTTGCCCTCATGTTTACAAGCATCCTTGATCTCATGCTGTATTTTATGGCGTTTTGGACACCAATAGCCTTGGTCCCAATCCTAGGTATTGTTTTCAAGGCAAAAGCCTCTCCTAAAACTTTTCTCTACGGTGCTTTTTCTGGAGTCGTTGGGCTCATCTTATGGGGTCAGCTTGAAGGCGAGCTCGCATCCCTGATCCCTGCCTTTGCCATCGGGCCTATCGCAAATGCTATTGTCTTTATTGGCCGTTACCACTTGGTTGACAAAAAGAATGCAAAGCATTCAAAAAAGCCTTCCCGACTTACCAGAGAGTTTACGCCTCTGAAATAAAGAGGCTTAAGATGCAACCTTCCAGGTATTCTTTGGCTGTTGTGTTACCTCTACAGCAGTTTGAATTGCCCGAACTAAATCCTGAGGTTTCAAACTTAGGCCACCAACCAGGACGCTATTGATCGTGGGCTGTGTCAAGAAACTCCCAATATTCTGAGGGCCTACAGAACCGCCATAGCAGAACTCTAAAATATGATCTTGAAGATCAGGTTCCCTTGCCAGAGCCTCCAAAAGATTTTGAACGTCTTCTGCTTCTGCAGAACGGCCAGAACCAATTGCCCAGAGAGGTTCGTAGGCAATTGTGAGCTTTGATCCACTGGGTACAAATTGAAGACTTGAAAGAATTTGATTCAAGACAAAATTCTTTGTCTCCCCTGCAAGATTCACCTGGCTGGATTCTCCGACACAAATGATTGGATGAAGCCCCAGTTCAACAGCCTTTGCGGCCTTACGCCCAACAAACTCTTCAGTCTCGCCAAAAAACTCCCGGCGCTCAGAATGGCCAAGAATCACCGTATTGCACCCGACATCTTCGAGCATCATACCACTTACAGCGCCGGTAAAAGCGCCACTGTCTCGAAAGTCCATATCCTGAGCCCCAAGATGAAGTGGTGTGCCAATAAAGATTTGCTTCGCAAGAGAAAGATAAGGATACGGGGGGCATACGATAATTTTCAGATCTCGCTCAAGATTTGAAAACAAACCTTTTTCATCCAGCTGGTCTCGAAGCTCATGAAGCGTCCGTTGCACTTTTTGTATGGCACCGTTCATCTTCCAATTACAAATAAGACTTGCTGGCCCCCAAGATCCACTCATGCTTTTCTCTCTTTCGTTTTAGGCTTCTTTTTGGCGTGCTGCCCGCTTACGCACATTTGGATCCAAATGCACCTTCCGCAGACGTAGGGATTTTGGCGTGACTTCAACCAACTCATCTTCGTCAATATAAGCCATCATCTCTTCCAACGTCATCTGTCGTGGCGGTGTTAAACGCACAGCTTCATCAGTTCCTGAAGCGCGCACGTTCGTCAGCTGCTTTCCTTTCAGCACATTTACTTCCAAGTCATTAGGGCGGCTATTTTCTCCCACAACCATACCTTGGTAAACTTTATCCTGAGGATTCACAAACATGATGCCACGCTCTTGCAAATTAAAGAGGGCATAAGCAACAGCTTCTCCTTTGTCTGTAGAGATCAAAACACCATTTCGACGCCCTGGAATTTCCCCAAAGAAAGGTTGATGCTCATGATAGAGGCGGTTCATCACGCCTGTTCCGCGCGTATCCGAGAGGAACTCCCCTTGGTACCCAATCAGACCCCGAGAAGGCACATGAAATACCATCCGTGTCTTCCCTTGAGCCGAAGTTTGCATATCCTGCAAAACACCTTTACGCTGGCTGAGTTTCTCCATCACGGCTCCAGAGAATTCTTCATCCACATCAACAACAACTTCTTCCACAGGTTCAAGTCTCTGTCCTGTTTCTTTGTCTTCTTTAAACAATACCCGTGGACGAGAAACAGAAAGCTCAAATCCTTCCCGGCGCATTGTTTCAATCAAAACACCTAGCTGAAGCTCACCACGACCTCCAACTTCAAAGGCCTCACCATTTGGTGTCTCTGTCACCGTAATCGCGACGTTTGTTTCGGCTTCTGCCAAAAGACGTGCACGGATCAAACGAGACGTGACTTTATCACCCTCTTGACCTGCATAGGGAGAATCATTCACGCCGATCAACACCGACATTGTTGGAGGATCCACAGGTGTCGTCTGAATCGGCTCAGCAACATCTGTGGCACAAATCGTGTCTGCCACAGAGGCTTCTGCAAGCCCTGCAATCGCCACGATATCTCCTGCTTCAGCTTCTTCTACAGGCACACGCTTCAATCCTTGGAAAGCCAAAAGTTTCGTCAAGCGGGCAGACTCAACTTGCTCTCCTTGGAGGTTAATGGCCTTCACAGTTTGGCCAACTTTAACTTTTCCACTATAGATCTTTCCGGTCAAAATCCGTCCCAAATAAGGATCAGACTCCAGTAGTGTGCTCAACATCGCAAAAGGCTTGTCTTCCACAATTTTTGGAGCCGGCACATGATCAATAACCAAGTCAAAAAGGGCATGGAGGTTTTCCCGAGGATCATCCAATTCCTTCACGCACCACCCAGATCGTCCGGACGCATACAATGCAGGGAAATCTAATTGCTCTTCAGTCGCATTCAAAAGATCAAAAAGGTCAAATACCTCGTTCAACACTTCATCAGAGCGAGCATCGCTCTTATCCACTTTGTTCACAACCACAATCGGGCGCAAGCCTTGGGCCAAAGCCTTAGAAAGCACAAACTTTGTCTGTGGCATAGGTCCTTCAGCAGCATCCACCAAGAGCACCACGCCATCAACCATGTTCAAGATCCGCTCAACTTCTCCACCGAAGTCAGCGTGGCCTGGTGTATCAATGATATTGATCTGGGTATCTTTCCATTGCACAGAAGTACATTTTGCAAGAATCGTAATCCCCCGCTCTTTCTCGAGATCATTGGAGTCCATCGCGCGCTCAGACACAGACTGATTTTCACGGAAGGTTCCACTTTGGGCAAGGAGTTGGTCAATAAGGGTCGTTTTGCCATGGTCCACGTGGGCAATAATGGCGATATTTCTTTTGTTCATAAAAATGGTTACTTTAACTATTGGTTTTATGTATACGTGAACCCGCCACAAAACACAAGAAAACTCATAAAACACCCCCTTTCCCCCTTCCTTCAAAAAAAATTGACAAAAAGTCAAAAAAGAAATATGATTCAGACCGTTTTAGATTTGTGATGCATACCATGAAAATCCTTTTACTTTTGGTTATTTTAGCCTCTTCTCTGACATCCCCTGCGCGAGGTGCAGATGCACGAGGTGCAGATCCTGATAGCCTCTCTGAGAGACTCAGTGCAATCCGCAACGCTGGCGCAACTGCAGAGAATGCTTTTTCTGGGTCCGAGAGACTCGCTGCAGCTGCTGTCCTCGCAAAGAAAGAGAAAGAGGCTGCCTCTCTCTACAGTCCAGTTGTAACGGCTTGTTTAGTTCCCCACGCGCCTCACCCCTCTGTGTTCATGTGGGGTGTATCTCCAGTAGCTTTAGCTTTCTTACGAAACTGGATGGATCCAGAACAAGTACGTAAAGCTATTGTTACTCTTGCTGCTCAACGTCTTAGCACGACAGCACGGGGTGCAGGTGGTGGCGCTGCTGTTGCAGCCGCTGCAGCTCACGGGCCACAACAGCACAGCGCTGCCCCAGCAGCTTGTGAAGAAGAAAGCGCTCCCTCTAGCCCACCCTCCCCTCAATCACTCTCTGGACGTGCAAGCCGCGCAAGTGTTGGCACTACTGCCGCTAGAGCAGGCGGAAGCCCCCGTCGTGCAAGTGCTGAGGCAAAGGAAGCTAAGGCCGATGCAGAGGCTGCAAAAGCTCCTGCAGAAGAGGAAGAAGAAGGTGGTGATGATGGGGCCTTACACCCTTCCCACGTAGAAAATGTTACAGTGTCTACTGGAGCAAAGTTGGCATTCGAAAGGCCCAAAGGCCCACCGCGCCGTCGGAGAAAAACAAGAGGAGCAGCACCCTCTGAAGCTTCATCTGCCGCAGGTGGCGTCATGGCTGAAGAAGAAGCGAGTCCTCCTGCTGCGCAACCAGCCGCAGCAGCCGCAGCAGCAGAAGAAGAAGAAGAAGAAGAAGAAGGTGATGATGATGGGGCATCAACTACCGGAAGAAGTATTGCGACAGGATCTGTTGGAACCCTAGGCGGTAGAGGTGTAGAGTTTCACGATGTAGCAGAGCTTTTTGAAAGAGAACAGATTGTCCCTTTCTTTTTCAAGCACCCTAGATCAAGAGAGTGGATGGTCCTCTTTTATGATGGCGTGATTTCAGCTGAAAAACTTATAAGAAGCAAAACCCCTGAAATGGGTGTCGTAGCCGATATCCTAAGAAATCTCCAAAGCCTTAGTATGAAGGAACAAGTAGAGAGAACCATGACCCTCTGGCAAGGGAAGACAATAGACCACTCTCAAGTTCTAAAACTTTTTGAACAAATATTCCACGTTAACCAGACTCTCAAAAAATCCCGAGAATCTGCAAGAGCCTCATTGGGAGTTGCTGAAGGGCCTTTATCAGGTTCAACCCCAGAAGAACTTGCTGAGCTCAGGGGTATATTTAGTGCTTGTTCTGCCGCGTATTCACACAAGGCAGAAGTGCTTGACCTATATGCTAGGTGGCTTGCTGCTTCTGATGATGCGGGAAGAGCGGAAGCCCTCGGCTTCTACGATCGTTGGATTGCCGAACAGGCTGGTCACGAGGCTGCAGCTGCTGATGCCTAGCGAAAAAGCTGGACACAATGAATAAGTTCAGTTATTGTGCAAAATATTTTTTAATAAGAAAAAACGGAACAAACATAATGAATAAAAAAATATTATACTTCTTTATTACTTCAACTGCTCCTGCAGCTCTTCTTGCAGGTCCCTATGCTGGTGTGCACGGAGGAATTGGCTTCGCACAAGTATCATCCTTTGCTGATACAACAGTTGATGATGGGAAAGTCAAGAAAGAATTCAGTCCTTTTGGGAGTCTAGGGATCCAAGGAGGATATGAGCACAGTATCAGTGACAATTTTGATCTTTCTTATGAATTAGCTATAAATTTCATGAAGAAAACACACAAGGGCGCTGTTGATGATGACCCAGATGCTACGGCGACATCAACTATAAAGGAAGGCATTACTTTTAGACCGTCTGTCGCCTTACATTATAAAGTTAATGCTGGCAATAAAATCTATCTCCGAGCAGGCGTTGAAATTTCTAAAATCAATCATGAACTATCATATGTAGACAAAACCACACCTGCTAACAACCGCACACTCTCTAAGTCTCTCACGAAGATTTCTCCCCTTTTGGGATTGGGTCACAGCTGGAGTGTTGGGAAAAACCTAGGACTAAACTGTGAAATCCAACATGTTTTTAGAAATTCAAAGAAACCTCTTCAGGTGAGTACTGGCGGCGTGGACCCAAACACCCGCTCCGTAGCAAAATCAAAGACTTCATTTCTTGTGGCGCTCAACTATAAATTCTAAGGAAAAAAAATGTTAAGGCAGTTCAAACTAGGTTTACTTTTTCTTCTTCTCTCTATCAGCAGCCTCCAAGCCGCTGATGCAGGAGGCCCACCATTAACACAAAAAGCTGTGCAGGCTGAATTCCTTCTCCAAAGAGAAGGAGTTGGTCTGGAAGGATTTGCACACCTAAAAGTTTTCGTAAAAAGAGCTCTCAACAAAAGAACAATCCCAACAATAGTTGAGGAATTCAACAGAGGAGCTGAGGGTCCTGCACATGCTCTCCTTTTGGAGATTCAACGCTCTCTTGCCGACCGAGCTAGTGGAGCTCCCGCTACGGATCATAGTACCCTTGCTGCATCAATGGAGGAACGCGCAGCTTTGGCAGATAATGTGGAAAAATTAAAGGCAGCCTTGGCAGCAGCTCGGCGCCAAGTAGCAGAAGCACATGCTCTTTCAGCAGCTGGTGATCGAGGACGAGAAATCGCTATTCATGCTGCTGTTAAGAGTGCTCAAGCCGTGATGCAACGTCAAATTGACTCCCAAAGAACAACAGCTGCTGAGGCCCTACGGAGAGCTGTAGATGCAGAAAAAGCAACAGCTGCTGAGGCCCTACGGAGAGCTGTAGATGCAGAAAAAGCAACAGCTGCTGAGGCCCTACGGAGAGCTGTAGATGCAGAGAAAGCAACAGCTGCTGAGGCCCTACGGAGAGCTGTAGATGCAGGAGCACGTGAAAGAGCTGCGGCTACACGTGATACTGAAGGCTTACGAGAAAGACTTCGTCGCGCTAGAAATGAAGCTAGTATGCTCTTAGGTGCAACGAAGGGCTTGGAAGCAGAAAATACAGATTTGAGGAAGCAAAATGATCGCTTAAGATCAAGTGCTGATTTGAGCCAAAGAATGGTGCATTCCTTATTTGAAGCAATCAAAAGAAAACCAGGAGGCCTCAGATCCATAATGACTGTTCCAGCTGTATCAGAAAATGACGTCCTCATGGAAAGACTCGAAAGCGCTCTAAGAACACTGGCTTCAGTACCAGCTACTGGAGGGGAAGCCGATGATGGGGATGATGCAGCGGCTGAAAGTAGTGGCGATGAGGATGACGACGATTATCTGTCAGATTTTGAGGAGGATGATGATGCAGCAGCCGCAAGTGGTGAGGCATCTAGAGCTCCTACTAGGACTGGTTTAGGAGGCGATAGCGCTTCTCCTCCCGTGCCTACTGGATCGACTTCTTGGGAATATAGAGGAGAAGATGGCCATGGTGATGGCACAGCAGCCCTAACTGGAGATCCCTCTGGTCCTGCCCTTACTTCAGCTCTAGCTACTGGTGACAGTGGAACGACTCCTCTTCCAGCACTACTGCCTCCTGGAATGAGTGTTGCAGATTTTGACGCTCTTTCAGCAGATGATGGAGCAGCTTCTCTTGGTGGTAGCCTCAGAGGGGATGATGATGGTGGACTTCCTTCTCCTCGCGCAGTAGGTGACTTACCTCCTGGAATAAGTGCTGCAGCTCTAGACGCCCTTGCAGATCTTGTAGATGGTGATGGAGCAGCTTCTCTTGGTGGTAGCCCCAGAGGGGGGGGTGATGATGGATGGGAAACACCACCCGCACAAGAAGAAGCAACTGCAGAGCCACAAGCAAGAGCAAAGGAAGATGCTGCCCTTCATCTCCGTGGCCGAGCAGGAGGTGATGAGGAGGAGGATGAGGAAAGAGCGAAGGTTCTTCCTGGAGTCACAATAAGAGTAAATAATCCAGGTATAAGCTACTATGTCGTCCGACAAGGAGACGGAACGCTTAAAACTTCTGGCAAAGGAAGCAATCCTAGGGTTGTGATATATTTCAAGGGGGCCAAAAAATTAAATCAATCTGCTTTGGGCGGAGAAGACCGTGCAAAGTACCGTCTCCAAAAGGCTCGAGCTAAAGAAGAAGGGAGCAAAGAACGCGTTATCCTGCCCTTTGAATCAGCAGGCAAAGATGTTGCAACGGGACCCGCTGCGCCTGCAGCATCCTTTGCTTCAGGCATGGAATTTGGAGGAGGAGGCGGAGGCTTCCCTGCTGCCCCTGGAACTATGGCTTTCACAAGCCCAGATCTCCGTGGAAGAAGAGGAAGATTGCCTGTTGCTCCTGGTGAAGCTGACGCCTCTGCTGGACCAGCTATGCCTGCCCTCCCAGCAACAGCGGGAACTCCTCAACCTGCTAGCAGAATGCCTGCTACGGCACGGACTCCTCATGGCGGCGGCGGAGCAGCTTCAGATCATTCCACTTCTGGGGAACAAGCAGGAAGTGGCGATGAAATGGAGGGTGAACCGAGAAGCCATCGCGCTAGACATCCACTGCTTAGCGGTGGCCGTGGTAGAGGAGCAAAACGTCCTAGTAGAGGCCCTATTGCCAACATAGCAGCAGATGTAGACCCAAGAGCTCTTTGGACAGCTGCAGGCAGAAGAGTCGGAGGAGCCGCTACTGGTAGTGAGAGGGCTCTAACTGCTTCTCAGATAGGTAGATCTAGTACAATGCGGATGATGGAAGATACTCGACTACGAGAGAGAGCAGCAGCAAAGAAAGCACGCCTTCAAGCTCTTCGGGATAGAGTAACCCTACTTGAGACAATTAGAGCGAAAAAGGATACTGGAGAGGGACTAACCCCATCAGAAACTCGGACGATCCAAGGGCTTGATGTTCATGACGAACTTAGAAAGGCAATAACAGCATTCACAGTTGCAGGTGGAAAGCTTGGCGCAGACCCTGCTGCTCCTGCTGCAACCGCTGCCGATGGTGATGATGATGATGCATAAAAAAACCTGTTTTTCATCTTAAAAATAAAAAACTCCCTTCAGGGAGTTTTTTTTGTTGGGTGAATATTATTCCAGGGAGCTTTTCATCGTCATTGCGAGAAGCTTGAGCTCCGCGGCAATCCAAGCATCTTATGGATCGCCACGCCCTTTCAGGGCTCGCGATGACTTGGTGGAAGGTAAGGAGCTCGCGATGACTGTAATAAGAAGGTCATTGCGAGGAACCCCTCCCTCACCGGTCATTGCGAGGAGCGGAGCGACGCGGCAATCCAAGCACCTTATGGATCGCCACGCCTTTTCAGGGCTCGCGATGACTGTAATAAGAAGGTCATTGCGAGGAACCCCTCCCTCACCGGTCATTGCGAGGAGCGGAGCGACGCGGCAATCCACTAAGAGCATATAGTGCCGTACAAATCTTTCCACTGAGGGTTAAATTTATTGATCAAGTCAATTTTTTTAGCCCTTGAGCCTGCTTTAAGTTGCTTCTCTCGTTGAATAGCTCGGGATATGTCCCCAAACAATTCGTAATATACCAAATTTTTGCATTCATACTTTTTTGTAAAACCATGAGTATGCCCATGTTTGTGCTGGTAAACTCTTTTAATTAAACTGCTTGTTACACCGACATACAATGTACCTTGATATTGATTTGAAAGCATGTAAATAGCTGGCTGCCAAGGGTGCACCTTAATTTCTCCCTGATTTTTTTCTTTTCTGATCTGTCTTTACTTGAAAGTCAAGATATTTGGATCGCCACGCCCTTTCAGGGCTCGCGATGACCTGGTGGAAGGTAAGGAGCTCACGATGACAATAAGAAAGTCATTGCGAGGAACGCCCCCCCTTTCACCGTCATTGCGAGGAGCGCTCCCCCCTTTCACCGTCATTGCGAGGAGCGTAAGCGACGCGGCAATCCACTCACCTTATGGATCGCCGCGCCCTTTCAGGGCTCGCGATGACCTGGTGGAAGGTAAGGAGCTCACGATGACAATAAGAAAGTCATTGCGAGGAGCGCCCCTCCTTTCACCGTCATTGCGAGGAGCGTAAGCGACGCGGCAATCCACTCACCTTATGGATCGCCACAGGCCTTCGGCCTTCGCGATGACTGTAGGAAAAGTCATTGCGAGGAGCGCCCCCCCTTTCACTGTCATTGCAAGGAGCGCAGCGACGTGGCAATCCACAGCCCCCATCAAGTCTGGAAGTTTTCCTTTTTACCCCTAAAGACTGGAGCTTCCCGAATTAAATTTACTTTAGCAAAGCACTCACAAATAAAAAAAGCCCGAGAAAACCCGGGCTTTTTCTAGAAACATTGATACCTTCTATTCATATTGATCTGATCGTTTAGCAATTGCTCGAACATGTTCCTCTACAGTAGAAGGATTGCGCGTTCCATCCCAAACATCTAAATCACGATCACCTTTCTTTACTCGGAACTTGTACTGCATCACTCTGCCAACTCTTTTTGACCCCCGGACTTTTACAGAGTATTCGGTTAAAGACCTCACTGCAGCCCTTGCAGTATTTGTCTCACGTTGCAAATGCTTACTAGCTGCAGTAAGCAGATCTTTGTCTCTTTCTAATTTAGACACCTGACGTTCTAGATCACTTTTAGCAGCTTGTGCTCTAACTAGTTCCTCATTAAGTTCAGCCATCCGCTCTTCTGCCGACTTCAGCTGCACGCGAAGAAGAGCCGAAGAATCTTCTGCGGAAGCAGCAGATGCGGAAGCAGCAGAAGACCCACCAGACTTATATTTGGCTTTAGCTGCAGCTTCTGCTTTATCTAGTTCAGCTTTACGGGCATTGAGATACTCCTCTATCTGAGCCTTTGCCTTCCCTCTGAACCACCCTTTATTTGCACCAGCGGCATCCCAAACAGCATCTGAGTATTTACTCACATTCACTCCATTTCGAGAAGCATAGCTCCTTACAGCATTTCCATCCGCAGTGATCGCATTTGAATCAAATGAACAAAGTAGGAGTAATGTGTAGATAAAATATTTCATTATTCGTTTCCCTTAAAAATTATATTGAATACCGATTTTAAAAATGTGGCGTGGTTTTGCCTTTAAGTCCAAATCACAATAAGCTTTTCCAAGACCTGAGGTATCATCATCACTCAAATTTCGAATCTTATGACTAATACTTGAGAGATAGTTATACTCAAGCTTTACCGATGTTTTTTCAAAATTTGCCTTGATACCAAGTCCTCCTAAAAATCGTATTGTATCTTTAGAGGCTGTATCAGATCTTTGACCATTATTACCGTTTGTTGTCAGACGAATTTCCTCATTCCCAAGATTTAATCCGAATTTTGCAAAGACATCAAAACGCTTCGTTACTTTGTAACCTGCGACAAAAGTCGAGGAAATGTCTACCTTTCGGCGAAAACGTACATCATGTGCGGTCTGATGTGTCCCAGAAGTAATAGCCAGTCGCTTATTGAATTTTTGGGGCGGGAGATTGATTTCAAGATCTGCACCAAGATATACACTCTCATTCATCATCCAATTATATCCTCCGTAAATACCGGGCATAAACTTGCGGCGTTTTTTATCAAAAGTTCTTATGTTCGTATTATCTTCATTGGTTTGTCCCTTAAGGCGCTCCACATCCAAAGCTGCTTGGACACCGGCGTAAAACCCCTGGTGTGCTAGCGCTGTGCTGGTTAAAAGAAGCGTTGTACATAAAACTTTTAGCATTCCAAAATCCTTAAACTTTAAATTAAAGTTTAGCAGAATTCAGAAAAGAAGAAAGGGGTCAGATGGATTTTAGGGGGATTTTGATAAATTTTTTGCCTTTCGGAGAAGGATCCCCAAAACTTCCGGCTCGGATATTCGTTTGGATTGAAGGTAAAATCAGCCGTGGTGCCGAGAGTGTTGCATCCCGTGCCTCACGCTGTGCAATGTAGTCAGTCCGTGTGGTTTCAGGACGAATCATGATATTTTGTTTCTTTTGTTCTCCTACCGTGATCTGAGAGAGAGGCGCCGCCCCTTCTTTTGGATAATCATGGCAAAGATAAATGGTGGTACTGTCAGGTAAAGTGTAAATACGCTGGACTGAATCATACATATCTCCAGCACTTCCACCAGGAAAGTCACAGCGAGCTGTACCAATATGGGGAGCAAATACCGTATCCCCTACAAAAATGGCACCCTCTACCAAATAACAGCCGCAAGCCGGTGTGTGGCCAGGTGTGTTCCAATAAGTAAAGTTCAAGGTGCCGAGCATAAAGTTTTCTTCCTCCTCAAAAAGGTGGTCAAACTGTTCGCCACTCAGCGGTGTGTCTTCTTCAGTTTCAAAGTACGGGCGCCAATGAGCAATGACTTCTTTGATGCGGGCACCCATAGCCGTTCTCCCTCCAAGCTTTTCTTTGAGGTAGCGGCTTGCAGAAATATGATCCGCATGAATATGGGTTTCTAGAATCCACTCTAGTGTCAGATTATTTTCTTGGATATATGCAACCAGGCGATCTGCATTCGTTGTTTGAACTTTTCCTGTCACAGGATCAAAGTCGAGAACAGAATCAAGAATTGCACATTTGTTGGTTTGGGGATCTACAACGATATGTGAAAATGTTGCTGTAACTGGATCATGAAACGTTTGAATATGCATTCTCGAGGGCCCTAAATTTAAGGACAGCCTACTGCTGTACATGCAAAGAATCAAGATTATGCTTATAATCAAGCATGAATTATTCGTATTGATTTTTTAAAAAATGTTTTGGAAAAAATGCAAATGAATAAGAAATATGAATATCCTCTTGTCTGAGATTTTTTATGAAGAATCAAGCCTATCGATTCATTAGTACCGGTTAGCTTCATATGTTACCACACTTCCACACCCGGCCTATCAACGTGATGGTCTATCACGAATCTCAGGGAAAACTTGTTTTGAGGGCGGCTTCCCGCTTAGATGCCTTCAGCGGTTATCCGTTCCGTACATAGCTACCCAGCGGTGCCATTGGCATGACAACTGGTACACCAGAGGTACGTCCACCCCGGTCCTCTCGTACTAGGGGCAGCTCCTCTCAATTTTCCAACACCCACGGCAGATAGGAACCGAACTGTCTCACGACGTTCTGAACCCAACTCACGTACCACTTTAATCGGCGAACAGCCGAACCCTTGGGACCTGCTCCAGCCCCAGGATGTGATGAGTCGACATCGAGGTGCCAAACCTCCCCGTCGATGTGGACTCTTGGGGGAGATCAGCCTGTTATCCCCGGAGTACCTTTTATCCGTTGAGCGATGGCCCTTCCACGAGGAACCACCGGATCACTATGACCGACTTTCGTCTCTGCTCGGCTTGTCAGCCTCACAGTCAGGCAAGCTTTTGCCATTGCACTCTACAGTTGATTTCCGACCAACCTGAGCTTACCATCGCGCGCCTCCGTTACGCTTTAGGAGGCGACCGCCCCAGTCAAACTACCCACCATACAGTGTCTCGGACCCGGATAACGGGTCGCGGTTAGAAAACAAGTGTAGCAAGGGTGGTATCTCAAGGATGGCTCCACAGGTACTAGCGTCCCTGCTTCAAAGCCTCCCACCTATCCTGCACATACTACACCTGTTTCCAGTGTAAAGCTATAGTAAAGGTTCACGGGGTCTTTCCGTCTGACCGCGGGAACTCCGCATCTTCACGGAGAATTCAATTTCGCTGAGTCGATGTTGGAGACAGTGGGGAGGTCGTTACGCCATTCGTGCGGGTCGGAACTTACCCGACAAGGAATTTCGCTACCTTAGGACCGTTAAGGTTACGGCCGCCGTTTACCGGGGCTTCAGTTCAAGGCTCTCACCTCTCTCTTTAACCTTCCGGCACCGGGCAGGCGTCAGACCCTATACTTCGTCTTACGACTTCGCAGAGTCCTGTGTTTTTGATAAACAGTCGCAACCCCCTAGCTTGTGCCACCCTTTTCTGGTTGCCCAAAAAAGGGTCTCCCTTCTTCCGAAGTTACGGGAGCATTTTGCCGAGTTCCTTCAACATCGTTCTCTCAAGCGCCTTGGTATACTCAACCAGTCCACCAGTGTTGGTTTGGGGTACGGTCATTAAATGGTGGGTGCTATTTCCTGGTGCAACTTTATTGCCCTCCCAATCCAATAAGGAAGAACAATTTCCATCACACGTCACACTCCACCTGGTTCAGGAATATTAACCTGATTCCCATCGTCTACGGCTTTCGCCCTCGACTTAGGGGCCGACTAACCCTGCCCGGATTAACCTTGGACAGGAAACCTTGGACTTTCGGCGAATATGTCTCTCACATATTTTAACGCTACTCATGTCAGCATTCTCACTTGTATGGTCTCCAGCATACCTCACAGTACACCTTCACCGTCCATACAACGCTCCGCTACCGCTCTTTCGAGCCCACAGCTTCGGTAGACAACTTAAGCCCCGGTACATTTTCGACGCGGAGAGGCTTAACTAGACCAGTGAGCTATTACGCTTTCTTTAAAGGATGGCTGCTTCTAAGCCAACCTCCTGGCTGTCTTGGCCTCTCTACATTCTTTCCCACTTAGTTGTCATTTGGGGACCTTAGCTGGTGGTCAGGGCTGTTTCCCTTTCCTCCTAGGACCTTAGCACCCTAAGAGTGTCTGCTATGCTAAGACTCTTCGGTATTCGGAGTTTGATTGAGTTTGGTAAGGCTCGCGCCCCCCTAGCCCATTCAGTGCTCTACCCCCGAAGGCCATACATAACGCACTACCTAAATAGTTTTCGCGGAGAACCAGCTATATCCGAGTTTGATTGGCCTTTCACCCCTAGCCACAAGTCATCCCTGGATATTGCAACATCCGTGGGTTCGGCCCTCCAGTAAGTGTTACCTTACCTTCAGCCTGCTCATGGCTAGATCACTCGGTTTCGGGTCTCATCCGTGCAACTATACGCCCTATTCAGACTTGGTTTCCCTACGCCTACACCTATCGGCTTAAGCTTGCTACACAGACGAACTCGCTGACCCATTATACAAAAGGTACGCCGTCACATCGTAAAGATGCTCCGACTGCTTGTAGGCGTTCAGTTTCAGATCTATTTCACTCCCCTCATCGGGGTTCTTTTCACCTTTCCCTCACGGTACTTGTTCACTATCGGTCATCATGGAGTACTTAGGCTTGGAGGGTGGTCCCCCCATGTTCAGACAAGGTTTCACGTGCCCCGCCCTACTCAAGGATTTAAAACTGGCATTACCTATACAGGACTCTCACCTTCTATGGTTGACTTTCCCACGTCATTCTAGTTGTCCGGTTAAAAACCACTGGCCTGGTCCGATTTCGCTCGCCACTACTTTCGGAGTCTCGGTTGATTTCTTTTCCTCTGGTTACTTAGATGTTTCAGTTCACCAGGTTCGCCTCTTAGCCCTATGTATTCAGACTAAGATAACACAAATGTGCTGGGTTTCCCCATTCGGAAATCCACGGATCAAAGCTTGTTGACAGCTCCCCGTGGCTTATCGCAGCCTGCCACGTCCTTCATCGCCTCATGATGCCAAGGCATCCACTAAACGCCCTTTTTGCGCTTGATTCCTCATACAAAATATCAGACAGATAAATTTTTGTTGAAAAAATTGAGGATATTCATATTTACTTATTTCATGTGCCTGGATTCAAAATGAATCCAAATTCGCCATCCATATGACGATAAATGCTGAGCATTTAAAATCAAATGGTGGAGGTGAACGGGATCGAACCGATGACCTCCTGCTTGCAAAGCAGGCGCTCTCCCAGCTGAGCTACACCCCCGAATGGTGGGCCAGGGAGGACTTGAACCTCCGACCTCACGCTTATCAAGCGTGCGCTCTAACCAACTGAGCTACTAGCCCTAATAACTTAGAGCAATTGTTAGTCCAATAAGCCTGGCCACGACCTACTCTCCCGTGCCTTAAGACAAAGTACCATCGGCGCTGTGGGGCTTCACGTTCGAGTTCGGAATGGGATCGTGTGCTTTAACCCACGCTATGGCAGCCAAGCTAATAAGACTAACAATTAGTCTTTGTAAATCAAAGAGAAGCAAAGGTAGCGGGCTTTTGCCGTTTTATGTTCTTTAGAACGATCAACGTATTGATCGTTACTCTTAGAAAGGAGGTGATCCAGCCGCAGGTTCCCCTACGGCTACCTTGTTACGACTTAACCCCAGTCGCTGATCCCACCGTGGTCAGCTGCCTCCTAAAAGGTTAGCTCACTGCCTTCGGGTAGAACCAACTCCCATGGTTTGACGGGCGGTGTGTACAAGGCCCGGGAACGTATTCACCGCAACATGCTGATTTGCGATTACTAGCGATTCCAACTTCATGCTCTCGAGTTGCAGAGAACAATCCGAACTGAGATGGCTTTTGGGGATTTGCTCCAGGTCGCCCCTTCGCTTCCCACTGTCACCACCATTGTAGCACGTGTGTAGCCCAACCCGTAAGGGCCATGAGGACTTGACGTCATCCCCGCCTTCCTCCGGTTTATCACCGGCAGTTCCCTTAGAGTTCTCAGCTTAACCTGTTAGCAACTAAGGGCGAGGGTTGCGCTCGTTGCGGGACTTAACCCAACATCTCACGACACGAGCTGACGACAGCCATGCAACACCTGTGTGAGATCCAGCCGAACTGAAGGACGAAATCTCTCTCATCCGCGATCTCCATGTCAAGGGTTGGTAAGGTTTTTCGCGTTGCTTCGAATTAAACCACATGCTCCACCGCTTGTGCGGGCCCCCGTCAATTCCTTTGAGTTTTAACCTTGCGGCCGTACTCCCCAGGCGGTGTGCTTAATGCGTTAGCTGCAACACTGAGCTAATGCCCAACGTCTAGCATACATCGTTTAGGGCGTGGACTACCAGGGTATCTAATCCTGTTTGCTACCCACGCTTTCACGCCTTAGCGTCAGTATCGGTCCAGAAAGCCGCCTTCGCATCTGGTGTTCTAACTAATATCTACGAATTTCACCTCTACACTAGTCATTCCACTTTCCTCTACCGAACTCTAGCTATGTAGTATCAAAAGCAATTCTTGGGTTAAGCCCAAGGCTTTCACTTCTGACTGGCATAGCCGCCTACGCGTCCTTTACGCCCAGTTATTCCGAACAACGCTAGCTCCCTCCGTATTACCGCGGCTGCTGGCACGGAGTTAGCCGGAGCTTCTTCTCTGGTTACCGTCATCATCGTCACCAGTGAAAGAGCTTTACAACCCTAAGGCCTTCATCACTCACGCGGCATCGCTAGATCAGGGTTTCCCCCATTGTCTAAGATTCCCCACTGCTGCCTCCCGTAGGAGTCTGGGCCGTGTCTCAGTCCCAGTGTGGCTGATCATCCTCTAAGACCAGCTATGGATCATCGGCTTGGTGAGCCATTACCTCACCAACAACCTAATCCAACGCGGGCCCATCCTATGGCGATAAATCTTTCTCCCGAAGGACTTATAAGGTATTAGCAGTCGTTTCCAACTGTTATCCCTTACCACAGGGCAGGTTCCCACGCGTTACTCACCCGTTCGCCACTAAGTAAACAACCGAAGTTGTTTCTTCGTTCGACTTGCATGTGTTAGGCGTGCCGCCAGCGTTCGTTCTGAGCCAGGATCAAACTCTCAAGTTTGATCTTAAAAATATCTCAAATTAACTGACAAAAGCTAAAATCACAAATTGTGATCCGCTACCTATGTTTCTCTTTGATCCAAACTTTTTGAAGTGCTTTGTGAACTCTGTCGCTCACTGTGTGAATTGTATAGCCTTTTCTCCCACGCACCGTCAACAGCTTTTTTCTAAAAAAACACGTTTTTTTGCAACTTTGTCTCACGCACTTGAGAAACCCTAGGTTTTGCTTGCTTTTTCGGCCTCTTCAAAATCCGCCGATAGAGCTCAGACCACCCATTCACAACCTTTATATAGAACTTTGTTTCTGGAAAAGGAACCCGTTCCACCCAATAAGCCTCTTCTTCAGGAGCTTTTCCAATCTCTCCCCAGCGCTTTTTCCACTGTTGGATACGACCCAATCCAGCATTATAAGCTGCAGTCACGAGAATTGGATTCCCATCAAAGAGTTCTTCCAGCTCTTTGAGATACTTCACACCAAGGCGCACATTCAGCTCTTCATCAAAAAGATCCTGGGTCTTTCCCATGAGATCTGGCTCTGAACGCATAAGCTCCGCAGCTGTTCTTGGCATTAGCTGCATCAACCCCTCAGCACCACTCGCAGAGGTGACATAGGGATTAAAGAGGCTTTCTTTACGAATCAAGGCCATGCACAAAGCTGCATCTAAGTGTTTAAGATCATAATGCTTGGCCCAGTGCTGCACCCGATCGTGATAATCAGAGGGAAATGCTTTGTGGACACCCTCGCCCTCAATGGCAGTTTCAGTCACTCTCAATCTTGGCAACCCCATATCCATTGAAGTCTGAACCAGAGCCTGAGGAATCGAGGATTCACAGACAGCCAAGACAAGCCCCCGTTGAGGACGAGAAAGCTTTAAATGATGTGTCGCTATATATATGTAAGCTTGCGCCCCATCCTTATCATCAAGTTCATCAGCCAATAACGCTGTTAACAAAAGCTCTTGTAGCTTGTCTGTAAGAGGAACCACTCCTTTTTCGACATGAGCCTTGAGAACAAGGGGACCATGAGGTTTTTTAAGTTTTCGTCCAGCCAGCTTCCCATAATACGTATCCGGGTAAGACCATGCCTTCTGGTAGCGAACCTTTGCTTCCTCCTTATTTCCGAGAGCCTCTTCGTAAATGCCCTGCCAAAAAGCTGTCCGGGTAATAGAAACGGCTGTCTTCAACTTTCCATCTGCAGGCTTCAAGATTTCAAGGGCCCGCCTGGGGTCTTTCAACTCTTTATAAGCAATGATACTGGAGAGAACCCGCAAATCGTCACTTGTGCCATCAAATTGGGGTTTAACCTTATCAACAAGACTCACAGCAAGCTGAGGCCGCTTGTGCTCTAAAAGATCCAAGCAGGTTTGGTAGACAAGCTTTGACCAACTCTCCTGCTGACGTTCCGACGCACCAATCCCACGCAAGATCCAATGCATCCGGTGGGAGCTATTCACATCAGCAGCCCGCTTGGCATAAGCGAAACGCAAAGCTTCGCTTTCCTCGTAATGGGTGGATTCTTTCCCCGGCATCAATGTATGGGGAGATTTGGCGTTCATCATCTTGATCGCCTCAAGCAATCCTTTCCGCCGTGTTTTCTTCATGTAGGTAAATAGACCTGCTGCTTCTTTATAGTTCCTGGCCCAAAAAAGGCTTTCTGCCCGGGTCGCGACATCAGAAACTTTTAAGGCCTTACGCAAAGCTGAAGGGAGATCATTCACATCTTTATTCGAGCCACGCCCCCGCTTCCAATGATTCACCATGTGGTGGCATTTCTTGTGAACCCCCTTACAAAGCACACGAGCAGCGTCATAATTCTCAGTTGCATGCTCCTCTAAAAACTGAGTCTCCAGCTCTGTAAAGGTCGTCTTTGCTTTTAGTGTCTGGACAATCTGATTGCGGACTTTCCATTTATAAGGCCACTCTTTCTTTTGCATCAGAGTCTTGATAGCCTCGCCCACTTCTTGGGGAGGAATATCCTCATCTGTCAAAACCCGCCAATGGACATGTCTATATATATGAGGGCATTTTGCTTGATCGAGTTTAAATGTTGCATCTCGCCACTGCTTGAGCTGGGCCAGGCGGGCGCTCTCACGGCAAGCAGCTTTTTCTTTTTCCACCACCGCATCAAGTTGATCCAGAATTTTGTCATAAACCTGTGCTTTTTGAGCACAGAGTGGAGACACAAGAAGCATCATGAAAAGGACGATCCCTTGTGAAACACGTGAAAATAGCTTATCTATGAGGATAAGATGAACATGGTGGATCTGATTATGGCGCATGATATTTCTCTCAATCGTGAGTTTGCTTCCCTATGGGTGGCTCTTGTGACCCCCCTTAAAGAAAATGGTACCCTAGACCTGCCCACCTTTCAAAGCCTTTTAACATGGCATCGATCAAATCATTCTTCAGGCCTGTTGATTTGTGGCAGTACAGGAGAGGCTGGACTCCTCAGTTTTGAAGAGTATCAGACTCTTTTAAGAGAAGCCTCAAAAATCCTGCCTGCAGAACGGCTAATGGCTGGCGCTTCTGGACAGACCGTCCCTGAAGTTTTAGAGCTTTGCCAAGCTGCAAAAGAGGTGGGTATTAAGACAGTTTTGATCGCCCCACCTTCATATGTCAAGCCTTCTCAAGAGGCGCTCGTGCACCATTATACCCAAATCCACAATCAAATAGATCAAGATATCCTTCTTTATGATGTCCCAAGCCGAACAGGTGTTCAGCTTTCAGATGAAACTATTCTGATCCTCTCAAAACTTCCCCGCATCGTAGGGCTAAAAGATGCAACGGGCATTGCCCACCGCCCTATGGATTTGAAGAGCCAAGGGCTAGGTGATGACTTCTTGCAATTTTCTGGAGAAGATCTCACCACCCCTGCTTACCTCGGCCAGGGAGGCTATGGTGTCGTGACTGTCACAGGGAATATTTTTCCGCAAAAAATGACCCACATGATCAAGGCTTTTCATGCCGGAGAGACAGAGCCCTTCCTAAGGCTCCAAAAAGAACTCCATCCTGTACACTCCCTGGTCTTTGCCCGAGGGAACCCTGTGAGTATAAAGGCCATCTTGGCAATGGCAGGTGTGATACAGGAAACTGTCCGCCCGCCCCTTCTCCCCGTCAATACGTCAGATCCTATCCGCACTGAGCTGAAGAAACTTGCACAGGCTATTGAGCTTAGTGGCGACCTTCTAAAGGCAGCTTCATGAATAAGAAAGCCCCTCCCGGCAGAAATGTCATCGCCCAAAACCGTAAAGCGCGACACAATTTCACAATTCTGGAAACCCTAGAGGCTGGACTTGTCCTGGAAGGAACAGAAGTAAAATCCCTGCGTATGGGAAAAGCAAGTATTACTGAGTCTTATGCAAGCTTTGAAAATGAGGGGCTCTATCTCGTTAATGCTACGATTAATGAATACCCTTATGGAAATCGGAATAATCATCATCCGACCCGCCCCCGGAAACTCCTTGTGAAAGAGCGTGAACTCAATCGCCTCAAAGGAGCGGTGCAACGTAAAGGTCAGACTCTTATTCCGCTGAGTCTTTACTTCAATCCCCGTGGAATTGCCAAATGTGAGCTTGCCCTGGCGACGGGTAAGAAAAACTATGACAAGCGAGAATCCGAGAAGCAAAAGGATTGGAACCTTCAAAAGGCTCGTCTCCTGAAGGAGAAGTAGGCTGGGTTTTTCCTACTTTCTCACAGGAAACACCAGGGTTACGGATGTACCAATATCCTCTATCGAGTTTAGTGACATCTCGACATTCATCTTGTTCAGAACATGCTTACAGAAATATAGCCCCACACCAGTTCCCGACGTTTTTGTTGTCACAAAAGGCATCATGATTTTTCGCATGAGATTCTTTGGGATACCACACCCTGTATCCTTAATATCAACCACAAGCATGCCGTCCTCCATGCGTCCTGAGATGCTCAGAGTGCCTTGGTCATCCTTGGTTAACATGGCCTCATAGGCATTTTTCATGAGGTTATGAATGACATGTGTGAGGGCTGTTTTATCAACAAAGATCTTCACATGCTTTGAAACTTTTCTGAAATTCACCTTAAGCGTAAAACTTTCATCATCTCTGCCCACATCAGGATAAGCCTCGATAATCTTTTCTATCGTTTCTTTTGCATAACATTTCAAAGGCTTCAGAGCTCCTTTGTCGCCTCGCAAGGTCCCTAAGACAAAGGTAATTCGCCCTGAGAGTGTATGCGAGGCCTCAAAAACCTCTTCCATTTCTGTATGGAGAAATTCTAAACCAGGCTTACCAAAGATCTTTTGTTTTAAGAACTGTGTGGCCAAATTCAATGACTGAAGAGGTGTCCGCAACTCATGAGCAATTTGGGCGGCCATAGATCGAAAGTTATCAACTTTGGACTGGATCGTTCGATCACGGCTTCGGGCAAAAATATAACCCACAATGAAGCTAAAAATCACAGACTGGAAGAAGAACAGCACTTTTTTCCACGTCAACACAAAGGCTCCCGATGGAACACAACTAAAGAAGAGAACTGTCCCTCCCGTAAGACCTATCAGAGAAAAGGCGAGAAACCGCTCCCAAGAACAAAGGATGCTGAGCAGAAAAAGCCCAACCCCCAGCTGGAAAGAAGCCTCAGAAGTTAATCCTGCATTCAGAGCATTCATGGAAAGAACAAAAGGAATGGTAAACAGCAGAACCACATGCCAAACAAACGTGAAAGACCCCTTAAAATTGGGGAGCCACTCCTGCCGTAGAATTAACATGACACACATGACACCCCCAACCAATTTGAGGAAGGACAGCAAACTTGTCCCCATGAGATTTTCAATATCCCACATAAAACTTGGTAAGGTGTATAACGCCAGCGTAAATGTGGCAAAAGCACTGATCGGAATCCAATCTAAAAATTCCGGGGCAAAAAAAGCCTTAGCCCGTTTGTAAAAACGCTGGGGTTTTGAGAGAGGCTCATCAAAAAGATCTTCCAATGTTCTGGGCGCAACTTTGGGGATGAGATCACCTGTAAAATTGAGTTCCTCACCAAACAGGCGCCGTTCCCGATAGTAACCATGAAAGAAAACAAGGGCATTTCCTGCCATTCCTACGAGAAACCCTGGAATGTAAGGAAAAGCCTCTTTACCAAAAAAGTCCCAAAGTAGAAAACTACAACACCCCGCAATCGCAGAGGCTACAAAAGTTTGGGAAGTTGCCCGAAGTTTGAAGAATGCAGCATAAAGGGGGATGACCGTTAATGGCGCCCAAAAGCCTGCAAAGTAGAGCCCAATCCCCAAAATCTCACGGAATTCCAGAGCAATTGCAATTGCTGCAATACCCATTGCAAACGAAAAGGCTTTAGTGATGAAAAGTTCTTTCTCTTCTGGCAATCTCTTCTTACTTAGGGGGGCAATGATGTCGTTTACAAGAAGAATGCTTGCTACGTTTAAAATAGAGTCGGCAGACGACATAATAATGGCCAAGAGCCCTGCAGCCGCAAACCCCTTAAATCCCTCAGGAGCCATTGTGCTGATTAGATGAGGAAGAGCGAGATCAGGATTAATTTCAGGAAACAAACGAAAAGCTGCTATCCCAATTGCAGTAATAAAAAAGATAATAGGGATTTGAAGAAGAGCTGAAATTTTAAGTGAACGTTGCATAAGCTTTGTATCTTTTGCCATGAGAAAGCGATGGATCACAAGTGGGTTGAGAAGCGGTAAAAACTCTATGATAAACATTGAAACCAAAAAGACCCGAGCAGTTTCATCAGTAGGAAAGCTAAAGTGTGTTTCCTGTGTACTTTTAAAGAGCTCAAAGTAACCTCCCATGCCGGCAAGCACATGGTTTGTGATCATTGGAATAAAGGAAATAAGGATACAAAACTGAAGAACATCTGTAAAAGCAACGGCACGGATGCCTCCATAACTTGTGTAGGCAATAATAATTCCAAAGCCAATAATCACCCCAATAACGAAACTGACACCCAAAAAATATTCAAAGACAAAACCAATAGCTGTAACTTGAGTTGCAATACCAACAAGAGACCGGATTAATCCTCCAATTCCCGTAATCACTTGGCCATACTTCCCATAGGATTGCCCCATCATATCTGCAATGGAGATACGGCCTTCAAATTGTTTCATGCGAGGCGCAATGACATAAGCCAAGAAGAGATTGACAAAAGGACGGCCCAGAAAAATAAAGAAAAACGGGATGCCATAAACAAAGACTTTGGTGGCAAGCCCCATACTTGATCCACCCCCAATCAATGTTGCAGCAATTGTGGAGACGAGGACGGGTAAAGAAAATTCCCGGTGGGAAATGGCATACTCTTTGAGGGATTTGATTCCCTTCCCCTTAAAGAACCCAATGACTAAAGTCGCCACCAAGTACGCAACCACCATACCTATATCAACGTAGGTCATTTTCTATCACTCCCTGTTCATAAATAAAGTAATATTCAGTGGAAATAAAGTAAAGTGGAAGGGTCAGAAAAACTCTGACAAGCGAGAATCTGAGAAGTAGGCTGGGGTTTTTCTGCTTAGCTTTTTGTCACGCAACACTTAAAAACCTTACAACAGAAGAGGATATCTATGATCATAACAACACGCGAACAGATTGAAGGAACAAACATTAAAGAAACTCTCGGCATCGTAACCGGGTCTACAACGAGGTGCCGCCATATAGGCTCCGATTTCATTGCAGGCCTTCAAAACCTTGTTGGTGGTGAATCTGTAGGATACACAGATCTCTTGGAGTCTTTACACCAAGAAGCTCTAGAAAGACTGGAAGTGAATGCCGCAAAAATAAATGCAGATGCTGTTTTAACACTCCGCATCAGCATATCTCCTATCACAGCAGGAATGATCCAAATTATGGCCTATGGAACAGCTGTCAAAGTTCAAAAGTAGGAAGAGATTTCCTTACAGAACTAAGCCTTTCCGAATAATTCTCGGAGCTCGCCGGACTCAAACATTTCTTTGATAATGTCAGCACCACCAATAAACTCCCCCTTCACATAAAGCTGAGGGATTGTTGGCCAGTCTGTGAAATCTTTAATGCCTTGGCGAATTTCAGGATCATCCAGGACATTCACATCGTGAAAAGGCACATCAAGATGCTGGAGCACCTGACTCACAAAGCCAGAAAATCCGCACATGGGAATCTTTGCCGTGCCTTTCATGAAGAGAACAACCTCGTGGGCATCAATTGTATTTTGGATATTCTCAAAAATAGGATTTTTTTCTGCAGGTGTTGTCATTGTTCTTTTTCCTGTGGCGTCATAAGTTTTAGTGTCAGGGCATGGAGTGATGTACCAACCATTTCTCCCAAGGCCCGATGAACCATCTGATGGCGTTTCACTTTGGGAGATCCCTCGAAACGATCAGAGACAATTGTGACGCCATAGTGATTTTGGTCACCCATGGTATCCACAACTTTGATTTCTGACCGAGGAAAGGCCTCAAAGAGTTTATCTTCAATCTCGTGGCGAGGAACAGGCATCAAGCTCTCCTTAATTGCGGTGATTCTTTAGCGCTTCAGCAAGCCAATGCGCCTTGTTTAAGAATTTTTTGAGACGATTTTCAAGCTTTTCGTCTTTGATTTTGCCATCTTCTTCAATGGCTTTTTCTACTGTTGGAAGAAGCAAAACGTCTGGTAATGAAATAGCTCCCAAAACAGTGAGGGATTCTTTCAGTGCAGGAACTGCCCGGCACCCTCCGAAAGGGCCAATGGAGTATGCAACAACAGCAGCCATTTTTTGGGACAAGTCTCCCATAGAAAGGTGATCAATAAAATTTTTCAACGCAGGCGGCATATTATGATTGTATTCAGCGGAAATAAAAATTACACCATCTGCCTTTTTAATCTGATCCCACGCCGTTTGGTAGGACTCTGGAATATCTTCATCTATGAGATCATCATATTCTGCAAAGGTGTACTTTAACATGGGTAGATTCAAGTCTTTGAGATCAATGAAATTGACTTTGTGTCCTTGTTTTTCAAGTTCTTGGCAAACCATGCGACTGACCCGCAAGCCCATACGCCCATCACGTGATCCAATTCTTGTTTCACGTACTGATCCACAAATGACCGTATAAGCTAAAGACATAACCTAACTCTTGCTCTTTTGAAATTTTGGTCTCAGGCTATAGGATTTCTGCGGGTTTTTCCATCATTTTCTCTGCACCCTCAGTTCCATCAGCAATCACAGGATATTCTTTGGGCTTGA
This sequence comes from Alphaproteobacteria bacterium, assembly GCA_030425805.1. Lineage (GTDB taxonomy): Bacteria > Pseudomonadota > Alphaproteobacteria > JAUHZC01 > JAUHZC01 > JAUHZC01. The sequence goes on along the minus strand of JAUHZC010000004.1, from coordinate 101,489 downwards.
AAAGCTGATAATGCCACCACTCATTAAGGTAATTATCCCAACCAGCCAAAGCCATAATCCCCGCAAGCATTTGCCGATTGCGATGAATGATGGGGTCTTTGAAACGATGAGTGTGATAGGCAAGCTCCCGGAAGTCATCAAAGTCGGTTCCCATATCCAACTCCTCTCCTTCCAGATCACAAAGCGTTAAATCCACGGCAATTCCACGAGAGTGGGGAGAACCTTTCTCTGGCGGTGTCACAAAGGTGGCATCAGGACAAGCATCCCACAAGGCTTGCTGCCCTTCTGGCGGTCGGTACGCATCCCATACTTTCACCTGGTATCCTGCACGCCGGGCATAATCTGCTGCAACAATCATCTTCTCAGCAGCTTCTTCATGAAGGTAAAGCACCGGATTCTGGTAAATAACCTCATTGGTTACATTATTTTTTGTACCATAGCGTAGATGGATAATTCCCTGGATATCCTTTTCAGTGAGCTTAACAAGGGCCATACTTTTTCTCCTTAGAGGTTATGAAAGTTTGTTTTGTAATTCTGCAAGCATATCCCATGCCTGACGTGGGGTGAGATCGTCTAGATCTAGGGTGCGAAGTTTTTCCTCAACAGCGGAAGGCGGTGGCTCAGAGGCGGCGGGTGCAACCTGAGGCATAAGTGTTAACTGCGCCCCTCCCCCAAGTTCTTTTGAAAATTGCTTCAGCAATGTTTGGGCCCGGGAAACAACAGCTTTAGGAAGTCCTGCGAGCTTGGCTACATGAATCCCGTATGACTTGTCAGAGGCCCCAGGTATGACTTGATGCAATAAGATAATCTCGCCTTCCCACTCCTGAACCTTGAGGGTATAGCATACCACATGGGTCAACTGATCTTTTAGGCTTACTAACTCGTGATAATGGGTTGCAAACAAGCACCGGCATCCAACAGCATTATGCAAATGCTCTACCACAGCCCAAGCCAAACTCACCCCATCATAAGTTGCTGTGCCGCGCCCGACCTCATCGAGAATCACAAAAGAGCGAGACGTGGCCCGGTTGAGAATTGCAGCCGTTTCTACCATTTCAACCATGAAGGTCGATTGACCTTGGGAAAGGTTATCAGAGGCCCCCACCCGGGAGAAAAGTGCATCCACAAGCCCAAGCCGAGCAGATTTTGCCGGCACATAGCTCCCCATTTGAGCCAAAAGAACAATCAATGCATTTTGGCGCAAGAACGTACTTTTTCCACCCATGTTTGGGCCTGTCATCAACCAAAGATTTTCGTGTGTTGCCATGCAACAATCATTCACTGTAAAGCTCTCCCCTTTTGAAACGAGAGAACGCTCCACAACAGGGTGACGACCCCCTTCAATCTCAAAGGTTTGATCCGTCATAAGTTCCGGGCAGCAGAAGTTTGATTGCACAGCATTCCAGGCATGATTTGCACAAACATCCATGAGCCCCAAAGCCCGAAAGGCTTGAGTCAATTTTCTTTCTTGTGATCCGATTTGAATACAAAAATCTTGAAAAAGCTCAAGCTCTTTTGCCAAGGCCTGAGCATCTGCACTAAGAATTTTTTCTTCTAAGGTTGCTAAATCAGGCGTCGTAAACCGCATAGCATTCGCCATGGTTTGGCGATGCTGGAAAGCATCCGTCATTTTGTCTTTCTGGCCTTGGGGCACCTCAATAAAATAGCCGAGGATATTATTGTGCTTGATTTTAAGGGACCCAATCCCGGTTTCTTGTCGGTACTGTTCTTGCAATTCGGCAAGGAGACCTCCTGCCTGATGACGCAACTTCTGGAGTTGGTCTAGGTCTTCATCGTAGCCTGTACAAATGAATCCGCCATCTTTTGTGAAAGGGGGCAGTTCGTCAACCAAAGCAGCCTTCAAATTCTCAAGCACTGAGCCTGTCGTCTCCAGCTGGGCAGCAAGGTTCCGCCCAAGGCTAGGGAGTTGTTTTTCTTCAGCAATCAACTGCTTCACATCCTGACAAACTTGAATTACGTCACGCATGTACCCCAGATCTCGCGGCGTTCCTCGGCCCATTACAATTCGGGAAAGAGCCCGCTCTCCATCGGCAAGACCCGTGAGAAAGTCCCGCAATCTTGCTAGATTTCCTGGAGTTTGCACAAAAAAGGTCACCAAATCTTGGCGGAGTTGGATTTTCTCCAAATCATCTAAGGGTCGCAGGAAATGCTGGCGGAGTAGCCTTCCTCCCTGAGGGGTACAAGTCTGATCAAGAGCCGCAAGCAACCCTGCCTTTGGGTTTCCCCATAAGTCAGAAAAAATCTCTAGATTTTGCAGTGTTGCCCTATCGAGGGCCATGATACCAGATTCGCCTTGAAGCTGAGGTTGGTTTAGACGAGGCATCTCCCCCTTCTGGGTCATGCGAATGTATTCAGTGACAACGCCTGCTATGGCGATCTCCTCAGGAGAGAGGGTTCCGAAACCTTCCAAAGTTTTGACTTCAAAGAGTTTGCACAGAGCCTGGGTCCCGGAAAGGGCATTAAATTTGCTTTTGGGTTGAGGTTGCCAAGCTGCCTCAAATCCGCTCATGAGGTCACGAAATTTTGGACTTTCAAGCAAGGCGTCTGGAAAAAGAATTTCCCTCGGTGCGAGTCCTTGGAGCACAGCCCCTAACTCATGATCTTTGACAGTTTGAAGCTGAAAAGTACCCGTTGAAATGTCGATGGCAGCCAAGGCATAGTTTGTGGCCTTTGCTCCCCGTCCCACTGGATTCAGGCCAATGAGAAAATTATGGGCTGTCCCGGCAAGCAGATTTTCTTCCATAAGGGTCCCGGGCGTAACAAGGCGAATGACTTCCCGTTTCACCACGGCCTTATATCCCCGTTTTTTGGCTTCTTGAGGAGATTCAACCTGTTCGCAAATAGCGACTCGGAATCCTTTTTTCACCAAGCGGGCCAGGTATGTCTCGTAAGCATGAACGGGGACGCCACACATGGGCACTTCGTCTTCAAGGACTTTACCTCGTTTAGTCAGAGCAATGTCTAAGGCCTTTGCTGCCACCACGGCATCTTCAAAAAAGAGTTCGTAAAAATCACCCATCCGGTAAAACAGGAGCGCATCCTGGTGGCCAGCCTTAATCTCCATATATTGGCGCATCATTGGCGTAAGCTGGTCCAAATCTTTGGGAAGGGCGGCGGCTTCTGTCATCGGTTTTCCCTTTTCATAAGACATCTCTCCTCTTATACTATGGAAGCACTTTGACCTAAAGGCTCATGAGATCTTTTTTTCTCCTTTTTTTTGTTTGTCTTAGCATCTCTGGATTTGCTGAATCTTCTGATGAAGCTCAGGGGGCTCCCCGCCGTATTCGTGTTTTGGGATCATCAACGATCTACCCCTATTCCACAGCTGTTGCAGAACACTTTGGCGCTCTCACCACTTTTCCAGCTCCTATTATTGAATCAACCGGAACAGGAGGGGGCATCCGCATTTTCTGTAGTGGCAAAGGCCCCCGTACGCCAGATGTAGTAAACGCCTCTCGCCCGATGAGTAATAATGAGCTCCGCCTTTGTCGCAAAAATGAGGTGGGGCCTGTGATTAAAGTTGTGATTGGTCAAGATGGTATTGTCTTGGTCGGAGCCCATAGTGGAAACATCAAGCCCTTCCGCCTGAGTCGCGGAGAGCTTTTCAATGCGCTTAGCGCTTATGTCCGTGTAGGGGATCAACGCGTAAAAAACCCCTACAAAACATGGTCCCAAATTCATAAACGTTTACCTAATATCCCGATCCGGATCCTTGGAAATCCACCAACGGCAGGTGCCTATGATGTGTTTATCCACACTGCCCTAAAGCCCATCTGTGAAGAAGATCCTCTTCTACGTCCAAAATGCGGCCGTATTCGATCTGATGGGGCCTATATTGCAGCCAGTGAATATTCAAGTGTAATTGTGCAAAAACTTCTTACACAACCAAAGGCTGTGGGGCTTGTAGGCTACAATTTTTATCAAAAAAATGGGGATCGCCTTTGGGCAGCCCACATCAATAGCGTCTTGCCAAATTTTCGGACCATTCGGGATAAGCTCTACCCCCTCTCCTATAACTTATATATGTACTTCAAGGCAGACCATATTAATAAGGCCTCAGGCCTCAGGGAGTATGCAACGGAGTTTCTCCTAGAGCATGCCTCAGGCCCCCATGGATACCTGACGACAATGGGGCTTGTTCCTCTTTCTTTTGAGCAACGAGAAAAGCAGTGGCAGCGGATTCGCACACTCCGCCCTGTAACGCCCTCGGATGAAAACTAGCTTTTAGAATTTTCTGAAAAATACCTGTCTCGAGCATAGCTTACACCGAATGCCGTTAGGACCACCAGCAACGTTACAAAGCTTGGAATTTCGAGGATGGGAGAGAGACAAATTTTAACACCAATAAAAATGAGGGTGACAGCTAAGCCTTTGTGGAGGCTCGGGATTTTTTCAACAGTGTGGGAAAGTAAGAAAAAGAGAGAACGAAGCCCCAAAATCGCCATAATATTTGCCGTATAGACCAGTTTAAAATCTCGTGTAATCGCAAGAGCTGCAGGGACAGAGTCGATGGCAAACATAATGTCTGCAAGTTCAATATACAGCAAACCCAATAGCAATATTGTTGGGATAATCCTCCCCTTTTCAACGTGGAAAAATTGCCCCTTATGGTCTTCCCTTACACGATTTAGAAAAGGCCGAAGAATTTGATAAACATAGGGTTGGTGCTCTTTATCCCCTGGGGTTTCCCGAAAGAATTGAACACCAGACGCAATGAGAATGATGCCAAAGATGTAGATCATCCAGGAGAAACGCTCCAGTGCTTCGATTCCCAAAAGAATAGCAATGGCTCGGAAAACAATAGCACCAATAATCCCCCAGAAGAGGAGCTTGTGGTGATAAGCAGCCTCAATACGAAGCTTTTTGAAAATCAGAAGAAAAACAAAGAGATTATCCAAGCTCAGTGTTTTTTCAACGGCATAAACAGTGATATAATCCACGAAGGGGTCAGACCCATACCACATCAGGATATAGGCACCAAACAGTAAAGCAAGAGATAGCCAGACCCCTGACCATCGCAGAGCCTCTTTGGGAGCAATGACACCCGGCTTACGATGGGCCACACCTAAATCAAAAGCAAGTGCACCAAAAACCAACACATGAAATAAAATCCAAAAAACCACGGATGCTTCCTCTCCCCTCAATAGATTGCCTGATGAGACCTTACGAATTGATTAATTTTGCAGCGTGCAGAAGAAGCATGCAAGAGTTTATACTTTAAACCCTAATTGATGATAGGTCTTCTCAAGATTTTTTTCACTAATTGTTCGGGCTTTCTCGCCTCCGTCTTTCAAAACAGTACGGAGATAAGCCCGATCATCTTGAAGCAATTTGTTGATTTCAGAACTGATAGGTCCTAACTTTTGAACACATGCCTCAGTGAGGGCTTCTTTAAGGGCAGAGAAGTTTTGTCCGGCAAAGATTTTCATCGCCTCTTCTAGTTTCTGATTTGTCATCGCCCCATAGAGAGTCAGCAGATTCTTGGCCTCAGGGCGTCCTTCGAGATCCGCCACAGTTTCTGGTAAGGGATGAGGATCTGTCTTGGCCTTTCGGATTTTCTGGGCAATCTCGTCAGCAGAGTCACGGAGAAGAATGCGGCTGTAGGCAGATGGATCAGACTTACTCATTTTTGCTGTGCCATCCCGTAAACTCATCACCCGCGGTGCAGGACCCTGAATCATTGGTTCAGGTAATTTGAAAAGTGTCTCACCGTAACGCTGGTTCATGGACTGCGCAATATCCCGCGCAAGTTCAAGGTGTTGTTTTTGATCCTCACCCACAGGTACTTCGTCTGCCTGATAAATGAGAATATCAGCCGCCATCAGAACAGGATATGCATAAAGCCCCAGACTGGCCTGATCTTTTTTCTTTCCAGCTTTTTCTTTGAATTGGGTCATCCTGTTCAACCACCCCATCGGCGTATGACAGGCTAACAACCAATGGAGCTCTGAATGTGTTCGGGGATGTGACTGAACAAAAATGGCTGCTTTCTTTGGGTCAATCCCTGCTCCAATGTAGGCAGCAGCCACAAACTCAACATTCTCCCCAAGAGTTTCAGGATCGTAGAGCACCGTGATGGCGTGGAGATCGACGATGCAGAATAAGCAATCATGAGTATCTTGATAACCCACCCAATTATGAATTGCCCCTAAGTAATTTCCAATATGGAGATCTCCTGTGGGTTGAATTCCGGATAGAACCCGCTTCATGCTGCCCTCTTAAAATACGCTTTATTTTTTATACGAAATTCTAGATCTCTTTAGAAGAGGAAACTACGGGCTTTCTGGAAAGCTTCCCTTTGAACTCTGACAGGCTAACTGTTCCTGTCAGTTGGGCAAGGCCAAAGAATGAGAGTAAAACGATCAGCACGAGAATCATGATTCCTGCTGCCTGGTAATAAAGTGCCATTTCAAACCAAGGTTCAAATTTTGCCTTTAAGAGCGTGAGAATGGCCGTACTTCCAACGACTGTGATACAGAGACGCAGAAGAAAAGCAGAGAGCTGTGAATCCATGAGCGAGAAACCTCGCTTAGAAAGTAGGATCGCAAGAAGAATAACATTGAACCAAGAAGCTGCTGCTGTGGCAATACCAATGCCAGCTGCCCCAAAATCTTCAATTAAGAGCAAGCTGAGCACCACATCAATAATGACTGTGAGCGCACCCGTTACAAGAGGTACTTTTGGCGCTTTCTGGGCAAAGAATGTTGCAGAAAAAACCTTTACCAAAATGTAAGCTGGAAGCCCCAAAGAAAACATTTTCAACGTTGCTGCTGTGAGGGCACCGCTGCCTGCATCAAACTTTCCGTGAACAAAGAAAATTGTAATTAAGGGATCTGCCAGGACCACCAAACCAATTGCAGCAGGAACAGAAAGAAGCAGAGATAATTCCAGGCTTTCCCGCAGGCAAGTCTTAGCTTTTGCGATTTCACCGCTGCGAATTTGGCGAGAAAGAATTGGCAAAAGAGCCGTTCCCATTGCCGTGCCAATCACAGAGATTGGTAGCTGACAGAGTCGGTCTGCATACGTCAAGATCGCCACGCCCCCTGTGGGCAATAAGGAGGCAATCATGGATCCAATAAAAAGATTCACTTGAACAACACCAGATCCCAGTGCAGATGGCCCTAAAATCTTAAGGAATTTACGCACATCAGGACTCAGGCGTGGCGCCTGAATGCGGAGATGAATTCCCGATTGCTTTGCAGGAATATAAACCCAGAAAAATTGAACAACGCCACACCCCAGCAGAGCAAGAGCAAAAGATAAAGAGGGCTCAGACATCTGAGGCGTGAGGAAAACGATGGCTCCAATAATCCACGCATTTCCTGCCATCGGAGAAGCGGCAAAAGCTGTAAATCGATCATAAGAGTTAAGGATCCCCCCATAAAAGGCACACAACGAGATAAAAATAATGAAAGGGAATGTAATCCGGGTGAGATAAATTGTGAGCTCTAGGCGTTCAGGGCCAAATCCAGGCACTAACGCCCGCATCAGCGGCTCCATAAAAATCTCGCAAACAATTGTGAGTGCTAAAAGGCTCCAGAGGAGAACATTAAAGATATCTTCCGCTGTTTTAAGAGCTTTTTCCTGGCCATGTGTCGCGAGGTCGCCCGCGAAAATGGGAACAAACGCAGCTGAAAAAGCACCCTCCGCAAAGAGGCGACGCAACATGCTGGGCATCCGAATAGCGATCGCAATAGCGTCTGCAGCCACACCTGCACCCAGGTATGAGGCCATCAAAATTGTCCGTATAAAGCCGAGAACCCGGCTTCCCATGGTCCATCCACCAATTGTTACGATAGAGCGAAAAAGCTGCATCAAATCCTCCGAAACGCCCTTATTTTTATTTTCTTTTGAGAACGTTTGCAAGTGATCTTGTGCTGGTAATGTCATATGAAAATAATATTTGTTTTTAAAATACTGTCTACTGGATAAATTAAAAATTAGTTTAAATTTTAATTTATTCCTCGGCAAGAAGGTCCTCCAAAAAAATAAAATTGATTTTCCATAAAAATATTAATAAAAGAATAATAATATTTTCTGTTTTGTTATTTTGATGTCAATTTTATATATAATTTTATTAATAATATTAAATTCTTCTGCCTGGGGAGCAGTGGCACCTATTGACGAAGATAGAATGGCTATGTCTGACGGGAGCACTATTACAGCAGGAGGAGAGGATTTTTTAAGCCCCTGTGCTATTTTTGCAGTTGAAACAGCCCCTCCTCTTGGTGCAATAAGTTTTCATGACATTCACAAAAGGTGCCTAAGTTATTTTAGCGGAGCTCTTGTTCGTATAGACCGAGGCACTGGTTCTCGGCATGTCATTTTAACAGCAGCTCATTGCGACTCTAGTGACTGTAGCGACAAACCAATTGAATACATTGCCTATTTCTTTTCCTGTGATTACAAACATTACCGCTCCTTCACCTTTCGCAAGTTTATTCGCCTCGATGGCCGCCCTGCTGGAGATTCTAGATTCAGAAACATGGGCTGCTTCACGTACTGTTGTAATCCTCCTCGAGATCTTGCAGTTCTCACAGAATGCTCAGACTCCGATTCTCTTGAGGCGTCCATCAGAGCTTCAGCCATAACACACACTGGCGAGAATACAAAAACCATGTATAGTCATACACCTTTCACCAATTTTGAACGCAGGTGTGGGTGCTGCCTTATATACACACCTCCTGCTGCAATACCAAGGTACGTTCGCCCCAAATGCTGCACGACCTCCTTTGGATCAGCCCTTTTCAAGCTATGGCTTTCAAATAAGTTTCTCCGTCCTGGTGCTTCAGGAAGCCCAGTTCTATCCCTGCGCACAGGAACGCCTGCAGTCCCTGAAGACTTAGCCGTCAGCGGCGTAGTTTCAGGTGGGGAAGACGGCACAAAAGGGTTATTCCTCCCCATCCCTGAATTAATCTTTGCAGCTGCCATTGGCTGCGTTATAAGCACCTTAGGCATTGCCGCCCCACCTGATATCATAATCTCAACCGCCATCACATTTGCAGGATACTTAGCCATTTTACTCTCTATGCGTCACTGTTGTGCACCTGCATGCGATGCCCATTGCCAGCATCCTTGCGCTCCCCTAGTAACGATTGTAAATCCTCTAAAACCTGTTGATATTGAAGATATGAAAAATGTTGTTTTTTGAATGCAGATCTAGGAGACAAGCCTCTAGACGCTCAGGAATCCCCAGGTTATGATCAGCCGAACCTAAGGAGCTCCTCTTGACCTCATTTACGAAACCAACTTTTTTGATGTGCCCTCCTGTCCATTACAGGGTTCCGGAGCCCCATCCAGAAGGCGGTTATGCAAATGAAATGCAGGTTGAAGGCTTTCAGATTTTCCAAAAAGACCCCGAAGGTTTCAAAGAAAGAGCTCAAGAGCAATGGTTAGCACTGCGCACAGCGCTGGTTCAGGCTGGCGCAGAGATTCTCGAAATCCAGGCGCACCCAGACCTTCCCGACCAAGTTTTTACAGCTGATCCTTCCATTTCTCTTCAAGATAAAGGTTATCTTGTCACGATCTTAAGCCACTTTTCCAATGCAGAGCGACAGCCGGAAGTTGAGCTAACCCAAAACTTTCTCTCCCACCATGGGGAACGAACCTTTGTCGAACTCTCCCATCATCTTGAGGGAACAGGAGACAATATCTATGATCCTGCACGAGATCTTTTTTGGTCTGGCTATACCCCGGAAACTGGGCGAGAGAATGCTGCTCAAGGCCGCTCAAATATTCTGGCCCATAAAGATCTCCAAAAAGCTACAGGTGTTGAAGTTATAAGTCTTGAGGTCCAAACCCCATTTTTCCATGTGGATACATCTCTGGCCCTCCTCCCAAAGGGGCATATTTTGTGCTATCCCGATGGCTTATCACAGAAAGCTTTTAACACTGTTAAGAAAAGGGGCCTTGAGGCCTATGGTCTAGATCCCCAAACCCACCTCTTTACCGTTAGTAAAGATGAGGCTGCAGCCTACACCTGCAATGTTCGGGCCATTGAAAATACACTTATCATGTCTGCCTGTGAGGCTCCTCTACGAAAAAAGCTTGAAGATGCGGGGTATCATGTTGTGATCCTCGATCTCTCCATGTTCCTCGCTTCCGGAGGAGGAGTGCACTGTCTCACGAATCATATCTTTGAGCCCCGCATTGAGGGAGGAACCCTGTCATGACAAAACAAAGCCTCATCATTTTGGCACGCCCCGATCAATTCTTTTTGAATCCTGTAACCTCTGATAATGCCTTTCAAGATCGCTCTGCAAATATTTCTAATGCCTCTGAACAAGCTCTTGAGGAACATAGAAAGGCTGAAACCGCTCTGAAAGAGGCCGGCGTTTCCGTCTTATGTTACAACAGTATGCCTGGTCACCCCGATGGAATTTTCCCTAATAATAGCTTTTCCCTGCATGAAACTTCTGAAGGTCTAAAAGCCATTATTTATCCCATGAGCCCCGGCCGACAAGGAGAGCTCCCAGAGGCTTTTTTGTCTTTCTTGAAGAAAATCTCAGAGCCCCATTTTTATGACCTCAGAGCTTTTGAAAGGGAAGAAAAATATCTGGAAGGCACAGGAGCCTTAAACTTTTCTCCTGATGAAAAATTTGTCTACATGGGTCGTTCTTACCGGGCTAATGAAGATGTGCTTACGAAGGTTGGGGAGATTTTAGACATCCCTTCCGCACGGCAGTTTGTTTTTGATATGAAAGATCCTGAAGGCAATGCCATATACCATACCAATGTCATTTCCTGGGTAGGTCGAGATCTATTTGTCCTCTGCCCAGATGTGATTCCTGAAGGCTCTGAAAAAGAAAAACTTTTGCAGCATGCGGCCGAACTCTATCCAACTGTGCTTTTTCTAAATTACACAGAAATTGAAGCTTTTGCGGGGAATGCTCTTGAGGTTTTGACACGATCTGGGGACCCTCTACTCACACTTTCTACAGCAGCTTTTGGAGGACTGAAACCAGAGCATCGCCTCCTCTTAAAAGTGTACTATGGAGAGGCAATTCTTCCCCTTCCTATCCCAACCATTGAGAAACTCGGTGGGGGATCTGTGCGCTGCCTCCAAGCTAAAGCCGATGTTAGTGAGAAGACAATGAAACAGATTCAGCAGGCTTTTGGTAAAGCTTTTCCTGCTGAATAATCTTCAGCACGGCGGGGGATAGTAAAGCCGAAATATCCTCTCCTGCTTGATATTTTTTGCGGATAAGGGTTGAGCTAACAGACGGAGTTTTTCCGCCAAGAGGCAAAATTGGACGATCCCCTAAAAAGGTTTTAGGGAGAGATTCTGCTTCACGAGAAACAGCATACAGACTCTTTGCATTTACAAGAAACATCCCCACCTTGCTCTCCTGACCCTCATGGGGCTGAAGAGGTGTTCCCCGGTGGAAGATTTTATCAACATCTTCATGCCCTTTAAATTCTTGGATCACATCACTTCCAATCAAGGCGTAGAATGTAGCCCCTTTAATTTGGCGAAGATATTGTTGAGCCTGATACCCATCAAGGTGGGTCAAGATCACCTGAGGATCCTCTGCATAGAGCGCATCGAGCATCTTGTGTCGGGATGAATGTGCTGTACGGTTGGGCTTGCGAGAGCTTTTTCCACAGTTTGCGTAAACAATGACATAGTCAGCACGGTTTTTCGCCTGAGCTACCATAGCCTCATGACCTTTGTGAAAGGGATCAAAGCTCCCGTTGTAATAAATGATTTTCTTGTGGTCAAAGGTGCGAGTGGGAAAGTTTTCTAAATACTCTCCCCATCCTAGGCTCGGCAAAAGAACCAGTAGAAGAAAAAAGGTTTTCTTCACTCCGCATCACCTGCAGGAGCTTCGGTAGGCTCAGTTTTTTCAGCTTTGGGTTTGCGGGTCCGGCGCTTTGGTTTAGGGGCTTCTTCTCCCTCGTCCTCTTTGTCCTCAGAGACTTTCTTACGAGAAGTCTTTTTTGGCTTTTCTTGAGTCTCACCATCATCCAATTCAATCTCAACAGCCTTGTCCTGGGCTACGGATTTACTTTCTTCTGACGGTTTCTCTAGAGAGGGATCAATTGGCTTAATATCAACAGGATCAGGCATCAAAGCTTGGTACACACGAAAATAATGATCTGCAAACTGATAGTATTTTTCAGACAAGATGAGATCCCCATTGCTCCTAGCATCGCGAGCCTGATTCAGGTATTTTTCCTGCTGCTGCTTAGCGTTATTACGGGCTTTATGGCTATTATTCCCATTGTTATTGCGATTGCGTCCTTGATGACGATTCGTGTAATGGCGCTTCATAGGGTCCTTTTTATCATTTCCTGAAATTTGCCTCTAATCACGCTGTAAATTAACGTACATGTTTGATAGCTTGTGATTGAAACGGTCAACGGACTTCTTCCAGCCGTTGATAAGCATAAGCTAGCTAAATCTCTATCCAATTTCAAGTATTTTTATTTGACAAATCTCACTTGCGTGCAGCTAAACGATACTTTGTGTGCACTCTTCCTTCTTTTCTTCCACTTTTCTTTGCACTGCCTCTATGGGCTATGTCTCTTGGATGTTCATTTTTTGCATATTTAGCTTTGCGGCTGCGGCGTCCTGGCTTGGCTGGTGGTTCTGCTGCTAAATCTTCTTGCGCCTGTTCATGTGCTTGAGGTGGTTCTGCTGCCTCTTTCTTAGGCTTTGCCCCATATGGGTGAGGAGCAAGCACAACAACTCGTATAGGGGAACACGGAACGCCTGAGATTCTAACCCTGTGCCATGAAGGGTAAGCGTCTTCACCATCTCTTTCTTCAGCAATTTTTCTGACATATTGAAGAACCCAGGCAATATTACGAATCTCTTCCGTAGCCCTTCGAACAGCAGCCACATGATTGACAAGTCTCCGTAAGGATTTCTCTATTCCACTTAGGGCATCTCGTGATTTAAAGGCTGCATCGAGGGCTAAAACTTGATCCAGAAGCTCAGAGGAGAAAGTTCCGCGATGGAAATCATCCTGTAAAGCATTTGCTGCATCCAACTCCGTTGCAAGGTGTAAAACCTCCCTTCTAAAACCTTGAGGACTAAATCCGGGTTCTGCATGGCGCAAACCATCTTCAAGAATCCGCACCACATCCCATAGGTTTTCTTCAAGAGTTACTCCTGGACAATGCGCTCTAAGAACTCTAGCAACAAGGTAAGGGGAAGGCGTTTTGAAACCTTTAACAGCTGGGGAGCTTTCCCCTGCAGCAGATGCCAGAGCAGCACCGTGGCATGACTGTGATACACATATCATAAGAAGCAAAGCCCCTACTGGAATTTTACACAATTTCATTTTTTGCTTTTTCCATAAATCTTCTTAAAAAAATAGAGTATTCACTCCAAGGATTTTAAACAAGAGAGAGTTATGATTTTTAGAGGCAAAAACTTACAAAGCGGTCCCGACCTCCGCCATCTTGGCCAACAGTAATTTCAGAAAACCCTGCTGCCTTTGCAAAATCTGAGACGGCAAGAGCTTGTTTCCATCCGATTTCTACAATTCCAACCCCTCCTGGCTTGAGGGCTTTTGCCATCTGGGGCAAAAGGCGCTCATAACAGGCCAAGCCCTGGTGCTCTGCAATAAGAGCTTGCTTGGGATCATAATCCTTAACCTCAAGATCTAACCCTTCGTATTCAGTCTGGGAGATATAGGGCGGATTTGAAATCATCACATCAAAAGTTGCAGGGGGAAGCCCCTCACCCAAATCACCTTGCGCAAAACGGGTTCGGTCTGAGAGGCGCAAAGCCTTGGTATTTTCCCGAGCCTGGGAAAGAGCCTCTAGGGAAATGTCGATAAGCAGACCGTGAGCTTCTGTCCAGTGATGGAGAAGTGTGAGCCCAAGACACCCACTCCCCGTCCCAATATCGCAGAGGAATTTGGGAGAGCTATCTTGAAATCGAGACAGAAGCTCATCAATCAAGCATTCAGAATCAGGGCGCGGAACCAGTGTCGCCTCATTCAAGCCAAACGGCAAACTATAAAATTCCTTTTCTCCCAGAATTCGGGCCAAAGGTTTCCCCTCGCCTCGGGCCTGAACTGCCTGACGGAAAGTTTCTGTTTGTTGTTCAGACAATGAGGTCTCTTCCTGGAGCAAAGTTTGGGATACACTCATACCTGCAGCCCAGGCCAAAATAGGTCTCGCCTCAGAAGCATTTCCGTATGGAGAAGCTTCAAGGACTTTCCGAGCCCAGATGAGGAGAGAAGAGAGAGTGTTTGTCATTTTGCCTTCATATATTTCTAGAATGCTAATCTACTAAAAATAGCAGCAAGGGCATCTGAAAAAAATGTTCCCAAGTTGAACTGAGGAGTTAAAGGCGGGGACACTGGCGCTTCTCGAGAAAATTCATCAAGAAGCCTCTCAGGCATTCCTGGCTCTAAGAACCCATGATGTTCGAATACCCTCAGGAAAACATCTATAGTTGCCCCATGCCGAAGTGACAACCAGTTTCCTCTTTCTCTCCACAGGAGCGCTCCTCTTAACAAGCTATCACGAAGCTCTGGAACTCCTACTAAACCATCAGAAAGTTCAATACTCACAAACCGCATTTTGTCCTTATATTCCCCAAGAATGATCGTCTGAATGGGCATTCGTGTTTCTGGGATAAATCTGCAAGAACGCACCATCGTCCCGGGAACACTATTATCAAACTTCGACATATCTCCTTCAATTCGCCAGCTCTTCCCACCAAAATCAAAACGTGTGATTTTAATTTCTGGTCTAACAGCAGCAGAGTAGCAAACCGAACACTCCCCAAATCCAAGTACTATCAATAAAAAAAGAAGAAAAAATAGTTTCAAAAAGCCCTCTATTCAAGTTAGCTCTTCAAAAAATTCTATCCCTCATCAGATAAAGCTGCAAGCTTTGCAACCTGGTCCTCTGCAATCAAAGCATCAATGACTTCATCAAGAGCAGTTCCCATCATGACTTCATTCAGTTTATAAAGCGTCAAATTGATACGGTGATCCGTTACACGGCTTTGGGGGAAGTTGTAGGTCCGAATCCGCTCTGAGCGATCTCCTGAACCCACCTGGCCTTTACGATCCGCTGCCCGCTCTGCATCTCGGCGTTGACGCTCTGCTTCATAAACCCGGGAACGCAAAATCTTCAAGGCCTTGGCTTTGTTTTTGTGTTGAGATTTTTCATCTTGCTGTTGCACCACAACACCGGTTGGAATGTGAGTAATCCGAACCGCACTGTCTGTCGTGTTCACCGACTGACCCCCAGGCCCAGAAGAGCGGTAAAAATCAATGCGGAGATCTTTTTCTTCAATTTGAATATCCACATCTTCAGCCTCAGGAAGTACAGCGACTGTTGCTGCAGAGGTATGGATTCGGCCACCAGTCTCGGTTGCAGGAACCCGTTGCACCCGATGCACGCCAGACTCGAACTTGAGTTTGGAGAACACATCTTTTCCAGCAACAGACAAGGTCACTTCTTTAATCCCCCCGAGCTCTGTTTCCGAGAGGGACATTACTTCACACTTCCAGCCCTGCTCTTCCCCGAAACGTTGGTACATTCGCAACAAGTCTCCTGCAAACAAGGCGGCTTCATCTCCCCCTGTGCCCGCACGAATTTCTAAAATTGCGTTTTTCGTATCAGCCTCATCTTTAGGCAAAAGCTGAAGTTTTACTTGGTGTTCCAGATCCTTAATCAATGGAACAAGGCGGTTGATTTCCTCCTCAGCCATCGTCACCATTTCTGCATCTCCGTCAGGATCGTTGACCAAATCCTGAGATTCTTCGAGCTCTTGGCGGGCAATTTTTAAAGCTGAAATCGTTTCTGCAACAGGTTCAAGTTCTGCATACTCTTTTGAGAGTTTGACGTACTCATCTGCATCCGCATAATCAGATGCTGCCATCTTATGGCCTACTTCTTTGAAGCGCTCTAACAGTTGATCTAATTTTGCATCCATACTCATTGGAGCTCTCCTTTTCGCAGAACATGGGGGAGGTCTTTTAGGGAGACAAATTCTTGTTTTCCAGAAGGGAGATGTCTGGCCATCACGCCCCCTTCCTCACGCTCTGTCTCACCATAGATCAAAGCCCATGCTGCGCCTTGTTGGTCAATTTTCTTCAATTGCTTTTTCAGGGCACCTTTATAAAACATTTGGGCATGAAGTCCCTCACGACGGAGTTCCATCACCAATCGCTGAGCCGAGGCAAAATCTCCATCTTCCACAGGCACAACATAGCAATCTTGTGGTTCTTGCTCAGGCAGCTGTGACAAAAGCTGAGCTCGCTCTATTCCCATGGCCCAACCAACACTTGGCAAGGCAGGCCCACCAAGGTCTTCACACAGTCCATCATACCGCCCACCTGCAATGACAGCTCCCTGACTCCCAAGATCTTCTGTCACAAACTCAAAAGCCGTGTGACAGTAATAATCCAGCCCCCGTACAAGCTTGGTATCAATTTCATAGGGAATTTCAAGAGCATCAAGTCCTTCAACAACCTGGTCAAAATAAGACTTTGCTTCAGGAGTCAGATGCTGCGCCAATGTCGGAGCCCCTTTCAAAATCTCCTGGTCTTGAGGGCTTTTGCTATCCAGAATCCGGAGAGGGTTTTTGGCAAGGCGTGTCTTGGAATCCTCACTCAGCTGGTCCTTCAAGGGTGTCAGATAATCAACTAAGGCCTTGGTAAAAGAGCTACGACTGTGCTTATCCCCAAGCGTATTCACTTTCAGTGTGACTTTCTTCTCAATGCCAAGAGCTTTAAGAGTCCCGTATCCCAAGGCCATGACTTCAACATCAACTAAAGGCTGATCCGCCCCCATGAACTCCACCCCAAACTGATGGAATTGACGATAACGCCCTTTTTGAGGACGCTCATAGCGGAACATGGGAGCTGCATAGAAAAATTTCAAAGGAAGCTTCTGTGTGAGGCCATTGGAAATTACAGCGCGCACCACCGGGGCTGTACCCTCTGGCCGTAAAGTAATTGACTCTCCCCCCCGATCTTCAAAGGTATAAGTCTCTTTTGTAACGATGTCAGAACTTTCTCCAAGACGGTGAAAAACTTCTGTAAATTCAAAGATTGGCGTTTCAATCCGACGAAAACCACCCAGAGTCGCCTGGTGCGCACAAACATCTTTGATCCATTGAAAATGTTGTGCTTCTTCAAACAAATGATCTTTAGTCCCTCGAACGGGTTGAAGGGTCATGGCCTTTTTCCTAAAACAGTATTATTCTCTTCACTTGAATCTTTATATAGCATGGGGCGTGTCATGACAAAATCCCTTTCCGCATTGAAATCCCGAAAAGGCCCTCGAAACTTGGCAAGTATTGACCCCGAAGTCTTGCCTTACCTTAATCAAGGCATTCTTGAGACTAAGAATTTGATGGAGGCTTTAGCCCTTGATCAACGTGTATTGGCCCGGGAAGTTTTTGATATTGATGTGGATGATGAGATTCAATCCCTGGGCATTACACGGCGGATCTCAGCTGTAGCTGAGACTTTATTAAAAGCTCAAGGAGACCGCTGGGTTAAAAAGGCCATTTCCCATCCGAGTGATACAGTTCGGGGATGGGCATGCTATGGGCTTGGCCTCCGTTGCACTGACCTCCAAACAGGTCTTGAAAAAATTCGTCCCCTTGCAACGGATTCTCACTTTGGGGTACGGGAATGGGCGTGGCTTGTCTTGAGACCTCATGTGGTTGAAGCTCCTGAGAAAGCCCTTGAATTGTTGAAGCCATGGACAACTTCATCCTGCTCCCTCACCCGTCGTTTTGCAGCAGAGATCACCCGTCCCCGGGGCGTGTGGTGTGCCCACATCTCTCTTTTTAAAGAGAAGCCTGAAACAGCCAGATCGTTCCTCGAGACCTATCAGGGGGAAATGGAAAAGTATGCTCAAGATTCTGTGGCAAATTGGTTGAATGATGCCGCAAAGACCCAGCCTGAGTGGGTGAGAGGTATAACAAAAAGCTGGGAGCCTAATGCCTCTTCTTACATGATCCGACGGGCCCGGCGGAGTTTGTAAGATTAGGCCTCAGCTGAAGCTACTGAGGAAACTGCTCCACCTGCTCCACCTGAAACCGTGCGGGCGTCTATACTATTTACAAGCTCAACACGCGCGCGCTCATTAGCTGCAAGCCCCTCTGCAAAGGCTTGGGCTTTTGTAGAAAAATCTGCTTTTTGCTCATCTGCTCCATCTCTAGCATCACCCTCCTGAGCGCATAAAGCTTCATAGCACCCAAAAACCTCTCCTGTTGTCGACATCAAAAGCTTAAGGTCTGATTCTGAAAATCCTTGTCTACCCATCGATGCAACCCAGAACTTATGGGCTTGTCCATACTTCCAATAGAGCGTATCTATCATATTGGGCACTGCCTCTCCAGATTTTCCAGCAAATACAGCTCTCACCTCCTTACTTGCAGAAAAATCACGAATTGCCTTTTCTAAACAAAACACCTCAAGGGTTGGAATCAAACGTGGGGGAACATACCAGGCAAGAGGATGAAAAGTAACGGCCGAACTTGCCGAGGCTCCTGGAGAAATGCCTTCAAAAACCCCCTGCTCAGCCGCTGCTCTCTCTGCAAATAATGCCGCAATACCCTCAGCATGTGAATGCAAATCACCTCTTGAAGAACTAACTTCTTTTACCCCCTCCATTGCTGTCTTCATCTGCCCAAAGAAAGTCTCCTGGATTTCTTGAAACAAGTATACTTTATCCTCGGGCAAACTGTGGGATGGATTTCCTGCAGAAACACTCAGCATCTTCTTTACTGCCTCCCATGCATCACACAAGGGCTTTACATGGGGAAGAAAAGGATCCTCAGGAGAACTTTCCCTGTGCTCTTCAATATCTGAGGCAAAGGTTCTGAAGGCACGTTGTATCCGCCATAGACGCATGGAGCAAACATCCATCCCAGAACCAAAATAGTCATCTACACACAATTCACCACCAGTCCTTTGTGAGGATGCCGAAGATCTATTACCTGAATATACAGCGGCTCCAAAGCTGTTAAGAGGAAAGAGAAAGCATAAAATCAAAAAATATTTCACCGTTTTTCCATAAGTGTTTTTCTAAGATTAGAAATTTTATTGAAAAAAGGAAATATTTTTATAGATTCCGGGTTGGAACCCGGAATGACCTTTTTGTTGGGAAAAAAGATCGAAATTCCAGCACAGGCTGGAGGCCTGTGGCAGTCTATTTATGGATTGCCGCGGAGCTCACGCTCCTCGCAATGACCTCCTTACCGTCATCGCGAGCCCTGAAAGGGCGTGGCGATCCACTCTTTGTAGACCACCTCAATGTTTACGCTCTGGGCGTTAACTTCCCTAAACGAAGGCTATTTTTTCAATCTCGTAAGTTTTCTGGCCACGGGGGGTTTGAACATCTACCACATCTCCAACTTGTTTTCCCATAAGGGCTCTGGCAAGGGGGGCCTGGAGGCTGAGTTTTTTGGAGGCAATATCAGACTCATCAGCACCAACGATCTGGTAAGTGACTTCCTCTTCAGTATCTTCATCAACCAAAGAAACTGTCGCTCCAAACTTCACCGTATCCCCAGATAAAGTTGAAGTATCAATGACTTCTGAACGAGACACCTTATCCTCAAGTTCAGAAATCCGACCCTCGATATATCCTTGTTTTTCTTTTGCTGCATGGTATTCTGCGTTTTCAGAGAGGTCTCCAAGAGCACGTGCCGCTGCGATCGCCTCGATCACCTCGGGACGCTCTACAGATTTCAAGTGCTTAAGCTCTTGCTCTATTTTGGCATAACCTGCCTTTGTCATAATCACCCGCTCCATGGGGATCCTCCTGAATTTAACAAGCATCGAACATAGATGAAAATCACTCATAAAGCAAGCTTTTGCCTAGATTCTTCGGGGATGAATGTGCTAGGTATAGGAGGACTTTTTTAGATTGAGGAAAACCATGGCACTTAAAGAGACTGTCTTTCTTCCAAAAACAGATTTCCCAATGCGGGCAAAACTCCCAGAGCGTGAGCCCCAGTGGATTGAAAAGTGGGAAAAGATGGATATTTATGCCTCTTTGATGAAAGAGCGGGCAGACGCACCACCCTTTATTCTTCATGATGGTCCGCCCTATGCCAATGGAGATGCTCATATTGGGCATGCCATGAACCGCGTTCTTAAAGATTTTGTCCTGCGTTCTCAGGCCATGCAAGGTAAGCGTACGCCTTTTGTGCCAGGATGGGACTGTCACGGTCTTCCTATCGAGTGGAAGATTGAAGAAAAATACCGCAAAGATGGAAAAAGCAAAGATGATGTTCCGCTAAATGAATTTCGTAAAGAATGCCGGTCTTTTGCAGATCATTGGATTGGCATTCAGCGGGCACAGTTAAAAAGACTAGGCCTCCTCGGAGATTGGGAAAAGCCCTATGTGACCATGGATTTTGAGAATGAGGCTCGGATTCTGGAAGAGCTTGGGAAGTTTCTTGTGAATGGCTCTCTAGTTAAAGGGTTTAAGCCTGTCCACTGGTCTGTTGTGGAGAAAACGGCTTTGGCAGAAGCTGAAATTGAGTATAAGGACAAAACGTCTCCAAGTATCTACGTGGCCTTCCCCCTTGTCTCCCACAAAGATTCAGACCTTAAAGGGGCCCGATGCGTCATCTGGACAACGACTCCGTGGACTCTGCCAGCAAACCGGGCCATTGCCTATGGGGCAGAGGTTTCTTATGACTTGGTGAGGGCAACAGTTGATGGAAAAAACGTAGCAACAGGTGATACTTTTGTTGTTGCAAGTGATCTCAAAGATGGCCTTAGCCAAGCCCTTGATGCTGACTTTGAAACGCTCAAAACATTTGAAGGCATTCATCTAGCAGATGGCATCTGTCATCACCCTCTCAGGGATATGGGTTATGGGTTTGATGTTCCTCTTTTGCCAGGAGATCACGTCACAACAGATGCTGGAACAGGCCTTGTACATACAGCCCCCACCCATGGTGCTGAAGACTTTGCCTTAGGGCAGGCTTATAACTTAGAAGTGCCTCACACCCTCACGGATGATGGCGTGTACACATCCGCTGTTCCTGGGTTTGAAGGCATCCATGTTTTCAAAGCCCATGGCCCTGTGATGGAAGCCCTGGACAAAGCTGGAAGCCTGATTGCCGCTGGAGAAATCACTCACTCCTACCCTCACTCTTGGCGTTCCAAGGCTCCTTTGATTCAGCGGGCGACACCACAGTGGTTTATCGGGATGAAGGAAAATGATCTTCAAGCCAAGGCCCTGGAAGCTATCAAAACTGTTAAATGGGTTCCTGCCCAGGGAGAAGAGCGGATCCGCAGCATGGTAGAAACCCGGCCAGATTGGTGTATCTCTCGTCAACGGGCATGGGGTGTGCCACTGTGTCTTTTCCTTCACAAAGACACAGGTGAAGTTCTTCGTGATGCTGAAATTCATGCTCGCATTGTAGAGGCCTTCCGTAAAGAAGGCAGTGACATTTGGTTTGAGGGGGATCCTTGCCGTTTCTTGGAAGGAAAATATAATCCTGGCGATTATACACCGACTTACGACATCCTTGATGTATGGTTTGAATCTGGATGCACCCACGCCCACGTTCTTGATGCCCGGGAAGAGCTCTCCCGTCCTGCAGACCTGTACCTTGAGGGATCTGACCAGCACCGAGGATGGTTCCAATCTTCTCTTCTCACGGCTGTAGGAACAATAGGAAAAGCTCCTTTTAAAGCAGTCCTCACCCATGGATTTGTCTTGGATGATAAGGGATACAAAATGTCCAAGTCTCTTGGAAATGTTGTTGCTCCTCAGGACATTGTAAAAGAGTCTGGCGCTGAGATGCTGCGTCTTTGGGTTGCTGCTTCAGATTATTCTGATGACATTCGTGTTGGCAAGCAAACGATCCAACATCAACAAGATATGTATCGTCGCTTGCGCAATACCTTCCGCTATCTTTTAGGGTCTCTCACTGAATATGATGAGAAAGCCGAAGCCATCAGCTATGAACAGCTCCCAGAACTTGAAAAATGGGTCCTTCATCGCTTGCATGAACTCTCCAAAGTTGTGCATGAAGGCTATAATGCTTATCACTTTTCCCGGGTTTTCCAGGAGCTCCATCATTTCTGCGCTGTAGATCTTTCTGCATTCTATTTTGATATCCGCAAAGATGCCATTTACTGTGATGGGAAACAAAGTGAGACCCGTCGAGGGGCCCGTTTTGTCTTCAATCAACTTATAAACCACCTCACCCGATGGTTAGCCCCTCTCCTACCTTTCACAACAGAAGAGGTTTGGGAGTTTGCAGGACACGCTGGATCTGTTCATATGCAACAGTTTCTTTCCATACCTGATCAGTGGCAAGCATCAGAAACTGCTGAAAAGATTGCAAAGGCCCGGATCCACCGCCGTGTCATTACTGGAGCTTTGGAACAAGCCCGGACCAACGGACTTATCCGTTCTTCTCTGGAAGCTGATGTCACAGTCTATGATCCAGAATCTCAGATGGATGCAACTCTTGACTGGGAAACGCTTGCTATTGTCTCAGGTCTTTCCATCGAAAAGGTAACCCCAGGTGCTGAAGCTTTTCAGATAGATGAAGTTAACCAGCTTTGGGCCAAAGTTCAGGTCTTTGAAGGTAAAAAATGCGATCGATGCTGGCAGATGAAGAAAACCCTGACATCTTTAGATGATGGGCATGTCTGTAATCGATGCCATGACGCGGTGACATCTAATGGAAATCGTGATACAAACCTAGTAGCATCTTAAAGGAAGGCTTTCCATGGCTCAAACTCCCTTTGACGAACCCCTCGCCAAGGCCATACGCATTCAGACTACACTTTTTAGTGTGTTTTCTATTTTGCTAACGGATATTATCTCTAAGCTCTGGATCATGGAATCAGTCATGAGCACAGGAATTCCTCGCTATCTTGGGGGGATTCCTGAGAATGTCATCATTCGACAAATCTTTGAAGGCTTCAATATCGTGTTCATGAAGAACTACGGGATTAGTTTTGGTGTCTTTAATGATCTTTCTCCCACATCTGGTTACCAGCAGTATGTGCTCTCGGGACTCGCTATTTTAATTTCTCTGCGTCTTCTCTTTATGGCACGGGAAAGTCAGCGCATTTGTGAGGTTACAGGGCTTGGCCTAATTATTGGGGGCGCTCTTGGAAATGCCATCTCTCGGATTCAGTTTGGATTTGTCGTTGACTTCCTAGACTTTCATATTGGTGACTACCACTGGCCTGCTTTTAATGTTGCAGATATCGGTATCACGTTTGGGGCCCTCTTGTATGGA
The DNA here is from genome assembly GCA_030425805.1 of Alphaproteobacteria bacterium. Taxonomy (GTDB): domain Bacteria; phylum Pseudomonadota; class Alphaproteobacteria; order JAUHZC01; family JAUHZC01; genus JAUHZC01. The sequence continues at coordinate 78,256 of JAUHZC010000004.1, read as the reverse complement.
TTCTGCCTCTTGAAAAAGTCGCAGGAAAAGCGTAAGACCAACGATAAGTAAGTTTAGGAAAAATAATGCGTTTTTTAATTCTCTTTCTCACTGTAAGTATTTTAAGTGGCTGCGGTGGCGTCAAGCGCTCCCTTGGGCTTGGCCGCAAGTCAGCAGATGCTTCGAATGTAATCTCCCAAGATGATTTAGTTATCCCACCTGAGTTTTCACTTCGTCCTCCTGTTGAAGAAGGGGAAGAGAAGGATGAAAAATCAGCTGAAGAAACAAAAGGTACAGGGGATACTACTTCACAATCTCAAGTTTCAGTAGAGAAAGCTTCTTTTCGTACAACCCCACCACGTCACAAAGAAATGGTTTCAGAATCTGGTCTTCTAGGACTTTTCCCTGAATCGAGCCAAGAAGGGAAAGTGAAATCAAGCGATATTTTGGACGTTACTGCTGAAGAGCGTCGGCTAGAGCAAGCCCGCCACAATAAGTCTTAGGGTGACAAATGCTAACTGTTTCTCTCTCCACGTCTCACAACATTTCTCATGAGGCAATTTCTAGCCTTGAAAAAACTCGAGAGAAAATCACAACGGGAGAAATTCCTCATCTAAGCGTTTATCAAGGAATTGATATCAACCGTATTTTAGGGTTAGCAGAATTATTTAAAGATGCTGAAGAAGTTTGGGTACTCGGCACAGGAGGTTCCCGTTTTGGCGGAGAAGCTTTGTGCGCCCTGGCACAACCCATCGGAACACCTCAACGTGTTCGATTTTTTTCAAATGTGGATCCTTGGGTTTTTCAAGAGCTCTTAAAAAACACAACAAACTGGGGGAAGATCAAACTTCTTGTGATTTCAAAATCAGGAAATACAACAGAAACTCTTTCCCAACTGGGACAGCTTCTCCCCTATCTTCCTGATGCCCATGAACAGGTCTTCTGCCTCACGGAAAACCCTGAGAGTGTTCTTGGTATTTTTGCCAAAGAAAAAAATTTACAACTGATTCCCCATGATCCTATTGGGGGACGTTTTTCTGCTCTTACAACAACAGGCCTCCTTCCCGCTGCAATTGCAGGCGTTAATGTTGGGCTGCTTCACCAATCTTTTCTCAAAACATTTGAGACACTTTTGACTGATGGAGAACAACTCCATTTTCTGGAGAGCCTCTCACAGCTTTGGGAACTTTATACAGAACATAAAATTGCAAACGAAGTCCTCTTTGCTTATGGCGATAACCTCTTAGGCCTTGGCACCTGGTTTAAACAGCTTTTGGCTGAGAGCACAGGAAAAGATGGAAAAGGGATGACGCCTATTCTTGCGCAAGGAACTGAAGACCAGCATAGCCAGCTACAGCTTTATCAAGATGGTCCTGATAACAAACGCTATACATTTATAAGTGTTAAAAATCACCCAATTCTTCCTGCGATCCTTGAACCTTGGCCTGGTGATAACCCCTTTTATGACACAACGCTCTCCCAAGTCTTTCGGAGCTATGAAACGGGGACACGCCTCTCTCTTATTGAAGCAGGTCGACCATGCCGCCAACTTCTTTTAGAAAATTTCGACGAGGTAAGTTTGGGAGCAGCTATGGCTTTCCTCACTTTAGAAGTTATGGTCTTGGGTCCTCTTCTAGAGGTCAATATTTATGATCAACCGGGTGTTGAACAAAGCAAAGCTCTTGCAAAAGAACACCTCCGGGATCCTGTTGAAGCTATAATCTCGTAAGTAACATGATGACGTCTCTCCCCTCTTTCTTAATTTACGATAAAGGAAAGATTGGGACGCTTCGTCAACTTGAGGCTCTTACACGTGCGCTAGGGCTTTCTCCTGAGACTCATGCATTTAAAAGCGCCGCCCCATGGAAATCTTTGCCAACATGGGCCTGGCCCTCGTCTTGCCTTTCCTCACTTCCTCCACTCCCGCAAAAAGCCATTCTTCTTGGTGGTGGAAGGCATAGTGCTTGGGTCTTAAAAAAGCTAAAACAGAAAAATCCTAATCTTCTCACAATCCAACTTTTTAAAGGAGATTGTTCCGCTAAAGATTTTGACCTTCTCCTCTCCCCCCATCATGATGTAGTAATTGGCCCAAATGTGCTTTCTTTTACAGGGGCACTTGCCAACACCTCTTCTGATCGTAAAGCCCAAGCCAGAGATTTTCTCGGCCCCCAAACTAAGACGCTTTCCAAACCTCTCCTGGGAGTCTTGATTGGTGGGCCTTCTAAGACCTTTTCCTTCAATAAAGATGATCAGAAAGCGTTGTTTGAAGCACTTGAATCTTGGTGTGCCACAACAAATGGAAGCTGTGTGATTACAACCTCAAGGCGAACACCCTCTGCATTTGTCACGGAGCTTACTACCTGGTGCACACGCCATCCGAGTCTTTTTCTCCCTTGGGAAGAGCAGCAAAATCCCCTAACCCTTCCAGGGATTCTAGAAGTTGCTGATCATCTTCTCTTGACCCAAGATTCTATTTCCATGGCCATGGAAGCTTCAACAACAGGAAAGCCTGTTTCTATTCTTCCTCTACATGGAGGGTCCTCTAAGTTTAATCGCTTTTATGAGCGCTTTTTTGAAAAGGGGTATGGATATTCCTATGCAGGCACTTTTGACAAAAAGGGAAGCACTCAGAATAAAGAACTCTTGAAAATTGCAAAACACATTGATGACTCTTTTCAACATTACAATAAGAAGTTAGGTTAAGAGTTAATAGAAGGGATAAAACATGCAAGGTATTCAGATTGAAATTGAAGGGCTTTGGCACTGCTTAGAACGCAAACAACCTATTCCTTTTAATGCTATAAAAGAAGTCCTTGATCCTTTCCTCCGTCAACTTGATAAAGGTGAAATTCGGGTAGCAACACCTGAAAATGGAGATTGGCTAATCCATGATTGGGTTAAGAAAGGAATTCTTCTTTGCCTGCGCTACTTTGAATGTGAACTACATAAAGGATCTGCGCCGTCCTGGGACAAAATTCCTGTAAAAACAGGGAACTGGGATGAAAGTCTGTTTATCAATGCAGGCTACCGCGCTGTCCATGGTGCCATCGCCCGCCGGGGTGCTTTTATTGCGCCAAATGTTGTCCAAATGCCCTCTTACATTAATATCGGAGCTTATGTTGACAGTGGAACGATGGTAGATACCTGGGCAGGCGTGGGCTCCTGCGCCCAGATCGGCAAAAATTGTCATATTTCTGGCGGTGCGGGCATTGGAGGTGTCCTTGAGCCTCTTCAAGCTTCTCCAGTCATTATTGAAGATCATGTTTTCATTGGGGCCCGTTCAGAGATTGTCGAAGGCGTTCGTGTCCGCAAAGGTGCTGTTATTGGTATGGGCGTTTTTATCGGACAATCCACCCCAATTGTTGATCGCCAAACAGGTGATATCACTTTTGGAGAAGTTCCTGAAAATGCTGTCGTCCTGAGTGGAACCCTCCCGAGCAAGCCTCTACCGAATGGAAAACCAGGACCACATATGCCCTGTGCAATCATTGTGAAAACGGCTGATAAAAGTACCCGCGAAAAAACAGATATCAATGAGTTACTTCGTCAAGAATACACCCAAGCTCTTGAGGCATAGTATGCTCACCAACCCAACACTTCTGACACAAAAATTGATTCAACACCAAAGTATCACGCCTGCTGAAGCAGGGTCTTTGGCTGCAATTGAGAATTGGCTCGCAGAACTCGGCTTCACCTGCGAGCGGTTTGATAAAGAAGAAACAGCAAATCTCTATGCTTCTATGGCTCCAGGAAAACCTGCAAAACTCTGTTATGTAGGTCATGTGGATGTGGTTCCAGCTGGAGATAAATCGGCTTGGACTTACTCTCCTTTTGAAGGAAAAATTGCAGACGATATTCTATATGGCCGAGGTGCGGTTGATATGAAGGGAAGTATCGGTGCCTTCATTGCATCCCTTGCTAAAGCAAAAGCCTCTGGGAAAGACTTGACGGGTGTTGCTATTGCCTTAACCAGTGACGAAGAAGGAGCTGGGACTCATGGAATTCCAGTCCTTGTTGAAGCCCTTAAATCTCAAAACCACCTTCCCCAACATGTTTTGGTTGGAGAACCGTCTTCCTCAAAAACTGTGGGAGATACGATTCGTGTGGGACGACGAGGAAGCTTGAACGGGATACTCACTGTGACAGGAATCCAAGGACATGTTGCCTATCCTGAGAACTGTGAAAACCCAATTCCTCCCCTCATGACCGGCCTGCAACTTTTGAATAATGCTCATACAGATGACATGCATCCAGCTTTTCCCCTCACACGTTTTGAGGTGGTGGGCATTGAAAGTTCTTCCCAGGTTTCAAACCTTGTCCCTCAATGGGCAAAAGGGTTGTTTTCTCTACGTTTCACACCAACCTTCTCAGGGCAAGATCATATCGAGCGTTTGAATAATCTTCTCGGTCCGATGACAAGCGGATTCCCCGAGTGTCAATTTCGCCTTGAGACAAAAATTACGGCACAGCCCTTCTATACAAAGCCCGGACCGTATCGCGCTCTGATTAAAGAGGCTGTCAAAGAAGCAGGGTGTGACGCAACAGAGGATACTGGGGGTGGCACATCAGATGGGCGACATTTTGCCCCTTATTGTGATGTTGTTGAGGTGGGACTCTGCAATGCAACAGCTCATGCCATTGACGAACACGTCTCTATTGCAGATCTAGAGAAACTCACTGAACTTTACGAAAAAATTCTTCTGAAACTCTAAAGCGTTCCAATGGAAGGCCCTGGCCCTGCATTCAAAGGCCCTTGATCTGGCTCTGGCCACTCAATCTTTTTTTCATTGGAATCAATGTCTGGTTTTGGTGCTTCCTGAGTTTTTAAGTCAATTGGATCCGCGCCAAAGTCAACGGTGACCTTCATACGAAGATTCTCAAAATGAAAGTAAAGAATGACAGCCACAACGAGAACAACAGCACTTATGATGAGGCTACCATAGCCACCAGTATCTCGTTTGCGAAAAATTGGCTTTTTTCTATCCATAACACTCATAGTATAAAAAGAAAGAATTACGTTTTCGTAAATTTTCTAAAATTTATGATAATTTTTTAACTCTCTCTCCTTTATTTCTCTTTTTAAACAAAAATACAAAAAATTAAATTTCTTGATTTTTTACGTATTATAAAATAGAAATTTTTTTCTTTCGTGTTTTTTAAAATGAAATCAATATTATTATTTTTATCTGTCATATTTTTGATCAAAAATGCCTATAGTGCAGCTGAAGAACCCATATGCAGATTTCAGGTCCAAGCTATATGTAATATTCCTCCAGTCGCTCTAGAAGACACAACGCCTCTGCTTGTTTTTCCTCTTGGCTGGAGAAGCTTCTCTACAAAGGGTTATGAAAAATTACGTTTCATTCTCGAAACAGGACTCCTTTTTGAAAGCCACGCAATCAAACCAAAGGGAGAGCTTCGTTATGACATGACAACTGTCCGCTTTTGTTTTAGTCGAGATCCTTTTAAAATCACAAAAGATCTTCTCGTTAGTCTTCTTGAGCGTTTGCCGGGTGGGTCTCCAGCTCACAAATTCCTGTTAGAAAAAGAGCATATTCTTGGCACAGCCTCATATTACCCAAGCTCCATAAGCCTCAGCAAAGTTAGACGTGCTGTTCGTAAATGGAAGCCTGGTCATTTTACTTTACATCCCAGCCAAGTAATCCTTTACCTCTATGATGACCAAGGAAACCTTGTCGACACAAGCCTGATTTCCTTTCGCGATTGAAGCATATCTTTCTGTATTGAATTTTAATTTAAAAACAACTATGATTCGACTGTAATAACTAAAGGTGAAAAAAGAAATGTCACAATCTGCTGACACTGCGCAGTTTAGTAAAATTCGGGCTGCGCTATGGCCAATCCATAACTATGAGCTGAAGAAGTTCCTTCCCATGGGCTTCATGATGTTCTTTATTTTGTTCAACTACACCATGATGCGGGATACAAAGGACTCTTTGCTAGCCTCCGCACCAAACTCCTCCTCAGAGATTTTCAACTTCGTGAAGTTCTTTGTGGTGCTTCCTGCTGCGATTTTGTTCGTGGTTCTCTATACGAAGCTCACAAACATCCTTTCACGGGTTTCTCTCTTCAACTGGATTGTGGGTGTCTTCAGTGGATTTTTCATGCTCTTCGGATATGTGATTTATCCGCTTATTGGATCTCTCCACCCAGATGTTGCCACGGTGCAAGCTCTCCAGGATGCAAATCCGGCACTTCACTATCCTCTTGCGATGTGGGGAAACTGGAGCTTTGTGCTGTTCTACACAATGTCTGAGTTGTGGGGAAGCGTAATGATCTCCCTTCTTTTCTGGCAGTTCGCAAACGAAATCACACGCACAAAAGAAGCAAAGCGCTATTATGCAATGTTTGGTTTGATTGCCAACTTTGCATTGATTGCGTCTGGTTGGACTGTGAATGTGTTTTCTGATATCAAAAAGACTCTTCCTGCAGGTGAAGATCCCTGGGCAATGACATTGAAGTTCCTTATGGCCTTCATCTTCGTTGCTGGAATGATTGTTATCTTCATCAATACATGGATGGAGAAAAACGTTCTCACAGATCCTCGTTTCTATGATGCGGCAGAGCCTAAGAAGAAAAAGAAAGAGAAGCCAAAACTCAGTATTGGTGAAAGCTTTAAGTATCTCCTTTCCTCGCCGTACATCGGATTCATTGCTATTCTTGTTTTGAGCTACGGTATGTCCATTAACCTAATTGAGGTCATCTGGAAGAAGCAAATTAAGGTGAACTTTGCAGGTGATGCAAACGACATCAACGCTTTCATGGGAACATTCTCTATGTTCACAGGAATTGCGACAATCTTCCTTATCCTCTTCACAAAGGGAATTGTCCGTCGCTTTGGCTGGTTTACAGCTGCCATCATCACACCTGCAATCCTAGCGGTCACAGGTGGTTTGTTCTTCTTCTTTATCTTGAACAAAGACAGTCTTGGACCTATGTTCTCCAACTTTGGCATCACTGTGACTTTTGCAGCAGTAATCATTGGTATGGTGCAAAACGTCCTAACAAAGGGTACAAAGTACTCTCTCTTTGATCCAACAAAAGAGATGTCTTACATCCCTCTTGACCAAGAGCTTAAGACTAAAGGTAAGGCTGCTGTCGATGTGATTGGTGGACGCCTAGGAAAAGCTGGTGGAAGTGCTGCAACAATCCTTCTTCTCACAATCACAGCGCAAACAGACATTATGGCTCTGGTTGCCCCGATTTTGGGTGTTGTGATCTTGGTTGTTCTTGCTTGGTTCTGGGCAGTTGGACGCCTCTCCAAGCTCTACAATGCATTAATTGAAGAGCAGGAAGCAAACGAAGCCAAATAGGGATTTTTTTCCTAATCTATTGAAAAGCCAGAGATTATTCTCTGGCTTTTTTGTTGAAATCTTCTTCAAAGAAGACTACATTAAGTTATCTTTCCGTAAGACTTATGTTTTACCAAATGAGGTCAGAGTCATGACGAAAAATTCAAAACGTTTTTACTTTGCAATATTTTGTTTTTTTATAAGTTCTCCTATTTTTTCCCAAGAAAAAGCTGTTCAGAGATTGGTGGTTAACAACTCTGACATTGGAGCGCAGGCTGCTCTATCTGCCCTAAATCTTGTTTCTTCAACAAATGCCACACACCGCAAAACAACTGAGGGCAATGCTTGCAGTCTTATTTTTCGTATCTTTTCTTCTGCAGGTGTTGATCTAAAATCAATGCTCATGAAAGACATTCAGCGAAATTCTCTGGCATACCCTGCATCCTGGTCTTTATCAAAACTAAAGCCTCGAAACCAAGAAGTCTGTTACCGCATTGGAAATTTACGAAATTTCTTTAAACGCCAAGGGTGTTGTTTAGATACTAGCACCTATAAGCCTGGCGATATTGTTGCATGGCGGATGCACACCCCTCTTGCTCGTCGGAACCGACATCAGATTGGTGTTGTGAGTCCTTATAAGAGCCCTCACCATGGGACCCCTTTAATCATTTTTCATGATGGTCATTCTGTTAAACTTGCTGATTGCTTGTCAAACAGGGAGAATCAAGTCATGGGGCATTACCGATTGACCCCTCGTCTTCAAAAACATCATTAGATCTTTTTGAGAATTTTCATTTCGTGCTACACTAAATTATGAACCAGATAAAAGAAAGTGCATCTTGCCTATGAAAGGGGTTTCACTCTTGCCACCTAAGGATTCCCTTCCTGAAAAGACAATTCACATTGAATTTACTGATAATAAGCTTCTTCCTCTTCTCTTTGGGGATAAAGATCGTTTCCTCAATAAAATTGAAGACTTCTTAGGCCTCTCTATTCTTGCTAAGGGGAATCGTATTCTCATTACAGGCCCTGAGGATCAGGCGCAACTTGGGAAGACGATTTTGTCCCGCCTTTATGATCGCCTTGCTCGGGGCTTAGTCGTGACTCTTGGAGATGTCGAAGGCCTTTTGCGCCACATGGCGGGGGATACAGCTGACATTAAAGAACCATCAGAGGTTGTTCAGCATCCGCGCACACGTAAATCCCAAAATAAAAAGGCTCAAAAGGGAAATCAGCACCAGCAAGGTACTGATCAAGGCTCCATCCCAACAAATCGAATGCGCGTCACGGCCCGCAGTGAAAATCAGTCACGCTATATCGAGGCTCTGCGTACCCATGATCTTGTGTTTGCTCTTGGTCCAGCAGGGACTGGAAAAACCTATCTTGCGGTTGCCATGGGTGTTCAGAAGCTCCTTTCTGGAGAAATCGATCGTATTATCCTGTCTCGCCCTGCAGTAGAAGCAGGAGAACAATTAGGTTTTTTGCCTGGAGATCTCCGTGAGAAAGTTGATCCTTATCTCCGCCCCCTTTACGATGCTCTTTATGACATGATGCCTTCAGACCAGGTCGAAAAGCGACTTCATAGTGGAGAGATCGAAATTGCCCCCCTTGCTTATATGCGGGGACGAACTCTTTCTCATGCTTACGTGATTCTTGACGAAGCACAGAACACCACCAAAACACAGATGAAGATGTTTCTAACGCGTATGGGTGAAGGCTCTTGTATGGTTGTGACTGGAGACCTGAGTCAGGTTGACCTTCCCAAGGGTGTCAGCTCTGGGCTCCGTGAAAGTGTCAGCATTCTAGAGAAAACAAAAGGCGTAGGAATTCACCACTTTACGCCCCAGGATGTTGTACGCCATCCTCTTGTGGCACGTATTGTTGAGGCCTATGAAAACCTCAAAAAGCCGAATCCCTACGAAGATGGGGACGAGGAATCTGACGCATGAGCCAGGTTGTTCAGTTTGAAGAAACAACCGAAGACCCGGGGTGGGAGCCTTGGCTCCCTAAGTTGACCCCCCTTTTCCAGGATGCAAGTAAGCTGATTCTTAAGACTGAAGAGCTTGAGAGACCGCACTTCATGCTCGATATTGTTTATACAAGCAATCAAAATGTTCAAAAGCTCAATAAGACTTACCGAAAGAAAGATAAACCAACAAATGTGCTTTCCTTCCCCCAGTACGAATCTCGAGCTGAAATTCCGCTAAATTCTCCTGCCCCCCTTTTACTTGGCTCTGTTGTTTTTGCCTTAGAAACCATTGAGGAAGAAGCCAAAGCACAGAACAAATCTTTTGAAAATCATTGCGTACATCTTTTTGTACATAGCGTTTTACATCTTTTGGGGTATGATCATCAATTAGATGTTGAAGCTGAAATGATGGAGCAAAAAGAAATTCAGGTCCTTCAACGTATGGGGCTTCCAAACCCCTATCAGGAAGATGAGGCAATTTTAGATGTTTAGTAAAATTTTGAATTTTTTTCAAAAAAGCCCCGAGCAACAGCGGGAAAACTTTGAAGAACTCATTCAAGAAAACACCAAGGTCTTGGATGAAGAAGAGCAATATCTTCTTACCAATATCCTCAAGCTCCGGGATATCTCTGCACGAGACATCATGGTTCCCCGTGCAGAAATCAAAGGCTTGAGCGTTGATTTGAATTTTGATGAATTTGCCCGCTCCTTTGCAGACTCCCCTTTCACCCGCATGCCTATTTATCGGAAGAACCTAGATCAGATTGTTGGTTTTCTGCATGCAAAAGATGTTTGTCACTACGCAACATCTCCAAAAAACTTTCGTCTCCAAGAAAAAATTCGCAAAGTCCTTTTCATTTCCCCAAGTATGGGCGTGATGGATCTCTTAACCCAAATGCGGACTACTCAAATTCCAGTAGCTATTGTTGTTGATGAGTACGGTGGAACAGATGGGATGATTACCTCTTGGGATGTTATTCGTGAGATCTTAGGAGATTTGGCTGAATTCCAAAGCCATGAAGGACGTCCTGAGCTCAATCACGTTTCTGAGAACCAATACCTTGCAGATAGTCGATATCCCATTGAAGATTTTGAAGCTCAGTTTGGTCCGTTCTTGAGTAGCGAAGAGCGGGAGGAAGATATTGAAACACTCGGCGGCCTCATTATGCATACGGCTGGTCGCGTTCCTGCACGCCATGAGATCATTCGTCATCCTGGTGGCGTTACCTTTGAAATCTTGGACGCTGATCAACGGCGCATCAAACAGGTCCGGCTTTGGGTGCTCTATAAAAAAAGTGAAAGAGATAAAGAGGACTAGGAATACTCTTAAGAGGTTAGGAGCTCTAGAAAATCTTCCTGGAGCTGTGTGTTACCAGCTACGATAGACTGAGAATCCATAGTAATGCTGCGACGTTGAAAATCACATACATATCCGCCAGCCTCTTGGACCATCAAGCACCCCGCCATATAATCCCATGGCTTAAGTTGCTCAGACCAAAACAGATCCATCCGCCCCGCAGCTAAATAAGCAAGATCCAAGGCTGCTGAGCCAGAAATCCGCACACAAGGAATCCGTAATCCAACTTTACGAATACGATCAATAGGCTCTGTGGTGCTGCTCCGCATAGGTCCAGCAACAGTCACAAGAGAGTCAACCATCTCTGAGCGGCCTGAAACACGCAAGCGAGCATTTCTACTATAAGCACCGGCGCCACGCTCACAGAAGAACACTTCATCCCGAATGGGATCAAAAATCATACCTGCAATGGCTTGATCTTTTTTGACAAGGGCAAGGCTAATACAAAAATGTGGCAAACCATGGATAAAGTTGTTTGTGCCATCAATAGGATCTAAAACCCAAGTCATTTGGGTATCTTCCCCAACTTCATGACCTGATTCTTCACCTATAAACCCATACTCAGGACGGGCCTTTTGGAGTTCGGCCTTGATAAGAGATTCAACACGCTTATCTGTTTGGCTAACAAAATTTCCAGGGCCTTTCTTAGAAATTTGAAGATTTTCCACCTCTCCAAAATCCCTTAAGACCTGATTTGATGCTGCCATAATAGACTTATACATCACATTAATAATGGGAGATGTATGTTGATGATTTAGTTGACGTTCGACCATAAAATTTCTCTATAATAATCCTAGGATGTAGCCCGCTCGAGATACTCGCGGGTCTGGGTATCCACTACGATTTTCGTACCCATTTCAACATGAGGAGGCACCATGACACGAATGCCATTTTCTAAAACAGCAGGCTTGTAAGAGGCAGCGGCTGTCTGACCTTTTACAACGGCGTCTGCCTCAACCACCTCAAGCGTCACACGCTCAGGAGGAGAAACGGAAACAATTTCGTCCTCATAGAAACAAACAGTCACTGTGCAACCATCTTGTAGAAAGTCTGCACCCTCACCCATAATGTCTTGGGGAACAGAGATTTGATCGAAGGATTCTTGATCCATCAGTGTGAGCATGTCATCTTCTTTGAATAAAAACTGGAAAGGCTTTTCATCAAGCCGGACCCTTTCCACGGATTCAGAAGCCCGAAATCGTTCATTAAGTTTTGTGCCATCTTTCAGGCCTTTGAGCTCCACCTGGAGATAAGCTCCGCCCTTCCCAGGCTGTGTGTGCTGTGTCTTAACGGCAACCCACAACTTATCCTTATGAAGGATCACATTTCCTGGACGAACAGCATTTCCATTAATTTTCATAGACTAAGGACTCCGAAAATCTTTACAAAAGCTCAGTTTTCTATAAACATGAGATATGCAAATATAGAACATCTTTGAATGTCAACTCAAGGGAAATCACCGTTGCTCTGGAAGAATTACCTCCGTCCTCAAAAATTTCTTTCCGTTGCCCAGTCCTGGGCACCGCGACTTTTATGTAGTGGTATCCTTGTCTTTTTATTTGGAATTATATGGGGTCTTTTTCTTGCTCCAACTGACGCTCAGCAGGGCGAAGGATACCGTATCCTCTATCTTCATGCTCCATGTGCATGGCTTGCATTAGGGCTTTATGCTGCAATGGGAGGCGCTTCTGGGGCAGCATTAATCTGGAAGCATCCTTTGAGTTATACAGTGACACTTGCACTGGCACCTGTGGGAACATTGTTTGCAGCACTTTGCCTGATCACTGGATCTTTATGGGGCCAACCCATGTGGGGCACGTGGTGGGTCTGGGATGCGCGCCTGACATCAATGTTCATCCTCTTCATGCTCTATGTTGGAGCCCTCTGGTTAAGAATTGATCTTCATACTTACCGCTTACGAGAGGCAAGTGGGCTTTTTTACTTAAATCTCATGGGTCTCCTAAATCTCCCCGTTATTAAATTTTCTGTAGAGTGGTGGACAACATTGCATCAACCTGCTTCTCTTTTACGCTTGAATGGACCTGCAATCGCTACAGAGATCTTGATTCCCCTCCTCATCAGCGCAGTCGGTCTTATGCTGATTGCAACCGGGTTTGTTCTCCTTCTTGTGCGTGGAGAAATTTATAAGCTTAAGTTCCAAAACCTCCAACGCGTCGCCCCTTTTCACGGGAAAGAATCCCTATGATTTATCTTATGCTATCTTATGCTATTTGCTTACTTTCCCTGCTTGGATTTGGCTTCTGGGCTATAACGTGGGGAAAATCTCAAGAAAAAACCTGGCAGGATTGCACAAAAGATGTTTAAAACATACATCAAAAAGCCTGCCCGCCGCCGTGCGCTAAAGCTGACTATTTTAACAATCCTGGTTGGAGGAGCTATGGCCTATGCCCTCTGGCTTTTTTCGGAAAACATGATGTTCTATCTTTCTCCTGCTGATGTTTCAAAAAATCCACCAGCTCCGGGGGAGCGGTTTCGACTAGGAGGCCTTGTTAAAAAAGGCAGTCTCAGTCTTGATAAACATCAAACATGGGCTTTTTACATCATTGACTTTGAGGACGAGGTCCCTGTTCGTTACAAGGGAACATTTCCTGGGCTTTTTGCTGAAGGAAAAGGCGCTGTATTGGAAGGGCACCTGACTTCTGATAAGACCTTTAAGGCGAATCAAATTTTCGCCAAGCATGATGAGACTTACCGCCCTCCAACCCAAAAGGCTCCAGATGGCTAATGTTGGTTTTGCAAGCTTATGTCTCGCGCTTGGACTGGGAAGCATACTCAGTTTTGTGCGCTTACACTGGTTAACAAAGAAACAGACGTGGCTTGTTTACCAAGGCCTTCTCTTCAGCCTGAGCCTCAGTTTTTTTGTTCTGATTACCGGTTTTATCCTCAATGATTTTTCAATGAGCAGTGTTGCAGAACACAGCCATTCTCAACAATCACTTTTATACAAAATTGCAGCTGTTTGGAGCCACCATGAAGGAAGCTTCCTTTTTCTTTCTTGGCTAATGAGTTTCTTACCTCTTTGCGACCTGAGGCGATGGCTATCTTTTACAGATAAGCAGACAAAAGAATACTTTCGTATCATGGGGCGTATCCTGACTTTATGGATCGGATATAGTGTGATTTTCGCTTCACCCTTTCGAGAGGTTTTTGAAATCTCAAGCCCTGGTGGCCTCAACCCCCTCCTTCAGGATCAAATGGTTATCATCCACCCCCCAATTCTCTACGTAGGGTATGCTCTCACCTTTTACCTTCTTGGGTTAGGTTTATTGGGGCGTCAAAATCTTCACACTATAGCCTTGCTGAGCTTTGGCTTCCTCAGCATGGGCATCACACTTGGGAGCTACTGGGCATTTACCGAACTTGGTTGGGGGGGATGGTGGTTTTGGGATCCAGTAGAAACACTTTCTCTCCTTCCTTGGCTTGTGACAGGAGCTCTCCTTCATCGCCTGAAGGGCTCTAAAATGTTCTCATTTCTTCCTCTTCTCCCAGCCTTGAGCGTTCTTCTCGGTTTTGTCGTGATTCGATCTGGGGCTGTTCAGTCTGTGCATAGCTTTGCATTTGATGAACAACGGGGATATAGCCTCCTTTTTCTAATCATTGGCTTTGGCGCCATGACCCTAACGGCACGCTCTCAAGTTCTGAGACAGGCACCCTTCACAAAAGATATTTTTCAAAAAATTGCTTTCTGGGGATTTATTGTTTGCTCTTTTATTTTGCTTCTGGGAAGCCTAACTCCTCCTATTTTTAGCTTTGTTCAAAGTAAGAATATTGAGCTTTCTCGACACTTCTTCGATACTCTGTCCACATTCATTGGTATTGGCATTTTGATAAGCCTTATCCTCTTTGAAGGAAAACCTTTTTGGAGGAAGAAGAATATTATAGGCCTCTTAGTGTTCGTCCTCTGTGGCGCTACGAGCTTGCTCTGGACCCTTCCTTCAGGAAGCATCCCTCAAAATCTGATTTTATCTCTAAGCTGTGCTTTAATAATCCTATGTTTCTGGAAGTTTTGCCAGGTTCCTCATTTTCGCCTCTGGGTTCATAGTGGAATTGCTATCGCCGCTCTTGGTATGGCACTAGAAACCCAAGGCCGCCTGGAAAGCTCTGTTGTTTTAAAACAGGGAGAGACAGCTGAAATTCATCACCCTTGGAACCTGACCTTCCAAAATTTAACACCTCTCAAAACAGCTTTGTATGAAGGTGCACGTGCAAAAATTTCACTTAACAATCAAAACACCCAAGCGCAAAAAACCTTCCTCCCTGAACGCAGGCGTTATTTTTCTCAAAATCTTCTCACATCAGAATCTGGACAAAAATTCAGCTTCCCTCATGCTTTTCTCGTTCATATGGGAGACAAAACGTCAGATCATGCCTGGTTTTTTGAATTTTCATATCATCCATGGGTGTTCTTGATTTGGATCGGTGGTACACTGATCTTTATCGGTTCAATTTTGGTGGCGATAAAACATGAAACATAGAAAAAAAGATAGACTCATCTTTGTAAAAATTTTCTTTGGAGTTGGCCTTTTGGGATTGGCCTTCTTTACCACAAAAGAGATGACTATCTATCACCTCAAAAGAGAAACTGAGAACATGCCCCGCTACCAAATTGTCGAGGATCTCAGCTTCTTTGATGAAAAAAATCAGCAAAAATTTCACCTTTCTGAGCAAGGAGATATGCCTCTCGCGATCGTCTTTTTCAATCCTCGCTGTGGAGCCTGTCGTAAATCTGTCGAAGCGTTAAGGGAGGTTTCTAAATATGCCAAAATTCTGGGTGTCTTTACAGGAGGAGGCCCTGAATACATCAGTAACTACTTAGATGATAAAAACTCCCTTTTTTCCTATATCGTCACAGAAGATGTTTTGGATAAAATTAATTTCTTCAAGGTCCAGGTCACCCCAGAGTTGTTTTTGTACTACAATGGTTTTGTCCTTAAAACACGGTGGTCAGGCACCATCACACCTCAGATTGTAAAAGAAGAAATCATTCCAGAGATAAGGCTTTTTCAAAACAGAGAAAATGTCCTAAAAATGCTAACACCGCCTGAAAAAGGAACAACCCAGAAGGTTAAGGTTTCTCATGGCATATCAGTCAACACACTAGTGAAGCATATGCGTCCAGAAACTGAACAAGACCTCAATAAAAATGAGAATGATGATAATCCACTCTAAAAGAGCAGAGTGTCTGTGATTGAGAGTATCACTCATCACATCAAAAAGATCCTTGAGAATGTTTAAGCGCGTGTTTAAAACCTCAGTCCGAGATGCGATATCAAGATCCATGATGGTCTTTGTGTAAATATCATCATACTCTGGGTGATCCCAGATAAAAGGAGGAACATCCAGGATATCTGTATGTAGATTCACAGAGTTCCTCTCCATCATTACCCACCCAATTTTCTTTGCAATTTCACGGCGAGAAAGTGGTATCTTGCCGTGCTGAGCAAGGTGCTTTGGAATCACTTTTGTTTCTTCAATCGTGTTGTAGATCCGATCTTCAAAGCTATGCAAAACCATTGACTGTGAGATTCCATAGGAAACAGCCAGCATCTGCAAATCTTTAGGGGAAGATAACTTCAGTGTGATCCGGTCTTGGTGAACGTTTTGTTCTTCCCCGAGGGTATACTCATAAACATCTCCAACGTGATCCCCTTTCAAGATTTGCTTTAACAAGTCTTGTTCTTGTTCTTCTGTGAACCCCCAAAAGACAACCACACCATATGAGAAAAGGAAAAAATAGGTCCCGTTTGCAGTACTTTCAAAAGAAACCGCATCTTCATAGAGCTTTGACTTAAAATCTGCCGCAAATTTTTTTGTAATAGGTTTTAGCCTAAAATCTTTATCGAGGTTATATCCTGTGCACCGCATGCATGACCTTTTTTTATCAATGATGACAAGGATAGGCGTATCCCGCAAGGGGAAAAGCTCCTACTCCACCGTCACAGACTTCGCCAGGTTTCGGGGCTGATCAATATCATTCCCCCGGACCATGGCTGTAAAGTAAGCTAACCACTGCACAGCTATTGTCATCAAAAAGGGAGAAACTTCTTCAGAAGTCTTTGGAAGATAGAGGATATCCTTAAAACTCGCTTCTTGCTCTGCTGTTAGTGCCCCCTCAGAAACCAAGCCATACAAGGGTCCTCCCCTTGCTTGCACTTCTTGTACATTGGAAAGTGTCTTCTCTTTGAGAGCACTTTCATCCAATAATGCAATTGTTGGAAACCCAGCATGTATTAAAGCAATAGGGCCATGCTTAAGCTCTCCTGCACCATATCCTTCAGCATGAACATAGGAAAGCTCTTTCATTTTCAGAGCACCTTCTAAGGCAATTGGATACAAAGTATGCCTACCAATAAAGAGCATGTCTTCTGTTTTTGCCAAGTCCATAGCAATGCGAGGTGCTTCCTTCTCAATCCGATCCACGGTCTGTTGGACAAGCCCTGGTAGTGATTTTAACACCTCAAAATGTTCTTTTAATTTTTTATGATCGGGGGCAAGGCAAAGGCTCAAAGCATACAGTGCACAAAGCTGAGCTGTAAAAGCTTTTGTACTGGCAACACCGATCTCAGCTCCAGCATAAGTATAGAGACTCAAATCAACTTCACGATCGAGTGTGCTATGGGGAACATTCACAATAGCCCCTGTGGGTGCTCCTACAGCCTTCACAATTTCGTGGGCAGCAAGAGTATCTGCGGTTTCTCCAGACTGGGAGATAAAAAGATAAAGCGTGTCTGTTTCAATCGGCTTTTGACAATAGCGAAATTCAGAAGCAATCTCCACAGATGTCGGAAGGCCCGCAATTCCCTCAAGCCAATATTTCCCGAGACGCCCAGCCAGAAAAGCTGTGCCACACCCTACAATTTGCACACGTTTATAACCTTGGGATTTAAGAGCGGCAAAATCTTCCTTAATTCCAAAAGTTTCAAAGTCAAGATAGGCTGAGAGTGTTTGACGAATAACCTGGGGCTGCTCATGAATCTCTTTTGCCATAAAGTAGGGGTAGCCTTCTTTTGACTGATTCTCAGAAACAACTGATACATGTTGGAAAGAGCGTTCACAAGGCTCTCCCGCCTCATTCCACAAAGAAAGACGCCCTTGCTCAATCCAGCCAAAGTCTCCATTTTCCAGATAACAAAATTGCTGACACCACTCTCCCAGGGCAAGTGCATCGGACCCTATAAAGTGCCCCGTTTCGCCACGCCCAACCACGAGAGGACTTCCATGGCGCATGATATAAATCCGATTTAGATCTTGCGCAAATAAAATCCCAAGGGCGTAGGCTCCTCGTAGAGTTTCTTGAAGCTTTTGCAAAGCTTGTTGGGGATTTAACCCTTGTGTTAAGTGATAATGAAGAAGGTGCGCAATAACTTCTGTGTCAGTCTCAGATTCAAATTCATAGCCTTGCTGGAGGAGCATCTTTTTTAAAGAATCTGCATTTTCAATGATCCCATTATGCACCAAGCTAACTTTATCATTTTGGTGAGGATGGGCATTGGCTTCTGTCGGCATACCATGAGTTGCCCAACGGGTATGTGCAATACCGATGGTTGCTAAATTTTCTTGGCCTTCTAGCTTTTCTTTCAGTTTTTCAAGCTTTCCTTTTGCCCTTACACGGTGGAAGTGGCGATTGTGGAGGGTTGCAATGCCGCTTGAATCATACCCCCGATAGGAAAGTTTTTCTAAGCCTTCTATCAGAAGATGAGCAGCTGGCTCACTCCCGACATAACCAACGATTCCACACATATTATCTTCCTACGATGCTTTTAAGCGATTGCTTTTCTCAGGATAAGTCTGTTGCGGGCTACGTTCAAGGCTTAAGGCCCCTGGTGCAACAGACTTTGTGATCACAGAACCGGCTCCAACAGTGGCCTTTTCTCCTACTGTTACTGGCGCAACCAAACTCACATTAGAGCCAATAAAAGCCCCATCTTCGATGTGGGTGGGATGTTTTTTTTCACCATCATAATTGCACGTAATCGTTCCTGCACCCAAATTAACGCCCGCACCTACCTCTGCATCACCAACGTAGGAGAGGTGATTCACTTTAGAGCCGGCACCAATGCAGGACTTCTTTACCTCAACAAAATTCCCAAGTTTCACCTTAGCTTCTGTAACAGTTCCAGGACGCAGACGTGTGAAGGGTCCTACAGCATTTTCAGGTCCCAAGCTTGTGCCCTGCAAATGAGAGAAAGCTTCTATAACGGTGCCTTCCTTAACATGAACGCCAGGACCAAATACGACATACGGCCCTACACATACGCCGGGCTCTAACTTCGTATCATGGGAAAGAAACACTGTTTCAGGGGCCTGCATTTGCACACCGCTCGAAAGCAGTCTATCCCGGGCATTTTTTTGGAAAACCCCCTCCACACGAGCAAGTTCTTTGAGCGTATTCACGCCTTCAACTTGCTCAGGATGACACTCACTCAGGCCGACCATCTCTTTCTTTTTGCGAGCAATTTCAACAAGGTCTGTTAAATAATATTCCTTTGATGCATTTTTATTCCCAACTTTGGGCAAAGCTTCTGTAAGAAAATCCCCCCGGAACGCCATGACTCCTGAGTTACACAAATCTTGGGCCAAATCTTCTTTTGAAGCATCTTTTGCTTCCACAATTTTTTCAAGGCCTTGAGAGCTTGTGATCAAGCGGCCATAAGCTCCTGGATTCGCAGGGCGAAACCCGAGAACGCTCATGACATCTTCTTGCAGCTGATTCAAGAGAAGCTTAATCGTTTCTTTTTGCAACAAGGGTGTATCCCCATAAATCACACTAATATGCTCCTCAGCCTTTCCATCAAAAAATGACATAGCTTGAGAAACAGCATGGGCCGTACCCTGGGGGTTTTTCTGGAAAAAGATTTTTGTCTTAGGAAAAAATTCCTTAACAAATTCAACAACCTCCACATGGTCTGGATTCAAAACACATGCAACCTGACCTGAAATTTCATAGGCAAGTTTGAGTGTATGACCGATCATAGGAAACTGAGCAATTGGGTGAAGAACCTTTGGCCTTGCAGACCCCATCCTTTTCCCGTTTCCAGCTGCTAAAATAAGAGTTTTTATATTGTGCTGAGATGTCATATAGCCCCAGAAATTCTTTAATCAGTTTATTAAGACAGATGCACTACAGCAAAACAAGTAACAAAATATTACAAAGTCTTTTTGTCTTGAGCACCCTCTGACTCCGCGTGATCTTCTTGTTTCTCCTGTTGAAGCACATGGATAATACCGCGCTCTCCGCGATTTAATGCCAATTCCCGCGAAGTCACCTGCCTGCGCCGCTTCAGCAAATTTTCTCGAAAGGCCTTTTCTATATCTTCAGGAGAAACTTTCATCACCCTAGACTCACATTTCAATAGCTTGATTATAACGAAAGAGTCCGCTATATTCCACCATTATTGCCGTCGTAGCTCAGTGGTAGAGCGCACCCTTGGTAAGGGTGAGGTCGTGAGTTCAATCCTCGCCGACGGCACCAGTCTTCAACCCTATTTCAGATGTTTACGAATTCCCTCTACAAGTTGCCCCGGAGGAGTAAGATGATTGAAATGAGCAACACATCTACCTCTTTTATCAAAAAGGTAGATTATGGAGGAATGATCAATGAGGTAATCATCTCCATGATCCCCTCTCGGATTTAGAGGAACGCCATCTTCGTTCACCTTTCGAGAAAAAGCCTTAAAGTTTTCTTTTAACTCTTTTAATTTATCTTCTTCCGCACGCAAAGCCAGAATTGTAGGATGAAAATTTTTCATATAACTTTTGAGCTGCTCTGATGTATCTCTGTCAGGATCAAGGGAGATGAATATAGGCTGTAAAACTTTCCCGCCCTGCCCCATTTTTTCAAGAGCCTGTGTAATATTATCCAATGCCATGGGGCAAATATCAGGGCAATAACTATATCCGAGATAAATGAGGAGAGGACGCCCTAAGAATTCTTTTTTCGTCCTTAGTTGACCTTTCGTATCCTTTAAGGAAAAGTCTCCAGAAATTGGAAGCCCTCTTTTAGCAACTGAACCTTGAGTTTTTTTAATAATCATTGCAGGCTTTTTACTTTGAACAGATGGCGCTCCTGAAAGAAAAGCATCTACCTCCCTATGATATCGCTTCTTATACAGTGCAAAAAAACTTACTCCAAGCGTGACAACAAGAATAGCTATCAAAAGACGACGGAGAGAACGTTGACCCATATTAATATCCTAAAAATGCGCCCAAGTGAGGGACTTAATTTGTTGCAATAGAGATTAGGACACCTTACATAATGAATCATGAAATGGCAACCAACTCCAGATGCCCTTGAGAAGGCAGCGCAACTTCTAAAAGAAGGGAAACTTATTAGCTTCCCTACGGAGACTGTGTACGGTCTTGGAGCACTTGCAGAAAATGATGTAGCCGTTACTGAAATTTTCCGCCGCAAAGGGCGCCCTGCAAAGAATCCCTTGATCTGTCACTTTTCTCATAGAAATCAATTTGAGGACTTTGTTGAAATCCCAGCAGACCATAAATCTTTCATCGAAACATATTGGGAAAAAGGAGTTTCTTTTGTCCTCCCCCTTAAAAAAGAAACCTTAATTTCGTCAAAAGTCACAGCAGGAGGAAGTACTCTGGCTGTTCGTGTTCCGAGCCACCCCCTTGCAAAAGAGCTTCTTGAAAAAGTCGGAAAGCCTGTTTCCGCGCCGAGTGCGAATAAATCTATGAAAGTTTCTCCAACTTGTGCCGAAGACGTTGATGAAGCCTTCCCTGACATTCCCGTTCTTGATGGCGGGGCTTGTACAGGCGGTATTGAATCTTCTGTAGTTGATTTGACAACGCCTCAACCAAAAATTCTTCGCCCGGGTTTGGTTTTCCCTGAAGCTGACCCGACCTCTTCAAGTGAAGAGCTCAAGTCACCTGGTCTCTTATCAAAGCACTATGCCCCAGAACGCCCTGTCTTTCTGAATATCACTGAGCCTCGTATCAATCAGGCTCATATTACTTTTGGTCCCGGCAAAAAAACAGACCTTGAGGCAGGGCTTTTCAACCTCTCTCCCTCTGGGGACCTCCAAGAGGCTGCGCGAAATCTCTATCGCGCCCTCAGAGACCTTGATCAACCTCCCTTCAAGGCCATCACAATCTGTCCCCTTCCCCAAGAAGGAATTGGCCAAGCCCTCCAGGATCGACTCTCACGTGCTGCATCAAAGGTAAATACATAAATTAGACCTTGAAAACTCTGGCTAACAATGCCAAAACATCTTTAATGAGGTTTTGCATGCGACAGTTCAGTCTTTTTCTCATCATTTGTTTGTTCCTTCAAGGATGTCAATCCATGGTTGCGCGTCGGGGGCGCCAGTGGGATGAAGATCAAGTTGCACAGGTCATGCCTGCTGCGGATAAAACCATCACACAGGATGACGTTCTTCAAGTCCTCGGAAGCCCCTCTTTTGAGTCTAGCTTTGGCCCAAAATCTTGGTTTTATGTGAGGCGAGAAACCTCAAGACGGGCTTTTCTCAAGCCCAAAACACGTGAGCTTGGAATCCTTGAGGTTGCCTTTAGTGATAAGGGGGAGGTAACTGGGGTGAGCGAGCGTGATATGGAAACTCTCAAACCTGTTTCTTACTTCTCAAAAGTCACCCCAAGCCGTGGCTATAGCGAAACCTTCTTCGAACAAATTTTTGGAAACTTTGGCCGCCTTAATAAAAAAGGCTCAAAGAACTAAGCTTACTGGCTATCTGCGACAATAGCTTTCAAACGTTGGATTTCTTGTTGAAGATCCTTAGCTTTTTCCGATAGCTCAGTTAAAACCGATGTCATCTGAGCTTTTGCATCAGCAGCTCCTTTTCCATCCCAGGCAACCATGGCGTCTCTAGGACCGTCTTCCAAGGCAGGGGTTGAGCCACCTGTGAGACCATCTTCAGCACTGGCCTGCCCCAGAGAGAAACTATCGTCTTCTTGCTGGGTAAGCTCACGTTCCCTAAGTATACTTCGAATCGCAAGCTCTCGCTCTCTAGAGTCCAGCCCCATTACACGGCGTTTCTCTGCATTTGTAGCTGGAGGGTATTTCTTAAAGCTGAGGCCTTTTTCAAGAAGGCGGATACTTGCACGATCCCCGGAGCTAATTTGAGAAAACTTAATTGGCTCCTCATCATCAGCACTTGAAACAGGTGAGGCACCTCCCCCAGATCCTGCAATGACAGTAAGTTCATCAGCTGCGCCAGGAACAAGAGAAAATTTTGCACCAAGCTCTGCTTCTAGCCCACGCTTTACTTTTTCCAAAGCTGGTGCAGTGCGTGCTTGTGAAATTCTCTCAATTTGTTCCGCTGTCAGAGGGCCATATTGTTTTTTAAGGTCTTGGTGAAGCTTAAATTGAGGCATGGACAACCTCCCTAAAGCTGAAATAGTTTGTGATGTCTTTACAAGCTTTTGGCGAAAACGAATTTGAGTATC
Source organism: Alphaproteobacteria bacterium (assembly GCA_030425805.1). Classification (GTDB taxonomy): domain Bacteria; phylum Pseudomonadota; class Alphaproteobacteria; order JAUHZC01; family JAUHZC01; genus JAUHZC01. The sequence continues at coordinate 55,200 of JAUHZC010000004.1, read as the reverse complement.
AGGTGTTTTCGCACGCTCTAACTCTAAAAGCTCTTTACGTGTAAGAGGTCGTTGTAGCTGGCTCTCAAGATCCCCCTTAACAGCCAATTGCTCTGGGTGAAGAGCTTCTGTTATTTGCACTGTATTCCGACGAGCATGGGCTTTCTCTGGAAATGCTACTCCCAACAAAAGCCCCAACAACACAAGCCCTACAAGAAGATAGAGGCCCAGTGTCAATCGATCTTCTTTAGCCTGAACAGCAATCACTTTTGCTTTACAATTCCTCATAATAAAAAACCCACCTTATAGACACATTTTTTCATAGGTAGGTTTTTTTTAAGTTAATTATTGTCTAAAATTCTAGAATTTCATCCGGGAAAGAATAATTATGGCATTTAAATAACGCTGATATATGATCCGGTCCTTCTCGGCATTAAGGCGTCTGATAAACTCATTAATATAGATATCTCTCTCCTCTTTTGAAGAGATGGTAATCTCTAGCCTTACTATTACTCCTCCAGCAGCATCTGGGTGAACGCCAGGAACAAGTGTGACCCCTGCTGGCATCCTTTGCCCCGGCCATCTGCTTTCAGGCATAGGAAAATTACCCGAAGTTGCTGCAAAAAGCTCACTCACCATACATAGACCAACCAAGAACAAAAACATCCGCACTTTTTTTAATCTCCTAAATACTTAATTTTATTGATGCTTTTTAAAAAAAATAAAATAATAGATAGTTATGTGGATGAAAAATTCTTTATTTCAAGTTTTTTTCTTGTTTTTCCCGCTTGTTATCTATGGTGCAGCTGGCTTGCCCAGCGATATGGACTACTGCACTATTCAGGAAAAAGCAGAAACAGGTGTAGGCTATGCTTGTGAGGGACGTTTTGATCATGATGGTATAAATCTGAGCTTTTACATTGCTGCAATTTATATTGCTGGAAAGCTAAAATCCAATCCAGAAGAGCTTATCGAAAAAACATTGCACTTTGCTGGAACTGTGGGTTTCAAGAAAAAATCTCATGCGCTATTCATGATCCGAAAAGTTTCAGCTAAGGAGGTTGAAGATGTAAGATCTGAGCTCAAAACCTATGACCCAGATGCCTTTGACGGTATCCCAGACCCCTGGGATCATAAAATCCTGCACCAAAATTTTCTCTTTTTCCTTGAGAAATATGATCATAATAGAGAAGAGCTTTTTGATATGACGATTGCTTATGTCGAAATTGGCCCGAGTTCGAAAGAGCAGCTTGAAGCTTTTGTGAGAAACGTCCTACCTCATGAATAAGACATCCCACAAAAAAAGCCGGCAAAAGCCGGCTATTTTTAGACCTTTTAAAAAAGTCTTTATGCGGAAATTTTTGCCTCTACCCGGCTGCGAAGCTTTGCGAGCTCAGGAGTCAACTTTGACTTTGGTGTAGAGAGAAGGAACTGATCAAAACCACCCTTATGCTCTACAGTTCGCAAGCCTGATGCTGAAACACGCATTTGAAAACTTTGTCCCAAAGCTTCAGAATGCAATGTTACAGGCTGAATATTGGGCAAGAAACGACGACGTGTTCTGTTGTTTGCGTGGGAAACATTGTTTCCTGTTTGAACACCTTTTTGTGTAATTGGGCAACGACGAGCCATAACAAATACCTTTTAAGAATAAACTTTGACTTTTTGTAATCCTTTTTCAGCAACAGGTCAAGAAAAAACCCGCCTCTCGGCGGGCCCTTCTTTCAAACTGAATTTCCTAGTAGTTAAAAGGAACTACCCGAGGGCGCCCCTTAGAAGACCCACCTGGGAAAATGACCTTTACCTGGGTTCCTGTGCGATAGAATGGTTTTCCTTGGCGAATCGTGACAAGCTCACCTGTGCCTTCGATTTCGACTGTGTATTCCATACCAGGTTGTTTTGTCAGATGACGCTGGGCAGCACTTCCCAATGCAGCACCACCAAGGGCTCCAGCCACACCACCGACAACACGACCACGACCGCCACCAATTTGACTACCAAGCAATCCACCCGCAAGACCACCACCAAGAAGCCCGGCTGTATTCTTGCTTAAGTTTTGACTCCCCCCAATTGTGATCGGGCGCGCATCAACAATCAAACCACGCTTTGTGACAGAAACATCACTGATCTCATCTTCATTGTAAAAATCAGGAGAAAAATTTTCTGCACAGCCGCCCAATAAAGCGACACACATCAACATATAGCTATAACGAAAAACGGTTTTCATCTCTAATCCTCAAACCTATTCTTCTCAAAATACGACATCCCTTCAATTTTTCAACTCTTTTCTAGATACGCCTGCATTTTAGGAATGATATCAAAAATATCCCCCACAAGCCCATAATCAGCAACTTTAAAAATTGGAGCTTCTGGATCTTTATTAATTGCAACGATGGTTTTTGCATCTTTGATACCGGCCACATGTTGAATAGCACCCGAAAGACCAAATCCTATATAAAGGCGCGGGCCAACAATTTTCCCAGTTTGCCCAATTTGATAATCATTAGGAACATACCCTGCATCAACAGCAGCACGTGTTGCACCAATTGCAGCCCCTAATCTAGTCGCGAGACCCTCCAGGAGTTGGAAATTTTCCTGACTGCCAAAAGCTCGTCCTCCAGTGACAACAACCTCTGCTTGAAGAAGATCTGGCTTATCTCCCGCTTTTGGACTTGCAGGAGAAATCATTTCAACTGCTCGTTCTGCTTTCACAAGTGGTAAAATTTCTGGCTTCTGGGCCTTTACCTCTGGCTTTTCAACAGGAAAGGCCGTCGGGCGAACAGTGATACAAGGTGTGTTTTTATAGACGACCGTTTCAAAAGCATTCCCCGCATAAATAGGCCGTGTAAATGTCTTAAGATCGTGAATCTGTATCACATCTGAAACCTGCTCCCGATCAAGCAATGCTGCCAAGCGCGGCATCAGGTTCTTTCCCCATGTATCTGCACCCGCAATAGGAACAGCATCCGGCATCTCTTTTTGAATCCAAGCGCCTAAAGTGGATGCAATATGCTCTGTCTCTGAAGCTTCTACAGTATAAAGTTTTGAGATTCCAGTAGGGGCTTCAACAGACTTTGATATATCCGGAATGAAGAGAGAAACCTCACCATAACCTTCAACCGCAGCAACTGCACTGCGGGTTGCAGGAGATAAATCGTTTCCTTGAAATACTCCCAAGACAATAAAGTGCGTCATGTTACATGCCCCTTAAGAGTAGTGTAGCTTAAGAAAGGGAATGGGTGCAAATTTTTCACCCCCCCATCGTTATAAACTTGACTCACCTGATGGATTTTTCTTCAGCAAAAAAAGATCCCAAAAGATCTTGTAATGCTTGCTCAACATGGGTCCAATCTCGATCTGTATTATCAATCATATAGATTGATTCTGAAGCCCCCATAACCAGATCATGGGAACGCTTAGCATCCTCCATTAAATCAATGAAGCTCTCAAGACTATTTGTTGATGGTGCACCAAAAGATACAGAGCGGCTTCTTTTATAGAGCTCCCCAGTCTCAAGAACTTTATCTCGCCATTTTTGGTCTCTCGTTTTATAAACTGCCTTGATTTGTTTACTCACATTATCTTGGTTCAGATAAAAAATTGCAGGATGTAGAGGAGAAAGAATGTCAACAATTTCGGCAATGAAGGCTGCTATACCCTCAGCTGGTTCCCCCTTCAGTGCTAACGAAAGAGCGTGTTCCTGTAGCAGGCATGACTCAAAAATCATAACCTTTGACTGGTGTTGGGCCTGAGCTACAAAATCTTTCCACCGCTTCAAGAAAAACGCTTTGTATGCTGAGGGGGTCATGCTTAAAATATGGCCTCCATCCCGTTCCCAATCCCGAATGGGATGAGCACCATGATCTTCACCATAGAGAATATTTTTAATTCCTCTCTCTCCAAGAAAATCACGCACAAACTTTGAAGATGTTGTTTTCCCACCTCCTGGCAAACCGTCTAAAATGATGACTTTTGGTGGATTCACTGAGGAAGGAGTATTTCTGATACCGCACCCTGATACCCCAAACATCATAACTATCAGTCCCCAGACAAAGAGCCCATATTTTATCTTACTAAGAAAAGTCATTGTGTTTAGCCCTGATCTGCATAAGTCTCTCAATATTTAAGGTTGCATTAAGACCCCCTAAATACAAGAATGTTCTTTACTCAATCCCAAGCAGTCCTGCCGTATAGGCCTTGGCATCAAAGCGATCCAGGTCCTTTATCTTCTCTCCAACACCAATCGCCTTGATAGGCAAATTAGTTTCAGTATAGAGGGGCAAAATCATGCCTCCTTTGGCCGTGCCATCAAGTTTCGTCACAACAAGCCCAGTGACTTCACACACATCCTGAAAAGCAGAGACTTGGGAAAGGGCATTTTGCCCAACGGTCCCATCCAAAACGAGGAGCACCTCATGGGGTGCACCGGGGAGAGCCTTGCCAACGACACGGTAAATTTTTTCCAACTCACTCATGAGGTGACTTTTATTCTGGAGACGGCCCGCTGTATCTAAGAACAAGACATCAAGCCCATCTTCTGCAGCCTGTAGCACAGCCCGGTGTGCTGCAGCACCAGGATCAGACCCTTGGGGCAAAGTATAACAAGGGACGTCAATGCGATAGGCCCATTCTTGAAGCTGCTCTACAGCTGCCATTCGAAAAGTATCACAAGCACCGTACCCAACTTTAAGCCCCTGGGCCTGGGCCTTTGCGCCAAGTTTTCCAGCTGTCGTCGTTTTTCCAGAACCATTCACACCCACAAGCAAAACAACCCGAAGCAGTTGACCTTCTTCGGGAGCAAACACGAGAGGTTCCTCGGCCCCCTCCAGTTGCTTTACGAGTTCCTCTTGGAGAAAAGCTTTCACAACCTCATGGGCTGGTTTATCATCAGGAAAAATCAGCTTCGTCTTGCGCAACTTTTCCACTAGGTCCATAGAAGTTTTAAGTCCAAGATCGCTTTGGATCAGAATTTCTTCGAGAGACTCAAGAACCTCGTCATCAATCTTACGTGCTGTAAATGTTTCTTTTAGCTGATCAGAAATTTTTTCTGATGTCTTTTGCAGTCCGTCCTTGAGACGTTGAAACCAACTCATTTAGCCCCCTTCTTTTATAATATAGCCGACAAGCCCTGTTCCTTCAGGTGTTAAACCCGTGAGCTTCACAGAAACAATTTCACCTTGCGGACCCTCTTCCTCAAGCATGACAGGGAGAAAATGTTCACAGTGTCCCTGATTTGACTTCTCAAGGAGAACTTGCACCACTTGCCCCACCCGGGACTGACATGATTTCTTAAGCTGCTCTTCTCCTGCCGCAATCAAAGCTTTTGCCCGAGCTTTGCGAATGGGTCCATCCACTTGTGGCATCTTCGCTGCAGGGGTTCCTGGACGCGGAGAATAAGGGAAAGCATGGACAAATGTCACGGGGGCTTCTTCAATAATAGAGAGAGAATTTTGGAATTGCTCTTCAGTTTCTGTTGGAAAACCTGCAATGATATCTGCTCCAAAAATAGCTTCTGGGCGATGTGTTTTTACCGTACGGCAAAAATGAAGGATATCTTCCCGCACATGACGACGTTTCATCCGGCGCAGCACCATATCATCTCCCGACTGCAGGGAAATATGAAAATGGGGCATAAGCCGCTGCTCTGTTGCAATAACCTGATAAAGGGTCTCATCAACCTCAACAGGGTCAATGGAAGAAAGGCGGAGGCGCTGAAGATCGGGAATCGCTACCAACACCCGCCGAACCAGTTGCCCCAGCGTTGGCTGACCTGGTAAATCTTTACCATAGTCTGTAATATCAACCCCTGTGAAAACGACTTCTTCACATCCTTCATCCCTAAGATGGCGGATTTGTTGAATAATCTCAGGCATGGGAACACTACGGTTATTTCCACGCCCGAAAGGAATTGTGCAGAATGTACAGCGGTGATTACACCCATTTTGAATTTCAATAAAAGCCCGTGCACGACCATCAAATCCACTAATTAAATGGCCTGCCGTTTCCTTAGCAGCCATAATATCTTGGACCTGCACCTTAGGTGTCTCTAGGCTTAAGTTCTCAAAAGAGCTTAGCTCCATCTTTTCTAAGTTCCCAAGCACTTTATGCACGCCTTCAATCTTTGCATAAGCATCTGGGTTAATCTGAGCTGCACACCCTGTAGCAATAATTTTTGCATGAGGAAACTGGCGGTGAAGTTTGCGAATCCTTTGTCGCGCTTGGCGTTCTGCCTCCCCTGTCACAGCACATGTATTCACGACAATAGTGTCTTGTAACCCTGCTTTGCGCATGTGGTCCTTCATTACCTGGGATTCGTAGGTATTCAAGCGACACCCAAGGGTCACAACTTCTGGGGGAGTTTCCTGCCCCTGCTTTGGTGGAGGAGAAGATGTTGTCATTAGACCGCCAATTGCAACCCTGATGTTGAGATCTCAGGAATCTCAACTTGTCCCAGTGCAACAAGGGAGACAGGCCCTGTCATATTAACTTTTTCCCCGAGTTTCTCCAGCTGGAGATCACCCCCGGGGAGATGAACTGTCAGAATGCCTTGAGCTAAGCCCCGGAACCATACGGCTCTTGCTGCTGCACACGCCCCAGACCCACATGCATATGTAAGCCCTGTCCCTCGCTCATAAACATGGAGCGTAAACTCATTTCCTTGAATTTGACTCACGAAGCCGACATTCACACCTTCTGGAAAAGCAGGATGCTGAGAAAGCTCTTGACCTAAAACTTCCTTTTTGTCCCGGGACATTTCCTCAACAAACAAAACCAAATGAGGATTTCCAACTGTGACAAAAACAGGGGCCGCATTCATTGAAAGCGTCAGGGAAAGAGAACCTTCTAGATCCTGTGGAAGCACAGGACCCATGGCAACAGCAACTTCATCTTGAGATATCACATGGCAGGAAAGAAGACTTGTTGGTGTTTCAATCACAACCTTTTCCTGCCCAAGAAGCCAAGCCACACAACGTGTTGCATTTCCACAAGCCTCAGCCTGGCTACCGTCCCTATTATAAATTTCCATTCGAATCTGAGCTGTTGAGTCCTTGGGCTCTGCTAACCAGATCAACTGATCACATCCCAGACCAAAATTTCGGTGAGAGAGTGCCTGAATCTCGTTGGCTGTTGGTTTTTTCCCTTCTTCCGTAGGGATTTTCCCTTTCAACCGAGAAAGGACTGATAAGGCCGCACGGGTCCCCATCATGACGAAGTCATTTCCGAGTCCATGCATTTTCAAGAAAGGTTGTGTCGCCATGTTCGCACCTCTTCCCACGTGCTCAGAATATACCTTTTCTCTAGGTGTGTTGCAAATTTTTCTGGAAGTGGCGCGACCGAGAGGATTCGAACCCCTGACCTTTGCCTCCGGAGGGCAACGCTCTATCCAGCTGAGCTACGGTCGCATTGTGTTGGTTATACACAGAGTTCCCAAAAAGTGCAAGGGGGAGGCTTCTTGATAGAATTTAAGGGCCATAACCTTTTTATGGCTTGATAATAACAGGTGTACCAACTTTTGTAGCCTTGAAAAGTTCTTCTATTTCTTCATTTGTTACAGCAATACACCCAAGGGTCCAGTCCCATAAGCAATGGGCGGTACCAATATTGCTATATTTTTTCTTGATGCCATGAATCATGATATTGCCCCCAGGACTTACTCCTTTTTTTGCAGCAGCGACTCTATCCTGTTTTGAGGGATAAGAAATAGCAAGAGACAAGTGATAGGTGCTTTTTGAGTTTTTATGTGAGATAAAATACTTTCCTTCGGGTGTTTTTCCATCCCCTTCCTGCTCCTTGTGTCCCACGGGAGAAAATCCAAGAGCAACCTTGTATTGCTTAATTTTTTTTCCATTATGATACACAGACAGAGCCCTTTGCTTCTTTTCCACCAAAATATAGTCAACTTCGAGAAACGTCGCATAAGCGCTTCCTGCAAAAAAAATGACTATCGGAAAGAGTAAGGCAACAAACATGGGCTTGCAAATATCCCTAAGAACAAAAAATTTAAGAAATTTTCCGAAGAGGATCTTGAAGTGCAGCTTCAACCATAGGGATATCCTCAGGGTGATTAACCTCAAGGCTCATGGCATCCACAACGGCAACACCGCAAACAAGCCCCGCTTCAAGAGCACGGAGTTGTTCAAGCTTTTCACGCTTTTCCAAAGGAGAGGCTGGCGTATTCACGAAGGCCTCCAAGGCCTGTGGCCGATAAGCATAAATACCAAAATGATGGAATAGTGGCCCCTCCCCGTGAGGAATAACGGAGCGAGAGAAATAAAGCGCCCGCATGGGCTGATGAGGATTTTCTGTGCCTGCCATGGCAATCTTTACCGTCGAAGGATGCACTGCCTTTTCAGGATCATCCAACAAAGCACAAACTGTTGCAAAGTCAAAGTCTGGCTGGGATTTAAGAACAGAGATTACTTCTGAAACCATTTCTGGGTTGAAAAAGGGAATATCCCCCTGGAGATTTACGATGATGTCATCAGCTGACTTTTCTGAATCAGGCAGACTTTGATAGGCTGCCCAAACCCGGTCTGTCCCAGAGGGGAGCGCTGGATCTGTAAAGACAGCCTCTCCTCCAAACGCTTTCACTGCCTCAACGAGCTCAACATCTCCACAAGCAGCATAGATTTTGTCAATGCCAATAGCACGTTGCGCTCCTTCATAGACGTGCTGAATCATGGGTTTATCCAAGATCTTTGCCAGAGGTTTATTTGGAAAACGTGATGCGGCCATCCGTGCAGGAATAAAAGTAAAGACAGTCATGCCAGGCCCTTTTGTTTAGTGGATTGTGACAAATTCCTGAGAAAGATCGAAATCTTCCTCATCCATGTCTCCGTAGACCTCAGAAATAGGAACAGAATAGCCTCCTGTCAACCATCGATTCAAATCAATCCAATGACACTTCTTGCTACAAAAACTTCCCTTTTGACAATGAGTCTTTTTGCATGTTGGACAAGTTTTTTGCTGACTATTCGCCATGGAAAATTCCTTTTACTTATGTCGGAAGATAATCCGCCCCTTTGTAAGATCGTAGGGTGTCATCTCTACAGTGACCTTATCTCCAACCAGCACACGAATCCGATTTTTCTTCATCTTTCCTGAAGAATGAGCAAGAATTACATGCCCGTCTTCTAGCTCCACACGAAACATTGTATTTGGAAGCAGCTCAACAACAGTACCGTCGAATTCAAGTAAATCTTCTTTTGCCATCAGATCCTAATTTTCACTATTTCCTATAGTGTTACCTCATTTTTCAACAAAAATCTACATTTCTTGCAAAGTTGCTTTTTCTGCTACTGTCAAAGGTAGTTCCCCGTTGATATAGGGCCCCAATTCTTTGAGCCACCACAGGAAAGATTGGGGTTGGTCTGGATACTGCGAAGGCCTAAATTTTGGAAAGAGTATGTTCAAAACCTGGATTTCCTTCATGCGTTGCAGTACAAAATCAGGCAAATCTCTATCCAGGGTTTTTCGAAGCTCTCGCACGACACGCTCAGGGGAAAGGCGTGTAAGCTGTTCTTGGATCTGGTCATTCAGTGTGAAAGATTGCAAATCATTCGGAAAATCTTTTAAAAAACGAAAATATCTCAAGAGCCGAAGTGAATCTTCTTCCATGCGTTTTGTGGGTTCCCCAATAAAGTGAAGACGTCTTTCTTTTAAATCTTCTAAACTCTGTGACAAAGGAGTGATGACTTCTCCCTTTGGCGTCATATAAATGGCATTCACGGTAAAATCACGCCGCTTTGCATCCTGATCCATTTGATCTGTAAAAGTCACCTGTGCATGGCGCCCATCTGTCTTAATATCCTGTCGCCAAGAGGTGATTTCATACCGCTCGCCTTTGACTTTCACATGAACTGTTCCATGGGCAAGTGCTCGCTTATAGGTACGTAAAACAGATTGTGGAAGACGCTCCATGACAACACTTGGAGATAAAGGAGTTGAAAGATCAATTTCTTCAACGGGCTTGTGTAACAGAACATCTCGAGCAGCCCCACCAACAATAAAAATTTCACTGCTTTCAAAAAATGAAAATAGGCCCTGAAGAGAGGCTGAGGAAAGCCGGGGAATACTAGAAAAATCGATAACTTGTTGGAGTTTCATATCTGTATCTTATCTTCTTTTTTAAAGATCAACTCAAATTTCTTTAACTTATTGTTAACGCAAATCTCCTATCAATGAATGAAACGATCCATCTGTTTGAATTGTTTCCTGAAAAGAAAGGCCCATAATGACACGCTCTCTTTCCGCTGCGTCGCTGCGTTTGATCAATCCTACACTCCCTTCAACGCTTAAGTTGTCACAGCGATACAAAAAAGAAAAGAGCATTCCTAATCTAACAATTATTACTTCTGGCAAAGAAGGCGTTGGGAAAACGTGGTGTTCTGTCCACTTGGCCCATGCCATCGGATTAATGGGCAAAAAAACTCTCTTTGTAGACGGTGACTTTGGGCATACAAATGTAAATACACACCTTGGACTCACACCAGATGTGGATCTCACAAACTTACTAAAAGGAAAGACAACCCTAGAGGAATGCCTTTATAAAAAAGAATCTCCTGGATCTTTTGATATTTTGCCCGGGGCTTCAGGATCAGCAGACTTTGCACGCCTCAGCCCAGCTCGGCGTGCTTTGCTCAAGGCCACAATAACCTCCATGGCCTATCACTATCAAAATGTTTTTCTTGATTTGAGTGCCGGGACGGGTCAAACAATCACCCAGTATATCCCACTTGCAAGCCGTCTTATCTTAATTACAACGCCTGACCCGACAAGCCTTGCTGACACCTATGCTCTTCTCAAAGTTGTTCACAAGAATTTCCCCTGGATTGAGTTGAGCATTATTGTGAATCAAGCAAACTCTAAGCCAGAGGCTGAAAAGGCCTTTCACACCCTTTCTCAGGCTTGCGAAACCTTCCTCAACATTTCGCCTACTTTTCTTGGGTCTGTTCTTGATGAGCCTGAAATTTATCAAGCTCTTGATTGTAAAAAAATTCTTGAACAATACGCACCCCAGTCAAAGGCTTGGCGTGATATTCAACGAATCAGTCGTAAGTTTTTCTCCTTGAAATCACAACGAAAGAACTCTATTTCTGCGTAATGCAGAAAACAAAATTATTTTTTATATCATTTTTACTTGTTTTTATCTTTAAAAACACTTTTCTATTTGCAGCCACTGCTGCTTCTGCCGCTGGGGGACTGGTTACAGAAGCATCTCCACCTCTAAGCTATGTGGGATTTCAAAGAGAAACAGAAACTCTCGCCACACATACGCAGAGCCAAATAGACTCACTTGAGAGGCGGCATGAAATTTCTCTCAACCGCTTAGTTCAGTCCGCAAAAGGCGAAGGCTGGAAGCTCTCAGGTCTTGAAGCCTTTTTAGAAAATGCAAAAAGATATCTTTATAGGGGGGAGCTAAAAATCCAACGTAATATTTTGGATACTATAGATTGCCTCCTACCTATCATAAGGGACCTTATTCCTCTGGAAGAGGCCTTTGGAGGAAGAATTGAGGCTATTGGTAGCGCAGGCTGGGATGAATACGCTATAAAATCAGAAAAATTCCACTCCCTACAAAGCAAACTTCGTGCATCCCAAAATGAGCTTCGTCGTTTCAAAGAGGAGGAATGGGGCCGTTTCCACTGCTAATGAGAAAGGTTTTCCTGCCCAAGCAAGATTTTCTTAGCTTGGGGTGTATACTCTCCATCTCGGGCATGCAACACAAGGCCACTTAAATGAATGAGCGGTGAACGCACACCTTTCTTTGCTGATAAAAGAACCCGCTTTGCAGGCTCTCCTGCCCGGGGGTAAAGGGGGAAAATCTGGATTCCCCCCATATGCGGAAGATTTGCCAAAGCTTCTTGGAGTTGATCCCCCTTCAGAATACATGTCAGGGTTCCCTGAGGCTTTAAGATATGGCATGAGATCTGCAACCATTCAGGGAGACCCACCTTCTCTCCATGAAAAGAGACCCTTTTTTGTAAATCAGGAGAAGCTGACCCTGATCCAGCTTTAAAATAAGGGGGATTGGTCATCACATGATCAACACTATGCCCTTGAAGCGGAAGCTGGCCAACATCTGCGCAAAAAATATACGCCTGCTGTGTTTGGTTTAGTTTGATATTTTCCTGGGCTAGGGCTGCCATTTCCATCTGGTATTCCATGCCCAAAAGAGAACCTGTATTTCCCTGAAACCACTTACGGCACAACATGACAGCCCCTGAGCCACAACCTAAGTCAAGGGCTGTTCCTTGTGCTAACTTTGGGAAAAAGGCCGCAAGCATAACAGCATCAAGGCCTGGAACATATCCTTTTAAAGGTTGCAATAAGGGAACCTTGCCTCCACAAAGGGTCACTTTTTTGTAGGGAATCTCCTTCTTAAACGAAGAGTTCTGTCTCTCGACCATAAAATCCTTTTATATCTGCGCCATTATCCCTTATAAAAGAGAGAAGCTTATAGAATAGTTATACAGGTATCATGTCATCTTCTGCAACTTTTGCCCATAACCTGAAGCAAACTACATCACCTTCTGTCTCCCCGACACAAGATTTATTAGACATTATGAGGCAAGAACTTGGGCAACTTAACCAAGTTGTTGTAGAAAAGCTTTCCTCTCGGGTTAATGAAATTCAAGACATTTCAAAATATTTGATTTTAGCTGGAGGGAAACGTATTCGCCCCCTCCTCACCCTTGCCACTGCACGCATTCTCTCTGGGGATATGACGCGTGCCATTGATCTTGGAGCCTGTGTTGAGCTTATTCACACAGCTACACTTCTCCACGATGATGTAGTGGACCATGGCGATGAGCGCCGCGGGCAAAACACTGCGAACAAAGTCTGGGGGAACTCTGCAGCTGTTCTCACCGGGGATTTTCTCTTCTCTCGAGCTTTTGAGTTGATGGTTGATGATGGAAGCCTGCCTGTTCTCAAGGTTCTCTCAAATGCCTCCTCTACAATTGCTGAAGGAGAAGTTCAACAGCTTTTTGCTCTTAACAACCTAAGCCTGAGTCAAGAGGAATCTCTCCAGGTCATAGAATCCAAAACAGCGAGCCTTTTTGGAGCTGCTACGCAAGTGGGAGCTTTGGTGAGTCATGCATCTCCTGAACAAGAGGACGCTGCTCGCCGCTTTGGCCACTATTTTGGAACAGGATTCCAGCTTGTTGATGATATTCTCGACTATGATCCTCATAGCCAAACGGGAAAAACCCAAGGGAACGACTTTTTCGAAGGAAAAGTCACACACCCTGTTATCTTTGCTTATGATACTGAAGATGGGGAAGAAAAGGCTTTTTGGGAGCGGACAATAGGCAGGGGGGAAGCATCCTCTGAAGATTTTGCTAAAGCTCAGCACTATATGCTGACATCAAAAAGTTTAGAAAAATGCAAAGCTCTTGCCCAGGTATATGCGAACCAGGCTCATGGAGCCCTTTTGCAGCTTCCGCCTCACCCAGTTCGTCACATCCTAGAAGAAATCACGCTCTACCTTGTTTCAAGATTGCATTAAAAAAACCAGGGCCAAACAAATGGCCCTGGTCTTAAGCATTAGTACTCTTTTTAAAGCTTAGCGCGCAACTGCGTCTTTCAAGCCTTTTCCAGCCTTGAACTTAGGAAGGCGAGCAGCAGCGATTTGAATCACTTCGCCTGTACGTGGGTTACGGCCTTGTGTTGCCTTACGTTGTGCAATGTGGAAAGTTCCGAAGCCAACGAGACGGATATCATCACCCTTCTTCAAAGCTTGTGTAATAGTTTCAACTGTCGCATCCAATGCTCTTGCAGCATCTGCTTTGCTGAGTTGTGCACGGTTTGCAATTTCATTTACGATATCATTTTTGTTCATTTTCTACCCTCTGTAAATAATGGTTGATTAATGCCCTTGAGCACTAACTTAAAATTAGTCTAGTGAACTCAAGGGATTGCGTCAATTCCCCTTCAGACCAAAAACACAGAAAAATGCATTTTTTTGCATTTTTTTTGCTGCTTTATTTGACAAAAAGGAAAATAAATTGTCAATTTTGTGTTTTTCATACAAATAGAGAAACTTTCTTAAAAACACCCTTATAAGAATCTAAGCCTTTATAACAAAAAGACTTAAGACTTCATCCCTCAAAAATAGAACTCACAACCCCAGCCGCGAGATTTCATTTTCTATTGAGAATCTTACATGCTTTAGACTTTGCAAAACAGAGTCGTCGGGGTGTGGACGAGTGTTTTCTTCTTTGATTTTATGTTGTATTTCTTTGTATTTTCTTTCCAAAGACTTTTTTCTTGCATAAGCCGACATGGTATTCCTCCCTTGTTTTCGTATTGTAATTTTACCACGATAGTCAAGCAGGGAAGCATTTCCTGTAGAATATAGTCTATTTTTGGTATCCCCAAGGGGAGTCGAACCCCTGTTTCCGCCGTGAGAAGGCGGTGTCCTAGGCCTCTAGACGATGGGGACCCAGAAAATATATCCCTCATATAGGATATTTTGAGGAGTTATTCAAGGATTTCCTTTCCTCGGAATTGGCATAGATCATATATGGGACACTTTTGGCAGTCTGGTTTGCGCGCTTTACAGACATAGCGGCCATGTAGAATCAGCCAATGATGGGCATGAACGCGATAGGGTACTGGTGTTAAACGATCAAGCTCAGCTTCCACTTTCTCAGGGGTTTTTCCTGGTGCTAGCCCCGTACGATTTCCAACCCTGAAAATATGGGTATCAACAGCAAAAGTCTCATGACCAAAGGCTACATTCAACACAACGTTTGCTGTTTTCCGCCCGACACCCGGAAGAGTTACCAAGGCCTCTCGATCTTCTGGCACCTGACTATCATACTCTTCAACAAGCATTTTAGACATGGCGATCACATTTTTAGCCTTATTATTATAAAGCCCAATGGTTTTGATATGCTCTTTTAATCCCTCGTCTCCTAAACTGATCATTTGCTCTGGCGTTGTAACGACTTTAAACAAAGCCTCTGTTGCCCGATTTACCCCCTTATCTGTTGCCTGAGCTGAAAGCGTAACAGCCACTAGGAGTGTATAGGGATTCACATAATTCAGTTCTGATTTTGGGGAAGGCCAAGCCTTACGAAGTTGTTCATACAACAAAGTAATTTCATCTTTTGTAAGGCGGCGTTTGTAAAGCTTTTGAGCGGGCATGACATTCTCCACAAGGTAAGAACGTCATACCGAATTTTTCACCCTTTGAATAGACTTAGCTTAGTTCGCATATCGGCGAAGATCTTCAACACCTTCTGGAAGTTTTTTACTGGTTTGAATAATAAGGGGGCCTTCCATATTTCCACCTCGGTTTTCAATAAAGATAATATAGGCCATCTTATCCCGACGAGTCCTCTCAAATTGAGGGATATCGCCAAGTATCTTCTTCGTTTGAACATTTACAGGAATTCCAAGGGCTGTATAGAACCCCTTTGTTTCATCCCCATTGGCAATAACCACAACACCACTTTTACGCAGGAGACCATCTACTTTGTTCTTCGCAATCCCAGCACTGACAAAAACATTCAGGATTTCCCGCCAAGCTTTGGAGATTGGTGAAGCCAGTAAACGCTCAATCTCTTTAGCTGTCCAGATTTTAGGAGAAACCCCCTTATAATCTTCACCTGTAAGGGTAATAATTCGAGCCCGCTCAACACCAACACCAAGCTGCTTCAGAACAGGATTTTCAGGAGCATTTGCATCAAAGCTCTCAACAGCCCCTACAATTCTCTGGATTTTTTCTTTATCCCCTTTGAAGATAAGTTTACGGGGCTTTGTCGTTCCCCCTCTCATCCTTTTTGCTGGACTTGCTGACCGGGAGGATGTTGCACGTTTTGCTCCTCTTACTTTTTTCTTAGAATCTCTTGAGTATTTCTTTAGCTGTGCGAGATTATTTGGAGGATCTTTTTTTGCTGTTAAAAGGGAAACAACCCGACCATCTTCTCCCGGGGCATATTCAACAAGCTCACCCTCATCATCAACAACGAAAGAAATAACAAGCTTGTCCCAATTCCCGCTTGTATTGTACCCCTCTTTTGCAAGTTGGTCGACCAACCCATATTGCGTTGCAACCCGGTAAGAGAGTGTTACGCTGACAATGGTGACTTCTCTCTGCTCCCGCCCGACACGTATTTTTATCCGCTTAGCCGTAAAGTCAGTTTGCCCATTCGCATTTGGATTTACCTCAAAGGATTCTATGCGCTTTTTACCCATGAGTCCTGCAAACCAGACCCTGAAGTACTGCTGTGCCGCCCGAATGGGCTTTGCGAGTAGTCCGCTAAATTCCATCATCAAGGAGAGAGGGAAAAAATTGTCGTGTTCTATTTCAATAATCACTTTTGGCAATGTGTGATCCCACTCGTCTGCATGAGAACTTTCTCCAATGGTAAAACCAATCTCTTTAATAACTTTGTAGGGCAAAGGTTTTCCTGCAGCCATCCATGCAATCACAGCATCAGGATCGGTTCCTGTGAAAGGCTCTTCTTCTTTGACAGGCTCAAAGTCGTCATCATCATCATCTCCGAAAAGGTTTGCCATTCCCCCAGACATATCGTCATCTTTTGCTTCTTCTTCAGCACGGGCCTTTGCACGGGCAGCACGGATCGCTTTGGCCTCTGCCGTTTGACTTGGGTCAAAAGCCTCCCCAGAATCATCTACATCCTCCTGTTTCTTATCACCGTCATCTTCCCCATCATCATCTTCAGTTCCAAAAAGGGCAGCCATGTCCTCAGAATAGTCACCATCTCTCGCCTCTTCTTCAGCACGGGCTTTTGCACGGGCAGCACGAATCGCCTTGGCCTCTGCCGTTTGACTTGGGTCAATGGCTGTTGAAGGATCTTTTGTTTCCTCTTCTTCCCCATCATCATCTTCTTCAGTTCCAAAAAGGTTTGCCATGCCCTCAGAGTAGTCGTCGTCTCTTGCCTCTTCTTCAGCACGGGCTTTTGCACGGGCAGCACGGATCGCCTTGGCCTCTGCCGTATTTGCAGGATCTACACTGCGACCCTCTGCAAAAGATGCAGCAGCGCCAAAATTTCCACGAACCCTTGCCGTATTTCCTTTTTTAATCCCCAGGCTTTTAGCAGTCTGGGGCACAGACCTCTGAGGCGCTGAAGAGGCTCCCATCTTCTGAGTTAATTCCCTTTTACGCCTTTCAACAATACCTTTGCTAATCCCCAAGCTCTGGGCTGTTTGGCGCGTTGAAGTCACAGGTGATGAAGGAGCAGCCATCCGCTGCTCAAGGGCTTTACGACCATCAGCTACTGTTCCAGGATTAATCCCCAAACTCTGGGCTGTTTGGCGAGTCGAAGTCACAGGTGCTGAAGGGGTAGCCATCCGCTGCTCAAGGGCTTTACGACCATCAGCTACCGTTCCAGGCTTAATCCCCAAACTCTGGGCTGTCTGGCGTGCCGGTGCAGAAGGTGTTGAAGGGGTAGCTATCCGTTGCTCAAGAGCTTTACGACGAGCAGCTACTGTTCCAGGCTGAATCCCCAAACTCTGGGCTGTTTGGCGAGTCGAAGTCACAGGTGCTGAAGGCGCAGCTATCCGTTGCTCAAGAGCTTTACGACGAGCAGCTACTGTTCCAGGCTGAATCCCCAAACTCTGGGCTGTCCGGCGTGCCGGTGCAGAAGGTGTTGAAGGCGCAGCTATCCGTTGCTCAAGGGCTTTACGACGATCAGCTACCGTTCCAGGCTTAATCCCCAAACTCTGGGCTGTTTGGCGAGTCGAAGTCACAGGTGCTGAAACTCCCTGCTCAAATTGCTTTATCCGCTGAGAAACTGTCCCACCTTTTTGATGAAGGGCCGGTGTTCTAGTTTTTTGACGCTGGACCTGCCCGCCAAATTGCTGCACCAATTGCCCAGTATTACCTTTTTTAACAACACCCTGTGGTGCTGCAGAGTGTTGTGTAGCAGCATCTCGCTTCTGAGCAGCTTGGAGGTCTGCCGTCCTCTGTGCTATAGACCCTGCCGACACCATGGGAGAAAGCACCAGTACAGACAAAATGACAACAAAAATTCTCTTCAAAAACATAGAACTACCAAATATATATAGAATTATATTAAAACTTTGAGGTTAATTTTCTTTTAAATTGCAATTCAAGACAAAGGGCTAGATTTTTGAGGCAAATTCGAGTAGGGTTTTAGGGGAGATAAGGTTCCAAGTTACATGAATAATAGGCCAAAAGCTTCTTTTTCTAGTGAATATGTCATTTGGGCTATGTGGGCCCTGGCTTCTCTGTTTTATGCTTTTCAATATATTCTGCGTGTTCTGCCGAACATTATGATGGATCAAATTATAGGGCGCTTTGATATTGATGCAGCCCTCTTTGGTCAATTCTCTGGTGTTTACTACATTGGCTACGCTGCACTTCACATTCCTGTCGGAATCATGCTGGATCGCTATGGTCCCCGTATTGTGATGTCTACCTCCATTATCCTTGCTGTTCTAGGGCTTCTCCCTCTAATCTTCTGTGAAGATTGGGTTTGGCCTGTTTTGGGGCGGGCTTTATTTGGCGCAGCATCCTCTGCTGCAATCCTTGGTGTTTTCAAAGTCATCCGCATGGCTTTCCCTGAGGAGCGCTTCACACGCATGCTTGGTTTTTCTGTTGCCATTGGTTTGGTTGGCGCAATCTACGGTGGGCAACCTGTTCTTCTCCTCATGAAATATTTTGGGTGGGACAAAGTCATTGAAATTCTTTGTCTTATGGGCATCCTCCTTGCTTTGGCTGTATATGGCATCATGCCAGCCTATGATTCCCCCGCGCGTAGAGATAGATCCATCACAGCAGAAATTAAATCTGTCTTCTCAAATAGCCGTGTCATGCTTGTCTGCCTTTTTGCTGGTCTTATGGTTGGTCCCATTGAGGGATTTGCTGATGCCTGGGGAACAGGCTTTCTCAGAGCTTTTTACGGCTTTACTGAAAACACATCAGCCTACCTGCCTTCCTTGATTTTTCTTGGCATGTGCTTTGGCTCTCCTGCCCTGAGCTATAGCGCTGAACGGACGGGGGCATACTATCCCATCACAATTTTGGCAGCAGTCCTTATGGCTTCCATCTTTGTCTACATACTCCTTGGTTTTGCGAATCAACTTACCCTCACCCTTTTGTTCTTGCTCATGGGAATGCTGTGTGCCTATCAAATTCTTGTGATCTACAAAGCTAGCACCTACGTAAAAGCAAGCCAGATTGGTCTAACAACAGCCATTGCGAATATGATTATTATGACTTTTGGATATTTCTTCCACAGCTCCATTGGGTATGTGATGTCCAAAACTTGGGATGGCCAAATGGCTGATGGTCGACCTGTTTATTCTGGTGATAGTTTTATCATGGGACTTTCTATCATCCCTGTGACTCTTCTGCTTGCAGCAGCGGGTTATTATTGGATTTGGAAAAGCGAGCAGCGCTAATTTCGTTCCCTTTTTCCAGATTTTCTGGTAAAGAAACACCATGAGTCTTGATACAATCCGTGTCCAAGGGGCACGCGAACACAACCTAAAAAACATCAATGTTGATATTCCCCGAGATAAGCTTGTGGTCATCACAGGCCTATCAGGAAGTGGGAAATCTTCTCTAGCCTTCGACACAATCTATGCTGAAGGGCAACGTCGCTATGTTGAAAGCCTTTCTGCTTATGCCCGTCAATTCCTTGAGATGATGCAAAAGCCTGATGTAGATGCAATTGAAGGCCTAAGTCCAGCGATTTCTATTGAGCAGAAAACCACATCAAGAAACCCACGATCGACTGTGGGAACAGTTACAGAGATTTATGACTACCTCCGGCTTCTGTTTGCACGCATTGGAGTTCCCTACTCTCCCGCCACAGGCAAACCGATCGAGAGTCAAACAATCTCACAAGTTGTCGATCGACTCCTCGCCCTTCCAGAAGGAACCAAGCTATACCTCCTTGCCCCCTTAGTCCGTGGCCGGAAGGGAGAATACAAAGATATCTTCAAAGATATGCTTAAAAAAGGCTTCACACGTATGAAAGTCAATGGTGAGTTCATTGAAACTTCTGAAGCCCCAGCACTTAACAAAAAGCTGAAGCATACCATTTCCGCTGTAGTAGACCGGGTAGTGGTTAAACCCGCTATGAAGCAACGTCTTGCTGATTCTGTTGAGATGGCCTTTAAATTAGGAGAAGGTCTTTGTATTGCCGAGGAGGCAGATGGCGGAGTAGAACACCTCTTTTCCGAAAAATTTGCCTGCCCCGTTTCAGGATTCATGATTGAAGAAATTGAACCTCGACTCTTTTCTTTCAATAGCCCTTTTGGTGCCTGTCCTGTTTGTGATGGGTTAGGGCAGAAAATTATTTTTGATCCCAAACTCATCATTCCAGACCCCAGCAAGTCTGTTCTTGAGGGTGCGATTGCCCCATGGAATACAGCCTTTGCATTTTATTATAAACAAGTCCTTGCTCAAGTGGTTGAAGCCTTTGGACAAAGCGCAAAACTTCCTTTTTCAAAGCTCTCACTTGATGTCCAAGAGGCAATTCTCCAGGGTACAGGTGATAAAAAAATCCCCATGATCATTGAAGATGATGGAAGAAGTTATAAATCCAATAAGCCCTTCGAAGGTGTAATTCCTGCTCTTAAGCGACGTTACCAAGAACGTGAGGGTCGAACTCGGGATGATCTTTCACGCTACCAATCCACTCATCCTTGTGGTGGATGTGATGGCCACCGCTTAAAACCCGAAGCTCTTGCTGTAAAGATCCAAAACAAACATATCGGGGAGATCACAGAACTCTCCATTCGCCGGGCAGGTCTTTGGTTTGAAGAGCTTGAGGAAAAGCTTTCTGAAAAAGATCAACAAATTGCAACCCGTATTCTAAAAGAAATTCGGGAACGCCTCATGTTCCTGAACAGCGTTGGCCTTGGCTATCTTTCCTTATCCCGCGCTTCTGGAACACTCTCAGGAGGCGAGAGTCAACGCATTCGCCTCGCTTCCCAAATTGGCTCAGGCCTCACAGGTGTGCTTTATGTGTTAGATGAACCCTCCATTGGTCTTCACCAAAGAGATAATGACCGTCTTCTAGAAACGCTCAAGAGATTGAGAGATATCGGAAACTCTGTTTTAGTCGTGGAGCATGATGAGGATGCCATCCGCCAAGCAGACCACGTCATTGACATGGGGCCAGGCGCAGGTGTGCACGGCGGTACCATTATTGCCCAAGGGACACCCGAAGCCATCGAAAAGTCTTCAGAAAGCCTTACGGGGCAATACCTCTCAGGAAAACGGGAAATCCCCGTCCCGAAAACCCTACGCTCTGGCAATGGGAAAGAGCTCGTTATAAAAGGGGCAACAGCAAACAATCTCAAGAATCTCACAGCTTCCTTTCCCTTAGGGAAAATGATTGGTGTGACAGGGGTTTCAGGAGGAGGAAAATCCTCTCTTGTGATTGAGACCCTCTATAAAAACCTCAATCAGCTCTTTAATGGTGGCCGGGAACAGCCTGGCCCGTGTAAAGAGATTACGGGTGTTGAATATATTGACAAGATTGTCGACATTGACCAGTCACCCATTGGCCGCACCCCACGCTCAAACCCAGCTACATATATTGGGGCCTTCACACCGATTCGGGAGTGGTTTGCGACTCTCCCTGAGTCTAAAGCGCGTGGCTATGGACCTGGCCGCTTTTCTTTCAATGTCAAAGGAGGACGTTGTGAAGCGTGTCAGGGAGATGGCGTTACAAAAATTGAAATGCACTTCCTCCCCGATGTTTATGTCACTTGCGACCAGTGCCATGGGAAACGGTACAATCGAGAAACACTTGAAGTGAGTTATAAAGGAAAATCCATTGCAGATATTCTAGATATGACTGTAGAAGAAGGTGTGCAATTCTTTGAAGCTATCCCTAGCATTGGCAACAAGCTAAAAACCCTCTCTGAAGTTGGGCTTGACTATATTAAGATTGGGCAGCAAGCCACAACCCTTTCCGGCGGAGAAGCCCAGCGCGTTAAACTTGCAAAGGAGCTCTGCAAACGCTCAACGGGTCGCACACTCTATATCCTGGACGAGCCGACAACAGGCCTGCACTTTGAGGACATTCGAAAGCTCCTGGAAGTTCTCCATGCCTTGGTTGATCAGGGAAATACCATGATTATCATTGAGCATAACCTGGATGTTATCAAAACTGTAGATCACGTGATTGACATTGGTCCCGAAGGGGGAAGTGGCGGTGGACAAATCCTGACAACGGGAACACCTGAAGAAATGACAAAATGTCAAAAAAGCTTCACAGGGAAATATCTTGCACCGCTCTTAAAGCGGTAAATCGCATTATACCCTTTCCATAAGAAACAGACAATCCCATCTTTTTTTTCTTTTCTGTAGACAACTATCCTTATTTTGAATTTTAATTAAATTATAAATAAGGTTTTATTGACCATGAAGCATCTGTATTTATTTCTTCTTGCTGTTTCTTTTTTCCATAGCAATGAAGGGAGGGCAGCAGATGCTACTAGAGAAGGGGAGGCTGAAGTTTCTCCCAGGACAGCTGCAGCAGCTGCAGGAGGCACTCCCAAAGCAGCTGAAGGACGTGCAGCCCCTGAAACAGCACCACAAGCCCTAATTTTTCCACCATATCTAAAAGCTATTGAGGGACACCCTGGAGCTGCTGACCTTGTCAAAGAGCTTGGACTAGCTTGGAGAACAAGGGCTCAGCGAGAATCCCCTGAGGCAAAGGAGATTGATAAAATCACTGCCGCTCTTAGTTCTGGCCAGCTCAGGGGCTGCAGCTACATGTCATTTATTAGATGGGTTGTTGGAAGCGCAGCCTGCTCTCCTGGAAAAACCAGACCCGCTTCCCAGAGACTCTTTCGGGCTCTTAGCGGACTAGAAAAAGTCCTGCACTTCCGGATGGAAGGCTGTGGACTCACACCTGCAGACGCTGCAATCCTTCTTCCTGCTCTAAGAGGACCTTCAACAAAAGAGTATGATCTGAGAGGACGCCCCACTGGTAGAAAATTTCATGGGAAGCTTGTTGTTCTTGATTTATCAGAAAACGGTCTTCAAAACGGAGGACTTCGTTATTTCCCCCCTCTCCCACTTTTGCGGGGGCTTCACCTTCGGGATGTAGGCCTTGTATTACATAAAGACAGCTCCACAAGATTTCTAACAGGCCTCAAAAGATGCCCAAAACTCAGGGTTCTTGACCTCTCTGAAAATGACTTGGGCGGGACTGAACTTGCTGAACTTGCAGCACATTTACCCTCTGGGTTGCAACGACTTCTCCTGGAAAATGGAGGAATGGGGGCAGCAGCCCTTACAGGCCTTCGAAGCATCTTAGCGATGGAACACCTAGAGGAACTCTCCCTCTTTGGAAATCCAGGCCTTGCAGATATCGTAACTGAAATTGTTGAAGCTGCACTTGCATCTCCCTCACTTACCTGCCTTGACTTAGGGGGCTGCGCTGTAACACCTGATAAAGCAGCCGCTTTACAGGCTTTGGTTGCTGGTAAAGAGGGTGACGATGATGGTGAGGATGGTGCAGGTGAGAAATCCAAGGCTTTTCTTCTCAAACTTGATAGCTAAGTTTTAGAGCACAACCTCAAAACCATATAACCACAAACACCTGAGAGCAAGGATCCCACTAAAACTCCAAGCCGAACAGGAGTCTGGAATAAATCACCCGGAAAAGCCAAATTCCCAATAAATAAACTCATTGTAAAGCCAATACCGGTAATCAGGGCAAGCCCATAAAAAGAAGTCCACCGAACACCTCTTGGTAGCGCACAAAGCCCAAGCTGAGTTCCAATCCAGGTAAAGGCCAGAACACCGAGCTGTTTTCCCACAAAAAGCCCTACCAAGATCCCAAGGGTCACAGGGTGCAAAAGCGTTTCAAAACCTAGCCCTCCTAGGGGAATCCCCGCATTAGCAAAAGCAAAAAGGGGCAAAATCATATAGGCCACATAAGGATGACAGTCATGTTCCAGCTTTTCAAGAACCCCTTGCCCTTTATATTTTAGCGGAATACATAGCCCCAATAACACTCCCGCAAGGGTTGCATGGACACCAGACTTCAGAACAGCAAGCCACATGCAAGCCCCAAGGATCATATAAAGCGGTATCGAGAACACATTTTGCTTACTCAAAAAGATGAGAAGACTCAAAAACATTCCTGCAATGACGAGAGCCTGCCAGGAAAGATCTGCTGTGTAGAAGAAGGCAATAATTAAAATAGCCGCCAAGTCATCAATAATGGCAATGGCAAGGAGGCAAACTTTCAAAGCCGTTGGCACCCGCTTTCCCAAAACCACCATCACACCCACAGCAAAGGCAATATCTGTTGCAGCTGGGATGGCCCACCCTTGCCTAGCGACTGGATCTTCTGCATTGAAAAGCAAGTACATCAAAGCTGGCACGATTAACCCTCCAAGGGCTGCAAGAACAGGAAGCCGCCGCTGATCAAGTGTAGAAAGCTCACCTGCCATAACTTCTCTCTTGATTTCCATCCCGACTACAAAGAAAAAAAACGCCATCAAAGCATCATTAATCCAAAGCGTGAGGGGTTTACTCACAGTCAAAACACCTAGGGGGAGGGTCAATTGGATATTCAAAAAAGCTGTATAGACTTCAGCGAGAGGAGAGTTTTTTAAAACCAACGCGAGAATGACCGCAAGACTTAGGAATATCCCAGCAGCGGCCTCTGTTTGAAAAAAAGCTTTGATCCACTTCATATGTTGCCTCCGTGCCACGAACCAGTCTAAGGCTTTTCGATGGCGTTGCAAAGGGCTAGTCACAAGACCCGAAAAATGTAAGAAAAGAGCATACCTCGAGCGAATCTCGAAAATCGTTGTAAATTTGCAACAAATCGCTTTTTATTGAGGACCTGCCTGGGGAAGATGCTGGACTTAAAATGATCAACATGCTTAAAGTGTCATTGTAATAAAACAACTGGAGAATAATCTCATGAAAAAATTTGCATTAGCCCTCGCGCTATCTGCAGCTGCAGTAGGTTCTGCACAAGCTGATTCTTTTAACCTCGGTCTTGCTCTTGGTTATGGTAACACTTTTGTTAAGATGGACGATGCTGGCGACAAAACTGAACTAGGTGCACGCGGCGTTGTTGGTGGCCTTTTTGGCTCCTATGACATGATGGTTTCTGAAGGGGAAAATCCTTTCATCGTTGGCGTTGAGCTTGGAGCTGATCTTTCCGGAATCAAGGGTAAAGAAGAAGTTGGTACAGTTTCTGAGCTTAAGCAAAAATACTCCCTCCAAGGTGTTGTAACGCTTGGTACAAAATTCAGTGGTGCGAAGACTGACCTCCGTCTTGGATACAACTACGCCCGTTTTGAAGCTAAGGCTGGCACATCAACTAAGAAGAAAAGCAAGGGCGGATTCCTTGTCGGTCTTGGTGTATCTGGTAAAGTTACAGAAGCGATGTCCCTCGGCCTCACATATGACTACACATTCTTTGGAAAGCTCAAAGAAGGAAACGTTGAGTTTAAGCCAAACACAGGCGTTGCAAAACTCCGTCTTGCATACTCCTTCTAATCTCTAACTTAGAGAAAATGATAAAAGCCTCCCCAAGGGGAGGCTTTTTTTGTGCTGATTTTGCAACAATTTAATTTATTTTTGTCTAATACGCTCTCTTCTATAGACCACCCCCCTTTCATCCCATATCGTTTAAATTGTAATTAAATTATTGGAGACAATTATGAAAAAATTTGCATTAGCCCTCGCGCTATCCGCAGCTGCAGTAGGTTCTGCACAAGCTGAAGGCTTCAACCTTGGTGTTGCTCTCGGTTATGGATCAAATACTTACAGAGCTGAAAATGACAGCGTTAAAACAGATGAATCTGCTAAAGGAGTTGTTGGTGGACTTTTCGGTTCCTACAACATGATGGTTTCCGAGGGAGATATGCCTTTCATCGTTGGTGTTGAAGTTGGCTTTGATCTTTCTGGCGTAAAAGGTAAAAATGATTCTACCGGCATTAAGTCAAAACAAAAATACTCCCTCCAAGGTGTTGTAACTCTTGGTACAAAGTTTGGTGGTGCAAAGACTGATCTCCGTCTTGGATACAACTATGCTGGTTTTGAAGTAAAAGATGCAACCTCAAAACTAAAGAAAAAGAAAGGTGGCTTCCTTGTTGGTCTTGGCGTATCCGGAAAAGTGACTGAGTCCATGACAATTGGTCTTACTTATGACTACACATTCTTTGGAAAAATCAATTTTGGCACACCAACAACCTATGGTGCTGTAGTAAAGCAAACACCACGTACTGGTGTTGCAAAGCTTCGTCTTGCATACTCCTTCTAATCCTAGAAGAAAAACACAAGATAAAAGCCTCCCTTTTGGGAGGCTTTTTATTTGACTTTTTTTTAGATTGCCGCTAGAAAAGACCTAATTAGAGGAATTTTAGAATGGCTAAAAAAGGCAATACTATTTTGGTTCGTATGGTGAGCACTGCTGATACAGGATACTTTTTTGTCGCGAAGAAAAATCCCAAGCAAACACCAGATAAGCTTGAGATGAAGAAGTATGACCCTAAAGTCCGGAAGCATGTTCTTTTCACTGAAAAGAAAATCAAGTAGCCAAAGACTTTAATTTTCTCTTAGTTTTCCCTCAAAGTCTCTTGATTTTTAAGGATTTGCTTAGAAAAAAAGGTTTGACGCTTTGTTTTAGAAGTGTCACACTTTTAGAGTAATTCTTTTTAAAGTAAGGACAGGGATATGTTAAACAAAAAATTACTTCTATCTGTAGCGTTTGCAGGTGTCGGTTTTCTTCTGACACCAAGCGACACTGAGGCAGCCCTCTCAGCGCAAATTACCGGTGCTGAAACTTTGTACAAAACGAAGAAACCGAAGAGAATGTCTACTGCTGCGCGTAGGCAAGCCTCTGCACCTTTTCACAATTTTCTAAAAGAAAATGGTTTTGCCCAGGAGGCAAAGCAGTGGGAAAGCTGGACAATGAAAGGTTCTATGACTGATTCAGAGTATGCAAGCTCTAAAAGTTTGATCGAAAAGGTCAAGAAAGAGGTGCTTGAGAGAGAAGCAAAAAAAGCTAAGGCTGCTGAAGAAGCTGCTGCTGCCGCTGCTAAGAAAAAAGCAGACCTAGCTGCTGCTGCGAAAAAGGCTGATGAAGAAAGAGCCAAAAGGGAAGCTGAGGCCCGAAAGAAGGCTGCAGAATCTGAGGCTGCCGCTAAGAAAGCCGAAGAAGAAGCTGCTGCAAAAGCCAAGGCTGAGGCAGATGCCGCTGCTGCTAAGAAAGCCGAAGAAGAAGCTGCCGATAAAGCTGCTGCAGATAAGGCAGCCGCTGATAAGGCCGCAGCCGATAAAGCTGCAAAAGAAACCAAGGAAGCAGCTGCACCTGAAGAGGCAGAGCCAACAAAAACACCTGAGCAAGTTCTCGCAGATATGCCTAAAGATATGAATGCTGCTAAGGCTGCAGGAGTGACTCTTGCTAATCTTGCAGAAAAAGTCAAAGGCAACTCCAAGCTTGAGCAAAATGCAAAAGATATGATGACTGTTCATAGCGGGCTTGTTTCAAACTCTGTTTCTGGAAGCCTCTTTGCCTTTGTAGAGGGTGATAAGGTTGTTGCTAAAGGTGATGCGACGGTAGCTCGTAGCGCGTTCAAAGAAGGAGATACTTACGATTCTGTACTTGAGCGCATTGGAATCTCAGAAGGGAAAACAACAGGTACATTTTCTGGTGTAGCAGTGGAAGTGGTAGGCCTGTCTTCTAGTTTCCGTGGAGAGGGTGTTTCCAAGGACACTGCTTATTTCGGAGATAGCCGGGCAACAGAGCTTGTTATTAAGCATGAAGGGGATAAGGTTACCATTAGCTTTGGTTAACCCTAAATTACTTAATGCCTTTCGCACAAAACCACCCCAATGGGGTGGTTTTTTTGTATAGGGGATTGCGCATAGGTCACTGTGCACCTTTATTCTCTCTCCATTACAATCGCAAAGGCTGCACGTCCACTCCTATAGCATTTTATTACAAATCGGATAAAAAATTTGACAAAATCACACAAATCACCTAATCAAGTATTTAAAAATAAATTCTATTATTATGAATCACACAAAAAAATATATTATCTTTTCATTTTTTCTATTCGTCTCGCTCTCTGAAGCTATTGGGGCTGCAGGAGTAGCTGATGCAGCAAGGGCCGCTGGGGAAGCTCTTGCGGTTGCTTGGGATGATGGGAAGCCAACAATCACTCAAGACATTCGAACCTTCCGTCCTGCAAAACCTGCAGACTGGCCACGTATCCTAGAAACAGGAAAGGCCTATATGGCAACTTGTGAAGAAGCTGGTGTTACCCCCTCTATCAATACGACAAAGGAAGAGCTGGATATGAATGCACTCTGGTTTGTTCGAGAACATCGAGATGGTTGCCCATATAAGGCGTGTGCTCGTTTTTATGTGGTTGAGGTTGCAGCAGAAGCAGGAAGTGAAATCGTGGCTTTTGCCTTTATTCTCCCCTTTGTGATGGCCAGAGGAATATATGATAAGCCAACTGAAGAGGAACCTGCTCAACTTTTCTTTGAAGTAAATCGTGTTGTTCACCCTGCACATCAAAGAAGAGGACATGGAAAATTTATTCAAGCTTGCTTTGTAAGAGTGGTTGATGAGATGAGAGGTATGGGGCTAACCTCTCACGGTGGCGATGCAACATTCGGTGGATTTTGGTCACGCGCATATCTCAGAAATAGGGCCATGCAAGCCCTAATGGCGAGAAGCCCCTTTGTTCCATTTAACCTTCATATACCCAGACCCGGTTCTCCAAGCACAGAAGTAAAGTATGCTTATCCCCCAATGAGTGGTAGCCTAGAAGGCGATTTTCAAGAAAAACTGCTTGCAGATATAGAAAGAGCTCGCTGTACCCTCTCATAGAGGCTGTGATATTAAAAGGTTACCCCAAATAATTTTTGGAAGTTCTGAGTCGTTGCTTTTGCAAGATCCTCTATAGACTCTCCTCGTAGCTCTGCAAGAAGTTCTGCTGTGTGCCGCACATAAGCTGGTTCACAAGGCTTACCACGATGGGGCACAGGAGCCAAGAAGGGGCTATCAGTTTCAACCAACAGGCGATCTTGGGGGATGGTTTTAAACACAGCCCGTAGCTCTTCTGCCTTCTTGAAAGTAATGATGCCAGAGGCAGAAACATGAAACCCAAGGTCCAAAGCTTGATTTGCTAGCCAAGCAGACCCGGAAAAACAGTGGAAAATCCCTTTTACCTTTCCAGCATAAGGCTTGAGAAGCTCAATTGTTTCCTCTTCTGCATCCCGCGTATGAATGATAAGGGGCATATCATGCTCAAGACATAGCTCAATATGAAGGGCAAAAAGGGCCTTTTGATCCTCAGGTTTACCATGGTCATAGTAAAAGTCGTACCCTGTTTCCCCTAGCCCAATAACCTGAGAATGAGCCAGATGCTCTCGCAGCTGGGTTTCAACTTCGCTCATAGAATATTGGGAGAGAGTTTCTGTAACCTCGTGGGGATGAATCCCAGCTGTTCCGTAGACAACCGGGTAAGTCTCTAGAATCTTTAAGATCTCAGGCCATTCATGAAGCTTGGTTGAGATTGTTAGAAACCGATCAATGCCCTCTGCCTGGGCACGTTGAATCACGCCATCAAGGTCACCCGCAAGCTCTGGATAATTTAGATGGCAATGGCTATCAACCAGCATCACGAGCTCCCGCTTCGCTCACTTGAAAACGAGGAAAAATTGGCTCAACTGAAGCCAGCGCTGTCCCGCCCTTCAAAGGCGTTTCCAGATCATCAAAGGTTCGCTTTTTCTCAGGAATCTGCAAAATATCCAAAATTTTTGTCGCGCCCTTTGGCACGATGGGCTGAGCCATCAAACCAATTTGGCGAATGACTTCAACCAACACATAAAGGACGGTCTCCATCCGCTGAACATCCTCTTTGCGTAACTTCCAGGGCTCTTGGGTGTCAATGTACTTATTGGCGCTGGAGACCAAGGCCCAGAGTTTTTCAATGGCCCGATGAAGGGACTGTTCCTCCATGGCTTCCTCCATTTGAGCATAGACCTTCCGCCATTGGGCAACCATATCCTCATCATCCTGGGTGAGCTCCCCTGGAACGGGAACCTTGCCAGCAGCATGTTTATGGACAAAGCTCAAGACCCGTTGGACAAGATTTCCAAGATCATTGGCAAGATCACTGTTAACGCGCTGGACAAAGCTACTCACAGAGTACTCCCCATCATTTCCAAAAGGAACTTCCCGAAGGAAAAAATAGCGGGTTTGGTCAAGACCATATTCTTGAATCAGGGCAAAGGGATCAATTGCATTCCCTAGAGACTTAGAGATTTTTTCCCCTGCATTGGTGAGCCACCCATGGGCAAAAACACGTTTTGGCAAAGGCAAGCCTGCTGCCATCAAGAATGCAGGCCAATATACACAGTGAAAACGCAAAATATCCTTCCCAACAACATGTAATGCGTTCTGCCAGAGCCCATCTTTTTTTCGCAACTCACTCTCATCAGGATAACCAAGGGCAGTAATATAGTTGGTGAGCGCATCAATCCACACATACATGACATGCTTTGGATCCCCAGGAACAGGCACACCCCAGTCAAATGTACTCCGAGAGATTGAAAGATCTCTCAACCCTCCCTTCACAAAGCTCAATACCTCGTTTCGGCGTGATGTTGGGCCGATAAAGTCTGGATTTTCACTAAAATATTGAAGCAAAGGCTCCTGCCATTTAGAGAGGCGGAAAAAATAGCTCTCCTCCTCTACCCACTCAACAGGGGCTCCTGTCGGCGCCTTGCCATCTACAAGCTCAGACTCTTGGAAAAAAGCCTCGTCGCGGACAGAGTACCAACCAGCATAGGTATCCTTGTAGATTTCACCTTTTTCTACTAGTGTCTTCCAAAGTTGCTGTGCCGCTTTTTTGTGATCTGCTTCAGTGGTGCGAATAAAGCGATCATGGGTCAGCTCAAGATCCTGTACCATCTTTTGAAAACGCTGAGAAACCTCATCAACAAAATCTTGAGGGTTTTTCCCTGCTGCCTCTGCAGATTTCTTTACTTTCTGCCCATGTTCATCTGTCCCCGTCAGAAAATAGACTTTTTGCCCCTGCAAACGCGCAAAGCGTGCCATCATATCCGCTGCTAAGGAAGTATAAGCATGCCCGATATGGGGAGAGTCGTTTACATAGAAAATAGGGGTCGTGACGTAGAATGACTTTGCCATGTGGCTCCTGTAAAAAATAACTTGTCAAAGAATGTATACAAAGTGGCCCCGCGATCAAGATAAAAGACATCGCTCCGCTTGAAAAACGGTGGTGACTGTAAAAGGGCTGTCATGCACTGGAGGATATGCTCCCGGTTGCGAAACTGTTTTAGAGCCGCTTGCTCATAGGTCGTTAGACCCGTGATTTGTTTTTCAAGGAGCCCACGCAGTCCATGGTCCATCCAGGTAAAAATTAGCTGTGGAAAAAGGCTATAAGCTGCTTCATTAGCTTTTTTCTCCCATTGGCGTACAAAAGAAATGATGGGTTGCATCTGTCCATTAAAGGCAACAAAGGTTCCCAAAAACTCCCGCATCATCTGATGCCCCTGGGCCTCATAAATTTGTGCAGCAAATCCAGGAGAGCCATTTGATAAACGATAGAGAAACCCCTCCTCTTCTGGCTTAAGATTTTCCTCCATAAGCCGAGACAAAATCTGTCGAAATTCTTCCCTTGCTAGAGATGTAAAAGCGACTTCCTGACAACGGGAAGAAAGGGTCGGTAGCAATGCCCCCCCTGCATCCACACAGAGAATCAAAAGGCATTTCTCAGGCGGCTCTTCCAAAATCTTGAGGATTTTGTTTGCCCCAAAGCGATTCATTTTCTGTGCCTGATCCACCAGCACAACACGCCATGCTCCTTCCATAGGTTTTTTTTGGAAGAAGGTCACAACCTTCTGAGCTTGTTCTGTGGAGATTTCCCGTTCCCCTGGTGAGACCTCAAGGAAATCACCATGCCCTCCTCCAACCAGGCGCCGATAGACTGGATCTGCTTCAGCAATTTCCGGCTGAGCACTGGGAGAAACACCCTGTCCCTGCAGAAGTTTCCAGGCCAACCAACGACCAAAGGCTTTTTTTCCAACGCCAGCTGGGCCTTTAAAAATCAAAGCGTGAGGGAAACGATCTTGAGCCCAAGATTGTCCCAGAAAATCTAAAGGGCCCTCCATATTCAAAAGCGGAAGGGTTTCATGCATTGTCATCTAGAGCCCCGCGCTGCTTTAAATATTTGAGGATTTCATGATGAATCTCTTCGATAGCACCTGACCCATCCAAGGTGATGTAACGTTGAGGATTTGCCTTCGCAATAGCCTTATACCCCTCATAAACCTTGTGATGAAATTTAATATCCATGGATTCATAGCGATCTTCCAACCCCTGGCGGTGCTTCGCCCGTAAGAGTCCGGCTTCTGGAGGGAGATCAATAAAAAATGTTACGTCCGGCTGAAGCCCTCCTGAGATCTCATCATACACATGGTTGATAAAGTCCAAATCTATACCATGTCCATAGTGCTGATAGGCGCAGGAAGAATCCTGGTAACGATCACAAATGACCCACTTCCCCAGTTTAAGCTGCGGTTTGATCAAAGAGGTAATGTGGTGGCGTCGCCCGGCAGATAGCAGAAGGTATTCACTTACACCATCCCAGCTTCCAACCTCACCTTGCACCAAGAGGGGGCGAATCTTTTCAGCCTGGGGAGTCCCTCCTGGCTCTCGCGTTAGGATATGAGGCACCTGGGCTTCTTCCAGAACCTTGGAAAGAAGCTTAATCTGGGTTGACTTCCCCGTTCCTTCTCCCCCTTCAAATGTAACAAAGACACTCATGAATTTATTAGCCCAATAGAGATTTTAATCCTCGCCAGAGGCGTGTGAGGCTTCCCACACGCTCCACATCCTCTTGGGCGAAGAGAGGCAAAGTCTCGAGTACTGAACCATCACTGGCCAAGACAGCAACCTGACCCACTTTGTCCCCAGCTTTGATTGGAGCAGGAATATTTTCTGGTAACTCAAATTTCAAAGACATATTCCGAATCTGTGTTTTAGGATACGTCTTCACCCATTTTTCCTTAAGGCCAACTTTCACAGTATTTTGCACACCCATCCAAACGGAAGCGGGCTTAAAGGCAAGGTCGTTCTGATCTAAACGAAGATTATCATAAAAACTTAACCCAAATCGCATTAAGGACTCCCCTTCCTCAGCTCGAGCTTTTTCTGATGGAAGCCCGTTAATGACCAGAATGAGGCGGCGGCCCTTCTTCTTGCTACTTGCAGCCAAGCCATACCCACCAGCATCTGTATGACCCGTCTTCAAGCCATCACACCCTAAATCTTTAACAAAAAGCAGAGGGTTCCGATTTGGCTGCTTAATTTCGCTATAAGTCATTTTTTTTTCAGAATAAAACTTTTTGTACAACTCTGGATAGAGCTGAATTGTTGCTTTTGAAAGCTTTGCAAGGTCCCGACAGGTGCTATAGTTTTCTGGGTCAGGCCATCCTGTTGGGTTTGTGAAATGAGAACCTGTCATCCCAAGCTCTGCTGCTTTTGCATTCATCTCATGAGCAAATGCTTCTTCGCTCCCAGCAATTCCCTCCGCCATTGCAATGGACGCATCATTCCCAGAGACAACAATAATCCCCCGCAAAAGATCCCCTACTGGAATTTTCGCCGCATGAGGAATGAACATCTTCGCCCCCCCCTTTTTCCAAGCCTTACGACTCACATTGAAGGTTTGAGAAAGAGACAGCTCTCCAGACTTCAATTTTTCAAGCACAATGAAAGCCGTCATCATTTTTGTCATAGAGCTGGGGACTGTCCGGGTATCAGCATTTTTTTCATAAAGCACGGCCCCAGAGTCTGTATCAATCAAGATAGCTTCTTTTGCACGTGAGGTATAAGGCACAGATTCTTTTGCTAGGACAGGAGCAGAAAAAAGGAAGCCGCCTAGTAGAAAAACAACAAACTTCATGGATCTCTCAATTTTGGAAATTTTGCACATCTTATGTTGTAACACAGATGCATTTTTTCTCAAGAGAGTCCGGGCCTTTAGATAAAAAAAAGACTCCCTAAGGGAGTCTTTTCAATCGCAAAACTTTTATAAACTAGCGGGAGTAGTACTCAACCACCAAGTTTGGTTCCATCTTGGCCGCATAAGGAATGTCAGCTAACTGAGGTGTCCGCAAGAACTTACCACTGAAAGCTTTCTCATCAACTGTAAGATAGTCTGGAACTTCACGCTCTTGGGAAGAGATGGACTCAATCACCAAAGGCATTTCCTTGGAACTATCCTTAAGGGAAACAACATCCCCCTCTTTCACAACATAGGAAGGGATATTCACACGCTTTCCGTTCACACGGACATGACCATGGTTAATCACCTGACGTGCCGCAAAAACAGTTGGTACGAACTTTAAGCGGTACACAACAGCATCCAAGCGACGCTCCAGAAGACCCACAAGGTTCTCACCTGTATCTCCACGAAGACGCTCAGCTTCTCTGTAAATCTTACGGAACTGCTTCTCAGTCACATTCCCATAAAACCCACGAAGCTTCTGCTTTGCTGCCAACTGAAGACCGAAGTCTGTTGGTTTTTTACGTGCTTGGCCGTGTTCACCAGGACGATATTCCCGTGCAGTTACAGGGCTCTTTGGACGTCCCCATAGGTTAACGCCATACCGTCGATCAATCTTGTACTTAGACGTAAGTCTTTTCGTCATCTACTCTCAATACCTTCGATAAAAATAAGAATCTGAATTTACTTATCCTACTTCGCCCCTTGGTGTCAATTGTTTTTGAGGAAAAGAAATGACTTTTCTTTCACTTATGCAGCACAGATTTTTCGGATATCTCGTGTGATGAGTGTCACAAAAGCCAGATCCACAGCCCCTAAGCTCTGAGCTTTTGAAATATGATTACGTATTTTTGCAAGCTTAGCTTCATTTTGCGATGTCCAAGCTTCCAAAATTTGACTTCCGCCTTCTCCAAAATCGATTTTTTTGTTCTTTCCATATTGGATTACAGATTTTGTAATATCCCCCTGAAAATCAAAAAGGTCTTCACTTATCGCTCTAAGAGCTTCACGATGGTGCGCATCAACAGCCTTAATATGATCAATTGCATCTTTCAGCCAGTTCATGCCCAGCTGATCTCCAATTTCATAGTAGAGCGTTGCTACCTGGGCAGCAGAAGCTTTTGTTTGACGTGCCACAAGGACAATATCAGGAAATGTCGCCATAGACTGAATGATACCAAGTTTTTTAGCAAAAGCAGCAGGCAGCCCTATAGACATAAAATGCTGTGTATTATCATCCAAGATACAGCGGCTATCTTCATCAAGACAATCTTCAATGCTGGGCATCAATTCCTGAAATCCTGAGAAAAACTCTTCTGTTGTTTTTTGCAAATCAAATTTATTCGGATAAGATCTCAAAAACCATAAAATCGTACGCCGGACCATCGTCCAAGTGGCAAAATGTGCATGAATTAGCGCATCAGCAGCAACTGTTGACTGGAGTTTCTCCATTTCATCCCAAACAGATTTCAGCTCAAAAAGTTGATGAACAATGAAATAAGCTCGCACCACATCTATAAGGGAACGGCCTGTTTTCTCCATCGTATCGAAAATAAAGGCAGCTCCCAGACGGTTCACAATTTCGTTCGCCATCATGGTCGCTACGAGTTGTTGCCGCAAAGGAAATGACAAAATTTGCTTCTTATACTCTTTTTGTATTTTTTTGGGAAAATATGCAAAAAGCATATCCTCAAAATACGGATCATCAACAAGCTTTGTTTCTGGAATCTGCTGTTCAAGGACAAGTTTTGCATAGGAAACAATCACTGCAATCTCCGGCCGAGACAGACTTTGCTGTGTTTCTTGATATGAGGCAAGGGTTGCATCATCAGGAAGGTTCTCAACTTCTCGGTCTAGCTTCCCCTGAGCTTCTAGATACTCCATAAGACGCACCTGTATATCCAAAAGACCATGTCCCTGGCTGCTCACAGTCGTAATTGCCTGATTTTGCCTCTTGTTATCCCACAAGACCAACTCTGCAATCTCTTCGGTCATTTCTTCAAGGAGTTTATTTCGCCCTTTTTGAGAAAGATTTCCTTTAACAACTTCTTGGTTCAAGAGGATTTTCAGATTCACCTCATGATCAGAAGTATCAACCCCTGCCGAGTTATCAATAAAGTCTGTATTGATTGCCCCTCCATTACGAGCAAATTCAATACGGCCAATCTGGGTTACACCAAGATTTGCTCCCTCACCGATAACCTTACATCTAAGTTCTTCTGCGTTAACGCGCAGATTATCATTTGAACGATCACCAACATCTGCATCACTTTGCGTACGCCCCTTCACGTAAGTTCCAATCCCTCCAAACCAAAGAAGATCTACCTGGGCTTTCAAAAGAGCATTAATGAGCTTATGAGGGGGTAAAACTTCTGCATCCACCCCAAGGAGTGCTTTCATTTCAGGAGTGAGAGAAATAGACTTTGCACTACGATCAAAGACACCTCCACCCTTAGAGATCAGCTTTGAATTGTAGTCTTGCCAAGAAGACCGCGGCATTTCAAACAGGCGTTTCCGCTCTTCATAAGAGGTTTCGGGATCTGGATCTGGATCAATAAAAATATGCAGGTGGTTGAAAGCGCCAACAAGCTTAAGAGCTTTTGAACAAAGCATGCCGTTTCCAAAAACATCTCCACCCATATCTCCAACACCAACAACTGTTGTAGGATCTTTTTGAACATCAACACCTTGGAGATAGAAGTGATGCTTCACAGACTCCCATGCCCCGCGTGCTGTAATGCCCATTTTCTTATGATCATACCCAGCAGAGCCTCCAGAGGCAAAAGCATCCCCCAACCAGAATCCATATTCTTCGGAAATCGTATTCGCATAATCAGAAAAGGTTGCCGTCCCCTTATCTGCTGCAACAACTAAGTATTGATCCGGATCATCATGGCAAACAGTATTTGCAGGAGCAATGGTTTTTCCATCCACCATGTTATCCGCTAAGTCAAGAAGTCCTCGGACAAAAGTTCTGTAGTTTTCAACGACTTTTTCCTGGGCCTCTGATCGATCTAGCCCAAGCAGGTTTTCCTTAACAACAAACCCTCCCTTACTCCCTGTCGGGACGATCACAGCATTTTTAACAACCTGAGCCTTCATAAGCCCAAGAACCTCTGTACGAAAATCTTCATAGCGATCTGACCAGCGCAAACCACCGCGAGCAATTTTTCCACCGCGAAGGTGCACCCCTTCCACAGTCGAGCTATTTACATAAATCTCGTACATGGGGCGGGGTTTGGGCATCTCTTCAATCTGTGCACAGTCAATTTTGAAAGAGAGATATGGCTTTGAGCCACCAGAGGTAAGAGTTTGGTAGTAGTTCGTTCGAATCGTTGAGAGAATCACATTTTGATAGAGCCTCAGAATGCGATCTTCTTCAGCATTCTCAACCTCTTGCAAATAAGCGCTCATCTTCTCAAGAATCTGTGCTGCTTCGCTTTCTCTATTTTTCTTTTGAGGGTGGAACCTTGCACAGAAAAGGCGGACGCACAGATTTGTAAAAGTCCCATGCGTTGCCAAAACTTGGGCCATGTGGTTCAAGTTAAAAGTTGTCTTCAGCTGATACAAATACCGCCCATAAGAGCGAATGAGCACACATTCACGCCATGTCAAATTGGCCCGGAGAACAAGTGCATTAAAGCTATCGTCCTCACACTCTTTCTTCCAGATTTTATCAAGAAGCTCAAGAAAACGATCTTTTGTCTCAAGATCAAGCTGTATCTCCTGGCCAAATTTCGTTTCAAAATTATGAATCCAAACTGGAGCTACTGCGCCTTTTGGAGAAACAGTATATGGCACTTCGCTGACCACATAGAGCCCTATGTTTTCCATTGTTGGGAGCATGTCAGATAGTGCAAGTGGTGCCCCATAATGGAAAATCTTCAAGTTGATGCTACAGGGGTCTTCCGCATTCTCACGAAAAACCTGAGCGCGCGTTTCTTGATTGGAGAGAATGATATCAATTGTCTCAATATCTTTCTGCGCAGCACTTTCTGTGTACCGCTCCTGGTAAGCCCTTGGAAAAGCTGCCCCATAGCGATGCAAAAGCTTCGCGCTTGTCCACTCATCAAACTTAAGATTAAACAATGCACGCAGTCCATCTTTCCAAGAGCGTGCTGCTTTAATGAGTTTTCCTTCAATTTTTTTCGCATCAAAATCTACGTTCACACCTGGGGGAATATCCACACGATAGTGAACCCGGGCAAAGGCAAAATCTCCAAATTGAGCTTTAACCAAGCTTACAGCACACCCGAATTCCTCTCTCAAAATGGATTGCATTTGCGTAGAAAGATTAAAGTCAAATCGATCCCGAGGAACATAAACTAAGCACGAGAGAAAACGGTTAAAGCGGTCTTTACGCACAAAAAATGCGACCCTTGGACGCTCTTGGATTGAAAGAATAGAGCGCCCTACCTTTGCAAGCTCTGAAACTGGCGCCTGAAAAAGTTCATCACGTGGCAAGGAGTCCAAAATATGGATCATAGCCTTTCCATCATGCCAGTCTGTGGAAAGCCCAGCTTTCTCCAAGATACGGCTGATCTTTTGCCGAATCAGGGGAATATCTCGTGCAGAAGAGTCATATGCCTCAGATGTAAAAAGCCCGACGAACATATGAATTTTCTGGACTTTTCCTGATTTATCAAAAGACTTTATGCCTAAAACATCCATCGGAACAATGCGGTGTACTTTTGAGACATGAGAAGATTTATTAATGAAAACTGGATCCTGGCTTAGCAAGTAATCTTTAGCTTCATCAAAACTCGGTACACCTTGCAGCAAAAACATTAGATCTTGAAGGGCAGAACCTCTCATAATACCCAGAGCCGTTTCAGGGGTTACATGACTTGTTTGCGCCTCTCCATTCACAGCAGAGAAATCGAATTCTCCATATCCTAAAAAAGTAAAATGGTGGTCTTCTACCCACTCAAGAAACTTCGAAATTTCACTACATTTCTCCGGCTCTGGAACATGAGCTTCAACATCTTTTGCAGCCTCAAAAACCTTAGCCCGCATTTCTCGCCAGTCTGAAGTTGCATTGCGAATATCAGCCAAAACCTGTGGCAAAACTTCATTGAGATGAGCCATCGTCTCAGCTGAATACCCCTCCCGAATTTGGCAGTGGATAACAGACTCATAACTGAGATTTGAATGCTTCTTGTCTCCAGCTTCAGGAGCCTTAATTTCTACAATCTGGCCAGCTTCATCTCGTTGAACCTGAAAAATTGGGTGCAAAAGAATGTGGGACTTCAGCCCACAACTTTCAAGAAGGCCACTTATGGAATCCACCAAAAAAGGCATATTGTTATTTACAATATCCAGAACCAAGCGCTCAGATGCAATGCTTTCTGTATCAGGGATCCATTTATATAGGCGAAACTTTGCCTCTTCCGGGGGGCGGTTTTGAATCAAAGACCAAAGGCTAAAGCTGAGTCTTGCCACTCCTTCATGCCCTAAACGCTCCATATCATCATTTGGCAACTGGCTTACAAACTCGCATACGAAAACCTCAAGCTCAGGCGTAAGTTCAACCCCGCTCTGTTTTTCAAAAATTTTTATGATTCCGCTAGCTAGCTGACTTTTTTCCGGGGATATTCCCATCGCCCACTTCTCTCGATTCCTAAAATTTGAACAACCACTCTTAGGTGTATAACAAAAAGGTAGAGAAGAAAAGTTAAAGAAGTGGAAATTTGGAGCGGGTGATGAGATTCGAACTCACGACTTTTACCTTGGCAAGGTAACGCTCTACCCCTGAGCTACACCCGCTTAAAAAGCGATACTCACGTTTATACAGATTTCTCTGAGGAATTCAAGAGAGAAAATATATCAACAGAGATCAAAATAAAAAAGAAAATAGCATTTCAAAAAAATATTTTTCCAAAAAAACAAAGTGTTGTTTTTAAACAAAAACTATACATCAAAATAAACAATTTTAAACACAGTATTTAGCATATTTTTGACAATATTTATTTCAGCTGTTATTAATAATAAAAAAATAAAAAAAACGGAGAGGCTACTCATCTTGCATGCGAGCACGATTTAATTTTTGAAATGCGCAAGAAGATCGGCAGTTTTTTCAGTTTTTGAGAACGAACGCAAAAAGGAATCAATCAACACAGGGAAAAGGTTCACCTTTTTCAATAATCAACTTTGTTTTTTTGGAGACAGAAATGAAAAAGTTATTAATAGCGCTTATAATCTTAGAAGGACTTGCATACAATGCCGGCTATAGTGCAGCAGCTAAACCAACAACAGGTCCACAGCTTGCTCAGCACTATTTGGATGCACTGCCCTGCCCATTAAGTAAAAAAGCTGCCCAAGCTGCTTATGATAGATTTCTTGCAAGCAGCTCAAGAAACCCCAGGCATTCACTTTCTACTATTCCTGTAGATTGCATTGGACAAATTGCTGGATTTTTAGGGGCTCGGGATACTTTTAGTCTTGTTCAAGCTAGCAAAGATTTTGCAGCTGAAGCAGAAAACCTTAAATTTCAGGCTTTTCTCGCTTCTATTGAAAAAACACTCAGAACTGGGAGTGAACACCTCCCAACGGTTAGTAAATTTGGACAGGCCCTTTCATCATCTCCACACTTGCGATCTCGCTTTAAAAAATGGCTTTCAAAAAGAATGAAAAATACGGGAAGGCTTGTTTTTCCTTCTAGAGGCCTTACAAGAGATTTGTTTTTTGCATACCTACCAAGGGGTGACGTTGGTGGTGCAGCAGCTAGTGCCGCATCGGCATCTTCAGCAGCAGGAGTAGCCGCTTCAGCAACACCAACATGCCTAGCTCTAGATGTTGACTCTGCCCTCTCTTTACTAGCAGATGCAAAACGAGAAAGAGACGGAATGCTAGACGAAGGTGTTGCACTATCCCTTTTTGATGGAGAGAATCCTGCATTTGAGCCAAGGGCCAGGATTTTACACGATTCTCCCCAAAGTACATCCTCGCGTTCCACAGTATCGCTAAAATCTGCCATACCCCTAGAATCGGGCTGCGTCAAAATAGCAATTGATCCTGGTTATCGATATGCTGAAGCAGGAGAAGAGGCTGAAGCAGCAAATGCAGAAGAAGATACAGATGAGGAGTTTGAATTTGAGCTCGAAGACACCTGTCAAAGAGCTATGTTTCTCAAACCTGTTGTAGCAGAGGCACCCTGGGAGGATGAACCCGAAGAAGGAGAAGAGGAATATGAAGCAGTGGAGTTCTCAGAGTGGGTGCCCGAGCTGACGCCAGAACAACTGGAGATTGCAATGCATCAACTTTTATCAAGAAAAACCTTCGTTGTTTCTCCAACAATGACAACAGATCAAAAAGATGTCCTTGTTGACCTTCTAGAAGCAGAAGCCCAACTTTATAGGACAGTAATACAGTGGATGGAAGAGGAGATAGATGCACCACGCAACCCTCATGCAGGTGAAGCACTTGGGCAAGTTAAATATATCATTGCTACAGAAGCTGATCTTTCAAATGCAGAAAGAAGAGCCTCTGTTGAAAAAGCCTTTCATGACAACCCATTTCTCATCCTCATTTTAAAGATAGACAGCGCATCAAGCAGTCTCACAGAAGAGGGTTTTGATTTATCCACTTTGAGTTTTCCAAGTACTGTCACAAGAATTTCACTCTTCGATTATGATACTTCTTGCATAAAGCTTGTGGGCACTGTTCCAGAAATTTTGCGAGACCAGGTTTCTGAGTTCGATCTATCTGGATTAGACAACCTGTTAGAAATAGGTCCTGATTGCTTTTCAGATTCTAAAGCACTTCAAAAAATTACTTTTCCACCATCGTTAAAAATTATTGGTGCTCAGGCTTTTTGGGGCTGCATCTCGTTAGAAAGTCTTGAACTCTCAGCTTTACAAAACTTGAGACATGTCAGAGAGTGGTGTTTCCGGAACTGTACACGCCTTCTTTCTGCAGATTTATCAGGCTGCACAAAGCTTGCAAATTTAGGTGATGGTGCCTTTTATGACTGCCCTTCTCTTGAGAGAGTTTCTTTTTGGGGAGATGTTTTATTAGGACACCTCGGCAATAACTGCTTTGGAGATTCTCCCCGGCTCAAGGTTGTTGATTTTAGCCTTTGTGAAAACCTAGAAAAACTAGGAGCTCTCTGCTTTTCCAATACAGGGCTGGAACGTTTTAATCTATCTGCCTGTATAAGATTATCTAGCATTGGAGGGGAATGTTTTGAAGGGTATCTGAGAGTACATATTATCTCTCCATCGGATCTGGTTCAGGACCTCGTTCAAGCTCGGCTCCCGTGGAGGGTAAAGAGAAGATCTGTTTTTGAAATTCTAGACGAAGATCCTGAAGAAAGCGCAGAAGGGGAAGCAGAGGCAGAAGAATGTTCTGTAATGTAACGACTCGAGAAGAAAAGACTCTATTTCTCCTGCAACCTATAAATTCCGTCCCAATTTTTAGGAGGAGGAGTCTTCTTGAAGGCAACGGAGCGTTCCCGCAGAAGAGCAGAAGCTCCATCTTTTCCATACTTTTGCGTGATTTCATCAACTTGCTTAATGCATTCATCCCAGCGC
Source organism: Alphaproteobacteria bacterium (assembly GCA_030425805.1). Taxonomy (GTDB): domain Bacteria; phylum Pseudomonadota; class Alphaproteobacteria; order JAUHZC01; family JAUHZC01; genus JAUHZC01. Next base: position 12,646 of record JAUHZC010000004.1, on the reverse strand, counting down.
TGTTCCCGATAAAGTTGGAAAGCCTTGGTTGATTTCTCACAAAATTCACGCTGCTCATCTGAGGGTAAAAGAGCGGCATCTCCTTTTTGCTTTGCAACATTCAAAGCGATCAGCTCATAAACCTTCACACCCTTATTTTTGCCTTTCACAGCAACAATATCGAGGGGTCGAGCAACAATTTCCTTTGCAACGCGCTCATAAACCTCTTCAGAGATTAAAATATGCGTGCCATAAAACTTATTTGCTCCCTCAAGACGAGCAGCAAGATTCACATCATCCCCAATGGCTGTGTAATTAATTCGCTCAGAAGATCCCATATATCCAACAATAGGTGATCCTGCATGTAATCCTATACGTGTATGAAGCTGAGGTTTTCCTTCAGAAGTCCATTTGCGATTGAGTTCTTCAAGGCGCTTTTGACATGACAAGGAAGTCCGGCAGGCATTAAGCGTATGCCGCTTATCGGCAACCGGCGCGCCCCAGAATGCCATGATTGCATCCCCTATGTACTTGTCAATTGTTCCATTGTTATCAACAACAATTCTTGAGAGATTTTCAAAATAGTCTGATAAATGCAGTGCTAACTTTTCTGAGTCATACCCTTCGCTTACGCTTGTGAAACCAGCAATATCTGTAAACATTAGGGTTACTTCACGAGGCCGCCCCCCAGTTTTGACTTCCATACCACGATCTAGAACTTTCTGTACAAGGCGCTTTGGGACAAACTTTGAGAAGGCTCGCATACTCTTACGCATAGCAACAATAGCATTATTAAGTAGCTGAATTTCTGAAATAGAGCTTTTGATCTCTTCTTGGTTATCAAGTTTGAAATTACGAATATTCTCAGCTTCCTCGGATAGTGAGACAATTGGGTTTGAAAGTGTCCGTGCAAACCACATAATCATGACTGTTGAAATGACCAAAATTAAAGCGCAGATCAATAAACTGTTAAAATGGCTCTCATCAATGTCGTGGGTAAAGTACTCTGTTGGTACCACAATCCCGACATACCACTGCGTTCCAAACTGGATAGGAAACTTTGTGAAGTTTGACATATAGGATCGTCCATTAAATTCAACAATGGCATGGTTCTGTTCTGTCAGTGTAAAATTCTGATATGCGTAACGGATAGGATCATTCTTAAGCTCAGAAATCACAGTGCTCCGAACCCCGCTCTCATCCTTACGCGTTGTCAAAGAAGGATCTGGGTGTGCTACAAGCGCATCATTCGAAGAGACGATAAAAGCAACACCCTCTTTTCCGATCCTATTGTTATCAAGCTGCTTTGTTAAATCCATAATACTGATATCAGCAGCAATAACGCCAAATGGCACACCTTTATCGTCTTTCAGGGGAGCTGCCACAGTAACACCAGGAATTCCAAAGGTATTAAAAATATAAATATCCGACCAATAAACATTCTGGCTTTGCATTGTTTTAATGTACCAAGGCCGGACTTTATGGTCATACATCACTTTGCTTAATGACTCGACATCAATAACTTTTCCATTCTCATCAACATAGCGCCAGATTTCTTCAGGCATTTCTTTTGAACGATCAACAATCCGAATTGCAAACTTCACTTTTCCCGGAAGCTTTTTTGTGTGGGCACGATAAGTTTGCCCCTCTGGCAGACGCACTGCCTGAAGAAAGATCCCTCCCTCAGTCGCTGCGTACATCAATGAAACCTGATTATAGGTTTTTAAAACACCAAGCATGTAGTTAACAAGGTTCCGGTTCTCAAACTTGACCTCACCTTCTGCATTAATTGCAAGCGTGCTCTGAACTGTAATATCTTCAACTTCATCAAAAAAATCAATTGTGCGCTCAATTGAGTTCTGTGAAATACGCTCAATCAATCGTTCAGAAAATCGCATCACAGCTTTGTGATTTGCCCATGAGAGATATCCAATTACAGCAACCATTGTGATAATGAGGAGAGCAAAAAAACCTCCTAGAATATCAAACTGTAGCTTTCTGCTGCGAATTTTGGATAGATTTAACATCTCTTATCCCTGTGCTTTTTCTCGGAAGTCAGATTCGTATTTCTGGAAAAAGTCTTTATAGAGATCCAAAATGCCTGTAGCACTGTATACCTTTTTGTTTCCAAGGAAGTTATCTACAAAATCTTTGAGATGGACATTGTTTGGATCTACAACCCCTCGAATGGGATCTTCTTGACCTTTCAGGAAAACAGCCTCAATCTCAAGATTCGCCTCGGGAAAGAAACGTAGAAGCTTTCCAATCTCAAGATCATCTCGTGCTGCCGCTAGGACAGGGGATTTACGAGAAGAAACAGCCTGCCAAATATCTGGAAGCCATTGCTTTTTTCCCACAAGTTGGGCCTTTGGGAAAAGTTGTTTCATAAAACCTTCATAAGAAGAGTTTCCAATAACAGCAATCTGGACGCTCTCATGATTTAGAAGTTCACTTAGGGTATTTGCCTCCCGCTTGGACAAAACCTCAGCATGCCGCAAACGATTAATCATCAAGGCTTTCTTCAAAATACAATAAGGCCGAGTATAAAACACCTTTTGTGCCCGTGCTGGCGTAAAACTCAGTTTTGAAAAAGCCATATCTGCTTCACCTCGCGCGACAACTTCTACAACACCATTGAAGGTTTGAGCTGTACGATTAAATTCAACACGCACACCAAGCTGTTCTGCAATTTCTCTTGCATACTCCACCTCAAGTCCAACGAGCTTGTCTCCATCTGTCATAATGAAGGGGGGAATTTCAAACCCAGGCAGAGCAACACGCAACACACCCCGTTTCTTGATCTTTGCAATCCCTGGCGCATCAGGCACAGGCTTTGCAACAGCCCCTTCCACAATTACAGCGGATGCTAAAAATATAAACAGAAAAATTTTTTGAACCAACTTCATGAATTTCACCTAATCCCATTCTTTTATATTGAGAAAAAAAGGCTAAAGAACTCTTAATTTTTGAAAAATTTTATTAAGTTTTTTTTAAACTTTTAAAGTTTAGACTGAAAAATAATGGCCAAAGTAATTATCTATGAATAAACTCATTTCTCTTTTAAAGCACCCTCTCGTTGTTATACTCTCTGCTGCCTTAGGTGGGCTTGCAGGATACTATGATACAAGTTTTGGAGAAACGGCAAGGCCATGGGGTGAAATGTATCTTTCTGCCTTGAAAATGAGCGTAATACCCCTCATTTTTGCGATTATTTCGCTCAGCGTCTCAAAATTTTTTACACAAAAGGTCAAAGATATCCATGTAGGGAAAATCACTTTAACTTTTATTGCTTTTCTTGTTCTGACGAGTGTTGCAGGTGTTTTTTCAGCACATATGATGAAACCTGGGAACATTGACCAAGAACAAATCTCTGACATCCTCCAAGCCACAGGCTTTACACCCGCAAAAGAAGTGGGCCTAGATGAGCCCCTTGGAGGCGTTTCAGGGCAGAACATCACAAGCTTTTTCACAGATGCACTCCCAAACAATATTTTTTCTTCGCTTGCGGAAGGAAAAATCCTTCAGATCATTACATTTGCTCTGATCTTTGGAATTGCGATGGGAATCCACAGCCGTGCGACAAACTCGGCAAACATGTCACGAGGACTTGAGTCTATCCAAAAGATGTTGCAGCAAATTATGAATACCATTGTTACCCTTCTCCCAATTGGTATTTTCTTCCTCATGGCAACTCAAATAAGCGCAGTTGACCCCCACATCTTTAACTCAATGATTAAGTTTGTTGTTACCGCCATCATCATGTTTATGTCGATCTTAGTCCTAAGTAGCATTATTATTTGGCTCAAGTCTGACTTAGGATATTTTCGCTCTATCTCAGCTTTAGAAGAAGCGATCCTGATTGTCCTCTCTACACGCAATAGCCTTGTGGGCATGCCTTCGGCAATGGAGAAAATGAAAGAGAAGCTAAAAGCAACTCCCATTGTAATTGATCTTGCGACCCCTCTTGGCGTAAGTCTTTGTCGCTACGGGAATACGGCCTACTTTGCCTTTATCACTATTTTCATTTCTCAAATCTACCAAATTCCCCTTGGCGCAAATGATTACTTACTCATTGTCGTAGGGTGTGTTCTTGCTGGCATCACAACTTCTGGCGTGACAGGTATCTTAACCATTCCAATGCTCGCTCTTGTTTTGGATCCGCTTGGGCTCCCCCTAGCTGCTGTGATACCTCTCTTATATGCAGTTGACCCAATCATTGACCCATTTAGAAGCCTGAGTATTCTTTATACAAACTGTGCAGCCTCTATGTGGGTTGCCGGGCCACGGAAGTTTTTTGCAAAGACATCATCAAAAATGAAGAAAACCTCTTCATAAGAGAGAAGACATGGGTATAATCAATATCCAACCTATTAAAATACGAGGTGATTCAGTGTCCCAAATCAAGTCCGTTTGTGTCTATTGTGGTTCTTCCGATAACGTAGATCAAAAATATAAAGACATAGCAAAAACGGTCGGCGAAGAAATTGCCAAGCAAGGCCTAACAATGGTTTACGGTGGCGGAGCCAGGGGACTCATGGGGATTACAGCAAACGCAGCCATGGAAGCTGGGGGCCAAGTCAAAGGAATCATTACATCCTTCTTAGACAAAATTGAAACAAGCCACCATGGACTAACAGAGCTCACTGTTGTGGAATCCATGCATGAGCGCAAACTCAAAATGTTTGACATTTCTGATGCCTTTATCGTCCTCCCCGGAGGATTTGGCACTCTTGACGAAGCTTTTGAGCTGATGACCTGGCGCCAAATTGGTCTTCACAAGAAACACATCGTCTTCCTTAACTTTGACAAATACTGGGAACATCTCCTGAAAGGCTTGATTCCGCATCTTATCAAAGAGAGATTTGCTCGAGAGGAAGATCTGAAAATGTTTTCCATTGTCGATGATCCCCTTGAAGTGATTAGTGCCCTTCAATGCCCTCCTGACGATGCGAAGAACTTTGTTTCGAAGTGGGCCTAATCTGACGACTCTTCCCAAGGAAAAACAATCCAAGCATCCTGGGGTGTATCTTCCACATAGTAGTCTGTCGTTCCAATCCCTAGAGGTTTTGCATAGAGACAGGCATAAGTCGCATCAGGGTAAATCCCACGGACAAATTCAAAAGTACGTCCAGAATCAACCAAATCATCAACGACAAGCCATCCTTTGCCTGTGCCTTGGAGGGTAGGAGATTTGAGCAATGTCACTTCTTCTTTTGCCGTATTATCATCATAGCTGGTCACTCCGATAGTTTCGACAAGAGAAAGATTAAGCCCGTACGCAACCAGAGTACCAGGCACCATTCCACCGCGGGTTACGGCAATGATACCTTCAAATTGATGACTCCGAGAGTGGAGCTTTTTGATAAGCGCGCTACTATCCTCATGGATTTTCTCCCAGGACAAACGGACCTCATTCATGGTAAAACCTCTATAGATAACTGTGTGTAAGTGACATGATAATCGGAATTGGTTGCGATAGTCTTGATATTTCTCGAATTGAGAAAATTATTGAAAAATCTGAAGAGGCTTTTGTAGCAAAAATCCTCACGGCTTCCGAGCAGAAAACCTTTGAAAGTAGCCCGAAAAAACCAGCTTTCCTAGCAAAACGGTTTGCAGCTAAAGAGGCAACGCTTAAAGCCTTGGGCACAGGTCTTCGAGAAGGACTTTCCTGGCAAGACATAGAGATTTCAAACAATGAGCTTGGCCGTCCCCTGCTTTCACTCACCGGGGGATGCTTGGAACAAGCAAAATCTTTACTGACCAAATCTTCCAAGCTTTGCACATGGATAAGCCTTTCTGATACAGATCACATTGCAACAGCCATGGTAATTCTTGAGGGGGTTGAGTGAAAACACTTATCACCCTTCCAGACCTGACAGAGACAGACCTTTGCAAGACTGCAGAGGCTCTCTCTCAGTGTCTCCTGAGCCCAGTTACACTTTGCTTGAGAGGTAATTTAGGCGCAGGCAAAACGACTTTTGCAAGGGCCTACATTCGCGCCTTTACCGAAGATCCGCAAACCACAGTCCCAAGCCCAACATACACGCTCCTTCAGACCTATGAGGGGCCTAAAGGGCAATTGTTTCACTATGATTTCTACCGTTTAGAAACCCCAGAAGAAGTTTGGGAACTTTCCTTGGAAGACGCCTTTGGTGCAACGGCTCTGATTGAATGGCCGGAGAAAGGTGAAGGATATCTGCCTTCTCAAACTCTCTGGCTAACACTGGCACCAGATCAAGAAGGTGCCACCCGTCACCTTAAAATTGAGGCAGAATCTTCCCTTTGTTCTGATTTACAAACCTCTCTTGAGGAGGCTTTTCGTGGGTAAGGTGCGATTCTTTGATCCTGGCGCACCCCTTCTGAAAACCCTTGTGTCGTGCATTAAAGATCACCCGCAACCTGAAAGGCTTGCACAGGATATGGTGATCTTCCTCCCCACGCAGCGCACAGTGAAGCATGTCATGGGGCAATTGATCCAGGAAAAACCTGCAACCTTCCTCCCTACCCTCATTCCTCTCGGGGATTTCGAGCAGCTCAAGGCCCTTCTTCCTCCAGACCAGCAGGCCCTTTTTCCGCCTCCGATTAAAAGTGACCTGCGCCGGCTCCTCCTCGCACAGCTTTTGACAAAGGGATTTTATGAAGACCTTAGTCTAGGAGCTGGCTTCAAACTCGCCAAAGAACTTGCAGACCTGATGGATAGCCTTGCCCATCAAGGAAAAACCCTTGAGAATCTCATAACTGAGGATCTTTCCCACTTTGGGACTTACTGGCAGCAATCCCAAAACTTCCTCAAACAACTTCAAGCTACCTGGCCACCTCTCCTTGAAGATCTAGGCCTGGAGGATCGAGGTATCTATCAGTATCGCTTAATGCAGGCTCTTGTGACACATATTCAGAGTTCTCGCCTTCAAGATAAAACCCTCATTCTCGCAGGATCCACGGGGAGTCAGACAATTACTCACCCCCTCATGAAAGCTCTTCAAGACCATCCGAAGGGAGAGCTATGGCTTTATAAAACACTTTCCCCTCATCTTTCTGCAGATCATCCAAGTATGTTTCCCTACAAGACGCTAAAACGCCTAAATCTTGAAACGCAGCCGGAAGCCCTGAGCGATGATCCATTTTCAAAGGCGCTTTTTGATCTTGCGAAAACAACACCTTCTTCCCAACTTCAGGAGAGGCTCCAACGCATTAAGCTCTTCGAAGCTCCTACAGAAGAGGAAGAGATTCAAGCTCTCACAACTCTTGTGTGTCACCATCTCTCACACCCTGAAAAACCTCAAGTTGTCGTTGTGTGTCCTGATGATCAACTGATGCGACAACTTCGTCTCAGTCTGGAGGCAGAGGGTATAGCACCAGACTATTCTCTGGGGACGCCTTTTTCTCAGACCAAGCTCGGGCGGTATCTCAAACTCTTGATGCACCTGATGGATGCTCCAAAAGTAGATCTTTCCTTGCTGGACCTGCTGCAATCTCCTCTCACCAAATTAGCCGAAGAGATCACTCCCCTCTCTGAGCAGCTCCATAAACTCTTTATCCATCGTCCTCAAAGCTGGCAATCTCTCCTGAAACGCCTTCCAGACCATTTCCGGGAAAAGCTTACTCCTCTTTTTGCAGCCTCTTCTTCCCAAAGTTGGGATGCTTATCTGAAGCGCCTCTTAACCCTACTGACACACTTTACAGGACTGGCTTCCCCTTACAATAAAGGCTCCACGGATCCGGATGATCTCCAGATGTTTCAGACCTTTGAAGAGATTCTAGAAAGCCTTCAAGGTTTTCGTGATCTAATGCCTACCCTGGGTCCCGGCGGTTATCAGAGCTTCTTGACCCATTACCTTGATAGTATTCACGTCCGTCCCGTCAAAGACCAGCACCCCCGCTTGCTCATCCTCGACACACGTGAAGCCCGTATGATCCCTACAGATGTCATGATTTTGGCCGGGCTTAATGAGGGTATTTGGCCACGCTTTGGCAATGTGAATCCTTGGGTCCCAACGCCCTTAGCAGAAGCTCATGGATTGTCTCAACCTGAATCACTCTGTCAACTCATGGCCCATGATTTCCTCTGTAACCTTCAAGCAAACCGCGTCTACCTCACTCGCTCTCAGCAAAGCTTTGGTCAATCTACTCAGCCTTCCCGATTTATTCAGCGACTTAAAACCCTAGCAGAAATCCAGGATGTCTCCCTAGATGTCGAATTTCCTGCACGCCCTATACATGCCACAGCTCCCGCAATACTTTCTTTGCTAGAAGCACCTCTGGATCCTCCTGTTTCCATTGCTCTCACCCAATTAGAAGCCTATGCCAAGGGATTTACCTCTCGAGAAGCCATATGGCTCGGACTGAGAGACAAAGTTGCCCTTGCTCCCCCAACAAGCCAGGACTGGGGGATTCTGCTTCATAGCTTTATGGAACAAGCAGCTCCCACCTTGCTTACGCACTGGTATGACCCGGACCAAGGGTTTCAGGAAAGCCAGCAAATATATCACCGCTTTCTCCAAAAGACGCCCCATCACCCCCTCATTCATGGTCTCTGGCGAGAACAGGGAGAAGAAGCCCTTCACTGGCTTTGCCATTTTCATGCAAGCCTGCCCAAGCCCCAGAAGATCTTTACAGAAGTGCCCGGCAAGATTGCCCTGAACGGTGTGGATGTGACAGCTCGATTTGATCGAATTGATCGTCTTCCCAACGGAGCTCATCGCCTGATTGACTATAAAACTGGTACTCTCCCTACACCCCGCCAAATTCAAAAGGGAGAAGCTTTCCAGCTCAGCTTCGGGGCCCATATGCTTTCCCAAAAATCCCTGGAAGGTGTGGACGGTATTGCACAAAACCTCTACTACATTGGCATGAAACCCAAGCAGGCTGGAGGGGCCTTTACCAAAATGGAAAGAGGTGATTTTCATCTTGAAACTGTTGTGGCCCAGGTCCAGGAACTCATTGATGAGATTTTGTCTTTGAGAACCACCCAGCTCCAACGACAGGAGGCTGTTTCATGACACATCCTCATATCACACACCTCCAACAGCAAGCCTCAAACCCCACAGCCCATGTCTTTGTGAATGCGTCTGCAGGATCTGGGAAGACTAAAGTTCTAGTGGACCGGTGTTTGCGCCTTTTCCTCCAGGGGGTTCCTCTTGAGAGTCTCCTGTGTATTACCTTTACCACGGCTGCTGCTACAGAAATGCAGGAGCGACTCCTTTCTCAATCGAAACACTTCCTCATGCTTTCCCTTGAAGAGCTTGAAGAGGCTCTCAAAACCTTAGGTTGCCCCGTCACGCCCGAAACTCTCGCATTGGCTCGTAGTCTTTATGAAAAGCTTCTCAGCCAAGGCCATCGCCTACGCATTCAAACGCTGCATAGCTTCTGCCAAAGCCTTCTTTCTCAGTTTCCTCTGGAGTCAGGACTCGCCCCCGATATCAGCCTTGCTGATGAGGGGCAACAGCAAGATCTTCTCCTGGAAGCTTTTGAACGTCTTCTGCTTACCCCTGAAACCAAAGACCAGTTAAATCCTGTCTTTAAGGTCCTCTCTCCTGAGGCTTTCCTTCAATTTGCAGGCACCTTGAAATTTGAGGAACGGCAAAAGCTTATGGACTTTGCGGCCTCTTCCACCCCTCCTGCTATTGATCTCCCCCCTCTTGATAAGGACCTTGTTCAAAAGTTCACACAGTCTTTGGGAGAAGGCTCTGAAGCGGACCAAGGGAAGGCACAAATCCTTCAAGAAACGGCTTCTGATCGTCAGGGAGGGGAGCCTTCATCTGCTTACCTTGATCTTTTCCTGAAGAAAGATGGTACCCCTCGCCAACGCCTTTGCACAAAGTCGGTTTACCAAGCCTGTCCCGACCTGGAAGATTTCCAGGAAGCTGAGACTGATGCCCTTCTTCGGTGGCGCGAAAGCCGACTCCTCAAAGAGGCACAGGATCTGCAGAATCACTTTTGTTCCCTCCTCCAGTTCTTCTTCACGCACTACACAGAGCTCAAGCAACAGGCCCGGGTTATGGACTATGAGGACCTGATTGGTGAAGGCCTCAACCTTCTGACACAATCTGAGATTATGCCTTGGATTTCCTACAAGCTTGGCAGTCAAATTCAGCATATCTTGGTTGATGAAGCTCAGGACATGAGTCCCCTCCAGTGGCGCATCGTCCAAATTCTCTGGCAACCGTTCTTTGAAACGTCTCGTGAGGCTATGTCCTCTCCCCAGACTGCTTTTGTCGTTGGGGATAAAAAGCAGTCAATCTATGGCTTTCAGGGGGCGAAACCCCACCTCTTCATGGAAACAGCCCAAAACCTAGAGCAAGAAGCAAAGGCACAGCAAGCTCCTTTTGAGAGTGTAGATTTGGACCTTTCCTTCCGTTGTGCCCCGGCTGTTCTTCAAGCTGTAGATCAAGCTTTCCAGGATCCAACTCTTGGGGTAGGTCTGGCTTCACCCCATCTGCACCACAGACCCTTTCATGAGAATCGAGAAGGAAGCTTTCAACTCCACCCCCTGATTCCCCAGGATCCTGAACTTCCGGAGGAGGAAATCCCAGAAGCACAAGCTTTAGACTTTGCCCGATTTGTGCAAAAGACCTTGGCCTCCCACTGGATCTTCTCAGAGAACCGGGCTGCACAGCCTGAAGACGTCATGATTCTTTTCCGGGCCCGTGATCCTTGGATGCCCCGGGTCAAACAAGCCCTCAAGTCCATTGGGCTTCCCGTGAAGGAAGAAGATCGTCAGTGGCTTCAGAAGAATCCTTTAGTGCAATGGATCATGGCTCTAGGGCGCAGCCTCACACGCCCTCCACTTTCCCAAGATCTGTATTTCCTCTGTCGGGAAACACCACTCCTCAATCTCTCCCTGCCACAGGTTAAGGCTCTGCTTTCAGCAAAGCCTCCTCTTTCTAGAACTTTCCAGGATACCCCCTGGAAGCCCTTTTTTGCTGAAGTCACACAAGTTGCCCGGAAAGAACGCCCCACGACCTTCTTTATGAAAGTGTGGGAAGGGCTCAAGGTTTTGGGGGTAGCTCCTGCCTTTTTGGAGAAATACCGGGCAGGCTTTTACCTCCTCCTCGGACTTGCGGAAACGGCGCCTCCCGAAGCCGCACTAAGTCTTTCCCAGCTCCTATGGTGGATTGATCAACAATCCCAAGCTCAAAAAGCACTCGCTTCCCGAACAGAAGCAGCGATCACCTGCACGACCATTCATGGGGCGAAGGGGCTTCAAGCTCCTATTGTGATCCTTGCAGATACAACCCGCGGCCCACAACCTTTGAAGGGAGCTTTCTGGCCAGAAGGAGAAGGAGCTCCATGGATTCTCCCTACAAAAGACCAACGCCCCGAATCTCTGGCCGCCTGGGTTCAAAAAGCCCGGAACGAGGAGATTGCAGAATCACATCGTCTTCTCTACGTAGCCATGACCCGGGCTGTAGACCATCTCATCATCACAGGATTTTCTGGGGCCCGAGCCCCTGCTGCAGAGAGTTGGTATCCAAAACTTATGAAAGCCTTGGGAGAGCCCGAGGATCTTCCTCTTCAGATGGGTCAAGCGGAAGGTAATGTTCGCCCCCTTCAAACTTCGATGCACCTGCCAGAATCTCAGGGGACTCCGTTGGCTTGGGTTTCCAATCCCCTTGCTCTTAAGGAGACAGCTTCCGTACCCTGGCATCGAGCTCACCTTCCGGAATCAGGAGAAGCCAAGGACTCCACTGGTGTGGCAAAGCTAAGAGGGCAACTCACTCACCTTTTGCTACAGGATTATCCCCATGCAGGGGAGCAGAATTTTACAAGCATTTGTGCAGGATTCGAGAAAGAGTTAGGTTCTGAAATGATTCATACCACCCGATCCATGGTGGAGAAGTTTCTTGCAGATCCTCAGCATCAGTGGCTTTGGGAAGAAGGTCAATCCGAAGTACCACTCTGTGGAGTTATTGCAGGCAAGCGCTATCTTGCCCGCATAGACCGCCTGATCGTAAAACCTGATGAGGTTATTGGGATTGAGTTTAAAACAGGCACCCCCTCCCCCACCCAATGGCAAGACCAGGTCAAAGTCTATGGGGCGCTCCTCAAACAAATCTATGATAAACCTGTCCGGGTTGAGCTCATACACGTTGAAGAGTGAGTAGATTCCGGGTCGGGGCCCGGAATGACTTTTCTTACCGTCATCATGAGCCCTGCCTTCTTTCTACCGTCATCGCGAGCCCGAAAGGGCGTGGCGATCCATAAGATGTTTGGATTGCTTCGTCGCTCCGCTTCTCGCAATGACAATGAGGGGAGAAGCTCCTCGCAATGACGATGGGAGCGCATGACTTTTCCATAAAATAAAAAAATGCAGAAAAAAAAGGGAGAGCTTTGAGGGAGGATTTTGGGCTTTATGAGATCAAAATCATGCCCCTTTGGAGGGAGAAATTCATCTTTGGGGAAGTCATTTGATCCAGAAATTCAAAATTGTCGGTTTTTGATCAAAAATGGATGAAAAAGGGTGAAAAAGTGTCAAAAATTGCGATTTTTGCGTAAAAACAAGGGTTGGCGCCTTGGCGCTTTTTGGTGTTTTGGAGAGCGGAAGAAGCTGTCAGCTAGGCAGCCTGGGGCACTGCGTCGCCGTCCCACTCAGCTGGATCAGGCTCAGCATTCTTACCAGGCGTTGGGGGATTCTGGCGATCAAACTTCTGACCAAAATGCTTCTCTA
>JAUHZC010000012.1 GCA_030425805.1 Alphaproteobacteria bacterium | reverse complement strand
GGAGCTTTTTAAAGAGGTGCTGGGTGAAAAGCATCCGTCTGTAGCGACGAGCTATAACAACGTAGGAAGCACATTGGGAGAAGTTGGCCGCCACGAGGAGGCGTTGGAGTATAAGATAAAAGCGCTGGAGCTGAGGAAAGAGGTGCTGGGTGAAAAGCATCCGGATGTAGCGACGAGCTATAACAACGTAGGAAGCACATTGGGAGAAGTTGGCCGCCACGAGGAGGCGTTATGGCACCTTGAGCAGGCACGGGCAATCCTTGAAGCCATTTTTCAAGAAACACACCCTCATGTGACTGCTGTTTACGGGAATTTAGCAGAGTGCCTGAAAAAGTTAGAGAGAAACGAAGAAGCCAGTGCCTACGAGAAGAAGGCTCTAAACCCACATTGAGGGTTCTGGTGCAAAAAGGCCGCATGAAGTACTATTTTGATAAAAATTTTCACGAAGAGGTTCAAAATGGCTTCAGTTCAACCTGACAATTCATTCAATGCGGGAAGCGATGCATTTAAATGGAAACATTTTTCTCACGAAATTATTCTGTGGGCTGTCAGATGGTATTGCCAGTTTGCACTCTCTTACAGAGATCTGGTGTTAATGATGGAAGAGCGCGGATTATCTGCGAGTCATACAACGCTTATGCGCTGGGTTCATCAATATGCCCCTGAAATCGAAAAACGAGTCAAACGACATTTGAAAGTGACTAATGACTCTTGGAAAGTTGACGAGACGTACATCAAAATTAAAGGTCAGTGGCGCTACTTATATAGGGCTGTTGACTCCAAAGGAGACACCCTCGACTGGATGTTGAGTGAAACACGCGATCAAGAGGCGGCGGCTAAGTTTTTTAGGAAGGTATTAGACAATGAACACTGCTTCCAACCACGCGTCGTCAATGCGGATAAAAACGCTGCGTATCCTCCAGCGTTTGAAACATGCAAACAAACCAAAATCTTTTCCGAAGATGTTACGCTTCGCCAAACAAAATACCTCAACAACCGCGTTGAACAAGACCATCGATTTGTAAAAAGGCGAATTGCATACTGCCAATGGCTGCAATCATTTGAAACGGCTAAAGCAACCATTGCTGGTTACGAAGCAATGCACATGATTCGTAAAGGACAGGTTAAGAAGCCGGGATATCAAAGCGCCAGCTCTCAAGTTCAATTTATAGAGGAACTTTTTGGAATTGCTGCTTAAAATTGGAAAGGACAAAAGGAGACCGTATGGCTACATGCAGCTTTTTTGCACCAGAGCAAATTTCTACACACTTACTGGTTCAAGGCGGCGGAAATGGGTTTCCCAGAGGAGCCTGAAGGGCTTGCAGGTCGCTAGGAGCTCTTCACGTGTGCCCTCAGCTAACTTGCGGCCATGCTCA
>JAUHZC010000011.1 GCA_030425805.1 Alphaproteobacteria bacterium | reverse complement strand
CTTGAGCATACCGAGCAATCAGCTCAGAATTGGGTTTTTGCGTATTGACGATAATATGGTCAAAAGTATCTATAGCAGCAAAACGGGAGAGTTCCCTCACATAGTCGCTAGCTTTAAAACCTGTTGTTTGCCCTTTTCGGTTCATCAAATTAATGATAAAGACTTTCCTTGCCTGACTTGCTTCGAGCGCCTGGCGCACACCCTCGACCAATAGGTTAGGAATTACCGAAGTGTAAAGACCTCCTGGCCCCAAAATAATGACATCAGCCAACCGGATCTCTTCAAGCGCTTGAGGATTTGCCTTAGGATGGGGATCGAGGTAGATCTGCTTATATCCCTGGTCAATTTGGTCAGAAAGATAAACATTTTTTTCCCCGTCCAAGACGGTCCCATTTTCTAAAATCATTTTTAATCGTACCTGATGCGTTGTCACGGGGATCACTTTACCGCGGATGTACAAAACTCTTCCTACTTCCTCCACCGCTTTTTCAAAGCTCCCCGTTACCTTTTCCAAAGCAGAGAGGAAAAGATTCCCAAAGCTATGCCCCCCAAGTCCTCCGTTTTCAAAGCGGTAATTCATCAGGCTACGCATTAGCCGAGAAGAGTTAGAAAGCGCTACTAAGCACTGCCTGACATCTCCTGGGGGCAACACTCCCAAATCGTCACGCAGTATTCCCGTGCTGCCCCCATCATCGGCCATAGAGACAATGGCGCTGATATCCACGCTGTATTTCTTTAGCCCTCTTAAGACCGCAAAATTCCCTGTTCCGCCGCCAATTGTAACAACTTTTTTCATGCGCCTCGCAATTGGACAATTCGATTTTTCATATCAGCGGCAGGATCTAGAAGATAGGTCCCAGAAACAAGCACATTGGCCCCGGCTTGTATGCTAAGAGCAGCGGTTTTATCATCAATTCCGCCGTCGACCTGTATGTGAAAAGCGCCCCTCCCTTCTTTTCTCCTTTGCTTATCCACTTCGCAGCACATTTGCCTAGCAAGTCCCACTTTCTCTAAGACCTCAGGCAAAAATGCCTGCCCTCCAAATCCTGGATTGACTGTCATGAAAAGCATAAGGTCGCATTTGTCAAGAAATTTCGGGACAAAAGAAGCAGAGGTCTCCGGGCGAAAAGCTAAACCTGCTTCCACACCACACTTACGGATGTATTCTAATGTTTCTTCTACATCCTCGGTTGCCTCAAAATGAAAGGTGATCCGATCTGCCCCACTTTCCACCAGCTGCTCGACGTAGTTAAATGGATTGTATATCATGATGTGGACGTCCAAAAAAATATCGGTTGCGCGGTTTACTGCAGCAAGGGACTTTGCACTAAGGCTCAAATTAGGGACAAAATGTCCATCCATGATGTCAAAATGAATAGCATCTGCTCCAGCGTCTGCGATTCTCTTTGCTTCCTTTGCCAAGCACCCAAAGTCGGCCGCTAGGATGGAAGGCTCTATCAGTATCTGGTGCTTCATAATCAATCTCAGGTTTACGACAAACGCTGCATCTTGAGTATATCACTTTGCTTTCAAATCATGCAAAGAGCAATTTTTCCAAGGCAACTACCGACTTTCAGAGGCCCCGCAAAATGGCTTGTGCACGCTTTCTTTTCTCAGTAGCGTTAC